>NZ_BAAGSQ010000008.1:0-71635 GCF_054782355.1 Paraburkholderia jirisanensis | reverse complement strand
CCACCACCACCACCACCACCACCACCACCACCACCACCACCATTGCCGCTTCCACCACCTTTTCCACCGGACCCCGACCCACCCGACGACGACCCGCCGCTTGTCGCGCCGCCCGCCGCACCGTTCGCGCCGCCACTCCCCGCTGCAGCGGCCCCCGCGGCGGCGCCACCCGAACCGCCCCGTCCGCCGTTTTGTGCGTACGGCCCGCAGTTATCCTGATGACCGAAACACTCTCTGGGTGTGAACACGAGCGCTGCATCGTCGGCAACACTCGCGGCGCGCTGTTCGGGCACACCCGATTCGCCCGTGCCGGGCGGTGCGCTCACGGCGCCGCTGCTGGCCGGCAAGGTTGCGTCCGCAACCACCCACTGTGCAATCCCATCTGCACCGGACGCCGCGTGCGCAGGCATCACCGCGAGAATCACCACGCCGACTGCGAGCGTCACCGCACCCTGCAGCAGCAAATCGTAGTGCGTCGCAAGCTTGTTGGTCTTCATCGCACTTCTCCCCGGAATCGCCAGCCCGCTCGCTGCCGTTCCTGTGCGCCGGTCTTATCGGCCGGCGGGCGCGTGACGGCGCCGTCACGCAACCCGCTGACCTTGACTGCCCCGTAGCGTGTGCTCCGCGCACGCGATGCCGCGCGAAGTCTTCCTTTGAATCGCCGGACCAAGCACCACCGGCGCGCCTGCCGGTGTCCCGATCATGCTGTAGTTCGTTGCTGACCCCGGCATACGCTCTTTAGCGACAAACATGCCATTGCCCGCAAAGCCGCGCGGTGAGCGGAACGCGCTGCTCACGCATGTTTGTCACACGCGTAAAACGCCGAAAAACGTTTCGGCGCTGAAACGGCAGCGGAGAAATCAGCGGGCGGGAGGGTTCATGCGCCGCGTTGCAGCGCGCGCAGCTGATCGATCGGGATGTGACAGCGGATGCGATGACCGCCGCCGGCATCGAGGTAGGGCGGGTCTTGCTGTTCGCAGATCGCGCCGAGCTTGCGCGGGCAACGCGTATGGAACACGCAGCCCGAAGGCGGCGAGGCGGGGCTCGGCGGTTCGCCTTCGAGGCGAATGCGTTTCATCGGCGGCTGTGCGGTGTCCGCCTCGAGCGTCGGCACTGACGACAGCAATGCTTCGGTATACGGATGATGTGGTCCATCGAACACAGCCGCGGCCGGGCCGATTTCGAGCAGCCGCCCGACATACAGCACCGCAATGCGATCCGACAGATAGCGCACCACCCGCAGATCGTGCGAGATGAACACGTAGCTGACGCGATGCTCGCGCTGCAGATCGGCGAGCAGATTCAGAATCGCGGCCTGCACGGAGACGTCGAGCGCGGAGGTCGGTTCGTCGCAGACCACCACGCGTGGATCGCCGGCGAATGCGCGGGCAATCGCCACACGCTGCTTGAGTCCGCCGGACAGCTGGCGTGTGCGCGCGCCGAGATAGCGGTCCGGCAAACGCACGGCGGCGGCCAGCGACGCGAGCCGCTGGTCGCGGGCGAGACCATGCAGCGCGGTGAGCCGCGACAGCGCGCGGCCGATCAGCCGCTTGACCGAATGCGCGCGGTTCAGTGCCGAGTCCGGGTTCTGGAACACGATCTGCAGCGACTTCACCTGTTCGTCGTTGCGGCGTGTGACGCGCGACGGCAGCGGTACGCCGTTGAGTTCGAGCGAGCCGCCTTCGTCCGGTGCGATCAGGCCGAGCAGCATCTTCGCGAGCGTAGTCTTGCCGCTGCCCGATTCGCCGACGAGGCCGAGCGTCTCGCCGGCTGCCAGTTCGAGCGATACGTCGTCGACGGCGCGCAGTGAGGTGCCCGATGCGTTGAAAGTCTTTGAGATGCGTTCGGCGCGTAGCACGAGTGCCGGTTCGTGAGTTTGCGCCGCGGCGCCCGATGCGGCCATGTTTGGCTCGGCGCTGTGTGAGGCGACGGCGTCCGATGCAGCGGTGTCGCCCGCGGCCGAATCAGTAGCAAAGGAACCCGTAGCAGCACCCGGCACAACCGCACCCGGCAGCACAGCATCGCCGGTCGCAACAGCATCGCCGGCCGCAACAGCGCCCGGCACAGCATCACCCGCCGCAACAGCACCCGCCGCAACAGCACCCGCCGCAACAGCACCCGGCACAGCAGCGGTGGTCCGCGGCAACTCCGCCGCCCGCTCGTGATAATGACACCGCGCCATCTGATCGCCATGCCGCGCGCTCATCCGATACGGTGGCGGTGCGTCCCGGCGGCAGCGGTCATCCGCCAGCCGGCAGCGTTCCGCATACACGCAGCCGCGTGCGATCGAACCCGGTAGCGGCAAGCTGCCCGCGATCGTATCGAGCCGGTCGGTGTCCTTGCTGCGGCCGATGCCCGGCAGGCAGCGCAGCAAGCCCACCGTGTACGGATGACGCGGCCGCGCGAACACATCGCGGGTCGCGCCTTCTTCGACCAGCTTGCCCGCGTACAGCACGCCGACGCGTTCGCACATCTTGCCGATTACCGCGAGGTTGTGGCTGATAAACAGCACCGCCGTGCCGAACTCCTTGCGCAACTGCGCGACCAGCTCGAGCACTTCGGCTTCGACTGTCGCATCGAGGCCGGTAGTGGGCTCGTCGAGAATCAGCAGCGCAGGGTTCGACGCGAGCGCCATCGCAATTACGACGCGCTGTTGCATGCCGCCCGACAACTGGTGCGGATAGCTTTCCATGACGCGTTCGGGCGCCGCGATCCGTACGCGCCGCAGCATCTCGAGCGCGCGCGGCAGTGCCTCGTCATAGCTGGCGCCGGCTACTTCGAACGCTTCCGCCACCTGGCGCGCAATCGTCAGCGAAGGGTTCAACGCCCGCGAAGGATCTTGATAGACCATCGAGATTGCGTTCGCGCGCAGTTCGCGCAGCGCGGTGGCGTCGAGCTCGTGCACATCCTCGCCGGCAATCGCGATGCGTCCGGCCTTCACGCGGCCGTTGCGCGGCAGATAGCGCAGCACCGCCATCGCGACCGTCGATTTGCCGCAGCCCGATTCGCCGACCAGCCCATACGCTTCGCCGCGCCGCACGCGAAACGAAACGTCCTGCAGCACGTCGCGGTCGCGGCCGCGCACGCGGTATGCGACCGTCAGGCCGACGATGGTCAGCGCGTCGGAGCGGTCGCGCTTCGAAACGTCGAACGCGGGGAACGCGGCGGCGGGCGAGGCGCTCATCGGTCGATCACTCCTTGCACGCTGTCGGCGATCAGGTTCACACCGACCACCAGCGTGGCGATCGCGGCCGCGTCGAACACGACGGTCCACCATGCGCCGCCCGCCATCAGCGTGTACGACTCGGATAGCGCGAGGCCCCAGTCGGCCGAAGGCGGCTGGATGCCGAAGCCGAGAAACGACAGGGTAGCGACCGAGAAGATCGCATAGCCGAGCCGCACGGTTGCTTCGACGATGATCGGCGGCAGCACGTTCGGCAGGATTTCCGCGAACATGATGTACGGCGCGCGCTCGCCGCGTAGCTGCGCGGCGGCGACGTAGTCGAGATGGCGCTCCGCGAACACCGCGGCGCGCACCGTGCGCGCGGTGATCGGCATGAAGGTGATGCCGATCACGAGGATCACGGTCAGGTTCGATGCGCCCACTGCGGCGAGCGCGAGCAGCGCAACGATCACCAGCGGCAACGCGAGCACGGCATCGATTGCGCGGCCGATCACGTGGTCGACCCAGCCGCCGAAATAGCCGACCACAAGGCCGAGTGCGGTGCCGGTGACGGTGCCGACCAGCGTCGCGAGCGGCGCGATGGTCAGGATGTCGCGCGCGCCGACGATCACGCGCGAGCACACGTCGCGGCCGAGCTGATCGGTGCCGAACCAGTGCGTGTGATCGGGCGGCAACAGCGAATTCAGCGGATCGGATGCGTACGCGTCGTGCGGTGCGATCCATGTGCCGGCGATCGCACAGACCACCCACCACAGCAGGATCAGCGCGCCGACTACGAAGCTCGGCGAGCGCAGCAGGATCAGCAGCCGCTCGTAGCGCGGTTCCTGCGCACGCGGCGGCGTTGGCGTCGGCGCCTCGCCGACCGGCTGGGCCGGCGCCGGCGAAGTATCGGGCGTGGCCGTACTCATTCGTCGCCCCCCGTACGCAGCCGCGGATTGAGCGCGACATGCAGCGCATCCGCGATGAAATTCGCCACCGTATAGACGATCCCGACCATCAGCACGCCGCCTTCGAGCATCGGAAAATCCTTGGCTTTCGCGGCGTTGAAGATCAGCGAGCCGATGCCTTCGTAGTGAAACAGAGTCTCGACCACCACCAGCCCGCCGATCATATAGCCGAGCTGCGTCGCCGCGACGGTGATGGTGGGCAGCAGCGCATTGCGCAACACATGCCGCATGATCACGATATGCGCCGGCAAGCCTTTGAGAATCGCGGTGCGGGTGTAGTCGGCGTCGAGCGCTTCGACGGTGCCGGCACGTGCCATCCGTGCGATATAGCCGAAGAAGATGAACACCAGCGGCAGCACCGGCAAGATCAGATGCCGCAGCTGTTCGAACACGCCCGCATCGGGCGGCGCGGTGGCTTCGATCGGCAGCCAGCGCAGCCAGATGCCGAAGATCAGGATCAGCACGATCGACGACACGAACTCCGGCACCACAGTGGCCGACAGCCCCGCGATGCTGATCGTGCGGTCGAGCCAGCGGCCTTCGTGCAGCGCGGCCCACACGCCGCCTGCAATGCCGAGCGGCACCACGACGATAAACGCGAGCAGGCCGAGCTTCGCCGAATGGGCGAGCGCCGCGCCGACGAACGGCGCGACCGGCTGGCGGAATGCATACGACTCGCCCAGGTCGCCGCGCAGCAGATGCGTGATCCACTGCACGTATTGCGTGAGGAGCGGCCGGTCCGCGCCGAGCTGATGATTGAGTGCGGCGACCGCGCGCGCATCGGCCAGCGGCCCGAGGATGGCGCGACCGATATCGCCGGGCAGCAGCTGCCCGCCAGCGAACACCAGCACCGACAGCAGCCACAGTGTGACCAGCGCGAGCGCGGCACGGGTGGCGAGGAAGCCCGCGACGCGGGCCGCGTTGCCGGTTGAAGCGCGCGTGATCGGGGAAGCGGTGGTCGACATCGGAATTCCTGTTCAAACGGCGGCCAGAGCCTGCATCTTCATCTTCGCGACGCGCAAGCGCTCGCGCAGGCCACTCAGGCCGACAGCACCACGCGGTCGAAATACAGCTGCGCGAGCGCCGTGAAGCGCACGCCGTTCAACTGCTTGCGCGCGGCGATCAGCTGATCGTAGAAGAACGGAATGATCACCGGCGTTTCGTCGAGCAGCAAGGTCTGGATCTGCGCGGAGTATTTCTTTTGCGTGGCAATGTCGAGCGCGGCATCGAAATCCGCCACCAGCTTGTCGTATTGCGGATTCTGGAAGTGCGCAGCATTCCATGTGCCCGTGCTGGTCAGCGGCGCCTTCAGGAACACGTTCGGCACGCCGCGCGCGCCGTAGTCGGTGATGCCGAGCGGTGAATCGAGCCAGTCCGATTTGCCCGGCACGCCCGCGCCGTAGTACAGCGACTGGCTTTCCACTTTCAGCGTGATGCGCACGCCGATCGCCTTCGCGGCGTTCTGTACGACCACCGCGAGGTCGGGCAACTCCATGTACTTCTCGGTGGTCAGCGTGATGTCGAAACCGTTCGGCACGCCGGCCTGCGCGAGCAACTGCTTCGCCTTCGCGACATCGAGCTTGCGTTGCGGCACGCCTGCATCCGACGACGGAAACACCGGCGCGAACGGGCTGTCGTTGCCGAGCTGCGCGCGGCCGCGGAACAGGCCGCGCACGATCACGTCGCGGTCGAGCGATAGCGCGAGCGCCTGACGCACGCGCTTGTCCTTGAACTGCGGGCTGTCGTTGCGCATGTGGATCTGCCGGTGCGCGCTCGATTTCACGCCGATCACCTTGAAATCCGGATTGTTCAGGATCCCCTGGCCGCCTTGCACGGTGAAGGTGCCCATCATGTCGGCCTGGTGGCCTTGCAGCGCGAGGATCTGCGCCTGCTGGTCGGCGTAGAAGGTGAACTGCAGGCGTTGCGGCAGCGCTTTTTCGCCCCAGTAGTCAGGATTTCGCACGAACGATGCGCCGACTTTCGGCTGGTATTTCTCCAGCTTGAAAGCACCGGTGCCGATGAAGCTTTTCTCGTAGTTTCCCGCGTAGTCCGCCGGCAGGATGATCGCGTTGTAGTTGTCCGACGAAACGTAGTACGGGAAATTGCCGGTCGGCGCGTCGAGATGGAACGCGACGGTGTGCGCGTCGACCACCTTCGTATTGCCCTTCGACAGCACGCCCTTGAACACTGACAGCGCGGCCGAGCCGCTGGCCGGATCGGCGAGGCGATCGAAGGTCGCGGCCACGTCTTTCGCGGTGAACGGCTGGCCGTTGTGGAACTTCACGTTGTCGCGCAGCTTGAAGGTCCATACGTCGCCCTTGTCGTTCGGCTGCCATGACAGCGCGAGCGCGGGGCGCAGCATCAGCTTTTCGCTGTCGTCGTCGACCAGAAACTCGCCGGTCTGGTTCAGCAGCGCGAGGCTGCCGGCGTCGGTGACGGTGAGCGGATCGACTGCGCCTGCCGGCACCAGATGGGCGATGCGGATGGTCTGGTTGGCCGCGCCTGGTGTCTGTGCGCGCGCCGTGCGCGTCAGGCCGAGCCCGGTTCCGGCGCCCGCCAGCGACAGGCCGATGACGCTCGCGTAGCGCAGCAGTTCGCGGCGCGACAGGCGGCCTGCGCGGAATTCGTCGATGGCATGGTTGCCGTAGGGATCTGCCGTGCGGCGGGAGGCTTCGAGCGCGTTACGTAGAGGCGCGGGAATCTTCATCGATGGATAGTCCGGTCCGTTCTGATGGACGCCGGGCGAACTTCGCGCGCTTGCGTGCGACTTCGTGCGGCGGTGCGAGCGGTACTGCGACGATGGGTTGTGTGGGGCTCAGTGTAAGCGATTGACCGGCGGATCGGCGCGTTGCGGGCGCGATCCGCCATTGCGAAGCCGGCAAAGCAGGGCGGCTTGTCTCGCGCAGACAACGTTTGGTGCGAGGCTAACCGGTTGCGGCTTTTGCTGCAGCGGCGAAAGTGCTGTTGCGGCTGCGCGTTGCTGGCGGTGCTTCACTGCGTTTAGTCTTGATTCATTTAACGCGTCGCCGGCACGCGTCGCCAGCGGTGAAACAGGATCGAGCCGATCCAGCACGCCATGAACAGCGCGACGATGCCATAGCCGATGGTGCCGAAGCGGTCGTTGACGGCGGCCACCGCATCCCACGCGCCGCCCGCGAAGCCGAGCTTGTCGGCGATCAGCCCGAGCGCTTCGATGCCGCCGATCGCAATCGCCACCACCGCCGATACGAACGTGATGCTCGCGTTGTAGTAGAGCTTGCGCTTCGGGTCGTCCATCGCCCAGCCGTACGCGTGCACCATCAGCACGTTGTCGGTCGAATCGACCAGCGTCATGCCGGCGGTGAAGAGCGCCGGGAACACGAGGATCGAATAGAGCGGCAGGCCCTTGTCGGCCTGCGCGGCAGCGATCGCGAGCAGACCGATCTCGGTGGCGGTGTCGAAGCCGAGGCCGAACAGCACGCCGACCGGGTACATGTGCCAGCTTTTCGTGACGAGCCGGAACAGCGGGCGCAGCGCGCGCGACAGCAGGCCCGCGGGAGCGGCTGCGTCGGCTTGCGCAGCGCTGATCGGCGCGTCATGCGGCGTGCGCCGGTAGCGGCGCCACACGTCGCGCAGAATCACGAGGTTCACGCCGGCCAGCACCAGCAGAAAGCTTGCTGACACCAGTGTGCCGAGCGTGCCGCCCACCGCCTTGAATTCGTCGAAGCGGCCGTGCAGCGACAGCGCAGTCAGCGCGATGCCGAGCGTGGCCGCGATCACGATCGTCGAGTGGCCGAGCGAGAACGCAAGCCCGACGCTCAACGGCCGCTTGCCTTCCTGCATCAGCTTGCGCGTCACCGCATCGATGGCGGCGATGTGGTCGGCGTCGACTGCATGGCGCAAGCCGAAGCCGTACGCGAGCAGTGCGGTGCCAAGCAGCAGCGGATGGTGGCGGAACGCGATCAGCGCCCACGCCCACGCGGCGAGGTTGGCGCTGATCAGTACCGCGTACAGCGGCACCAGTTGGCGGGTCGACAGGCGCAGGCGCGAGGTGACGTTGGCGGTCGGCGTCATCAGCAGAGAGCAGGTGTCAGTGATCGTGCGGGTGCTTGTGGATCGGATCGACCCAGTACACGGCTTCGGGCTGTTCGACGGCATCGATGTTCAGGTTGACCACCACCGCTTCGTTGTCGCTGCGCACCAGCACGCATTCGAGCGGATCGTCGGTGCTCGCGTTGATCTCCTGATGCGGCACGTACGGCGGCACGAAAATGAAATCGCCGGGGCCGGCTTCGGCCGTGAATTCGAGGTGCTCGCCCCAGCGCATCCGCGCCTGGCCGCGCACCACGTAGATCACGCTTTCGAGCGCGCCGTGATGATGCGCACCGGTCTTCGCGTTCGGATGGATCGTCACGGTGCCGGCCCAGATCTTCTGCGCGCCGACCCGTGCTGCGTTGATCGCGGCCGCGCGGTTCATGCCGGGCGTCTGCGCGGTGTTCGTGTCGAGCTGGTCGCCGCGGATCACCTTGACGCCGTGCTCGCGCCAATCGACCGGCTGCGCGGCAGCGTCGTCGTGATCGTGATCGTGATCGTGATGATCGTGGCTCATGGTTCGTCTCCTGGTGCTGCCGGTGCGCGGCGGTGGGCTGCTACGCAGTTCGTCGATTGTTGCACGGCCAAAAATGAGTCGCGGCGCGAGCGCTCTGTGCTCACATAACGCCGCATATGAAAAAGCCCGTTCGCAACGAACGGGCTTCGGTCAAACAGCAGCGCAGCTTACTTGTGCTTCGAATTGATGATCGCTTCGGACACGTTGTTCGGCGTTTCAGCGTAGTGCTTGAACTCCATCGTGTACGTCGCGCGGCCTTGCGTCAGCGAACGCAGCGAGGTCGAGTAGCCGAACATCTCGGCCAGCGGCACCTCGGCGCGCACCAGCTTGCCGCCGCCGCCCGCGATGTCTTCCATGCCCTGCACGATGCCGCGCCGGCCGGACAGGTCGCCCATCACGTTACCCATGAAGTCTTCCGGCGTTTCCACTTCGACGGCCATCATCGGCTCGAGCAGCACCGGCTTCGCCTTGCGCATCGCATCCTTGAACGCCATCGAACCGGCCATGCGGAACGCGTTTTCGTTCGAGTCGACGTCGTGGTACGAGCCGAAAGTCAGCGTGACCTTCACGTCGACCACCGGGTAGCCCGCCAGCACGCCGGCCTTCAGCGTGTCCTGGATGCCCTTGTCGACCGCCGGAATATATTCGCGCGGAATCACGCCGCCCTTGATCGCGTCGACGAACTGGTAGCCCTTGCCCGGATCCGGTTCCAGCGAGATCACCGCGTGACCGTACTGGCCGCGTCCGCCCGACTGCTTGACGAACTTGCCTTCGACGCCTTCCACCTTGGTGCGCACGGTCTCGCGATACGCGACCTGCGGCTTGCCGACGGTGGCTTCCACGCCGAATTCGCGCTTCATCCGGTCGACCAGAATTTCGAGGTGCAGCTCACCCATGCCGGAGATGATGGTCTGGCCGGATTCCTCGTCGGTGGCGACGCGGAACGACGGGTCTTCCTGCGCGAGACGGTTCAGCGCGATGCCCATCTTTTCCTGGTCGGGCTTGGTCTTCGGCTCGACCGCCTGCGAGATCACCGGCTCCGGGAAGATCATCCGTTCGAGGATGATGATTTTGCCCGGATCGCACAGCGTGTCGCCGGTGGTCGCTTCTTTCAGGCCGACTGCCGCCGCGATGTCGCCTGCGCGCACTTCCTTGATTTCCTTGCGCTCGTTCGCGTGCATCTGCAGGATCCGGCCAAGGCGTTCCTTCTTTTCCTTGACCGCGTTGTAGACCGTGTCGCCCGATTCGATGACGCCCGAATACACGCGGAAGAAGATCAGCTGGCCGACGAACGGGTCGGTCATGATCTTGAACGCGAGTGCGGAGAACGGTTCCTCGTCGCTCGGATGACGTTCCGCCGGTTTGTCGTATTCGTCGTGGCCGAGAATTGCGGGCACGTCGACGGGCGAGGGCAGATAGTCGATCACCGCGTCGAGCATTGCCTGCACGCCCTTGTTCTTGAACGCGCTGCCGCATAGCATCGGCACGATCTCGTTGGCGATCGTGCGCTTTCTGAGCGCGGCCTTGATCTCTTCTTCGGTCAGGCTTTCGTGGTCTTCGAGATACTTCTCGAGCAGTACTTCGTCTGCTTCGGCAGCGGCTTCAACCATCTTGCCGTGCCATTCGTGCGCGAGCTCGACCAGATTTTCCGGGATCTCCCGGTACTCGAACTTGATGCCCTGGCTCTCGTCGTCCCACACGATGGCCTTCATCTTGACGAGGTCGACCACGCCTTCGAAGTGTTCTTCAGCGCCGATTGGAATCTGGATCGGCACCGCGACGCCCTTCAGGCGCTCGCCGATTTGCCGCTGCACGCGGAAAAAGTCTGCGCCGACGCGGTCCATCTTGTTGACGAACGCGATGCGCGGCACCTTGTACTTGTTCGCCTGGCGCCATACGGTCTCGGACTGCGGTTGCACGCCACCGACCGAGTCGTACACCATGCACGCGCCGTCGAGCACGCGCATCGAGCGCTCGACTTCGATGGTGAAGTCGACGTGGCCCGGCGTATCGATAATGTTGATCCGGTGTTCCGGATAGTTGCCGGCCATGCCCTTCCAGAACGCGGTGGTCGCGGCCGACGTGATCGTGATGCCGCGTTCCTGCTCCTGTTCCATCCAGTCCATCGTGGCCGCGCCGTCGTGAACCTCGCCGATCTTGTGAGTCACGCCGGTGTAGAAGAGGATGCGCTCGGTGGTGGTGGTTTTACCAGCATCGATGTGGGCGCTGATCCCAATGTTCCGATAGCGCTCAATGGGCGTCTTGCGGGGCACGTGAGCCTCCATGAAATAGCGCGCCGGCTCAGGCCTCCGGACGGCGCTTCACAGCGTGTCCGGACGGTTGCGGCGCGACTGACAGAGACTATAAGGATAGCGTGTCGGTGCGTCTTTTGCTTGATTCTTCCGCAACCGGCAGTGCGGCGGCCCGGCGCGGCAGCGCCGGGGTGGGTCGCCGCGTTCGTGGGTGACGTGGTTCGTGCAGTTCGTATTACCGCGGCGCGCCGCAGTTCACGGTTACTGCGCGGCAGGCAGTCCCTGCATCTTCATGCCGGGTTTGATGCCCTTGGAATCGAACCAGCCCTTGCTCATTTCGAGCGCGTACACACCGTTGTTGCGCGGGCAGTGGTTGTTGGTGGTTTCGGCCTGCATCTCGTCGATGTCGGTGATCGTGCCGTCCGCGCGGATAAACGCGATCGACAGCGGGATCAGCGTGTTCTTCATCCAGAAGCAGTGCACCGCGTTCTCGTTGAACACGAACAGCATGCCTTCGTTCGGTGCGAGCTGCGTGCGATACATCAAGCCCTGTTCGCGGTCGGGATCGTTCGCGGCGACCGCGGCGTCGATCACGAACATGCCGGCGGTCAGCTTCACGCGCGGGAAATCGCCGGGCTGTTTGGCGCCGGCAGGCATTTGCTGTGCGTATGCATCGTGCGCCGGAGCGGCGGCAAACGTCAGCGCGACGAAGGGCAATGCAACGGCGAACGCGAAGCGCGCCAGATACGAGCGCAGGTTGAATCGCACGGCGGGACTCCTTGCTGAAGAGACGAAGATGAACCGCGAATGTTACGCGAGCCGGTGCAGCGCGTGCAAAAGAAAACCGCAAAGCAGTGGGCCGAACGACGAGCAAAACGGCGAGCAAAAGAAAAAGGCAGACTGCCTCGCGGCGATCTGCCTTTCAACGCCGTAAGAACGGCAGTTACAGCTAGTTCTTGACTGCGTTTTTACAGCGAACTTATTCCGAAGCGCCCGAAGCGGCAGCTGCAGCAGCAGCCTTCTTCGACTTCTTGTGAGCGTGCTTCGTGGTCTTCTTTGCCGACGATGCAGCTGCTGCCGGAGCTGCCGAAGCTGCTGCCGGTGCCGAAGCTTGTGCGAATGCTGCCGTTGCGAAGAGGCCAGCGACCAGAGCGGCGATCAGTTTGTTCATTTTGTGAATCCTCAGCTTTAGTTAATTTCCGAATGACCCGGGTTAGGTCGAGTCATGTCGTTCAACGTGCTATCCACCTTTCGGTTGACAGTCTTCCCGAGAAATTTTCACGAGCAGACTGCGAGCTTCCGAACCTTTGCGCAGCGGCGCAAACCAGCGTGCACCAAGGCTCTCGAGGCGAATGCCGGATAGCTTTGAGCGGCATCTGCGTCGAATAACGCGTGATGCGGCGACCCGGTTGACGAAAAAGATGCGGCAATTTGCATTGCACGCTGCGGGGCGCGCGCGAGGATTCGCGCATTGCAAAGAAATGCATGCAAGTACAACGACTTAGCCTAAATGCAACGAGATGAAACCAGATGCAACGAGGTGCTGCGTGTTTACGCGAAGCCGTCCCACGGTGCGCGTGCGGGCAGTTCGCAGGTGTCGCCCGGTTGCAGTCCGAGCGAGAAAATGTCGAGCGCACCGATACCGACGCGCACCAGACGCAAGGTCGGAAAACCGACGGCTGCGGTCATGTGTCGCACCTGGCGATTCTTGCCTTCGGTGATCGACAGTTCGATCCACGTGGTCGGGATCGCAGCGCGATAGCGGATTGGAGGTGTGCGCGGCCACAATGTATCGGGCGGCTCGACATACGCTGCGTGACACGGACGCGTCACGTAATCGCCGAGATCGACGCCGCGTGCGAGCGCGTTCAGATCCGCGTCGCGCGGTGCGCCTTCGACTTGCGCCCAGTAGCGTTTGAGCAGTTTGTGACGCGGCTCGGCAATGCGTGCCTGTAGCGTGCCGTCATCGGTGAGCAGCAGCAGGCCTTCGCTGTCCGAGTCGAGCCGGCCTGCCGGATAGACGCCCGGCACATGCACCCAGTCGCCCAGCGACGCGCGCGTCTCGTGCGGTGAGAACTGGCAAATCGTGCCGAACGGCTTGTTCAGGGCGAGCAGCGTCATGCGGAGAAGTCAGCGAAAAAGTTGGTCAGACAGGTTAGTGAAAATCAGGCCTGCAACAGCGCATGCGCGGCGTGCGCGCCCGCCACCATATGGCAAATGGCGGGATATTAATGCATAATGCGGAACCCTAGGTCCTTTGTCTTATATAAGACCTAAGACATCGCTCGCACGAGTTCGCATGCGTTTTTGCTCCCGTACTCCGGCCTGCCCCTGGAAGCGGTCCCGCGCTTCGGTGGGCTAGAATAACGGCTTGGCCGCTCGAGGGCGTCCGGCATGCGCGGCACGAGGAGCGCCCAGTTTCGCAGGTCCCCAATCTGCTTCCAACAGCACAGCCATCACTGGAGTCGATCATGGCGTATCAGCACATCAAGGTTCCGACCGGCGGTGACAAGATCACCGTCAACGCGGATTACTCGCTCAACGTTTCCGACCAGCCGATCATCCCCTACATCGAAGGCGACGGTACGGGCGTCGACATCACGCCGGTGATGATCAAGGTGGTCGATGCAGCAGTCGCCAAGGCGTACGGCGGCAAGAAAAAGATTCACTGGATGGAAGTGTTCGCCGGCGAGAAGGCCACCAAGGTCTACGGCCCGGATGTGTGGCTGCCGGAAGAAACGCTGCAAGTGGTCAAGGAATACGTGGTGTCGATCAAGGGCCCGCTGACCACGCCGGTCGGTGGCGGCATCCGCTCGCTGAACGTCGCGCTGCGTCAGGAACTCGACCTGTACGTGTGCCTGCGCCCGGTGCAGTACTTCAAGGGCGTGCCTTCGCCGGTGCGTGAGCCGGAAAAGACCAACATGGTGATCTTCCGCGAAAACTCGGAAGACATCTACGCGGGCATCGAATGGGCCGCTGAGTCGGAGCAGGCGAAGAAGGTCATCAAGTTCCTGCGCGAAGAAATGGGCGTGAAGAAGATCCGCTTCCCGGATACTTCGGCAATCGGCGTGAAGCCGGTTTCGAAGGAAGGGACGGAGCGTCTGGTGCGCAAGGCGATTCAGTACGCGATCGACAACGACCGCCGCTCGCTGACGCTGGTGCACAAGGGCAACATCATGAAGTTCACCGAAGGCGCGTTCCGTGATTACGGCTATGCGCTGGCGCAGAAGGAATTCGGCGCTGAGCTGGTGGACGGCGGCCCGTGGATGAAGATCAAGAACCCGAAGACGGGTAACGAGATCGTCGTCAAGGACGTGATCGCTGACGCGTTCCTGCAGCAGATCCTGCTGCGTCCGGCTGAATACGACGTGATCGCCACGCTGAACCTGAACGGCGACTACGTATCGGATGCACTGGCTGCGCAAGTCGGCGGTATCGGTATCGCTCCGGGCGCGAACCTGTCGGATTCGGTGGCGATGTTCGAAGCCACGCACGGCACGGCGCCGAAGTACGCGGGTAAGGATTACGTGAACCCGGGTTCGGAAATCCTGTCGGCTGAAATGATGCTGCGCCACCTCGGCTGGACGGAAGCGGCTGATGCAATCATCGCTTCGATGGAAAAGTCGATTCTGCAAAAGCGTGTGACGTATGACTTCGCCCGTCTGATGGAAGGCGCGACGCAAGTGTCGTGCTCGGGCTTCGGTCAGGTGCTGATCGAGAACATGTAAGTTCTCTTCGTTGCGAACGGTTTTCCGTTGTTGCTAGTGGCGGAGACGGTTTGAAAACCCCGGTGGGCACTATGTGCCGCCGGGGTTTTTTGTTTTCTGCGAGATCAGCGGTGCGGTTGCCGATTCGTTGGGCATGCATCGGGTCGCGCTGTTTTTTCTCTTCAATATTGGCGCTGATGCGAAGGATCGCGTTCGTCGTCGCGATGACTTGTGGTCCGTTGTACGGATGACTTTGGCCGCGTTCATGGTGAACGCAGGTTTGGATCACCTGCGCTATGCTTGCGCGGACAAATCATTTCATCATCGGAACATGGGTTCGTTGTGGCGCGTTGTCATCCTGCTGTCATTCACCTGGCTGTCGATGCAAGGTGTGCAGGCGCACGCATATCCGCAAGTCGACGATGCGGCTTCTTCGCATGGCAGCACGATTCGACCGCACGCACACGACGCACAGCGCGTGGCGCACGACGCGCAACTAGCGGCCGTGAGTTGCGCTGACGAATCTGCCGATGCAGCTACGAGCGGCCAACCGACTTCGAAATCAGGCCATCGACATCAGCAGCATGGCCATTGCGCGTGTTGCGTGACGGGTTGCGGTGTTCATTGCGGTGCCCTGCTCGCCGCGTTCAGTTTCTCCGCGCAAGCGCCTGATCACGGCTTGCCGCGCACGCATCCGGTGACCCGTTACGACGGCGTCACGCGTGCGCCGCCGGTGCGTCCACCGATCGTCTGAACCTTCGGCGCGGTGGTGCACCGATGTGCCGCCGCGACCTCGCCATTGCGCCGATGAAGCCTGGCGCCGCAAGCGCGGCGCGCTTCCATCTGAACGATCTTTCGCGTCCGCGGCGCCGCATCAGGTTGCCGCGGTCCGATGAATGAGGAAACAACCGATGATTCGCAGGGAATTTCTGACCCGCGCGCTTGGCGCCGCACTCGCGTCGCTGTGGGGTGGCAGTGCATTTGCGCAGCACGGCATGCAAGGCATGTCGGGGATGGACGGCATGGAAGGGATGTCCGGCATGGGCGACATGCATGGCATGCACGATATGGCGGGCATGGCCTCGTCGTCCGCCGCGAAACAGGCCGGCGCCACGCTCGCACCGGCCGACGCGCTGCCGTCCGGCGCGCCGCTCGCGACGCTGCGCAAGCTCGCGAACGAAAGCAGCGATCCGGGGACGTTCCGCGCGACGCTGGTCGCGCAACCGGTGCGGCGTCAGTTGATGCGCGGCAAACAGACCCAGCTCTGGTTATATGGCGATGCGGCGCAAGGCCCGCTGCCCGGACCGCTGATCGAAGTTCACGAAGAGGACACAGTGGAGATCCGCTTCGTCAATCGCTTGCCGCAACCGTCGACGATTCACTGGCACGGGCTGCCGGTGCCGCCCGATCAGGATGGCAATCCCAGCGATCCGGTCGCGCCGGGCGAAGCGCGCGTCTATCGTTTCACGCTGCCGCGCGGCAGTGCGGGTACCTATTGGTATCACCCGCATCCACACATGTTGTCGAGCGGGCAGGTTGCCCACGGTCTCGCCGGCCCGCTGATCGTGCGCGCCGCCGACGATCCGCTGGCCGGCTGGCCGGAGCGTCATCTGTTTTTCACGGACCTGAAACTTGCTGCCGACGGCTCGCTCGCGCCGAACGACATGATGGACTGGATGAACGGCCGTGAAGGACAGTTCGTGCTCGTCAACGGCGCGCGGCGGCCGAACATCGTGATCGCCCAGGATGAGCGCTGGCGGGTCTGGAATGCGAGCAATGCCCGCTATTTGAGATTGTCGCTGGGTGTCGGCCATGCGTTTGCACTGGTCGGTACCGACGGCGGCCTGCTCGGCGACGCGCGCGACGGCATGACCGAACTGCTGCTGGCGCCGGCCGAGCGCGCGGAAATCATTGTGCGCGCCGGCCAGTGGCCGTCGCAGTCGGCGCTCACCGCCACCGTCTACGATCGCCGCAAGATGACGATGACCGAAGGCAGCAGTCTGCCGCCCGAGCCGGCGCGAGTGCTGGCCGACGTCCGCTTCGCACCGTCGGGCAAGGGCGAGCCGCCGCGGCAGCGGCCGATAGCGTCGCCGTTGCGGCCGATCGCAGCGCTGCTGCCCGCGCCGGACGCTGCAGTCCCGCGCAAATCCGTCGTGTTTTCCGAACAGATGGATATGGCCGCGATGCACCGGCCGGGGGCCAGCATGCACGAGATGCCGGCCGGCATGAACTTCCTGATCAACGGAGAGCCATTCGACCCAGCGCGCATTACGCTGACCAGCCGCCGCGGCGAAGTCGAACTATGGTCGATTGAAAATCGTACCGACATGGATCACCCGTTCCATTTGCACGGCACGCAGTTTCAGGTGATCGAACGGGAGCGCAATGGCAAGAAGACACCCGAGCCTTATCTCGCGTGGCGCGATACTGTCAATATCCAGCCGGCTGAAACAGTGCGCATTGCCACTATGCAGAAAATGGCTGGCGAGCGAATGTTTCATTGCCACATTCTCGAGCATGAAGATCTCGGCATGATGGCGACGTTGAAGGTGGTTTGAGCGGATGGCTTCCGGCTATAGCAGAAGACTGAGTTGCGACCTTAGTAGCGACAGCCGAAGCGATAAGCGAAAAACCCGGCTGACAGCCGGGTTTTAAAATGAGGAACCCGGCATAAAGCCGGGTTCTTTTAAGGTACGGGAATCGAACGGATTCAGGCTGCAGCCTGGATGTTCGATGCCTGTTTGCCCTTCGGGCCCTGCACGACCTCGAAGCTCACCTTTTGGCCTTCCTTCAGGGTCTTGAACCCGTTCATCTGGATAGCCGAAAAGTGTGCAAACAGATCCTCACCGCCTTCGTCGGGCGTAATGAATCCGAAACCTTTCGCGTCATTGAACCATTTGACCGTACCAGTTGCCATACCTACATCCCCTGTAACTCAATCACACGAGCCCTCGAAAAGCCCAACGACCGCGGGATGCGATCGTCCCTCCTCACAAGCTCACCAACGGCATTTTTTCGTATAGACCGCACGTTGAAAAAAGTGCCAGCTTGATTGTTGAGGCTCTTTATTCGAGTGTCAAGAAAATTTTGAGACGCTATGTTGGGCGTTGTAAAGAGCCCATTTCAGGGTTTTTCCTTCTTTTCTTATGTGCGCTCGCCCAAGCACCCCATCTTGAAAAGTCGCATAATCGACTCACATGCCGACGGTAGCCGCAGAGCAGCAAGTATGTTCGAGTCAACTCGCGATGAGCTTCGAACCGGCTGGCGCAGGTTGTGCGATACTCGTTTCGAACGCGGCGGTAAACGCCGCGACTGAATGTGCAACAAGGGCTGGTTCCGCAGTCGGCCCGGGCATCGCACAACGGCGGCGGGCCGCGCCAGTATTTGGGCCGAGGGCATGCCGGCTGGTTGGCTGGAACGCCGGTCGGGTTTTGACAGGATTGCGGGCCTGTCCGAGATGTTTAGAATGGGTGTATGGCGATTATCCCGGACAAGCAGGACAACACGGTACTGGAGCGGCAGGATGAAAAGCTGAAACCGCCGGCCATGTACAAGGTGGTGCTGTTGAATGACGACTTCACGCCGATGGAATTCGTCGTGATGGTCGTGCAGGAATACTTCAATAAAGATCGTGAGACCGCAACGCAGATTATGCTGAAGGTGCATCGCGAGGGCAGGGGAGTTTGTGGGGTCTACACGCGGGACATCGCGTCGACCAAAGTCGAGCAAGTCGTTACCCACGCACGGCAGGCCGGGCATCCGCTGCAGTGTGTGATGGAGGAAGCATGATTGCCCAGGAACTGGAAGTCAGTCTGCACATGGCGTTTATGGAAGCACGCCAGGCGCGGCATGAGTTCATCACGGTCGAACACCTCTTGCTGGCGCTGTTGGATAATCCGACTGCTGCCGAAGTGCTGCGCGCCTGCGCGGCCAACATCGAAGACCTGCGTCAGAACCTGCGCAACTTCATTCACGACAACACGCCGACCGTGCCAGGCACGGACGACGTCGATACGCAACCCACGCTGGGTTTCCAGCGTGTGATCCAGCGCGCGATCATGCACGTGCAGTCCACCTCGAACGGCAAGAAGGAAGTGACCGGCGCGAATGTGCTGGTGGCGATCTTCGGCGAGAAGGATTCGCACGCGGTGTACTACCTGCAGCAGCAGGGCGTGACGCGACTCGACGTGGTGAACTTCATCTCGCATGGCATCGCGAAGACGAATAGCGCGGATGCCGCGAAGGCAAGCGATGC
Source organism: Paraburkholderia jirisanensis (assembly GCF_054782355.1). Lineage (NCBI taxonomy): Bacteria > Pseudomonadati > Pseudomonadota > Betaproteobacteria > Burkholderiales > Burkholderiaceae > Paraburkholderia > Paraburkholderia jirisanensis. The sequence goes on along the minus strand of NZ_BAAGSQ010000008.1, from coordinate 52,702 downwards.
GAACGCCGAGAGCGACGAAGCCGCTGCACAGAAGGAAACGCCGCTCGCGCAGTTCACGCAGAACCTGAACCAGATGGCCAAAGACGGGCGCATCGATCCGTTGATCGGACGCGAAGCGGAAGTCGAGCGCGTGGTGCAGGTGCTGTGTCGCCGGCGCAAGAACAATCCGCTGCTGGTCGGTGAGGCCGGTGTCGGCAAGACGGCGATCGCGGAAGGCCTTGCGTGGCGCATTACGCGCGGCGAAGTGCCGGACATTCTCGCGGATGCGCAGGTTTATTCGCTGGACATGGGCGCGCTGCTGGCCGGTACGAAGTATCGCGGCGATTTCGAGCAACGTCTGAAAACGGTGCTGAAAGAGCTGAAAGAGCTGAAAGAGCGTCCGCATGCGATTCTGTTCATCGACGAAATTCATACGCTGATCGGCGCAGGCGCGGCTTCGGGCGGTACGCTCGACGCATCGAATCTGCTGAAGCCGGCGTTGTCGTCGGGCACGCTCAAGTGCATTGGCGCGACGACCTTCACCGAATATCGCGGCATCTTCGAGAAAGACGCGGCACTGTCGCGCCGCTTCCAGAAGATCGACGTGACCGAGCCGACCGTCGAGCAGACGGTAGCTATCTTGCGTGGTCTGAAGTCGCGCTTCGAAGAGCATCACGGCGTGAAGTATTCGTCGGGTGCGCTGTCGGCGGCAGCTGAGTTGTCGGCGCGCTTCATCACCGATCGTCATCTGCCGGACAAGGCGATCGACGTGATCGACGAAGCGGGCGCAGCGCAACGCATCCTGCCGAAGTCGAAGCAGAAGAAGACGATCGGCAAGGGCGAGATCGAAGAGATCATTTCGAAGATCGCGCGCGTGCCGGCTCAAAGCGTGTCGCAAGACGACCGCAGCAAGCTGCAGACGCTCGATCGCGATCTGAAGGCAGTCGTGTTCGGCCAGGATCCGGCGATCGACGCGCTGTCGGCTTCGATCAAGATGGCGCGCGCGGGTCTGGGCAAGACGGACAAGCCAATTGGCGCGTTCCTGTTCTCCGGTCCGACCGGCGTCGGCAAGACCGAAGTGGCGCGGCAACTCGCGTTCACGCTCGGCATCGAGCTGATCCGCTTCGACATGTCGGAGTATATGGAGCGTCACGCGGTGAGCCGTTTGATCGGTGCGCCGCCGGGATACGTCGGGTTCGACCAGGGCGGCCTGCTGACCGAAGCCGTCACGAAGAAGCCGCACTGCGTGCTGCTGCTCGACGAAATCGAGAAGGCGCATCCGGACATCTACAACGTGCTGCTGCAGGTGATGGACCACGGCACGCTGACCGACAACAACGGTCGCAAGGCGGATTTCCGTAACGTCATCATCATCATGACGACGAACGCGGGCGCCGAAGCGATGCAGAAGTCGACGATGGGCTTTACGTCGCGCCGCGAAACCGGCGACGAAATGGCCGACATCAAGCGGATGTTCACGCCGGAGTTCCGCAACCGTCTGGATTCGACGATCAGCTTCCGCTCGCTCGATGAAGAAATCATCATGCGTGTGGTCGACAAGTTCCTGATGCAGCTGGAAGATCAGTTGCACGAGAAGAAGGTCGATGCGGCGTTCACCGATGCGTTGCGCAAGCATCTTGCGAAACATGGTTTCGATCCGCTGATGGGTGCGCGTCCGATGCAGCGTTTGATCCAGGACACGATCCGCCGTGCGTTGGCCGACGAGTTGCTGTTCGGTAAGCTGACTAACGGCGGCCGCGTGACGGTCGACGTCGATCAGGACGACAAGGTGCAGCTGACCTTCGACGAGCAATCGCTGCCGCCGCGTAATCCGAATCCGGAAGCGGTGGAAGTGGACTGAGCGCGGAAGCGAAGTAAGTCTTCGAAGCAAAAAACGGCGTGGGCGTGAGCCCACGCCGTTTTTTTGTGTGCCCTTAGCCGGCCGGTGCTGACGATCGGCCGCCAGCCGCCGGGTCGATCACTTGCGGCGCTTTGCGGCCGGCGGCGTGTCGAACGCGATCGGACTGTCCATATACGCGTTCAGCTTGTTGCGCGTCCACGGCTCGGGATTGCCGACTGTCGAGATGATGCCGGTGGTCGATCCGCCGCCCAGCAACACGGCGAAGATGCCTCGCAACGGAAAATCTCCGTATGCCGGATTGCCGATATCGAACGGTTGTGAGCGGATAAACATATCTTCGGCGGTGGCGCCCATATCCGCCTGAAACGCCTGTGGAAACTGCAGCGCGAGAATCGTCGGATGCACGTTGTGGTAGTCGGAGCCGATCGCCGGATCGCCCATCAGATAGCTGCCGCCCGTGCCCCAATGCTGGCTGTCGAAGTCGCCGTTGACGAGGTCGCTCGTGTTCGGCGTGCGGCTCGCGGGGATTTGCCAGGGCATCACCGGTAGCTTCAGCGCGCGGCTCACACCCTCGCAGAAATCGAAGTAGCGCCCCCATTCGCGTGGGCCATAGCAGTAGCCGTTCGCATAGGCGCGTTGCGTGAAGTCGTCGGCTTCGTAGCGGTCGATTGCGAGAAAGTGCGGCTTCCATGTGCTGCTGTACACGCCCAGGTTGTCGATGTAGGTCGCGACCTGCTGGGCAACCATTAGCGGATCGGCATCCTCGTAAATCCACTCGGACCTGCCGACGCCCCACAAGTTGATCTGCCAGCCGAACGTGATCTTCGGCGCTACGGTAGTCATTAGCCAGTTGACGGCGGCCACGTAGCCTTGGATGTCTTCGGTGATGCTTGCTGGAATTGTCGCGGAGATCTGCCAGTGGTTCAGCGCGGTCTGCAATGGCGCTCGCACCGGCATCGGATAGGCGGGCGCGTAGCCGCCCTGCTGGCACGCGCCGAGGAAGTCCGGGTTCACGATAAAGGCCGCCGGCACCGGGTGCGCGCTGTCGATGTGCTGGTTGGCGGTATTCAGCGACAGGATCAGGTTGGCGAAGCTATGCGCATGTTGATCAGCATTGGCAAGCATGGTCGGCGTATCGCCAAGCGAGAGGTTGCAGGTGTACGAAATCATCACCGGCAGCACGGGTTGTCCGCCGAGCTGCGTCTCGACGTTGTGCGCGAGGTCGATTGTGCTGGACGTCGCCGTATCTTGAGTCAGATAAGTGTTAGCGTCGCCGGCGCCATCGTTGCCCGCGTACTTGAAAACGGATGACGCACGCGCACTGGCAAAATCGGCCTGATTGCCGGGCGTGAGGTCCGCACAACCTCCGAACGACAGGTACGGAGGAAACCCCGGCACGTTCAGATCGGCTGACTTGCCGATCGACAGGTTCAGCGTGGTGGAGCCATCGCTGGCGACAACCAGTTGCGCGGGTACGTCGACCGCGTAGACGGCGCCGCCCAATAGAAACGCTTTGGCGGAAACGCTATAGGTGCCTGGTTTCACCGGTGCGCTGAACGCGGTTTCTTGCGTCTTCACCGCGACGCTCTGCGCGTAGCTCATGCCGTCACTGCTCAGGCGCACGGTGATTTGTCGCGACAGTGTGGCATCCGCGCTGACGTCGATCGGCAACTCGACGAAGCCGGTCGTATCGACGGGCGTTTGCTTGACCTCAGAGTCGGTCACCTGCACGGTCTGCAGCGTGTTGGCGAGCCTCACATCAGGCACGGCGAAGCGATATCCGACATTGTTGAGCGCGACATCGTCAATGCAGATCTGCGCGGTGCCGGAGGCCGGCAGCAGGCGTAACTGCGTGGTTGTGTTGATGCCACTCGTAAACGCAGCGAGAGTCTTGCCACTCGAGTTGTCGACGATCGTTATGTTGAGCGTCTCCGACTCCAGACCGGTCAATGCGCCGATCGCGATGTCGAGCGCGGCCGAGCGCTGTACCGTACCGAACGAGACGTTCACTGCTGTCGTGGCGCCCGTGCTGACGGTCAACTGACCGGGCGAGACGGTGACGGGTGCGATCACGGTCTTGTCGCTGGTGGCGACGTTGTCCGCCTGGATCGTGTAGTCGCCTTGCGCGAGTGTCACGTTGGTGGTTTTGCCGTACGCGAGTGCGACCGGTGTGATCTGGCTGCCGCGCACGAATCTGACAGTCGGCGCCACGCCGCTCAACGCGGCATCGGGTGCCGCCGCGCACGCGAGCGCAACCGTGCCGTTGATATCGGGCGACTGGTCCGCCGCAATCACAAACGAATCGAGCCACGCATCGGGATCGGCCGTCAGGTCGCCATTCACGCCGATCGAGATCTGATCACGCGGGTCCATCAAATGAGGCGCAGAAAAATTCAGCTTCAACGAGATCGAGAACAGGTTCGCATCCAGCTGTATCGACGTCACCTCCGCCGTAGTGGCCACCCACGAATAGAACTGTGGATTGACGTCGGTCGGCGCGACGGCCGCCGGCGCGTTGAAGGTCATGGCCAGATACTGCGTGACCTGCACGTCGCTGCCGTCTTCGTATTCAAGACTGGCGACGATCATCTGCCCATACCACTGCCCGGCACCGGCTCCGAGCGCTGCTTCATAGTCGATTTTCATATTGCCTCCGGAAAGAACAGTCGATAGCGAGCCTTCAGTCCGCAAGCGGACGAAGGCCGAACAGCTCTCCGACTTCCTTCCGGCTAACCACTTGCACCGGTTCGGAAAATATAGTTTGGATGGCGAAGCGATCAGACGATCAGGCGCTGGGAATTATAGAAAGTAAAAATGGGGAAATTCAAATGCGCTTTGCTGTTATCCAATGCAAATCGATAACGAATGTCACGGCAAAAAAAAGGCCGGGACTGACTACGTCCCGGCCACGCATGTGATGCAGCGGCGTGCGTTCTAATGCTTGCCGGTGCTGCCGAAGCCACCCTCGCCACGCTCGCTCGTGACAAACTCGTCAACGATGTTGAACTCGGCCTGCACGACCGGCACGATCACCAGTTGCGCCAGACGCTCCATCGGGTTCAACGTGAAGGCGGTTTGTCCGCGATTCCACGTCGAAATCATCAGCTGGCCCTGGTAGTCCGAGTCGATCAGGCCGACCAGATTGCCGAGCACGATGCCATGCTTATGGCCGAGGCCAGAGCGCGGCAGAATCAGCGCCGCGTAGCCGGCATCGCCGACGTGTACGGCGAGGCCGGTCGGCACCAGCGCGGTATCGCCGGGTTGCAGCACCAGCGGTGCGTCGAGGCACGCGCGCAGATCGAGCCCGGCGCTGCCCGGCGTCGCATAAGCGGGAAGGTAGTCGCGCATGCGCGTATCGAGGATCTTCAGGTCGAGTTTCATGCGGATTGTGTTCGGAGGAAGGTGAAGGAGTTCAGCGTGCAAGTTCGAAGGCGTCGGCCAGCAGTTCATACGAACGCAATCTGGCCTGATAGCTGCCGGCGACGGTCAGCACGATCAGTTCGTCGGCCATGAATTGCTCTTGCAACTCATGCAGACGTTCAGTGACGGTTTCAGGCGTGCCGATAGTGCTGCGCGGGCGTTCCCGATCGATGACCAGGCGCTCGCGCGGGCCATATTCCTGCGCAACGCCTTGCGCAATCGACGGAATCGGCGCGTTGAGCCCATAGGCCATTTGCACGCGGCGCAGGTCGACGGCTTTCTCGAGATCGGCGGCCTCCTGCTCGGTATCCGCGCAGATCACGAAGACGGCAGCCGCGAGATAGGGCTTGTTTTCATAGCCGGCCTGAAAGCGGTCGCGATACGCGTGCGCGACCGCACTCCCGAAGTGCGCGTTGATGAAGTGCGCAAACGAGAAACGCATGCCGAGCTGCGCCGCCAGCAAGCCGCCGAAATCGCTGGAGCCGAGCACCCACAGTTGCGGGCGCGTGTCGATTTGCGGCTGTAGCAGCACGCCGTGCGCAATATGATCGGACGGTAGCGTGCCGTTCATCAGCCCGGCCAGATCGGCCACCTGCTGCGCGAAAATATCGCCGCGATTGTAGGCGCCCGCGGCCACCGCTTGTGCGGTGCGCATATCGCCGCCGGGCGCGCGCCCGACGCCGAGATCGATGCGGCCGGGAAACAGCGCTTCGAGCATCAGAAACTGCTCGGCGATCTTGAACGGACTGTAGTACGGCAGCATCACGCCGCCTGAGCCGAGGCGGATGCGTTGCGTCACGCTACCCAGACGCGCCAGCATCACTTCCGGGCAGGGATTCGATACACCGCGCAAACCATGGTGCTCGGCACACCAGTAACGTGTGTAGCCGAGATCGTCGGCCAGTTGTGCGAGTTCGACCGTTGCGGCAATCGCATCGGCCACGCTATGCCCGTCGATCACAGGCGTTTGGTCGAGTACGGAAAGAAGCGTCATGACAGCAGCACTCCGCAAAAGCATGAAAGTTGGCCCGACGTGGCGTGCCGCGTCACGTCGCACGCGTATGAAGCAGCGCGCGCAATGCGCGGCGCGCCTAGCCGATCAGGCTCGCATCCGGCAAACGCTGTGCGATGGCCGCGATCAGCGCGCGCGCGAGCGCGTGTTTGTCGGCGCGTGGCAGGCGCGTGATGCCGCCCGCTTCGAACAGCACCACTTCATTATCGTCGCGGCCGAAGGTTTGCGGCCCGAGATTGCCGATCAGCAGCGGTACCTTTTTGCGCAGGCGCTTTTCTTCGCCATTGATGTCGAGATTGCCGCTTTCGGCGGCAAAGCCGACGCAAAACGGCGGATGCGCCAGATGTGCGACCGTCGACAGGATGTCCGGATTTTCGACGAAGCTGATCGTCGGCGTGGCGCGCTCCGCTGTTTTCTTGATCTTGTGCGGGCTCACCTGCTCGGCGCGCCAGTCGGCCACCGCGGCGACGCCGATAAAGATGTCGTAATCGGCCACCGCGCGCATCACCGCAGTGTGCATCTGCTGCGCGGTTTGCACGTCTTCGCGAAACACGCCCCACGGCGTATCGAGCGCAACCGGGCCGGCGACCAGATGCACGTCGGCGCCGGCCTGCTGCGCGGCGCGGGCCAGCGCGAAGCCCATCTTGCCGCTCGACAGGTTCGTGATGCCGCGCACCGGGTCGAGCGGTTCGAAGGTCGGACCGGCAGTCAGCAATACGCGGCGGCCTGCGAGGATTTTCGGCTGGAAGAACGAGACGATTGCTTCGTACGTGGCCTGTGGCTCGAGCATGCGGCCGTCGCCGGTTTCGCCGCACGCCTGCGAGCCGGAATCGGGCCCGAGCACCTCGATACCGTCGCCGCGCAGCAGCGCAACGTTGCGCTGCGTCGCAGGATTTCCCCACATCTGGCGATTCATCGCCGGCACCACCAGCAGCGGGCAGTCGCGCGCGATGCACAGCGTCGACAGCAGGTCGTCGGCCATGCCGTGCGCGAGCTTCGCGAGGAAATCGGTGGAGGCGGGGGCGATCACGATCGCGTCGGCTTCGCGCGACAGATCGATATGCGGCATGTTGTTCGCGATGCGCGCATCCCATTGGCTGGTGTAGACCGGGCGCCCGGACAGCGCCTGCATCGTGACCGGCGTGATGAATTGCGTGGCCGCTTCGGTCATCGCGATCTGCACGGTCGCACCGGCCTTCACCAGCAGACGTGTGAGCTCGGCGATCTTGTAGCAGGCGATGCCGCCCGTCATGCCGAGCAGCAGATGCTTGCCGGCCAGCTCGCCGGCGGCGGTAGCGGCGGGGGTATCGCCATCGCTACTCGCGCTGTCGGCCGCGCGGTTGCTCACGGTGTTGCCAGTTGTGTTGCCGGCCGGCGCAGCGGGCGCGCCGTGGGTCGTTTCATGTGCCACCTGATGCCTCCGACAAAAGCATGAGCGCCAGCAGCCTGCGCGCAAGCGCTCGCAGGCGCGGCTTCGAAGCGTGCTGGCGCGGCGCCGTTACCGCGAACCGCGCACGCGCCGCAATTCGTCGATCACAAGCAGCACCGCGCCGATCGTAATCGCACTGTCTGCCAGATTGAACGCGGGCCAATGCCAGCGGCCGACGTGGAAATCGAGAAAGTCGATTACGTGGCCGTACATCAGACGATCGATCACATTGCCGAGCGCCCCGCCAAGAATCAGCGCGAGCGCCGTGCAGAACATTCTCTGCGCGCCGTGACGCTTGAGCAGGTAGCAGATCACCAGTGCCGCGATCACGCCCAGCGCGGTGAACGCCCAGCGCTGCCAGCCGCCGGCCATCGCGAGGAAGCTGAACGCGGCGCCGCGGTTGTACACCAGCACGAGATTGAAGAACGGCGCAATCACGTGCGCTTCGCCATACGCAAACACCCGTGCGACCGCGATCTTGGTCAGCTGGTCGGCGAGAATCACGACCAGCGCGACGCCCAGCCATGGCGCGAGCGATCCGCCCGCCGGTTTCGACAGGGTTCTGGACATTATGCCGCGCTCCTCGTTTCGCCGTTGCCGAACAGATTGCTGAAGCAGCGGCCGCACAGCGTCGGATGCTCGGCGTGCGCGCCGACGTCCGCGCGATAGTGCCAGCAGCGCTCGCACTTCTGATGCGTCGACGCGACCACGTCGACGCCTTCATCCGCTTCGCTGTCGACCCGTACGAGGTTCGCCGCCGACGTGATCAGCACGAACTTCAGGTCGTCGCCGAGGCTCGCGAGCGTATCGAAGCGCGCGCCGCTCGCGCGAATCTTCACTTCGGCCTGCAGCGACGAACCGATCAGGTTTGCCACGCGTGCTTCTTCGAGCGCTTTGGTGACGTCGCCGCGCACCGCGCGCAGCAGCGTCCATTTGTCGAGCAACGCGGCCGCGTCCGATACGTCCGGATACGCGTGATACGTCTCGGTGAAGATGGTAACGCTTGCCGGCTGGAACACCTTCCACGCTTCTTCGGCGGTGAACGACAGGAACGGCGCCATCATCCGCAGCAGACCGTGCGCGATGTGATACAGCGCGGTTTGCGCCGAGCGGCGCGCGTCCGAATCGACCGCGGTGGTATAGAGGCGGTCTTTCAGCACGTCGAGATAGAAACCGCCGAGGTCTTCCGAGCAGAACGTCTGCAGCTTCGCGACCACCGGGTGGAATTCGTACTTCTCGTAGTGGGCGAGCACGTCGGCCTGCAGGCTCGCGCTCAGCGCGACCGCGTAGCGGTCGATCTCCAGCCACTCGCCGACCGGACGCGCATGCTGCGCGAAGTCGAAATCCGACAGGTTCGCGAGCAGGAAGCGCAGCGTGTTGCGGATGCGGCGATAGCTTTCGGTCACGCGCTTCAGGATCTCGTCGGAGATCGCGAGCTCGCCCGAATAGTCGGTCGACGCGATCCACAGGCGGATGATTTCCGCGCCGAGGTTCTTGGCGACGTCATGCGGATCGATGCCGTTGCCGAGCGATTTGCTCATCTTGCGGCCTTCGCCGTCGACGGTGAAGCCGTGCGTGAGCAGCGCGTTGTACGGCGGCCGGCCGTCGAGCATCGAAGCGGTCAGCAGTGACGAGTGGAACCAGCCGCGGTGCTGGTCCGAGCCTTCCAGATACAGGTCGGCCGGGAACTGCAGTTCGTCCTTGTGCGAGCCGCGCAGCACGTGCCAGTGCGTGGTACCCGAATCGAACCACACGTCGAGCGTGTCGCGGTTCTTTTCGTACAGGTTCGCGTCGTCGCCGAGCAGCTCGCGCGGGTCGAGCGTCTGCCATGCTTCGATGCCGGCCACTTCGACGCGTTTGGCCACTTCCTCGAGCAGCTCCAGCGTGCGCGGATGCAGCTCGCCGGTTTCCTTGTGCACGAAGAACGCCATCGGCACGCCCCATTGGCGCTGGCGCGACAGCGTCCAGTCCGGGCGATTGGCGATCATCGAGAACAGGCGCTGCTTGCCCCACGACGGATAGAACGCCGTGGCTTCGATGCCTTCGAGCGCGGTTTCGCGCAAGGTCTTGCCGCCGTCGTGCGGCTTCACGTCCATGCCGGCGAACCACTGCGAAGTTGCGCGGTAGATGATCGGCGTCTTGTGGCGCCAGCAATGCATGTAGCTGTGCTTGTACTTCTCGCTGCGCAACAGCGTACCGGCCTCTTGCAAGGTCTCGATGATCTTCGGGTTCGCCGCCCAGATCGACAGGCCGCCGAACAGCGCGAGCGATTCGATATAGCGGCCGTCGCCCATCACCGGGTTGATGATGTCGGAGTCGGCCATGCCGTGCGCCTTGCACGACACGAAGTCTTCGACGCCATACGCCGGCGACGAGTGCACGATGCCGGTGCCGGTATCGGTGGTGACGTAATCGCCGAGGTACACCGGCGCAGTGCGCTTGTAGCCCGGATGCGCGCTCGACAGCGGATGGTTGAAGCGCAGGTTCGCGAGCTTCGCGCCCGGCGTGGTGGCGAGCACGCGGCCTTGCAGGTCGAAGTCTTTCATGCACGCTTCGACGCGCTCTTCGGCGAGAATCAGCAGACCGCGCTGCGTATCGACCAGCGCGTACACCACTTCCGGATGCACGTTGAGCGCCTGGTTGGCAGGAATGGTCCACGGCGTGGTGGTCCAGATCACGATGCCGCCTTCACTGCGCGGCAGCGCCGCGAGGCCGAACGCGGCCGCGGTCTTGTCCGGTTCGGCGAAGGTGAACAGCACGTCGATCGTCGGGTCGGTCTTGTCCTTGTACTCGACTTCCGCTTCGGCCAGCGCCGAGCCGCAGTCGAAGCACCAGTTCACCGGCTTCAGGCCGCGGAACACGTAGCCCTTTTCGATGATCTTCGCGAGCGCGCGGATTTCCCCGGCTTCGTTCGTGAAGTTCATCGTCTTGTACGGATTGTCCCAGTCGCCGAGCACGCCCAGGCGCCGGAAGCCGACCTTCTGCCGTTCGATCTGCTCGGTCGCGTAGGCGCGCGCCTTCTGCATCACTTCGGCGGCCGGCAGCGACTTGCCGAACTGCTTTTCGATCTGGATTTCGATCGGCATGCCGTGGCAGTCCCAGCCCGGCACATAGACCGCGTCGAAGCCCGCCAGATTGCGCGCCTTGACGATCATGTCTTTCAGGATCTTGTTGACCGCGTGGCCGAGGTGAATGTCGCCGTTCGCGTACGGCGGGCCGTCGTGCAGGATGAACTTCTTGCGGCCCTTGCTGGCGGCGCGGATCTTTTCGTAGATCTTGTTCTCCTGCCACTCCTTCACCCATTGCGGCTCGCGCTTGGGCAAGTCGCCGCGCATCGGAAAGGGTGTATCCAGCAGGTTGACCGGGTACTTGGCTTGGGGTTTCGAGTCGGCTTTCTTGTTGCTCATGGTCACGTAGCGGTGAATTCGGTGTGTGGGCGCGAGGTTCGCGATGGGCGCAGGCGGTGCCCGGCGGGTTGCACCGCGTACTCGCGGCGGCCGTTCGAGGCGCGCGGCCTGCGGGTACGTGCCGCATTGCGTGCACGTACCGCGGCGGTCATCTAATTCGGTCGGTGGCCGACGTCGAGAAGCCGGTCGTGCGGCTGCCCGGCGCTGCCTCGCCCGCCATGCCGTTGGCCGAGAACCATGCATGCGCGTGGGCGACGTCTTGCGCGATGGCTTTGGCCAGCGTTTCGATATCGACGAATTTTTCCTCGTCGCGCAGCTTGATCAGAAATTCGACGCGCACGAGTTTGCCATACGCGTTGCCGTGCCAGTCGAGCAGGTGCACTTCGAGCAGCACGCGGCCGGAATCGTCGACGGTGGGGCGCAGGCCGAGGCTCGCGACGCCCGGCAGCGGCTCATCTGCGAGGCCATGCACGCGGACCACGAAAATGCCCGACAGCGCCGGGCGCTTGTGCGCGATCGGCAGGTTCAGCGTCGGAAAGCCGAGGTCGCGGCCGAGTTTCTGGCCGTGCACGACATGCCCGCTGATCAGATAGTCGCGGCCGAGCGCGGCGCGTGCCGAGTCGAGATCGCCCGACACCAGCGCGGCGCGCACGCCCGAGCTGGAAATGCGCGCACCCGACGGATCGGCCACCGTTGCCATCTGTTCGACTTCGAAGCCGAAGCGCTCGCCCGCGGTTTTCAGCGAAGCGAAATCGCCGGCGCGCTTCGCACCGTAGCGGAAGTCGTCGCCGATCATCACCCAGCGCGCGTGCAGCCCGTTGACGATGATCCGCTCGACGAACGCGTCAGGAGACTGGCTCGCGAAGGTCTGATTGAAATGCTCGACCACCACGCGATCGACGCCGTTGGTACGCAATGCCTCGAGCTTGTCGCGCAGCATCGCGATACGCGGCGGCGCGCTGGCCGGGTTGAAGAATTCGCGCGGGTGCGGCTCGAAGGTCATCACGCAGACGGGCAGACCGCGCGCGTCGGCCGCCGCGCGCACGTGCGCGAGCAACGCCTGATGGCCGCGATGGACACCGTCGAAATTGCCGATGGTGAGCGCGCACGGTGCACGGCTCTCGGCATTGGGAAGACCCCGAAAAACTCTCACGATAGCGGGCGATGAAAGAAGCGGGCCAGCTGCCCGCAAAACAATCGATTATAAACGCTCGGAGCCGCGCCCGGCGTCGCGTCGCGGTTCGACCGGTGCCGGATGATAAAATCCACGGATGAAAAAACTCGTCATTCTGATTTCTGGACGGGGCAGCAACATGGAAGCCATCGTACGCGCGTGTTCGCGCGAGCGCTGGCCGGCGCAGGTCGCGGCCGTGATTGCCAACCGTCCCGATGCCGCCGGACTGCAGGTCGCAGCGTCGTTGGGCATTCCTACAGCGGTGGTGGATCACCGCCGTTTTCCCGATCGTCTGTCGTTCGATACGGCGCTCGCCAACCTGATCGACGGCTTCGCGCCGGATCTGGTGGTGCTAGCCGGCTTCATGCGCGTATTGACCGATCCGTTCGTCGCGCGCTACGCGGGGCGTATGCTCAACGTCCATCCGTCGTTGCTGCCGAGCTTCGCGGGGCTGAAAACACATCAGCAGGCGCTTGACGCGGGTGTGCGTGTGCACGGCGCGACCGTGCATTTCGTCACGCCGACGCTCGACCACGGGCCGATCGTCGCGCAGGCGGCGGTGCCGGTGTGCGACGGCGACGACGCCGCGGCGCTCGCGGCGCGGGTGCTCGCCGCCGAGCACGTGATCTATCCGCGCGCGGTGCGCTGGTTCGTCGAAGGGCGGCTGGCACTGGACAATTTGCGCGTCAGGCTGACCCCGCCTGAAGCGCAGTGGTTTTTCTTCGAAAGTATCGAACAACAGGCTGATAGCGGCGCTGCCGCGGAGGAAGCATGAGGTTGCACGGTTTTCTGATCGGCCAGACCGAGACATTGCTGGCTGAGGTCCTGACCTTCACCGGCCCCGCCGACGCGGCGACTAGCCGCTTTTTCCGCGCGCATCCGAAACTCGGCCATAGCGAGCGCGGTGTGATCGCCGAAGCGGTGTTCGCGGTGCTGCGCCGGCGCATGGAATTTGCGCACCTGGCCGAAAGCGGCAGCGGCAGCCCGGCGCGCCGGCTGACGCTGCTCGGCCTGATGCAGACGGCGGGCCGCACGGCATTGAAGCCGTTCGTTTCCGAAGCCGAGAACGACTGGCTGGAACGGGTTTCGAAGATCGACCCGACCAGCCTGCCGCAGCGGATCCGCATGAATCTGCCGGACTGGATCTACGAAGCGCTGGCCACGCGTTTTGAGCCTGAGGAACTGGTGCAGCTCGCGGCATCGCTCAACTACCCGGCGCCGCTCGATCTGCGCGCGAATCCGATCAAGGCGAGCCGCGACGAGGTGCTGCAGGCGCTCGGCAAGGCCGGCATCGAAGCCGGTGCGATGCCGTTCGCACCGTTTGGCGTGCGCGTCGCGGGCAAGCCGCCGCTCACCAAGCTCGACGCGTTCCAGGACGGCTGGCTCGAAGTGCAGGACGAGGGCAGCCAGTTGCTGTGCTCGCTGGTCGCGCCGCGGCGCGGCGAGATGATCGTCGATTTCTGCGCGGGCGCGGGCGGCAAGACGCTCGCGCTCGGCGCGATGATGCGCTCGACCGGTCGGCTCTACGCGTTCGACGTCGCCGAGCGGCGCCTTACGAAGCTCAAGCCGCGCCTTGCGCGCAGCGGATTGTCGAACGTGAACCCGGTGCTGATCGACAGCGAACACGATGCGAAGATCAAGCGTCTCGCCGGCAAGATCGATCGCGTGCTGGTCGATGCGCCGTGCAGCGGCCTCGGCACGCTGCGTCGCAATCCGGATCTGAAGTGGCGGCAGTCGCCCGAGTCGATCAAGGAGCTGACGCCGAAGCAGGCGTCGATTCTGGCGAGCGCCGCGCGTCTGGTGAAGAAGGGCGGCCGGCTGGTGTACGCCACGTGCAGCATTCTCGACGCGGAAAATCAGGGCATCGTCGAGCAGTTTCTGGCGGAGCATCCGGGTTTCGCGCTGGTGCCGGCGCGTGACGTGCTGGCCGAGCAGCGCATCGAACTGGATACGGGCGACTATCTGTCGTTGTGGCCGCACCGGCATGCGACCGACGGCTTCTTCGCCGCGGTGCTCGAGCGGCGCGACTGACCGCCGATAACCGACGGCTGCCCACTGACGCAGGCTGCGCGAACCGGTAAGCGGCGCCCTCCGAACCACGCTGGCGATCATGCAAAGTTCTCCGCTCTTCGAAACGCTCGGCGATTTGCTGCGAGACATCGGGCAACCGGTCGTGCTGTGGCAGATCGGTGTGCTGGCCTGCACGCTGCTGGCGGCGTGGCTGCTCGCGCGCGTGCTGCGCCGCGTGCTCGACGCGCGTCGCGAGTCGCGGTATCAGGCTTATCAGGCGCTGCGCTTCGGTGCCGAGGCGCTGAACCGCGCGCTCTTCCCGTTGCTCGGTGCGTTGTTCGTCTGGATCGCGCGCGCCATCGTCGCGCGCTTTATCCACACGACGCTGCTCGATCTCGCGCTGGTGCCGCTCGCCGGCATCGCGCTCATCTACATCGTGTTCTACTTCGCGCGGCGCGTGTTCGGCGGCGACGGGCACACGCACACGTGGCTGTCGCTGGTCGAGAAGCTGGTGTCGATCGTCGTGTGGGTGGGCATGGTGCTCACCGTGGCCGGCATTCAGGGCGACGTGCTCGCGTGGATGGCCGGCGTGCGCTTTCCGGTCGCGAATACGCACATCACGCTGCTTTCGCTGGTGTCGGGGATGCTGTGGGTGTGCGTGACGATGGTGGTCGCGATGTGGCTTGGCGCGGCGTTCGAGGAACGCGTGATGCGTGCCGGTTCGCTCGACGCGAACCTGAAAGTCGTGCTGGCGCGTGTCGGCCGCGCGTTGTTCGTGCTTGCTGCGGTGCTGATCAGCCTGTCGCTGGTTGGCATCGACATCACCGTGCTTGGCGTGTTTGGCGGTGCGCTCGGCGTCGGGCTCGGCTTCGGTTTGCAGAAGATCGCCAGCAACTATGTGTCGGGCTTCATCATCCTGATCGACCGGTCGCTGCGCATCGGCGACACGATCAACGTCGGCGGGCTGCAGGGGCAGGTCACGCAGATCCGCACCCGCTATACGGTGGTGCGCGGCCTCGATGGCATCGAGACGCTGATTCCGAATGAGCGGCTGATCACGGATGTCGTGCAGAACCAGTCGTCATATCTGACGCGTGGCCACGTCAAGGCGACCGTGCAGGTTGCATTTTCTGCCGACGTCGACAAGGTAATGGCCCTGTTGGCGCAAGCGGCGAACGGTGTCGAGCGGGTGTTGCAGGACCCCGCGCCGACGCCGTATCTGGTTGGCTTCGGCCCCGACGGCATCAATTTCGAGCTCGGCTACTGGGTGGCGGATGCGGCCACCGGAACCTCAGGCGTGCGTTCTGCTGTCAATCAGAATATGTGGCGGCTGTTCGCCGCGAACGGAATCTCGATTCCTTATGCGCAACGCGAGATCCGCATCGTCGGTAGCAGTGACGCTTTGCCGCCGGTAAGCTTGACCGGTGTTGCCGCGAGCGAGCCTGGAAGCGCCGCCTGACAAGGCTCAAGCGCTTTCATTGGCCTTCAATGCGAAGTGCGTTGCTGCTCGTCGCGCATTGTGACTGTCGTTTCAATTGATGCGGCACAACAAATTTCTTATTTTTCTCAACGACTTGGAACGATTCAAGTAAAATGGCGGTCGAATTTTGCCACATGCTTTCGTTTGTTTGACACGCCCGTGTATGCTTGCACTCGTGTCGTTTCGGTTTGTTTTCGGTTTGTTTCTTGTCGCTTCCGTTCCACAGGTAAATTGCCTTGTTGAATTCCCTGCTTGATTTCCTTGCCAACGGCCTGCTGCGCTTCTCGTGGTGGCAAATCGTGTTGTACACGCTGGCCGTCACGCACGTGACCATCGTTGGCGTGACCGTGTATCTGCATCGCTGCCAGGCGCATCGCGCGCTTGAGTTGCATCCGATCGCCAGTCATTTTTTCCGCTTCTGGTTGTGGATGTCCACCGGCATGCTGACTGGCCAGTGGGCGGCGATCCATCGCAAGCACCACGCCAAATGCGAGACCGAAGAAGATCCGCATAGCCCGCAAACGCGTGGCATCTGGAAGGTGCTGCTCGAAGGCGCCGAGCTCTATCGCACTGAAGCAAAGAACGAAGAAACGCTGCGCAAGTTCAGCCACGGCACGCCGAACGACTGGATCGAGCGCAACGTCTACACGCAGTTCCCGATTCTCGGCATCAGCGTGATGATGGTGATCGACGTGGCGCTGTTCGGCATCGTCGGCCTCTCCGTATGGGCCGTGCAGATGATCTGGATTCCGTTCTGGGCGGCGGGTGTGGTCAACGGTCTTGCGCACTTCTGGGGTTATCGCAACTTCAATTCCGCCGATGCGTCCACCAACATCTTCCCGTGGGGCATTCTGATCGGCGGCGAAGAACTGCATAACAATCACCACACGTATGCGACGTCTGCCAAGCTGTCGAACAAGTGGTTCGAGTTCGATATCGGCTGGATGTACATCCGCATCATGTCTGCGTTGCGGCTCGCCAAAGTGAAGAAGGTCGCGCCGACGCCGCGTCTCGGCTCCGGCAAGCTCGTGCTCGATCAGGACACGCTGCAGGCCGTGCTCGCCAACCGCTACGAAGTGATGGCGCGTTACGGCAAGGCGCTGAAGCAGGCGTATCGCCAGGAACTTGCTCATCTGAAGGAAGTAGGCGCGCGCGAGAAGTATCAACTGATGCGAGGCGCGCGTAACTGGTTCCACAAGGAAGAGGCCGGGCTGGACGAGCCGCAGAAGCGTCAGTTGCCGCAAATCTTCGCGAACAGCCAGAAGCTGCGCACGTTTATCGAACTGCGCAATGAGCTGGCGTCGATCTGGGAACGCTCGAACGCATCGCGCGAACAACTGCTCGTGCAATTGCAGGACTGGTGTCATCGCGCCGAGCAAAGCGGTATCAAGGCGCTGCAGGAATTCGCACTGCGCTTGCGGCGTTACGCCTGAGCTGCCCCTTTGCAGCGCTGCGCCCAAGCTGCTTGCAGCGTTGCGCTCTAGCCGGCGAAATCCATTAAACTTTGGAAACGTCAAAACCCCGCCTTGGCGGGGTTTTGCGCATTCTGGGCCTTCGAAATCGCAATTGGGGGCCGCTTGTCCGGGCTGAGGAAACGATGAACCAGGTAATCAGGACCGTCGAATACGACCGTCCGCAGGGCTTGACGTGTGGGGTCGGCGAAGCATGGGCCAAAGTGCCGGACATGCCGTCGGTGCAGCAGCGGCACGAGCTGAAAGAGCGCATTCGTGCGTTGCTCAAGCGTGAAAAGGCCGTGCTTGTCGCGCACTACTATGTCGACGCGGAATTGCAGGAACTCGCTGACGAGACCGGCGGCTGCGTGGCCGACTCGCTGGAGATGGCGCGCTTCGGGCGCGATCACGACGCGCAGACTCTGGTGGTGGCCGGCGTCAAATTCATGGGCGAAACAGCGAAAATCCTGAGCCCGGACAAACGCATTCTGATGCCCGATCTCGATGCCACCTGTTCGCTCGATCTGGGCTGCCCTGCGGACGAGTTTTCGGCGTTCTGCGATGCGCACCCCGATCGCACGGTAGTGGTTTATGCGAACACCAGCGCCGCAGTGAAGGCGCGCGCGGACTGGATGGTGACGTCGTCGATCGGTCTCGAGATCGTCGCCGATCTGCATGCGAAGGGCGAAAAGATCATCTGGGCGCCGGATCGTCACCTTGGTGGCTACATCCAGAAAAAGACCGGCGCCGACATGCTGCTGTGGCAGGGCTCGTGTCTCGTGCATGACGAGTTCAAAGGCATCGAACTCGACTTGCTGAAAGCCGAGTACCCGGATGCGAAAGTGCTGGTCCATCCGGAGTCGCCGGAGGGCGTGGTTGCGCAGGCGGACGTGGTGGGCTCGACTACGCAACTGATCGACGCGGCGGTGCGACTCGATGCGACGCATTTTATCGTCGCGACCGATCTCGGCATCTTGCACAAGATGCGTCTCGCGGCACCGGGCAAGACCTTTATCGAAGCGCCGACAGCAGGCAACAGCGCAACGTGCAAAAGCTGCGCGCATTGCCCGTGGATGGCGATGAACGGGCTCGCGAATCTGGCCGACGTGCTCGAACGCGGCCATAACGAGATTTTCGTCGATCCGGCAATCGGTGCGCGTGCGCGTTTGCCGATCGACCGGATGCTGGATTTCGCGGCGCGTCACAAGAAGCGCGTGCAAGCGAGCGGCGACCTGGCACGCGACGGCGCGCTGTATTCGAATGTGGGAGCCGCCTGATGGTCGAAAGCGGGCAGCAAAACTATCTGGGCGACGTGGTTTCGCCGTTGTTTGAAGAGATTCGCGCGCAGTACGGCGCTGCGTTCGATGCTGCGCTGGAGCGCAATGTCGCCGATGCGCTGGCTGAAGACGTCGGCACGGGCGATGTGACGGGTCTGCTCGTCCCGGCCGATGAAATGCGCGACGCGCGCATTATCGTGCGCGAAGAGGCCGTGCTGTGCGGCGTGATGTGGTTCGGCGAAGTGATGCGCCGCGTCGATCCGCGTATCGACGTGCGCTGGCGCTATCGCGAGGGCGACCGGATGACCGCGGACACGACCGTCTGCACGCTGCGCGGCCCGGCACGTTCGCTGCTGACGGCCGAGCGCAACGGCTTGAACTTTCTGCAGATGCTATCCGGTGTCGCGAGCGCCACGCGCCGTTTCGCCGATGCGATCAGCCATACGCACGCGCGCGTGCTCGATACGCGCAAGACCCTGCCGGGCTTGCGGCTTGCGCAAAAGTACGCCGTGCGGGTGGGTGGTGGCGCGAATCAACGGCTTGCACTGTACGACGGCGTGCTGATCAAGGAAAACCACATTGCGGCGGCGGGCGGTGTTGCCGCGGCAATGGATGCTGCGTTAGCACTCGAAGCAAAGGTGCCGATTCAGATCGAAGTCGAAACGCTCGAGCAACTCGAAACCGCGCTTGCACACGGCGCACGCTCGGTCCTGCTCGACAACTTCTCATTCGAAGCGATGCGCGACGCGGTGAGGATCACTGCAGGGCGAGCGGTGCTCGAGGTCTCCGGTGGAGTGAACTTCGACACGATCGTCACGATTGCCGAGACCGGCGTAGACCGCATTTCGGTTGGTGGGTTGACGAAGGACGTTCGCGCGACGGATTTCTCGATGCGGATCGTTTGATGCGGTAATCCGGCCGCAGGCCGCGTGCGTTTGCTCGCACGTTTAGCACCGAAGGGGAATCGCTGAAAGGCCATCGCTGCGCTACGCGCGCGATGGCCTTTCTACTTGTGGCCGGGCCCGATCAGATTTGCCGGCAAGGCACGCGTTCCGGCGACAGCACGGTGGGCAGCGCTTTCGGCAATGCTGCGGGCCAGTCGCGGCTGAAGTGCAACCCGCGGCTTTCGCGCCGCGACCTTGCGCCTTCGACGATCAACGATGCGACGTCGAGCAGGTTACGCAGTTCGAGCAGATCGCGGCTTACCTTGAAGTTCGCGTAGTACTCGTGGATCTCGTCGCGCAACAATGCAATGCGATGTCTGGCGCGTGCGAGACGCTTGTCGGTACGCACAATGCCGACGTAATTCCACATCAGACGGCGCAGTTCGTCCCAGTTGTGCGCGACCACCACTTCTTCGTCCGGATCGGACACACGGCTTTCGTCCCAGTCCGGCAGTGGTGCGTGCACCGCTGCGCCGAAGCCTTCCTGCTCGATGGCCGCGGCCGCCGAGCGACCGATCACGAGACATTCGAGCAGCGAATTGCTGGCCAGCCGGTTTGCGCCGTGCAGGCCCGTGCAGGACGTCTCGCCTACTGCGTACAGCCCCGCCAGATCCGTGCGCCCTGCGAGGTCCGTGACGACGCCGCCACACGTATAGTGCGCGGCCGGCACAACCGGAATCGGCTGCTTCGTGATGTCGATGCCGAATTCGAGGCAGCGCGCGAGGATGGTCGGGAAGTGCTCTTGCAAAAACGCCGCAGGCTGATGGCTGATATCGAGGTACACACAGTCGATGCCGCGCTTCTTGATCTCGAAGTCGATTGCACGCGCGACGATGTCGCGTGGCGCGAGTTCGGCGCGCTCGTCATGCGCCGGCATGAAGCGGGTGCCGTCCGGCAGCTTCAGCAGGCCGCCTTCGCCACGTACTGCTTCCGAAATCAGAAACGACTTCGCGTACGGGTGGAACAGGCACGTGGGGTGGAACTGGATGAACTCCATGTTCGCAACGCGGCAGCCGGCCCGCCACGCCATTGCAATGCCGTCGCCGGTCGCCGTGTCGGGATTGGTGGTGTACAGATAGACCTTGCCCGCGCCGCCAGTGGCAAGCACCGTGTGCGGCGCCTCGATCGTGACGGTGCGGCCGCTGTCCAGATCGAGCGCATAGAGCCCATGGCAGCGGCGCCCCGGCAGACCGAGACGGTCCGACGTGATCAGGTCGATCGCGTAGTGGTCTTCGAACAGCGTGATGTTCGGGTGATTGCGCACGCGCTCGGTGAGCGTGGCAACGACCGCGTGGCCGGTCGCATCGGCCGCATGGATGATGCGCCGGTGGCTGTGACCGCCTTCGCGGGTGAGATGGAAGCCTAGCTCGGCGGCGTCGTCTTTAGTGAACGGCACGCCTTGTTCGATCAGCCATTCGATTGCTTCGCGGCCGTGCTCGACGATAAAACGCGTGGCGGCTTCGTCGCACAGACCGGCGCCGGCTACCAGCGTATCGCGCACGTGGTTTTCGACGCTGTCCGCCGAATCGAGTACGGCAGCGATGCCGCCTTGTGCCCAGTCGCTCGCGCCTTCCGTTACCGAGCGCTTCGCGATGACCGCAACCCGCCGCGTTTGCGCGAGGTTCAACGCGACGCTCAAGCCCGCAAGGCCGCTCCCGACAATTGCTACATCGAAATTCATCTGCTGCATCTCCGTCATATTCCCGCTGATCTCGCGCGTGCTTTGTCACGCACCGGTAAAGAATCAGTGAGCATACGCGCCGCAGACCGTGAGGAAAAGCTGGCCGAACGGCCAATGGCGGAAAAATCGGCGAGGGCCTGGAGGTGCAGAGCAACAAAAAGCGGCAAAAGTGGCCGGGCACCAGGCGGCGGCGAAGCGCCCGCACATCGAATCGGCGCAACGTGAGACGCGCAAAAACAAAAAGCCCCGCACGAGTGCGGGGCTTTTTCATGCAGGAGCCAGACCTTACTTGATCTTGGTTTCCTTGTACGCCACATGCTTGCGGACGACGGGATCGAACTTCTTGATCTCCATCTTTTCCGGCATGTTGCGCTTGTTCTTCGTGGTCGTGTAGAAGTGACCCGTGCCGGCAGTCGATTCCAGCTTGATCTTGTCGCGTGCGCCTTTGGCCATGATGTGCTCCTTAGGCTTCGCCGCGTGCGCGCAGGTCGGCGAGCACGGTGTCGATGCCGTTCTTGTCGATCAGGCGCAGGCCGGCGTTCGAAACGCGCAGACGCACCCAACGATTTTCGCTTTCAACCCAGAAACGGCGGTTTTGCAGGTTCGGAAGAAAACGACGCTTGGTCTTGTTGTTCGCGTGGGAAACGTTGTTGCCGCTCATCGGCGCTTTCCCAGTTACTTGGCATACGCGTGCCATGAGAGCACTCCTAATACGCTTAAATTCTGCGTTCGAGCAACATATAAGTTTCCTGGAACGAGGTGCCGGCAGTTGCTATCAAAAAGGCCGATAGCGCTTAACCGATAATTCCCGTCGTTTCCCGGTGGCCCATGACGGCCGCTGCGAACAGGGTTGGTGGTTTGGAAAGAGGCAAACCGAGATTCTAGCAGAGAAAATCCCGCAAAATCAAACTTATTTGCGGCATCCGGGCTGCTGAAGTACGGCGGCACGGTGTTCCGTGCCGCGCCGGGATTCTGCCATTACAGCGCACAACGCGCCACCATGCGCTACAACGGTCACGGCCAGCCGGCGCGCGCAAAGGAGAAGGTTTCGCGTGCGCCGATCACGAAATGATCGACCAGTTGCACGTCGATCAGCGCGAGTGTGTCGCGCAGCGCGTGCGTCAGCTGACGGTCGCTGGCGCTGGGGGTGACCGCGCCGGACGGATGGTTGTGCGCGACGATTACGCTTGCCGCGTTGAGTTGCAGGGCGCGGCGTGCGATTTCGCGCGGATAGACCGCCATGCGCGTGAGCGACCCGCGCGTGGATTCCTCCGGCAGGATCAGCCGGTGGCGCGCATCGAGGTACAAGCTGACGAACACTTCATTCGGCCGCATGCCGATCGTCAAGCGCAGGTAGTCTTGTACGGCCTCGGGCGAATCCATTAGCGAGCGTTCCTCCATTTCCTCGCCAAGCGCCCGGCGTGCCATTTCGAGAATCGCAAGCAACTGCGCGATTTTCCCGCGCTTGATGCCGCGCAGGCCGTCGAAGTCGCTCTCAGTGGCGTTCAGCATAGCCCGCATCGAGCCGAAGCGCTCGCGTAGCGCGGCCGCTATCTCGAATACGTTTAAGCCGGGCAGGCCCGAGCCGAGAATCAACGCGATCAGATCGGTGTCGGACAGGGTCGAGGCGCCATTCTTGAGCAGGCGCTCGCGTGGCATATCGTTCAGCGGGCGCCCGCACAGCCGCCGCGCGCGCTTGCGGGTGCGCGCTTCTGGCGCCATACATACGGCGTCGCTCATGATGCGGCCCTCCCCAGCCAGCCGCCGCGCGGCTTCCCGCCGCAGGTGCGCGAGCTGAGCCGGCACCGCGTATGTGACTTACAATGGAGCTTTTGCGCGGGGCGCCCCGGCGCAACGCTCGCCGGGCTGCGCCGGCGGCCCGGGCCGCTGCCCGGGTTGCCACGAAGCCCGCCGGCGCTACCGCGGCGCGCACCTCGTGCATTCCGACCGAATGAGAACTGCATGAGCATCATCGACATCTCCGAAGTGAAACCCGGGTCGCACGTCACGCTTCATTACCGGCTTTCGCTTGCCGATGGCGCCGAAATCGTCAGCACCTTCGCCGACAAGCCGGCCACGTTGCTCCTGGGTGCGGGCCAACTGGCACCGCCTCTGGAAGATATTTTGCTGGGTTTGAAGGTCGGCCACCATTCGACCTTTCGGCTAACGTCGGATGCGGCCTTTGGGCCGCGCAATCCGGAACTGATTCAGCGGGTGTCGCTCGCCACGCTGCGCGAAAACAGCATGATCGGCGAGGATTTTTCTCCCGGCGATCTCGTCGAATTCAATGCACCGGGCGGCGGCCGTTATGCGGGCGTGCTGAAGGAAGTGGGAGAAACGTCGGCGCTGTTCGACTTCAATCACCCGCTCGCCGGCCAGGCGCTCGAGTTCGAAGTGAAAATCATCGGAATCCTGTAATTATGAGCATCATGGATACGACTCTCGCCGAAACGGAAATCCTGCTGGCGCAGCCACGCGGGTTCTGTGCCGGCGTCGATCGTGCGATCGAAATCGTCGAACGCGCGATCAAGCTGTACGGGGCGCCGATCTACGTGCGCCACGAAATCGTCCACAACGCGTATGTCGTCGAAGATCTGCGCAAGAAAGGCGCGATCTTCATCGAGCAACTCGACGAAGTGCCGGCCGGCAGCACGGTGATCTTCAGTGCGCACGGCGTGTCGAAGGCGGTGCGCACCGAGGCCGAGGCGCGTGGCCTGCGGGTGTACGACGCGACCTGCCCGCTCGTCACCAAGGTGCACATCGAAGTCGCGAAGATGCGCGCTGAAGGCTTCGATATCGTGATGATCGGCCACAAGGGCCACCCGGAAGTCGAGGGCACGATGGGCCAGACCGAGCAGGGCATGTATCTGGTCGAAGACCTCGAAGACGTGCAGACGCTCGAGTTGGCCGACCCGGACCGGATTGCGCTCGTTACGCAAACCACGCTATCGATCGACGACGCGGCCGAAATTATCGCGGCGCTGAAGGCCAAATATCCGGAAATCCGTGAGCCGAAAAAGCAGGACATCTGCTACGCGACGCAGAACCGTCAGGACGCGGTGAAGTTCATGGCGCCGCAGTGCGACGTCGTGATCGTGGTCGGAAGCCCCAATAGTTCGAATTCGAACCGCCTGCGCGAACTGGCGGAAAAGCTCGGTGTGCCGGCTTATATGGTCGATTCGCCGGATCAGATCGACCCGCAATGGGTAATCGACAAACGCCGCATCGGCGTGACCGCCGGCGCGTCGGCGCCGGAGGCGCTGGCACAGGCGGTGATCGGGCGTCTGCGCGAAATGGGCGTGCGCAATGTGCGTGCGCTCGAAGGCATCGAAGAGAACATCGCGTTCCCGCTGCCGCGCGGTCTGGGTCTGCCGGGCTGAAACCGCGTAAGTTTCGCCGCAGGATCATTCCCCATCATTGCAAGGCGATGTACATAAGGCGCGCCCTCGAGGCGCGCTTTTTTTTGCCTCCGGTTTCCGATTGCCGACAAAATATAAGTGCCACATCACGAGAATGAGTCGTCCCAGATGTGCCGGGACGCACATTCTTTGTGAATTTGGACGGGTATTTTGACCGTAAGCCGGTAATCGTACCCTTTTTTAATTAGGGATCGCGATGCGAGAAAATGCCGTTCGATGCACCAAATTGACGCACCACTGCCATCTGGTTTACTCATGCCCGCGTGGCTCGCAAATCCATGCAGGCTGGCGCAATCGCCCGCCAGTCAAGCCGCAGTGCAGGAGGCCCTTGCTCGCCGCCGGTGCAACTCATGCACCGCAGCAGAATCGCAACCTGGTTGCGCCAATCCGTGGGTATGACTCCCAAAATCAGGTTGCAATGCAGGAAAACCCTGCGCATTCAACGATATTGACCATCCCATAATTGGAGTTACAATGCGCGCGTTCTTAAGGCTTCAGGCGCTTCTGAACAATGGATTTTGCAAGGCGCGGGAGACCTCTTTAATGCATTTCAAGTTTGCTTTCGCCGTGTCCATCGCGGCCGCGGTCGTGATGACCACCGCGTGCAGCAAGAAGAACGACGGCGAAGCGGGCATCGGTGCATCGGCGGCATCGGCCGCCGCGGTTCCGGCCAGCGACGCAAACGCAGCAACTGTCGTAAAAATCGGCCATGCGGCACCGCTGACGGGCGCGATCGCGCATCTGGGCAAGGACAATGAAAATGGGGCGCGGCTCGCAGTCGAAGAAATCAACACACAAGGTCTGACCATCGACGGCCACAAGATTCAGCTGGAGCTCGACGCGCAAGACGACGCCGGCGACCCGAAGACGGGCACGCAGGTCGCGCAGCGCCTCGTCGACGACCACGTGGTTGGGGTGGTCGGCCATCTGAATTCGGGGGTGTCGATTCCGGCTTCGAAGATCTACAGCGATGCGGGCATCGTGCAGATCTCGCCGTCGTCGACCAACCCGGCGTACACGCAGCAGGGCTTCAAGACGACCTACCGCGTAGTGGCGACCGATGCGCAGCAAGGTCCGGCGCTGGCCAACTACGCGACCAAGGTACTGAACGCACGGCGCATCGCGGTAGTCGACGATGCGACGGCATACGGCAAGGGACTTGCCGACGAATTCGCAAAAACCGCCGAAGCAGGCGGTGCAACGATCGTCGCCCGCGAAGCGACGAACGACCGGGCGACGGATTTCCGGTCGATCCTGACGAAGATCAAGAGCGCCTCGCCGGACGCCATCATGTTCGGCGGCATGGACGCGACGGGTGGCCCGTTTGCGAAGCAGGCGGCGGCGCTCGGTATCAAGGCAAAAATCCTTGGCGGCGACGGTGTGTGCACCGACAAGGTTGGGGAACTGGCGGGTCAAGCCGTGCAGAACCTCGTTTGCTCGGAAGCGGGATTGGCGCTTTCGAAAATGGAGCGGGGCGCGGACTTCGAGAAGAAGTACACGGACCGCTTCCACACGCCGGTGCAGATTTACGCACCGTTCACGTACGACGCTGTATACGTGATCGTCGACGCAATGAAGCGCGCCAATTCGATCGACGCGCCCAAGGTGCTGGCTGCGATGCCGTCCACCGATTACAACGGGGTGATCGGACACATCGCATTCGACGACAAGGGTGATTTGAAAGAAGGCGCCATTACGCTTTACGACTTCAAGGACGGCAAGAAGAACGTCCTCGACGTCGTGAAGATGTAATGACGGGAACACCGCGTGGCGGCACCGAACTATCCGTCGGTGCCGTTTTTGCATCCGCCTCGAACGCGACCGCCGCTGCGAACCAGCGGGCATAGCGTGCGGCGCGAATAACCCTTACCGGTCTTTTACATCAGTACCCGCAGTGCCGTTGCGATTCCGTGCTTCACCACCACCAGCCGGGCGGTGCGTGGCGAGGAACGTGAATCCCAGTCGCACGGGCTAAGGAGCATTAAATGGATATCTTCATCCAGCAGATCATCAACGGGCTGGTGCTTGGCAGCGTCTACGCCATCATCGCACTGGGCTACACGATGGTTTACGGCATTCTGGGGATCATCAACTTCGCGCACGGCGATGTGTTGATGGTGGGCGCGATGGTTGCGCTATCCGCGATCGGCGTGCTGCAGAACCATTTCCCCGGCCTCGGCAACATACCGACGCTGATCATCGCACTGATCATTGCCGCCATCGTGTGCGCGGCGGTCGGCTACACGATCGAGCGGGTCGCCTACCGGCCATTGCGCCGCGCGCCTCGGCTCGCGCCGCTGATCACCGCGATCGGCGTGTCGATCCTGCTGCAGACGCTCGCGATGATGATCTGGTCGCGCAACCCACTGGCGTTCCCGCAACTGCTGCCTACCGATCCGCTGAACGTGATCAAGGCCGGCGAGAACAACCCGGGCGCGGTGATCTCGATGACTGAAATCGTCATCATCGTGGTCGCGTTCCTCGTGATGGGCGGCCTGCTGCTGCTGGTGCACAAAACCAAGCTCGGCCGCGCGATGCGCGCGATCGCCGAGAACCCGGCCAATGCGTCGCTGATGGGGGTGAACCCGAACTTCGTGATCTCCGCCACCTTCATGATCGGCTCGGCTCTGGCCGCGCTGGCGGGCGTGATGATTGCGTCGGAATACGGCAACGCGCACTTCTATATGGGCTTCATCCCCGGCCTGAAGGCGTTCACCGCGGCGGTGCTGGGCGGTATCGGCAACCTCGGCGGCGCGATGGTGGGCGGTGTGATTCTCGGTCTGATCGAACAGTTGGGCGCCGGCTACATCGGCAACCTGACCGGCGGCGTCTTCGGCAGTAACTACCAGGACGTGTTTGCGTTCATCGTGCTGATCATCGTGCTGGTGTTTCGTCCGTCGGGTCTGCTCGGCGAGCGTGTCGCGGATCGCGCCTGATACAGGGATAAGGAGCAGATAACATGACCTCTATTCAACCGATCGAGCCGTCCACGACGCTGATCCCCGAGAAGAACATCACGAAGACGCTGGTGGTCGGCCTCATTACCGCCGTGCTCGTGGTCGCGGCGCCGATGATCATCGGCGCGGCAGGCGGCAACTACTGGGTGCGCGTGCTCGACTTCGCGATGCTGTACGTGATGCTCGCGCTAGGCCTGAACGTGGTGGTCGGCTTCGCCGGCCTGCTGGATTTGGGCTACATCGCGTTCTATGCGGTGGGCGCATACACCGCGGCGCTGCTGTCGTCGCCGCATCTGTCGTCGCAGTTCGAGTGGATCGCGGCGCTCGCGCCGAACGGGCTGCACGTGCCGTTCATCATCATCGTGCCGTGCGCGATGGCGGTGGCGGCGCTGTTCGGCGTGCTGCTGGGTGCGCCAACACTGCGTCTACGCGGCGACTACCTCGCGATCGTCACATTGGGCTTCGGGGAAATCGTCCGGATTTTCCTGAACAACCTCGACCGCCCGCTGAACATCACCAACGGTCCGAAGGGCATTACCGCGATCGATCCGGTGACGGTCGTCGGCTTCAACCTGTCGCAGACGCACACGTTCCTCGGGCTCAAGTTCCCGACCGTGTACATGTATTACTACCTGTTCGTGCTGTGCGCGCTGTTCGTGATCTGGGTCTGCACGCGCCTGCAGCATTCGCGTATCGGCCGCGCATGGGCGGCGATCCGCGAAGACGAAATCGCCGCCAAGGCGATGGGTATCAACACCCGTAACGTGAAGCTGCTCGCGTTCGCGATGGGCGCGTCGTTCGGCGGTTTGTCGGGCGCGATGTTCGGTGCGTTCCAGGGCTTTGTGTCACCGGAATCGTTCACGCTGCCGGAATCGATCGTCGTGCTCGCGTGCGTGGTGCTCGGCGGTATGGGTCACATTCCGGGCGTGATTCTCGGCGCGGTGCTGCTCGCCGTGTTGCCGGAATTCTTGCGTTCCACGATGGGTCCGCTGCAACACTTCCTGTTCGGCCATGAAATCGTCGATACCGAAGTGATCCGCCAGCTGGTCTACGCACTCGCGATGGTGCTGATCATGCTGTACCGCTCGGAAGGCTTGTGGCCCGCGCCAAAGCACGAAGACAAGATTGCCAGACTGTCGAAGCGCAACGGCAAGAAGCCGGTGCGCGCGTGATCGGAGAGACCACCATGAGCGACAAAAACATCCGACTGTCCGTCAAGGGCGTCAATAAGCGCTTCGGCGGCCTGCAAGCTCTCTCCGAAGTGGGACTGCAGATCGAGGAAGGCACGATTTACGGCCTGATCGGCCCGAACGGCGCCGGCAAGACGACCTTCTTCAACGTGATTACCGGGCTCTACACGCCGGATTCGGGCGAGTTCAAGCTCGATGGCCAGAACTACACGCCGACCGCGGTGTATCAGGTCGCGAAGGCGGGCATCGCGCGCACCTTCCAGAACATCCGTCTGTTCGGCGGCATGACCGCGCTGGAAAACGTGATGGTGGGCCGTCACGTGCGCACCAAACACGGCCTGATCGGCGCGGTGTTCCAGACGCCGGCCGAGCGCAAGGAAGAGCGCGAAATCAAGGAACGCGCGCTCGAGCTGCTCGAATATGTCGGCGTGCTGCAATACGCCGACTACACGTCGCGCAACCTGTCGTACGGTCACCAGCGCCGGCTTGAAATCGCTCGCGCGCTCGCGACCGATCCGAAGCTGCTCGCGCTCGACGAACCGGCCGCCGGCATGAACGCGACCGAAAAGGTCGAGCTGACCAGGCTGCTCGACAAGATTCGCGCCGACGGCAAGACGATCCTGCTGATCGAGCACGACGTGAAACTGGTGATGGGCCTGTGCAACCGGATGACAGTGCTCGATTACGGCAAGGTGATCGCCGAGGGTCTGCCGCACGACGTGCAGAAAGACCCGAAGGTGATCGAGGCATATCTCGGCGCGGGGGTCCACTGATGGCTACGGCAATGTTGAAAATCAAGGGCCTGCAGGTCAACTATGGCGGCATCCAGGCGGTCAAGGGTGTCGACATGGAAGTCGCGCAGGGCGAGCTGGTCACGCTGATCGGCGCGAACGGCGCGGGCAAGACCACCACGATGAAGGCGATTACCGGCCTCAAGCCGTATTCGTCGGGCGACATCGAGTACATGGGCCAGTCGATCAAGGGCCTGCCTGCGCATGAGCTGCTCAAGCGCGGCCTCGCGATGGTGCCGGAAGGCCGCGGCATTTTCGCGCGCATGTCGATTCTCGAGAACATGCAGATGGGCGCCTATCTGCGCAAGGACACCGACGGTATCAAGCAAGACGTCGACCGGATGTTCGGTTTCTTCCCGCGTCTGAAGGAGCGGGCGACGCAGCTGGCCGGTACGCTGTCCGGCGGCGAACAGCAGATGCTGGCGATGGCGCGCGCGATCATCTCGAAGCCGAAGCTGTTGCTGCTGGATGAACCGTCGATGGGTCTTTCGCCGATCATGGTCGAGAAGATCTTCGAAGTGGTGCGCGCGATTTCGGGTGAAGGCATGACCGTGCTGCTGGTCGAGCAGAACGCTCGCCTCGCGCTGCAAGCGGCGAACCGTGGCTACGTGATGGACTCGGGTCTGGTCACGATGTCCGGCGACGCGAAGCAGATGCTGGACGATCCGAAGGTGCGGGCGGCGTATCTCGGCGAGTAATCGTGGCGTTTGACATATAACTCGCCAGTTTGCTGGATCAAGTTATTTGACGATGATGTCAAAAACAAGGGCCGCGTGCTGCAATGCACGCGGCCCTTGTTATTTGTGCGCAGAGGCTCGCCTGGGTTGCTTGCTTGCGCCGCGTCGCATCGGCGCTACGCCATCAACTCACGCAGGGCGCGCTTCAACCACATCGGCCAGCGCGCCGAGCCGCTTGCCCAAGCTAACCACTTCATCCATCCGATACCCGAGCCGTTCGTAAAACGACCTCACTTCGGCCTTCGCGCTCAGCACCTGCAGATTGACCTTCGGGCACCCGCGTTCAGCAAGCACCGCCTCCACCTGTCGCACGAGCCGTGTGCCGACACCATGCCGGCGCAGCGCGGTATCGACCGCCAGCGAATACATCCAGCCGCGATGTCCGTCGTAACCGGCCATCACGGTGCCAACCACCCGCACACCGTCCACCGCGACGAAAAACAGTTCGGGCTGCGTCGCCAGTTTGTTCGCAATAGACAGACGCGGGTCGCGTTGCGGCCTCGTCGTATCGCGATACTCGGGAAACGCGTCGCGCCACAGTGCGATCACCTGCTCGGTATCGCCAGCATCGAAGCAGCGGATCGAGACCTTGGACGGTGCGCTCATCGTCATATTCTCCCGTTGCTCACAGCGAATCCAGCACGGTGCGCAGCATCTTCATCATCTGGTCGATCTCGTCCTTCGTGACGTTCAGCGCCGGCATGAAGCGCAGCAGGTTCGGCCGCGCGGCATTCAGCAACAGGCCATCCGGCTGCATCAGGCGCGCCTTCTCGACGATCTGGTTGCCGATGTCCTTGCCAAGCAGCAGCGCGCGCAGCAGCCCTTCGCCGCGCTCGCCCTCGAACCCACGCTCCTCCGACAACTGCAGCAATTGCGCACGCAGATATTCGCCGCGCTCGCGCACGCCTTCGAGGAAACCCGGCGCGGTCAGTTGCGAGATCACCGAGTAGCCGACCGCCGTCATTAGCGGATTGCCGTTATAGGTGCCGCCCTGATCGCCGGCTTCGAACACCTGGCATTCGCTCTTGCACAGCAGCGCCGCGAGCGGCACGCCGCCGCCGATGCCCTTGCCGAGCGTCATCACGTCCGGCTCGACGCCCGACAGCTCGTACGCGAACAGCGTGCCCGCACGGCCGCAACCGCTTTGCACTTCGTCGACGATCAGTAGCATGTTGTGCTTCTTCGTCAGCTCGCGCAGTTGCTGCATGAATTCGCGCGTGGCCGGAATCACGCCGCCTTCGCCCTGGATCGGCTCGAGCATCACGGCGACGGTTTTATCGTTGATCAGCTTCTCGACCGACGCGATGTCGTTCAGATCGGCCTTCGGAAAACCCGGCACCTGCGGCGCATAGATCGTGTCCCAGCCCGGCTTGCCGCTGGCCGACATGGTGGCCAGCGTGCGGCCGTGGAAGCTGTGATCGAACGTGATGATCTCGTACGCGCCGTTCCTGAACTTCTTGCCCCACTTGCGCGCGAGCTTGATCGCGCCTTCGTTCGCCTCGGCGCCGCTGTTCGCGAAGAACACCTTGTCGAAGCAGCTGTGCTGCGTGAGCAGGCCGGCGAGCTTCGCCATCGGCTCGTTGTAGAACGCCGGCGACGGGTTGATCAGCTGGCGCGCCTGCTGGTTCAGTGCCTCGATCATGCCGTCGTTGCAGTGGCCGAGCGCGTTGACCGCCCACCCCTGAATGAAGTCCAGGTAGCGCTTGCCGGTGTTGTCGTGCAGCCACGAGCCCTTGCCGTGCGTAAAGACGATTTCGGGCCGGTTCGTGATGTACATCAGCGACTCGATCGGGTACTCATTGAAATTCATGGCGACAGGCTCCAGGCAGCAAGGATGAAAGACCGGACAAAGACGGCGCGGGTAACGGTGAACGGCGGCACAAACAAACGCACAAGCGGACGTACAAACAAAAAAAGCCACGGCATGCCGTGGCTTTCATGATTCGAACAGCGAACGCTGTAACAACGCGAATCCGTAACGAAGCCAGGCGCCCCTAGGGGAGCGGTGAGCGGCGACGTCGGAGTTCGGAGTGGATGCGGTTCATGCGCGCAAGAATACGACAAGGGCGGCGGCGGTGTAAACCCGAAATTTGCATCCGACCGCTCAGACCGGATGCGCGAGATCGGCTGCGCTGGTAAAGGAATCCGCATAGAACTCGTCTTCGGGCAGGCGATGATGCTGCGTAAAGTCGCGCTGCGCTGATTCGACCATCACCGGTGCGCCACATGCGTACACCTGGTAGGCCAACAAGTCTGGCAGATCTTCGATGACCGCACGATGAACGAAGCCGGTGCGGCCGGTCCATGCGTCGCCCGGGTCCGGCTCGGACAGCACCGGTACGAATTTGAAGTTGGGAATCTCTTTCGCCCATTGCTCGGCGAGTTCGAGCAGATACAGGTCTTTCTTGCGGCGCGCGCCCCAATAGAGGGTGATCGGCCGCTGCAGGTTCTTGAACACCGCATGCTCGACGATCGCCTTCAGCGGCGCGAAGCCGGTGCCCGATGCGAGCAGGAGGATCGGCTTGTCCGAATCCTCGCGCAGGAAGAACGTGCCGAGCGGCGCCTCGAAGCGCAGGATGTCGCGTTCCTTCATCGCGCTGAACACGTGGTCGGTGAATGCGCCGCCCGGCATATGGCGGATGTGCAATTCGAGCGGCCCTTCGCTGTGCGGTGGCGTGGCCATCGAATAGCTGCGGCGCTTGCCGTCCTTCAGGATGAATTCGAGGTACTGGCCGGCCAGATACTGCAGGCGTTCGTTGGCCGGCAATTGCAGCTTCAGCACGACGACGTCGTCGGCCTTGCGCTCGATCACATTGACGCGGCATGGCAGCTTCTTCACCTGCACGTCGCCGACGCCCGCCACTTCGCGAATATCGATCTCGAGGTCTGAGCTCGCGGTCGAGCAGCAGAACAGCGCCATGCCGCGGGTTTTCTCGTCGTTCGACAGCGCCGACGAAGAATGCGGCCGCTGCTCGACCTGGCCGCTCACCACGGCTCCCTTGCACGAGCCGCACGCGCCGTTCTTGCAGCCGTACGGCAGGCCGATGCCCTGGCGCAGTGCGGCGGTCAGGACCGGTTCGTCGGGTTCTACCTGAAACTGCCGGCCGCTCTGCCGCAGTGTTACGTTAAATGCCATAAAGATTGATCGATTCTAAAGTCAGTAGTAACCCGTGCGTGGTGTCCGGTGCCAGCGGCCGCGCGCGGCTACAATGCGTGCACGATGAATGCGACACGAACCTTGCGCCGGCCGCGCGTGCTGATCGTCGGTTGCGGCGATGTCGGCATGCGCTGCGTCGAACAACTACAGCACCGCGCCCATATCTTTGCGCTGACCAGCCATGCCGAACGTCGCGCACCTTTGCGCGCGGCGGGCGTCACGCCGCTGGTCGGCGATCTGGACGCGCCGCGCAGCCTCAAACGTCTGGCGGGGCTCGCGCCTGTCGTGCTGCATCTTGCGCCTCCGCAAAAGGATGGCGCTGAAGATAGCCGCACGCGCGCGCTGCTTGCCGCGCTTACTGCGCCTCGTGTTCGCGCTACGGCGCGTTTCGCGCGGGCCGCGCATGCGCCCGTCGGACGGCAGCGCCGCCTGCGCGCCGCAGCGCGGATCGGCAACCACGCGGGCAACCACGCCGGCAATCCGCCACGCCACGCGGCACAGACCGCCATTGTACCCGACGCCCCGTTACGAGCCGCGCTGCGGCGTGTGACGCCGCGCATCGTCTATGCGAGTACGTCGGGGGTCTACGGCGACTGCGGCGGCGCGCTGATCGACGAAACGCGCACGGTCGCACCGGCCAATGCGCGCGCGATGCGTCGCGTGTCGGCGGAACGGCAACTGCGGCAAGCGGCCGCGCGTGGCGCGCTCAGCGCATGCATCGCGCGCATTCCCGGCATTTATGCGGGCAACCGGCTGCCGCTCGCACGGCTGGCAAAGCGCACCCCGGCGCTCGTCGATGCCGACGACGTCTACACCAATCACATTCACGCGGACGATCTCGCGGCAATCCTGCTGCGCATGACGACGCACGGCCGGCCGTCGCGTGTGATCCACGCATCGGACGACAGCACGCTGAAGATGGGCGAGTATTTCGACCGCGTCGCCGATGCGTATGGCGTCGCGCGTGCGCCGCGCATTTCGCGCGAAGCGGCGGAGCGGCAACTGGAGCCGATGATGCTGTCGTTCATGCGTGAGTCGCGGCAACTCGCGAACGTGCGTCTGATCGACGAGTTGAAAGTGCGCTTGCGCTATCGCGACGTCGATGAGTTTCTGCGCACGGTGCGCGCGCGGCAGGCTGACGGCGGCTAGGAGCGGCTGCTGTCAGGTAAGCGCCGGCAGTGCCTCGAGCAGCAGAAAGCACAGCAGCGCACCGATCAACGCACCGATCAGATTCGGCCGATATTCGTGCCGCAGATGCATCACGACGACGACGGCCGTCAGCATCAAGATCGCACAACAGACAAAACCAATCATCACGTAGGGAATCGCAAAATTGCCGTAGTGGATCATGGCGCCCTCCTTGCAGCTTGTAATCTTTATGACGCGAGTATAGGGGGCGCATGAATGAAGAGCACGCTGCGGCGCGGCGCTGCGGCGTGCTTTCACGTGTGTTTGGTGCGGCGTCTAACGTAGCCGTGTGGCGGGCTTGCCAAGGACGGATAGGGCGGATCGAGTCAGCTCACGAAACGCGCCGCGAGCGCCTGAAAGCGCCGCCTCAAGCGCGGCGCAATGCCGCCAGATCCGCTTCGTCGAGCCATTGCCAGGCGCCTTCGGCAAGCCCAGCCGGCAGGGCGAATCCGCCGATGCGCTCGCGATGCAACGCTTCGACGCGGTTGCTCGCGGCGGCCACCATCCGTTTGACCTGATGGTATTTACCCTCGAGTACGGTGAGTTCCAGCGTGTGCGTGTCGCGCGCGGCTGCGGCGAGCGCCGCGCTGGGTTGGCTCTCGCCGTGCAACAGCACGCCGCCGCGCAGCGCATCGAGCTGCGCATCGTCGAGCGGGTGACGGGTGGTCGCCACATACAGCTTCGGCACCTTGCGCTTCGGCGATGTAAATGCGTGCACGAACTGGCCGTCGTCGGAGAGCAGCAGCAGGCCGGTCGTGTCCTGATCGAGCCGCCCGACGCATTGCACGCCGCGCGCCGCGAATTGCGGCGGCAGCAGGTTGAATACGCTCAGATGATGCTGCGGCTCGCGCGAGCATTCGTAGCCAGCCGGCTTGTTCAACGCGATATAGGCGCGCTCGTGGTATGGCCAGCGCGTGCCGTCGACGTCGAATGCGAGGCCGGCGGTGTCGAGCTGCGCATCGGCGTCGGTCAGCGGCGCGCCGGCGATGGCGACCCGGCCGTCCGCGATCAGCGCGCGGCACTGGCGGCGCGAACCGAAGCCTTGCGAAAAGAGGATGCTTTCGAGATCCATGAAAAGACGTAGAGCGACAGGCAGAAGTCCGGCGCGCGCAACTGCATGCGCGGCGAACGCGTGCATTCTACCCGTGCAGCGGCGCTGCGGGATCGACAGGTTTCCGGTGCAAAATGCGGCTTTACAGGCGGACGGGCGCGCCGCGGCAGGCCGCGTGCCGCTCCTTCCGCGAAACAGCAACCGGCTGACCAGAGAACATCATGAATACGAGCGCCGTCATCGCAATCCACGGGGGCGCGGGCACGATCGTGCGCGCGTCGCTGACGTCTGAAGCCGAAGCGCAATATCACCGCGTGCTGCGCGAGGTGCTGCTGGCCGGGCAGCGCGTGCTGGCCGATGGCGGCAGCGCGCTCGACGCGGTAACCGAGGCGGTGCGTCTGCTGGAAGACTGTCCGCTTTTCAATGCCGGCCACGGGGCGGTGTTGACCGCTGCGGGCACGCATGAACTCGATGCGTCGATCATGGACGGCCGTACGCTCGACGCCGGCGCGGTATGTTGCGTGCGACGCGTGCGCAATCCGGTGCTGGCGGCGCGTCGCGTGCTCGAGCGCAGCGAGCACGTGCTGTTTACCGCGGAGGGCGCGGAAGCATTCGCTGCCGCCGAAGGGCTTGAACTCGTCGAGCCTGAGTACTTCCGTACGGATGCGCGTTACCAGCAATGGCTGCTTGCACGTGAACACAGGCGGGCGCTGCTCGATCACGATGGCGCGTCGCTGGCCGCGGCCGATGCCGCCGGCGAAGCGCGCAGTGCGGGCGCGGGCGCGGCACTCGCGCATGAACCGATCGACCCGAATCGCAAGTTCGGCACGGTCGGCGCGGTGGCGCGCGACGCGCACGGTCACGTTGCCGCCGCGACGTCGACGGGTGGCATCACGAACAAGCAGCCGGGCCGCGTCGGCGATTCGCCGCTGATCGGCTCGGGCTGCTACGCCGACGACGCCACCTGCGCCGTATCGACGACCGGTTCGGGCGAAATGTTCATCCGGATGGCCGCGGCCTACGACGTCGCCGCACAGATGGCGTACCGCGGTGTATCGCTGGAGCAGGCGGCAGCCGATGTGGTGATGAACCGCTTGCCGCGCATCGATGGCCGCGGCGGCCTGATTGCAGTCGATGCGCACGGCAACGTGACGTTGCCGTTCAACACGGAAGGCATGTACCGCGGCTTTGCGCGAACCGGTTCGGA
This sequence comes from Paraburkholderia jirisanensis, assembly GCF_054782355.1. NCBI lineage: Bacteria > Pseudomonadati > Pseudomonadota > Betaproteobacteria > Burkholderiales > Burkholderiaceae > Paraburkholderia > Paraburkholderia jirisanensis. The sequence goes on along the minus strand of NZ_BAAGSQ010000008.1, from coordinate 15,880 downwards.
GCCGGTCACGGCAATTTATCGCTAGGCACGGAGGCGCCGCACTAAACATAGAGCGTTGCGGGCGCCGCCGTCACGCGTCACTGCTTGCCGAACTCGCGCGCGGCCCGATCGATCGCATCCGCCGTGGCGGCCGCATGCGAGACGGTCACAAGATGGCTCGACGGCACTTCGACGATCGTCGCGCCGATGCGATTCGCCATCCAGCGCTCGATCTCGGGCGATACCGCGCGATCCTTCGAGGTCACCACGTACCACGACGGCTTCGATTGCCACGCCGCCTTGGTGGCCTTCTCTTCGAAAGCCGACGCCGCGACCGGCTGCTGCGCGGCGGACAACACGCGCGTCAGATTCTCCGGCACATCGGCGGCGAAATTTGCGCGATATTGCGCGCGGTCGAGCCACAAAAAGCCGCTGTTGTCGCGCTTCATGGCCGCGCCGGCCGGCATTTGCGGACCGCGCTTCAGGATATCGAGCGCCGACTCACCGACCTCGGGCGCGATCGCCGCGACGTAGACGAGGCCGACCACGTTCGGATCGTCGGCGCCTGCTTCGGTGACCACCACGCCGCCCCACGAGTGTCCGACCAGCACGGTCGGACCGTCCTGCTGCGCGAGCACGCGGCGCGTGGCGGCGACGTCGTCGGCGAGCGATGTCAGCGGGTTTTGCACCGCGCTCACATGATAGCCCTTGCGCTGCAGCCGGGCGATCACGCCGTTCCAGCTCGAGCCGTCGACGAACGCGCCGTGCACCAGCACGATGTTGCGCACTGCGCCGGCGGGCGGTGCGGCCGCCGCACGTTGCGCGTGAGCCGCACCGGCGGCCATCGATAGACACAGCAAAACGGCGCAAAGCAGGCGTTTCGTCGACATGGTGTCTCCATTTCCGGGCCGGAACTACGGCAACATACCGAACCCACGCTGCGCTGACAACCATCTGGCGCACCATGCGCAGCAGCCTGCTGCCGTGTGAGGTGGCGGCGTCGGTTTTGGACCAGGCTGTCTTTCTATCCCAATATGTAGGAGGGCGGACAAAACGCTAGAATGGCGCCTTTTCCGGCGGCCTATCCGGATGAACGGCGCGCATGAACGGCGATCCGGTTTCACACGATCGAGCAACATATCTTGACTGCACCCACTGATCACGCCGGCCTCAAGCGCGGGCTAAAAAACCGTCACATCCAGTTGATCGCACTCGGCGGCGCGATCGGCACAGGCCTGTTTCTGGGTTCGGCAAGCGTGCTGCAGCGCGCGGGACCGTCGATGATCGTCGGTTATGCGATCGGCGGGCTGATCGCGTTTCTGATCATGCGCCAGCTCGGCGAAATGGTGGCGCAGGAACCGGTGGCGGGCTCGTTTAGCCACTTCGCGTTCAAGTACTGGGGCGATTTTCCGGGCTTCCTGTCGGGCTGGAACTATTGGGTGCTGTACGTGCTGGTCGGCATGGCTGAATTGACCGCGGTCGGCCATTACTTGCATTTCTGGTGGCCGCAGGTGCCCGCGTGGCTCTCGGCACTGGTGTGTTTCGTCGCGATCAACACCGTCAATCTCGCCAACGTGAAGGCGTATGGCGAGACCGAGTTCTGGTTTGCGATCGTCAAGGTCGCGGCGGTGATCGGGATGATCCTGTTCGGCGCGTATCTGCTTGTCAGCGGTAACGGCGGGCCGCAAGCGTCGGTGGCCAATCTGTGGCGCGACGGCGGGTTTTTCCCGCACGGATTTCGCGGGCTCTTCATGACGCTCGCGGCAATCATGTTTTCCTTTGGCGGCCTCGAGCTGATCGGCATCACCGCGGCGGAAGCGGCCGAGCCGCACAAGAGCATTCCGAAGGCGGTCAATCAGGTGATCTATCGGATCCTGATCTTCTACATTGGCTCGCTGGTGGTGCTGCTGTCGCTATACCCGTGGAGCCGCGTGGCGGCGGGCGAGAGTCCGTTCGTGATGATCTTCGCGCAGATCGGTTCGAGCGTCGCCGCCCATGCGCTCAACGTGGTCGTGCTGAGCGCCGCGCTGTCGGTCTACAACAGTTGCGTCTACGCCAACAGCCGGATGCTCTACGGTCTTGCGGAGCAGGGCAATGCGCCGCGCGCGCTGCTGCGCGTCGACCGGCGCGGCGTGCCGTTTATGGCGATCGGCGTGTCGGCGCTCGCGACTTTCAGCTGCGTGATCGTCAACTATCTGATGCCGGCGCAAGCGCTCGACGTGCTGATGGCGCTGGTAGTTGCCGCGCTCGTGCTGAACTGGGCGCTGATCAGTCTGACTCATCTGAAGTCGCGTGCGGCGATGGTGCGCGACGGGCAGACGCTGGTGTTCAGGTCGCTGTGGTTTCCGGTCAGCAACTGGATTTGCCTCGCGTTCATGGCGGTGATTCTGGTCATTCTCGCGATGACGCCGGGGTTGAGTGTTTCGGTGGTGCTGATGCCGGTGTGGCTGGTGGTGATGTGGGGTGGGTATTGGGTGAAGCGGCGGGGGTGAGGCGGCGCATGGAATTGATCGAACAGCGGCTGAGAACATTGCTAGCCCGTTATGGGGCGAGCGGGAGAACGTGATGGCTCGCAAAGACAATCCGCCAGGTACCGATAACGTGCTGCAGGATCTCGGTTTCGACGACGCTGAAGAACTGTCGGCGAAGGCCGCGCTCGCGTTCAAGCTCAACGAGTTGATCGACCAACGTGAGTTGAGCCAGATGGAAGCTGCTGCGATCATCGGTATGACTCAGCTGCTCGCGCGAGCACGGCCGCTTCTTGGCGGAGCTTTGTTGTGTGATTGGGTGTTGCTCCGAGACTATTTGGTGCCAGGGCCGGAATGGAATAGTTTCAGCAAACGCTTTTCAGATAAAGGAGTGACGATTTTTGCGAAAGTATATACCACCAAAAATACCACCAAATTGACGGCGTTGTTCTAGGAACATATTGGTCTTCCCTGCACCGCAGCGGATCAAATAGAATATTTCGCCGCCGGGCAATATTGATGATTTGCGAGTTAGGTTGCTAACCCAACCTGCGCGGCGTCTGACTGACAGGGACTTCGTTGGGGGCACTTTGGATATCGAACAGAGTATTTTTCGAAACATCGAGTGGATAGATGGACAGGCATTGCTGATATTCGAGAAGGTATTCGGCCGCAAAGTGGAGGAAGAGAGTAAAGCGCTGGGACATGCATTTTCGGCTCTTTTGAACGAATGCAGTGTCGCGCTGGGAGGGCCCCGGATTCTCGAGTGTTCGCTACATTCGGTCGAAGGGGAGATGCGTGCGAAGGCTCTCATTGAAGCTGGGAACCGGGCGAAGGCAGCGAAGCAGATGATCCTCAACGATCTATCGGTCGTTTCCATTTGTTCGACTGCCGCGACTAAGGCGCTCGCAGCTGGGGATCTGGTAGAGGCGATCAACTCGACTGTGACTGCATCGCGCGCGATCGGCATAGCTGAAGCCGACCTTAGGCAACTACGACTTGCCCAGCACAAAACAGGGAAAGGTGGCCGTAAAACTCAGGATGCCAACAGACGCAATGCTGATCGTGCTGCGGAAAAGGTGCTCGCGGCCTATCGCGCGATGAATCCTAAGCCGAGGGAGGCCGCGCGCGCCGCGGAAAAGCTGGTGCAGGGCGACATTGGCGTTCCGTATCGGCGCGTCTATGACCTGATTCGAGCTGAGAGGAAGTCCGAGAAAGCCAAGCTCAGTTTGCAATCAACTGAGTAGAACGCACTCCACAGTGAGTGCTGAGTGTACGGCGCTCACTGCATAGCGCACTGCACTCAGTGCGTGGGCTCGTAATCCATGACTGTGCGAGCAAATATGGCCATGTGTTCCCGGAAGGGCCGGGGACGATCACCAAGAGTGAGACATGGCCGGACAAATCCAAACTGCACTTTCTATCCTGCGTCGCAAGCAGGTTGAAGCCGTTACGGGGCTCAGTCGCTCCACAATCTATGCCCGCATTCGCGACAAGACATTTCCACCTGCTATTCGACTTGGCCCGCGCTCGGTCGGCTGGCGAGCTGGCGATATCGACGCGTTTCTCGCTTCCCCAGCTGACTATCGTGCGGAAGGGTAGACAATGCGGACAAAAAAAATGGCCAGCCCAGAGGCTAGCCAAACAGGCTTGCGAGCCGACGCTAACACGGACACCGCGAACGACAACCGCCCTGGAACGCTGATTTGCGAGGTGCAGAAGAACGCACGTGAACGCGTGCGAATCAGCGTCGACCAGTACAAGGGGCATGAATACGTCAACATCCGGACATGGTTTGTTGATGCGGCTGGCGAATACCGGCCGTCAAAGAATGGCGTGACTCTCAAGCCATCTTTGATCCCACAGTTATTGCAGGGACTCGAGTTGGCAGCGCGCGCAGCGGACCCCACCGGAGCTCGTTGATGCCGGTGAAAATCTCCTTGACGCTGGTATACCGCAGGAACTATCCTGCAAGCGTCCCTGAAACAGCAGGGAACCTGGATTGGCGTCCAGAATTGCATATGGCGGACAACCGCCGCCCGGCGGTATTTTTTCGTCCGCTCACTGCGCACCACCTTCAATGGTCGGGCCTTGGTGAGGGTGCGCTTGCGCACGCCGGTTTCCGTATGCGCCGGTACGCCAACCTCGTCATGTGCCCGGCCACCCCGATTGGCGTCGGCGGCTGGGTTCTCAAACCCGCATACGGAGGCCGCATCATGGTGCGCCAAGCTACCGCTCGTCCCGAACAATCCGAATCCCTCTCCACTATCGTTCGCAAGGCTCTGCGCACTGCAGCGCTCGCCCCCGATCTCGCAGCGGCACTGGACGTCGCCGGCGCCGCGCTGATCGACATTGCGCAGCTCGCGCGCGACGATCATCCGGCCCAGCGCGAACAGCCATCGGTCCGCGAGATTTTCTGCACCATCCAACGCACCGCCGATGAAACGCTGAGCGTGCTCGAGCGCGCGGCTTGCATCTTCGCCGCGATCGAGCGCCTCACGCGCGATACCGATGAGCCAGTCAATGAACTCGCGCTGATCGGCCGCTCGCTTGTGAGTGACCAGTCGGAGGTGCTCGACGCCGCCTTCACCAGCATTGCTCACAGCATGTCGAGGACGGAGGCGTGCCATGGCTGAAGTCACTACGCGTTCCGGCCAGTTTCCCCTATTCGTTCTGGCGGGCCGCCGCGCTGCCGAGCTGTGGCTCATCGCAGCGCCACTGAGCGCCGGCGAATTTCGCGATCTTCGTTACCGCAACCTCCTAGCCGGCATGCCAACGCTTCCGGGCGATGAGCTACGCCGCGATGCATTCAATGAAGCGTTCGAGCGCCGCATCGCAGAAGCCATCGTCAATGCAGAGGTGAGCCATGAATAACAGGCCCATCGCCATGGCCACCACGGCCACTGTTTTCGATCTGCAGGCGTACCGCCTCGAGCGCGATTCGTGTCGGCGGATCTCGGCCGCTGAAGAGCTGGCTTCTGAGTTGCGCATTGAGATGGGTGCCGACGGCCATATGCACTTCGAATGGCAGATCGACTCGTATGACGCTGATCGGATTCTCGACGTCCTTCTGCTTGCATTCGTCGATATCCGGGATTCGGAAGGCAAGCGGACGATCGTCAGAAAACGGGAGCATGCGCAATGAACACTAACGTCAAAAATCTGCTCGAACTTCGGACGCTGATCGAAGAGGTGCGGCCTGCTGTACTCGACCGCTTTGCGGACCTCGCCGCGCTTGGTGAGGCAATCAATGGCCTCACCGAAAACAAGGGCGCTTTCGTGTGCCGTCTCGCCCGTATCAGCTCATATCTGGCTGGAGACGGCGCGAGCGAAATCGAAGCCCAGCTCGCCGAGATCATTCGGCGCATCGACACTGCTCTTGAAGGGACGGAGGCACGACGTGGATAACGCACAAAACTTTCTCGAGAGCGACGGTGTCGCCTCGTTGTTCGCCGACCGCACGCGCAAGGCTGGCAAACTCGGTGGTCTCAATGCAAAGCCTCTGATGGACGCCCTCGATCGGGCGTTTTCGGTGTCGCAAGGGGTTGCAACTGTACTGCGCATGCACAAGCTGAATTCGATCCGCAGCGATATCTATGCCGATCGTGACGGCGGGGAAGTGGTGGAGCCGCCGCTGAGCAACGGGGGCGTGGCCAACCTGCTCGAGCTCGCCCGCGTCGCATCTGAGCTGATGGCGTGCGAGATCCAGCACACCGCAGACTGGACTGACGAGTACTGTGCGTCGGCTCTCAGCAATAAGTCGGTTGCCAATGTCAGCACGGAGGGAACCGCCGCCGGCGCTGCGCGCACTCGATCGCCCAACTGTCGGGCTGGCGCAGTTGCGGAGGAAGCCCTTGGTTAATCGCACGCAAACCGTTTCGGATGACCATCGGGCAGGAATCGACCTTGGTGCCGGCGAATTTACGACGCCGGCCGATTATCTTCTGATGGCCGGTTTTCTCGTGTACGAGGCTCCGCTCGCGCCGGTGGCGGCACGCCTCGCCGCTCGGCGCATTTTAAGCGCCGTCTTGCGGAGCGCGACTGCGAGAGGCTTTCCGAATTCCGACATTCTCGAGACGCTGATGGCGAACGGCACGAAGTCACCGCACGTGTACCGGCTCGCCGTTGATGCGACCGCTGCGGTCGGCGACGTACATACCTTCGTCGAGATCTTGCGGCGCGCAGGCCTGTGCAGGGAGGGCGAACTGTGAATGCAGTCGTCGACGAGCGTCAGCGAATCCAGGCGGCTCTTTCGTTCATTCCTCCAGACATCGATCGCGACACATGGGTGCGTATCGCGATGGCCATTAAAAGCGAGCTCGGTAACCACGGCTTCGAGATTTTCGACGCATGGAGCTCGGAAGGATCGACCTATGCGGTCGAGACGGCACGCACTACATGGAAGTCCGTGAAATCGGGCGGCGGCGTAAGCATTGGCACGCTGTACGCGATCGCGAAGCAATACGGTTACGACCCGGGCCAGCATAAGGCCGCGGTGGTCGATAGCTCCGAGATCGAGCGGCGGCGTGCGCAACGGAAAGCGTCTTCAGCTGCAGAAGCCAGTAAGCGTCGCAAAGATGCCGCGCGAGCAGCAGACATTGCGCGCGATGTTTGGAAAAAGGCTGCAGCTGCACGTGACGATCACCCTTATTTGGCCCGTAAGGGGCTAAGAGCGATCAGAACGCTGCGAGAGATGGACGTCGACGTACTTGCTGATCTGATTGGCTACACACCATCCTCTTCAGGCCAGGCACTCACCGGCCGCGTGCTCATTGTCCCGGTGCAGTCTGAAGGATCAGTGTCGACGATTGAAATGATCGACGGAGAGGGTCATAAAACGGCGTTGTCACACGGCCGAAAAGAGTCCGGATATTGGGTGGCGTATGCACCTGCTGGATCCCCCGAGCTGATCCTGATCGGCGAAGGCATGGCCACGGTGCTTTCCGCACACATGTGCACTGCGGCTGCGGCCGTCGCTGCGCTTACCTGTGGGAATCTCGGAAAGGTTGCCGAGGTAATGCGTCGCAAATATCCGAACTCAAAAATCGTCTTGCTGGCGGATATCGGTAAAGGTCAGGAAAAGGCAATCCGCGCGGCCCAGGCGGTCGGCGGCGCTTTTGCATTGCCGGACTTCGGAACTGAGCGGCCGGCCGACGCGACCGACTTCAATGACCTCCACCAGCTGCGCGGCGAGGATGTCGTGCGGGATGCCATTGAGTCCGCTGCGGTGATCCATCCGAGCGCAGAGCATGCCGATCGGCAACCTGAAGAAATTCGGTTCCCCAGTATCGAGGAGCGGCCGTGCTATCGCGTGTACGAGGGCTGGCAGGAAATCGCCGGTAGGAAGGTAAAGCCGGGTGTGTACTGGCACGGCACCAAGGCCGAAAAGCATGACGCGCCGCCCGTGCTTATCGACAAATGGATATCGACGCCCCTGCGCGTGCTTGCGACCACCAGCAATGGCGCAGACGCGGAGTACGGGCGCCTGCTCGAGATTCTGTCGCCGGCCGGACGCCGGAAGAAGTGGGCAATGCCGATGTCTATGCTCGCCGGCGACGGGAGCGAGGCTCGCGGCGTGTTGCTCAGCGAGGGCCTCGTATTCGATCTGAACGACAAGAATGCAATTCTTCGCTACGTCGCCGCGCAGGTTCCCGGGACAAAAATGCGCGCGGCAAGCATCACGGGTTGGAGCGGAGATGCATTCGTATTGCCGGATGCTGTGATTGGCGCAGACGATATCTGGTTTCAGGCATCGGGGCGCACCGCGCCGTACGCGGCGGCCGGCACGTTCGATGAATGGCGCGAGCTCGCCACGCTCGCCGTCGGCAATCCGTTGCTAATGCTGGCATTCTCCGCGGCGCTCGCGGGCCCACTGCTTGGCCCAATGAACGTCGAGGGCGGCGGCGCACACCTTTTCGGAGACTCTTCATCAGGCAAGACGACCGCGCTGCACGCCGCGGTGAGTGTCTGGGGAGGTCCACAGTTCAAGCGCACCTGGCGAGCGACAGCGAACGGCCTAGAGGGGGCGGGCTCACTGCATTCGGACACACTGCTGGCACTGGACGAACTCGGCGAGATAGACCCAAAGGCCCTCTACGAGGCCGCGTATGCGCTCATCAATGGCACCGGTAAGACTCGCGCCAACCGCCACGGCGAAGCGCGTCAGGCGAGCCGCTGGCGGGTATTTCTGTTGTCGACTGGCGAACTGACGATCTCAGCCCGGATGAGCGCCGGCGGCATCGAAGCGAAGGCTGGACAGGAACTCCGGATCCTCGACGTTCCCGTGCAAGGTAAGTACGGGCTGTTTGATGATCTACGCGGCCGCGCAACGGGTGCAGCCCTGTCCGACGAAGTGCGAAACCTCGCTGCTCGGCACTACGGCCACGCAGGCCCGCGCTTTGTCGAGGCATTGGTGCAGGCCCAGCGTGAGGGCTTGCAGCTCTCCGACGAGCTGCAGACCATCCTCGATCGTTTTGACGTTGAAGGACAGGAACGTCGGGCTGCTCGCACGTTCGCGATCTGCGGCCTCGCCGGCGAGCTTGCCATGCGCTGGAGCATCGTCCCGTGGAAGGCCGGGGATGCAGTCGGTGCAGCACGCCATGCGTTCAATCTTTGGCGTCAGCAGCGCGGCGGCAACGGGCATGGAGCGGAGCACGCGGCGATATTGCGTGCTATTTCTGACTTCATCGACCGCCATGGCAGCGCGCGCTTCTCGAGCCGTGAGGGCAGCGCGGATCCCGTTCGCGACCGGGCTGGCTGGTGGGAACAGGATGGCGAGCGCCGACTGTACCTTTTCACGTCGGGAGCTCTTCGTGAGGCGACCAAGGGCTACGACATCAATCGTGTGGTCCGTGCGCTCAAGGAGTCTGGAGCGGTACTAAATCTTGACGGCAAGGGCCATCCGAAAACGATCTGGATTGCCGATGAGAAGGACTCAAAGCGCCTTTATCGTATCGTGCCTGCCAAGCTCCTATGTGACTAGAGAAGTCCAAGAGAATGTTTTTATTGTGTCGGTCATGTCATTCATGTCAGATCCTTTTGTGACAACGCTTTTGCTCCTGACACGGGTTGCGGATCAGATGTCAGTCATGTCAGGCATGGCAAGCATCGCACCTGACGCACCAGACATGACAGACACGCGTTATGTCATCCATGAAACCCTTGCCAGATAAAGGCCTGACGCGTCCGACACATCTGACACGACTCGGAATGAATATAGATACAAAGTCATCCGCAAAGGGGCGTGAGGATGAACAAAAACAATGCGCCCGCGTTGTCGGGCGTGAGCATCGATGGAGAGGGAGCTACTCGGCATTCGCCGGTACTGGCGCGTAGTGTACGAATCGACTGAATGACCCGTCGACTGGTGAGCGCGCGCGGATTGCAAACCTTGCCGCGCCGTTTCGCTATATCACATCGATCCCGGTGCGCTCGCTGGCGCCGAATAATGCTGGTCTGACACATGAAATGTTAAAGGGAACCGAGGGAACAATTCTGGGTTCTGTTCCCTGCGTTCTCCCTGTTCCCGCGGAACGTACAAGGGGCGCAGCGGCGAAGCTAAAAATCAGGGTTTACGCCGAATTGAAGATCGTGCAACCAGCATTACGTACGTCAACGATGTCCGAACTGCCACCGCTAACCTATCAGCAAGGGGATTGAAAATGACGCGCTATATGACACGGGTTGAACTACACGAAAACCCCAACAAACCTACCTCGAAGGACTACGATAAGCTGCACGCGGCGATGGAAGCAGAGGACTTTTCGCGAACTATCAAGAGCAATGACGGCATCGTTTACAAGCTGCCGACAGCGGAATATTTCATCGAATCCAATCAGACGACCGAGCAGGTCCGCAACCATGCGGTCGATGCTGCCAAATCGGTGTGGTCGAAGTACTCGATCATCACGAGCCAAGCGCCACATAGCTCTTGGATCGGTTTGGACAAGGCTTGACGGGAACGGCACACAAAAGGTCCGGCGTAACTGCGCGCCGCGCATCGGTCGCCGGGACTTAGGTTTTCCAGTAGACCTTCCCGGCAGGCGTGCGCCGACTCTGAAAGCATTTTTCGATGGCGTGAAGTCTCTTGATTTTCCCGATGCGCACCTCATTCTCGAGGCCTTTCCCAGCGGTGCTATGCAGCTTGAGCTTGTGAAGGACATCCACCGTCGCGCGACTGGCCAGACCGCGAATTGGAAGCGTAGTGGTTCAACGTTGTTGATATTGTGCGTGATCGCAGCGTCGCACCCGGCCGCCGGCGCGGCAGTGTTTGCATGGCGGCACCACGCCTGATGCAACGTGGTGACCAGGTTTCAAAGTTGGTTTCCTAATCGTGAATCCGTAGTGCGCTACCCAGTGGAGCGCCGCGCCTTTTCCAACACTGTCAGTCGAATTTCAGCCGGATCCGCTCTTCCTTCCAATCGCCTCATGACGATTTGTACGAAAAGATCAAGCGGCGCTGCGCCTTCGGTGAGACGTTGCACAAAGTCTGAGTCTGTTTTCCAGCTGTCTTCGATTGCAGCTTCGATCTCAACGTTGGTCGCCAAGATTGACTCTGACAACGGAGCCCTCAAATTTCTGTCGATAATTTCGTCCACGACATGCCGCTGCCAGACTGTGCCAATCTGAGCCTCGAAGTCATCGGTCTTGCCAACGCGGCTCGTATATATGCCACGAAAGACGGTAGTTGGCATTCCCACCGGGAAAGCGGTCTGACTTTTCGAGAAACCGAGCCGGTTATAGGAGACAACCGGTGCGCCGGACATCCCTTCGCGGGAGGCACAATCGACGAGAAATTGGCTGACCCGCTTGCCCAGTTCAGGAGACGAGGCAACGGTCGCTCGTTTCCAGAGCGGTTGCCCGTACAGGTCCGAAAGAGCGCGTGGATAACCCAGTATGAAAAGATCATCGCCGAGCCACAGCTCCGTAGTTGGCAACGGCTGATGCTCAAGAAAGGCGGCCTCCATGTCTTGAATGCATTCGATCTCTCGGACGACGCCGCTGGCGCCTTCCCGATCGCGAGGGGGGAGCGACGGAGTGCGCGTCGTGCCATCGGACAGCGGTATCACCATTTCATGAGGCTCATCCACTCGAAGTGGAATAACCGCGACATCGACGCGAGGAAACGGCTGAGGGTGCACAAGATACGTGGCCGCACCGTTTGCCTCGAGCTCGACGCGGAAAGGCATCCGTGTATAGAGCTTCTTTTCCGGGGTCACTTCGTTGCAGCAGCAAATTGTCGCGACGACGTTATCAGGGAAGGCCGCCATGCGGCTGATGGGCTTCATCGTTAAAGCGTGGCGTCCCGAGAGGTTGTGCCAAGCGGTAACGATGAATACCTGATCATTTCGGCGATAGAGAACTCCGCTGCCAACGGACAGTTCTTGCTCTGCTCGTCGCATGCGAAGGTGCACGACAGCTGTAGACGGATCAAGTGACATAGGTATTGGTGGAGGATCGACGATCTTTGACGCGGCATGCGTCAAGCAAATCAAGGATTGACGAAGAGTGCGCTGGTGAACGGTAGCACGACACCGCATAATCGATGAGTCGCGCCTAGCCCGGCCAGGCGAAACGCGGGCTACCCGGGCCCGCTGGCGCGGTTCCTCGGCCGGGATGCTTCGGGAGCGTCAACGAATGGGTAACCGAGAAATCGAAGGCAGCTTCACCCCGCTGCCGCCCTCTGGATTTTTCACTCGAGCGAAAGCGGCCTTCGCGATTGCGACTCAACTCTATCCAGATGAGAAAGGGAGGCGCGCGGATGCCGTAGACCGGCTCGGCCCCGTTATCTATAACGCCCTCTGTTCCGGTCAGCTGGTCGGTCGAGACCCGGATTTGCACCTGCCGATCGCGCATCCGGATACAAGGCTTCCGATCGGATATCGGAATCTTGCTGGCGCAATCGCATTGAGTGGTTGCCTCATCAGCGAAGCTGACCTCAATGAATGGCTTGCCGTGATTGGTATCGGCGTTCGCGTGCGTGATTCGGCGTCCGTACCTGACGATACCCCGCTCGGAAATCCAGCCTTGGGTGGGCTGCCAAGCGACGAAGAGCTCCTCCTCGAGCAGGAAGAGGTGAAGCGCTCAGGCGTGACGGATTGCAACAAACGACTTGGCAAAAAATACAACGTCAAGGCGCGCACGATAAAAGACGCTTGCACGAAGGCGAGGAAAGCTTCGAAGGCGCCCAAGGTCTCGACGTCATCGGTCTTCCCTAGTTCTCGATACAAAGGGTCGTCCTCCTGACCGGACGTGTCGTCGTCCACCTGCAATCCAATGCCCCACCCAGCGGCCATCTCAAGAGTCTTTCCGCCGTCCACTTGCCGTCCACCCCTGTCTCGCTGCACCTTGTGCTTACCCGCTGAGATATCAACGTGCCTGACGTTGAGCGTGTGGGACGGAGAGCACGATGAGTACAGAACGACGGTCGGAAAAGCAGCCAGTCAACGTGACGAAGAAGATTCGCGAGCAGCGGACTGCGCACTATGGGGCCATTGCTGACGCCACCCGACAGCAGGCAGTAGCGTCCAGTTGGGATCGCGCAATGGGCAACGCGCGGCGCGCGGCGCCCACCGGGGTGAAATTACATCCGGGCTGGGACGCTGCATTCCGCCGCGTGCGCGGTGGCTGAGCGGAGGACGCGTCATGAATATTTTCGACGCAGCTAAGAGCTTTCCCGTTGAATTGAGGGCCGTTCTGGACGACATCACGAATACCCTCGACTCGCGTGCGAGCGCTGAGCGCGCTGCAGTCGTGAATCGCGACGCGCTAGCGGCGAGCGAGATCCATATCGCGGAGCTCGAGGCGACATTGGAAGAGCTTGATGCCGCCGCGGTGAAGGCGGAGGCGAGAGCGGCCGCAGACGAGATCCCGAAAGGTGACGTCACGAAGGCTGTGAAAGCGTCGGACAGGGCGGCTGCCGAGCTCGCTGACGCACGACGGGCTCACGAGCGGCGCACCAGGGCTGTCGAACACCTGAACGCCGAAGCGCAGACCATCGACGCAACGATTCCCGATTTGAAAGTGCGGCTTCGGGCGGCAATGACCAGCTACGACAAACAGATTCTCGCCGCACTCAATGAGGATCTCATTGCGGCGTGCCCGCCACTCGTTCCCATAATTGCAGCGATTACCGCGATCGACGCGCAGATGCCCAACGGCGGCTTTGCGCGCGATTGGCTTGACTGCGCAAAACTGATCAGCCCGGTTGGTTATCGCTCCGACCATCTATCGGGCCATGTTCGCTTGAGCGGTACTGATCTCCTCGCGACAGATGAGCCGCTGCCGACATTGCCGGTCGGCGTTGCAACAGCGATACAGGAGATCGTCACCGTTGCGAAGGCGCTCCGGCAGCATCGCGTTTATCAGCCACCGAAGGTCCCTTCAGTCGAGCAGTCGAAGCGCACAGAAGTTGAGCAACGAAGATTCGATGCGCGCGTCCGTGAGAACGAAGAACGGCAGAGGCGCTATGACGAAGAACTGGAGCAGCGCGAAGCGAGAGGTCGAGAGCCTTATCAGGCAAGGTCGTTGGTCCGAGAACCCGGTTCGCCGGCGGCGCGCAGTGTTGCTAACTCTGGCTCGGTGGATCGCGGTTTCTCGCACGACGGAAGCGGGACGCTTTCCGATGAGTGGCGCCGCATAGGTGCGTTGGGACCCAATGAGGGCGGCGTCTGATATTCGTCACACTCACTTACCGAGCAGCTCACCGGGGGGTGCCTCGAGCATACGCAAGGTTCGAGGCGTGCCCTGAGCCGCTGTTCAATCAGGATCCATTCGATGAATGAAAACACTGCAAAACCAGTAGCGCCCGAGACGAGCAACGACGCGCCGTATGAATTCGGAACGAGCGGATTCGGCAGCGCATTCGGTGTTACGAAAAACGATGCGTCCACCAACCAGCAGCCAACGCAGGACGAAGAATAATGGATCGACTTATCGCATCTGGAACTGTCGCCGCGGAGCAGGCTGATACTGCCCCCGCTGGCGGCACACCCGGCTTTGCTACGGATGGCAACCCAGCATCCCAGCAGTTGGCCACACAATGGCCCGCGTACCAGTACAACGCTTTTCAGGAGGAGATGATTGGGGCGATCATCGGCGGTAGCTTGACGCCAGATCGAACAAAAAACACGCAGTTGCGCGACGCAATTCGTGCAATGCAGCTAGTCAGTGGGCAACAGGGAAGACTCTCGCTTTCCGGGGGAAATGCGCTGCTGTTGCCTTATAAAGGCAACCTGCTATTTATCCCTGGCCAAGGTATCGCAACCATTCCGGCCGGAGGCGCGTCGCTATCGGTCGCAGGTTTGACCGTCGGCTCGCTGTATTACATCTACGCGACTATCGCAGCTGGAAGTCTGACGTTGCTGCCGTCGACCACCGGCCACAGCACGGATGCAACCGGCGTCGAAATCATGACCGGTGACAACACCAAGGCTCTGGTGGGCATGGGTCGGGTGCTTTCGGGGACATGGGAAGGCACGCTTCGGTCGTGGATGAATGATCCGGGGTTCGCGGCAGTGACGCCACTGACGTCGAGCATTTCGACCACCAGCATGAGCTTTGTGGAGATCAGCTCAACGCTGAGAACAAGCTTCCTGCTGTGGGCCGGTGAGATCCCGATCGCAGCGGCGGATGGACAGGTAGCCAATACAGCCGGAACATCTGCCGGCACCAACACATCGATTGCATTTGACGGCACGGCTCCGTCTGAGGCTTCCAGCGCTACTACTTCAGCAGTAGCAAACGCCAACATGTCAGTCGCGCTTAGCGTTCCCAAAACGGGTTTGTCGGAGGGCTTTCACTATGCTACCGCGGTTGGTTTGGTGGGTGGCGGGACGGCCACCTGGGCGGGGACTGCAACTCAAGGCGTGCGCTTTAGCGTCAAAGTCTATATTGCACCCCGCAAATAAGGAGTATCTCAAATGTCTCAAAAAGCAATCGGGCCTGACTTTCAGTATGAGCTCGTAGCAGCTGGCGTGTCCGGACTTCCCTTTACATGGGATAGCGAAGGCAACATCGCTTTCGGTGCCACGCTCACCACAGAACAAATCAGTGCAATCGAGGCCGTATATGCCGCTCACAACCCGGCGGCGATTCCGCTTGTGCAGCAGGCAGCAATGCAACTAGCGAGCGGGATTCAAATCGTCAGCACCAGTACGCCGACGCTCGATGGCACGTTCGCTTGTGATTCGCTGAGCCAAGCCGACATTGTCGCGATTGAGACCAGCCTGAACGCTGGCAAGGGCTTTCCGGGAGGAGCGACGACGTTCAACTATCCAGACGTGTCGGGCGTGATGCATGCCTTCAGCGAATCAAACTTCACGGACTTTGCGTAAGCGTGTAGCCGGTGACGTCTTGACGCGACGTTGGAGCTATCGGTCTACGCGGAGCTGATCAGCAACGCGCCAAGGCGTAAGTTCGTCGACGCGATTGAT
>NZ_BAAGSQ010000007.1:0-156452 GCF_054782355.1 Paraburkholderia jirisanensis | reverse complement strand
GATGCCCACACTTATCGGCTGTGAATTGTTAAAGATCGCGTCACAAAACCGGCTTAAACTGCACAGCAGCCTTTCGCTGCTACCGCCTGTTTCGTGTCTGCCGCATCAGCAGCAGAGAAGCGAGATTATGCAGACTTTCGCTCACATCGTCAACAGGTTTTTTTAACTTCCTAACCTGCTGCACTCCGCGAAAACCCCCGCCATTACTGGCGCTCCCGCCTTTCGCACCCCGTTTGCCGAAGCGCGAAAGATCGAGATTCTAGACACTCGATGCGCCGCACGCAAGCGTTATTTGAAGAAGCCAAATTACCGATGCTTGAAGTCGGGTTTGCGCTTCTCAAGGAACGCGGCCATACCCTCTTTCTGGTCTTCGGTGGCAAACAACGAGTGGAACAGACGGCGCTCGAAATGCACCCCTTCCGCAAGCGTAGTTTCATACGCGCTGTTCACCGCCTCCTTCACCATCATCACTGCAGGCAACGGAAACTCAGCGAT
Source organism: Paraburkholderia jirisanensis (assembly GCF_054782355.1). Lineage (NCBI taxonomy): Bacteria > Pseudomonadati > Pseudomonadota > Betaproteobacteria > Burkholderiales > Burkholderiaceae > Paraburkholderia > Paraburkholderia jirisanensis. The sequence continues at coordinate 155,957 of NZ_BAAGSQ010000007.1, read as the reverse complement.
GGTGGCGGCCGCTGCTAGCGCCTCCTCGAGCAGCGATGCCGCCGGCACCACCCGCGACACAAGACCGGCACGCTCAGCTTCGCTCGCATCCATGAAGCGCGCCGTCAAACACATATCCATGGCCTTCGCCTTCGACACGGCGCGCGGCAGCCGCTGCGTGCCGCCAGCACCCGGCATGACACCGAGCTTGATTTCCGGCTGGCCGAACTTCGCGGTGTCGGCTGCAATCACGATGTCGCACAGCATCGCCAGTTCGCAGCCACCGCCCAGCGCGAAGCCAGCCACCGCAGCGATCACCGGTTTGCGAATCTGGCGCACGGCCTCCCAGTTACGCGTGATGTAGTCGCTCTTGTACACGTCCATATACGAGTACTTCGCCATCATCCCGATGTCTGCGCCGGCAGCAAATGCTTTCTCGCTACCCGTCACGACGATGGCACCGATCTCGTCGTTGGCATCGAACCCGCGCAGTGCCTCGCCCAACTCGTCGATTAGCGCGTCGTTCAGCGCATTGAGTGCTTTTGGCCGGTTCAGCGTCACGAGACCAACCCTGCCGCGCGTCTCGACCAGAATATTTTCGTAAGCCATGCATCCTCCGTGGTTGTACTGAATGCGCGAAATTTCTCTCGCGCGCGCCGTCAACAATTGCTACCATTTTCAAACCAACCGGTCGGTCAATTATTAAACGGAACCCCTTCCACCTTTGCTGAGCCTCCCTTCTGCCATGACACACCCGCTTTTCAGCAAGCATGAAGACATGCTGCAAAAGGCGCTCGCCGCCATCGAAACCCGAGGCTATTGGAGCCCATTCCCCGAAATGCCCAGCCCCAAAGTGTACGGGCAAACCGCTGGTGCCGATGGCGAAGCCGCGTTCAAAGCTCAGCTGAATCGGACATTCGAGCTCGACCAGCCAACCACTGGCGAGACAGTCGGCGCCGAACGATCGCCGTTCGGATTTCAGCTCGGCATCCGCTACCCCAAGTCCGACCCTGCTGCGTTGATTGGCGCAGCCGAGAATGCCAGGCGCGCGTGGCGCGAAGCAGGGCCCGAGGCGTGGGTCGGCGTAAGCCTTGAAATTCTCGCGCGGCTCAACCTCGCCAGTTTCGAGATTGGTCACGCTGTCATGCACACAACCGGCCAGGCATTCATGATGGCGTTCCAGGCCGGCGGTCCGCACGCGCAGGACCGTGCACTGGAAGCCGTTGCCTATGCATGGGACCAGTTGCGCCGCGTCCCGGCCGAAGCGCACTGGGAAAAACCGCAGGGCAAAAACCCGCCGCTGGCGATGCGCAAACGCTTCGCGATTGTGCCGCGCGGCACGGCACTGGTGCTGGGCTGCTGCACGTTTCCGACCTGGAACGGTTACCCCGGCTTGTTTGCCGACCTTGCAACCGGCAACACCGTGATCGTCAAGCCGCACCCCGGCGCTATCCTGCCGCTTGCGATCACGGTGCGCATCGCACGTGACGTCTTGCGCGAAGCAGGCTTCGACCCGAATGTCGTCACGCTGCTAGCCACCGATCCCAACGACGGAGATCTCGTCCAGTATCTTGCCCAGCGCCCGGAAATCAAACTGATCGATTTCACCGGTAGCACGCAAAACGGCAACTGGCTCGAACGCCACGCTCAGCAGGCACACGTGTTCACCGAAAAGGCCGGCGTCAATCAGATCGTGATCGACTCGGTGGACAACCTTAAGGCCGCAGCACGCAATATTGCGTTCTCGCTCGCGCTGTATTCAGGCCAGATGTGCACTGCGCCGCAAAACATCTACGTGCCACGCGCCGGCATCAAGACCGCCGAGGGCGTCGTGACGTTCGACGCCGTTGCAGGCGCGCTGACAGGTGCCATCGAACAGCTGCTTGCAGAGCCGGCGAAGGCGGTCGAACTGCTTGGCGCGGTGCAGAACGACCGCATCATGCAACGCATCGACGCAGCCCGACAACTTGACCGGACGCTGCTGGACAGCCGCGCGCTCGAGCATCCCACATTCCCTGGCGCGCGCGTCCGCACGCCGCTGATGGTCCAACTCGATGCCGCGACCGATACCGCCCAATTCACACAAGAGTGGTTCGGACCAGTCTCTTTCGTGATCGCAACTGACTCGACCGAGCATGCCCTCGATCTGGCCGGCACCACGGCGGCGGCGCATGGGGCGCTCACGCTTTCCATCTACAGCACCGACGAGCAGGTTGTCGAAGCAGCGCACGAAGCCTCGATTCGCGGCGGCGTTGCGCTTTCGATCAACCTTACGAGCGGTGTATTCGTCAACCAGTCTGCTGCGTTTTCCGATTTTCACGGGACCGGCGCCAATCCGGCAGCGAACGCAGCGCTCACCGATGCGGCGTTCGTCGCGAATCGTTTTCGCGTCGTTCAAAGCCGTGTTCATGTTGAACCCAAAGTGGTGCCGGCGTAAGTCAGCCGAACGGCATATGCCGTCTGGTCGACTTACGCACCAATACACGGCCAGATAACATGCAATCAAGGGTCGCACTTCCGCGGGCCCTTAATTCGCAGGGGTTTCAACATGACCAATACATCTGTTTGCGACGCGATCGATAGGCCGTTTGCCCACGTTGAGGCTGGGGCACGGCTCATCGCCACCGCGATCTTTCTCCTCGAGCACACCGGCCGGCGCAATGCGCTGTGCACGATGAGCTTCGACGACGAAGACATCACGCTCATGATCGAGCGCATTTAGACAGCGGGGCGCGGCGCCGCGCCCCGCTGCAAGACGGCCGTGGCGCGCGTCCAGCGCGCCACGTATCAAGCCCGGCCAATGTGGCTACCCGCATCAGCAGTTCATGGAGACGAGGAGGCGATCAATGTCGTATGAAATGATCCGCGTATCAAGCGATGCGGCAAGCCGCGTCGCAACTATCACGCTCAACCGCCCGGACAAACTCAATAGTTTCACGCGTGCGATGCATGCCGAACTCGCTGCGGCGCTCGACGAGATCGCATCGTCCGATGCGCGTGCGCTCATCCTCACCGGCGCCGGCAGAGGCTTTTGCGCCGGACAGGATCTGGCAGACCTAGACTTTACGCCCGGCGCGATGTCCGATCTCGGCGAGTTGATCGACCAACAGTTCAACCCGCTCATCAGGCGGTTGCAGGCGCTATCGCTACCCGTCATCGCCGCAGTCAATGGCACTGCGGCGGGCGCCGGAGCAAATCTCGCGTTCGCTTGCGATCTCGTGCTCGCCGCTCGCTCCGCAAGCTTCATTCAGTCGTTCGTGAAGATCGGTCTCGTCCCGGACTCGGGCGGCACATGGTTCCTGCCAAAGCGCGTTGGGATGGCTCGAGCGCTCGGGCTGGCCCTCACCGGCAACAAGCTTGGCGCTGAAAAAGCTGAAAGCTGGGGGCTCGTCTGGCAAGTGGTCGAAGATGGCGACCTGGCCAGCACGGCCGCAGCGTTTGCAGCACAGCTAGCGCAGCAGCCTACGCGCGCGATCGTCGCAACCAGACTGGCGATGCGGCAGGGCGCAACCCAGACGCTCGACCAGCAGCTCGATCTCGAGCGCGACCTGCAGCGTGAACTGGGCGCGTCGCACGACTATGCCGAGGGCGTGCGCGCGTTCATCGAGAAACGCGCACCGCGCTTCGAGGGACGCTGACATGTCGACGCATCGCGAACCGAACGTACCGCTATTGCCCGACGATCTGGCGCGCGCAACCGCCGACGCAATGTATCGCGCCGACGCATGCAGCCACTCGCTCGGCCTGGAACTGCTCGAGGTACGCGCCGGCTACGCCCGCATGCAGATGAAAGTGCGCGCCGACTTTCTGAACGGCCATCGCATCTGCCACGGCGGACTGATCTTTACACTTGCCGACTCGACTTTCGCGTTCGCGTGCAATTCGCACAACGTGAACACAGTCGCCGCAGGCTGCTCGATCGAGTTTCTACGCCCGGTGCCCGAAGGAGACACGCTGATCGCCGAAGCCGTCGAGCAAACCTTAAGCGGCCGCAACGGCATCTACGATATCCGCATCACCAACCTGGCAAACGAGACCGTGGCGATGTTCCGCGGCAAATCCGCGCAAATCAAAGGCACTGTGATCCCCGTGGGCGATTGACCGAAGCCGCAAGCAGCCGCAAGCAACCGCATTAACGCACCACTTCGCGCGCACCCACCAAGAGCGCCACAGTGACGACATAAGGAGACGCTCAATGACCGCTACGCTCCCGCTCGAACCGATCGAGACCGCGAGCCGCGACGAACTCGCCGCGCTGCAACTCGACAGGCTCAAATGGTCGCTCACGCACGCTTACGAAAACTCGCCGGTGTATCGGCGCAAGTTCGACGAAACCGGCGTCCATCCGGCCGACGTGAAGACATTGTCCGATCTTGCCCGCTTCCCGTTCACTACCAAGCAAGACCTGCGCGACAACTACCCCTTCGGCCTTTTCGCCGTGCCCCAGCAGCGTATTGCGCGGATCCACGCGTCTTCCGGCACGACGGGCAAACCCACCGTCGTCGGCTACACGGCACGCGACATCGACACATGGGCCAACCTCGTCGCACGCTCGATCCGTGCCGCAGGCGCGCAACCCGGCGATAAGGTTCACATCAGCTATGGCTATGGGCTGTTCACCGGTGGCTTGGGTGCGCACTACGGTGCCGAGCGTGCCGGTCTCACCGTGATCCCGTTCGGCGGCGGCCAGACCGAGAAGCAGGTTCAACTGATCCAGGACTTCCGCCCGGACATCATCATGGTCACACCGAGCTACATGCTGTCGATTGCGGACGAGTTCGAGCGGCAAGGCGTCGATCCGGCGCGCTGCTCGCTTCGCATCGGCATTTTCGGGGCTGAGCCGTGGACCAACGATATGCGCATCGCAATCGAACAACGGATGGGAATCGATGCCGTCGACATCTATGGCCTGTCTGAAGTGATGGGGCCGGGCGTCGCGTCAGAATGCGTGGACACCAAGGACGGCCCGACGATCTGGGAAGACCACTTTTACCCAGAGGTGGTCGACCCTGAAACCGGTGAAGTATTGCCCGACGGCGAACTGGGCGAGCTCGTATTCACGTCGCTGACGAAAGAGGCATTGCCGATCATCCGCTACCGCACGCGCGATCTCACCCGGCTTCTGCCCGGCACCGCGCGCACGATGCGTCGTATGGAGAAGATCACGGGCCGCTGCGACGACATGATGATCGTGCGGGGCGTCAACGTATTCCCCACGCAGATCGAAGAACTGCTGTTGAAGCAGCACGCACTGGCGCCACACTACCAGATCGTCCTGACGAAGGAAGGTCCACTCGACGTGATGACGATCAATGTCGAACCCTGTCCAGAAACCGCGCCCGACACCGCGGTGCTACACGCGGCACGAGACGCGCTCGCTTACGAAGTCAAGTCATTGATCGGCGTGACGGCCAACGTTGCGGTGCTGGCGGTGAACGGTATCGAGCGTTCAGTCGGCAAGGCACGCAGGGTGATCGACAAGCGGAAGACGCCCGCCTGACACGGCGAACATGAATGCACGATTCGCGGGCTGGCGATACGGTGGTCGCGGCCTATCGACAAAGGCCACCGCAACGGCCACGGCGACCGGTAGCCGGTAGCCGGTAGCCGGTAGCCGGTAGCCAGTAGCCAGTAGCCGCCACAGCAAACATCGCCAGACCCCGCCCGCGAGACAAGTACAAACAGGAGCAAAGGCGCGAGCACGAGCACGAGAACAAGCACAGCCACCACCACACCGATCACCAAATCACCGCCACCGCTACCACCACCACCGCTACCACAACCTCAAACCACCCGCCCCCACCCTCAAGAATTCGGCAACAGCAACCACATCCGCCCGGTCTGCTTCATCTTGCCGGCCAGATCCCCCGCCTCATCGCCCAGTCCCCAGAAATAATCCGCCCGCACGCCGCCCTTGATCGCACTCCCGGTATCCTGCGCAAACACCAAACGATTCATCGGCGCATTGGTCAACGGTCGCGTCGTCTGCAAAAACACGGGCGTGCCTAGCGGGATCGATGACGGATCGACCGCAATCGACCGCTCCGGCGTCAGCGGCACGCCGAGTGCGCCGATCGGCCCATCCGCACCGCTTGCCGACCCTGCCGCCCCCGCCGACGCCGGCTCCGACGCCACCATTTCACGGAAGAATACAAAGCGCGGATTCGTATCGAGCAACGCGTCGACCCGCGTCGGATTCTGCCGCGCCCACGCCTTGATACCCTGCATGGTCGCCTGCGCCGGCGTGATTTCACCCTGGTCCAGCAACCAGCGTCCAATCGATTTGTAAGGCTGATTATTGGTACCGCCGAAGCCCACCCGCATCACGCTGCCGTCTTCCATCACGATGCGTCCCGACCCTTGCACCTGCAGGAAAAACGCTTCGATCGGATCGTCCACCCACACAAGCTCATTGCCGTTCAGCGCCCCCGTTCGCTCGAGCTGCGCGCGCGGCGGCAGCGCCGCACCCGGGCGGTATCCCGACGGCCAGCGATACAACGCGGTCTGATACACGCCGTGCCGCACGCGCGACCCGCGCAGCAACGGCTCGTAGTACCCGGTCACGAGACCATCCAGCGTGCCGTCGGAATTGGAGAACTGGAACGGCGTGAAGTAGGTTTCGAAGAAGCTCCGCGCAGCCGCCACGTCCAGATCGTCAATCTGCGTCACGGCGCCGCAAGCGCGCTGCCAGTTCGGCTGACGTGCGAGCCGCACGCAGTTCTGTCGCAACGCCGCCGTTGCGCCGATCAGCGAATCGTCCTGCCAGCCCGGCACCTGCTGCCATCCCACTGGCGTCAGCCGCGTGGCGGCGATCTGGCCGGGAATCAGCGCCGCGCCGGTCGGCGCTGCCGGCCGCACCGCACCGCCGCCGCCGCACGCCGCAAGGAAAGCCGCAACCGCAACCGTCATGCCCCACAGCGCGACCGCGCGGGCAAACCGCATACAATGTTCGTTCTTGATGGAAACCGCCATGTCTGATCTGCTCGACGAATATCCGATGCTCATCTTCGCGCTGGAATCGCTTCTAGCGCTGTCCCTGCTGATCTTCATCGTGGTATGGACCGCATCCGGCAAGAAGAAAGTCGCCCGCGAAGAGCGCGAAAAGCGCGAGAAGCAACAACGGCAGCAAAACCCCGCCGACCCGCAGCGGGGAGTGGCACAAATGGCCCAGGCACCACAAGGCGCCCAACCGGCACAAGGCGCAAAAGCAGCACAATCCGCCCAGGCAACGCAGCAACCACCGCAACACCGCTAGCCGACCCTACCCAGCGCGCGAGCGAAACAGGCGAAGCAGCAGAAACAAGCGAAACAACCCACATAAGCCCGAACGAACCGCGCCGCGTCAATGCAACGTGCGCGGCATGCGCAACACGAACTCAGGCACCGGCGCATCGAAGCGTTCGCCGTCTTCGGCCACGCAAAAATACTCGCCCCGCATTGTACCGACGGGCGTCGCGATCACCGCCCAACTGGTGTATTCGAATTGTTCGCCCGGCTTCAGCAAAGGCTGATGGCCGACCACGCCAAGCCCTTTCACTTCCTGAACATGGCTTTCACTATCGGTAATGACCCAATGGCGAGCGATCAACTGCGCGGGCGCTTGCCCGGTATTGCGGATTGTCAGCGTGTAGGCGAACGCATACTTGTGGCGTTCCGGGTCCGACTCGTCGGGCAGATAACGCACCTCCGAAGACACACTGAATTGGTACTGGCTCATCCTGGTTTTGCCTGATTCAAGATAGCGCGGCCCGTGCAAGCACGTTCGCAAGGGACGCAGCACATCGGCTGGGGGGTGGTCTTGCTGCTTTGGCATTCTGCTTGAGGAAGCGCACGCCCGCAACCGCGCGCATTCCGATCGCGACAAGGCCGATGCGCCCATGTGACGGTAAAATACCCGCTTCGCTCCCCGCCCGGCCAAGCTCATGACGCAATTTCACATCGCCCCCAGCATCCTGTCCGCGGATTTTTCGCGCCTCGGTGAAGAAGTCCGCAACGTGGTCGCCGCCGGCGCGGACTGGATCCATTTCGACGTGATGGACAACCATTACGTGCCGAACCTGACCATCGGCCCGCTCGTGTGCGAGGCGATCCGCCCGCACGTGCAGGTGCCGATCGACGTGCATCTGATGGTGCGCCCGGTGGACCGTATCGTGCCGGACTTCGCCAAGGCCGGCGCCAACGTGATCAGCTTTCACCCGGAGGCGTCGGACCATATCGACCGCACGCTGACGCTGATTCGCGATCACGGCTGCAAGGCCGGCCTCGTGTTCAATCCGGCCACGTCGCTCAGTTATCTCGATCACGTGATGGACCGCGTCGACCTGGTGCTGATCATGTCGGTGAATCCGGGCTTCGGCGGCCAGTCGTTCATTCCCGAAGCGCTCAACAAGCTGCGCGAAGCGCGCCAGCGCATCGATGCCTACCGCGACAAGACCGGCCGCCAGATCCACCTCGAAGTGGACGGCGGCGTGAAGATCGACAATATCGCGCAGATTGCCGCCGCCGGCGCGGACACCTTTGTGGCCGGATCGGCGATCTTCGGTCACCCGGACTACAAGACCATCATCGGCGAGATGCGCACGGCCCTCGCCGGCATCGAGCACTGATCCCCCAAGCGACCCCAACACCGACACAGACATGACGACGCCCCGCTACGCCGCCCCGGTCCTCTCCGCACCGCGCATCGTCGCGGCGATCATCGACCTCGACGGCACGATGATCGACACCGCCGACGACTTCACCGCCGGCCTGAACGGCATGCTGGCGCAGCTCGACGCGGAAGAAACCTCGCGCGAAGAGGTGATGGGCTATGTCGGCAAGGGCTCCGAGCATCTGATCCGCAGCGTGCTTGCGCCGCGCTTCGAGACCGACCACGCGCAGGAACGCTTCGACGAAGCGCTGGCGATCTATCAGGCGGAATACGCGAAGATCAACGGTCTGCACACGCGCTTGTATCCCGAAGTCGAAGCGGGCCTCGCCGCACTGCGCGACGCGGGCCTCAAGCTCGCGTGCGTGACCAACAAACCGCACCGCTTCGCGATTGAGCTGCTCAAACAATACGGCCTGTTCGACCGGTTCACGATCGTGATCGGCGGCGACAGCCTCGCGAAGAAGAAGCCCGATCCGCTCCCGATGCTCGCTGCCTGCGAAGCGATGCAGGTGCCGCCGCAGGCGACGGTTGCGATCGGGGACTCGGAAAACGACGCCATCGCGGGCCGCGCCGCGGGCATGGCCACCTTGACGCTGCCCTACGGCTACAACCATGGCCAGGCTGTGCAAACCATCAAATCGGATGGTATAGTTGGAACCCTGCTGGAGGCCGCCAAGGCCATCGCAGCACACAACCAGGCGGCACCCATCGCCTGATACGAACTGACCCAAACATCCCTCTCATGTTTCTGAACAAAAAACGGAGTCTGAGCAGCATCGACCGGGGAGCATGGCCCTGGCGTCGCTGGTCGCGCTAACCTCTCGCTGAGGTGCGCTGAAGCTCGTACTGTGGCTTCAGCACGTTTTTGGTTCGCTGCGCACGATGCGCTTTCCTGTTTTCCAGCTTGCGTCGCCACCGTTCATGGTGGCCGCTGTGTACGTGATGTACATTCGCGGTCTGCATTGAATGCTGTGGTGCATCGCCGGGAAAGCGCGCGCCGGTCAGTCTCGACTTGTTCGTCTATCCGCCTGACCGGCAGCGCAACGCCCCCGCTTTGTCCGAAGCCGTCGCGGCCGGACGTACGAACAGGATCGGAACATGACCGAACTCGAATTCCAGTCTCTCGCCAACGAGGGCTACAACCGCATTCCGCTGATCGCTGAAGCACTGGCCGATCTCGAAACCCCGCTGTCGCTGTACCTGAAGCTCGCGCAAGCCGAACGCAACGGCGCGAACTCGTTCCTGCTGGAATCGGTGGTGGGCGGCGAGCGCTTCGGCCGCTATTCGTTCATCGGTCTGCCGGCGCGCACGCTGCTGCGCACCCGCGCGGGCGTGACGGAAGTGGTGAAAGACGGCAAGGTCGTCGAAACGCACGAAGGCGATCCGCTCGAATTCATCCAGCAGTTCCAGGGCCGCTTCAAGGTGGCGCAGCGCCCGGGCCTGCCGCGTTTCGCGGGCGGCCTCGCCGGCTACTTCGGCTACGACGCGGTGCGCTATATGGAGAAGAAGCTCGCCCACAGCGCGCCGCCAGACGATCTGAACCTGCCGGACATCCAGTTGCTGCTCACCGAGGAAGTCGCGGTCATCGACAATCTGGCGGGCAAGCTGTACCTCGTGGTCTACGCCGACCCGACCACCTCGGAAGCCTATACCCGCGCCAAACAGCGGCTGCGCGAACTGCGCCAGCGGCTGCGCGCATCGGTGGCGCCGCCGGTCACGTCGGCCAGCATGCGCACCGAGATCTATCGCGAATTCGCCAAAGAGGATTACCTCGCCGCGGTCCGCAAGGCGAAGGAATACATCGCCGCCGGCGAACTGATGCAGGTGCAGGTCGGCCAGCGTCTGACCAAGCCGTATCGCGACAATCCGCTGTCGCTGTACCGCGCGCTGCGTTCGCTAAACCCGTCGCCGTACATGTACTTCTACAACTTCGGCGAATTCCACGTGGTCGGTTCGTCGCCGGAAATTCTGGTGCGCCAGGAAAAGCGTAACGAAGACCGCATCGTCACGATCCGCCCGCTCGCCGGCACGCGGCCGCGCGGCAACACGCCGGAGCGCGACGCCGAACTCGCCACCGAACTGCTGAACGACCCGAAGGAAATCGCCGAACACGTGATGCTGATCGACCTCGCGCGTAACGACGTGGGCCGCATCGCGCAGATCGGCTCGGTGGTCGTCACCGACAAAATGGCGATCGAAAAGTACTCGCATGTGCAGCACATCGTCAGCTCGGTCGAGGGCAAGCTGAAACCGGGCATCACGAACTTCGACGTGCTGCGCGCGACCTTCCCGGCCGGCACCCTGTCCGGCGCGCCGAAGGTGCGCGCGCTCGAACTGATCGACGAGCTCGAGCCGGTCAAACGCGGCCTGTACGGCGGCGCGGTCGGCTATCTGTCGTTCACCGGCGATATGGACCTGGCCATCGCGATCCGCACCGGCGTGATCTGCAACGGCAATCTGTACGTGCAGGCGGCCGCGGGCGTGGTGGCCGATTCGGTGCCCGAATCCGAATGGCAGGAGACGGAGAACAAGGCACGCGCGGTATTGCGTGCCGCCGAGCAGGTGCAAGACGGCCTCGACAGCGACTTCTGACCGGGAGAAAGACCATGATGCTGATGATCGACAACTACGACTCGTTCACCTATAACCTGGTCCAGTACCTCGGCGAACTCGGCGAGGACGTGCGGACCTATCGCAACGACGAAATCACGCTCGAACAGATCGCGCAGCTGAACCCGGCGCGCATCTGCCTGTCGCCGGGGCCGAGCAATCCGCAGCATGCGGGCATCACGCTCGACGTGCTGCGCACGTTCTCCGGCAAGATTCCGATTTTCGGCGTGTGCCTCGGCCACCAGGCAATCGGCGAAGCATTCGGCGGCCGCGTGGTGCGCGCGCAGAGCATCATGCACGGCAAGGTCAGCGAGATCGAAACCGACTGCAAAGGCGTGTTCGCCGACCTGCCGAAGCATTTCACCGTCACGCGCTATCACTCGCTCGCGATCGAACGCGAATCGCTGCCCGACTGCCTCGAAGTGTCCGCGTGGACACCTGACGGTGAAATCATGGGTGTGCGCCACAAGACCCTGGCGGTCGAAGGCGTGCAGTTCCATCCGGAATCGATCCTGTCCGAACACGGCCACGCGCTGCTCGAGAATTTCATCAAGCAGTCGAAAGCGGCCGCTGCACGATCAGGTGCACAGGTTGGCGCATAGGCGCACGATCGACCCCGCTCTCGAGGAGACCCCATGATCACCCCACAAGAAGCGCTGCAGCGCACGATCGAGCACCGCGAGATCTTCCACGACGAGATGCTGCATCTGATGCGGCTCATCATGCGCGGCGAGATGTCGCCGGTGCAGTCCGCGGCGTTCCTAACGGGCCTGCGCGTGAAGAAGGAAACGATCGGCGAGATCGCCGCGGCGGCCACGGTGATGCGCGAGTTCGCGCATCACGTCGAAGTGCCCGACGCGTCGAATTTCGTCGACATCGTCGGCACCGGTGGCGACGGCGCACATACCTTCAACATCTCGACCGCGACGATGTTCGTCACCGCCGGCGCCGGCGGCAAAGTCGCGAAGCACGGCAATCGCAGCATCTCCAGCAAATCGGGCAGCGCGGACGTGCTTGAGGCGCTCGGCGTCAATATCGATCTGTCGCCGGCGCGCGTGGCGGAATCGATCGCGCAGACCGGCATGGGTTTCATGTACGCGCCGAACCATCACCCGGCGATGAAGAACATCGCGGCGGTGCGCCGCGAGCTCGGCGTGCGGACCATCTTCAACATCCTCGGGCCGCTGACCAATCCGGCCGGCGCGCCAAACCAGTTGCAAGGCGTGTTTCACCCGGACCTCGTCGGCATTCAGGTGCGCGTGATGCAGCGGCTCGGCGCGAACCACGTGCTGGTGGTGTACGGCAAGGACGGCATGGACGAAGTGTCGCTCGGCGCCGCCACGCTGGTCGGCGAACTGCGCGACGGCGAAGTGCACGAGTACGAGATTCACCCCGAGGATTTCGGCATGCAGATGGTGTCGAACCGCACGCTGAAAGTGGCCAACGCGGACGAATCGAAGGCGATGCTGCTCGAAGCGCTCGACAACAAGCCGGGCGTCGCGCGCGAGATCGTCGTGCTGAATGCGGGCACGGCGCTGTATGCGGCGAACGTGGCGCCGTCGATCGCGAACGGCATCGAGCTGGCGCGCGAGACGATCGCCAGCGGCCGCGCCCGCGCGAAGGTGGACGAACTGGTCCGCTTCACGCAGCAATTCAAGTCTTGACCCTTCCCGATTTCTGATTTTCGCAGCGAGCTACCTATGAGCGATATTCTCGAACGCATCATCGACGTCAAGCGCGAGGAAGTGCGCGCCGCGCAGCTGAGCGCACCGCTCGAAGAGCTGCGCCTAGAAGCGTCGGCACGTGACAAACGCGATTTCGTCGGCGCGTTGCGCGCCAAACACGCGGCCGGCATGCCGGCGGTGATTGCCGAAGTGAAAAAGGCGAGCCCGTCCAAAGGCGTGATCCGCGAGCACTTCGTGCCGGCCGACATCGCGCGTTCGTATGCGCAGCATGGGGCAGCGTGTCTATCGGTGCTGACCGACGTGCAGTTCTTCAAGGGCAGCGCCGCGTACCTCGAAGAAGCGCGCGCCGCGTGCGCTCTGCCGGTGCTGCGCAAGGATTTCATCATCGACCCGTATCAGGTGGTCGAAGCGCGCGCGATGGGCGCCGACGCGATCCTGTTGATCGCCGCCGCGCTCGAAACCACACAGATGCAGGACCTCGAGGCGTTCGCGCATTCGCTGGGCCTCGCGGTGCTGGTCGAAGTGCACGACAAGAACGAGCTGGTCGAAGCGCTGACGCTGAACACGCCGCTGATCGGCATCAACAACCGCAATCTGCGCACGTTCGAAACCTCGCTCGACACGACCATCGGCATGCTCGAGATGATTCCGGACGAGCGGATCGTCGTCACCGAGTCGGGCATTCTGACGCGCGACGACGTCGAGCGGCTGCGCGCGATGGACGTCAATACGTTTCTGGTCGGCGAGGCATTCATGCGCGCGGAAGAACCGGGCACCGAGCTCGCGCGGATGTTTTTCTGACATGGCGCGGCGCGGCGCGGTGGTACGTCATGTGCCACGCGCCGCCCGCCGCGTGCGCCATGCACGCTGAGACGAGTCAACACGAGGTTCACGATGGGTATCGAACGCGAAATCAAGCTAGCGCTGCCGCCCGCGCAGGCAGAGACGGCCGCGCGGTGGTTCGCCGCGCGCACCGGCGCAGCGGGACGGCCGATCATGCTAGACAACCTGTACTTCGACACGCCTGCGCTGACGCTGGCCCGCTCGAAGAGCGCGCTGCGGCTGCGCCGCACGCCGGACGGCTGGCTGCAGACGTTCAAGACGGTCGGCGAGGCGCACGCCGGTTTGCACAGCCGGCACGAGTGGGAAATTCCGGTGGCCGGCCCGGCGCTGGAAATCGATGCGCTGCTGCAAGCGTGCGACGATCCCACTGCGGCGACGGCACTGCGCAACGCGGCGCCGCAACTCGTCGAACTGTTCCGCACGAATTTCACACGGACGCTGTGGCATGTGGTGCACGACGACACGGATATCGAAGCCGCGATCGATCAAGGGGAAGTCGTTGCGCAGGTAGACGGTGAGACACGCCGCGCGCCGATCAGCGAAGTCGAGCTGGAATTGAAGCGCGGCGACGAAGCAGCGCTGCATGCGTTGGCGGCGGAACTCGGCGCAAGCGTGCCGGGGCTCATGCCGGACGACGTCAGCAAGGCGCAACGCGGGTACCGGCTGCGCGAGAACGGCGCGGGCGCAGCAGCGTAGCAGCGGCCACTTCGTGCCGGCGCGAATCGGAGCGCGCAGTCTTCGCCCCCTGTACCGCGCGGCGGGCGAGGCTCAGGGCTCACTCAGCCGCTTCGCGGCAGCGCGCACCGCACGCAATCGTCGCGAACACCTTGAGCCGACGCGCATTAGCTGCGACACTCTTCGGCCATGACTTCCGCTACCCGTTCACGCTCTTCATCGCAGCAAGGCTCCTTGTTCGGCGATGAAACCGCAGCCGCGGCGACCCCATCCACGGCAACCGCCGCCGATACACCGCCGCTTCCATCCGCCACGCCCGCAGCATCGCTCGAAGCCCAATTCGACGCGTTACCGCCCGCCTGGCGCGCCCATCTGCGGCCGTTCATCGAAAGCGGCACCTATGCGTCGCTGTGCAGCTTCGTCGACGGCGAACGCGCAGCGGGCAAAACCGTCTACCCAGCCGACGTGTTCCGCGCGCTGCGTCTGACGAGCCCGGACGACGTCAAAGTCGTGATCCTCGGCCAGGACCCATATCACGGCGAAGACCGCGGCACGCCGCAAGCGCATGGGCTCGCGTTCTCCGTGCCGCCAGCCGTACGTCCGCCGCCTTCGCTGCGCAACATCTTCAAGGAAATCGCGGCGAGCCTCGGCTATGAGTCGCCGCGTCACGGCTGCCTCGACACCTGGGCGAAACAGGGCGTACTACTGCTCAACACCGTGTTGACGGTGGAGCGCGACCACGCCGCCAGCCACGCCAAACGCGGCTGGGAAAAATGCACCGACACGCTGATTCACGAACTGGCGTTGCGTCACGAGCATCTGGTGTTCATGCTGTGGGGCGCGCACGCGCAGGCCAAGCGCGCGCTGCTCGGCGGCCGGCCGCATTGCGTGCTGGAGGCGCCGCATCCGTCGCCGTTGTCCGCCCATCGTGGCTTTCTCGGCTGCCGGCATTTCGCGCTCGCCAACGACTATCTGCAGGCAAACGGACGCGCGCCGATCGACTGGCGTCTGCCTGAAGAAGCGCAGACGTTCGCATAACGCACTCAGTCCTGACGACGATCGATCACCGAGATCGAACACACAAAGAAAAACGCCGCGGAATTGTGTTCCGCGGCGTTTTGGTATCGGACGCCCGCCGTGTACAGCCAGCGGGCACCCCGAACAGTCAGCCTCAGGCTGCGGCGATCGCTTCGCGCGCGCCGGCCAAGGCCGCCGCTGCGGCTTCCGGGCCCATGTTCAGGCCTTCCGCGTAGATGAACGAAACGTCGGTCATGCCGAGGAAGCCGAGGAAGGTGCTCAGATACGGCGTTTGCGAATCGCCCGGCGTACCCAGATACTTGCCGCCGCGCGCCGACACCACATACACCTTCTTGCCCTTCACGAGGCCTTCCGCACCGTTCGCGCCGTACTTGAACGTGATGCCTGCACGGGCGAGGAAGTCGAAATACGTCTTCAGTTGCGACGAGATGCCGAAGTTGTACATCGGCGCGCCGATCACGACGATGTCGGCCGCCATCAGCTCGGCGATCAGCGCTTCGCTGCGCGACGCGATGGCCTGCTGCTCGGCAGTGCGCTGCTCGGCCGACGTGAAGAATGCGCCGAGGATCGCGTCGTCGAGGTGCGGCAGTGCGTCGTTGTACAGATCGCGGGTCACGACTTTCGCGCCCGGATTGGATTGTTGCAGCTTCGCGGTCAGTTCGTTGACAAGCAGCGTCGACTGCGCACCTTGCGTACGAGCCGCCGAATTGATTTGCAGAATCGTGGTCATCTTTAACTCCCGGATTTGGACATGCGCAAGTTGCGCGAGTGGGAGCATTGTGTTTTTTTACGGCGCCGCGAAAAAGTAGCGCGGGAGCGACGGATTGTTGCAACAGCAGAACAATCGGACTGTGTGGAGTGGCCGTCGGGAATCGGCGAGGCGGCGCAACGGGCCGTGGTGGCCCTGACGGCGCCGCTGCCCGAGGTCCGCTCGCTGTCCGAACGGTCGATGAAAAGATCGATGAAAAGCACGGGGGGCGGCGCGCGAGCGGCTACGCCGCCCGGCAACCGCCGAAAAGCGTCAGCGCCCGAGCCAGCCGGCGCGCCAGCTGCGCGCCGCTTCGCTGTTCTTATCGATCTTGGCGCTTTTGCCGGATTTGCCTGGCTCTGCTTTGGCACCCTTAACCGCTTTGGCCCCCTTACCGCCCTTGCCCGTCTCATCCTTGACGGTCAGCTTGTAACGCACGACCTCCGGCCCATCGAGCTTCAGCGAGACCACCCGCAGTTCATCACGCCGAAACGCATGAATCTCGACCTTGGTGCCCGCCACATAACGCGCGAGCAGCGTATCGAGGTTGGCGCCCGTCACGCGCAGGCCGTCGATCGCGATCAGCACGTCGCCTGCCGACAGGCCGGCCTTTTGCGCCGCGCTGCCGTCGTGCACCGCCGTCAACGTGCAATCCGCGCCGCCGCGCACGCGCACGCCGAGCGACGGCTTGCCGTTCGGCGCGAGCTCCGGCGCAAGCTCGATGCCGGCCGGCGCGAGCAGTTCGGCGAGCGGCAAGTCGCGCGTGCCGTGCACGCCGTTCGCAAAAAGCTCGCTCAGATCGGCGCCGGTCGCCTCGGCAAACAGCGCCTCGACATCGCCCTCCTCGAGGCCCAGCGCCTTGCCGCGATAGAAATCGCGTCCATACCGCTGCCACAACAGACGCATCACATCGTCGAGCGAGCGGCGGTTGCCGGTTTGCGCCCGAATCGTCAGATCGAAGGCCAGCGCCACCAGCGAACCCTTCTGGTAGTAGCTGACGATCGCATTCGGCGCGTTCTCGTCCTGCCGGTAATACTTGACCCACGCATCGAACGAACTCTCGGCGACGGTCTGCTTGAGCCGCCCGCTGCTGCGCAGCACACCGGCGACCGTCCTGCCGATCATCGTCAGATAGTCCGCTTCGCTGATCGCGCCACAGCGCACCAGAATCAGGTCGTCGTAGTACGACGTGAAGCCTTCGAACAGCCACAGCAGCGACGTGTAGTTTTCGCGCGTCAGGTCGTACGGCGCGAACGCCGCCGGCTTGATGCGCTTCACGTTCCACGTATGGAAATACTCGTGGCTGCACAGGCCGAGATAGGTGCGGTAGCCGTCGGTCATCTCGTCGCGGCCCGCCACCGGCAAGTCCGAGCGATTGCAGATCAGCGACGTCGACGCGCGATGCTCGAGGCCGCCGTAGCCATCGGCGACGGCTTGCGTCATGAACACATAGCGTTCGACCGGCGCCTTCTTCGAGCGCGGCTCGAACAGCGCGATCTGCGCCTCGCAGATGCGCTTCAGGTCCGCCTGCAGGCGTGCCATATCGAGCCCGACCACGCGGCCCGCGATCACGATGTCGTGCGGCACGCCGTGCGCGTCGAAGCTCGCAAGCGCGAATTCGCCGAGCGTCACCGGATGGTCGACCAGTTCGTCGTAGTTTTGCGCCTGGTATTCGCCGAAGCCATAGCGCTTCGTGCCGCGCGCTTCCGGCAACGCGGTCGCGACGCGCCAGTTGCGGTACGCGGGTCCGTCCGGCTTCTGGATATCGACCACGCACGGCGCATTCTCGTGCCCCAGCGGCGAAAGGAAGGTGCTCGTGCCGTTGAAGAAGCCGGTCGTATCGTCGAGATGCGCGGCGCGCACCGACATATCCCACGCATAGACCTCGTAGCGCAACGTCAGCGCGCCCTTCACCGGCGCGGCCTGCCACGTGTGCTTGTCGGTTTTTTCGATGCGCACCTTGCGGCCCGCATCGTTGACTGCCCGCAGCGTGACGATGTTGCGCGCGAACTCGCGCACCATGTAGCTGCCCGGAATCCACACCGGCAGCATGAAGCGCTGGCCCGCCGGATCAGGATCGTCAACCGTGACGGTGACTTCGAACAGGTGAGCGGCGGGTTGCTTCGGGACGATGGTGTAGCGGATCGGCTTCATCGGCGGACGGGATCGGGGCTTGGGTGAAATGAGTCAGTCGGGCGAAAAACAGGGCGCCGGCCGTGGGCGCGCGACATCGCGCGCCACTGCGCAACCCGGCGCCTTCGGCCAGTCGTGAGACAAACGTGAGGCAAACTCGAAACCAACACGCTCAATGCGCAGCGGCGATTTCCTTGTCCAGCTGATCGGCCGGCACCGCGCCCGGCAGACGGCGGCCGTCGGCGAGGAACACCGTCGGCGTGCCGTTCACGTTCATCGAGCGGCCCAGCGCGAGGTTCTTGTCGATCGCGGCGGTGTCGCAGGTGCCGGCGGCGGTCGGCGCGTGACGCTCCAGCATCCACGATTCCCACGCCTTCGCGCGGTCGGTCGAGCACCAGATCGACTTCGACTTCACCGTCGAATCCGGCGACAGCACCGGATACAGGAAGGTGTACACGGTGATGTTGTCGAACGACTTCAGCGTGCTCTCGAGCTGTCGGCAGTACGGGCAGTTCGGATCCGAGAACACGGCGATCTTGCGGCTGCCGTCGCCCTTCACCACCTTCACCGCATTGGCGAGCGGCAGGCTGGCGAAATCGATCTTGTTGGTTTCCTGCAGGCGCGCATCGGTCAGATTCTTGCGCGTCTTCGCATCGACGATATCGCCGAGCACGATGTAATCGCCGTTCGCATCGCTATAGACGATCTGCGAGCCGAGGTTCACCTCGTAGAGCCCGGCGATCGGCGACTTGCCGATGCTCTTGATCGTGACATCGCCGAGCCGCGTCTGCAGCGTCGCTTTCAGTTTGTCGGTCGTCTGGTCGGCCTGCGCGGAGCAGCCGAGCGCCGCAGCAGCGACAGCCAGCGCGAGCGCGGCGATGCGAATACGTTTCTTCATCTGTTGACTCCCGGTTCGGTAGCGCCACGTGCGCGATGCATGCGGCGAGCGCGGTCGCGATGGCTTCCGCTCGTGTGTGTCGTGGTGGAGCGGCGCACCTATGCACCGTTCGCTGTTGTCTGTCTGCTGACTGTGCGGCGGCGCACGCTCGCCGCATTCGTCCGCGTTTGTGCGCATTCGTCCGCGTATGTCGTTCCGCCACAAGGTCATGCGGCGCCACACCGTTATGCGATTACCCCAACGCCGACGATACCAGCCAGCGCTTGATCAACGGTTGCGCGCCGACAAACGCCATACCGGCATTGCGCACCGCGCGCGCCACCAGACCCGGCACCGCGAACAACCGCTGCAAGCCGTCGGTGGCGACCATCAGCGCGCGGATGTCTTCGCTGCGCGAGCGCTCATAGCGGCGCAGCAACACCATATCGCCGAGATCGCGGAACGCTTCCTTGTTTGCAATCACCTCGGCGAGCGACGCGACGTCGCGCAGCCCCAGATTCATGCCCTGCCCCGCCAGCGGATGGATCAGATGCGCGGCATCGCCGACCAGCACGACGCGCGGCGCCGCCAGCCGCTCCACCGTTTGCAGCGCAAGCGGGAAACCTTTCGCCGGGGTTACACACTCCAGCGCACCGAGCGCGCCCATCGTCACCCGTTCGACCTCAGCGGCGAGGCGCTCCGGCGCAAGCGCCAGCAGTTCCTCGGCGTGCTCGGTGTGGGCCGACCATACCAGCGATACGTGACCATCCGGCAACGGCAGCAGCGCGATGATCTCGCCGTCGCGAAACCACTGATACGCGGTTTCGCCGTGCGGCCGCTCGGCCTTGAAATTGGCGACCACGCCGGTTTGTCTGTAATCGCGCTGATTGACCTTCGAGCCGATCTGCGCGCGCACCCACGAATGCGCGCCATCCGCGCCGACCACCAGATCCGCGTCGAGCAGGTTGCCGTTGGCAAGCCCAATGGTCGCGCCGCCCGGCTTGATGTCGAGCGCCTGTGCGCGCGCATCGAGCCACGTGACATTCGGCTGGAAGCGCAGCGCCGCATCCAGCGCGCGTTCGATCAGCGACGATTCGACGATCCACGCGAGCTGCGCGACCGAAGCCTGGAACGCGGAGAAATGCAGCTCGGCGTGCGCATCGCCGTACACGCGCATGTCGTAGGCCGGCGACAGTTTCGCGATATCGAGCGCCTGCCACACGCGCAGCCGTTCGAGCAGCGCCTGCGAACTGGCCGATAGCGCATAGATACGCGAGTCGAACACCGCATCGGCCGGCAGCGGCGCGCAATGCTGCGCGAGCAGCGCGACGCGCAGGCCGGTTTGCGTCAGCGCGAGCGCCGCGGTCTTGCCGACGAGGCCGCCGCCGATCACGGCGACGTCGAAGCTTGGATGGTGGGGATTCATCCGCGCATTATAGCTGTCAGGCTTGATGGGGCTGGGCGTGGGTGGCCGGCGCAACACCCGAAAGAGTTACAATCGCGGTTTCGTGACAAACCGCGCACCCGATCGCCGAGCCAGCGCCCGACCGGATGCGTTGTCCCGCTCCGCTGCGGCTCTTAGCCACGACTGCGGAATGCCTGCCGGCAGCCTGCCCGCAGCGTCGAGCGCATCACGCAACCCATTGTTCACCGAGAGATTTCCATGAGCCTCAAATGCGGCATCGTCGGCCTGCCCAACGTCGGCAAGTCCACCCTGTTCAACGCGCTGACCAAGGCGGGCATCGCCGCCGAAAACTATCCGTTCTGCACGATCGAGCCGAACGTCGGCGTGGTCGAAGTGCCGGACGCGCGTCTGCAGGCGCTCGCCGGCATCGTCAAGCCGGAGCGCATCGTGCCGGCGGTAGTCGAGTTCGTCGACATCGCGGGTCTGGTGGCCGGCGCCAGCAAGGGTGAAGGGCTCGGCAACCAGTTCCTCGCCAACATCCGCGAAACCGACGCGATCACGCACGTGGTGCGCTGCTTCGAAGACGACAACGTGATTCACGTCGCGGGCAAGGTCGATCCGCTGTCGGACATCGAGGTAATCAACACCGAACTCGCGCTGGCCGACCTCGCGACGGTCGAGAAGGCGCTGTCGCGCTATTCGAAGGCCGCCAAGTCGGGCAACGACAAGGAAGCGATCAAGCTCGCCGCGGTGCTGGAAAAAGTGCGCGCGCAACTCGACCAGGCGAAGGCGGTACGCGGCCTCGATCTGAGCGAAGACGAACAGGCGCTGATCAAGCCGTTCTGCCTGATCACCGCGAAGCCGGCGATGTACGTGGCCAACGTGAAGGACGACGGCTTCGAGAACAACCCGCATCTGGACCTGGTGCGCAAGTACGCGGAAAGCGACAAGTCGCCGGTAGTCGCGGTGTGCGCGGCGATCGAAGCGGAAATCGCCGATCTCGCCGACGAAGACAAGGAAGTGTTCCTCGCCGACATGGGCATGGAAGAGCCGGGCCTGAACCGCGTGATTCGCGCGGGTTTCAAGCTGCTCGGGCTGCATACGTACTTCACCGCGGGCGTGAAGGAAGTGCGCGCGTGGACGATTCATATCGGCGATACGGCGCCGCAGGCAGCCGGTGCGATTCACACCGATTTCGAACGCGGCTTCATTCGTGCACAGACCATCGGCTTCGACGATTACATCGCGTTCAAGGGTGAACAAGGCGCGAAGGAAGCCGGCAAGATGCGCGCGGAAGGCAAGGAATACGTCGTGCACGACGGCGACGTGATGAACTTCCTGTTCAACGTCTAAGCGCAAAAAAACGCCGGGGCGGCGAACCGCCCCGGCGTTTCACATCACCAGATCAGCGTGATCAGCGCGTCGCGATATACATCGTGATTTCGAAACCGAAACGCAGATCGGTGTAAGCCGGAGTGGTCCAGGTCATGGCTAAAGCTCCTTAAGTAGAAGAAAAAAACGTCCGCTCACTTCACTTGTCGCGCGGACACACGACGTTGCTATCGACATCGCCGTCACCGAAAAACGCACCGTCGGTGCCGATCTGGCCACCGGTAGGCATGGTGGTCACGCCCGCGGGCAACGGCGGATTGCTGGTGGCCCACGTCAGCGCATAACCATCGTCGTAGGTCGCGTGGTAGGTCTGCGCGCCACGCGTAAACGCCACCGTCTTGTGGTTCATGTCGACGGCGATCTTGTCGCCGTTCGGACAGGTCTGCGTGAAGACATGCGGGTCGGCTGCTGCACGCGCGGGCGTCACAGCCACCAGCGCGGCAACCGCGAAGCTGCACGCCAGCGCAACGGTCCCTTTGATTTTCATGTGTCGTCTCCTGATCGTTTCGGCCGGTCGCACTGGTTGCGAGCCCGGCCGGCATTGGCACGTCTACCCACGCTCGAGCGCGGTCGACGAGCTCACTTCAGACTGTGGTAGTAAGCGGCGAGATCGGCGATCTCCGTATCGCTGAGCGGCTTGGCGATCACCGACATCGTTTCGTTTTGCCGCTCTCCCGAACGAAAAGCCTTCAACTGCTCGACCAGGTAATCTTCATCCTGGCCCGCGAGGTTCGGCGTCTGCGGCATCACTGCGTGTCCGTCAGGCCCGTGGCATGCCGCGCATTGCGCGGAGCGCGTCTTGCCGGCGGCAATGTCCGCGGCCATGCTGTGCTGGGTTAGCGATACCAGCATCGTCGCCAGAAACAGGCTCGATAGAATCTTGCTCACGCTGCTTGCCCCTTACTTTCCGACGTAGGTAATGCGATATACCGCACTGGCGAAATCGTCCGATACGAGCAACGAGCCGTCTCTCATCGGCTCGACGTCGACCGGCCGTCCTTTGTACTGACCGTCGGCGGTGAGCCAGCCCGACGCGAACACCTGGGTACCGACTGCGGTGCCATCGGCTTTCAGACGCGTGAACATGATGCGTGCGCCGAGCGGGTGTTTACGCACCCACGAGCCGTGCTCCGCATCGAAAATGCCACCGACGTACTGCTTCGGAAACTCGGACCCTTCGTAGAAAGACATCCCCAGGTCGGCCGCGTGCGGCGGCAGGTTGACCTGCGGAAACACCACGCCGGCCGGCGGCGTCTTGTCCTGGTACTCGGCGGTGCGGTCGTGGCCGCCGCCGTAGAACGGATAGCCGAAGTCTTCACCGGCCTTGGTGGCGCGGTTCAGTTCGCCAGGCGGCCGATCGTCGCCGAGCGTATCGGTCTGGTTATCCGTGAACCACAGCGTCTTGTCCTTCGGGTTGAAGTCGAGACCGACCGAATTGCGGATACCGTGCGCATAGATCTCGCGGCCGCTGCCGTCCTGGTTGTAACGCACGATCGCGCCCATGCCGGCCTTGTAGTACGCGTCGTACTTCTCCGGTGGCAGCACGTTGTAATGCTCGCCGACCGCGATGTACAGCTTGCCGTCCGGCCCGACGCGGCACACGCGCGCACCGTGGTTGTACGCCTCGTCGCCGACCGGAATCAGCTGGCCTTGCGGCACGACGATCTGTTGCGTCGGCGTCGCACTGCCCGGATTCGCGAACGACAGAACGCGGTTGAGTTCGGCCACGAACAGCTTGCCGTCGGGCGCGAAGCACACGCCGTTCGGATCCTTGAAGTTGCTTGCCGCGGAAAACTCCGTGACTTCGCTCACCTTGCCGTTGCCATCGTCGTGCAGCACCCAGATGGCATTCTTGCGCGTGCCGATATACGCAGTGCCGGTGGTCGGATCGACGGCGATGGCGCGCGCGCCAGGCACCATCGCGTACAGCTCAATCTTGAAGCCGGGGGGCATCTTGATGTTCTTCAGGTTCTGCTGGACTGCCGCCATCGCCTCGGGATCTTGCGGGTAGATGCGCGGCGCCTCCTGCGCCCACGCCGCACCGGCTGCATACGCCAGCACGCCCGCTGCAAAGATAGTTCGCTTGAAGCCTGGGGTCATTTGCGTCCTCGTTTTCTTCGAAAGTTATGAGGCGGATTCGAGAGACCGTGCCGAATCCGCACGACCGCACGGCAGCGCCGTATCCGCCGGGTCCGCGCAAGTGCGTCGATGTCGCGTTGCGGCGATCCGGCATTCCGTGCCTTGCGAACATCTGACATTCGCAATACTTGAAAAGCAGGGTGAAACGTTTGCGTAAGCAACACGGGTCTCCAATATGGAGAAGGGCAGCGTGCCCGCAGGCCGCTGCCCTTCGTCTCCCTCTTCCCGTGCTGTGCCGGACATCATGCGATCCGGCTTCGGTTCGACTGCCTGCCGATCGATCCTGTGCTGCAGCCGCGTGCTTACTTGAGGACTTGCGGATTGATGCAGTTGAGCGGTGCTTCGCCCTGCAGCACGCGAATCACGTTGTCGGTGACGATCTTGCCCATCGCGAGACGGGTCTGCGTGGTCGCGGAAGCGATGTGCGGCACGATCACGACGTTGTCGAGTTGCGCGAGGCCGGGCGCGAGCGCAGGCTCGTCTTCGAATACGTCGAGCCCCGCGCCCCAGATCACCTTGTCTTTTAGCGCGGCTACCAGCGCCTTTTCGTCGACTAGCGGTCCGCGCGCCGCGTTGATCAGCACCGCGCTGGGTTTCATCGCGGCCAGTTCGGCGGCGCCAATGTAGTGATGCGTGTCGGGCAGCAGCGGCAAATGCAGCGACAGGTAGTCCGATTCGCGCAGCAGCGTCGCCTTGTCGACGAAACGCGCGTTGTATTCGCGCTCGAACGCTTCGTTGCGGTGCGCATCGCTATAGATGATGTTCATATCGAACGCCGCGGCCTTGCGCGCGAACTTCGAACCGATGCGGCCGAGCCCGGCGATGCCCAGCGTCGTGTTGTCGACGTCCTGGCCGATGAACGCCATCGGCGACCAGCCCTGCCACTTGCCGGCGCGCACATAGCGCTCGGACTCGGAGACGCGGCGCGCGGTCGCCAGCAGCAGCGCCCATGCGTGCGTCGCGGTGGCATCGTCGAGCACGCCCGGCGTGTTGGTCATGATCACGCCGCGCTTCGTCGCTGCGTCGAGATCGAAGTTGTTGAAACCCACCGCATAGTTCGCGACGATCCGGCATTGCGCGCCGGCGGCGTCGAGCACTTCACCGTCGAACTTGTCCGTCAGCAGGCTCACCACCGCGTCGCGGCCGCGCACGGCCTGCACCAGTTCTTCGCGAGTGAGCGCGCGGTCGTGCGGATTCACGTCCACATCGAAATGTTTGCGCAGCGTGTCGATGGTTTGCGCGGGGATCATCCGCGTGACGTAGACGCTTTTCTTTGCCATTGCCGTGTTTCCAGGTTGTGGTGTTTGCTTCGACGCTTAGCCGCGCTTCGACAGACGTCCAATGAACTCGCTGCCGCTGTCGGCCAGTTGCTGGTCGTCAGCCGGGGCGAGCCCGCTCACCCCGACCGCACCGATCACCTGGCCTGCGCTGTCTGCGATCAACGCGCCACCTGGCAGCGCGGTCAGCAGCGAATCGCAGAAGTAACTGATCGCGAGATCCTCGCGACGCAGCCGTTCGAGAAATGCGGTGGTGGTCTGCAACATGCGCGTGCACGTATAGGCCTTTTGCTGCGCCAACGCGATGCTACGCACCGGCGTGCCGTCAGCACGCGCAAAGGCGAGCAGAAAACCGTGCGCGTCGCACACGGACACACACACGGGTTTGCCGAAGCGTTGCTGCGCTTCTCCGACAAGATGGCTGACGAGTTGTTGCGCACGGCCCAGATCGAGTTCTACTGCTGCTGCCATTAATGCCTCACGTCTCTAACGATGATTGATTGCGGGTTGTGGATGATCGAGCGACTCGATGTCGTCGATCTCGGGGCGCGCGGCGCCCCTGCCGGCCGTCTGCTGCGCGGCCAGTTCTGCGCGTTTGACGCGCCGGTGTACGTAGGCGGTCAGGACCGGCGTCAGGATCGCGGTGACGATCACCGACGCGGCCACCTGAATCGTCGCGATCGGCGCGATCGCGGCATAAGTCGGATCGGCAATCGCCACCGCTTGCGGCGTGCCGGTCGCGTTGCCCGCCGTGCTCGAAGCTGCCGCGCCGGCCACGCCCGAACCGCCCAGCAAGCGATCGGCGGCGATGCAGACGATGCCCGTGATGACCATCACCGCCACGCCGAGCATGATGCCCGGCAAGCCGGCGGTCGTCACCGATTTCAGATTGATGCCCTCGCCCAGCGTGAAGGCCATGAACGGCACGATGATCGGCTCGTGCCGTCCGAAGAAGTCGCGCAGATCTTCGTCGAGATTGCCGAGAATCGCGCCCGCGGCGATCGGTGCGATCACCGACACCATCGTCAGCCACGGAATCACCGCAAGCCCGGCACCGACCAGCACCAGCATCGTGACGAACGGCCCGGTCTCGATGCTCTGCACGACATAGGTGCCGGCGTCTTCCTTGGTACCGAAGGTGCTGGTGAGCGCGAGGAACATGCCACCGTTGGTGTCGTTCATCGCCGCGAGCAACGCAAGCGTCGACAGCCCAACGAAGTTGCCGTGAAAGAAATGCGCAATGCCTAAAGCCAGCACGACGGCGATGCCGACCTTCGCGAACAGAATGCCGAAGCCGCGTCGCAACATCTTCGGCGCGCCCCGCAACGTCATCTTGGTACCCGCGGTGAACAGGTACATCGCAAGGATGGTCGGGTATCCGGCGTTGGTGAGCGCCTGAGTGAAGCCGCCGATCTTCAGCGCGTTGGGCGCGAAAGTATTGACCAGCATGCCGATGAACAGCGGTACAACCATCAAACCGCCGGGTACGCGATTTATCGCCTGATAGATCTTCACGGACGTCTCCTGAACCTGCGTATCTGCCCTTCGAAGGGCATTCGTTATCTGGCTCACACGGCACACGCTGATCGCATCGACGGCGGATCACAGGCTGGTTGTCGTCTTAGCGAGTAACCATGTTATATGATAAGTTGACCACCTCACCGGTCAGGTAAACCCTGAAATCGCGAACGAAGATTTGGGGCCGAGGTGGGCTTACGCTATGTGGAATCGCGGCTGAAAGCACGAGGACTTTATGGCGGCAAAACTCAATTCGTTGACGGCGCAGGTTGCCGGTCTGCTTCAGGAAGCCATTTCAGAAGGGGTCTATCCGGTCGGCACCAAGCTGCCGTCGGGCAAGGAGCTGGGCCGGATGCACGGCGTCAGCCAGGCGGTGATCCGCGAAGCGACTGAACGGTTGCGTTCGAAAGGTTTGATCGACAGCCGTCAGGGTTCCGGTTGCATCGTGAAAGCGCGCACCGAAGCCGATGGCTTCAAGGTGTTCAACAGCATGCGCGCCGATCAGGTGGAACTGTCGAGCGTGTTCGAATTGCGCCTCGATCTGGAAGGCGCGGCCGCGGGGCTCGCGGCGGTACGGCGCACGAACGCGGACCTGGACAAACTGTCAGGCATCCTGAGCGCGCTCGCGGAAAATCTGCATGATCTCGACGCCGGTGTGGAACTCGATCTGGCTTTTCACACGGCCATTGCGGTTGCGACTCACAACCCCTATTACGGCAACTTGCTGAAGTACCTCAATTTGCAGTTGCGTCAGGCTGTGCATGCCGCCCGCTATAACGCGCTGGTCAACGAGCCGTTGCCGCAAACCGTGCAACGCGAGCATCTGGCCGTGTTCGAGGCGATTCGCGCAAGCGACGCGAATGGCGCTCGCGCGGCGGTGATGCTGCACTTGCAGCGTGCCGCGTGTCATCTGGAACTGGACATTCCCGGCCGCGACCCGGACTCCGGCATGCTGCGGGCCATTACTACGCACAGCCGCGCGCAAGAGGCCGAAGCACGCGTCGATTAGCGCCCGGGTTCAGCTTCGCGTGCTGCAGCAGGATTTCGTTCGACGAAGAATCAATTCTCCGCGCCGGCTATCTCGCCGTGCTCGTCGCGTCCCGGCAGCGAAAGCTCAAGACGTGCCGCTGCCTTTTGCAGATGAGCCACCGCGGCCGAGCGTGCGGCGCCCGGATCGCCCGCACGAATCGCATCGAGCAGCGCGAGGTGCTCGCGATGCACTTCGTCGGGCAATTGCGGGAATGCGAGCGAGTGCGTGCGGCCAGCCCGTACGCACTCGCGGATCTGCAGGTTCAGATACTGCAGCAGGTCTTTGAAATAGCGGTTGTGCGTCGCATCGCCCAGCGCGACGTGAAACGCAATATCGAGTTCGACCGCGCGGTCCGGCGTGTACAGATTCTCGGCGAGCGCGTCGAGAATCGCTTCGAGCGCCTCGATATCTTCAGGTGTACGGCGCACTGCGGCGAGCGCGGCGGCAGCGCCTTCCAGATCGAGCCGCAATTCGAACACATGCGCAAGGTCCGCACGGTTCGTGTCGCTGACTTCGGGCACCATGAAGCCCACATTCTGTGTACGCGCCTTGACGGTACAACCCGAGCCCTGGCGGCTATCGATCAGACCTTGCGCGCGCAGACGCTCGGTGGCTTCGCGGATGACTGCCGCACTCACTCCGAAGCTTTGCGCGAGGTCCTTTCCGGATGGGAGCCGGGTGCCGACCGGATACACTCCGCTCAGAATATCGCTGGCAATTTTCTGCGCTACTTGCTGGGTTAGCGTCGCGGGCTTGGCAATCAAAGTGCCGGACGGGCGGGTGAACATGGCGTGTAGATTGATTCCTGTCGTCGGCTCGGCGAGGAGCCTGGTACGCATAGGCGAAGCCAGCGTTGTTTACATTTTCCTTGAAAACAACTCGCACCACCAGTCCGGAACGGGCACCGCCGCTTTTCTTGTCAGAAACAGGTGAAACACGATAGCTTTAGCCCACCGCATTTCCTCACCCGATAAGCATGCGGCGAATTTCCTCATGCGAAGACGACATACCGATGACGATCGACGACCTGCGCCAGCAATTGCTGGCATTCCGCGACGCCCGCGACTGGCGACAATTCCACACGGTGCGCAACCTGATCATGTCCACCAGCATTGAAGCGGGCGAAATGCTCGAAACGGTGCAATGGAAGACAGATGACGAGATCGCCGCGTTAGTCGCCGATCCGGTGGAGCGCAAACACCTCGAGCACGAATGCGCGGACGTGCTGATGTATCTGCTGTTAACTGCGGATGCAGCAGGCTTCGATCTCGTCGAGGCTACCGCGGAAAAGCTGAAGCTGAACGAAGCGCGTTATCCGGTGGAAAAGGCCAAGGGGAAAGCCACCAAATATTCGGATCTATGACCGGTTGTAGGCTGGCTCGCAAGCCACGCGAGCGGTCGGCCGGGCAAAGACATCGCACGTAATCAACTCTGCGGCGCCCCTTCACCGGCTACACCGGCCGGCCGAGGCGCGTCAGGCGCCTTCTTGCGCGATACTGCGCGCCCCTGCCGCCGGATTACCCAGCGCTTCAGATAAAGCAGCGCCGCGCTCACCACGCCATACATCATCGTCACGACGAACGCCGCCTGCAGCAGCGACTGCGGCGCATAGCTCGACACATCCTGCGAGCGGTGCAGCAGTTCGTCGTACGGAATCACATAGCCAAGCGACGTGTCCTGCACGATCGCCAGAATCGAACTGATCAGCGCGGGCAGCATGTTGCGCAGCGCTTGCGGCAACACGACGTACAGCATCGCCTGATACGGCCGCATGCCGAGCGCAAGCGCCGCCTCGCGCTGTCCGCGCGGCAGCGAAAGGATCCCGGCGCGCATCACCTCCGCAGTCATCGCGCCGTGATGCAACGCCATCGCCACCACCAGAAACCCGAGCGCGGGCCAGTCGAAGCCGAGCGCCGGCAACTCGATCACCATAAACAGGATCAGCAGCAGCAGCGGCACCGCGCGAAAGAATTCCACATACACGCCGGCGCAACGACTTACCCAGCGGCGCGTCGACAGGCGTCCAAGCGCAAGCGGCAGAGCCAGCGCAAACGCAGCAACCGTAGCGCACAGCGCGGCTTCGAGGGTCGACACGAGGCCATCGAACAAAAACTTCGCCGTGCCCCAATGCCAAAAGATCGCCCATTTATCGGCTGCGAACTGGCCGCTCGATTCGAGCCGCATGCCGACTGCGCACAGCAAGCCCAGCACCGCGCATGCGCTGACCACCGAGAACACGCGATGCCGCAACCGTCCGACCGGCCCCGGCGCTTCGTAGAGTTTCGGCGCGCGGTTCATCGCGTGACCGCCATCTTCTGTTCGAGCCGCCGCATATAGAGCCCAAGCGGAATGGTCAGCAGCAGATACGCGCACATCGCAGCGGCAAAGGTCGGCACCGCCTGCGCGGTTTCGAAGTTGATGCGCTGCGCAGTGTACGTAATGTCGAACACGCCGATCGCCGCCGCAATCGACGAAGCCTTGATCTGGTTGACGAACAGATTGCCGAGCGGCGGAATCACACTGCGCACCGCCTGCGGCAGCACGACGTTAGCGAGCACCTGTGCGAAGGTCATGCCGATGCTGCGCGCGGCTTCGATCTGCCCGGCCGGCACCGCATTGATGCCGGCGCGCAGCACTTCGGCGATCCACGCCGCGGTATAGAAGCCCAGCACCAGCACCGACGACACCGTCAGCGAATACATGAAGCCGAGCTTCGGCAAGCCGAATACGAACAGCAGCAGGAGCGCGAGCAGCGGCGTCATCCGCATGCACTCGACGTATGCCGCCGCGAACCAGCGCAACGGCGCCGACGGGCCGACCGCCATCACCGTGAGCGCCACGCCGAGCACAAAGGCCATCGCAAACGACAGCACGGTCAGCTCGATCGTGACGCCCATCCCCTCGACGAAGCGCCACCCGAAGGCAAGCACGGCATTCATGCGGCGCCGCGCGTCAGTGTTCGACGGCCGGCACTTGCGGCTTGCCGAGCGTGCCTTCAAGATTCTTCGCGTACAGCTTGTTCCACGTGCCGTCCTTGATCGACTGTTCGAGCTGCGTGTCGAGCCATTCGCGGAACGCGGCATCGTCCTTTGCTACGCCGATGCCGTACGGCTCCTGCGTAAACGGTTTGCCGACGATGCGGAACTTGTTCGGCTGGCGCAGCGCCTCGCCGGCCAGCGTCGCGCCGTCGTCGACGTAGGCATCGAAGCGGCCGTCGGCGACGCCCTCGACGCAGGCCGCCGTATCGTTGAACGTGACGAACTTCGTCTGCGGCGCGAACTTCTTCACGTTGTCTTCCACCGTGGTGCCGTTCAGCACGCAGGCGGTCTTGCCGTTCAGATCGGTCACGCCGTTGATCGTCTTCGCCGATGCGCGCGTCAGGATGTCCTGGCCCGCTACGTAATACGGGCCCGCAAAGCCGATCACCTTCTTGCGTGCATCGTTGATCGTCAGCGTCGCGATCACCACGTCGACACGGCCGTTCTGCACGAACGGCAAGCGGTTTTCGGTAGTCGTCTTGACCCATTCGATGTTGTCCGGCGAACCCGTCAGCTTCACCGCGATCAGCCGCGCCAGATCGCCCTCGAAGCCCTCGGTCTGGCCGGTCATCGGGTTGCGCACCGAAAACATCAGCGTGTTCAGCGACGTGCCGACCACCAGCTTGCCGCGCTTCTGGATTTTCGCCATCGTCGAATCGGCCGGGAACGTGTCGGCCGCCCGCGCCGGCGTGAGCGCCGTCAGCAGCGTCCCCGCGACGCACGATGCGATGAGCGCGATCGATTTGAGCTTCATGCTGGACTCCTCCTTATTTATGCGACAGGTCGGCGCCTGTCGAAGCGGTGATTGAATCGTTGCGTTGCAGTGCTAGTGAGGCAGGATGCTCGACAGAAACTCGCGCGCCCGTGGCGAGCGCGGTGCGGCGAAAAACGACTGCGGGTCCGCCACTTCGACGATCCGGCCGCCGTCCATAAACACGATGCGGTCCGCCGCCTGGCGCGCAAAGCCCATTTCATGCGTGACGACGACCATCGTCATGCCGCTTTTCGCCAGTTCCAGCATCACGGCCAGCACTTCGCTGACCATTTCCGGATCGAGCGCCGAGGTCGGTTCGTCGAACAGCATCACCTTCGGGTTCATCGCCAGTGCGCGGGCCAGTGCGACGCGCTGCTGCTGGCCGCCCGACAGCTCGGCCGGCGCGGCATCCGCCTTGTGCGCGAGACCGACGCGCGCCAGCAGGCGCCGCGCGTCGGCGTCGGCTTCGGCGCGCGAGCGGCGCAGCACCTTGCGCGGCCCCATCGCGACGTTTTCCAGCACCGAACGATGCGAAAACAGGTTGAACGACTGGAACACCATGCCAATCTGCGCACGCATCGCCGCGAGCGCGCGGCCTTCCTGCGGCAGCGGCGCGCCGGCCAGCAGGATGGCGCCGGAATCGATCGTCTCCAGCCGGTTGATGCAGCGGCATAGTGTCGATTTGCCCGAACCGGAAGGCCCGATCACAACCACGACTTCGCCGGGTGCGACGTCCAGATTGACGTCGAACAGCACCTGCTGCGCGCCAAACGACTTGTTGACGCCGCGCAGCGACACCAGCGGTGCTACGGCGGCGGGCAGCGGCGCGCGCGCGTTCATACCCAGTTCAGCGCGACGGTCGCTTCGAGCCGGCCAACCGCCTTGCCGCGCACATTGCGCAGCAGCGGGTCGGTCCAGCGGGCGAGCGGCGCGCCGTCTTCGGTGTCGAGCGGCAGGCCGAGTTGTTTGAGCACGGCAATCGTGGTGGCGTACACCGCGCCGAAATCGCCATCGGCGATCTTCACCGCCACGCCGATGCCGCTGCTGCGCACGCCGATCGTATGCACGCCGTCGGCGCCGACCTTCGCGACCCACTGGCGATCCGCCGCATGGGCCAGCGCCAGATCGCAGCGGCCGGTGCCGGACACCATCTCCGGGTGCGCCGCCATCGCCGAGAAAATGCGCTGCAACGCCGTATCGGTGCTCGCGCCCGTGCCTGACGCGCCCGCCGCGAGACGTGCCCAGATCCGCGCGAGGCGGGCAAGCGGCATGCCGTAATTCGGCGCGCTACAGCCGTCGATGCCGACCCACAGCTCGTGCTCAGGGAGTTCCGCCAGCGCCGCGACCTCGCGGGTGATCTGCTGCTGCAGCGGGTGGTCGCTTTCCAGGTAGTGCTCGCGCAGGTAGCCGTGCATGCAGCAGTAGCCGAGAAATCCGGTGTGCTTACCGGAGCAGTTGTGGTGACGTTGATCGAATACGCTGCCGCGCGGCGGCAGATTGTTTTCGCCGTAGTAGTCCGGAAGATGCACGCCGCATTGCAACTCGGCTTCGCTTGCGCCGATCTTCGCCAGCATGCTGGTGACTGCGTCGACGTGCATCGCCTCGCCGCCGTGGCTCGCGCAGCATAGCGCCAGTTCCGCATCGCTGAAACCGAAATGCTCGGGGCCGAAATCGCGCACGAACGGGATCGCCTGAAACGGCTTGAGCGTCGAGCGGGAAAACACGTAGGCGTGCGGATCGCCTGCATAGGCGAGCAGCGCACCGTCCGCATCGACGACGGCGACCGAGCCCCAGTGAATACGCTCGATATGCGAATTGCGGGTCGCGACGGCTAGCGGCACATGCGAAGGAAGATTCATTGCGTGATTGGCGTTGTCTGCGTGAGGTGCGCGTTCGACGGCTGGAACGGACTACAGCGAGTTTAATTATTGCAAAAATCGATGTTCCGGCGTAATTTCGAAAACGGTTTTGCATTGGACGCAACGCAAGATGGCCCGCAAAAAAGCCAGGGAAGTAAGCCTCGATCATCTGGGCGCGATGCGCGCGCTGGTGCGCATCGTCGAACTGGGCAGTCTGTCCGCGGCGGCGCGCGAGCTGAAAGTCGCCACGTCGACCGTCGCGCGCAAGATCGACGCGCTCGAAGAAATGCTCGGCGTGCCGCTACTGCACCGCTCGACGCATCACGTCGCGCTGACCGAGGCCGGCAACCTGTATCACGCGCGCGCGGTATCGATGATCGCGGACCTCGACGACACGCTGCGCGTGGTCACGGAACTCGACACGGCGCCGAGCGGACCGTTGAAACTGACCGCGCCGGTCGCCTTCGGTCGCCGCTATCTGGCGCCGCTGGTCGCGCCGTTTCTGAAGCGCTATCCGTCGATCCAGCTGGATCTGCGGCTCACCGACAATCACAACGACATGGTGACCGGCGGCTTCGACCTCGACATCCACGAAGGCGAGAACTATCTCGACAACCTGATCGTGCAGCCGATCTCGCGCAACGACAGCATCCTGTGCGCGGCGCCGGACTACCTCGCATTACGCGGCCGCCCCGCCGTGCCGGCCGATCTCGCACACCACAACTGCCTGCGCTATCTGCATCCGGAAGGCGACCCGCGCTGGCATCTGTCGAACGGCAAGACGGTGCAGTCGGTGCTGCCGCTGGGCAATCTGCAATCCGATCATTCGGAGTTGCTGCTCGAAGCGACGTGCGATGGGCTCGGCATTGCCGAATTCGAGATCTGGCTGATTCGCGACCTGCTGGTCAGCGGTGCGCTGGAGGTCGTGCTGCCGAAGTATCGGCTCGACAATGCGCTGACCGGCCGGCAGATCTACATGGCTTATCTGCCGAACCGGCGCTTTTCGACCAAGGTGCGCGTGCTGCGCGAATTCATGGCGCAGCGGCTGCAGGGGATCGGGGAGTTGCCGGAGGGGTTGGGCGGGTGAACGGGTGAGTGCGTGCGCTACTTCGGCGTGCGAGCGGGCGGCCCGCATTGCGTCTGCCGCTGGGCTTGCGTTTCCCGGCTCAACGCAGCGCGGATCTTCGACATCTGCTGCGGCGAATCCGCCAGCACCGCATCGATGCCCAGGCACGCCGCCGCGCGATAGTCGTCTGCGGTGTTCACGGCGATTGCCACGATGTGCACGTCCGGCTGCTGCCGGAAGCACGCGACGGTCGACGGCGTCCACATCGTCGCGTCGACCTGGGAGCGCCCTTCGCCAAGGGTGAATTTTTCGGTGACGGTCAGCGTGCGGTGCAATTCGAAAGCGGTCCAGCTATGTGCTGCGGGGCTATCTGGACAGCCTTCGTTCAGCAGTACGCGCAAGAGCCGCGTGCGCGTCGCGTCGCGCGACTCGAACAGGCGTGCCTGCGGATACTTCGCGAAGCTTTGCTGATACGCGGCTTCGGTTGAATAGAGTGTCACTCGCGACCACGCACCCTCCCCGGTCAGCACGCGCGCGACGGCCTGCGCTTGCGGATCGGCGGGCAGCGCCTTCATGTCGAGAATGACTGGCAGGTTCGCGGGAATCTCGCGCAAGGCCTGTTGCAAGGTCGGAATGTGCGCCGGCGCGGCGCGATACGGCCAGCTTTCGCGGCCTGTTGCGTCCACGGTCTTGAAGGTCCAGCCGGCATTGATCTGCGCGAGTTGTGCTGCGGTGTATGCGCCGACCGGTCCGCTTGCGTCGGTCAACGTCGAAAGCGCCGCCGGCCGGTACAACACCGGCACGCCATCCTTGCTCAACTGCACGGTCAGCCACAGCGCATCGGCGTGGTTGGCGATCGCGAGGCGGATCGCTTCGAGCGTGTTTTCCGGTGCGTCGCCGGTCCCGCCGCGATGCGCGATGATGCGCGGCAACTGCATCGCCGTCGCGCTGTCTGCGCGCGTGGCTGGACTCGCCGCTGAGCTTGCGGTTGGGCTTGTTGTCAGGCTCGTGCAGCCCGCCGTCAACAAGGCGGCCGCCGACAGCGCCGATGCGGCGCATAGCGATTTGAACACGCGGCTTCTCGCTCTAAAGGTGAAAAGGGTGAGCACGAGTTTATGTGGCACGAAAGTGAACGGGTGGTTGTATACGATGACTGGCGTCAAAGGGCGCGCGGCTCCGGGGAGCAATCGGGAAAAGCACTACGGCGCACCTTAGCGGACCACCACAACGAAAACTTCAAAATATGAAAAACGCCGCCGCACACCCCTGGCCGTCTTCGATACGCGCATGCATTGCAGCAGGCCTGCTGTTGTTCGCCGGCTCGGCGCTCGCGTATCAGGCGCCTACCGGTACGCCCGATGAATCGGACCTGAACAACCACAACACCTACCAGAACCGCGACGGCGAAACGGTCCACGCGCCCGCGCGTTCGCGCTCTGGGAAAGTCCCCGAAGGCGCCACCGCGCATTGTCGCGACGGCAGCTATAGCTTCAGCCGCCATCGCAGCGGCACCTGCTCGGGGCACGGCGGCGTCGAGAACTGGCTTTGACTGCGCGCGCCCTTTGCGGCGCCGCCAGCGAGCTCAAGCGGTTCGTGTAGCTCGTGCGGTAGCTGCACACGCACCGCATAGCGCGTGCGCCGTACCCCCGCCCTGCATGCACTGCCACGCACCGCGCGCGCCTCGCCGGCCGCGCCTCGCCGGCCACGCACGAAGTACAATGGCAGCTCTTCCCGCCGCGCGCCTCAGTCGCCGCCCCCGTGCCGTACCGGCGCGAACCGGTACGAGCCAGTGCGCCGCGCGGGAGCCGGTTACGGCCGGTCGATGAATCTGTACCACTCTTTATCCATCCACCCACGCCGCCCGCCCGCTTGACCGGAGGCCGCGGCGTCAACGCCCAATTGCAAGCAAATGGCCCAATACGTCTTCACCATGAACCGGGTCGGCAAGATCGTGCCGCCCAAGCGTCAAATCCTGAAAGACATTTCGCTGTCGTTCTTTCCCGGTGCGAAGATCGGCGTGCTCGGCCTGAACGGCTCGGGTAAATCGACGCTGATCCGCATCATGGCGGGCGTCGACAAAGATATCGAAGGCGAAGCGACGCCGATGCCGAACCTGAACATCGGCTACCTGCCGCAGGAACCGCAGCTCGATCCGCAAAAGACGGTGCGCGAAGCGGTCGAAGACGGCCTCGGCGACGCCTTCAGCGCGCAAAAGAAGCTCGACGAAATCTACGCGGCGTACGCCGAGCCGGACGCCGACTTCGACAAGCTCGCCGCCGACCAGGCGAAGTACGAAGCGATTCTCGCCACCGCCGATGGCGGCAGCCCCGAGCAGCAGCTCGAAGTGGCCGCCGACGCGCTGCGCCTGCCGCCGTGGGACGCGAAGATCGAACATCTGTCGGGCGGTGAGAAACGCCGCGTTGCGCTGTGCAAGCTGCTGCTCGAAAAGCCCGACATGCTGCTGCTCGACGAGCCGACCAACCACCTCGACGCTGAATCGGTCGACTGGCTCGAACAGTTTCTGACGCGCTTTCCGGGCACCGTGGTGGCCGTCACCCACGATCGTTACTTCCTCGACAACGCGGCCGAGTGGATTCTCGAACTCGACCGCGGGCACGGCATTCCGTGGAAGGGCAACTACAGCAGCTGGCTCGACCAGAAGGAAGACCGGCTGAAGCAGGAAGAAGCGTCGGAATCGGCGCGCCAGAAAGCGATCAAGAAAGAGCTGGAGTGGGTGCGGCAGAATCCGAAGGGCCGTCAGGCGAAGTCGAAGGCGCGTATCGCCCGCTTCGAGGAACTGAACAGCCAGGATTATCAGAAGCGTAACGAAACGCTGGAAATCTTCATTCCGGTCGGCGACCGCCTCGGCAATGAAGTGATCGAATTCAAGAACGTCAGCAAGTCGTATGGCGACCGGCTGTTGCTCGATAACGTGAGCCTGAAGATTCCGGCGGGCGCGATCGTCGGCATCATCGGGCCGAACGGCGCCGGCAAGTCGACGCTGTTCCGCATGCTCACCGGCAAGGAGCAACCGGATTCGGGCGAAATCGTGCAAGGGCCGACCGTCAAGCTGGCCTACGTCGACCAGAGCCGCGATGCGCTCGACGGTTCGAAGACCGTGTTCGAGGAAATCTCCGGCGGCGCCGACGTGCTGACGGTGGGCAAGTACGAAACGCCTTCGCGTGCGTATATCGGCCGCTTCAACTTCAAGGGCGGCGACCAGCAGAAGAATGTCGGCACGCTGTCGGGCGGCGAACGCGGCCGTCTGCATCTGGCCAAGACGCTGATCGCCGGCGGCAACGTGCTGCTGCTTGACGAACCGTCGAACGATCTCGACGTCGAAACGCTGCGTGCGCTCGAAGACGCGCTACTCGAATTCGCCGGCTCGGTGATGGTGATCTCGCACGATCGCTGGTTCCTCGACCGTATCGCGACGCACATCCTCGCGTTCGAAGGCGATTCGCAGGTGACGTTCTTCGACGGCAATTACCAGGAGTACGAAGCGGACAAGCGTGCGCGTCTGGGTGAAGAAGCGGCCAAGCCGAAGCGCCTGCGCTACAAGCCGATCAGCCGTTAAGGCTGGCGCGCCGGGCAGCGCTTTGGTTGGCGCGCGTCAGCCGGTGCGCGTCAGCCGGTGCGCGTCAGCCGGTGCGCGTCAGCCGGCGCGTTTCGGCTGGCGCGTTTCGGCCAGCTATTGCCAGCTAAAACGTCTGGCTAAAAAGCCGCAGCCAGCACGCGCCGGCAGCGCGCAACATCGTGATCCGCGGTACGACATTTGCTGCGACGCCCGTGTCGCTGGTGTCGCGGCAACGCAAACGCCGTGACGGCACGGCAACGAGGAGGCGGCATGACGATGTCGGTGGGCAAGCGTGTGGCTGTCTCGCTGGCGGCGATCGTGATCTTGCTCGTAGTCGCGGCGCTCACCGGACTCTACTTCGTGCAACGCGAAGTGAAAGCGCGTATTACCGACGCGCTCGGTCCGCTTGGCAGCGCCGAAAGCATCGACGTCGGTTTCACGTCGATCCGCCTGACGAATGTGCGTCTGATCGCGCCGAAAGGCTGGCCCACCGGCGACGCGCTGCGCGCCGCGCAGATCACGCTGGTGCCGGATATTCGCGACATGCTCGCGCACCGCGTGCATATACGCGACGTACTGGTTAGCGATTTCACGCTCGCCGTGTTGCGGACCACGGACGGCACGATCCAGTTGCTGCCGAACCTGCGGGAATCGATGAGCCGCGAACAGACTGGCGCGAGGCCGGCCGACGGCGAAGCCGGTAAAGCGCCGCTGCCGGCGGAGAAGCTGATCGACCACGTGCGCTTCGAGCGCGGCAGCTTTGATTTCTACGACGAGATGGTCGGCCAGCCCGCGTACAAGGTGAGCGTCACCGATGCAAGCGCGAGCGTCGATCATATCCATCTGCCCGATCTGAACGAGCCGACCAACGTGTCGCTCACCGGCTCGATCAAAGGTCCGCAGCATACCGGCACGGTGAGCTTCGGCGGCTGGATCAGGATATCGAACAAGGACTCGCAACTCACCACGACCTTGCGCGGCGTCGATGTCGTGACGCTCGATCCGTATCTGCTGAAAAAGGCCGGCGCGAAGACCCGCGTGACCAGCGGCACGCTCGACCTGAACGTCGAGTCGACGGTGCGCAATTATCGGATTCATGCGCCCGGCACGGTGACGCTGCATCATCTGCAGCTCGATGAAGCGTCGGACGATCCGCTCGATACTTTCCTCGCGATCCCGACGCGCGCCGCCGTCGCGGCACTGAAAAGGCACGGCGACGAGATCACGCTGCATTTCGTGCTGGACGGCAACCTGCGCGACCCGAAATTCCGGCTCAACGAAAGCCTCGCGATGGAGCTGCGCGCGGGCTTCGCGAAAGCGCTCGGCGTGAGCGCCGAGGGCATCGCGAAAGGCGCTGGGGAGACGGTTAAAGGGCTGGGGAACGCGTTGAAGAATTTGTTCGGGCAGTAGCGCCCCGCCGCTTTAAACCGGCAGCCCCAACTCGCGCAGCTTCACTTCGGTCTGCGCGGCGCTGGTGTGATGCACGCCGTGCCAGCCAAGCGCGGTCGCCGCTTCGGCGTTCTTCAGGTTGTCGTCGATGAAGACCAGCTCTTGCGGCTCGACGCCCGGCAGTTGCGCTTCGATGCGCGCGCGCATCTCGCTGAAAATGGCCGGATCAGGCTTCACCAGCTTCACCCGGCCCGACACGACGATGTCGCGAAAGCGCCGCAGCACCGGGAAGTTCTCCCACGCATACGGGAAGGTCTCGTCGGACCAGTTGGTCAGGCCGAATAGCGGCACGCCGGCCGCCTCGAGCTTGTCGACGGTTGCCACGCCGTCGTGCAGCACGCCCACCACCATCTCGTGCCAGCGCTCGTAGAACGCGCGGATCAGCGCTTCATGTTCTGGAAACTTCGCGATCAGCTCGGCCGTGCCCTCGGCGATCGGCTGGCCGCCGTCCTGGCGGATCACCCACTCCATCGTGCAGACGTTCGTCAGAAACCATTGGCGCTCGGCTTCGTCGGGAATCAGCGTGCGGTACAGGTACTGCGGGCTCCAGTCGATCAGCACACCGCCGAAATCGAACACGACTGCCTTGATGGCCATGCAAGCTCCGTTGTTTCGTTGTTTACGGGTCGGGGTTAAAGATCGGTTGATCAGCGTGACGCGGCGCGGCGTTTTACACGATGCCCCGCACCGCCGCGCACGGCACTGCGTCGTGCCGTGCACGGTCGCAGCGCGCACAGGAAGCAGATCAGATTGCCCGCGTACGCGCCTCGAGCCACGCTTTCGCGTCACCCGACACATGCGGCGCGATGCGCGCGCGCACCGTCTCGTGATAGGCGTTCAGCCACGCGCGCTCATCGTCGCGCAGCAGCGGCAACGCGATGCAACGCGTATCGATCGGGCACAGCGTCAGCGTTTCGAATTCGAGGAAGTCGCCGAACTCGGTCTTGCCGGCCGCGCGGTTCAACACGAGGTTCTCGATGCGGATGCCCCACTTGCCCGGTCGGTAGATGCCCGGCTCGATCGACGTGATCATGCCTTCTTCCATCGCCGTCCATGCTTCGGCCGGCGCGTAGTACGAGATGACCTGCGGGCCTTCGTGCACATTCAGGAAATAGCCGACGCCGTGGCCGGTGCCGTGGCCGTAGTCCGCCCCGGCCTCCCAGATCGGCGCGCGCGCGATCGCATCGAGCATCGGCGAGCGGATGCCGCGCGGAAAACGCGCGCGCGACAACGCGATCGTGCCTTTGAGCACCGTCGTGAAATCGCGGCGATGCGCATCGTCGATCGTGCCGACCGGCACCACGCGTGTGATGTCGGTCGTGCCGCTCAGGTACTGGCCGCCCGAATCGATCAACAGCAGGCCGTTGCCTTCGATGGTCGCGTGCGATTCGGGCAGCGCGCGGTAGTGCGGCATCGCACCGTTCGCATTGAACGCCGCGATCGTCGAAAAGCTCAGCGTGACGAAACCCGGCCGACGCGCCCGCGCGGCGGACAGCTTTTCGTCGATGGTCAGTTCGGTGATCGTCTCGCGGCCCAGCGCGCCTTCGAACCACGCGAAAAACTCGGCGAGCGCCGCGCCATCCTGCTCCATCGTCGCGCGCACCTGTTCGGCTTCGGCCTCGGTCTTGCGCGATTTGAAGAATGTCGACGGATTGACCGCCTCGACGGTCTTCACGTGCGCCGGCACGGTCTGCAGCATGCCGAAGGTGATGCGGCGCGGGTCGATCAGCAGCGTCGCGCCGGCCGGCAAGGCCGCGAGCGCGCCGGGCGCCTGCGCGTACGGCTCGACGCGGATGCCGTCGCGCGCCAGCGCGTCGACCAGCGCCGTCGGCACCTTGCCTTCGATCACGAACAGCGACGCCTGCTCGAAACCGATCAGCGCATGGGCGACGAACACCGGGTTGTAGTTCACATCGGCGCCGCGCAGGTTCAGCAACCAGGCAAGATCGTCGAGCGTCGAGATGAAGTGCCATTGCGCGCCCTGCTCGCGCATCGCGTCGCGCACGCGCGCGAGCTTGGCCGCACGCGTCACGCTGGCGTGCGGCGGCGCGTGTTCGTAGACCGCTTCGGTCGGTAGCGCCGGGCGCTGCGGCCAGATCGTGTCGAGCAGATCGACGTCGGTGCGCAGCTGCACGCCGCGCGCGCGCAACGCGTCGCCCAGCGCGCGCGCCGCGGCGAGGCCGAGCACCGCGCCGTCCACGCCGACCGCTGCGCCGGCAGGCACGTTCTGCGCGAGCCACTCGATGTGCGGCTGGGTTTGCTGACCACCCATCATCTTCATCAGCTGGATGCCGGTGCCGGCCAGTTGGGCTTCGGCTTGCACCCAGTAGCGGCTATCGACCCACAAGCCGGCGAAATCGGCCGTGACCACTAGCGTGCCGACCGAACCGGTGAAACCGGACAGCCATTCGCGCCCTTTCCAGCGACCCGGCAGATATTCGGACAAATGCGGATCGGCCGACGGCACCAGCAAGGCCGCGAGGCCGGCGTGCGTCATCGCGTTGCGCAGCTGCGCGATCCGCTCCGGGATCGACGCGGTTTCGGGGAGTCGGACGTTCATTGTGTTCACCTGAAAAGTGTCATCGGCGGGATCGCATGCCCACCGTCAAAGCCACCGCAGCAAGCGCGACGGCCGTGCACACCGGCCATTCGAGCGTCTCGCCATCATGAAAAAGCGTTGTAACGTTGCCGGCCATGCGCGCCAGCGTCGCACCGAGCACGCCGGCCAGCACCGCGACCCACAGCCGCGTGCGGCTCGCCCGCCGCAACGGATGCAGCCACCAGCCGGCCAGCCCGACTACCACGCCAAGCACGATCACACCCAACCAGCCCATTAGTGAAACTTCCTGCGCAAATTCAGATTTGTCCCATAGGTGCGCATCTTGTCGACGGCTAGCATTTTTCTCTCATTAACCAGAAAGGGCAGCACGGCGCTTTTCGGCGCCGCTGTTCATCAGCGGTTAGTCGCGCAATTGCGCGGCGATGAGTAGCGGTTGAGTTTAGGGGCGGGAATAAGGTTAGGCAAGCCGCAATGCCGCCGCCCGCCAGAGCCGATGGCGCAGTCCTGCGACCCATCCTCATGCGAATCGCCCATATCGAGCCGGACCTCCGCCACGCGGAACTCGTCGACCGGCTGTTGCTCGCCGCCGGTCACGCATGCCGGCATTTCGCCGCCAGCGAATCGTTCCTTGCCGGCGCCGCCGGCGAATTTTTCGACATCCTGGTGATCGCATCGTGGGCCGGCGACCGCGGCGCCGAGGACGTGATCGCCCTCGCCCGCGACGTGCTGCCGGGCCTGCCGATCGTCGTCACAATGAAAACACCGCGCGAGAGCGAACTGGTCGCCGCGCTGCACGCCGGCGCCGACGACTGCCTCGCGAAACCGGTGCGTGGCCCGGAAATGCTGGCGCGCCTCGACGCACTGATGCGGCGCGCCGGCGTGCGCCGGCCGCGCAACTGCTCGCGGGAAATCTTCCACGAGTTTCTGTTCGACTCCGGGCGCTCGGAGGTCGCCTTCCGGGGCCAGACCATCTCGATGACGCCCAAAGAGCTGCGTTTCGCGCTGCTCCTGTTCACCAACATGTCGCGGCCGGTGTCGCGCGCGCAGATTCTGGAAACGGTCTGGGGCCGGCGCGACATCAAGTCGCGCACGCTCGATACCCATGCGTCACGCATCCGCGCCAAGCTCGAGCTGCGGCCGGAGCGCGGTTACGCGCTGACGCCGCTGTACGGCTACGGTTATCGCCTCGACGCCGTTTCCGCCGACGGTTCCGCCACCGGTCCCGCCGCCGGCTCCACGAACGACAACAACGGCGGGGCCGGCCCGCCGAACTCTGAAAGAATCGCGGAAACGCTATAATATTGGGCTAAACCATAGCCCCACTTATGCAGCTCTTAACGATCGGAATCAATCACCACACTGCGCCAGTCGCTCTGCGCGAACGCGTGGCGTTTCCGCTCGAACAGATCAAGCCTGCACTCGATGCCTTCAAGGAGCTCTGGCTCGGCCGCGCGGCGCCCAATGCGCCGGAGGCCGCGATCCTCTCCACCTGCAACCGCACCGAGCT
Source organism: Paraburkholderia jirisanensis (assembly GCF_054782355.1). Lineage (NCBI taxonomy): Bacteria > Pseudomonadati > Pseudomonadota > Betaproteobacteria > Burkholderiales > Burkholderiaceae > Paraburkholderia > Paraburkholderia jirisanensis. The sequence goes on along the minus strand of NZ_BAAGSQ010000007.1, from coordinate 112,148 downwards.
CTACTGCGCGACCGACGACCTCGCCGCCCGCGAGGCAGCGATCCGCTGGCTGTCGAAGTACCACGGCATTCCGGTCGATGAACTCGCGCCACATGTGTACGCGCTGCCGCAGTCGGAAGCGGTTCGGCATGCGTTCCGGGTCGCGTCGGGGCTCGATTCGATGGTGCTCGGCGAAACCCAGATCGTCGGTCAGATGAAGGATGCGGTGCGCACCGCGTCTGAAGCCGGCGCGCTTGGCACCTATCTGAACCAGTTGTTCCAGCGTACGTTTGCCGTCGCCAAGGAAGTGCGCAGCACGACCGAAATCGGGGCGCAATCGGTTTCGATGGCGGCGGCGTCGGTGCGGCTTGCGCAGCGCATCTTCGACAAGGTGTCCAATCAGCGCGTGCTGTTTATCGGCGCCGGCGAAATGATCGAGCTGTGCGCAACGCACTTCGCCGCCCAGCAGCCGCGCGAACTGGTGGTCGCGAACCGCACCGCCGAGCGCGGCCAGCGGCTCGCCGAACGCTTCGCCAATGGCCGCGCGATTCCGTTGTCCGAATTGCCGGCGCGCATGCATGAATTCGACATCATCGTGTCGTGCACCGCGTCGACGCTGCCGATCATCGGTCTTGGCGCGGTCGAGCGCGCGGTCAAGGCGCGCCGACACCGGCCGATCTTCATGGTCGACCTCGCGGTACCGCGCGACATCGAGCCGGAAGTCGGTCAGCTCGAAGACGTGTTCCTGTACACCGTCGACGATCTTGGTGCGATTGTCCGCGAGGGCAACGCGTCGCGTCAGGCGGCCGTCGCGCAGGCCGAAACGATCATCGAAACGCGCGTGCAGAACTTCATGCAATGGCTCGACGCACGCGGCATCGTGCCGGTGATCCGCCATATGCACACGCAGGCAGACGCGCTGCGTCGCGCCGAGGTCGAGAAGGCGCAAAAGGCGCTCGCGCGCGGCGACGATCCGGCCGCGGTGCTCGAAGCGCTGTCGCAATCGCTCACCAACAAGCTGATTCACGGCCCCACGCACGCACTGAACCGCGCGAATAGCGAAAACCGCGCTACGCTCATCGAGCTGATGAGCGGCTTCTACAAGCACAACAACCCGACGTCCGAGCGTTAGCTGCGCTAGCGCCGCTGCGCCGCCCGCGATCCGTCGTCCGGATCCGCCGCGCGGTGCTTCTGTCCGTGGCCCTCGGCCCGCTTCCCGAATCACGCTTTTCTCTCCGGAGCCCGCGCTCCGCACCGCCCGATGAAAACGAGCATGCAAAGCAAGCTCGACCAGCTCACCACCCGGCTGGCCGAACTGAACGACCTGTTGAGCCGCGCCGACGTCACCGCGAATATGGACCAGTACCGCAAGCTGACGCGCGAACACGCCGAGCTTGGGCCGGTGGTCGAGCAATATGCGCTGTGGCGTCAGGCGGTGAACGATGCGACGACCGCTCAGGAGTTGCTGTCGGACCCGTCGATGAAAGAGTTTGCCGAAGATGAAATTCGCGCGGCGCGCGAGCGGATGGAGCAGCTGCAGGGCGAGCTGCAGACGATGCTGCTGCCGAAAGATCCGAACGACGAGCGCAACATCTTCGTCGAAATCCGCGCGGGTACCGGCGGCGACGAATCGGCGCTGTTCGCCGGTGATTTGCTGCGCATGTATTTGCGCTATGCGGAACGCAACCGCTGGAGCGTCGAGATGATGTCTGCCAGCGAGTCGGATCTGGGCGGCTACAAGGAAGTGATCGTGCGGATCGCCGGCGAGGCCGCGTACTCGAAGCTGAAGTTTGAATCGGGCGGCCACCGCGTGCAGCGCGTGCCGGCTACCGAGACGCAGGGCCGTATTCACACGTCCGCGTGCACGGTTGCGGTGATGCCGGAAGCCGATGAAATCGGTGAAGTGGAGATCAACCCGGCCGATTTGCGGATCGACACGTTCCGCGCGTCCGGCGCCGGCGGGCAGCACATCAACAAGACCGATTCGGCGGTACGCGTCACACACTTGCCGACCGGCATCGTCGTTGAATGCCAGGACGATCGCTCGCAGCACAAGAACAAGGATCGCGCGCTGAAAGTGCTCGCGGCGCGCATTAAAGACAAGCAGTACCACGAGCAGCACGCGAAAGAAGCGGCTACCCGCAAGAGCCTGATCGGCTCCGGCGACCGCTCCGAACGCATTCGCACCTACAACTTCCCGCAAGGGCGGCTGACCGATCACCGGATCAACCTGACGCTGTATCGCCTCGAATCCATCATGGAAGGCGACCTCGACGAACTGATCGCCGCGCTGGTCAGCGAGCATCAGGCGGAATTGCTCGCGTCGCTTGGCGACGCTGAGTAAGTGCGGCGACTCGCGCGATGACTGAAGCTGCTGCTCCTGCTCCCACTCCCGCCACGGTTGCGGGATTGCTGAGCGCGTCGGCGCTGCCGCCGCTCGAAGCGCGCATTCTGCTCGGCCACGCGCTCGGCTGGCGGCGCACCGAGCTGATCACGCGCGCTGATCAGACGCTCGCGGCCGAAACGGTGGCGGCGTGGCACGCGCTCGAAGCACGGCGTATGGCCGGTGAGCCGGTCGCGCAACTGGTCGGTGCGCGTGAGTTTTACGGGCTCGATTTCGAAGTCACGCCGCACGTGCTGATTCCGCGGCCCGAGACTGAGTTGCTGGTCGAGACCGCGCTCGCTGCGCTTGAAGGGGTGGCAGAGCCGCGCGTGCTGGACCTCGGTACCGGCACCGGCGCGATCGCGGTGGCGCTCGCTTATGCGCGGCCTGACGCGCGGGTATGGGCCGTCGACCGCTCGGATGAAGCGCTGCAAATCGCTCTGCGCAATATTGCGCGGCTGGTCGCGCCGACGCGGCCGGGCGGCCCACTGACGGTACTGCAAAGCAACTGGTATGCGGCGCTCGATCCGGCGTTGCGCTTCGACATTATCGTCAGCAACCCGCCGTATATCGCGAGTGGCGATCCGCATCTGGAACAAGGCGATTTGCGCTTCGAACCGCGCGGCGCGCTGACCGATGAAGCAGATGGTCTGTCGGCCATCCGCGCGATCGTTGCAGATGCGCCGGCGTGGCTTGCCGCTCAAGGCAAGCTGTGGATCGAGCATGGTTACGACCAGGCTGCGGCGGTACGCGCGCTGCTGAGCGGGGGCGGATTTGCGTCGGTGAGCTCCGAGCGTGATCTTGCGGGTATCGAGCGAATTAGCGGCGGCGTGCTCGGCGGCGATATGCAGCCGCCGCGTGTTGCAGATCGATAGCCGTCGGCGGCGCTCCGCTGTGTCGCGGCGAGATCTACCGGCCTGACGACGGCCTGCGTGCTTTGGAGCGACGTCACGACTCGCAGCTCGCGGCGCCTGCCGCACGGATTCGCGGCTCAAAGCCGCGACTCGCGGATTCACGGATCGGTGCCCATACACAGTTTCACTGCACGCTCACGATGGCCGCAGCCGCGCGAATCTTAACCAGAGCAGCGGCCGCTGGCATCGGCGAAATCCGCTATCATTTGACGTTACTTACACCCGGAACCGCAAGGTCAGCCATGGACACGCAACAACGCATCAAGCAAATCGTCGACGAACATCCCGTCGTGCTCTTCATGAAAGGCAACGCACAATTTCCGATGTGCGGCTTCTCGGGCCGGGCGGTGCAGATTCTGAAGGCCTGCGGCGTCGACGAGCTCAAGACCGTCAACGTCCTCGAAGACGACGAAATCCGCCAGGGCATCAAGCAGTTCTCGAGCTGGCCGACCATCCCGCAGCTCTATGTGAAGGGCGAGTTCGTCGGCGGGTCGGACATCATGATGGAAATGTACCAATCGGGCGAACTGCAGCAGCTGTTTACCCCGGCGTAACAGGCGGGGAACTGCTCAACAACGCGCCCTCCCAGCCGGAGGGCCGTTGGTTGGTGCGACCGGGCGCCGCCAGGACGCCTGAGCCTCACCATAGAAACACTCCAAGCGGCGCCGCGCCGGCCGATCGTGGCGATCATCGGCGATCAGACGCGCTCCATCCTGTGTGCTTGCACGGGTCGGCTTGAGCCGAGCTTGGGGTACCGTGCTGATGCAGAATGCACCCACCCCCGCATCTTCGAATCCCGCCTGAACGCGAACGCACCTTCAATGGGGCCCTTCGCACGTTATGAGCCGCATCTGGTGCGCGTTCACAGCCTCCCCCGCGCTTCGAAGCAACCGTTCAACGCCCATTTTCCGCACAATCAATTGCCAACGCCGGCGACGCAATTAAATCCATTCGCGGCCGTTTATCAAACACCAGTGCACGCTTATATTCGCACTAACGAAACCTGATGCCGCGCACGCCGCGCGGCCAACGCCGCCATGGCTCGCTTACCTTCGCTATTCCTGTCGCACGGCGCCCCAACGCTGCCGATCGACCCGACCCTGCCGTCCGGGGAATTCGCCACGTTATCGGCCGACCTGCCGCGCCCCAAGGCGATCTTGATGCTGTCCGCACACTGGATGACCGCCGAGCCGGTAGCCAGCTCCGCCAAGACGCCGGAAACGATCCACGATTTCTATGGCTTCCCGCGCCAGCTCTACGAAATCCGCTACCCCGCGCCGGGCGCCCCCGAACTCGCGCAGCACGCGGCCGAACTGCTGGACGCGCAAGGCATCGCGTCGTCGACCCAGCCACATGGCCTCGATCACGGCGCCTGGGTGCCGATGCTGCTGATGTTCCCCGACGCCGACATCCCCGTCGCGCAACTGTCGATTCAACCGCGTCGGGACCCGGCGCATCACTATCGCGTCGGCCGCGCACTGCGGACGCTGCGCGACGACGGCGTGATGGTGATCGGCTCCGGCCAGATCACGCACAATCTGCGCGAAGCGGATTTCTCCGCGCGCCGCGAAGACGCCGACCCGCGGGTGGACGAATTCACCGACTGGTTCGAGTCGCGCCTCGCCGCACACGACATCGACGCCTTGCTCGACTACCGGCGCCTCGCACCGCATGCCGCGTTCATGCATCCGACCGACGAGCACTTGCTGCCGGTCTACGCCGCGCTCGGCGCAGCCGATGATGACTACCGGTTGCAGATTCAGCCGTTAGGTACCTACCAGAAGGTGCTGGCCATGACGAATTACGTCTTCGCCGACGCGTGACCTGACGTTGTTGAGCGCGCGGTTTTACCGTCGCGCGTGCCAAAGAAAAAAGCCTGCCCGATCGAAACGATCGGGCAGGCTTTTCAGCTTCTGGCGACGAACCGCAGCGGGGCTCACCTCACCCGCAACCGGCCTTGACGAAAGCAGCCCAACTCAGGCGCCGATCCCTTCGTGAATTTCGTCATGCGATTCGCGCTCATCGAGATATTGCGTGCGATATCCGGTATGCACACCCCAGTAATAGAACCCCAGCGCGAATACGATCACCACCAGCATGTCCCAGCCGTACGGCAGCACGCCCAGCCCGCCGAACTGCTTGCTGCCGATCAGCGACAGCACGGCCATCACCGGCAGGTATGCAACGAGCCACCACGCGGCCTTCAGATCGCGGCCCCAGCCGGCAAAGCCTGCTTTGGCCTGATAGTAGAAGTACACCGGCAACGCGACGACCATCAGCAGAATGATTTCACCGGTCAGCGGCCACTTCGCCCAGTACAGGATCAACGATGCGCACACGAACGCGAACGGTGCGATCGCTTTCATGCCGGGAATCTGCAGCGGACGGTCGAGATCGGTGGCAATGCGGCGCAAGGCCATCAGGCTGATCGGGCCGGTCAGATACGAAATCACCGTCGCAACCGAAATCACCGCCGCGAGCGAGCTCCAGCCGCGGAAAAAGAACAGGAAGATAAACGACACCAGCAGGTTGAACCACATCGCCTGGCGCGGCACACCGTACAGCGGATGCACATTGCCGAACATCTTCGGCAGCGTGTTGTTGCGCTCCATCGCGTAGATCATGCGCGTCGTGGTGGCCATATAGGTGGTGCCGGTACCGCTCGGGCTCACAAACGCGTCGATGTACAACAGGATCGCCAGCCAGTTCAGGTTCAGCGCGATCGCCAGTTCGGCGAACGGCGATGCGAACGTAAAGTGGCTCCAGCCCTTCGCCACGTCGCCCGGACTCACCGCGCCGATATAGGCGATCTGCAGCAGCACGTAGATCACCAGCGCCAGCAGGATCGAACCGATCACCGCAAACGGCACGCTCTTCGCCGGATTGCGCGCCTCGCCGGCCAGATTCACCGGACTCTGGAAGCCGTTGAACGCGAATACGATGCCGCTCGTCGCCACTGCGGTCAGCACCGCCGACCAACCATACGGCGCAAACGTGCTGGCCTCGCCGAAGTTTTCGCGGTGAAAACCGGTCAGCATCAGACCGAGAATCGTCGCCCCCGGAATCAGGAACTTGAAGATCGTGATCGCCGAATTCGCCTGCGCGAACAGCTTCACGCCCCAATAGTTCAGCAGGAAGTACACGATCACGAGCACCGCCGACAACAACAGGCCAGGTGTGGTGAGCGACCCTCCGACGAACAGCGCATGCGCCCAGGGGTATGGCCACGTGCTCATGTACTGGATCGAAGCCTCGGCTTCGATCGGGATCACCGAGACAATCGCGATCCAGTTAGCCCATGCGCTGATAAAGCCGACCAGCGCGCCATGCGAATAGCGCGCATAACGCACCATGCCGCCCGACTCGGGGAACATTGCGCCGAGTTCCGCATAGGCGAGCGCGATGGCCAAAATGACGACCGCACCGATAATCCATGCACAAATGGCGGCAGGCCCTGCAATTTTTGCGGCCTTCCACGCGCCGAACAGCCAGCCCGACCCGATGATCGAACCGAGACCGGTGAGCATCAGCGCGACCGGCCCGATGTTCCGTTGAATAGAACTCTTCACGTCTTCTCCTTATCTCTGAAATCGCATCGGGACGTCGCGCCGCGAGCTGCACGCGAGGCTGCCCTGTGATTGCCGGTCGTTCGCCGGTCACGATACGCACGCTGCGGGCCAGCTGGTTTAAAACACCAAGGTGCAACCCGAAGCGGAGGCGCGTAGTTTAACGGTTGCACCGCGAACGTGCTTGCGCAAAAACACGCCTCCTACAAAGAAATGCTGCACTTTGCAAGCTTTGTAAGTCGAATTTCCGGGCTATCCGTGAATCCATGTGAAGAAAGAAAAACCACTATTGACCTTCTCTCGAAATGACCGTATAAAGATCGGGCAGGATTTCAAGCGGCGAGTGAATTGGTCTTTCTTGGTTCGCCCCTCAACGGTACTCCGGTGGTCCTATTACCCCTTCCTTGATTTTCGTGCACCCCTCACTAGGCTTCGGCCTTATTTTTCATTTTTAGGAACAAGTAATATGGGAACCGGTACCGTCAAGTGGTTCAATGACGCAAAGGGCTTTGGCTTTATCACCCCGGACGACGGCGGCGAAGATCTGTTCGCGCACTTCTCGGAAATCCGCATCGAAGGCTTCAAGACGCTGCAGGAAAACCAGAAGGTGACGTTTGAAGTGAAGACTGGCCCGAAGGGCAAGCAAGCCGCGAACATCAAGCCGGCTTAAGCTCGACGAGTCCTGCCAGGACATACGAAAAACCCCGCATTGGCGGGGTTTTTTTATGGCTGTCGCGCGCCGGGGTTATTAACCTCGCGGATTATTAGCCGTTAAGTCGCGCAAGCCTCGGACGCCTGGCCGCAGCAGCCGGCAGCGCGCCCGGTTACGGTTGGCCGAACACGCGCCGCGCGTGAATGCCGAGCCCGGTCGCGACGCTGGCGAGCCGGTCGCCGAACACCGGCCGCGCCTGCGGAAACGCAGCGGACAGCGCGCCGGACAAAAACGCCAGTCCGGTCGAACCGCCGGTGAAGTAAAGCGCACTGACGTCCCGAGCCGCCACGCCGGCCGCTTGCGCGGTGTCGCGCGCGGCCTGCACGATACGCTGTGTCTCGTCGCGGCCGGCTTCGACCAGTTGCGCCTCGTCGAACGCGAGCCGCAGATCGTCTTCGACGAGATCGAGATCGATCAGCGTCTCGCCGCCTGCAGCTACGCCGATTTTTGCCTCTTCCGCGCGCGCGGCCAGCGCATGACCCAGACGCCGCTCGACTACCCGCATCAGCCGGTCGTGGTGCCGCGCGTTCGAATACAGATGCCGCATCAGCCCCAGTTCAGTGGCGCGCTTCGGCCCGTACACCGTGTTGATCAGATGCCAGGTGGCCAGATCGAAGTACACCCGGTTCGGCACTTCGCGTCCTTCCGGATCGATTGACTGATAGCCGAGCTGCCGCAGGATGGTGGAGAGTTCGACGCGGCGGTCGAAGTCCGTGCCCGCGACGTGCACGCCGTGGTGCGCCAGCACGTCGTCCTTGCGCTCGAGCCGCGCCATGCGCTGCGGGCCGACGCGCACCAGCGAGAAGTCCGAGGTACCGCCGCCAATGTCCGCCACCAGCACCAGCCCCTCTTCGGTCAGGTGCGACTCGTAATCGAATGCCGCGGCGATCGGCTCGAACTGGAAATGGATCTCGCGGAAGCCGACCGCGCGGGCGGCCGCCTCCAGTTGCTGTTGCGCGAGCCGGTCGGCGCGCGGATCGTCGTCGACGAAGAACACCGGGCGGCCCAGCACCGCGCGTTCGAGCGACACGCCGGCGCGCGCTTCCGCGCAGCGTTTCAGGTGCGTCAGGAAGATCGCGATCACGTCCGTGTAGCGGATCGCGCTGCCGTCGCCGAGATCGGTGGTGGTGTCGGCGAGAGCGGAACCGAGAATGCTCTTCATCGAGCGCATCAGGCGGCCGTCGAAGCCGTCGATATACGCTTCGAGCGCCGCCCGCCCGAATTCGCGGGTGTTTTCGTCGGTATTGAAGAAGACCGCGGTGGGCAGCGTCGTGTGGTCGCGCTCGACTGGCGCGAGGCGCAGCGTATCGCTGCCGTCGGGCACCGCGACAGCCGAATTCGACGTTCCGAAGTCAATCGCGCAAAAGGTCATGGAATCGGGGCAGCGTCATGGCGGCAGTTGCCGCTCATGCCAGCGCGAGCATAGGAGAGTCGGGCTTTTTAACACGAAAGCGTAAAACGCATCAACCACTGCGATGCAATGCCTGCTCGATCTGTCGGCGTCGCTCGTTACCGCATAAAACAGGAACAGGGCGCGGAACGGAATTTGCGGCCCGGAGACGGTTCGGCCGCTCGCCCGCTCATCGAGTTGCTCGCAAAGCTGCTTAAGCCGAAGCGCCGCCCATTTACGGAGACCTGCGCCCATGTCCGAACCGCCCGCCAGCACGGCTGCCTCCCGTTCAGACAAATCCGACGACACACGCGGCCCGTCCACGCCAGGCAGCGCGTCGCAGCAGATCGTCGATACCGACTTGCCGGCGCGGCTCGACCGGCTGCCGTGGGGACGTTTCCACACGCTGATCGTGGTCGCGCTCGGCGTCACGTGGCTGCTCGACGGGCTCGAAGTGACCCTGGCGGGTGCCGTCGCCAGCGCGCTGAAGGCCAGCCCGACGCTGCATTTCAGCAACGCCGACGTCGGCCTGACCGGCAGCGCGTACATCGCCGGCGCGGTGCTGGGTGCGCTCGGTTTTGGCTGGCTGACCGACCGTCTCGGCCGACGCAAACTGTTCTTCATCACGCTGGCCCTATATCTCGCGGCCACCGCCGCGACGGCGCTTTCGTGGAACCTCGCTTCGTTCATGCTGTTTCGCTTTCTGACCGGCGCCGGCATCGGCGGCGAGTACACCGCGATCAACTCGACGATCCAGGAATTCACGCCGGCGCGGGTGCGCGGCTGGACCGATCTCGCGATCAACGGCACGTTCTGGATCGGCGCCGGGCTCGGTGCAGCTGGCTCGCTGGTGCTGCTCGATCCGGGCCTGCTGCCGCCCGACTGGGGCTGGCGCGCCTGCTTCCTGATCGGCGCGGCGCTGGCGCTGGCGATCCTGCCGATGCGCAGATGGATTCCGGAAAGTCCGCGCTGGCTGCTCACGCATGGCGACGAGCCCGCCGCGCGCGGCATCGTCGAAGATATCGAGGCGCGCTTTCGGCGCGACGGCCATGCGCTGCGCGACGACGAACCGCTCAAGCGCCTGCGTCTGCGCGCCCGCGCGCACACCACGCTGCGCGAGGTGCTGCACACACTGTTCGCGCGGCACCGGCAGCGCTCGCTGGTCGGCCTGTCGCTGATGACCGCCCAGGCGTTCTGCTACAACGCGATCTTTTTCACCTATGCGCTGGTGCTGACCGATTTCTATGGCGTGCCGGGCGACCATATCGGCTGGTATCTGCTGCCGTTCGCGCTCGGCAACTTTACCGGGCCGTTGTTCCTCGGCCGGCTATTCGACGTGATCGGCCGGCGCAAGATGATCGCCGCAACCTATGCGATCTCCGCGCTACTGCTTACGCTGAGCGGCTATATGTTCCAGCAGCATTGGCTAACCGCGACGACGCAGACGATTACATGGATGGTGATTTTCTTTTTCGCGTCCGCGGCGGCGAGTTCGGCGTATCTGACCGTCAGCGAGTCGTTTCCGCTGGAGATTCGCGCGCTGGCGATCGCGGTGTTTTATGCGTTCGGCACTGCGCTAGGCGGGGTCGCCGGGCCTGCGTTCTTCGGCCGGCTGATCGACACGCACCAGCGCACCGAGGTGTTTGAGGGTTATCTGGTGGGAGCGGCGTTGATGCTGGCGGCCGCGGTCATCGCGGCAATCTGGGGGGTGGACGCGGAGCGGCGCTCGCTGGAGAGCGTGGCCGCGCCGCTTTCGGCGGTCGATGACGATTGACGGATGCAGTGTGCACGGCGATGTGACGCCGGGTGGCACGCAGGCGATCGCTGTCGATTGCCTGATGTCACCGGATCGCCGCCACCACCACCACCACCGCGTGCACCGGTTCCACCTCTGCCGGCATTAAAACGCCTTCTTCCACGCGCCGGCGTAAGCCACCTCACCCAGCGCAAAACGCGTGCGCACCGATTTCTCGCGCTCGCGCAGCACCGGGTCGAGCTTGTCGACATCGCCATAGTGGCCGAGCGCGATCATTGCAATTACCTCGACGTCGTTCGGAATCGCAAACGCGCTGCGGAACGCGTTGACATCGAAGCCGCTCATCTGATGTGCGCCGAGGCCGAGCGCGTGCGCCTGCAGTACCAGCGACAACGCCGCGGCGCCCGCATCGTACGGCGCGCAGCGGTTCACTTCGCCCTTGCTGGTCAACGTGTGTGCGGTGACCGCGATCAGCACCGGCACGGAGCCATTCCAGCCCTGATTGAACGGCACCAGCGTGGCAAAGGCCTTCTTGAAAGCGACTTCATCGGCGGTGCGATCGAACACCATCAGACGCCACGGCTGCGCGTTATACGACGAAGGCGCCCAGCGCGCGGCTTCCAGCACGGCGCGCAACTGCTCGTGGCTCACCGGTTCGCTCGAAAACGCACGCGGGCTCCAGCGGCCTGCCAGAAGTTCGTGAATCGGTACGTCGGTGGGTGCGATTTTTGTGGTCATACGCGTCTCACGGTCGAAGTACAGGAACGACGGGCGGCTGCCCGAAGCCGCATAGGATAACCCGGAGGTGCGGCGACGCACCATCGTTCGCTTCGCTGACGCTGCGCTGAAGCCCCGCGATACGCGGCGCGCATGGAGGGCGCCGCGTATCGCCGTTCGGCGTGAGTCAAGACACGCTGAGAAGGTCCGCCCGGGTGAATTGCTCGGGCGGTCCGCTCGCGCAACACGTCCTGGCGATCTGCTCAAGCGGTCCACCTGATGCGATCAGGCCGCCTGCACCGCCACACGACGCGGTCCACGGTTGATACGCAACACGATCACCGCTGCGATCAGGCACAGTCCACCCGAAATCATCGAAGCCACCGTGTAGGTGCCGAGGCTCGAACGCAGCATACCGGCGCCCAGCGCAGCGAACGCCGCGCCCAGCTGATGGCCCGCGACCACCCAGCCGAACACCACGGGCGCGGCTTCCTTGCCGTACACGTCGTTGGCGAGCCGCACGGTAGGCGGCACCGTGGCGATCCAGTCGAGCCCGTAAAAAACCGCGAAAATCGGCAAGCCGAAAAAGTCGATGCCGAACGCATGCGGCAGATAAATCAGCGACAGCCCGCGCAGCCCGTAGTACCAGAACAGCAGCACACGTGCATTGAAACGATCCGACAGCCAACCGGACAGCGTGGTGCCGAACAGATCGAAAATGCCCATCGCCGCAAGCAGCGAAGCGCCCTGCACTTCCGACATGCCGTAGTCACCGCACATCGCGATCAGGTGCGTGCCGATATAACCGTTGGTGCTCGCACCGCAGATAAAAAAGCTGAAGAAAAGCAGCCAGAAGTCGCGCGTCTTGCCTGCCGACGCCAGCGTGCCAAACGCGATTGCCAGCGGGTTCTGTTTGGTAGCGTCGGTTCGGGGCGGCGCATCGGCCGGCTCGCCATAAGGCCGCAGCTCCAGATCCGCCGGCCGCTCGGGCAGCAGGAACGCCACCAGCGGAATCACGACTGCCGCAGCGATCGCCACGGTCCAGATCACCGGCCGCCAGCCGTGATGTTGTGCAATCGCCGCCAGAAACGGCAGGAATACCAGCTGGCCGGTGGCCGAACTGGCGGTCAGCAAGCCCATCACCAGACCGCGGCGCTTGGTGAACCAGCGGTTGACGACGGTCGCCGACAGCGTCAGCGCCGCGACCCCGGTCGCGCTGCCGACCATCACGCCCCACGTCATGATCATCTGCCACGGCGCCGTCATCATCGACGACACCGCTACACCGGCCGCCATCACGACCAGCGCCGTAAGCAGCGTCGGGCGGATGCCGAAACGTTGCATCGCCGCCGCGGCGAACGGCCCCATCAGCCCATACAACGCGATGTTCACCGAGATGGCGAGTGAGATCGTCGCGCGGCCCCAGCCGAGATCGTGCTCGAGCGGCACCATCATCACGCTCGGCGTAGCGCGCGTGCCCGCCGCGGCTAGCAGCACGAGGAAGGTGACGGCCACGGCCAGCCAGCCGTAATGGAAACGCCCGCCGACTAATCTTGCAACCCAGTTCATCCGTTCTACTCTCCATTAAAACGGGCCGTTCTGCGAAAGACGCCGCGCGTTGTTTGTCTGATTTTTACGATAAGCGAGAACGACTTGTGACTGACCCGTCACAATCGTGTTGCGATGGTATTGACCGATCGGTAACATGTCAAGGTAACCATACGCCAGCAAGGGATGTCATGAACGACTCACGGCCCGTCAAAGCCTCCGCCCGGCGCGCCGCGCCAGCCCGCGGCAAGCCGCGTGCAGCAGCGGGTGCGGCGCAGCGCGTCGGCGGCAGCCGCCGTCCGAATACCAGCGCAGCCGATGCGCACGAGCATCTACTGCGCGCTGCCACCGAACTGTTCTATCGCGAAGGCGTGCGCGCGGTCGGCGTGGACGCGGTGGTCGAGAAAGCCGGCGTCAACAAGATGAGCCTGTACCGGCAGTTCGCATCGAAAGACGATCTCGTCGTTGCGTACCTCGAATTGTCGGATCGCGAGTTCTTTGCGCGCTTCGACCGCAGTATCGCCAAGCATCCCGGCGATGCCGCGAAACAGCTCAACCAGTATTTCGCGGATCTCGCGCGGCGTGCGTCGAAAGAAGATTATCGGGGCTGCCCGTTCCTCAATGTAGCCGCGGAGTTTCCGGATGCGTCGCACCCTGCGCGGCTGTGCGTCAGCCGCAACAAGACCCGCTTGATCGAGCGGCTCAATCAGCTTGCGATGCAGGCCGGCGCGCGCGATCCGATGGAACTGGCCGACGCGCTGGCGCTGCTGATCGAGGGCATTTACGCAGCGAGCCAGACCTACGGCCCCGGTTGCGGGCCAATCACGATTGCACCGACCATCGCCGCGCAACTGATCGCGGCGGCCTGCGCGGATGAACCAGTAGAATAGCGGACCCGTTTTTATGCCCTGCCTGTAGCGAGTCCCGACATGCCCGCGTCTTCGTCCCCCGCCGATGCTGAATCCGACGCCGCCCACGCTGCAATCGTGGCGGCTACGCGTCATTGGCTGACGCGCGCGGTAATCGGCCTGAATCTTTGTCCGTTCGCGAAGGCCGTGCATGTCAAAGGCCAGATCCGCTATGCGGTCAGCGAGGCCGCTAACCTCGAGCGCGTGCTGGAAGACCTCGAAAGCGAATTGCGTCGGCTCGAAGCCGCCGATCCAGACGCAATCGACACCACGCTGCTGATCATTCCGCATGCGCTCGCCGATTTCGTCGACTACAACGACTGTCTGTTCTTTGCCGACCGGCTGCTCAAGCAGTTGCGCATGGAGGGCACGGTGCAGATTGCGAGCTTCCACCCGCAATACCAGTTCGAAGGCAGCGAGCCCGACGACATCGAGAACTACACGAACCGCGCGCCCTACCCGATCCTGCATTTGCTACGCGAAGCGAGCATCGAGCGCGCCGTCGCTGCGTTTCCGGACGCCGCGGAGATCTACGAACGTAACCAGGAAATCTTGCGGCGTATCGGGCACGCAGGCTGGCAACAGTGGATGGCGACGCCCGCCGACGATTGACGCTGCAGCGACCGCTGCGACGTTTCGCATCCCGCCCTTTCAGGCCGCCACAAAAAACCGCTCGCGCAATTCCCCCAGCCCGAGCGTATCCATCACCTCATTGAGCCGCTCCGCCGGCCGGCGCCGAGGCAAATCCTTGTAGTGCGCGATGATCAGCTCGTTTTTCATCGAGTGTTCCCAGCCCACCAGTTCGGTCACGTTGACCTGGTAGCCGTGCGCTTCCAGTTGCAGGCAGCGCAGCACATTGGTGATCTGGCTGCCGAATTCGCGCGTATGCAGCGGATGCCGCCAGATCTCGGTGAGCGCGTCGCCGAGCGACTTGCTCTTGTTCTGCTTCAGCACACCCGCCACCTCCGCCTGACAGCACGGCACGACCACGATGTACTTCGCACGCTTTTGCAACGCGAAGCGGATTGCGTCATCGGTCGCGGTATTGCACGCGTGCAGCGCGGTCACGATATCGACGCTCGGCGGCAGCCGGTCCGACTCGATCGACTCCGCCACCGACAGATTCACAAACGACATCCCGCCAAAGCCCAGCCTTGCCGCCAGCGCCTCGGACTTCGCCACCAGCTCTTCGCGCGTCTCAATGCCATAAATATGCGAGCTATCGCGCAGTTCCTTGAAGAACAGGTCGTACAAAATAAAGCCGAGGTAAGACTTGCCGGCGCCGTGATCGACCAGCGTGAGCGCGCCTTTCGTTTCTTTCAGATCTTTCAGCAGGGGCTCGATGAACTGGAACAGGTGATAGACCTGCTTCAGCTTGCGACGGCTGTCCTGATTCATCTTGCCGTCGCGGGTCAGGATGTGCAGTTCTTTTAGCAGTTCGACAGACTGGTTCGGCCGAATCTCGTGGGTTTTGCTTGACATCGAAGGACCATGCCACCGATTGCACGATCAACGTGCGACAGGTGACGGAAAAAGGGAAAAGATGCTGCCAGTTTACCCAAACCGCGAGCGGCCGGCTTTTCGGCAGCCCGCGAAACGGTGCGCGAACACCATTTCAGGAACGCTTTATGCATCGCTGGACCCCGAACGGGCGCTGCATGAGCCGCGTAACGTGCAGCGCTACAAACGGACGGCATACGCCGCCGCCGCGCGTCGCGCGCCATAACGACAAGGCTGCCGGTCGCCGATACGACATGACGAACCGGTAACGATGGGGGAAGGTCGTACCCGGCAAGCGGGCACGGACGCAACCTAACCTGAAGCGTGCCGCGACTGTTCACAGGAAGCGCGCTCGGAACGAATGAGGCGGCAATGAATACGATACCCAACGGAAATGCGGAGCAGAAATTTCAGGAGTTGCTCGCGAAACTGACGGCCACCCCCGAGTGGTCGGAAAAGCAGCAACTGGAACTGGAAATGGCGCGCGATATCTCGGTCGAGATGCTGCGGCTCGCCGAACACATGCGCGACGGCAGCGTCGACCTCGAGGCTTGCCTGACGCTACTGAAATACGCGAAGGTGCTCGACTTCGTGATGACGACGCTCGCGTCGCGGCGCGACATCAAACCGCAAACCTTGCGGGTGATTTTCAAGCTGGCTGGATTGAAGGTAGATGAAGCCTATCCGGGCTGAGCGGCAATGCAACAATGCTTGTCCCAAGGTCTGGCACGTTACGACGTGCGGGCAACACGGTGAACGGGCAAGCCGATCTTTGACAACCTTGACGCGCTTGTTGCCCGAGCGCGCTTCAACCTCCAGGCGGCGCGGTTCGGCAAAACCAATGGCTACGAACAGCGCCTGCTTTTCCCGTGTCAATCATCGCGCATCACGCATTGCGCATGCTGCACCGCACATGACGCAGATGTGCCGCGCGGTTCGCGCATAGTCTGCGTTTTCACACGCGCAGGACCATCCAGACAAACGCGCCAATCGGCTATCCTGTGAAGCGTTCGCGGGACGGCAGCAGCACGCCTGCGTTCATAACAACAGGCTTACCGCCCCCTTGCTGCGATATCGGTTGCACACCATCCCCGAGGACTGCCCGATGTTGACTGAACGCCCCACCGCCCACGCCGTCATCCGCCTGCATCCGAACGACGACGTGATCATCGCCACCCGCCAGCTGGTATCCGGCACGCGCATCGACAGCGAAGACCTCGTCGTCGCCGGCCTGATTCCGCCCGGACACAAGATCGCCACGCGCGCGATCGCCAGCGGCGAACCGGTGAAACGCTACAACCAGATCATCGGCGTCGCGCGCAGCGCGATCGCGCGCGGGCAACATGTTCATATGCACAACCTCGGCATGGCCGAGTTCGCGCGCGAACATGAATTCGGCGTCGACGTGCATCCGACCGCCTACGCCGCCGAGCCCGCGCATTTCATGGGCATCCGCCGCGCCGACGGGCGCGTCGCGACGCGCAACTTCATCGGCGTGCTGACCAGCGTCAATTGTTCGGCAACCGTCGCGCGCGCGATCGCCGAGCACTTCCGGCGCGACATTCACCCTGAAGAACTGGCCGACTACCCGAACGTCGACGGTGTGATCGCGCTGACGCACGGTCTCGGCTGCGGCATCGATACGCATGGCGAAGGCATGACGATCCTGCGCCGTACGCTGGCCGGCTATGCGGTGCATCCGAACTTTGCGTCGGTGCTGTTCGTCGGGCTTGGCTGCGAAGCGAACCAGATCGCCGGCGTGCTCGAAGCAGGCGGTCTTTCCGGCGATCAACCGAAGCTGCGCAGCTTCACGATTCAGGACAGCGGCGGCACCGTGAAGACCATCGAACGCGGCATCGCGATGGTGCGCGAGATGCTGGCGGACGCGAATCGCGCGACGCGCGAAGCGGTGCCGGCTTCGCACCTGAACGTCGGCTTGCAGTGCGGCGGCTCGGATGGCTACTCGGGTATTTCGGCAAACCCGGCGCTCGGCGCGGCAGTCGACCGGCTGGTACGGCATGGCGGCACCGCGATTCTGTCCGAGACGCCCGAAGTCTACGGCGCCGAACATCTGCTGACGCGGCGTGCGGTAAGCCGCGAGGTTGGCGAAAAGCTGCTCGCGCGTATCGCGTGGTGGCAAGACTACTGCACGCGCAACAACGCGGCACTCGACAACAACCCGTCGGCGGGCAACAAGGTTGGCGGCCTGACGACGATTCTCGAGAAATCGCTCGGCGCAGTCGCGAAAGGCGGCACCACCAATCTGGTCGACGTGTACGAATACGCGCAGCCGATCGCCGCGAAGGGTTTCGTGTTCATGGATTCGCCCGGCTACGACCCGATGTCGGCGACCGGCCAGGTCGCGTCCGGCGCGAACCTGATCTGCTTTACCACCGGGCGCGGCTCCGCATACGGCTGCGCGCCGTCGCCTTCGCTGAAACTTGCCACCAACAGCGCGCTGTGGGCGCGCCAGCAAGACGATATGGACATCAACTGCGGCGGCGTCATCGATGGCAGCGCGACGATCGATGAACTCGGCGAAGCGATCTTCCAGATGATGCTCGACTGCGCGTCGGGCACGCGCTCGAAAAGCGAAGTGCATGGATATGGGCAGAACGAGTTTGTGCCCTGGCAAGTCGGTGTCGTGACCTGAAATGCGATGTGTTCGCGTGCGCGTTCATGCGCCGGCATGCGCGCACGGTCAGTCAGGCGCTGCGCGGCAGGTCCAGAGGCGGCGTGCCTTCATGAAACATCGTCTTCAGTTGCGAGCGCAGTTCAGGCGAGTCTTCATGCTTGTGCACGGCAACCGCATGCTGCACGGCCGCTTCGAGGAGCTCGCCTTCCGAATTGGCACTCAGCGCAACCGAGCATCCGACATCGCTCGGACATTCGCGGCAATCGATGAATACGCGTGACATGGCCATACTCCTCAGATGAAAAGCGCGACGCACGGCCTGCGTGCCTCGTGGCGTCCACGTCGTAGCGGCAAGATCAAGGATGGTCGGCGAGGTGAGCGCGTGGAAACGACGCAGAAAGCGTCGGCGGGGTGGGTGAAAAAAGTATAGGTCGCGCGGCACCGAAAAACGCTCGGTGCAAGCGCTTAGGGCGGCGTGTGCAGCGCGCCTGAGCCACGATCCACGGGACGGACGGGCGATTGGTGGAGTCGTGGACTGTGCGCGTGCAGGTCGCGCGTGGCGTGGCGTGTGCGTGTGCGTGTGCGTGTGCGTGTGCGTGTGCGTGTGCGTGTGCGTGTGCGTGTGCGTGTGCGTGTGCGTGTGCGTGTGCGTGTGCGTAGCGTGGCGTGGCGTGGCGCGTGCGAGCTGCGGCGGCATGCGGCCCACCGCCGCGAGGCCGGCGCGCCGGCTCGCTTCAAAGCCTTTTGGGCACGGCTACCGGTGTATGGGAAAATGCGGCGCGGCCCGCTTCGCCGATGCGCTCGGCATGCCCTACACCGCTCCACTCCCACGCTTTCGAATGACCTTCAACGCATGTCGACTCTGCACGATCGCCGTAGCGTCGCCGTGATCGGCGGCGGCCCCGCCGGCCTGATGGCTGCCGAAGCACTCGCTCAACACGGCGTACAGGTCGATCTCTACGACGCGATGCCTTCGGTCGGCCGCAAGTTTCTGATGGCCGGCAAAGGCGGCATGAACATCACGCACTCGGAACCGCTCGAACCGTTTCTCGCACGCTACGGCAAGCGCCGCGAACAGATCGCGCCGCTGATCAACCGCTTCGGCCCGGATGCATTGCGCGCGTGGCTCGCCGAACTGGGCATCGATACTTTCATCGGCAGTTCGGGCCGCGTCTTTCCCACCGACATGAAGGCCGCGCCGCTGCTGCGCGCGTGGCTGCATCGGCTGCGGGAATCGGGCGTGCAGTTTCACATGCGGCACAAGTGGCTCGGCTGGGCTGAAACCGAAGGCAAGCACGCGCGGCACGCACTGCGCATGCAAACGCCCGACGGCGAACAGCTACTCGATGCCGATGCGGTTGTGTTTGCGCTGGGCGGCGGTAGCTGGCCGCGGCTCGGCTCGGACGCTTCGTGGGTTGAGCTGTTCGAGCAGCGCGGCGTGCCGGTCGCGCCGCTGCGCCCGACGAATAGCGGCTTCGATGCCGACTGGAGCGAACACTTTCGCGAGCACTACGCCGGGCAGCCGGTGAAGGCAGTCGCCATCGCGGTGACGGATGTCGACCGGCAGCCGTTGCGTCGTCAGGGCGAGTTCGTCGTGACCACGAGCGGGGTGGAAGGCAGCCTGGTCTACGCGCTTTCCGCGGCGATTCGCGAACGCATCCTCGCGGATGGCGAAGCCGTGATCCATCTCGACCTGGCGCCCGGCTTGAGCGAAGCGCGCGTGATCGAGGAAGTGACGCGGCCGCGCGGCTCGCGCTCGATGTCGAGCCATCTGCAAAGCCGCATCGGCATGGCGGGCGTGAAGCTTGGACTGTTGCACGAATGTCTTTCAAAGGAAGCGTTCTTCGACGCCGCGCAGGTCGCGCGTGCGATCAAGGCGCTGCCGCTGCGGCTCGTGCGCGCGCGGCCGCTGGCGGAGGCGATCAGCAGCGCCGGCGGCGTGCCGTTCGAAGCACTCGATGCGCAGCTGATGGTGCGGCAACTGCCTGGCCTGTTCTGCGCGGGAGAAATGCTCGATTGGGAAGCGCCGACCGGCGGGTATCTGTTGACCGCCTGCTTTGCGAGCGGACTGGCTGCCGGGCTCGGTGCGCTGAACTATCTGGCGAGCGCGCGGCGCTGAACCAGATGCGCGGACTCAGACAATGACGGCCGTTGCCTGAGTCCGTGCCGCTTCCCGCTGCGGCAGCAAACACGAGGGAGCCGCGCCGTTCACCGCTACGGCGGCAAACACAAGAGAGCCGTGCCGCTCACCGCTGCAGCGGCAAACACAAGAGAGCCGTTCTGCCCACCGCCGCGGCGGCAAACACAAGGGAGCCGTTCTGCTCGCCGCTACGGCGGCAAACACATGAGAGCCGTGCCGCTCACCGCCGCAGCGGCAAACACGAAGAAGCCGAGGCGTGTTGCGCCCTTCAACCAACCTTCAACGCACCTTCAACCGCCACAGCGACGTCACTTCAGCGACCCGCGCCTTGTGCAGCGGATCGGACGGATCCGTCGCTTTCGGGTGACGCGGCTTGATATCGTCGCGCCCGACGACGACGAGTCCCGCCTGTTCGATCGCCGCGAGCAGCGTATCGCGCGTGCGCATGCCGAGATGTTCGGCGAAGTCGGACAGGATCAGCCAGCCTTCGCCGTTAGGCTCGAGATGCTCCGCGAGACCGTTCAGAAAGCCCAGCAGCATGCGGCTTTCGTGATCGTAGATCGCGTATTCGATCGGCGACGCGGGCCGTGCCGGCAGCCACGGCGGATTACACACGACCAGCGGCGCGCGGCCCGGCGGAAACAGATCGGCTTCGATCACTTCGACGCGCCCGTTCAGGCCGAGCCGCTCGAGATTTTCCCGCGCACACGCGAGCGCGCGCGGATCCTGATCGGTAGCGACGATCTTGCGCACGCCCCGTTTGGCAAGCAGCGCGGACAGCACACCAGTGCCGGTGCCGATATCGAACGCTTTCGCGAACGCCAGCAATGGCGCGCGCATCACCAGATCCAGATATTCGCCGCGCACCGGCGAGAACACGCCGTAGTGCGGGTGAATGCGCTCGCCAAGCGCGGGAATGTCGACGCCCTTCTTGCGCCACTCATGCGCGCCGACCAGCCCCTGCAATTCGCGCAGCGACACCACCGACGCCTCATCGCCGGGCGGCCCATATACTTCGGCGCAGGCCTGCTGCACATCGGGCGCGCGGCGCAGCGGGATCGTGTAGTCGGCGTCGAGCGGGATCAGCAGCATGCCGAGCGTACGGGCACGCTGCGATTGCGCCTGACGATGCAAGTTGAACGCATCGAGCAATGAAGCCGCCTGTTTGCGCGGCTTGCGTTCGAGACGGCGGGTGATCGCCTGCAGCAGTTGCCGCGCGTTCTGGTAGTCGCCGCGCCAGAGCAGCGCGGTGCCTTCGCAGGCGAGACGATAGGCGGCATCGGCGGTAGTGCGGTCGTCGGCGATCACCACGCGTTTGGGCGGCGGCACGGCGGCTTCGGAGTGCCAGCGCGCGGAACGCGGGCCGTCGGCTTCGGGCCAGGTGATGGTGGGCAATGCAACGGGTGTGGGTGTGGTCATGGACTAATAGCGCAGGCGGAGCAGAAGGATTCGCGGCCGTCGCGCGGAAAAGCAAAACGGACTACGCGACACAATGCAGCACATAGACCTGTCTGACAACCGAAAGCGGCTCGGCGTTTGCGGCTACCCAGTGCGACGCCAGGCGGAAGGTAGGCGCTGAGCCGGTCGCCGCTGAACCAGCCGGGGCATCTGCTATGATTGGCTACCCAATAAAGCGATGTGGCTCGACATGCTGCCTTGCGTTGAATAGCCACCCAGAGGGCCTGCCGTGCGGAACGATCCGACTGCCGAAAAAGTGCGCGACCACCTGCTGAACAGCGGCGTGCAGCACGGCGACAAACTGCCGACCGAACGAGCACTCGCCGAACAGTTCGGCGTGTCGCGCAACGTGATCCGCCGGGCGTTGCTGGCGATGGAAGTCGAAGGCCGCATCGTTCGCAAGGTCGGCAACGGAACCTACCTCGTCGAGACCACGGGCACGCCGGCAGCCGCCGGCAAATCCACCGATGCGATCAGCCCGGAACTCGCGTTGCGCGACGTCAATCCGCGCCAGATCCTCGAAGCGCGCATTGCGCTCGAGCCAAGCCTCGCGGCGCTCGCGGCAATCAATTGCACCAGCGCGGATCTCGAACATCTGATCGACTGCGCGCAGAACTATCACCAGGCACAGGACTTCGAGTCATACGAGCGCGCCGACGAAGCCTTCCATCGCGCGATCGCGCTAGCGACCCACAACTCCGTGCTGATCCGCGCCTATGACGCGATCACGGCCGCCAACGCAAAAGCGGAATGGGGCAAAATCCGCCAGCGTTTCCTGACGGCCGAACGCCGCGTGTTCTCGCGGCAGGAGCACGATGCGATCCTTACTGCGTTGCGCGAGCGGGATGCGGCCGCCGCGGATAAGGCGACGCGGGCGCATCTGCGCTGCGTCGAATCGGCGTTGTTGCGGCAAGCTGAATGACGCAGCAACGCGCCGGCCTTAGCGCGGCAGCAGGTCGTCACTCGGAGCAGTCGGAGGCCCGCGCGACAGCGAGCGCAGACATCAGCCCGGCTTGCGGCCATTCACATAAGGCGAAAGCGCATCGGCGATCATCGTGTTGACCGGCACCGCGACGTCCGTATCCTGCGCGAGCGAGACGACACCGCCACCGAGCCACGGCAACTCGATGCGATTGCCCTTCTGCATGTCGTGGAACATCGACGAGGTCATCGTGTACGGCAAGCCGTCGACCAGCCGCATGCACTCGTCCGCATAGTTCCCGGGCAGCGCGACGCCGTGCGCGCGGCCAACCGCGACGCCTTCGGCAATCACCGAGCGCAGCACCCGGCGGCTGCCTTCGTTTTCGCGAATCGGGCCGATCGTCAGATGCGTGAGGCAGGTCATCGACGAAAGCCCGACGAGGAACACGTACTTCTCCCACAGCACGCGGGCAATGTTGTCGGCCAGCGTCGCGTCGACGCCGACCGAAGCGAAGCTCTCCACCAGTTCGGCGCTACGAGGCCGCTTCTGCCCATCGTATTCGCCGAGCCGGATGCGTTGCAACGCGCCCGTCTGAGCGATTACGCCAGGCCGGCCGATCGTCGTGGCGACATAGCCGACGCCGCCGATCACCGCGTCGTCGCCGAACACCTTGTGCAGCATGTAGTCCTTGATGACGCCGTTCTGCAGCGAAAGCACCACGGTTTGCGGACCGGCGATCTTCTTGAGGTCCTGCGCGACCTGTTCCAGATCCCACATCTTCACCGCGATGATGATCAGGTCGGGGCGCCCGAGCTGTGCGATGTCATCGGTCGCGTTGACGCGTGCGGAGAAGTTGTTGCCGAGGTCGTTCTCGACGTGCAGGCCGCCTTCCTCGATCGCGCGCAGGTGAGCGCCGCGCGCGAGGAAGGTCACGTCGTGTCCGGCCTGAACAAGCTTGAGCCCGTAGAAGCCGCCGACGCCGCCCGAACCGATTACTGCGATTTTCATGGTTTATGTCGTGATGGGTAGCCAATTTGGATAATGGCTATGTTGGTTCAACAAGCCGGTGATGTCAAACACAAATGTGGACGTCTCTTTTCGCGCGGCGGCTGGATGCGACAACAGGCATGGAACCAAGCACCGAAAGGCATTCGAAGGATAGACGCCAACATTTGCGTGCTTTGTCGGCACGCGAGAGGCATCACGAATGGCTACCCATTAAGGGTAAGATACGCTGCCAATGGTTCACTTTTTGGTTACGATCAGGCTTTTGCTGGTTTATAACGAACCTCAGCACGTCGTCTCGCAGCGGGACTCGGTCGAGGCTGCATCGTCGACGCCTTCGCAACAACTCAGGAGTGGAAAAGTGAGTGTTGAAGACTCTTCACCGGCCTTGCCGTCAGGCCTGCATATATCGGCCATCCGAACGCGCTTCGTGAAGGTACCGATGCGCTTCCCGCTCGGCACGAGCGCAGCCCGCGTCACGGCGGCACCGCTACTGTTGCTCGATCTGGAAACGAAGGAAGGCGTGGTCGGCCGCAGTTATCTGTTCTGCTATCGGGACAGCGGCGCAAAGGCGATCGCGCAGATCGTCAGCGAGGCGGCTGAACTGATCGCAGGCATGCCCGTCTCGCCTCACGCGATCGGTGCCTTCCTCGAACGACGCTACGCGCTGCTCGGCGTAACCGGCGTCACCCGGATGGCGCTCGCGGCCATCGACATCGCGTTGTGGGATGCGCTCGCGGTCGCCGCCCATCAGCCGCTCGCCATGTTTCTCGGCGGCAGCCTTGCGCCGGTTCCCGCGTACAACAGCGACGGGCTGGGCATGATGCCGGCGAACGAAGCCGCCCAGGAAGCGCTCAAGCTGCTCGAGCCCGGCTTCCGCGCGGTCAAGCTGCGGCTGGGTCACGCCGATCCGAAGACAGATCGCGCGGTCGCGCAGGCAGTGCGCGCGGCAATCGGCGACTCGGTCGACCTGATGGTCGACTACAACCAGGCGTTGACGGTGCAGGATGCGATCCGGCGCGGCCGCGATCTGCTCGATCTCGACATCTACTGGCTCGAAGAACAGATCCTTCATCGCGATTTGCGCGGCTACGCGGCGATTGCCTCCGAATTGCCGATCCCTGTGCAGCTCGGCGAGAACCTCGATGGGCCCGATGCCGTGTACGACGCGGTGTCGATGAATGCCGCGGACTTTCTGATGCTCGATATCGCGAGGATCGGCGGCGTAACGGGATGGCAGCGCGGCGCCGCGATTGCTGCGGCGCGCGGCGTGCCGGTGTCGTCGCATCTGTTTCCCGAGATCAGCGTGCATCTGCTGGCGGCGACGCCGGGCGCGCACTGGCTCGAATACACCAGTTGGGCCGAGCCGATTCTCGAGGAGCCGCTCGCGATTGCCGACGGTCATATCGCGCCGGCCAACCGGCCGGGACTCGGCCTGCAGTGGCGCGCAAGCAGCGTCGAGCGATATCGCGCGGATTAGGCGGTAAGTCGCTGCGGCATAAGCGCACCCGGATTCGCCATTCAGCTTTCTCGAACGGCAAATTCCGCGGCGGCTGTGTGGCCTGGAAACCCTAAGCGAGAACCGTGATTAGCGTGCCGAGCACCGACGAGATCGCGCTGGCCGCTTCGCTGGCCGCGGTGGGAGCAGCCTGCGCGCTTTGCACAGCGCCGCCGCCATGGTCATGGTGGCCGGGAATGTGAAATTTCATCTCAGTGGACGACTTGCTGGCTGACGACGCGTTGCCAGCCGGCTGCTGGTGCTGATGGACGGCGCTGCTGGAGATCGGTGACATCGACATGATTTTTTCCTGATATCTGCGGTTTCGACGGCTTGCCCTGTTGTCGTTAACGGCGGCATCGCCCCATAACTTGATACCGGTAAACCCGAAAAAATCCCGCAAAACCGAAAGCATACTGACATCAATCGAAAGCGACTCAGTGGTGTGGACGGCGGTCAAAGCTGCTCAAGGAAACGCGCCCCACCACGCGGCGGCGGCCACGATCAGCAACTGCAGCACGGCCAACCCGACGCTTTGCCGAAGCAGGCCCGTCACGCCGCGCACGCGTGCGTCGAGCGACCTGCCGGCTTTCGCCTGATCGATCCAGCCGAGTTGCAGCAAGGCCTGATCCAGCGCACCGAGCCCATCGGCTTCATTCAGCGTGACGGTGGCGTGAACGAGCGCGGCGAACAGGCGGCGGTCGATCGTCACGCGAATCAGCAGCCATAGCGTCAGCGCGGCGACCAGAACGCTCACGGCACTCACCGCGACGCATGGCCACGATCGCAGCGTGAACGCCAAGCCAAGCCCAAGCCATGCCGCCACGTGCGAACAAAGCACCACGATCAACGCAGCGTCGAGCAAACCGCGCGCCGCAGACAGCTTGAAATGTGTCGATGCCACCTGCTCGCTCATCACGCACGCTCCTTGAGTGCTTCCGCACCCGCGCACCGGTCGATAAAGCGCTGCAGCACCGCGACGCTCTGTGCGGACACCACCGCCTGCGGCCTTGCTTCGCGCAACCGCTCAATCACCTCGTTCGCATCGCGCAGGCCCAGATGCACAGCGAGCCACGCGGCAACGCTCAAGACGCTGCGGGAATAGCCGAGCGCGCAGCACACCAGTACCGTGCGCCCTTCGGCGCGCAACTGGTCGATCGCGGTGACGGCTTGCTGCAATTGAGCGAGTGTCGGCGCTAGCAGATCGAGTTGCGGCACGCACACATGGCGAATCTGCGGATCCGTGCGTGCCCAGCGCGGCATCTCAGCCGTCAGATCGACGATGCCAGTCACGCCCGCACGACGCAGATCGCGCCGCGTCGGCGTGCGGCCGATCAACACCGC
This sequence comes from Paraburkholderia jirisanensis, assembly GCF_054782355.1. NCBI lineage: Bacteria > Pseudomonadati > Pseudomonadota > Betaproteobacteria > Burkholderiales > Burkholderiaceae > Paraburkholderia > Paraburkholderia jirisanensis. The sequence goes on along the minus strand of NZ_BAAGSQ010000007.1, from coordinate 85,773 downwards.
ATCGCCGACTGGCGAAGGCGCGGGATGTCGAAACGTCCACGCCCGCGAGTTGAGAAACGCGCCGAGCATCGTCGGCGCGAACAGCGCGTGAGTGGCGCAAGCGAGCGCACCCGATTCGTTCTTCTGAAACCACGCCGCGTCCACCTGCCAATAAACGACTGCCACGCACAGCAACGCCAACGCCACCCAGCCGACCAGCAACGCGGCCAGTACCGAAACCGGCAACACGAAGCCGACCACCACAAGCAGCGCCACTGCACCGGCTGCATAGAACCGCGCGATACGCCGTGCGCGAGCGAGCGTGGCGACATCGGTCACCTCTTGTGCAACACGTGCGCGACGCCGCACTGGAAACATAAATAACGCAAAGCAGCCGACCGCTGCGCCGGTCGGCACGTCGACCAGATGATGTTGATACGTGGTCAGTACCGAGATGCCGATCAACGCGAACCACGCATGCAGAACCCAGCGCCACACGCCGCGCGCCCGCATCGCATACACGGCCCACAGCACGACCAGCAGACCGATATGCAGCGACGGAGCCTGATTGAACGGTTTGTCGAAGCCGGCCAGCAGCGTGAAGAGCGCGCCGGCCGCGCCATCCGCCACGGGACGGTCGAAACCGAAGCGCAACGGCCACGCGATGAAGCACACCACCGAAATGACCTGCACCGTCAGCAGCCGCTTCACGTGATCGAGCAGATCCGCGCGCCACTTCCACAGAAAGAATGAAATCGCGTACAGCAGATCGATCGACCAGTACGGCACGATGGTCCACGGCCAGAAGGGAATCGCATGCTCCCACGCGAAGCTGAACGACGGTACATGTGCATGCTGTCCTGCAAGCCAGTTCGCGAAACCGTAACTCGAGAAGAACACTGCGCCCATCGCGGCGAGCAACAGTACTTTGGCGCCAAACGTCGCAGGCTGCTCGTTTGTTTCATCCGAGGCCGGACCCGGCAGCGCATAACTCATACGTCGGCCATCCGCTGCGCGAGACTCACCGTGAAGATGCCCCACTCGTCGATCTGCTGCGCAACCTTGCGAAAGCCGGCACGCGCGACGAGTTCGTCCAGCTCGGCCTGCGAGCGGCGTCGCATCACCCACGCGGGTTCGCCGCGATGATTCTTCAGCGTACGTGCAATGAATTCGAGCTGCGGATGCCACGGCTGCCCGGTATAGACGAGGTAGCCACCCGGCGCCACCGCTCGGGCAAGGCCATCCAGCGAAGCGCGAATCGGCGCGTTGTCGCTGAACAGTTCGTAAAGACCCGACACGATCGCGAGCGTCGGACGAGGCTCGAGCCTGGCCAGCGATTCGGCGTCGAACGCGTCGCCCAACTGGAACGACGCCTCGGCGCCGAAGCCCTTTTCAACCAGCAATAATCGGCCCGCGTCGACATTCGGCTGGCTGTAGTCGCGCAGCAGAACCTGTTCGACAGGCGCGCGGCCGCGCGTGGCATCGGCAATCGCGTCGAGCACATAACGGCCGTGACCCGCGGCGATGTCGACGATACGCACCGGCTGGCCGTCGCGCTGAAGTCGCGCGATGGCATCGGCGATCAGCGCTTCGATGTTCAGCTTGCGCTGACGGATGCCGCGCCAACCGATCGAGTCCAGATAGTTGCGGTCGATCAGCTTGCCGAGCGGCGAGCGTCCTTGCGCGCGATTGCGATACACGTAGTCGAGCGTCGAGCCTGAGTCGAAACCCCGCTCGAAGCCGAGCGCAACGCCCGACGACAGCAGGCTCGAAAAGCGCAGGCCAGCGCGCACCAGGCTCCAGTACGCCGCCATCAACGGCGGCGGCGGGCGCTTCAGGCTCGTGTATTCGTCGAAGAACGGCCCGCGCAGATGCGCATCGAGCAACGACACAGGTGCCTGGCGCGCATCGTATTCGCGCAGCACAAACTCGCGGATCGGCGCGACCGCCTTGCTGCGCTCCAGTTCGCCGAGCGTATCGTGATGAAAACCGTCGAGCACGATGCGCTGCTTGCGGGTCGCACTCAGGCGCTCGAAAAACTGCTCCTGCGGCTTGCGGTGCACGACCCAGTCGGCGCCGGAAATCAGCACCTGGGTCGGCACGGTGATCGCGGCCGCATCGGCGACCACGCGTTTGGCCATGTCGTGCAGATCGAGCAGCATGTTGACTGCAATCGCCCGCGCGATCAGCGGGTCGGACTGATAGCTGGCGATCCGTTCCGGGTCGTGCGTGAGCAACTTCGGCTTCACATAACTGTTGACGAAGAAGCGCCCACGCAGCCGGTACATCAGGCGCAAGCCAGGCATCGCAAGCGGCACGTATAGCTTGATTCTGAACGCCGGCGACGCGAGCACCAGCGCACGGACCGGCGGCGCGTAGTCATGCACCCACGCCGCCGCGAGCACGGCGCCGACGCTCTGACCGATCACCGCGATGTCTTCGATCGCCACACCGAAGGTGTCGCGAATATGCTCGACGAAGGTCTGGATATCGCGCACCGATGTCGCCGCGCTCGGGCTATAACCGCGTTCTCCCGACGAGTGTCCATGACCGCGTGCATCCCACGCGAAGAACGCGTGTCCGGGCAGATCGAGTTCGTCAACCAGATGCGCCATCCGCGCGGAATGCTCATGGCCGCGGTGAAACAGGATCACGGCGCCGCGGCGCGCCACGTCGTTCCCGACCGGCCAATGCCGGTAGAAAAGCTGCTGGCCGTCGTGCGTGGCGAACGTCCGTTCTTCGGCGTGGCGAAAGGTCATGGTCGCGTCCTGATGCAAGAACTGCGGCTGAGAATCCTGCGCAAAACAGCGCGTGGAGGCGAAACTGCGTTCAGCGATGCCGATGAAACCGTTTCTTCTCAAGCGGGTTAGCGCGACCTAGCGTGTTTCAGCGACACCGTTGTTCACGCGCTTGACGATCGTGATCAGCGAGAGCACCACGAGTGCGCGCCACAGCCAGTCGGCCCACGACGCTACCGGCAAGCTAAGCCCGACCCACAACCCGAATACGCCGACGGCTACCGCCCGATCGCTCTTGCCAAGCGGTCCATCGTAACGGCGGCTCGCGCCGGCGAGCGGTCCGATCAAACCCGCGCATTCGACGATCACCGCGATTAGCGCGAAAGCCCAGATATCGGCCGGATTGAATGCGGGAATCACTAGAAAAGGTAAAACCAGCGCAATGTCGGATACGATGTCGCCGAGTTCGTTGAAATAGGCGCCAAGCGCACTTTTCTGGCCGAATTCGCGCGCCAACATCCCGTCAACGGCATTAAGCGCCATCCGCAAGAACAGCCAGACCGGTAACAGCAAAAATAACCGGTAATTCGGAAAACCGAGTCCGGCGATCAGCCCTACCAGAATCGAACCCAATGCGGCGGCAAGCGTAACCTGATTGGCCGTGACGCCCGCCTGTGCGAGCCACCGCACCAATGGGCGCAGTAAATTCTGGAACTTCGGCTTCAATGCGTAGACGCTCATTTTTTTATCTCGACCAGGTCAGCAACGTAATCGTGCGATATATCCGGCGCCCACGCGATGCATTTCCCGTGATGGGAAACAGCGTCATCCTCTTTTAAACGCGGCAAAACGTCAAGGCGCTCGAAAGGTGACCGCCGATATGGTGTGTCGCGTGGAAACTCGGCATAATGCGGCGACTGAAAGCCTTGCCGGATTATTAATTGAAATAGCCCTTCACCATGACGCTGCGGCTAGCCGCGAGGAGCGCTGTCCATGAGTTGCATTCAATGAATATCTGGCACGCGTGGCAGCGGGATTTTCTGCTCGGTGTGGTGCGCCTCGTGGCGGGCGCTTATCCGGTCTGGCACGACACAGCACCGGGCGCCACGCAGAAAATCTACTTCTCGAATCATACGAGCCACATCGATACGCTGGCGATTCTCGCCGCGTTGCCGCGCGAATTGCGCGCGCGCGTGCGCCCGGTCGCCGCTCGCGATTACTGGCAGCACGGCAAGCTGAAAACGCATATCGCCAATCATTTGCTGAACGTGGTGCTGATCGATCGCAAGCACGAAGGCGACAGCGATCCGCTCGAGCCGGTGCGGGAGGCGTTGCGGCTCGGCTACTCGATCATCATTTTTCCGGAAGGCACGCGCGGTGCCGACGCGCTGCCGCAGCCGTTCAAGAGCGGACTGTTCCGGCTCGCCAGCGAGTTCCCGGACATCGAGCTATGTCCCGTGTATCTCGAGAACCTCCAGCGCATCATGCCCAAGGGCGCGATCTGGCCGGTGCCGTTGATCTGCAAGGTGAACTTCGGCGCCAACCTCGCGCTCGCGGACAACGAACCCAAAGCGGATTTTCTGCAACGCGCGCGCGACGCCGTCGTCGCGTTGTCACCGGTGCGTCAACCCACCTGAATGCGGTTCAACACGATACGGATCACCACACACTATGCGCACAGCGTTCTGGGAACTCGTGGCCGGCGTGACCGGCTTTCTGGCGATCGCGTCGGTGATCGGCGCCATTCTCGCGTGGCGTGACGGCGGCAAAAGCGCGACCATCGCCAATCTGAACCAGCGGATCCGCGCCTGGTGGGGAATGATCGCGATTATGGCGATCGCGATCGGACTTGGACCATCGGCTACGTATGTGGTCTTCGCACTTGCGTCGTATCTCGCGCTGCGCGAATTCATCACGCTCACGCCTACTTCGCCGAGCGATCACACCACGCTGTTTATCGCGTTCTTTATCGCGATTCCGGTGCAGTACCTGCTGCTATGGGTGAACTGGTATGGGATGTTCTCGATTTTCGTGCCGGTGCATCTGTTCATTACGCTATCGCTGGTATCGGCGCTAACGCAGGACACGCACGAATTCCTGAGCCGCAACTCGAAGATTCACTGGGCGTTGATGGTCTGCGTGTATGGGTTGAGCTATGCCCCTGCGCTGTTGATTCTCGATATCCCGCATTACGAAGGGCAAAACGCGTTGCTGCTGTTTTTCTTTTTGCTGGTCGTGCAGATCAGCGATGTATTCCAGTACGTGGTCGGCAAGCTGTTTGGCAAGCACAAGATCGCGCCGCGTTTGAGTCCGTCGAAGACCGTCGAGGGTTTTATCGGTGGCGGCTTGCTGGCTACGTTGTGTGGCGCGGCGCTGTATTGGGTCACGCCGTTCAACTTCGGCGCAGCGTTTCTGATGTCGCTTGCGATCGTGGTCGCGGGATTCGTTGGCGGACTGGTTTTGTCGGCCGTCAAACGCTCGCTCGGCGCGAAAGACTGGGGCTCGATAATCGCCGGCCACGGCGGTGCGCTGGATCGGGTCGATTCGATCTGCTTTGCGGCGCCGGTGTTCTTTCACCTCGTGCGCTATCTGTACGTGCAGTGAGCTTGATCGGACATCGACCGGAGCGGAAATAAAAAAACCCGCGAAGCCTTGCGCTATCGCGGGTTTCTGAATTCCGAGGACGACCTCGGAAAGGTATTTGGTGCCGGCTGCAGGACTCGAACCCGCCACCTGATGATTACAAATCAACTGCTCTACCAGATGAGCTAAGCCGGCGTGAGACCGCGATTCTACTTCATTTCACGACCTTGAGGTGACCCCTTCCACCTTTTGCGCCGTCGTCGTCGGGACGCGAACCGTCGTCGTCGGAAGCGAGCTTGTCTGCCGCCGCGCTTGACGATGTATCCACTACGGCAATCTCGTTGCTTCTTGGGCCTTCGCGTGCCGGCCGGTCAGCATCCTCAGCGTCTGCATCCGACTCCGAATCGGCCGCCTCACCGCCCGCCGATTCCACCGGGAATGCCATGCCCTGCCCGTTCTCGCGCGCGTAGATCGCCAGCACGTTCGCCACCGGCACTTCGATCTTGTGCGACTTGCCCGAGAAACGCGCGCTAAACTCGATCCATTCGTTGCCCATCTGCAGCTGGCTGGTCGCCTCGAAGCTGATGTTCAACACGATCTCGTTGTCGCGCACGAACTGGCGCGGCACGCGTGTCTGGTTGTCGACTCGCACCGCCACATGCGGCGTGTAACCGTTATCGGTGCACCACTCGTAGAGCGCGCGCAGCAAATACGGCTTCGTGGAAATTTCTTGCATCAACAGTCCTCATGCCGGGCGAGCGGCCGCGTCCCGGTACGCGGCGCGCGCCCAAAGCCACACTCAACTTAACGACGCATCACCTTTTCCGACGGCGTCAGCGCTTCGATATAAGCCGGACGGCTGAAAATACGCTCGGCGTATTTCATCAGCGGCGCAGCGTTCTTCGACAGTTCGATGCCGTAGTGATCCAGGCGCCACAACAGCGGCGCGATCGCGACGTCGAGCATCGAGAACTCTTCGCCGAGCATGTACTTGTTCTTCAGGAAGATCGGCGCGAGTTGCGTCAGGCGGTCGCGGATCGCGAGGCGCGCCTTCTCGTGGTTCTTCTCGGCGGCCTTGCCCTTCTCGTTCTCGAGCGTGCCGACGTGCACGAACAGTTCCTTCTCGAAGTTCAGCAGGAACAATCGCGCGCGGGCGCGCTGCACCGGGTCGGCCGGCATCAGCTGCGGATGCGGGAAGCGCTCGTCGATGTACTCGTTGATGATGTTCGATTCGTACAGGATCAGATCCCGCTCGACCAGAATCGGCACCTGACCATACGGATTCATCACAGCAATGTCTTCCGGCTTGTTGAACAGGTCGACATCGCGAATTTCGAAATCCATGCCCTTTTCGAACAGCACCAGCCGGCAACGCTGGGAGAAGGGGCACGTAGTGCCGGAATACAGAACCATCATGTTTACGTTTCCTCAAAAAGCTGAAGGGCCGTCGCGCGGAAAAACCGTCCTGCAGGTTTTACCTTGCGCCGGCCCCACACCCGCTACGGTGTGTTTATTTGATATCTTTCCAGTACGCCGCGTTCAGCCGCCAGGCGAAAAAGCTCAGCACGCCAAGGAACAGCAGCACCCAGACACCCAGCTGCTGGCGGGTTTTCTGGGTCGGTTCGGCCATCCAGGACAGGTACGCGACGAGATCGGCCACAGACGAATCATAATCTACCGGCGACATCGTCCCTGGCGTGACCTGCTGGTAACCCACGAACTTGCGCACTTTTTCCTTCGTATGTTCGTCGACATCGTCTTCGAACTTCGCCGTGCGTTGCCCCTGCAGCTGCCATAGCACGTGAGGCATGCTCACGTTCTCGTACACCATGTTGTTCCAGCCGGTGGGCCGCGTATCGTCGCGGTAAAAGCTGCGCAGATACGTGTACAGCCAATCGCGGTTGTGCGCCCGGGCTTCCACCGAAAGATCCGGCGGGGTCGCGCCGAACCACGCCTTCGCGTCGTCCGGACGCATCGCGACGGTCATCGTGTTGCCGACCTTGTCGGTCGTGAACAACAGGTTATTCTCGATTTCCTTCTGCGGAATGCCCAGATCCTGCAACCGGCTGTAGCGCATCAGGCTCGCGCTATGGCAATTCAGACAGTAGTTTACAAACAATTGCGCGCCATGCTGCAGCGAAGCGAAATTGTCCGCATTATCGGGCGCCCGGTCGAGCGGAAAATTTTCATCCGCGTAGGCCGGGGCGGCCGTCAGCATACACAGCGTCGCGCCGACCAGCGCGAGCATCGAAAGCAGCTTTCTCATGTTCTTGTCTCCTCGCTTGCGATCATGTGGGCGATCAGTGGGGTTTGAACCGCACTCGTTCGGGCGGCTGCTTGAAACGGCCAAGCGGCGTCCAGAACGGCATGCCGAGGAAAAACGCGAAGTAAATCAGCGCGCAGATCTGCGCGATCAGCGTCGCTGCGGGCGATGGAGGCCTGGTGCCGAGGAACCCCAGAGTCAGGAACACGAGCACGAAGATCCCGTAAAACACCTTGTGGAAGAACGGTCGGTAGCGGATCGACTTGACCGGCGAGCGGTCCAGCCACGGCAGGAAGAACAGCGACACCACCGCGCCGCCCATCACCACCACGCCCCAAAACTTCGATTCGGTGAAATACATCGCCAGCACCACCAGCACCGCGAGCACCGGCAAACCGAGCTTCCACTTGCCGCGCGCCCGCACCAGTGCGACCAGACCCAGCAGCAGCACTACGATCATCAGCACGATCTTGAAGGGGTCGGTGGTCGCACGCAGCATCGCGTAGAACGCGGTGAAGTACCAGACCGGCGCGATTTCCGGCGGCGTCTGCAGCGGGTTGGCCGGCACGAAGTTGTTCGCTTCGAGGAAGTAGCCGCCCATTTCCGGCGCGAAGAAGATGATCGCGGCGAAAATCATCAGAAATACGCTGACACCGAGGAAATCGTGCACCGAGTAGAACGGGTGGAACGGGATGCCGTCGAGCGGAATGCCGTTCTCGTCCTTCTTCGCCTTGATCTCGATGCCGTCCGGGTTGTTCGAGCCCACTTCGTGCAGCGCGACGATATGCGCGACCACGAGGCCCAGCAGCACTAGCGGGATCGCGATCACGTGGAACGCGAAGAACCGGTTCAGCGTGACGTCGGACACCACGTAGTCGCCGCGAATCCACAGCGACAGGTCCGGGCCGATAAACGGAATCGCCGAGAACAGGTTGACGATCACCTGCGCGCCCCAGTACGACATCTGGCCCCATGGCAGCAGGTAGCCGAAGAACGCCTCGGCCATCAGGCACAGGAAGATCGCGCAGCCGAAGATCCACACCAGTTCGCGCGGCTTGCGGTATGAACCGTACAGCAGGCCGCGGAACATATGCAGGTAGACCACCACGAAGAACATCGACGCGCCGGTCGAATGCATGTAGCGGATCAGCCAGCCCCACGGCACCTCGCGCATGATGTACTCGACCGAAGCGAACGCGAGCGTCGCATCGGGCTTGTAGTTCATCGTGAGGAAAATGCCGGTGACGATCTGGTTGACCAGCACCAGCAGCGCCAGCGAGCCGAAGAAGTACCAGAAATTGAAGTTCTTCGGCGCGTAGTACTCGGAAAGGTGAGCTTTCCATGTCGATGTGAGCGGGAAGCGCCGGTCGATCCAGCCGACCAGGCCCGACGTCGTTACTACCTCTTTTTCGGTCGTCGCCATTTACGCTTCTCCTTTCTCGTCCTTGCCGATCACCAGGGTGTTGCCGTTGTTGGTGAACATGTAGGGCGGGATGTCGAGATTCTGCGGCGCAGGTTTGTTCTTGAAGACGCGGCCGGCCATGTCATAGGTCGAACCGTGGCACGGGCACAGGAAGCCGCCTGGCCAGTCGTCCGGTAGATTGGGCTGCGCGCCCTCCTGGAAACGCGGGGTCGGCGTGCAGCCCAGGTGAGTGCACACCGCCACGGCGACGAACAGATTCTTGCGATCGGCCCGCGAGCGGTACTCGTTCTGGCAGTAGGCCGGCTCAGGCATCGAAAACGGGTTCTTGCTTTGCGGGTCGGCGACTTCCTTGTCCGCCTTGGTGACGTCGACCAGCATCTTGTCGGTGCGGTTGATGATCCACACCGGTTTGCCGCGCCAGGCGACCGTCAGCATATCGCCGGGCTTCAGGTTACTGATATCGACCTCGACCGGCGCGCCTGCCGCCTTGGCCTTTTCGGATGGTGCAAATGAACCAACAAAGGGTACAACAGTGGCTACTCCGCCAATGCCACCTGTTACGGTCGTCGCAATCAGCCAGGTACGACGGCTGCCATTGACGCGCTCATCTTCCTTGTCTCGCATCACACGCCCCACTTCTGAGTTGGATTTTTTCCTTCTGTCGCTTCTACCGCCGCTAGTTTGCGCGAATGGAGTCGGCATTTACAAGGGCCGAGCGACAAAATCCATGCGAAGTCTTTGAAAAGTAAGGGTATTCCCGAACCAATCGCTAACTTTTACATATGCTTTTTTAAGCGTTCCCTCCGTATTCCGAACCATTTTGTCGAGTAATCAGACGGGATTATGAATATCGATAAACAGGTGTTCGAGATTGAATGTCTCGGAAAGATGCGTTCCGAGTGACTGCACACCATAACGCTCGGTGGCATGGTGCCCCGCAGCAATAAAAGCGACGCCGCTTTCCGCGGATATATGCATGATCTGCTCGGAAATCTCGCCCGTCAGATAAACATCGGCGCCGGCTTCGATCGCTGCGTCGAAATAGCCTTGCGCGGCGCCGGTGCACCACGCGATGCGTCGCAACTCCTGATCTGGGTCGCCGAGCACGAGCGGCGTGCGGCCCAAGGTCTGCTCGACCTGCGCCGAGAAATGGTTGAGCGACATCGGCATCGGCGAGGTGGACAGCCAGCCGATGTTGTTGTCGCCGAAGCGGCTGTCGGCGATCAGACCGAGCTTCGCGCCCAGTTGAGCGTTATTGCCGTATAGCGGATGGTCGTCGAGCGGCAGATGGTAGGCGAACAGGCTGACGTCGTTGGCGAGCAGCAGCTTCAGGCGCTGGTATTTGCGACCGGTGATCTGCGGCGCCTCGTTGCGCCAGAAGTAGCCGTGATGCACCAGCACGGCATCCGCGCCCCACTCCAGCGCAGCCTCCAGAAACGCTAGCGAAGCAGTGACGCCCGTAGCGATTTTTTCGATCTTGCGGCGCCCCTCGACCTGTAGTCCGTTTGGACAGTAGTCCTTGAACCGTACGGTTTCGAGAACGTTGTTCAAGTACAATTCCAGTTCGATCCGATCCATATATAAACCTCTAATTTTCCAGATGCTCAGACGCTTTTGGCTGTTGTTTGCCCAGGCGGTAACGGTGCTGCTCGCGCTGATGTTCATCATCGCGACGCTCAAGCCGCAATGGCTGCAGCGGCAAGGGCAGTTCGGCAAGCAACTGGCCGAACCCATCGTCGCGCTGCGGGAAGTGGCACCGGGGATCGGCGGCGGCCCCCTGCAGAGCTCCTATGCCGACGCGGCGCAAAAGGCCATGCCGGCGGTGGTCAACGTGTTCTCGAGCAAGGACGGCTCGCTGCCTCCCGATCCTCGCGCGAAAGACCCGCTGTTCCGCTACTTCTTTGGCGACCGCAACCGCAAGCAGCAACAACAGCCGGCGGCCAACCTCGGGTCCGGCGTGATCGTGAGTTCGGAAGGTTACATTCTAACGAACCAGCACGTGGTCGACGGCGCGGATCAGATCGAAATCGCGCTCGCCGACGGCCGCACCACCGAAGCCAAAGTGATCGGCGTCGACCCCGAAACCGACCTCGCGGTGCTGAAGGTCAACATGACCAATCTGCCCACCATCACGCTCGGCCGCATGGACCAGACGCGCGTGGGCGACGTCGTGCTGGCGATCGGCAATCCGTTCGGCGTCGGTCAGACCGTCACCATGGGCATCGTCAGCGCGCTCGGCCGCAATCACCTCGGCATCAACACCTTCGAGAATTTCATCCAGACCGACGCGCCGATCAATCCGGGTAATTCGGGTGGCGCACTGGTCGATATTCACGGGAACCTTCTCGGCATCAATACCGCCATCTATTCGCGTTCGGGCGGCTCGCTCGGCATCGGCTTTGCGATTCCGGTGTCGACCGCGCGCAGCGTGCTGGAGAGCATAATTTCGACCGGTACCGTCACGCGCGGCTGGATCGGTGTCGAGCCGCAGGATGTGACTCCAGAAATCGCCGAATCGTTCGGGCTCGAGCAGAAATCGGGCGCAATTGTCGCAGGGGTGCTCAAGGGCGGCCCAGCGGATAAGGCCGGGATCAAGCCGGGCGATATCCTGATCGGCGTGAATGGGCAGGATATTACCGATACGACGCGCCTGTTGAACGTGATCGCGCAGATCAAGCCGGGCACCGATGCGAAGGTGCATCTGGTGCGCAAGAACAAGGAGCTGGATCTGACCGTGATGATCGGCAAGCGCCCGGCGCCGCCGAAGCAGCAGCCGCAGGACGATGACGATCAGGATGAAGGCGGCTGAGGGCGTGGAGGTTCAGGGCTTGCGAACCGCCGCGGCTGCCTAGAGGCGAACCTAAAGACAAACCCAAAGACGACAAACCCAAAGACGAAGGGCCGCGACTCATTGTGAGTGACGCGGCCCTTCAACTTTCTGCGCTACGGGTTCGATGACGGGTTCGCTACACCCCGCCTGCGTCAATGTGCCGCGTTGCCCTCGCCCTCTTTCTCCGCAGCCACCGCCGGCTTGTTGACGAACAGCCGCGCCGCGATTATGCCGGCCTCGTACAGCACGATCAGCGGAATCGCGAGAATGAGCTGCGAGAACACATCGGGCGGCGTGACCACCGCCGAGATGATGAACGCGCCGACCACCACATACGGGCGGATCTGCTTGAGCTTCTGAACCGTCACCACGCCCATGCGTACCAGAATCACCACGACGATCGGCACCTCGAAGGTCACGCCGAATGCGAGGAACATCGTCAGCACGAAGCTCAGGTAGTTGTCGATGTCGGTGGTCATTTCCGCGCCTAGCGGCGCGTTGTAGTGCGCCATTACGCGGAAGATGGTCGGAAACACCACGAAGTACGCGAATGCCATGCCGCACAGGAACAGCGTGTAGCTGCTGCCCACCAGCGGCACGACCAGCTTCTTCTCATGCTGGTACAGCCCCGGTGCGACGAACGCCCAGACCTGGTACAGGACGATCGGCAGCGCGATCACGAACGCCACCAGCATCGTCACTTTCATCGGCACGAAGAACGAGCCGGTGACGTCGGTGACGATCATCTTGCCGTCCTTCGGCAGGTTCATCATCAGCGGCCGCGCGAGCAGCTTGAAGATGTCCGGCGCCCAATAGACGAGCCCGACGAACACGACGATCACAGCGATGCCGGCGCGGATGATGCGGTCGCGCAGTTCAACGAGGTGGGAGATGAAGGTTTCTTCAGTTCCTTCGTTCTGCTTGTGCTGGGGGTCGCTCACGCCGGCCCTCGGTAGGAGATGGATTCACGAGACATCAGAAGAAGCGCGTCGGGCGTTTCAGGCTGACCGGCGTATGCCGCGCAACACGCGCAGCGCCCGATTGCACGCGGGTACGACGCGCGGTGGCGCGCTTGTACCACGTCGGTGCGGCAGTTTGTTTGACGCGCCAGTTCTTGCGCTTCGACGCAGCCGAGCCCGAGCCCGACGCGCCTGAATTCATGCCGTTGCTGCCAAGCCACGCCGAAGGGTCGGAGTAGGTCGTGCTCGCACGCGGCTCATCGGATGAAGACGCGCCGCCGGCAATGCTCGGCGAAACCGAGGTGCCGTCCTTCCACGCCTCGGTCAGTTCGGCTTCGTGCTTGCGCACGTTATCGTGGATCGTGGTTTCGACGTTCTGCGCGGCCGATTCGAACTCGGTCTTCATCCGTCGCAACTCGTCGAGTTCGATCTCGCGCGTCACTTCGGATTTGACGTCGTTGATATAGCGCTGCGCGCGGCCGAACAGCGCGCCGGCCGTACGGGCCACGCGCGGCAAGCGCTCCGGCCCGAGCACGACCAGCGCGACCACGCCGATCAACGCCATCTTGGTTATACCGAGATCCAGCATCGAATGAGCTTCCCGTCAGTGCGCTGTCGTGGCGGCTTAGCGCGAGTCGCTCGAATGCGGCGCTTTTTCCTTCGCGTCGACGTCGATCGTGCCGCGCGCCAGTTCACGCTGCTGCGTGGCTTGTGCTTCGGGCGTGGCTTCCGCTTCCTTCATGCCTTCCTTGAAGCCTTTGACCGCGCCGCCCAGATCGCCGCCGATGTTGCGCAGCTTCTTGGTGCCGAACACGAGTGCAACGATCAGCAGAACAATCAACCAGTGCCAAATACTGAACGAACCCATGGAAACTCTCCTTGACCTCCGGTCGCAATGCGACGCGGCGAAACCTATCTGACCTTGCGGCCTTCATCGAAGCGTGGCCGCTTCCTCTTTTTCGTTGCACGAACCCATAACCCGGTGCCTGCATTCGCGAGACCCGCAGTATGGCGGGCATTAGGTTATGAACTTGTGACTTTGCTTCACCCCATGCGCAACCATGGCCGCGGACCGGCCAGAATATGCGCGTGCAGGTGATAAACTTCCTGGCCGCCGCCGGGACCGGTATTGATTACCGTACGAAAGCCCGTGTCGCCGCCCTTGTACGCGATCCCCAACTGCTCCGCAAGACGCGCGACGAGCACCAGCATTCTACCAAGCAGAGGTGCGTCGCTTTCGTGGCAATGCGTGAGCGTCTCGATATGTTTGCGTGGAATCACGAGCACGTGCGTTTCGGCCGCGGGGCGGATGTCGCGAAACGCGACGAACTCGTCGTCCTCATGGACTTTGGTCGACGGAATCTCGCCGGCGGCGATCTTGCAGAACAGACAGTTCGGATCGTGGCTCATGATCTATTTCCGGGACGGACGTTAGTCGCTCGCGCAGCGCGCAATCGAGCGTCAAAACCACGCGCGCGGGCTTGCAAGCGGCTTGTTATCGTACAGATACAGCCAGCCTTTGATGATACGGTACAACGTCCAGATCGCGACAGCCCACAAAATCGGCACGCCGATCAGCACGATAAACAGCGCGACGCCGATCAGGTGGCCGATCAGCCCCATCCAGAAGGTGCGGATCTGCCATTCGAAATGCGCCTCGTAGGGCGTGCCGACGGTCTCCGCGCGCTTCAGGTAATTGATGATGATCGCCACCAGCACCGAAATGCCGCCGGTGAGCCAGTACACCGCATAGAGCGCGTACAACACGTGTGTCAGCGTGCGCAGGCTGCGCTGCCGGTCGATCTCGAGCGCGCTCTGATACGACGGCGGCGGATATCCACTGTGCGAGTGCTCCATGCTTGCATCCTCCTTCAGGTGCGATCAAAAGCTGCCGCGTGCTGTGCTGCGTGCTGCGTGCTGCGTGCTGCGTGCTGCGTGCGACGGGCTCGACGAATGCCGCCACGTCGACGCCCAGCCGCCGCTCAGTCGCCGTTCTGCTCGCGGTCGCGGCTCTTGCGCAGCGCCTTCTCTTCAATGCCGGACAAACCTTCGCGGCGCGCGAGTTCGGCGAGCACGTCGGCCGGCTTCAAGTCGAAATGCGACAACGCCACCAGGCAATGAAACCACAGATCGGCCATCTCATAGACCAGCGCCTTCGGCTCGCGACCGTGACGCACGTCCTTCGCGGCGAGCACGACCTCGGTCGCCTCTTCGCCGATCTTTTTCAGCACCGCGTCGTCGCCCTTGCTAAACAGCCGCGACACGTAAGAAATTTCAGGGTCGCCGCCCTTGCGGCTGTCGATCACCTCGGCGAGGCGTTGCAGCGTGTCTTGCGAGAGTTGAGTCATTTGTAGATGTGTTCGGGATCTTTCAGCACCGGTTCGACGGCAACCCACTCGCCTTCGTCGACCGATCCTTCGAATTTCTGGAAGAAGCACGAATGCCGGCCGGTGTGGCACGCAATGCCCGACACCTGCTCGACCTTCAGCAGCACCACGTCTTCATCGCAATCGAGCCGCACTTCGTGCACGTGCTGCACGTGGCCCGATTCTTCGCCCTTGAACCACAGACGCTGACGCGAACGCGAAAAGTACACCGCGCGGCCGGTCTCGACCGTCTTGGCCAGCGCCTCGCGGTTCATCCACGCGAACATCAGCACGTCGTTGGAGGACGCTTCCTGTGCGATGACCGGCACGAGGCCGTTTGCATCCCATTTCACCTTGTCGAGCCAGTCGACACCCGCTGCATTGACCACGTCAGAACCTCACCGAAATGCCTTGATCGGCCATGAAACGCTTGGCTTCGCCAACCGTATGCTCGCCATAGTGGAAGATGCTCGCCGCCAGCACGGCGTCTGCACGGCCATCTGTGATGCCGTCGGCCAGATGCTGCAGCGAGCCGACACCGCCCGATGCAATCACCGGTACCGGCACCGCGTCGGACACCGCGCGTGTGAGTGCCAGATCGAAGCCGCTCTTGGTGCCGTCGCGGTCCATGCTGGTGAGCAGAATTTCGCCGGCGCCGAGTTCGGCCATCTTGCGCGCCCATTCCACCGCGTCGAGCCCGGTTTGCTTGCGCCCGCCATGCGTGAACACTTCCCAGCGCGGCGCTTCCCCGGCGGCCGACACGCGCTTCGCATCGATCGCGACGACGATGCATTGCGAGCCGTATTTGTCCGCTGCATCGCTCACCAGTTGAGGATTGGCGACTGCCGATGAGTTCATGCTGACCTTGTCCGCGCCGGCATTCAGCAGGCGCCGCACGTCTTCGACCGCGCGCACGCCGCCGCCGACCGTCAACGGGATAAACACCTGCGACGCGACCGCTTCGATGATCGGCAGGATCAGATCGCGCTGGTCGGAAGTGGCGGTGAT
Organism: Paraburkholderia jirisanensis; assembly: GCF_054782355.1. Classification (NCBI taxonomy): domain Bacteria; kingdom Pseudomonadati; phylum Pseudomonadota; class Betaproteobacteria; order Burkholderiales; family Burkholderiaceae; genus Paraburkholderia; species Paraburkholderia jirisanensis. The sequence goes on along the minus strand of NZ_BAAGSQ010000007.1, from coordinate 69,624 downwards.
ATCGAGAAAGGTGAGTTCGTCTGCGCCCTGGTCGTCGTAGCGGCGCGCGATTTCGACCGGATCGCCGGCATCGCGCAGTTCGACGAAATTGACGCCCTTGACCACGCGCCCGGCGGTGACGTCGAGACAGGGGATGATGCGTTTAGGTAGGGCCATGATCGTGCAATGGGTCGTGCATAAGTTGCCGGGGGCGCGGCGCGCGCCGCCGGAGCGGCATACCGTGGCGGGTGTCGGGAGACCGGTCGAGCCGCCTGGCTACCGCCACCGCAAGACGGTGGCGACGCAGCACTCAGCGGCTCAGGCGCGCGTCACGCGTCGTCGGACTCGCGCAGCCGGTCGGCATGCGTCTGCGCCTGGGCGAAGTCGAGATCGCCGGAATAGATCGCGCGGCCGCAGATCACACCTTCGACACCTTCGTCTTCGACCTCGCAAAGCGCCTCGATATCCGCGAGATTCGAAAGACCGCCGCTCGCGATCACCGGAATCTTGACCGCGCGCGCCAGCCGCACAGTTGCCTCGATATTGATGCCCTGCAGCATGCCATCGCGGCCGATATCCGTGTAGATGATCGATTCGCACCCGTAGTCTTCGAATTTGCGCGCGAGATCGGCCACTTCGTGGCCGGTCAGCTTGCTCCAGCCGTCGGTGGCGACCTTGCCGTCTTTCGCGTCGAGGCCGACGATGATATGGCCGCCGAACGCGGTGCACGCCTCGAGCAGGAAACCCGGGTTCTTTACCGCGGCCGTGCCGATGATCACGTACTCGAGACCGTCGTCCAGGTAGCGCTCGATCGTATTCAGATCGCGAATGCCGCCGCCCAGTTGTACCGGGATTTCGCTGCCGACCGCCTCGATGATCGCGCGAATCGCGTCCTCATTGCGGGGTTTGCCGGCAAATGCACCATTCAGATCGACGAGATGCAGGCGCCGCGCGCCGCGCTCGAGCCAATGCCGGGCCATCGCTGCCGGCTCCTCGGAGAATATCGTCGCCTGGTCCATATCGCCCTGTTTGAGGCGAACACATTGACCGTCTTTGAGGTCGATGGCGGGGATCAGCAGCATAGCAATCGGGTGATGTCTGGGAAGAAAGTTGAAATTCGGCCGGCGCGCCGCCAACGGCAATGCGGCACCGGACCGTCTCGCTAGTTTAGTACAACTCTTTCGGCGGCCTTGCCAATGTCGGGGCGCGGCCAGCCAGGTCCTGCAAACCGATGCGCAGCGTCGCCCTTACGGGTTCCACTGCACGAAATTGCGATACACGAGCAAGCCCGTGTCCGCGCTCTTTTCCGGGTGAAACTGGGTAGCAAAAATATTGTCGCGCGCGACCGCCGACGTGAACGGCGCGCCGTACACGGTTTCGCCTGCGGTATGCGCGGCCTGGTCAGGCGCGACGTAGTAGCTATGCACGAAGTAGAAGAAGCTGTTGTCCGGCACGCCGTCCCACAGCGGATGCGGCTGCGTCTGATGCACGCGGTTCCAGCCCATTTGCGGCACCTTGAAGCGCGAGCCGTCGTCCTGCAGCCGGCCTTCGAGGTCGAAGCGGAGCACCTTGCCCGGCAGCAGACCGAGGCCGCGCGTATCGCCTTCGGCGCTCCAGTCGAACAGCATCTGCTCGCCGACGCACACGCCGAGCAGCGGCTTGTTGCGCGACGCTTCGAGCACCGCCTCCTGCAGCCCCGACTCGCCGAGCGAGCGCATGCAGTCGGGCATCGCGCCCTGGCCCGGCAGCACCACGCGGTCGGCCGCGCGAATCGCTTCGGGCTGGTCGACGATCGCCACCTCCGCCTCGGGCGCCGCCTTCTTCAGCGCCTGCGCCACCGAGCGCAGGTTGCCCATTCCGTAATCCACAATCGCAATCGATGTCTTCATTTCAAGTTAGGCAGTAACGCCTTCAAACCGTCGACGATGAACTCCACCGCCAGCGCCGACAACATCAAACCCATCAAACGCGTGCCGATATTGATGCCGGTGCGGCCAACCCAGCGCGCGATCGGCTCGGCGAGCCGCAACGCGAGAAAGCAGATCACCGCCAGCACCGCGCCAATAGCGATAAGACTAACCCGGTCGTACCAATGCCGATAGCTAGCCGAATAGACGATGACCGTGCTGATCGAACCCGGCCCGGTCAGCAGCGGAATCGCCAGCGGCACGACCGCGATGTTGTCCTTCGACTCCGCCTCGTAGCGTTCTTCCGGCGTGGCCCGCGCGTTGCCGATCTGCGCATTGAGCATGCTGATCGCCATCAGCAGCATGATGATGCCGCCGCCCACTTCGAGCGAGCCCACCGAAATGCCGAAAAAGCTGATGATCTGCTGCCCGCACAGCGCGGTGATCGCGATCACGCAAAACACCGAAATCGATGCGATGCGAATCGTGCGGCGCCGCTCGACGTCCGACTGCTGCGCAGTCAGGCTCAGAAAGAACGGCACCGCGCCGACCGGGTTGATCAGCGCCAACAGCGAGATAAACGACTTGAGGATATCCATCGCAAGCCGGGCGCGCGACCACGCGACCAGTCCGGTTGATCCACTTCAGGGCGGCTTTGGGGGCGTCCTTTAGAGGCTTCCTTTGGTCGACGGAATCTGGCCCGCCGCGCGTTCGTCCAGTTCGACCGCCATGCGCAATGCACGGCCGAACGCCTTGAAGACCGTTTCCATCTGATGGTGCGCGTTCAGGCCGCGCAGATTGTCGATATGCAGCGTGACGCCCGCATGATTCACGAAGCCGCGGAAAAATTCGATCGACAGATCGACGTCGAAGGTGCCGATCCGCGCGCGCGTGAACGGCACGTGGAATTCGAGGCCCGGGCGCCCGGACAGATCGATCACGACGCGCGACAGCGCTTCGTCGAGCGGCACGTACGAGTGGCCGTAGCGGCGAATGCCCTTCTTGTCGCCGACCGCCTTCGCAACGGCCTGGCCCAGCGTGATGCCGACGTCTTCGACCGTATGGTGGTCGTCGATCTGGGTGTCGCCATGCGCCTCGATGTCCAGATCGATCAGGCCGTGCCGTGCGATCTGGTCGAGCATGTGATCGAGGAACGGCACACCGGTGGCCAGCTTCTGCTGACCGGTGCCGTCCAGGTTGATCTTGATACGGATCTGCGTTTCGCTCGTGTTGCGAACGACTTCCGCAAGGCGCATGACAATTCCTCGAAACTGGCTTGAAAGATGTGGTGGGGAAAAAGCGGCTTAACGACCGCGTTCTCAATGCAGCGCGATTTGCAGCGCAGCGAGCAATTGCTGGTTCTCTTCGGCGGAACCCACCGTCAGACGGATGCAGTTACGCAGCAATGCGTGCATTTTACTCACGTTTTTGATCAGAATCCCTGCTTGTAGCAGGGATTCGAAGGTCGCAGCGGCATCCGGCACGCGCACCAGCAGGAAATTGGCGGCGCTAGTGAACACTTCGGCGCCGGGCAGCGCGGCGATTGCCTGCGCCAGTTTCGCGCGTTCGGCACGCAGTTGCGCGGCTTGCGCATCGAGCACGTCGATGTGATCGAGCAGGAAATCGGCGGTGGCCTGCGTCAGCACGTTGATGTTGTACGGCGGGCGCACCTTGTCGAATTCGGTGAGCCACGCCGGGCGCCCGGCCAGATAGCCGAGCCGGATCCCGGCCAGCCCCAGCTTCGATACGGTACGCATCACGACGACATTGTCGAATTCGCCGGCGCGCGGCATCCAGCTGCGTTCGGCGAACGGCTGGTAGGCTTCGTCGATCACGACGAGACTGCGCGTTGCGGCCGCGATGATGCGCTCGATGCCGGCTTCGTCGAATAGCGAACCGGTAGGGTTGTTCGGATACGCGAGATAGACGATGGCCGGGTTGTGTTCGGCGATCGCGGCGAGCATCGCGTCAGTGTCGAGCGAAAAATCTGCGTTCAGCGGCACGCCGACGAACTCCAGATTCGCGAGTTGCGCCGACACCTGGTACATCACGAAGCCCGGCAGCGGCGCCAGCACTTTCGCGCCCGGCTGCGCGCAGGCCACCGAGATCATGCTGATGATCTCGTCGGAGCCGTTGCCGAGCAGCACCTCGCAGTTGGCCGGCACCTGCATCACGCGCTTCAGCTTGTCGAGCAGCGCGCCGGGGCGCGGCGCCGGATAGCGGTTCAGTGCGACGGCTGCCAGATGCTCGCCGAGTTGCGCCGCGAGCGGCGCGGGCAGCGGGTACGGGTTCTCCATCGCGTCGAGCTTCACGAAGCCGGTTGCGTCGGGCACCGGATAGCTCGTCATCGCGAGCACGTCGCGGCGGATGATGTCTTGTGGCTTCGTCATGGTAGGTGTGAGGCTTGCCTGCTGCGCGTGGTGCGGCACTGCTGCGGTACGGCTCTGTGCCGCACGCGGCATACCGCATACGGCCTGCCATCTATCTTCGCCGGACAGCCGGCTGGTTATGTTCTGAGGTTCGGCGCCGCCATATCGCGGCGCTGCATGGGCGGATCAGCCCGTGTGCTTCATCCGGTATTCCGCGCTGCGCGCGTGCGCCTGCAAACCCTCGCCGTAGGCCAGTTCCGCCGCGATTTCGCCGAGCGTCTGCGCGCCTTCCGCACTGACCTCGATCAGGCTCGAACGCTTGAAGAAGTCGTACACGCCAAGCGGCGACGAAAAACGCGCGGTGCGCGAGGTCGGCAGCACGTGATTCGGGCCCGCGCAGTAATCGCCGAGGCTTTCGCTTGTATAGCGGCCAAGGAAGATCGCGCCCGCGTGGCGGATCTGTTGCGCCCATTGCTGCGGCTCGAGCGCGGAGATTTCGAGGTGTTCCGGCGCGATGTCGTTGGCGATCGCGCACGCTTCGGCCATGTCGCGCACCTTGATCAGCGCGCCGCGCCCTTCCAGCGATTGCTGGATCACATCGCGGCGCGGCATCGCCGGCAGCAGTTCGTTGATTGCATCGTGCACGCGCGCGATGAACGCATCGTCCGGGCACAGCAGGATCGATTGCGCGAGTTCGTCGTGTTCGGCCTGCGAAAACAGGTCCATCGCGACCCAGCGCGGATCGGTCGTGCCGTCGCACAACACCAGAATTTCCGACGGCCCGGCGATCATGTCGATACCGACCGTGCCGAACACGCGCCGCTTGGCGGACGCGACATACGCATTGCCCGGACCGCAGATCTTGTCGACCGCCGGCACCGTTTCAGTGCCGTACGCCAGCGCGCCGACCGCCTGCGCGCCGCCGATCGTGAACACGCGATCGACACCGCCCAGCAGCGCCGCAGCCAACACCAGCGGATTTTTCACGCCATCCGGCGTCGGCACGACCATCACGATCTCGCGCACGCCGGCCACCCGCGCCGGAATCGCATTCATCAGCACCGACGACGGATACGCCGCCTTGCCGCCCGGCACGTAAATGCCCGCGCGGTCGAGCGGCGTCACCTTCTGGCCGAGCACCGTGCCGTCGGCTTCGGTGTACTGCCAGCTATGGCTGCCGCACTCGATCTTCTGCTTCTCGTGATAGCCGCGCACGCGCGCGGCCGCCGCTTCGAGCGCCGCGCGGCGCTTCGGCTCGAGCGTTTCCAGCGCGGCTTCCAGCTCCGTCAGCGGCAGTTCGAGCGCCGAGACGTGCGGTGCGTCGAGCCGGTCGAAGCGGTTCGTGTATTCGAGCACCGCGGCATCGCCGCGTGCTTTCACATCGGCCAGAATCTGCGCGACCGAGCGTTCGATCGCCTCGTCTTCGCTCGCTTCGAACGCGAGCACGGCGTGCAGCGCCTTCTGGAAGCCTGCGTCGCGGGAATCGAGTTTGCGAATCTTGATAGACATGCTGGTATCCGTTTCGGTAGAACGCGCGGAATGGCGCTGCCTTTCTTCAGGTGGCGCCCCGCCCGTCTTGCATCGTCCGTCCGGCTCGATGCGCGTTTACTGCGACTACGGTGACTGCTGCGACGTGAGACGCCGCATCAGTTGCGGCGTCTCGCATCGTGTGCCCACGTCAAACCGCGGCCTGCTGCGACGCGCGTTCAAACGCATCGAGAAACGGCCGCAGCGCGGCGCGCTTGAGCTTCAGCGCCGCCTGATTCACGACGAGACGCGACGAGATCTGCATGATCTCTTCGACCTCGACCAGATTGTTCGCGCGCAGCGTGCCGCCCGAGCTGACCAGGTCGACGATCGCGTCGGCCAGTCCCACCAGCGGCGCCAGCTCCATCGAGCCGTACAGCTTGATCAGGTCGACGTGCACGCCCTTCGCGGCAAAATGCTCGCGCGCGGTTTCGACATATTTGGTTGCAACCCGCAACCGCGCGCCCTGGCGCACCGCGTTCGCGTAGTCGAAACCGGCCTTCACCGCCACCGACATCCGGCAGCGCGCGATGTCCAGATCAACCGGCTGATACAGCCCGCCGCCGCCGTGCTCGATCAGCACATCCTTGCCCGCCACGCCGAAGTCAGCAGCGCCGTATTCGACGTAGGTCGGCACATCGGTTGCGCGCACGATGATCACGCGCAGGTTCGGATCGGTAGTCGGCAAAATCAGCTTGCGCGAGCTTTCCGGATCTTCGGCTACCTGCACGCCGGCCGCGGCCAGCAGCGGCAAGGTTTCCTCGAAAATACGCCCTTTCGACAGCGCGAGGGTCAGCGGCGCGCTGACGGCCGGCGATGCGGAGGTTTGCGGCTGCGTGCTCATGCCTCTTTGCCCGAAATGCGCCGCACCTTTGCGCCGACGCTGGTCAATTTCACTTCCATCCGGTCGTAGCCGCGATCGAGGTGGTAGATCCGGTCGATCAGCGTTTCGCCTTGCGCGCACAGGCCTGCCAGCACGAGGCTGGCGGACGCGCGCAGGTCGGTCGCCATCACTTTCGCGCCGGACAGCTTGTCGACGCCGGTGACGAGCGCAGTATTGCCGTCGATCGTGATATTCGCGCCGAGCCGGTTCAGCTCCTGCACGTGCATGAAGCGGTTCTCGAAGATCGTCTCGACCACGCGCGACGCGCCGTCCGCGATCACGTTCAGCGCCATGAACTGCGCCTGCATGTCGGTCGGGAACGCCGGGTATTCGGAGGTGCGGAACGACACGGCCTTCGCGCGCTGGTTCATCCGCACGCGCAGCCAGTCGCTGCCTTCGTCGATCGTCACGCCGGCTTCGCGCAGCTTGTCGATCACCGCTTCGAGCGTTTGCGGCCGCACGTTGCGCAACGTCACGTCGCCGCCGGCCGCCGCCACCGCGCACAGGAAAGTGCCCGCTTCGATGCGGTCCGGCACCACCGTATGCTCGGCGCCATGCAGCTTGTCGACGCCCTGGATGACGAGGCGATCGGTGCCGATGCCGTCGATCTTCGCGCCCATCGCCACCAGCAGATGCGCGAGATCGCCCACTTCCGGCTCGCGCGCGGCGTTTTCGATCACCGTTTCGCCTTCGGCGAGCACCGCGGCCATCAGCAGGTTTTCCGTGCCGGTGACCGTGATCATGTCGGTGATGATGCGCGTGCCCTTCAGCCGCTTGGCACGCGCTTCGATAAAGCCGTGCTCGATGTTGATCTCGGCGCCCATCGCCTGCAGGCCCTTGATGTGCTGGTCGACCGGCCGCGCGCCGATCGCGCAGCCGCCCGGCAGCGACACCTTCGCTTCGCCGAAGCGCGCCACCAGCGGGCCGAGCACCAGGATCGACGCGCGCATCGTCTTGACCAGTTCGTACGGCGCGACCGGCGAATGCACCTTCGACGCGTCGAGCATTACCTTGCCCGCGCCCGGCGCCTCGGCTTCCACACCCATCATGCGCAGCAGCTTCAGCATGGTGCGCACATCCTGCAGGTCGGGCACGTTCGACAGCTGCACCGGATCCGCACTCAACAGGCTCGCGCAAAGAATCGGCAGCGCCGCGTTCTTTGCACCCGATACCGTAATCTCCCCTGCTAACTGCTGGCCGCCTTCGATAACGAGCTTGTCCATGCCGGTCAGTTCCTGATCTGTGCGTGCGTCGGTGGACGCATCAGTGGAAGGTTTGGCGGCGCCGCTGATGGCGCCATGGCTGTCTTGTGTAATACGCACTAGTGTTCCAGATTACGCGCTCTGCCATTCGGCAGGCGTCAGTGTTTTCATGCTCAGGGCGTGGATTTCTTCGCGCATGCGGTCGCCGAGCGCCGCATACACCAGCTGATGCCGCTGGATCAGACGCTTGCCTTCGAAGTTCGGCGAAACGATGGTCGCAAAGAAATGCTGGCCGTCGCCGTCGACTTCGAGATGCTCGCACGGCAGGCCGGCGGCGATGTAACCCTTGATCTGCTCGGGCGTCGGTAACGTGGACATGGGGGCTCCTGGTCTAATGGCGCAGCTTGAAGCCGGTCGCGAGCAGACGCATCGCGATCGCAGCCAGCACCACGAAGAAACCGAAGACGATCGCGAGGCTCGCCAGCGGATTCACATCCGCGACGCCGAAAAACCCATAGCGAAAGCCGTCGATCATGTAGAAAAACGGATTGAGGCGCGACACTTCGCGCCACAGCGGCGGCAGCGTGTGCGTCGAGTAGAACACGCCGGACAGGAACGTGAGCGGCACGATGATGAAGTTCTGGAATGCCGCGAGCTGGTCGAACTTCTCGGCCCAGATGCCGGCGATCACGCCGAGCGTGCCGAGAATCGCCGAGCCGAGCATCGCAAACGCGATGATGTAGAGCGGCGCGGTGAAGCTGACCGGCACGAACACGATCGTCACGATGAACACGCCGCAGCCGACCGCGAGGCCGCGCATCACGGCGGCCAATACGTAGGCGCCGAACATCTCCCAGTGGCCGAGCGGCGGCAGCAGCACGAACACGAGATTGCCGGTGATCTTCGATTGGATCAGCGACGACGAACTGTTCGCGAACGCGTTCTGCAGCACGCTCATCATCACGAGGCCCGGCACCAGGAAGCTGGTGTACTCGACGCCCGGATAAACCTCGACGTGGCCGCGCAGCGCGTGGCCGAAGATCGTCAGATACAGCAGCGCGGTGATGATCGGGGCCAGCACCGTCTGGAACGATACCTTCCAGAAGCGCAGCAGTTCTTTGTAAAACAGCGTCTGAAACCCGCTCATGCAAGCCCCTCTACAACTTCAGGACCGTTCATGATCTGAACGAACACGTCTTCGAGGTCGGCTTTGCGCACCTCGATCTCATCGAATGTACAGCCCGCTGCGCGGCATTGCGCGAGAATCCGCTCGACGTCGTCGTAGCTCGCGAGGCGCAGCAGATGCGTACGGCCATTGACCGCGCCCGGATCGACTTCGAGTGCCCGCAGTTCGGCCGGCAACACGCCCTGGGAAAAACGCAGAAACAGCTGCATGCCGGCGAAGCGCCGCAGCAGCTCGCTGGTGCGCTCGAGCGCGACCACCTCGCCACGCCGCAGCATCGCGATGCGGTCGCACAGCGATTCGGCTTCTTCCAGATAGTGCGTGGTCAGCACGATCGTGTGGCCTTCGCGGTTCAGGCGCGAGATGAACTTCCACAAGGTCTGGCGCAATTCGACGTCGACGCCCGCGGTCGGCTCGTCGAGCACGATCACCGGCGGCCGGTGCACCAGCGCCTGCGCGACCAGCACGCGGCGTTTCATGCCGCCGGACAGCGCGCGCATGTTCGCATCGGCTTTTTCGGTCAGATCGAGGTTGGCCATCACCTCGTCGATCCACGCGTCGTTGTTGCGCAAGCCGAAGTAGCCGGACTGGATGCGCAAAGTCTCGCGAACGGTGAAAAACGGATCGAACACCAGCTCCTGCGGCACCACGCCGAGGGCGCGGCGCGCGAGGCGGAAATCGTCGACGACATCGTGGCCGCGCACCGCGACGCTGCCTTCATCGGCGCGCGCGAGGCCGGCAAGAATGCTGATTAGCGTGGTTTTGCCGGCGCCATTCGGGCCGAGTAGTCCGAAAAACTCGCCCTCTTCGACTGTCAGGCTGACGCCCTTGAGCGCTTGCAGACTTTTGTAGCGCTTCTTGACGTTACGGAATTCTATGGCTGGCATGACTATGCGCCGCGTCGGCTGACGGCGGCTCTTAAGTGCGCAGTGCGCGCAAGGGGGAATCTGGAAAAAACGAAACGGGGGCGGCTAAATTGGGGCCAACTGGCTGCCCCAAAAAACGTTTGATTATAGGGCAAACTCAAACGCACTCGCTGTGCGTGAAGACCACGATGGTGCGTTTGATGAGGTGAGCGGGGTGCTGTGTCGAGGCACAGCAAGCGGCAACGCGCTGCGCTTCATGCCGCGCGCGGCACCTGGCGCCCGATACGGCTCAGGTCGACAGATGCTCGGCGCTGGCGGTCGAGCGTGAATGTCGCGCCGACAGCAACGTGTCGACGCCATAGGCTTGCGCGAGACTGGCAAGCCCGGCGGGCAGATTGACGACTTCGAGCGGCGCGCCGCGTGCGCCGGCGGCACGTTGCCATGCGAGCAGCACCGCGAGCGCGGACGAATCGAATTGCGCGAGCGGCGCGCAGTCGACGCTGCGCGCGCCGCCCGCGATCCGCTCGAGCCCCGCCGCCAGCGCGGCGCGCGCGCTGGCGTGGGTCAGCGTGTTACCGGTGCTGAAGCTGCCGGCGTGTTGCGACGCGTCGTTCACGACTGCTTGCCCGCGGCCAGTTGCTGGTTGCGCTGCGTGAGGAACTGGATCAGGCCGTCGACGCCGTGCTGGTTGATCTGCTCGGCGAACTGCTGCTGGTACGCCTGGATCAGCCACGCGCCGAGCACGTTGATGTCATACACGCGCCAGCCTTGTGCGGTCTTGTACAGGCGATAGTCCAGTTCGAGCGGCGAGCCGTTGTTCATCACCGTCGAACGCACCACCACGTCGGTGTCGTCCGGGTTCGCGCGGAACGGCTTGTACTGGATTTCCTGGTTCTTCACCTGCGCGAGCGCGCCGGCGTACGTGCGGATCAGCAGCATCTTGAACTGCTCGATCACCTGCTCCTGCTGCTGCGGCGTGGCGGTGCGCCAGCTGCGGCCCATCGCCAGCTGCGTGGTGCGGCGGAAGTCGATGTAAGGCAGGATCTTTTCGTTGACGAGCTGCGTGATCCGGGTGAGGTCGCCCGACTGGATCGACTTGTCCGAACGGATCGTGTCGATCACCTGCTGGGTGACCGTTTTCACCATGCCGTCAGGCGAGTTGGTGTCGACGGTCTGCGCGAACGCAGCGCTGCCAAACGAAAACAAAGCTGCAAAAAACGGAATAAGGAAGAATTTTTTCATTTCCAATCCTGCAAAAAAGAGAACGCTTGCTTCGAACCGACAATATCACGCAAGTTCGATCCTAATCCATTCACGACCTGCGAGAGTCGTATCCAACTGTTACGCGAGGCGGCCTGCCGCAGGCCGTTTACCGCGCCGCGGCCTTCCGTAACGCGACTATCCGTGGGGCGGCTATCTGCAGGGCGGCTACCCCCGCAAGGCTGTTACCCGCAGGACAGCCTTGCCGCCGCTCCGCGCAGGCTTAGCGCAGCCGCAGGTTCGGATACCGGCCCGGCGGCACAACCTGGCCGCCCGGTACCGTGGTCGGCGACGGCATGCCGTTCTCATCCGTCTGCGGCGCTGCTTGTGTGCCAGAGGCCGGCGCCGCTGCGCCTGCAGCCGGCGCAGCCGTCGCACCCGAAGCCCCTTGCGGTGCCGCCGTACCACCAGCCGGCGCGGCCGAACCGTCGTCGGTATCGTACTTCGGCAACGGCGCTTCACCACCGGCAGCGCCGCCGTAGTTCGGCAGCGAGCCCGAGTTGCCGCCGGTCAGCAGATACTGGCGGCGCTGCAGGTACGCATTACGCACGAACGAGTATTTGTCGAGCGCCGCGCCTTCCAGCACGTCGCTTGCATTCAGCAGGTTCGCACGCGTGTTGACCAGCTGCACGCCCCACAGGCTCCAGCTGATCGCATCCGAGTCGATATACGAAATCGGGTTCGCGAAGTAGTTGCCGATGTAGCCCGCCGTATCGCGCACGGTGCTCGGCCCGAACAGCGGCAGCACCATGTACGGACCGGCCGGCACGCCGTAGTAACCGAGCGTCAGGCCGAGGTCGTTATCGTGCTTCGGCAGTTTGGCGAGCGTCGCGACGTCGAACAGCCCGCCGACGCCGAAGATCGTGTTGATCACAACCCGCATGATGTCGCCGACACCGTCCGCAATCTTCAGCTGCAGCAGGTTGTTCGCCGCGACATACACGTCGCCGATATTCGAGAAGAAGTTGGTGACGCTATCGCGCACCGGCTGCGGCGTGATCTTCACGTAGCCTTGTGCGACCGGCTTCAGCGCGTACTGGTCGACCTTGTCGTTGAAGGTGAACACGGTCCGGTTGAAGCCTTCCCACGGGTCTTCCTTGCTCGGCGACTGCACGGTTGCGCAACCGGCGAGTGCCACCGCGCCGAACGTCAGCGCCGCGACGCGTGATGGTTTGAGCAACTGCATTCTTGTTCTCCTTATTGAGCCGAGCCGGACGCTGGTTGCGCCGGCACGACAGCAGCGGGAGCCGCGGGTGCGGGCGCCGCCGGGGCCGAGCTTGCAGCAGCGGCCCCCGGTTTCGACGCGCCGGCATCGGCGGCCTTGCTATACAAAAGCTGTCCGATCAGATTCTCTAAGACGAGCGCGGACTGCGTCATCGCAATCGTGTCGCCCGCTTTCAGCATCTCGCTGTCGCCGCCCGGCTCGAGGCCGATGTACTGCTCGCCGAGCAGGCCGGCGGTCAGGATCTTCGCGGAGCTGTCTTTCGGAAACTGATATTGCTTGTCGAGATCGATCGTGACGACCGCCTGGTACGTGTTGCCGTCGAAGCCGATCGATTCGACGCGGCCTACCGTCACGCCAGCGCTCTTCACTGGTGCACGCGGCTTGAGTCCGCCGATATTGTCGAACTTCAGCTTGACCGGGTAAGTTGCCTGAAACGACAGCGAGCTCATGTTGCCGGCCTTCAGCGCGAGAAACAGCAGCGCAATGAAGCCCAGCACCACGAACAGGCCGACCCAGAAGTCGAGAGCAGTTTTTTTCATCGTCATCCCAATGAGAATCCTTGCTGCGCCCGCTGCACACCGCCGCGGCAGCGCGCACCGTCGGCGCGCGTCGCGTCGCGGCACTGCCGCGCAGGATTTAGCTGAACATCAGTGCAGTTAGCAGGAAATCGAGGCCCAAAACGGCAAGCGACGCATACACGACGGTTTTCGTCGTTGCGCGCGACACGCCTTCGGGAGTGGCCTTCGCTTCGTACCCCTGGTAGAGCGCGATGAACGTCACCGCGAAACCAAACACAATGCTCTTGATCACGCCATTACCGACGTCGCGCCACACGTCGACGCCGCCTTGCATCTGCGACCAGAAAGCGCCCGCATCGACGCCGATCAGCAGCACGCCCACCACATAACCGCCGACGATGCCGACCGCGCTGAAAATCGCCGCGAGGATCGGCATCGCCACGATGCCGGCCCACATGCGCGGCGCGACCACCACCTTCAGCGGGTCGACCGCCATCATTTCCATTGCGGTGAGTTGCTCGCCGGCCTTCATCAGGCCGATTTCGGCGGTCAGCGACGTGCCGGCGCGCCCGGCGAACAGCAGCGCGGTGACCACCGGCCCGAGCTCGCGCACCAGCGACAGCGCAACCAGCAACCCGAGCGCCTGCTCGGAGCCATAGCGGTTCAGCGTGTAATAGCCTTGTAAGCCGAGCACGAAACCGACGAACAGCCCCGACACCGCAATGATCACCAACGAATAATTGCCGACAAAGTGAATCTGCTTTGTGACAAGCCGTGGTCGGCGCAGCAGCGGGAAGAATTCGAGCACGAGGCGCACGAACATGCGCATCGCGTAACCGGTCGTGCCGAGACCGCTCAGCACCGAACGTCCGATTGCGGAAATCATGCGCGGCCTCCGCCGATGCCGAAGTCGGCCGCCAGCGACTGGCTGCTCGGGTAGTGAAACTTGAAAGGGCCGTCCGGCGTCGCGTCGATGAACTGGCGCACGGTTGGATCGGTCGACGCGCGCAGTTCGTCGGGTGTGCCTTGCGCGTGCACGCCGCCGTTCGCGAGGAAATACACGTAATCGGCAATCGCGAACGATTCGGGGACGTCGTGCGTGACCAGGATCGAGGTCGCGCCCAGCGCCTGGTTCAGCGTGCGGATCAGATTGGCGGTGATGCCGAGCGAAATCGGGTCGAGGCCGGCGAACGGCTCGTCGTACATCATCAGCTCGGGGTCGAGCGCGATTGCGCGGGCCAGCGCCACGCGCCGCGCCATGCCGCCGGAAATCTCCGATGGCGCGAGGTCGCGCGCGCCGCGCAGGCCGACCGCATTCAGCTTCATCAGAACCAGATCGCGGATCAGTTCGTCTGGCAGGTCGGTGTGTTCGCGCAGCGCAAAGGCGACGTTGTCGAATACCGACATATCGGTGAACAGCGCACCAAACTGGAACAGCATGCCCATCCGGCGCCGCAGCGCGTACAGGCCATCACGCGACTGCGCACCGATATCCTGGCCCTGAAACAGTACCTGGCCGCGCAGCGCACGCACCAGGCCGCCGACCAGCCGCAGCACCGTGGTCTTGCCGCACCCGGAGCCGCCCATGACCGCGACCACCTGCCCGCGCCCAAAACGCAGGTTCAGGTTCGACAGAACGAGCCGGTCGCCGTAACCGAAGTCGACGCCGCGCAGCTCGAGAAGGGGCTCGGAAGAGGAAGGCAACACTGACAGTCCTTTTACACGGAAGGCGAATTATAGGGCCATCGTGGAAAAGCTGCCTTAGTGCGCTCTGCCCCTTTACCTAAGTTGACGATGCACGCGCAAACGCTTGCTGCAGGCCGGCCACCGCGGTCGCCGGATCGGCGGCTTCCGTGACTGCGCGCACCAGCGCCGCACTGCGCGCCCCAGTGGCGAGCACTTCGGGCAGCACGTCGGCGCTGATGCCGCCGATCGCCACCGTCGGCACCACGCCGTCGAGCAGCTGCAGGTAGCGGGTCAGGCGCGCGAGCCCTTGCGGCGCGGTTGGCATCGTCTTCGTGGTGGTCGCGAATACGGCGCCGCACGCGATATAGCTCGGGCGGAAATGCAGCGCGGTGAGTATTTCGTAGTAGCCGTGCGTCGACAGTCCGAGGCGCACGCCGGCCGCGGCGAGCGCGTGCAGGTCGGCGGTGTGCACGTCTTCCTGGCCGAGATGCACGCCGTACGCGCCGGCATCGATTGCGGCCTGCCAGTGGTCGTTGATGAACACCTGCGCGTCGTGCTTGCGCCCGGCGGCAACCGAGCGCGCGATTTCGCGCTGTAATTCGCCGGGTTCGGCTGTCTTGCGGCGCAGTTGCACCGTTTTCACGCCGAAACCGGTTACGCGTTCGACCCACTCCGCAGTCGGCAGTACCGGGTACAGGCCGAGCGCGTCGGGGCAAGCCGCGAACGGCTGCGCCGGAGCGGCCGGCAGGCCGACCACGCGCGGGAAGCGCGACAGGTCGGTCGGCCAGGCGTCTTGCTGTGTGTTGCGCTCGTCGCCGTCGCGCCATGCCATCGACAGCACCAGCGCATCGTGCGGATCGAAACCGCAATCGAGAAACGCGGCAAGCGCTGCGGTCCAGTCTTCAGGCAGATGGCCGGTGAGGCGGTAACGCTCGCCGCCCAGATGCAGCGTCGCACCGCCCTGCGCCGCTTCGATCACGCCTGCGCCGCGCACCAGCCAGCGCGCCACCTGCTCGCCGTGAGGCTGCAGGTCTGCGACGACGATCAGGTCGCCGCCGTTCGGGCCGTCACTCGTGTCATCGGGCGCGGTCAGGCAGATGCGCCACGGTGCGTGCTGCGCGGGCCAGTCGCCCAGACTCGCGCGAATCCGCTCGGCCGCTTCGGTAAGTTCGTCGGTGGGTGGCCAGAACAGATCGCGGCCCGCGAATTTCAGCGTCTGCGTCATGCTGCGGCACTCCCATCCTGATGCCAGAACGGCATGCCGACCACCGGCGTGCTCGCATGCGCGCTCTCGCGCTCGGCCATCGGGCCGGCCAGATACGCCACGCGGCCGGCTTCGACGCCCAGTGCAAAGGCACGCGCCATCGCTTCCGGATGCGTCGCTTGCGACACCGCCGTGTTCAACAGCACGCCGTCGAAACCCCACTCCATCACCTGGCTCGCATGCGACGGCACGCCGAGGCCGGCATCGACGATCAGCGGCACGTCCGGCAGCCGCTCGCGCAGCACGCGCAGACCGTACGGATTGACCACGCCCTTGCCGGTGCCGATCGGTGCGCCCCACGGCATCAACGCTTCGCAGCCCGCATCGAGCAGACGCCGGCCGATCACCAGATCTTCGGTGCAATACGGCAGCACCTTGAAGCCGTCCTTGACGAGCTTCGCGGCCGCCTCGATCAGCCCGACCGGGTCGGGCTGCAGCGTGTAGTCGTCGCCGATCAGTTCCAGCTTGACCCAGTCTGTTTCGAACACTTCGCGCGCCATCTGCGCGGTGGTGATCGCCTCGCTGACCGTCTGGCAGCCGGCGGTGTTCGGCAGCAGCGGCACACCATGACGCTTCAGCAAATCGAAGAAGCCGGCTTGCGCGCCGCCTTCGTTCATCTGCCGGCGCAGCGCGACGGTGATCATGCCCGGCCGGGCCGCTGCGATCGAATCGGACAGCGATTGCAGCGACGGATAGCGCGACGTGCCGAGCAGCACGCGGCTCGCAAAAGTCTCGCCGTACAGCGTGAGCGCGTCGGCGGGCGCGGCTTGAGGAGAAGTCATCGGTCTGTCCTTGCCTGTGGCAGTTGCCTGTTTCCAGCGTGTTTCTATTTGGCGCGGTGCGGCTCAGCCGCCCGCGACCGGATGCACCACGTCGAGCCGGTCGCCCGCTTGCAACGCGCGCGCCGCATGCTGCGTACGCGCGACGAAATCGCCGTTCAGCGCGACCGCGAACGGCGGGCGCGCGCCGAACGCGGCGAGCGCATCGGCGACGGTCGCGCCATCGGGCAGCGACAGCGGCTTCTGGTTGATCTGAATGTCCATGGTGTTCGAATACCTTTGTTCGTCCTGTTTGCGCGGTTCACGCCATTCGCGCGGTTCGCGCTCTTGCCGCTCGTGCATTACGTGCCTTACGTGCCGGTGAAGCTCATGCGGACGCGCGCTCGGCGTCGCGCGGTTGCGGCTGCTGGTGATGAAACAGCTCGTGCCAGCGAGCGCTGCGTTGCCAGCCGGCGAACGCGTCGGCGTCCGCGATGCCACCGTCGCTGAGCGCGAGCGCGAAGCGCACCGCTTCGTCCGCCACTTCGGGCGCAATCATGTAGCCGTGCCGGTACAGGCCGTTGACCCGCAGCGTCTTTCCGCCGTCCCAGATCAACGCCGGGCGGTGATCGGGCAGCGTCGGCCGGCACTGCGAGTTCAACTCCAGAATGCGCGCTTCGCCGAAACCCGGATGCACCGAGAACGCCGCGCTCAGCAGTTCGAGCGCCGAGCGCACGCTGACCGGCGACATGTCCTCGCCTTCCACTTCGGTTGCGCCGATCACGTACAGGTCGTTCTGCTTCGGCGCGATATAGAGCGGATAGCGCGGATGCAGGAGTCTGACCGGACGCGCAAGCCCGATACCCGGCGCATGCACGCGCGCGACTTCGCCGCGGATGCCGCGCAGCGTCGGCAACACCGGTTTTGCGCCGAGGCCCCGGCAGTCGATCGTGATGCGCGCGGCGGGCAGCGAGTGGTCGTCGATGGGGGTGTTCCAGTGCGTGTCGACGCCGCGTTGCGCGAGCCCGGCCGCAAGTGCGGCCAGCACCTGGCGATTGTCCAGCTGGCCTTCGTGCGGCAGCAGCCAGCCTTGCGGGAAACGGCCCGCCAGCGCGGGCTCGGCCGCACCGACCTGCGCGCCGCTCAAGGTCAGCATGCCGCCGTCGAGCAACTCGGCCGGCGCATTGGCGCGCAGCCGGCGCTCGAATAACGGCGCCTCGCTGCGGTCGCTGTGATGCCACACGACCAGCGTGCCGTTGCGCTGGAAGAACACCGGCTCCGGCAATTCCGCGAGGATGCCCGGCCACGTGTCCAGCGAAGCCGCGCCCAGACGGGTGATCAACAGTTCTGCGCTGGCGGCCTCGGCCAGCGGCGCGAGCATCGCGGCCGCGACCCACGCGGCGGCCTGCGTGCCGGCGGCATCGCCGCGCTCATACAGCGCGACACGCCGGCCGGCGCCGGCGAGGCGCCACGCGACGAGGCGCCCGCACAGGCCGCCGCCCAGCACGGCGAATTCCGGCTGTTGCGCGGACGGGTTCATTTCGCGTCACCCTCGCGACGCGCACAAACACGCACTGCCGCACGCACCGAGCAGCAAGCCGGACAACACCAGGCGAATTGGAAGATTGAAAATTGAGCGGTCATCGGATCCTTTTCCGTACGGCAAATGAAAACGCACGTACCCAAGGACGAAACCGGCGGAGGCGGCAGCTTAGCGAAGCCGGCCGGAACACGACGCCCGATAGGGGAGCCCGCCCAGCGGCAAACGAAAAACTTTCAGAAACTTCCCGCGCCGGTATTACCCGGATCGGGTGCGAAGGGTCTCTCTCAGCCTCACCGCGACAGATTGTCAGCGCCAAAGCACCCCTGTTTCGTCGAGGCCATTAGACCATAAAAGGCATCTCGCGCAAACCCGCGGCTTCCACGGGTATCGTCGACGAAACTGGCTGTGTGCGGCCCGAGGCTGCTTGTTTCGTGTGTACAAACGGCTTGCCGCGATGCATCATCGCCGCGCGCCGCAGGCGATGTTTACCGGGTTCGCGCGCGTGATGGGCCAATCCGGACAAATTCGTTGTGAGCCCGGCCGGGGTGCCTCTGACATAATGGCGCGTCGACGCAGTGGGTATTGCGGCGCCTGCTTGGTACCCCGCTTGGTACTTGGCTGGGTGCCCGTTCGCCGTCGGTTGGCTGTCCGTTTTTGCGGCCTTCCGTTGGCTTACGTTGCGAGGGTCGCGCCAGCCCGGTGCCGGCCGCCGCATCGTCCCGCTGCAGCAACCGCCGCTTCACCCTGCCGTAGCAGCACCGCGGTTGCATCGCATTAAGTTCCGGTTAAGCCTTGGCCGAGACAATCGCGCCTCGGATTCACCGCCGGCGCACGCTTCGCCGGCTCGCGCCGCGCGTCGCGATGCCCTGATCAAAGACGCCGTTTTTAAGGACGCTTATGACCGAAAAACCAAGCAATCCCGCGGACATCACCGCGTGGGGCCTGATCAAGCCCTACTGGGTGTCCGAGGACAAATGGCGCGCGTGGGGCCTGCTCGCGATCGTCGTCGCGATGAACATGACGATGGTCGCCGCCAACGTCTGGTTCAACCGCTGGCAGGGCATCTTCTTCGATGCGATCCAGCAGTACAACTACCCGGTCTTCAAGAACTCGCTGCTGCAGTTCACCGTGATCGCGCTGGCGCTGATCCTGCTGGGCTCGTATCGCACGTACTTCCGCCAGATGCTCGAATTCCGCTGGCGTCAGTGGTTGACCACCAAGTATCTGAACGACTGGCTAGGCGAGGATGCGTTTTACCGCATCGAGCGCGATCGCCTCGCCGACAACCCCGACCAGCGGGTGTCCGCCGACCTGCAAGGCCTCGCCAGCACGACGCTGAATCTGTCGCTCGGGCTGCTGTCGACCACCGTCACGCTGTTCTCGTTCATCGTGATCCTGTGGAATCTGTCGGGTTCGCTCGCGTTCCACATGTTCGGCACGCAAATCTCGGTGCCCGGCTACATGGTGTGGGTTGCGCTGGTCTACGCGGCAATCGGCTCGTGGATCACGCACAAGGTCAACCATCCGCTGGTGTCGATCAACTACCAGCAGCAGCGCGTCGAAGCAGACTTCCGTTTCTCGCTGATCCGGATTCGCGAGAACGCCGACCAGATCGCGCTGTATCAGGGCGAAGCCGCCGAAGAAAAATCGCTGCAAGGCGTGTTCGGCCATATCCGCAACAACTGGCGGCTGGTGATGCGCTTCACGCGGCGCCTGAACATCGTCGTGATCAGCTATTCGCAGCTGGCGATCGTGTTCCCGTATATCGCGGCCGCGCCGAAGTACTTCTCGAAGAGCATCACGCTCGGCGTCTATCAACAGGTGACCGGCGCGTTCGGCACGGTCAGCGACTCGTTCTCGTGGTTCATCAACAATTACGATTCGCTTGCCGAATGGCGCGCTACCGTGAACCGTCTGAGGGAATTCCATCGCGTGATGCTCGACCAGCATCTGCATGAATCGGTAGTGGGCGGCACCGCGCATGGCGGCATCAATCTGCACATGACCGATACGCAGATGCTCGACGTGAAAGATCTGGTGCTCGCGCGTCCGGATGGCTCGGTGATGGCGAATGTCGGCTCGTTCAACGTCGCGCCGAAATCGCGCTGGCTGGTGCGCGGTCCGTCGGGCGCGGGCAAGAGCACGCTGATGCGCGCGCTCGCCGGTTTGTGGCCGTTCGGCGAAGGCACCATCGAGGCGCCTGCGGGAGCCAAGCTGCTGTTCGTGCCGCAGCGTAGCTATCTGCCGATCGGCACGCTGAAGGGTGCGCTGTGCTACCCGTCCGACGAGAGTGCTTTCACCGACGAAGCCTGCCGCGAAGTGCTGAACCTGTGCCGACTCGGAGAATTTACCGAGCGCCTTGCAGAGTCCGCGCATTGGGAGCGCACGCTGTCGCCGGGCGAACAGCAGCGCATGGCCGCGGCCCGCGCGATACTGCAAAAGCCCGACTTCCTGTTCCTCGACGAAGCAACCAGCGCGCTCGATCCGGACAACGAGACCGTCATCTATACGGCGATGGCCGAGCGTCTGCCGGATACCGCGATCATGAGCGTCGCGCATCGTAAATCGCTTGAGGCGTTCCACGACCAGACGCTGTTTATCGAGCGTGCGGTCGAGCGCGAAGCGGCTTGAGAATAAGCGGCCCGGGAGCGTAGCGGGTCTGAGAGAGAAGCGGCTTGAGAGGCAGCGGGCCTGAGACAGAAGCGGCTTGAGAGCCAGCGGGCCTGAGGGCGATGCGGCTTGAGGGCCGCGGATGCAAACGGGCGCCGCTGCCTTTGTAGAGGCGGCCCCGCATCCGCACGATCTCCAACGGTTGAGCGGTCGGCGCCCGTCAAAGCGCCGTCCCTTGCACGCGCCGGCTCGCGATAGCGCGCACCGCCTGGCACCAGCGTGCTGTAAATATGAGCACGGTCTCCAACGGTCAAGCGGTCGGCGTCCATCAAGGCGCCGTCACCGGCACACTCGCCAGCACGCGATAGCGCGCGCCATCTGGCGCCAGCGTGCTGGAAAACAGCGTCAGCGCTTCGAAACGGGCGAGCAACTCGCCCGGTACATCCGGTGCTCGCCCGGCCACCGCCACATCGCGACGAAACCGCCCGAGCGTTACATGCGGGCGAAACGCACGCGCGTCGACCGGCAAACCAAGATCGACCATCAACGCACGAATACGCGAGTCGAGCGCGACGAACGCGTCGGACATCGCCAGCGTCGCGACCGTCAGGCGCGGATGCGTGGCGCGCGGCCAGTGCTCGACACTTGTGACCCGCACGGGCCCAAGCGGCACCGGCTGCGCGCTCAGCGCATCGCTTAACGCCGCGCCGCACTCCAGCGTCAGCGCGCCGATGAACGTCACAGTCAGATGCAGTTGCTCGCGAGGCACAGGCCGCGCCGGAGGACGCACGCGCACCGCGGCGAACGCAGCGCGGGTTGCCTCGTCCGGTTCGAGCGCGACGAAGCAGCGCTGCCAGCCTGAAGGCTCGACATCTGGTTCGATCGTGGGTTGCGGGTCAGGTGGACGCATCGCTTTGCCTCTGCTGCGCCGATGGCGGTGAGGTTCTCGCCGCATTATCGCCCCAGCGGCTACGTGTGGCGAAAGCACCGCACCAAATGAAAAGCCGGGTCACCCTCACGGGTGCCCGGCCTTGTTCAAGCCCGAACTGCGCCTGGTCGTCTCCACCTCTTCCTGCAAAACCGCAATCGCGACCGCCATGCGTAATAACTAAGCAACCAGACTACGCAACCGGCCCCGATCGGCAACGCCGGAGATTTTAACGCGGCAGCTCGGAATGTCCCATCAAAAATGCATCCACCGAGCGGGCGCACTGACGGCCTTCGCGAATCGCCCACACCACCAGCGACTGGCCACGGCGCATATCGCCGGCCGTAAACACCTTGTCGACCGACGTGTAATACGCCTTGTCGCCCTCGGTCGACGCACGCACGTTGCCGCGCGCATCCTTGTCGACGCCGAATGCCTCGAGTACCAGCGACACCGGTTGCGTGAAGCCCATCGCCAGCAGCACGAGGTCGGCCTTCATCTCGAACTCGGAGCCCGGCACTTCCTGCATCTTGCCGTCCTTCCATTCGACGCGCGCCGCGATCAGCTTCTCGACCTTGCCGTTCTTGCCTTCGAAGCGCTTGGTCGCGACCGCCCAATCGCGCTCGCAGCCTTCCTCGTGCGACGACGAGGTGCGCAGCTTGACCGGCCAGTACGGCCACACCAGCGGCTTGTTTTCTTCTTCCGGCGGCTGCGGCAGCAGTTCGAACTGCGCGACGTCCTTCGCACCATGCCGGTTCGACGTGCCGACGCAGTCCGAGCCGGTATCGCCGCCACCGATCACGACCACGTGCTTGCCCTTCGCGAGCAACTGGTCGGTGACCTTGTCGCCGGCGTTGACCTTGTTCTGCTGCGGCAGGAATTCCATCGCGTAGTGAATGCCAGCCAGTTCGCGGCCCGGCACCGGCAGGTCGCGCGGCGTTTCCGAGCCGCCTGCGATGACGATCGCGTCGAACTGTTCCTTCAGTTCGTCCGGCGTGACGGTTTCCTTCGCGGTGTTGCCGATATACGCCGGCAGCGCATCCTTGCCGACGAACACGTTCGCGCGGAAGGTCACGCCTTCGGCTTCCATCTGGCGCATGCGGCGGTCGATCAGCCACTTCTCCAGCTTGAAGTCGGGAATGCCGTAACGCAGCAGGCCGCCGACGCGGTCGTTTTTCTCGAACACCGTCACGTCATGACCGGCACGCGCCAGTTGCTGCGCAGCCGCCAGACCCGCCGGGCCCGAACCGACCACCGCAACCTTCTTGCCGGTCTTGTGGGTCGGCGGCAGCGGCGCAACCCAACCTTCGGCAAATGCCTTGTCGATGATCGCGTGCTCGATCGACTTGATGCCGACCGGATCGTCGTTGATGCCGAGCGTGCATGCCGCTTCGCACGGCGCCGGGCAGATGCGGCCCGTGAACTCGGGGAAGTTGTTGGTCGAATGCAGCACTTCGATTGCGTTCTTCCAGTCCTGGCGGAACACCAGATCGTTGAAGTCCGGAATCACGTTGTTGACCGGGCAGCCGTTGTTGCAGAACGGAATGCCGCAGTCCATGCAGCGCGCGCCTTGAATCTTCGCGTCTTCGTCGGTGAGTGCCGCGACGAATTCCTTGTAGTGCTTCACACGTGTGAGCGGAGCTTCGTACGCCTCGTGGCGGCGCTCGAACTCGAGAAAACCGGTTGCCTTGCCCATGTGGTTCTCTTGCCTATCCAATTCAGTGGGGATCGGCACCTGCCGCCGCGTTTAACTGATGCGTGCGGCAGGTGCGCTGATTAATTGCGTTGCTTGCTGCTGAGGCGCTTTCAAGCCAACCGGCGCTCAGGCCGCAAGTACTTCCTTGCTGGCCTTCTTCGCGCCCATTTCGCCGAGCGCGCGCTTGTACTCGGTCGGGAACACCTTGACGAACTGACGGCGCGACGCATCCCAGTTTTCCAGCAGCGCCTTTGCACGCGGCGAGCCGGTGAACTGGAAGTGACGCTCGATCAAGCCCTTCAGCAGCGCTTCGTCGGTCTGGCCGCTATGCCACAGTGCCTGGTCGACCGTGCGCTCCTGCTCGGCCTGTTGCAGCACCGGCTCGAGCGCGACCATCGACTTGTTGCACTTGCCCGCGAAGGTGTTGTCCGGGTCGTACATATACGCGATGCCGCCCGACATACCCGCCGCGAAGTTGCGGCCGGTTTCGCCGAGCACGACCACCGTGCCGCCCGTCATGTATTCGCAGCCGTGGTCGCCGGTGCCCTCGACGACTGCCGTGGCGCCCGAGTTACGCACGCAGAAGCGCTCGCCCGCGACGCCGCGGAAGAACGATTCGCCTTCAATCGCGCCGTACATCACCGTGTTGCCGCAGATGATGTTTTCTTCGGACTTGCCGCGGAAGTCGTTGGTCGGACGGATGATGATGCGGCCGCCCGACAGACCCTTGCCGACATAGTCGTTACCGTCGCCGACCAGATCCAGCGTGACGCCCTTCGCGAGGAATGCGCCGAAGCTCTGGCCCGCCGTGCCCTTCAACTGGATATGAACCGTATCGTCGGGCAGACCGTCGTGGCCGTACTTCTTCGCGATCGCACCGGACAGCATCGCGCCGACGGTACGGTTCACGTTGCGCACCGGCTGGATGAACGACACATGCTCGCCCTTGTCGATCGCGGCCTTGGCCTTTTCGATCAGCGTGTGGTCGAGTGCGCGCGCGAGGCCGTGATCCTGCGTTTCGACGTGCAGGCGTGCGACGTCGGCCGGCACTTGCGGCTGGTAGAACACGCGCGAGAAATCGAGACCCTTCGCCTTCCAGTGCTCGATGCCCTTCTTCATGTCGAGCAGTTCGGCGTGGCCGATCAGGTCGTCGAACTTGCGGATACCGAGTTGCGCCATGATTTCGCGCACTTCTTCCGCAATGAAGAAGAAGAAGTTGACCACGTGTTCCGGCTGGCCCTTGAACTTCGCACGCAGCACAGGGTCTTGCGTCGCAACGCCGACCGGGCAGGTGTTCAGATGGCACTTGCGCATCATGATGCAGCCTTCGACGACCAGCGGCGCGGTCGCGAAACCGAACTCGTCCGCGCCGAGCAGCGCGCCGATCACGACGTCGCGGCCGGTCTTCATCTGGCCATCGGCCTGCACGCGGATACGGCCGCGCAGACGGTTCAGCACCAGCGTCTGTTGCGTTTCGGCGAGGCCCAGTTCCCACGGCGTGCCGGCGTGCTTGATCGACGACAGCGGCGAAGCGCCGGTGCCGCCATCGTGCCCGGCGATCACCACGTGATCGGCCTTCGCCTTCGCAACGCCTGCGGCCACCGTGCCGACACCCGCTTCAGACACCAGCTTCACCGAAATGCTCGACGACGAATTCACGTTCTTCAGATCGTGAATCAGCTGCGCGAGGTCTTCGATCGAGTAGATGTCGTGGTGCGGCGGCGGCGAGATCAGGCCAACGCCCGGCACCGAGTAACGCAGCTTGCCGATGTACTCGGACACCTTGTGGCCCGGCAGCTGACCGCCTTCGCCGGGCTTGGCGCCCTGCGCCATCTTGATCTGGATCTGGTCGGCCGACGCGAGGTACTCCGCGGTCACGCCGAAGCGGCCCGACGCAACCTGCTTGATCTTCGAGCGCAGCGAATCGCCGTCTTTCAGCGGGATGTCGACGATCACTTCATCGCCGATCACCGACTTCATCGTGTCGCCGTTCTTGATCGGAATGCCGCGCAGTTCGTTGCGATAGCGGGCGCTGTCTTCGCCGCCTTCGCCGGTGTTCGACTTGCCGCCGATGCGGTTCATCGCGATCGCCAGCGTGGCGTGCGCTTCGGTCGAGATCGAGCCGAGCGACATCGCGCCGGTCGCGAAACGCTTGACGATGTCCTTCGCCGATTCCACTTCGTCGAGCGGGATCGCCTTCATCGGATCGAACTTGAATTCGAACAGGCCGCGGAACGTCATGTGGCGCTTCGTCTGATCGTTGATCAGATGCGCGTATTCCTTGTACGTCTGGTACGAGTTGCTGCGTGCCGAGTGCTGCAGCTTGGCGATCGCATCCGGCGTCCACATGTGGTCTTCGCCGCGCACGCGGTACGCGTATTCGCCGCCGGCGTCGAGCATCGACGCGAGCACCGGGTTGTCGCCGAATGCTTCGCGATGCAGGCGGATCGCTTCTTCGGCCACTTCGAACAGGCCAATGCCGCCGACCTTCGACGCGGTGCCTGCGAAGTACTTCGCCACCAGGTCTTCAGCCAGACCGACCGCTTCGAAAATCTGCGCGCCGGTGTACGACATGTACGTCGAAATGCCCATCTTCGACATGACCTTCTGCAGGCCCTTGCCGACTGCCTTCGTGAAGTTGTAGATCGCCTTGTCGGCCGACAGGTCGCCCTTCATGCCGGCGGCCAGTTGCGCGAGCGTTTCCAGCGCGAGGTACGGGTGCACGGCTTCCGCGCCATAGCCCGCGAGCAGCGCGAAGTGATGCGTTTCGCGCGCCGAGCCGGTTTCGACCACGAGGCCCGTGCTGGTGCGCAGACCTTGCGCGACGAGGTGCGTGTGGATCGCGGAGGTAGCCAGCAGCGCCGGAATCGCGACGTTGTCGCGGTCGGTCTTGCGGTCCGACACGATCAGCATGTTGTAGCCGGACTTCACTGCATCGACGGCTTCCGCGCACAGCGACGCGAGGCGCGCTTCGATGCCTTCCTTGCCCCATGCGGCCGGATAGCAGATGTTCAGTTCGTACGAGCTGAACTTGCCACCCGTGTACTGATCGATCGCGCGGATCTTCGCGATGTCCTTGAAGTCGAGCACCGGCTGCGACACTTCGAGACGCATCGGCGGGTTGATGTTGTTCGTATCGAGCAGGTTCGGCTTCGGGCCGACGAACGACACCAGCGACATCACCATGTTTTCGCGGATCGGGTCGATCGGTGGGTTCGTCACCTGCGCGAACAGCTGCTTGAAGTAGTGGTACAGCGTCTTGTTCTTGTTCGACATCACGGCGAGCGGCGAGTCGTTGCCCATCGAGCCGACCGCTTCTTCGCCTGCCTGCGCCATCGGCGCCATCAGGAACTTCAGGTCTTCCTGCGTGTAGCCAAACGCCTGCTGACGGTCGAGCAGCGCCGCCGCCTCGCGACGCTCGGTCGCGACGTCCTGCTGGTTCGCCTCGATCTCGTCGAGCTTGATGGTGACCGCGTCGATCCAGCTCTTGTACGGCTTCGCGTTCGACAGGTTGTCCTTCAGTTCCTTGTCGTCGATGATGCGGCCGTGTTCCATGTCGATCAGGAACATCTTGCCCGGCTGCAGACGCCACTTCTTGACGATCTTCGATTCGGGAATCGGCAGCGTGCCGGCTTCCGACGCCATGATGACGAGGTCGTCGTCCGTGACGATATAGCGCGCCGGACGCAGACCGTTACGGTCGAGCGTCGCGCCGATCTGACGGCCGTCGGTGAATGCGATTGCGGCGGGGCCGTCCCACGGCTCCATCATCGCGGCGTGGTATTCGTAGAACGCGCGGCGGTTGTCGTCCATCAGCGTGTGCTGTTCCCAGGCTTCCGGGATCATCATCATCATCGCGTGGACGAGCGGGTAGCCGGCCATCACCAGCAGTTCGAGACAGTTGTCGAACGATGCGGTGTCGGACTGGCCCGGGTAGATCAGCGGCCATAGCTTCGGCAGGTCGTCGCCGAGCACGTGCGACGCGATTGCGCCGGTACGCGCGTTCAGCCAGTTCACGTTGCCCTTCACCGTGTTGATTTCGCCGTTGTGGGCGATCATCCGGTACGGGTGGGCAAGTTCCCATGCGGGGAAGGTGTTGGTCGAGAAGCGCTGGTGCACGAGCGCCAGCGCCGACACCACGCGCTCGTCCTGCAGGTCGCGGTAGTACACGCCGACCTGGCCTGCCAGCAGCAGACCCTTGTAGACGATCGTGCGCGCCGAGCACGACGGCACGAAGTATTCCTTGCCGTGCTTGAGCTTCAGCGCCTGGATGCGGTGGCTCGCGGTCTTGCGGATCACATACAGCTTCCGCTCGAGCGCGTCGGTCACCATGATGTCCTTGCCGCGGCCGATGAAGATCTGGCGGATCAGCGGCTCGCTCGCCTTCACGGTGGGCGAGATCGGCATGTTGTGGTCGACCGGCACGTCGCGCCAGCCGAGCACCACCTGGCCTTCGGCCTTCACCGTGCGCTCGAGCTCCTGCTCGCACGCGAGCCGCGAAGCATGTTCCTTCGGCAGGAAGATCATGCCGACGCCGTATTCGCCGAACGGCGGCAGCGTCACGCCCTGGCGCGCCATTTCTTCGCGGTAGTAGCCGTCCGGGATCTGGATCAGGATGCCCGCGCCGTCGCCCATCAGCGGATCGGCACCGACCGCGCCACGGTGGTCGAGGTTCTCCAGGATTTTCAGACCCTGCTGGATGATCTCGTGGGTTTTCTTGCCCTTGATATGCGCAACGAAGCCGACGCCGCATGCGTCGTGTTCGTTCTGCGGGTCGTACAGACCTTGCGCCGCGGGAACCGAGGAAATCGGTTGCTGATGGTCGTTCATGGGGGACACCGTCTGTCAGGGGCCGGGGCGGCCGTTAAAACCACTTTCTTGTTGCCGCGGAGGCGGGATTACTGATGCAAACCCGCTGCAACCGCGGACGGGGCGGGACGCATGCGAGATGCTGCACTGCGTTCGGCGCGCCGGAATTCGGAATATACGCGACGAATCAACGAAATAGCAAACAAAACGTGATGATTGAACCCCAATTACAAATGCAATGCATTGGTGCATCTGTTTATTAGGGCCTTATCAAAAAAGGGCCAAAGAAAACGGCATGCGTGGATGCCGTTTATCTGCGCAAACCCTTGATGGGCAACGATTTTGCCGCGGGCTTTGCCGGCCGCTTTCCCGCTAGCCTGAAGCGCCGGCGTTACTGGGTCTGCGGCGTTTCGCGCACCTTGCGCGGCCGGCCCCGCGGCAGCGGCGACACCCGCCGGTTCGCGGCTCGCGCCGCCCATTCGCGGTACGTCTCGCTGCCCAGCACCCAGCCCTTCAGCGTCGCCTGCTGCAGCTGGCTGGCCTCGCGTTCGTCGAGCGGCTGCTCGCACAGCTCGCGGTAAGCGCGCTGTCTTTCGAACGGCGTATTGCCGAGCGACCAGTACAACGGATGGTCGGTGATCAGGCTGTCGAGCGTGAGCCCGATGTGATGCCGATAGCTCGACCAGCGATACTCTTCCGCGCCCGGTGATAACTGGTTGCGCACCGGCGACATCTCGACCACCCGGCTCGCCAGCAGGAAGTAGCGCTCGCCCTCGATCACCGTCGCGCGATAGCGGCCTTCCCACAGCGTGCCGCGTCGCGAATAGCGCCGGTTGAAATGCGCGACGTAGCGCCGCCCGACCGCCTGCATCGCTTTGGGTAAACTCGATTCGTCGGTGGGCGTGACGAGCAGCTGCACCGCGTTCGGCATCAGCGCATACGCATGAACTGCAAGATGGTGATCGCGTGAAGCCGCCTTCAGGCAATCGATGAAAAGCTCGTAGTCCTGGTCGTCGACAAACGCGGGCTGCTGGTCGAGTCCGCGCAGGATCACGTGCTGCGGCTGGTCGGGAACATAAAGACGTGCAAGCCGTGCCATGCTGGATTATCCAAAATCGCGTTGGTACATACCCGAAGGTCCGAAAAGGCCGCCCGGCGCGAGGTTCCGTGCGGCGGGCCAGTGCCAGAAAACGGCGTTTGGGCTAGGGAGAACGCTCTAACCGCCGCGTATGGTTTGTTTCAAACGTAGTAGTCATAATGTGCGGGCCTTTCAGGAGAGGAGCACATATGACATTAAAACGGGCCATCACGGGGGCCGCGGCGCTCGCATGCATAACGACTGCAGCCCACGCTCAAACGGCCGGAAGCATCTACGTCACGGCAGGGTGGTTCCATCTTGCCCCTCAGTCCAGTAGTGATCCGTTGAAGGAGACAAACGTCGGCGGTTCGCCGGTCAACATCACCGTGCCGAACACGGGCGCCGAAGCCGGCTCGGCCGATACCGCCGGCTTCACGGCAGGCTACTTCATCACCGACCACATCGCCGCGCAGTTCGACTTCGGCGTGCCGCCCACTTTCGACCTCAAGGGCACCGGCTCGCTCGGACAGTTCGGCAAGCTCGGCGAGGCCAAACAGTGGAGCCCTGCGCTGCTCCTCAAGTACTATTTCAATGCACCGCAATCGAAGTTCCGTCCGTTCGTGGGCATCGGCGTGAGCCGGGTCTGGTTCACCGACGAGAAGATCACCAACGGTGTATTCGAACAAAGCGTATTGCATGGTCCGACCACAGTAAGCACGGATAGTTCGTGGGTGCCGGTGTTTAATGCGGGCTTCACCTACGCGTTCACCGAGCATTGGTTCGCGGGTTTCTCCATTTCGTACCTGCCGCTGAGCACCACCGCGAAGCTCAATACCGCTGCGCAGACGCCGGTCGGAACCCTCAACGTGCAATCGGAAACCAAGATCCGCCTGAACCCGATCGTCACGCTGGTCAGCGTCGGCTACCGGTTTTGACACTACGGTTCTAACCTAGGTTAGACGAGTTTTTAGGGCTTGGACAACGCCGTCGCACGAGTTGCGGCGGCGTTTTCGTTTTTGCGCAAGGACAGTCGCAATGGTGTGTGACACATGTGCGTCCTGCAATCGTTGTAAATTTGACGGCCAGCGTGCGATGCTGTCTGAAATTTATGCCGTAACAGCGGTGCCATGCGCGGTGCGTGCGGCGCGGCAATGATGCGCGGGGTTGGGCGATTGCTGCGCGACAGCGCTGCCTGAAAGGGATGTTGCAGTGTGCATCACGGTGTGCATCCTGATGGGCGCCCTGTGCGCGATTTTGTATTGCGCGGCAGGCACCGAAGTTGCGTCCCGCAGTATTCACCGCGCTTTCCTTGCGGGCTTTCATCAAATCATCATCGACGGAGCGACCATGACAGCACTACCGAATACGCGAGATGCCATCGGCGAATCCTGGACAACCACGTCGCGTCGTGCGCGCCGTATTGCGCGTCACAGCCGCCACGCCGCGGAAGATATTGCCAGCGAATTGCGCACGCTGATGACCGAACTCGAAAGTACCCTGGGCGACGGCACCCATGCCGATGCAGCCGCGCTGCGCACGCAGGTGCGCAAACGCCTCGACGATGCGCGCGCGCGTCTGAACGATACGCGCGAGGTTGTGCGCGAACGCGCGCAGGTCGCGCTATCGGATGCGGACGATTACGTGCATGAGAACCCGTGGCGCACCATTGCCGTGGTCGGTGCGCTTGCGCTGGTGGCCGGTGCGCTGCTCACGCGCGGACGCTGAGGCGCGTAGAGGCGGGCGGCAGCGGGTTGGTGGCTGCGTTGCGATGCTGTTTGAGCGAGCGCTGCGTTGGCCGGCGCTGCGTTGCCCGGCAGCGACGCTGCTGGCTGGCTGCTGCGCCAAGCGACCGCCACGTTGAGTGGTCGTTGTTTTAGTGGTCGCTGCTTTGGCTGCCGCCGCTTTCACCGGTTGCGCTGCGCTGGCTGATCGCTGCTTCGTCGACTTCCGCTGTGTCTTGCCGCACTACGCGTCGCTGACGACGAACAGCCGCTGATACTCCTTCAGCGCGTAGCGGTCGGTCATGCCCGCGATGTAGTGGGCGATCAACCGCGGCTGCAGTTGCGAGTCTGGTGACTGATAGTTGGGAGGCAGCAAGCGGGAGTCTTCACTGAACGCGTCAAACAGACCTGTTACGACGCGACGGGCCTTGTTGGCCATCCGCATCACGCGATAGTGCCGATACAGGTTCTTGAACAGGAAACGCTTGAGCTGCGTCGCCTGCGCCGACACCGCGTCGCCATGCGCGACGAGCGGCGGCGCAGCGCGCACGTCATCGAGCGAACGCGGCGCGTGCTGCCGCAGGTTGCGCGAAGTGGTATCGATCAGATCGACGATCAACGTATTGATGATCCTGCGCACCGTCTCGTGGATCAGCCGGCGGCCTTCGATATGCGGGTAGTCGTTACGCGCTGCATCGTAGTGCGCGCGCCAAAGCTCGACTTCCGCGAGTTGCTCGATCGTGATCAGGCCGGAGCGCAAGCCATCGTCGACGTCATGATTGTTGTAGGCGATTTCGTCGGCCAGATTGGCGATTTGCGCTTCGATCGACGGTTGGCGTCCCTGTAAAAAACGTTCGCCGAGCGCGCCGAGCTTGCGCGCGTTTTCGCGCGAGCAATGCTTGAGAATGCCTTCGCGCGTTTCGAAACACAGGTTGAGGCCGTCGAACGCGCCGTAATGCTCCTCGAGATCGTCGACCACGGCGAGGCTCTGCAAGTTGTGCTCGAAGCCGCCGTGCTCGCTCATGCATTCGTTCAGCGCATCCTGGCCGGCATGGCCGAACGGTGTGTGGCCGAGGTCATGCGCAAGAGAGATCGCTTCGACGAGATCCTCGTTGACGCGCAGATTGCGTGCGACCGAACGCGCGATCTGCGCCACTTCGAGACTATGCGTGAGCCGCGTGCGGAACAGGTCGCCTTCGTGATTGACGAACACCTGCGTCTTGTACTCGAGCCGGCGAAACGCCGTGGAGTGAACGATGCGGTCGCGGTCGCGCTGGAATTCAGTGCGCGCGCTCGGCGCCGGCTCCGGGTGACGGCGCCCGCGCGACTCCAACGAATGCGCGGCGTACGGCGCGAGATGCGCTTCGAGCGCGGCGACCGCGGCAACGCCGGGCAGCGATGCGCGGTGCGGATCGATCAGGTTGTCGCTGCGTCCTTCGGTCACCGGCTTCTCCGAAACACAATGGCGAACCGCTGCGAGAGCTGGCATTGGGCCGCCTCGCAGAGGGCTACGCGTGCGTGCGCGTGGTTACGCGCGGTCTTATGCGCATATTGCGCAGCGCACCGCCTGCGCGTGCGTGCGCCTAAACCGTTGCGACGGTTGCGGCGAGTGTGGCTTGCACCGCGTCGTCGGGTGCGCGGGTGATCAGCGTCTCACCGAAGCGCTTCAACAGAATGAACTTGATCTCGCCGGCCTCGGCTTTCTTGTCGACACGCATCAGGTCGACGTAGCGTGCCGCGCCAAGCGCCGGCCCGCGCACCGGAAGATGGGCTGCCTGCACCAGCGCCACGAGACGCTGCCGCGCTGCTTCATCGAGATGACCGAGCCGTACCGACAGATCGGCCGCCATCGCCATGCCGCAACCGACCGCTTCGCCATGCAGCCACTCGCCGTAGCCAAGCCCGGCTTCGATGGCGTGGCCAAACGTATGGCCGAAGTTGAGGATTGCGCGCAAGCCGCCTTCGCGTTCGTCCGTCGCGACGACCGATGCCTTGATTTCGCACGAACGCTTGACCGCTTCGGCCAGCGCATGCGGCTCGCAGTGGTTGAGCGCTTCGACGTTCGCTTCGATCCAGTCGAAAAAAGCCGCGTCTGCAATGGCGCCGGTCTTGATTACTTCGGCGATGCCCGCCGCCAGTTCCCGCGACGGCAACGTGCGCAGCGTGCTGATGTCGGCGATCACGGCCTGCGGCTGGTAGAACGCGCCGATCATGTTCTTGCCGAGCGGATGGTTGATGCCGGTCTTGCCGCCCACCGACGAATCGACCTGCGACAGCAGCGTGGTCGGCACCTGGATAAACGGCACGCCGCGCATGTAGCTCGCAGCGGCAAAGCCGGTCATGTCGCCGATCACACCGCCGCCGAGCGCGATCAACGTGGTCTTGCGGTCAGCCCGGGCGCCCAGCAGCGCATCGAAGATCTGATTCAGCGTTTCCCAGTTCTTGTACGCTTCGCCGTCCGGCAGGACGACAGTGGACACGCTCTTGCCGAGCGGCGCGAGCGCCGCGCGCAGCGCATCGCCGTACAGCGGCTCGACGGTGGTATTGGTGACGACGGTGACCGACGCGCCCGCGATATGCGGCGCAAACAATGCGGTTTGGCCGATCAGATCGGCGCCGATGTGAATCGGGTAGGAGCGCTCGCCTAAATCGACGTTGACGGTAATCATGGAGGTACTCATGCTTGCGATTATGCCGCAGGGGGGGTGTCAGGGTTGCTGGGGCCGCCCGGGTTTCCGGGGTGACAGATGCCGGCCATCTCGAGCTGCATCAGCACCATGTTGACGAGTCCATTGACCGACGGACGCCCGGTTTCGACGACGAAATGCGCGCACTCGCGGTACAGCGGATCGCGCGCCTCGTACAGCGCCTCCAGTTTGCCTTTCGGGTCTTCCGTCTGTAGTAGCGGACGGTTCTTGTCGCGGCGTGTGCGCAGCCACAGATCATGCGGGTTTGCGCGCAGATAAATGACGAAGCCGCGCTCGTGCAGCGCACCACGGTTTTCCGGCCGCAGCACCGCGCCGCCGCCGGTAGCGAGCACGATACCCGCGCGGCCGGTCAACTCGGCGATCACCTGCGCTTCGCGTTCGCGAAAGCCCGCCTCGCCTTCCAGTTCGAAAATCACCGGAACGCGCGCGCCGGTGCGAGCCTCGATCTCATGGTCGGAATCGAAGAACGGACGGTCCAGCCGACGCGCCACGGCCCGGCCGACGGTCGTCTTGCCGGCCCCCATCAGACCTACGAAAAAAACATTCGCCTGTGCGTCCCGCGCTTGCAACTTATCCTCTGGCTAATCGGGTTTGGTTCGTGCCGCAGCTTACTGGCAAAGCGACTGGCTTGTCGAGCCTGGCGCCGGGGCCACTCCCCGCGCTGGGCAATTTGCACGCGGTGGGTGGCGCCGGTTCGCCCCGCGCAGGCGGCCGCTGCTGGGTGCCGGGGCGCCGCACCGGCGCGCCCCGGTCCCAACGGCAACACCGGCAACACCGGCAACACTGGCACCATTTTGCAGCACGGGCGTTCACGCTCAATTCGTCTGCACAACAGTAGGCGTAATGAAAACGACCAGTTCGCTGCGCGAATCGCGGTGCGCACGGTGCCGAAAAAGTGCGCCCAAAAGCGGTATTTTGCCCAGGAGCGGCACCCTCGTCACATCGTCGCGGTCGTCGGTCTCATAAATGCCGCCGATCGACACCGTGCCGCCATCCTCCACCTGCACACGCGTTTGCACGTGTTTCGTGTTGATCGCGGGGCCCGCCGCGGTCTGCTCGCCGACGCTGTCTTTCGCGACATCGAGGTCGAGCACGACCTTGCCGTCTGGTGTGATCTGCGGCTCGACCTCCAGTTTCAGGCTGGCGCGGCGAAACTGCACCCCGGATACACCCTGCCCGACCTTCGCCTGATACGGCAATTCGGTGCCCTGCTCGACGATCGCCTTCATGCGGTCCGCAGTCACCACGCGCGGGCTCGACACGATCTGCCCGCGCCCCTCCGCTTCGAGCGCGCTCAGCTCCACGTTGATGAGCCGCGTGGCACGCGCGGCAAACAACGTGAGGCCAGCGGTGGCCGCGTCGAAACCGGAAATCGGCCGCGCCGAAAGATCGTGGACAAGACCGTCCTGGTTGCCTGTCATGCCGACCATCGTACCGTCTTCGCTGGTCCCGGCCATCGACAGCTTCACGCCGAGATTGCGCGAGAAACCGCGCTCACCTTCGACAATGCGTGCTTCGATCAACACCTGGCGAGTCGGCCGGTCGAGCGCGGCGATCAGCTTGTCGATCTGCGCGAGGCGCGCTTCAAGGTCGGTGATGAACACCAGGTTCGTGCGCGGATCGGCCATCACCGCGCCGCGCTTCGATAACACACGCTGGTTGGCCGAGCCCATCAGGAGCTTGCGCACATCGTCCGCATGCGCGTAATTCAGCTCGAAGGTGCGGCTCGCGAGCGGCTCGAGGTCGGCGCCACGCGCATGCGTTTCGAAACGCTGCCGCTCGCGCGCGGCGAGCTCGGCAAGCGGCGCAACCCAGATCACGTTGCCGCGCCGCTCCATCGCAAGGCCATGGACATCGAGCAGCGTATCGAAAGCAATGCGCCACGGCACGTTGTCGAGATGCAGCGTCACCGCACCGCGCGCCTTGTCGCTGGCGATGATGTTCAGCCCCGTGAACTGCGCAAACGCGTTCAGCACCGCGCCGAGCTCCGCATGACGGAAGTTCAGCGTGATCGGCTTGTCCGGCGGCAGGTCGTCCGCGAGCAGGCTTGCCGCCGAACCGCCAAGCCGCGCCTGCGGCGCGAGCGGCACGGGCGGCCCCTCGAGCGCGCCGGCTGAAGCTTCGTTGCGTGCCGCATCGACGGGCGTTGTGGCTTCGCTGCGCGCTGCGCGGTCTTGTTGCGCAGCGTTGTCAACCGGGGCCACCAGAGGCTCATCGACGTTCGTCAGGCGGGCTTCGGCTGGCTGCTCGCCAAACGGGTTTTGCACTTCGTCGGCGGCCGCCCGCGGCAGTGGCGGCGTACCGTACGAAGCAAGCCCATCGTCGAGCGGCATCTGTCCCGGCAGCGGCGGCATCGATGCATGTGCTGCCGCCGCAAACGCCCACCCGATGCCCGCCAGCCACTTCAGGCGGTACGCGCGCATCATTGGAGCGCCTCGCCGAATGCCACGACACGCTTGTCGCCATCGCGCATCGCAAGCGTCATGCCGTGCCCATCGACGCGCGCGACATGCGCGCTGCCGATACGCTGCCCGGCCTCGAGCGTAGTCTCGCCGTCCGGCGTTTCGACCAGCGCGAGGCCGCGCACCAGGTCGGACAGCAAACCGACCACACGCAACGCGGCGTCGCCCACGTCGGTTACACGCTGCTCGAAACGCGCCGGCGGTGCAAAGGGATCGTTGAACACGATATCTTCGTCGCCGTCGAATGCGTCATCGATCGCGTCGATGATCGAGTCGAACGGGCGCAGCCCATCGAATACGCTCAACGTGATGCCAACCGACAGCAGGCCCGTGCCGGAGATCGCGGTATCCGCCCTACTGACCGTGATGTCGCCCGGCACGGCCAGCACAGGCAGGCTCGGCAGCGCGCGTACGAAGGCCATCAGCTGCGCGAAACCGGCCTGTGCGGTCAGGCGAATCGGCCGGGCGGCATCGATGCCGTCGCCGCTGACGACACCGGGTTCCAGCGCAAGCAGCGAAATGCCGCTGCGCTCTGCCAGTTGCGTGACGGCCCGCACATCGTCGGACGACGTCCATGGCGCAGCCGGACGGGTGGCCCCTGCTGCGCCCGCCGACCGGCGCAGCGCCGGCAATGCGTCGAGCGCACCACGCGCATCGTCGAAACGATGTTGCGCCTGCGCCAGCGACGCACGGCTTGCGCCGATACCGCTCAGGTCTGCCGCGACCCATGCATGGGTGCCGAGCCCGAAGACAAGCACCGCGATCAGCGATGCGATTGCCAGCCGGCGGCGCGTACTCCAGGCCGCAAGCGGCACGCGCAGGCCGTCGGCCCAGCCTCGCGTAGAAGGTCGGTTGTTCGTATAGCCGAAGTGGCCGGAAAGAGTCGAATTCATTTCATACCTCGTGTATTGCCAGGTTGAACAGGATGGGCAGCAGCTACCGTGGGTTTGTGCGGTGCCGGGTCGCGCAGAGGATTCCAGTGCAGACGTGTAGCGAACTCGATCGCCGCGCTCTCGCCTGGCGACGTGCGATGCGATGAAGTCCCCGCACGGCGCAGATCGCTCACCTCGGTGTCGCGCACACCGTGGATTGCGTTCAGGCGTTTGAGCCACGCGGCCGGCGCCGCGTGGTCGCGCGCGCTGGCAAGCAACTCGGTTTCGTGGTCACGCTGCTTCAATTGCTGAACCACGATGCGCTGGTCGGCTTCGTCGCTCAGCACCTCGAAGAGTGCGATGAGACGCGTCAACGGTTCCGCACGCGTCTCGGCGCGCGCCGCTCGCGTGTGCGCATCGGCAACCTCGCGCGACAGCCGCGCATGCTCGGCAAGCGGCGCCGCCAGTTGCGCGAACGCACGCTCTGCAGCAGCCCGTTGTGCGTCCAGCCTGGTTCGCTCGACGGTCTGCCAGCCGGCGAGCGCGAGCACGGCCGTACAGCCGGCCAGCACCGCCGCCAGCCACTCCCCAACGCGACGCCGCCGCGCGCGGCGCGCGTTGCGTTGCCGGTACGGCAACAGGTTGAAGCCACCGCTCCACGCGGGCAGCACGCGCGGCCGCGCGGCCGTGTCGAAGCGCAAGTCCGGCGATCTCATTCGAGCACCTCGCGCAGTGCAAGACCGAAGGCCACGGCACAGCCGGGTTCGTACAACAGCTTCTCGTCGGACGCGCGCACGACTTCACCGAACGCCGCGCATTGAAACGGCACGACGCCGCACGCGAGCACGTCGGCGATGTCGGCCAGCGAAAAGGACACGCCCTCGAGCAGGTCGAGTTCGCCCGCCACCAGCGCGCGGCCGAGTGTCTGGCCGCCGCCCAGATCGCGCAACGCGTCGGCAATGCCGGCGTACTCGAGCGCCGGATAGCGCACCTCGGCCGCAATCGCATCGTCGACGATGCGCCAGCCATAGAGACCATCGGGAGCGACCCAGAGCGCCGCGTACGCGTCTTCCGCGCATGGTTCGTGATCGGCTGCATGGCGTAACGCGCGTAGCGCGGCGCGCGGCTCGCTGTCGATCGCGGTGAGTGAAACACCGGCGATCGCCGCGCATTCAAGGCGCGCCTCGAGGTGCTGGCGCGCGGTAGCCGCGATCGTCACGCAGCCCGCATCCGGCGACACTTCGGTGACGTACCAGTCGACCGCAAGCGCGTGGCGCTCGAGACCGGCGATGCGTTCGGCTTCGATCATCACGGCGGCCTCGAAGGCGGCATGCCCATATGTGGCGCCGAAGCGCCCCCGCCGCCGCGGCCCGAACTGCGCGACCGGCACGTTGGCAGTGAGGGTGGCCGAGCCCGGCACGGCCATCGCACAACGCAGTGCGTACAGAATGCGCTCGGTCGGCAAACCCTCGAGCAATTCGGCAAGCGCACGCGCGACCGCCGGCCGGTCGACGATCTCCGCACCGGCCATTGCGCCGGCACGCATCGGCACCGACGCGATGCACTCGACCCGCACCGGACCATCGCCACGCGCACGCCGGCTCAACACCACGAGGCGCACCTCGGACGGATTCACATCGATGCCGGCTGCGAACCGGCGTACCGCCATTTGCAACGTATTTTTAAACGTCATTTTTGCCTCCCTTTCAGCAACGAAGCGGCCACGCATTCGAGCGCAGGCCACAGGGAGAATTGTGCTCAGACGGCTTGATCCGCGATATTCAGCCGAATGGCTAACGCGATGCAAAGCGGTCCCAGGCGTGAGCCGGAGGCGCTACAGTGATGTCATTCGCTGACGCAATTCGCTACCGCAGTCCGCCGGTCCGATGTAAGCGCGTCGAAAGCTCGCTGCGCGCGCGGCTATAATCGCGGGACTGGTTTTTGGTGGTCTTATGCAATCGTCGACTCCTTCATCTCCGCCGCCGCCCGCGCCGCGCAAACGCAAGCGCTCGCTGTGGCTTACGCTGATCTACGGTCTGGCTGGCCTGGTCTTCGCCGGCGTCGTGTGCGTCGCGCTGCTGCTCGGCTACGCGCTCGTCGTCGCCACGCCGAACCTGCCTTCGCTCGAAGCGCTGACCGACTATCAGCCGAAGGTGCCGCTGCGCATCTATACCGCCGATCACGTGCTGATCGGTGAATTCGGCGAAGAGCGGCGCGACGTCGTGCACATCCGCGACGTGCCGGACAACCTGAAGAAAGCCGTGCTCGCCATTGAAGACGCGCGCTTCTACGATCACGGCGGCGTCGACCTGACCGGCATCGCGCGCGCCGGCATCGTCGCGCTGACCAACGGCCATGCCACGCAAGGCGCGAGCACGATCACGATGCAGGTGGCGCGCAACTTCTTTCTGTCGAGCGAAAAGACCTACACGCGCAAGGTCTACGAGATGTTGCTCGCGTACAAGATCGAGTCGAAGCTGTCGAAAGACCAGATTCTCGAGGTCTACATGAACCAGATCTATCTCGGCCAGCGCGCGTACGGCTTTGCGAGTGCCGCGCGCGTGTATTTCGGCAAGGATCTGAAAGACCTCACGCTCGCCGAATGCGCGATGCTCGCGGGGCTGCCCAAGGCGCCTTCCGCGTATAACCCGGTGGTCAACCCGAAGCGGGCCAAGGTCCGTCAGGAGTACATCCTGCAGCGCATGCTGGAGCTGCACTACATCACGCAGCAGCAGTTCGAGCAGGCCAACGCGCAGCCGCTGGTGGTCAAGGGCGCGGGCAAGGAATTCAGCGTGCACGCCGAGTACGTGGCCGAGATGGTGCGCCAGATGATGTACGCGCAGTACCGCGAGGAAGCCTACACGCGCGGCCTGAACGTGGTCACGACGATCGATTCGGCCGATCAGGACGTCGCCTATCGCGCGCTGCGCAAGGGGCTGATGGACTATGAGCGGCGTCACGGCTATCGCGGCCCGGAAGCGTTCATCGACCTGCCGAAAGATGCCGACGACCGCGAGCAGGCAATCGACGATGCGCTGCTCGAGCATCCCGACAATGGCGAGATCATCGCGGCTGTGGTGACGTCGGCCACGCCGAAGCAGGTGCAGGCTACGTTGATCGGCGGCAACTCGATCACCATCGACGGCAATGGGCTGCGCTATGCCGCGCCGGCGTTGAACGCGCGTGCACAGCCGAATCAGCGTATCCGTCCAGGCGCGATCGTACGGGTGGTCAATGGCGACGATGGCGAGTGGTCGATTACGCAGCTGCCGCAGGTCGAAGGCGCATTCGTTTCGGTGGTGCCGCAGGACGGCGCGATCCGCGCGCTGATCGG
Source organism: Paraburkholderia jirisanensis (assembly GCF_054782355.1). Lineage (NCBI taxonomy): Bacteria > Pseudomonadati > Pseudomonadota > Betaproteobacteria > Burkholderiales > Burkholderiaceae > Paraburkholderia > Paraburkholderia jirisanensis. Next base: position 29,236 of record NZ_BAAGSQ010000007.1, on the reverse strand, counting down.
CGGCTTCGATTTCAACAAGAACAAGTTCAACCACGTGACGCAGGCATGGCGCCAGCCGGGCTCGAGCTTCAAGCCGTTCATCTACTCGGCGTCGCTGGAAAAAGGCCTCGGGCCGGCTACCGTGATCAACGATGCGCCGCTGTTCTTCAGTGCCGCAGAAACGGGCGGCCAGGCGTGGGAGCCGAAAAACTATGGCGGCGGCTTCGATGGCCCGATGACGATGCGCACCGCGCTGCAGAAATCGAAGAACCTTGTGTCGATCCGCATCCTGAACCACATCGGCACGAAGTACGCGCAGCAGTACATCACGCGCTTCGGCTTCGATGCGGAGCGGCATCCGGCCTATCTGCCGATGGCGCTCGGCGCGGGTCTCGTCACGCCGCTGCAGATGGCGGCTGGCTATTCGGTGTTTGCGAACGGCGGCTATCGGATCAACCCGTATCTGATCGCGGAAGTCACCGATCAGCGCGGCGTGGTGGTCGCTCATGCACAACCGCTGGTCGCCGCGCAAAGTGCGCCGCATGCGATCGAGCCGCGCAACGCGTATGTGATGAACAGCCTGCTGCAGAGCGTCGCGCAACGCGGCACCGGCGCGAAGACGAACGTGCTCAAGCGTACCGACCTTGCCGGCAAGACCGGCACCACCAACGACTCGCGCGATGCGTGGTTCGCCGGCTATCAGCACACGCTGACTGCCATTGCGTGGATCGGCTACGACAACCCGCGCAGCCTCGGCGACAAGGAAACCGGCGGCGGTCTCGCGTTGCCGGTGTGGGTCGACTATATGGGCCGCGCGTTGAAGGGCGTGCCCGAGTACAAGATGCCGATGCCGGCCGGTGTCACGACGATCGGCGACGAGTTGTATTTCGACGGATTTACGCCGGGCAATGGATTCGTTTCGGCGGTCGGCGTTTCGCTGCCGCAACCGGGTGACGAGGCGAGCGGGGCGCAGGCTGCGCCCGAGCAGGTTAACGAGCAGGAAAAGCAGGACATCATGAACCTGTTCCGCGGGCATTGAAGCGGCCAGGAGGCGCGCAGTAAGCGGTGCAACTACGCACCGCTCGCGAAGCCGCTCACCACCTGCCGCTCACCACCTGCCGCTCACCACCCGCCGCTTACCACCCGCCGCTCGCATCATCGCGACAGCGCACCCAGCGGCCACCCCGTGCGCTTACGGCGCGATCTGCACCGGCTCGCCGGCCTGCTGCGACGCGTAGTCGGACAACGCCGAGAAAAACTCGGTGCCGTTGCGCGTATCGCGCCATGCGTCGTCGACGAAACGGAAGTGGTAGCCGCCCGACTTCGCCGCAATCCAGATTTCCTTCATCGGCGGCTGCAGGTTCACGATGATCTTCGTGCCGTTCTCGAATTCGAGTGTCAGCACATTGCCGCTGCGGCCGAATTCGATATCGGCGTCGACCTCGTCGAGCGCGCGTTCGATCGCGGCCAGCACGGCTTCGGCGCGGGTTAAGTATTCACTATCGGTCATGCTAAACTCCAGCGGATTCGTTATACAGGGACAGTCATGCAAGCCGTTTTCCGGATGAGCGCGATTGTAGCGGCTTTGTCCATCGTTACGGTCGGCGCACTCGCCGGCTGCGGGCAACGCGGCGCGCTTTATCTGCCCACCGTACCACCACTGCCCGCCAAACCGAACGAGCAAACGCGGCCGCCTTCGCCCGATGAAGTGAACCCCGGCGCTGAAACGGCTTCGTCCGCTTCCGACGTTCCGGACACGTCGGGCGCCGCGCTGTCGCTGTCCCCCGACGACAATTTCCGGATGCCGTCGACGAACCTGCCGCAACAACCCGCATCCGGCGTTCCTCAAGCTCAATAAGACCTTCGCATGACTCGATCCGCATTCGCCCATGTCGACGGCGTGCTGCACGCCGAACGCGTGTCCGCCGTATCGCTCGCCGAACAGTTCGGCACGCCGCTGTACGTCTATTCGCGCGCCGCCTTGACCGACGCATGGCAAGCCTATGCAGGCGCATGCGCCGGCCGGCGTGCCACGGTCCATGTCGCCGTCAAGGCGAACAGCAACCTCGCGGTGCTGAATCTGTTCGCCCGGCTCGGCGCGGGGTTCGATATCGTGTCCGGCGGCGAACTGGCGCGCGTACTGGCGGCCGGCGGCAAGGCGGAGAACACGGTGTTTTCGGGCATCGGCAAGAGCGTCGCGGAAATGCGCGAGGCGCTCGAAGCCGGCGTCAAGTGCTTCAACGTCGAGTCGATTCCGGAACTGAGCCGCCTCAACGAAGTCGCCGGCGCGCTCGGCAAGCTGGCGCCTGTCTCGTTGCGCGTGAATCCGGACGTCGACGCGAAGACGCATCCGTATATTTCCACCGGCCTGAAGTCGAACAAGTTCGGCGTCGCGTTTGACGAAGCGCGCGCCACGTATCGCGCGGCGGCGGCGATGGCGCATCTGGACGTGGTCGGCATCGATTGCCATATCGGCTCGCAGATCACCGAAGTCTCGCCGTATCTCGATGCGGTCGACAAGCTGCTCGAACTCGTCGGGCAGATCGAATCCGACGGCTTGAAGATTCGCCATATCGATGTCGGCGGCGGCCTCGGCATTACGTATAGCGACGAGACACCGCCTGCCATCGGCGATTTCGTGCGCACCGTGCTCGATCGCATCGAGGCGCGCGGCCATGGTCATCGCGAAGTGTATTTCGAGCCGGGGCGCTCGCTGGTAGGCAACGCGGGCATTCTGCTCACGCGTGTCGAATTTCTGAAGCCGGGCGCGGAAAAGAACTTTGCGATCGTCGATGCCGCGATGAACGATCTCGCGCGGCCCGCGATGTACGACGCGTATCACGCGATCGAGCCGGTGGTGACGCGCAGCGCGCCGAAACAGTTGTACGACGTGGTCGGTCCGGTCTGCGAAAGCGGCGACTGGCTGGGCCGCAGCCGCGAACTGGCGCTCGAGCCGGGCGATCTGCTGGCGATTCGCTCGGCAGGCGCATATGGCTTTGTGATGAGCTCGAACTACAACACGCGCACGCGCGCCGCTGAAGTGATGGTGGAAGGCGACACGGTGCACGTCGTGCGTGAACGCGAAGAGATCAAGCAGTTGTTCGCTGGCGAATCGATTCTGCCGGACTGAGGCGCATCAACTTCGGCGGGTAGCAAGCGGCGCCATCTATGCGCGCCGCCCGTCAGCTCCCGCCGCAAAAATTCTCTCAACGCAGTAGATGGCGCCGCGTCGTGCTACGCCACCGTGCGTCATCGCTCTACGTCATCAGGCTGCGTCACTGCGCGACAACACAGCCCTACACCGCCGCCGCGCGTCAGCGTCCTATGACACTGCGCCGCGCGATCCGCTCGCGCGCCCACACAGCAAGCCGCCAGCCCAGCAGCACGATCACGATCGCTCCGTAGATCTTCGGCAAGATCAGATCGTGCTTGCCCGCCTTCATCCACCAGAAATGCAGGATCGCCAGCGCGGCGATCGGATAGATCGCGCGATGCAATACCTGCCAGCGTCGGCCGAGCTTGCGCACCATCGCGCGGGTCGAGGTCGCCGCGAGCGGGATCAGCAACACGAAGGCCGCAAAACCGACCGTGATGAACGGACGCTTGCCGATGTCCTTCAGGATTTCCGCAAAGTCGAACCACTTGTCGAACCAGAAATACGTCGTGAAGTGCAGCGCCGCGTAGAAGAACGCGTACAGCCCGAGCATGCGGCGAAAGCGCAGCAGCGCATTCACACCCGTCAGCCGGCGCAGCGGCGACACGGCCAGCGTGATGCACAGAAATACCAGCGTCCATAGGCCGGTCGAACGCGTGATGAATTCGATCGGATTGGCGCCCAGTTGGTCGGTGAAACCGAACAGCACGAGGCGCGCGAGCGGGTACAGCGCCGCGACAAATACCGCCACCTTTGCGGGTTTCACCCAGCGCGCACCGGCCGGCACGGTAGCTGCACGTTTCGTGGCAGCGCCGGCAGCCGCAACAGTCGCTGCCGCCGTGGCCGACGCGGGTCGCGGCACCTTGCGACCCGCAGCAGTTTGCGTATCGGTTGTCATCGACGTCCCCGCTCAGAAGAATTTCTTCAGGTCCATGCCCTGATACAGCGACGCGACCTGATCGCCGTAGCCGTTGAACATCAACGTCTTGCGCTTCGGCGTGAAGAAACCATCCTCGCCAATCCGGCGCTCGGTTGCCTGGCTCCAGCGCGGATGGTCGACGTTCGGGTTCACATTCGAGTAGAAGCCGTACTCCTTCGGCGCGTAGACGTTCCAGCTGGTCGGCGGCTGCTGGTCGACGAAGCGGATCTTCACCAGCGACTTCGCGCTCTTGAAGCCGTACTTCCATGGCAGCACGATGCGCACCGGCGCGCCGTTCTGGTTCGGCAGAACCTGGCCATACAGGCCCACGGTAAGCAGCGTCAGCGGATTCATCGCTTCGTCCATCCGCAGGCCTTCCGAATACGGCCAGTCCAGAATCGGCTCGGACAGCCCCGGCATTTGCGACGGATCGGCCAGCGTAATGAACTGCACGTATTTCGCGTTGCCGGTGGGCTGCGCGCGCTTGATCACCTCCGACAACGGAATGCCGATCCACGGAATCACCATCGACCAGCCTTCGACACACCGGTGCCGGTACACGCGCTCTTCGAGCGGTGCGAGCTTCAGCAGCTCGTCGATGTCGTAGACTTTGGCGTTCTTCACCTCGCCTTCAACGCTCACCCTCCACGGACGCGGCCGCAACGTGCCGGCGTTGTGCGCCGGATCGGCCTTGTCGGTGCCGAACTCGTAGTAGTTGTTGTACGTGGTGATGTCCTTGAACGGCGTCGCCTTGTCGGTCGCGACGAATTTCGGGTTCGTCTTCGCCGACAGCTTCAACGCTTTCGGATCGGGTGACGCAAACGCGGCATACGCTTCACCATGCACGCCGATCAGGCCGCCTAGCGCCGCTGCGCCTGCCATCTGCAAGATGCGCCGCCGATTTTCGAACACGTGTTGCGGCGTGATTTCGCTGCGCGGGATGTCGTCGCCGCTCAGTTGTGTCCGGTCAGACCGTTTGATCCACATGATGCTGCTCCTCGCGGGCGCCGATCGCCGATCGCCCGCCATTCGATGGCTATGTCCGTTTATCCGCAGACTCTCTTCTGGCAAACGGAAATGCTGGCAAATCCTTCCCATCCTGACGTAAAAAAACCGCTGGGGCTATCACGCACCCAGCGGTTTCTTGGTCGGACCTGAACAGCGGATATTACAGCTTGCCGTAACTATGCAGCCCCGACAGGAACATATTGACGCCGAGGAACGCGAACGTCGTGACCAGCAGGCCCGTGAGCGCCCACCAGGCGGCGACCGCACCGCGCAGGCCTTTCATCAGACGCATATGCAGCCATGCCGCATAGTTCAGCCAGACGATCAGTGCCCACGTTTCTTTCGGGTCCCAGCTCCAGTAGCCGCCCCACGCTTCCGCGGCCCACAGCGCGCCGAGAATCGTCGCGACCGTGAAAAACGCGAAACCGACGGCGATCGACTTGTACATCAGGTCGTCCAGCACGTCGAGCGGCGGCAGCCGGTCGGCCAGCACGCCGCGCTCTTTGCTCAGATACGCGACGCCCACCATCGCCGACAGCGCGAAGCTGCCGTAGCCGATGAAGTTCGCCGGCACGTGGATCTTCATCCACCAGCTTTGCAGCGCGGGCACCAGCGGCTGGATCTGCTGCGCGTCGCGGGAGATCGAGTACCACATCAGGAAGCCGACCGCCGCCGTGATGACCAGCAGCACGAACGCGCCGAGCGCACGCGTGTTGTAGTGCGATTCGTAATACAGATAGAACAGCGCCGTAATCAGGCTGAAAAGCACGAACACTTCGTACAGGTTCGAGATTGGAATATGGCCGACGTCCGCGCCGATCAGGTACGACTCGTACCAGCGCACCATCAGGCCGACGAAGCCCATCAGCACCGCGGCCCACGTCATTTTCGAGCCGATTGCTGCGCCCGTGGGCGAGCGCGTCAGCAAGCCGATCCAGTAGAACACCGTGGCGAACACAAACAGCGCGCTCATCCACAGAATCGCGGACTGGCTCGACAGGAAATATTTGAGGAAGAACGCCTGGTCGGCCCGCGCCAGATCGCCGTGGTAGATCTGGATGGCCAGTAGCGACAGCGCAGCAATGCCGATCATCAACGGCCGCACCGGCTTCCAGCGCCAGCCGAGCACGACGAACACCGGCACTGCGCACACCAGCACCAGCTTGTCGTAGTAGTTCATGAACCCGTAGTAGCGCGACAGCGCGAAACCGGCGCCGGCCACCATTGCCAGCGCGAATAGCCAGTCGAACGGCTTCAGGCGCTTCAGGAACGGGCGATCGTCGAGCAGCGGGCTGCGGCGCGCAGGCGCATCGCCGGTGGGACGCTGTGCGGGCGAGGAGGAGGAAACCTGTGTCAAGTCCATGATCTTACCGGGTCGAATCTTGTGGGCCGGCATGCGAGCTCGCGCCGCCGGACGCATCGGACGCACTGACTGGCGTGGCACCGAGCGCCTCGCCCACCGCGTCGCGCGTCTCTTTGAACTCTTTGTCGAAGTCGAAGGTCTTGCGTGCGCTCGACATTGCCATCACGACGTGCGTGCCGTGGTCGGTATCTTTGAGCCAGAACCACAGGCGCCGTTCACGGACGTAAAACATCGAAAAGATACCCAGCACGAGCAGCAGGCTGCCAAGATACACGACTTTTTTGCCCGGCGCGCGCGTCAACTGAAATACCGATGCTTGCACCTGCTTGAACGAATCGAGCTGCAGAAACACCGGCGATCCGTACAGAAAACTGTCGGAAATTGCGTTAATCGAGCTTTGTATGAAACGACTGTTCGCGTCGTTGACCTGCGCCGACGCTTCGCCGTTTTGCTCGCGCGCGATTTGCCAGACGTCCCACATCGAGCCTTCGAGCATGCGCAGCAGCAGGCCGGCGGCCTTTTCCTGCTCGGCTTTCGGCACCGAATGGTCGATAAAGGTGGCGATCGACTGGAAACCGCCGTTCACCTGGCTGCGCGGCGGGGTGCCGAGGGTCGAATCGGCGCCGGCAAAAAGGGTGAGTACGCGCACCGCGCTTTCTTCGAGGTGCTGCTGCAGGTCCGGGTTCGACGCGGGCACCGAGCGCTGCGCAAAGCGATGGGCCGCTTCGGTACGCGTGGCCGGATTTTCCAGCGCGGCGCGCAGGCTCATCCATTCCTTGACCGTGCCGCCGGTGTCCGCGGGAATGCGCAGGTAGCGGAACGCGTCGTCCGGATTGGTGCGCATGCCCGCGAGGAACACGCGCTCGCCGCTCACATCGACCGGCAGCATGTAGTTGTTGTACTCGCGCGCCTGGCCGTCCTTGCCGCGTACCTTGTACTGCACCGACGGCCCGACGTTATGCAGGTCGAGCGGCTTCGAGGTTTTCGCGCCGGAGCCGAGGCGCTCGTCGAACGCCTCTTTCAGCGACTGATGCGCGGTCACGCCGCGCACGTCGTTCTGACCGCTGCCGTTCGAGATGTTCTCGACGTTGATCGCACGGAAGTCGGCAAATTCGATCGTCTGGCCATCCGCGCCCGGCACCGAATTCGCCAGCGGCGTCGAGTTGCCGATGGTGCCTTCGAACGGCACCGTTTTCGTGCTGCTGCCGGTCATCGGCCAGGCGGTCGTCTTCATCTCCGAGCCGCCGTCCTGGAAGCTCGACTGGAAGATCGACACGCCGTCGTACTCGAATGGCTTGTTCACCTCGACACGCGCCGGAATGCGCTGCCCGGTCTTGTGGTCGATCACGACGATGTCGCTGGCGAACAGCTTCGGCATGCCGGTCGAGTAGTAATCGACGATGAACTTGTTCAGTTCGATCGAAAACGGCAAGTCCTGGATCAGCGAGCCGGTCGGCTGGTTCAGGATCGCGGTCGAAACATGCTGGCCTTCGGGCACCCACGCATAGCCGCGGAAGGTCGGATTGCTCTCCGACAGCCGGTGGTCGGGCGAGATTTCGTTGATCACCGTGTTGCTGTTGATCGGCGACTTGTCGAACAGCCACATCTGCAGCTTGATCGGCAGGTTGCTGTCGAGCAGCCCGCCGATACAGATGATCACGATCGCCAGGTGCGCGGAGATGTAGCCGAGCTTGGTCAGCGCACCGCGCTTGGCGGCGATCAGCGTCGCGCCTTCGGATTCGCGTGTAACGAATTTGTAGCCTAGCTTGGCGGACAGCTTCGCGAGCACGTTGGTGGCTTCCGCGCGCGAGCCGTGTAGCGTGAATTCGCCCTTGTGGTGAAACGCGCGCAGGCTCGCTTCGCGGACCTTGTCTTTCCAGCTTTTGGTATCGGCCAGCATCTTCGGCGCATTCCGGATCACGCACAGCGACACCGACGCAATCAGAAAGCCGAGGATCAACATGAACCACCACGCGCTGTACACGGTGTACAGGCTCAGCGAGCGGAAGATGTCGGCCCAGAACGGGCCGAACTGGTTCACATAGTTGGGATACGGGTCGTCCTGCGTAAGCACGGTGCCGATGATGCTCGCGATGGCCAGGATCACGAGCATCGCGATCGCAAAGCGCATCGAACTGAGCAACTCGACGATTTCGCGCGTGACCCGCTGACGCGATTTCGACTGCAAACCCGAGGTGGTGACGCTCATTCAAACTCCGACTGAACAGCAAAAAAGGGTGAAGAGGCTGCCGTGCCGGCACGGCGCCCTCACCCTTTTCTTATTTTTGCGCCGGCCTGACGGATCGTAAGACCCTGGGACCGGCTATACCGATGCGGCGCGGACGCCAGCTTAATGCAAACCCGCGACGTAATCAGCGACTGCTTTTATTTCACCATCTGACAGACGCTGTGCGATGGCATGCATCGGCTCGTTGTTGTTGCGTACGCCCTGCTGGAACGCCGTCAACTGGGCGGCCGTGTAGTCTGCCCACTGGCCGGACAACCGCGGATACTGCGACGGAATGCCCTGGCCCGTCGGGCCGTGGCAGCTCGCGCAGGCGGGTATGCCCTTATCCGCGATACCGCCACGATAGATCTTTTGACCCAACGGGACGGTGTCTTTGTTGTGCGCGTACCCGGGCTTGGGCACCTGCGTCGCAAACCACGCCGACACGTTGACCATATCCTGATCCGACAGCGCACCCGCTATGCCCGCCATGATCGGATTGTTCCGCGCGGGCCCTTTTGCGCCCGGCTGTGTCTTGAAATCCTTGAGCTCTTTGGTGAGGTATTCCGGATGCTGGCCCGCGAGCTTCGGATAGGCACCGCCCGCGCTGTTGCCATCTGCACCGTGACACGTCGCGCAAACCTGCGCTGCGATGGCCTGCCCCCGATTCAAATCCGGCTTGGCCGGAGCCTGATCCGCTGCTTTTGCCTGTACCGCCAAACCTGAAAGACCTACTGCTGTGTGAAGCACCACCAGAATCCTGCCCAGTCGATTCATTCGCACACCCTGTTTCGTCTTGTGGGAATTAGAGGTTCTGCAAAGTACGACGGCGACCGAATTACTTGTAAAGGTCGCAATGCCTAACAGGTTTTCAGTAAACCATCGTATTGTACAATAACTCGCTAAGCGCGAAGACGCCAGTCGGGCATCCCCCGCAGCCAGTCCAGGCGCGGTTCGCAGCACGGTTCACCGCCCAGCAGCCCCACGGTTTTTGCGTGCCTTGGGCTTGTATCACATACCCGGTCTCATCCATGTCCTTCCTGCTCCACCAAGCCCGCTTCTTCACTACCGTCAATCATTTGCGCGATCTGCCGCCCACGGCGCAGCCGGAAATCGCATTTGCCGGGCGCTCGAATGCAGGCAAATCCACCGCGATCAACCTGCTGTGCAACCAGAAGCAGTTGGCCTTCGCCAGCAAGACGCCGGGGCGCACGCAGCATATCAATTACTTCTCGGTCGGTCCGGCCGACGAACCGGTCGCGCATGTGGTCGACCTGCCCGGCTATGGTTATGCGGAAGTGCCTGGTGCTGCGAAAGAGCACTGGGAAAGGCTGCTGTCGACCTACCTGCAGTCGCGCGCCCAACTGCGCGGCATGATCCTGATGATGGACTCGCGCCGCCCGCTGACCGAACTGGACAGACGCATGATCGAGTGGTTCGCACCGACAGGCAAGCCAATCCACACGCTGCTGACCAAATGCGACAAATTGACGCGTCAGGAAAGCATCAATGCGTTGCGGGCTACGAAGAAGGGGCTGGAGGAGTATCGCGCGGCGGGATTCGAGGGCGAGCTGACCGCACAACTGTTCTCGGCGCTCAAGCGAGTCGGTCTCGATGAAGCGCACGCGCTGATTGAAAGCTGGCTGGTGCCGGATGAAGCGGCAGGTTCCGGGGAAACTGCGTCGTAGTTGCGGTCGTCGTGATGGTGTAGCAATGCGTAAATCGCGCAACGAACCCGGCCTGTAGACAGCTTTACTTCTTCGCTTTCGCTTTTGTTTCGCCCAGAAAAAAACCCGCCGCTTAGTGACGGCGGGTTAAACAGCCTAATCGAAAAACGACAGGCACCCGCTCAGGGAGGAGAAGCGGGGAGATCAGCGCAACGCGCCTAGCTCGATCGGTATGATATACCATTGTCTCGAAAAGTTTCTGGCACGCCCCACCCGCCTGTTTCACATTCGCACGAGCTTCGATATGAGTTTTTACCCGCATCACCGTCCGCGCCGCATGCGCCGCGACGACTTCTCCCGCCGCATGATGCGTGAGAACCTCCTCACCACCAACGATTTGATCTATCCGGTGTTCATCGTCGAAGGCACGAACGTGCGGCAAGCCGTGCCGTCGATGCCGGGCGTCGAACGTGTGTCGGTCGACCTGCTGATGGGTGTGGCCGAACAGTGCGTCGAACTGGGTGTGCCGGTGTTGTCGCTGTTTCCGGCCATCGAGCCTTCGTTGAAAACGCCGGATGGGCGCGAAGCGGCCAACGCGGCCGGGCTGGTGCCGCGCGCGGTGCGCGAGCTGAAAAAACGCTTCCCCGAGCTGGGCATATTGACCGACGTCGCGCTCGATCCTTATACGAGCCATGGCCAGGACGGCGTGCTCGACGAGGCGGGCTATGTGATCAACGACGAGACCGTCGAGATTCTGTGCGACCAGGCGAGGACGCATGCGGAAGCCGGCGTCGATATCGTCGCGCCTTCCGACATGATGGATGGGCGCATCGGCGCGATCCGCGAGTTGCTCGAAAGCGATGGCCATATTCACACGCGCATCATGGCGTATTCGGCCAAATTCGCTTCGGCGTTCTATGGGCCGTTCCGCGATGCAGTCGGGTCCGCGTCGAACCTCGGCAAAAGCAACAAGATGACGTACCAGCTCGACCCAGCGAACTCCGACGAGGCGATGCGCGAGATCCGTGCAGACATCGACGAAGGCGCCGATATGGTGATGGTCAAGCCCGGCATGCCGTATCTCGATATCGTGCGGCGCGTGCGTGATGAGTTCAGCTTTCCGACTTATGTGTACCAGGTGAGCGGTGAGTACGCGATGCTGAAGGCCGCGGCACAGAACGGCTGGCTCGATCACGACAAGGTGATGATGGAATCGCTGCTCGCATTTAAGCGGGCAGGTGCCAATGGGGTGTTGACGTACTTTGCGCTGGATGCGGCGCGGATCCTGCGCGCGCAGAAGTAGCGCGCGGGTGGCGGTAGGTTTGTGTTTACCTGACTTCAGGTAGGCGGGCCTCGCCTCACGTCGAATTGCAGCTGGTGTGGCGGTTATGAAAACGCGGAGCGTTCTTCGGAAGGCTCCGCGTTTTTCTTGTGGCGCCTGCGCAAGGCTCGCTGCCTTTAAAGCCGATCAGGATTGCGGCGCAGGCACCGGTGCGGCGACCGCCACGCGGTCCAGGCTGCGCAAGAACGTATCCGCCGACTCGTAGCCGACCACGCGCAGAACTTCATTGCCGCTGCGGTCGAAGAAAATGATGCCCGGCGGACCGAAAAGCTTGAAACGCTTCAGCAGCGCCTGGTCGTCGGTGTTGTTTGCCGTCACGTCGGCGCGTAGAAGCTTCAGTTGCTTGAGCCGCGCGTTCACGCGCGGATCGCTGAAGGTGAATTTCTCCATCTCCTTGCAGCTCACACACCAGTCCGCGTAGAAGTCCAGCATCGCTGGCTGCGCGGCGGTTTTCACCACCTGATCCAGTTCGCCAGAAGAGGCGACCGGCGCAAAGGCAAGGCCGTTTTGTGTCTCGGCCGTGGCTGCATCGGGTACCGTGCTGCTGGGTGTCGTGCGGCCCGCGAGAACCGCCAGCGGCCGCAAAGGATCGGTGGAACCGGCCGCCACGCCAACCAGCAACACCGCTGCCCAGATCGCGAACGCCGCGCCAATACCGCGTCCGAGGCTACGCCACAGCGAGCTCGCTGGCGCTTGAGGTTGCGGCGAGAACAAGCCTAGCGCCGCCGCCGCGATCAGCAGCCACAGGACGCTCAGCAGCATCTGTGCGGTGCCGCCGAGCACCGGCCACACGATCCACAACGCGGCAGCCAGCAGAACGACACCGAAGAACACCTTCACGCCGTCCATCCAGACACCGGCCCGTGGCAGCAGCGTGCCCGCGCCAAGGCCGATGATCAGCAGCGGAACGCCGAGCCCGATGCCCATCGAGAACAGCGCCGCGCCACCCAGCAATGCGTTGCCCGTATGCGCGATGAAGGCCAGCACCGCGAACAGCGGCGCGGTCATGCAGGCACCGACTACCAGTGCAGAAAGCGCGCCCATTACCCCAACGGCCGCCAGCTTGCCGCCCGAGCGGCCTTCGGATGCTTTCGAGACACCGGCCTGCCAGCGTTGCGGGAGAACAATGTCGACTTTCGCGATCAGCGTGACTGCGAAGATCGTCAGCAGTACGCCGAATGCGCCGAGCACCCACGGGTTTTGCAACCACGCGCCGAGGCCTTGACCTACCAGCGCGGCGGCGATCCCCAGCGCGGTGTAGACGAGCGCCATGCCGATCACGTACGACAGCGACAGCACAAAGCCGCGCGCGCGCGTCACCTTCGCGCCTTCGCCGATGATGATCGCGGACAGGATCGGGATCATCGGATAGGAACACGGCAGCAGGCTCAGCACCATGCCCGCGACGAAATACAACCCGACGATCGCGAAGAAGCCGCCGCCCTGCAGCAGCGATTGTGCGTAGTCCGCGCTGGTTGCGCGTTCGTACCAGTTGCCGCCAGTGGACGTGTCCGCTTGCGAGGAATTGGCTGCACCCGTCGAGGTTGCCGTTGAAGTTGTCGCCGCGGTTGCCGGCTGGAGCGCGGCGCCATTGACGTGGTATACGCGCTCCATCGGCGGGTAGCAGACACCTGCGTCCGCACAGCCTTGCGACGTCACCGCGATATCGACCGGCCCCGACGCCTGTTTGATCGGGATGCGGACCGTCAGATCGCCACGATACGTTTCGACGTTCTTCTGGAACGTCTCGTCGAATTTGACGTGGCCGGCTGGCAGTTGCGGATCGCCGATCGTCGTGGTGCCGTTGCGGGTCGCGAACGCAAAGCGCTCGCGGTACATGTAGTAGCCGTCGGCGATCTTGTAGTGAACGTCGACTTCGCCCGGCTTTTCGGTCGCGCTGAATTTGAATGCATCGGCGGGATCGAGGAAGTCGTCGGCTGCGTGTGCGATGCCAACCGAAAATAGCGCGACGAACAGGCACGCAAGCAGCAATCTGACGTTGTGCGCGACACCGTGCACACGTCTGTAAAGACCGTTAAACATGAATGGAACGTTGAGTTTCTGTATTGACCCACTGGCCGTACGCCATCGATGCGGTGACCTGCCACGTCAGGATTTCCGGCGTGTCATACGGATGATGCGCCTGAATGAACTGCTCGAGTTCAAGCGCGCGGGCGATGCTTGTCTTGAACAGTAGCTGAATCTCGTCGGCGGATTCGAGCTTGCCTTGCCAGTGGAAACTCGAACGCACAGCACCTAGCTGCGTGACGCACGCGGCAAGCCGCGCAGTCAGCACGTCCGACGCCAGTTTTTCGGCTGTCGTGGTGTCGGGCACCGTGGTGAGCAGCAGGGTCACGTTCATGGTTGTCGACGCCTCCAACCGCGCAAATTTCGCTGCCGCTATGCTATCACCTTGGCCTAAGGCGCCGCTGTCGCCGGCGCAGCCGCGACTTTGGCTCATCACAGCGTTTGCGTGCGTACAAACAAAAAACCAGGCTCAATGGCCTGGTTTTTTTGTAACTACCGCCGCAGCAAAGCTTATTCAGCTTCGACGACGTTTTCAGCTTCCGGCAGTTCCGGACGGTCGAGCAGTTCGACCAGTGCCATCGGCGCGTTATCGCCAACGCGGAAACCGAACTTCAGGATACGCAGGTAGCCGCCCGGACGGTTCGCGAAACGCGGACCGAGCACGTCGAACAGCTTCGTGACCGAGTCACGATCGCGCAGGCGGTTGAACGCCAGACGGCGGTTTGCCAGCGACGGCTTCTTGCCGAGCGTGATCAGCGGCTCGACGACTTTACGGAGTTCTTTTGCCTTCGGCAGCGTGGTCTTGATGACTTCGTGCTCGATCAGCGAGTTGGACATGTTACGGAGCATTGCCAGACGGTGGCTGCTCGTGCGGTTCAGTTTCCGCAAACCATGACGGTGACGCATTTCAATTTCCTTGATTCAAAGTTTTGATCCAGCTCTTCTATCGCGCTTGCTGCACCTCGCGAGACGCTCGGTGAAGATGGCGCACGGGCCGGTAGAGAAAAAAGCAAGACGCGGATTTTAAAGGAAAATCCGCGTCTTTGCCAGTTGCGGTGCAACACTGGCGCCCGTTGCCGGACGCCCGCACTGCAAGACTTCGTGCCTTACTTGTTCGACTTACTTGTCCAGCCCAGCCGGCGGCCAGTTTTCGAGCTTCATGCCGAGCGTCAGACCGCGCGAAGCGAGCACTTCCTTGATCTCGTTCAGCGACTTGCGGCCGAGGTTCGGGGTCTTCAGCAGCTCGTTTTCCGTACGCTGGATCAGATCGCCGATGTAGTAAATGTTCTCGGCCTTCAGGCAGTTTGCCGAACGAACCGTGAGCTCGAGGTCGTCGACCGGACGCAGCAGGATCGGATCGATCTGCGGCGCACGCGACGGTGCCTCTGCCGTGGCTTCCGTACCTTCCAGCGCAGCGAACACCGACAGTTGATCGACCAGAATGCGCGCCGATTGACGGATCGCTTCTTCCGGCGAAATCACACCGTTGGTTTCGATGTTCATCACGAGCTTGTCGAGGTCGGTACGCTGTTCGACACGCGCGCTTTCCACCGCATAGCTCACACGGCGAACTGGCGAGAACGACGCGTCCAGCACGATCCGGCCGATGATCTTGGCCGACTCTTCGCCGTAACGACGCACGTTGCCCGGCACATAGCCGCGGCCCTTTTCGACCTTGATCTGCACGTCGAGCTTGCCGCCCTTCGACAGATGCGCAACCACGTGATCCGGGTTGATCACTTCGCAGTCGTGCGCGAGTTCGATGTCGCCCGCGGTAACTACGCCTTCGCCTTCCTTGCGCAGCGTAACCGTCACTTCGTCACGGTTATGCAGCTTGAACACCACGCCTTTCAGGTTCAGCAGCAGGTTGACCACGTCTTCCTGCACACCGTCGAGCGTCGAGTACTCATGGACCACGCCTGCGATCGTCACTTCAGTCGGCGCATAGCCGATCATCGACGACAGCAATACACGCCGAAGCGCGTTACCCAAGGTGTGGCCATAACCGCGTTCGAACGGCTCCATGACCACTTTCGCATGGCTCTCGCCCAGCGATTCCACTGCGATAATCTTGGGTTTCAACAAACTGGTTTGCATAGGTTTTCCTTTTCAATACCCTCGGCTCGTTACACCGATAAGGCTGACCGGTAACAACCTGAAAATAAACAGCCGAGGCGACCCCTTGCACAACGCAATCAGGGTACCCCGGCCGTCAATCCGATTAGCGCGAATACAATTCGACGATCAGGCTTTCGTTGATATCGCCAGCGATGTCGCTGCGTTCCGGCATCTGCTTGAACGTGCCTTCGAATTTCTTCGCGTCGACAGCAACCCAGCTCGGCAGACCGCCTTGCTCAGCCAGCGACAGCGCTTCGAGAATGCGCGCCTGCTTCTTCGACTGCTCGCGCACCGCGACGATGTCGCCGGACTTCACTTGCAGCGACGGAATGTTCGACACGACGCCGTTCACGGTGATCGCCTTGTGGCTCACCAGCTGACGCGCTTCAGCGCGCGTCGAGCCGAAGCCCATGCGATACACGACGTTATCGAGACGCGACTCGAGCAATTGCAGCAGCTTTTCGCCGGTGTTGCCCTTGCGACGCGATGCTTCCGCGAAGTAACGGCGGAACTGGCGCTCGAGCACGCCGTAGATACGCTTCACTTTTTGCTTTTCGCGCAGCTGCGTGCCGTAGTCGGACGTACGCGCGCCCGATGTGCGACCGTGCTGACCCGGCTTGCTATCGAGTTTGCACTTGTCGGCGAGCGAACGGCGCGCGCTTTTCAGGAAGAGGTCAGTGCCTTCACGGCGGGACAGCTTGGCCTTAGGGCCGATATAACGTGCCACTTTGCGTTCCTTCTATGATTGATCACGTGAACTGTATTCACGCTAGTCCGAACCCTTTGGGTCGAACGGTGGGCTTAGTCAATTCAACAATGCATACGGCCTGCCGCCGCCGGCTTTTTCACCCGGCGGAGACAGGCGCAGGCAACAAGCGTGTCTTAGATACGACGACGCTTCGGCGGACGGCAACCGTTGTGCGGAACCGGCGTCACATCGGAGATCGCGGTGATCTTGATGCCAAGACCATGCAGCGCGCGCACCGCCGACTCACGGCCAGGGCCGGGGCCCTTGATCCGCACTTCGAGGTTCTTTACGCCGTATTCCATCGCCACACGGCCAGCCGACTCGGCCGCCACCTGAGCTGCAAACGGGGTCGATTTACGCGAACCCTTGAAGCCCTGGCCACCGGAGGTCGCCCAGGCAAGCGCGTTGCCCTGACGATCGGTGATCGTGATGATGGTGTTGTTGAACGACGCGTGAACGTGAACCACGCCCTCGGCGACGTTCTTCTTAACCTTCTTGCGAACGCGTTGCGCCGCGGTGTTGTTCGAAGCCTTAGCCATACGTTTTCCTGTAACTGTCAGTCCCGCTTACTTCTTCAGCGATTGCGCTGCGCGACGCGGACCCTTACGCGTACGCGCATTGGTACGCGTGCGCTGACCGCGCAGGGGCAAGCCCTTGCGATGGCGCACGCCGCGGTAGCAGCCGAGGTCCATCAGGCGCTTGATGTTCATCGTCGTTTCGCGACGCAGATCGCCTTCGACGATGTACTTGCCGACTTCTTCACGCAGCTTTTCGAGGTCTGCGTCGTTCAGGTCTTTGACCTTCTTCGAAAATGCCACACCAGCAGCTTCGCAAATGATGCGCGAGCGCGTGCGGCCAACACCGTAAATTGCCGTCAGGCCGATTTCGGTGTGCTGGTGATTCGGGATGTTAACCCCTGCGATACGAGCCATTGTTTTTCCTCAAACAAAAAGCGCAAGCAAAAGCGTGGCCGTTCAGCCTTGACGCTGTTTGTGGCGCGGATCAGAGCTGCAAATCACGCGGACAACGCCTTTGCGCTTGATGATCTTGCAGTTGCGGCAGATGCGCTTAACCGATGCCATCACTTTCATGATATTACCCTTTTTTCAAATCACTTCGCCCGGAACACGATCCGCGCACGCGACAGATCGTAGGGCGTCAACTCAACTGTCACCTTGTCGCCAGGCAGGATACGGATGTAGTGCATCCGCATCTTGCCGGAAATATGTCCCAAAACGACATGGCCGTTCTCCAGCTTTACCCTGAAGGTAGCGTTAGGCAGGTTTTCAATGACTTCTCCCTGCATCTGGATTACATCGTCTTTGGCCATAAGTCCTTTAGCGCATTGGGACGCCGCCGCCTTTGAAATTGGCTTTCTTCAGCAGCGATTCATACTGTTGCGACATAACGTACGACTGCACCTGGGCCATGAAGTCCATGGTGACGACGACGATGATCAGCAGCGACGTTCCACCAAAATAAAACGGCACGTTCCAGCGCAGCACCAAAAATTCGGGCAGCAGGCAAACGAACACGATATAGATCGCACCAGCCAGCGTCAGACGCGTGAGGATCCGATCGATATAACGCGCCGTCTGATCGCCCGGGCGGATACCCGGAACGAAAGCGCCGCTCTTCTTCAGGTTGTCGGCAGTTTCCCTGCTGTTGAACACCAGCGCGGTGTAAAAGAAACAGAAGAAAACAATCGCCAACGCATACAACAACACATACACCGGCTGACCAGGCTTTAACGCCTCGGCCACGTTGTGCAGCGTTTCGGCGAACCAACCCGTATTCGATCCCGTGCTAAACCAGTTCAGGATCGTTGCCGGGAACAGGATGATCGACGATGCAAAGATCGGCGGAATCACGCCCGACATATTCAGCTTCAGCGGCAGATGCGACGACTGTCCGCCGTAAATCTTGTTACCGACCTGACGCTTCGCATAGTTCACGAGGATCTTGCGCTGGCCGCGTTCGATGAACACCACCACGTACGTCACAGCCCCAATCAACGCCACGATGATGATCGCCGAGATGATCGACATCGAGCCGGTGCGAACCAGTTCGAAGAGACCACCGATCGCATTCGGGAAGCCCGCCGCGATACCACCGAAAATGATGATCGAAATGCCGTTGCCCAAGCCGCGTTCCGTGATCTGCTCACCGAGCCACATCAGGAACATCGTGCCGGTCACCAGCGTTACGACCGTCGTCAGGCGAAACACCATGCCTGGATCGATCACCAGGCCCGGCTGGTTCTCAAGCGCAACGGCAATGCCGAATGCCTGGAACGTCGCCAGCAGCACCGTGAAGACCCGCGTGTACTGCGTAATCTTCCGCTGCCCTGCCTGCCCTTCTTTCTTCAGCGCTTCCAGCTGCGGCGAGACAATTGCCATCAGCTGCATGATGATCGACGCCGAGATGTACGGCATGATCCCCAGCGCAAAAATCGTGAATCGCGAAAGCGCACCACCCGAGAACATGTTGAACATGCCAAGGATGCCGCCCGCCTGGCTTTGGAACAGCTTTGCCAGTTGATCCGGATCGATGCCCGGCACCGGAATATGCGCACCGATACGGTAGACGACCAGCGCCAGCAGCAGGAACACTGCACGCCGACGCAGATCGCCAAACTTCGCCGCGCTTCGACCCGGTTTTGCGAGACTCGGACTATTAGCCAAGTACCTTCTCCGATGCAAATGCTAGTGACGGCAAAATGCTTTGCACGTTACTCGGCAAAAGAGCCGCCGGCCGCTTCGATTGCAGCGCGCGCACCCTTCGTCGCACCCAGACCCTTCACGAGGATCTTGCGCTTCAGCTCGCCCGTCGCGATGATCTTGGCGCTCTTCGTCAGCTCGCCCACCAAGCCAGCTTGCTTCAGAGCCAGCAGATCGATTTCGTCGACCGGCAGCTTTTCCAGATCACCCAGACGCACTTCACCAACGAATTCCTTCGTCAGCGACGTGAAGCCGCGCTTCGGCAGACGACGTTGCAGCGGCATTTGACCGCCTTCGAAGCCGACCTTGTGGAAGCCGCCCGAACGCGATTTCTGACCCTTGTGACCACGACCTGCGGTCTTGCCCAGGCCAGAGCCGATGCCGCGCCCAACGCGACGCTTTGCGTGCTTCGCGCCTTCTGCCGGCTTCAGGTTATTCAATTCCATTATCAACTCCTTGAGTACCCGATCAGCCGCTTAACCGATGACCTTAACGAGGTACGAAACCTTGTTGATCATGCCGCGCACGGCCGCCGTGTCCTGCAGCTCGCTGACCGAGTTGAGTCGGCGCAGGCCCAGGCCACGCACCGTTGCACGGTGCGTTTCACGCGTGCCGATCAGGCTCTTGACGAGCTGAACCTTCACTGTTTTTTCAGACATGGTGCCCACCTTTAGCCCAGAATGTCTTCGACGGACTTGCCACGCTTCGCCGCGATATCAGCCGGCGTGGACTGCTTGCGCAGACCGTCGAGCGTCGCACGAACGAGGTTGTACGGGTTCGTCGAACCGTGGCTCTTCGCCACCACGTTCTGCACACCCATCACGTCGAACACCGCGCGCATCGGACCGCCGGCGATCACACCGGTACCGTCCTTCGCCGGAGCGAGGAGGACCATCGATGCGCCGTGCTTACCGTGCACTTCGTGTTGCAGCGTGCCGTTCTTAAGCGGCACCTTGAACATGTTGCGACGAGCTTGTTCCATTGCCTTCTGGACAGCGACCGGCACTTCCTTCGCCTTGCCTTTGCCCATACCGACACGGCCATCGCCATCGCCAACCACGGTCAGTGCAGCGAAGCCGAGAATCCGGCCGCCCTTCACCACCTTGGTCACGCGATTGACCGCGATCATCTTTTCACGAAGGCCGTCGTCGCGTTCGTCAGCCTGAACTTTCGCTTGCATCTTTGCCATGACGAATTCCTTCCCTTAGAACTTGAGCCCGGCTTCGCGCGCGGCATCAGCCAGCGCTTTCACGCGGCCGTGGTAGCGGAAACCCGAGCGGTCGAAGGCGACGGATTCGATGCCGGCAGCCTTAGCCTTTTCAGCGATACGCTTGCCGATCAGCGTGGCAGCGGCGACGTTGCCGCCCTTGCCCGACTGGTCAGCCAGTTGCGCACGCACTTCGGCTTCGAGCGTCGACGCGCTGGCGAGCACTTTCGTGCCGCACGGCGAGAACACTTGCGCATAGATGTGCGTGTTCGTGCGATGCACGGCCAGACGTGCGACCTGCAGCTCGGCGATCTTGACGCGCGTCTGACGAGCGCGGCGCAGGCGAGATTGAGTCTTATCCATGATTGCGCACCCTTACTTCTTCTTCGTTTCTTTGAGGATCACAACCTCGTCGGCATAGCGCACGCCTTTGCCCTTGTAGGGCTCGGGTGGGCGGTAGCCGCGCACTTCTGCGGCAACCTGGCCGACCTGCTGCTTGTTGATCCCCTTGATCACGATTTCGGTTTGCGACGGGGTTTCAGCCTTGATGCCTTCCGGCATCTGGTGCACCACCGGGTGCGAGAAACCCAGCGACAGGTTCAGCTTGTCGCCTTGCGCTTGTGCACGATAACCAACGCCAACCAGCGTCAGCTTGCGCTCGAAACCCTTCGTCACGCCGTTCACCATGTTCGCCACCAGCGCGCGCATCGTGCCCGACATCGCATTTGCTTCGCGGCTCTCGTCAGTCGGCTCGAATTTCAGCGTGCCGTTGTCGTTCACCACCTTCACCAGACGATTCGCGTTTTGCGAGATCGTGCCCAGCGGACCCTTGACGGTAATGCGCTCGTCGCTGATCGCCACTTCTGCGCCTTGCAGCACGATGGGGCTTTTACCTACTCGAGACATGTTTCTCTCTCCTTTCGGCCTTAAGCGACGTAGCAGATGACTTCGCCGCCCACGCCTGTAGCGCGAGCCTTGCGGTCAGTCATCACACCCTTGGGCGTCGACACGATTGCAACACCGAGGCCGTTCATGACCTGCGGAATGTCGTTGCGGCCGCGGTACACACGCAGACCAGGCTTCGAGACGCGTTCGAGGCGCTCAATAACCGGACGGCCAGCGTAGTACTTCAGAGCGATGTTCAGCTCAGTTTTCGCGCCTTCGGACTTCACTGCGAAGTCGTCGATATAGCCTTCGTCCTTCAGGACCTGCGCGATTGCAATCTTGACCTTTGACGAGGGCATCGTCACCGAAACTTTCTCGACCATCTGCGCGTTGCGGATGCGAGTCAGCATATCGGCGATAGGATCACTCATGCTCATCTTATGTTTCTCCTATTACCAGCTCGCCTTGGTCAGGCCAGGGATCTCGCCGCGGAACGCGATTTCGCGAATCTTGTTACGGGCCAAGCCGAATTTACGGAACGTGCCACGCGGGCGACCCGTGATCGCGCAACGGTTACGTTGACGCGTCGGGTTTGCGTTGCGGGGCAGTTGTTGCAGATCCAGACGAGCGGCATAACGCTCTTCGTCCGACTTTGCTTGGTCGTCGATGATCGCCTTCAGCTCAGCACGCTTCGTCGAATACTTCGCGACGAGGCGAGCACGCTTCTTCTCACGTTCGATCAGTGCCAGTTTAGCCACGGTAACCTCAGTTTCTGAACGGGAACTTGAAGCTGGCGAGCAGTGCCTTTGCTTCGTCGTCAGTCTTCGCGGTAGTCGTGATGCTGATGTTCAGCCCACGCAGCGCGTCGATCTTGTCGTAGTCGATTTCGGGGAAAATGATCTGCTCTTTCACACCGATGTTGTAGTTGCCGCGACCGTCGAATGCACGACCCGACACGCCACGGAAGTCGCGCACACGTGGCAGCGCAACCGTCACGAAACGGTCCAGAAATTCGTACATCGCCTGACCACGCAGCGTGACCATCGCACCGATCGGATAGCCCTGACGGATCTTGAAGCCCGCGATTGCCTTGCGTGCCTTCGTGATCACCGGCTTCTGACCCGCGATCTTCGTCAGATCGCCAACGGCGTTCTCGATGATCTTCTTGTCAGCGACCGCTTCGCCAAGGCCCATATTCAGGGTGATCTTGGTGATGCGCGGCACTTCCATAACGGACTTGTAACCGAACTTCTCGATCAGGCCGGGAACAACCTTCTCTTTATAAAATTCTTGCAAACGTGCCATTTTTTACTCCGCAGCGTCAGGCGCCCAGCACGGCACCGGTCGTCTTCAGGAACCGAACCTTCTTGTCCCCTTCGACCTTGATGCCGACACGCGACGGCTTACCATTCGCGTCGACGAGAGCTACGTTAGAGATCTGCAGCGGCATCGACTTCGCCTCCACACCACCCGTCGTACCCTTCATCGGATTCGGCTTCACATGCTTTTTGACGATATTGAGGCCTTCGACCGTCACGCGCTCATCGCCAATGGCCAGCACAACACCACGCTTGCCCTTGTCTTTGCCGGTCGTAACGATGACTTCATCGCCCTTTCGAATCTTGTTCATCTCGGCTCCTTACAGCACTTCCGGCGCCAGCGAAACGATCTTCATGAAGCGTTCGCTGCGCAGCTCACGCGTGACCGGCCCGAAAATGCGGGTGCCGATGGGCTCGAGCTTGGTATTCAAAAGTACGGCGGCGTTGCCGTCGAATTTGATCAGCGAGCCGTCTTGACGGCGCACGCCCTTGGCGGTGCGAACCACCACGGCGTTGTAGATTTCGCCTTTCTTCACGCGCCCGCGCGGCGTTGCCTCTTTGACAGTCACCTTGATGATGTCGCCGATGTTGGCATAACGACGCTTCGAGCCGCCGAGCACCTTGATGCACATAACTTCGCGTGCACCCGTGTTGTCGGCCACTTCAAGCCGAGTTTCGGTCTGGATCATGGTTTAACTTTTCCCAACTTAATCCGGTCGTACCACCATGGCACATCCGGTCAGTCTTGGTCCCGTCAGCCGTGTGGCTGCTTGGGTTAGAACAGGCAGCGACGGCAAACGAAACCCGCCATCGCAATCCGGTGAATCCTTCGGCACAGGCTGACGCCCGAACCGGCTTCCCACCTACGATTTCGCCCGCCGCTTTGCCAGGTGCATTGCGTGTTGCAAACAACAGGCTACAGCCGGGATCCCATAAATGAGGGAAGACCGAGATTATATCAAATAATCTCGGCCCTGCAAGCGAAATCTACTGCGACTTCAATTACTTCTACTGCATGCAGACTGCATCAGATGATGCGTGCAGCCTCGACAAGGCGCGACACCGCCCAGGCTTTCGTCTTGGAGACCGGACGAGTTTCCTGGATTTCAACGAGGTCACCCTCGTTGTAGGTGTTCGCTTCGTCATGCGCGTGGTACTTCTTCGAGCGCACGACGTACTTGCCGTAGATCGGGTGCTTGACGCGGTGCTCAACCAGCACGGTGACCGTCTTGTCCATCTTGTTGCTGACGACCTTGCCGACCAGCGTCCGCTTAAGCGCTGTTTTTACGCTATCGTTCATTTCTGGTTCGCCTTCTGAGTCAGGACGGTCCGCACACGTGCGATGTCGCGACGAACCTTCTTCAGCTGGCTCGTGTTGGTGAGCTGCTGGGTCGCGAGTTGCATGCGCAGGCCGAATTGCGCCTTCAACAGGTCCGACAGCTCCTTGTCGAGCGCGGCCTTATCTTTCTGGTGAAGTTCGGAAGCCTTCATCATCACTCCTTAGGCGCCAAGCTGACGAACGATGACGGTCGTCTTCAGCGGCAGCTTTGCTGCAGCCAGACGAAACGCTTCGCGCGCCAGTTCTTCGGTTACGCCGTCCATTTCGTACAGCATCTTGCCCGGTTGAATCTCGGCGACGTAGTACTCAGGGTTACCTTTACCGTTACCCATACGTACTTCAGCCGGCTTTTGCGAGATCGGCTTGTCCGGGAAAATGCGGATCCAGATGCGGCCGCCGCGCTTGATGTGACGCGTCATTGCACGACGCGCTGCTTCAATCTGACGCGCGGTCAGGCGGCCGCGACCGATAGCCTTCAGACCGTATTCACCGAACGACACTGCGTTGCCGCGCGTCGCCACACCGGTGTTACGGCCCTTTTGCTCTTTGCGATACTTCCTGCGTTTCGGTTGCAGCATCGTTATTCTCCAGTCTTGCCATCGCCACCGGCACTGCCGCCGCCGGCGCCGCCACGACGGGGACCGCCACGACGTGCACCTGCCGGGCCGCCGCCTTCACCATCGCGACGCGGACGGCGATCGCCACCCGGGCGCGCGTTACGGCGCGGACGCTTTTCTTCGGCAACTTCTTCCACGACCGGCGCATCGTTACGGCCGAGCGTGTCGCCCTTGTAGACCCACACCTTGACGCCGATGATGCCGTACGTCGTCTTCGCTTCCGAAGTTGCGTAGTCGATGTCGGCACGCAGCGTATGAAGCGGCACGCGACCTTCGCGATACCACTCGGTACGGGCGATTTCGATGCCGTTCAGACGACCAGCGCTCATGATCTTGATGCCTTGAGCACCCAGACGCATCGCGTTTTGCATTGCACGCTTCATCGCGCGACGGAACATGATCCGGCGCTCGAGCTGTTGCGTGATCGAATCGGCGATCAGTTGCGCGTCGGTTTCCGGCTTGCGGATTTCTTCGATGTTGACGTGGACCGGAACGCCCATGCGCTTCTGCAGTTCCGTCTTCAACAGTTCGATGTCTTCGCCCTTCTTGCCGATCACCACGCCCGGACGCGAGCTGTAAATCGTGATGCGCGCGTTCTTCGCCGGACGCTCGATAACGACGCGGCCGACCGAAGCGTTCTTCAGCTTCTTCTTCAGGTATTCACGTACACCGATGTCTTCCTGCAACATCGCCGCGAAATTGGTGTTGCTCGCGTACCAACGCGAAGCCCAATTGCGGCTGACGGCCAGGCGGAAGCCAGTCGGATGAATTTTCTGTCCCATCGTATGGCTCCTTAATTCCCGACCGTCACAGTGATGTGACAGGATTGCTTCTCGATGCGGTTGCCACGGCCTTTCGCGCGCGCAGTGAACCGTTTGAGAGAAGCTGCCTTGTCGATGTAGATGCTCGTAATCTTGAGCTCATCGATATCGGCGCCTTCGTTGTGCTCCGCATTCGCGATCGCCGACAGCACGACCTTTTTCACGATTCCCGCAGCCTTCTTCGGCGAGAACGTCAGAACGTTCAGCGCCTTGTCGACCGGCAAACCGCGGATCTGGTCAGCCACAAGGCGCGTTTTCTGCGCCGAGATGCGGGCACCGCGATGAATTGCTTTCACTTCCATCTTGATTGCCCCTTATTTCTTGGCCTTCTTGTCGGCCGCGTGACCCTTGAACGTACGGGTCAAAGCGAACTCGCCAAGCTTGTGGCCGACCATGTTTTCCGTGACATACACCGGAACGTGTTGACGGCCGTTATGAACGGCGATCGTCAGACCGATGAAGTCCGGCAGGATCGTCGAACGACGCGACCAGGTCTTGATAGGCTTCTTGTCGCGCGTAGCTGCAGCCGTCTCAACTTTCTTCAGCAAATGAGCGTCGCAGAACGGACCTTTTTTGATTGAACGTGCCATTGTCTGCTCCTTAACGCTTGTGACGGCGCTGGACGATCATGCTCGTCGTGCGCTTGTTGCTGCGGGTGCGATAGCCCTTCGTCGGCGTGCCCCACGGGCTCACCGGATGGCGACCTGCTGCCGTCTTGCCCTCACCACCACCGTGCGGGTGATCGACCGGGTTCATGACAACGCCGCGCACCGTCGGACGGATACCGCGCCAGCGGTTCGCGCCTGCCTTACCGATTTGACGGAGGCTGTGCTCTTCGTTGCCTACTTCACCGATCGTCGCGCGGCACTCGACGTGCACGCGGCGAATTTCGCCCGAACGCAGACGCACCTGTGCGTACACGCTTTCACGAGCCAGCAGCATCGCCGACGTACCTGCCGAACGCGCGATTTGCGCGCCCTTGCCCGGCATCATTTCGATGCAGTGAATCGTCGTACCGACCGGGATGTTGCGGATCGGCAGCGTGTTGCCTGCGCGAATCGGCGCTTCCGAGCCCGACATCAGTTGCTGACCAACCGCCACGCCCTTCGGCGCGATGATGTAGCGACGCTCGCCGTCTGCGTACAGCACCAGTGCGAGGTTCGCGCTGCGGTTCGGGTCGTACTCGAGACGCTCGACCTTTGCCGGAATGCCGTCCTTCGTGCGACGGAAATCAACCATGCGGTAATGTTGCTTGTGACCACCACCTTGATGGCGCGTGGTGATGCGGCCGTTGTTGTTACGGCCTGCTTTCGACTTCTTCACGTCGAGCAGCGGTGCGAAGGGCTTGCCTTTATGCAGGTCCTTGTTCACCACCTTGACCATCGCACGGCGACCCGGCGAAGTCGGCTTAACTTTAACGATTGCCATGATTACTTGGCCTCCGCTTCAAAGTTGATTTCCTGGCCGGGCTTCAGGCAGACATACGCCTTCTTCACGTCCTTGCGCTTGCCCATGAAGCGGCCAAAGCGCTTGGCCTTGCCCTTCTGGACCAGCACGTTGACGGAATTGACTTCCACCTTGAACAGCAGCTCGACAGCAGCCTTAACTTCCTGCTTCGTAGCATCCGGCGCAACTTCGAACACGACTTGTTCGTTCTTGTCGGCCACCAGCGTCGCCTTTTCGGAGATCACCGGCGCGAGCAGAACTTGCATCAAACGATGATCGTTTTTGCGAACTTCGCTCATGACAGCAACTCCTCGATCTGGGCGACCGCAGCCTTCGTGATCAGGACTTTCTTGAAGTAGATCAGCGACAGCGGGTCGGCGTAACGCGGCTCGACAACTGCCACATGGGCGAGGTTGCGCGACGCGAGGTACAGGTTCTCGTCAACCGTGTCGGTAATGACCAGCACGGACTCGAGACCCATTGCCTTGAATTTCTCAGCCAGCAGCTTGGTCTTCGGCGCTTCGAGCGTGAGCTCGTCGACCACCGAGATACGGCCTTCGCGGGCCAGCTGCGAGAAGATCGAGCAGAGACCTGCGCGATGCATCTTCTTGTTGACCTTGTGCGAGAAGTTTTCTTCCGGCGAGTTCGGGAAAATCCGACCACCGCCACGCCACAACGGGCTCGACGTCATACCGGAACGAGCGCGGCCCGTACCCTTCTGACGCCACGGTTTCTTGGTCGAGTGATGCACCTGCTCACGGTCTTTCTGCGCACGGTTGCCGCTGCGAGCATTGGCCTGGTACGCAACCACGATCTGGTGGATCAGCGCTTCGTTGTAGTCACGGCCGAACACGACGTCCGACGCGGTAACTGCTGCACCTTCCTGACCATCAGCATTCAGGAGCTTAAGTTCCATTATTTCGCTCCTTTCGCTGCACGTGCCTTCACAGCCGGCGTCACGAAGACCTTACCGCCCTTAGCACCCGGAACGGCGCCCTTGACGAGCAGCAGCTTGCGCTCACCGTCGATACGAGCGATTTCGAGGTTCTGCACGGTGACCGTTTCGTCACCCATGTGGCCGGTCATGCGCTTACCCGGGAACACACGACCCGGATCCTGCGCCATACCGATCGAGCCCGGCACGTTGTGCGAACGCGAGTTACCGTGCGACGCGCGGCCCGACTTGAAGTTGTGACGCTTGATGGTACCGGCGTAGCCCTTACCGATCGACACACCTTGCACGTCGACCTTCTGGCCTACTTCGAACAGATCCGGACCGACGATAGCGCCATTCGACAGCTCGGCTGCCTTGGCTGCGTCGATACGGAATTCCTTCAGGATTTCACCGGCCTGAACACCGGCTTTGGCGAGATGACCTGCGATCGGCTTGATGACGCGCGATGCGCGGCGCGTACCGAAAGCGACCTGAACGGCCGTGTAGCCGTCGGATTCAACAGTCTTGATCTGCGTCACGCGGTTGTCGGACACGTCCAGCACGGTGACGGGAATCGAATCCCCTTCAGCCGTAAAGATACGGGTCATGCCAACCTTGCGACCTACGAGTCCAAGGCTCATCGTTTTCTCCATTCCCGACTGCGATTGGTCGGGGCTAATTTACAAAATACCGCTTCCGGAGGCCTCTGCGAGGCGCGGATTGCAACGGCTATTTTTGCGCAAATGCGCGAAAAGCCTTGCATTATAGCGAGGCTTTTCGTTTTCCGCAAGCAATCAAAGACTTAGCGGCGCTGCATAACTTGAGCGCCGCGTGAGGCGACTGCGAGCGCTTACTGCAGCTTGATTTCGACGTCCACGCCAGCCGGCAGATCCAGCTTCATCAGTGCGTCGACGGTCTTGTCCGTCGGGTCGACGATGTCCATCAGGCGCAGATGGGTTCGGATTTCGAGCTGGTCGCGCGACGTCTTGTTCACGTGCGGCGAACGCAGGATGTCGAAACGCTGGATGCGGGTCGGCAGCGGCACCGGGCCACGAACGATTGCACCAGTCCGCTTCGCGGTATCGACGATTTCGGCTGCCGACTGGTCGATCAGGCGGTAGTCGAAAGCCTTCAGGCGGATGCGGATTTTCTGGTTCGGCATGACAATTCCTTGGAAAAGAGCGAGGCGATGTTGCACCGCCAATTAATAAAAGAACGAAGGGCGAGGACTTCCGCGAGAGCGGGCGCCCTCACCCTGGGCACCATCTACTACTTACAGCAAACCAGCGATTTTACTCGATGATCTTGGCAACGACACCGGCGCCGACGGTACGGCCACCTTCGCGGATTGCGAAGCGCAGACCTTCTTCCATCGCGATCGGAGCGATCAGCTTC
>NZ_BAAGSQ010000006.1:0-87694 GCF_054782355.1 Paraburkholderia jirisanensis | reverse complement strand
ATCGTGCACTCCGATCGCGGTGCGCACTATCGCTGGCCAGGCTGGATCTCCCGCATCGCCCGTGCAAAGCTGATTCGCTCGATGTCACGCAAGGGATACTCACCGGATAATGCGGCGTGCGAGGGTTTCTTCGGTCGGTTGAAGAGCGAGCTGTTCTATCCGAGGAATTGGCAATCGACGACGATTGAGCAGTTCATCGGTGCGCTGGACGCCTATATCCGGTGGTACAACGAAAAGCGGATCAAAATCTCGCTGGGCGCACTCAGCCCAGTCGAGTACCGGAAAAGTCTGGGAATCATCGCTTAACCAGTCCAGGTTTTTATCCGCATCCCCCCCGGGTCAGGATTCCGCGCAAATCAACAAACAATGCATGCCGACGCTGCTGTCGGTGCCTCGATGCGTCAGCTGCACGTTTCTAACGCACCGCAGCAAACCCCTGATCGGTCAAAGACTTACGAGTAGGGATCCGGCGTTATCCACAGATTTGTGCACGGCATCGGTGGATAAGAGTTCAGGCTTTACCGGCATTCTTGTCGCGTGTTGCTGCTCGCGCGCGCAGATCATCTTCGGTGGCGCGGGCCAGCGCGATGAACTCGAGTTCGTCGATCTCAATGTGCTGCCGGTCGAACAGCTCGAGCGCGAGGATCGTCCACTGCTCTTCATCGCGCAGCTTCGCGGCATAGGGGTGCAGGATCTCGCCGTCGCCGCGGACGCGGTCGAACCGGAGCACGCCAGCTCGTGCGGGAGGGTAGGGGCGCTCTCCGCGCTTTGACTTGAAACGCGCTTTCGTCACGCGCGAGTGATCGTCGCCATGGAATCCCGGATGGGCGGACTTACCGATCGACTCTGCGGTTTCCTGGAGCGTGTCCTCGATTGAGAGCTGGCAGCGGTTTATGCGTTGCTCGTCGAAGACTTCCTCACTAAGGATGTACGGTGGCCCTTGGAACCAAATGGGGGCGTCCCAGCTCGGCACAAAATCCGGATCCGGTATCGCGATCGCAGTGATGATGCGTGTTCCGACGTCGGTGCACAGATACGGGTGGCCGGCTGCACCGAGGAAGCGCAGCCCGATACGAAAGTCGCTGTGTTTCATGGTGATTATTGATGGTAGTGGGACGCGTTATTCTGCATCGCTGCCGTCCGTCAGTCGAGCACGCACAATGTGTTCAAAGGAGATTACCGTGCCCGACTACTCGATCACACTCGATATTCCAGACGTCGCAGCCGACATTGACGCTCAGGTGATTCCTCGTATCGCGCAGGCAATCCGCGCGATCGCGCAGGAGGCGCAGCTGAACTTGATCGAAGCCGTGAAAAGCGCGAAGATCTGGAGCGGCGAGAAGACGCCGTACATCAACTCGATCAAGGTGCGCTACCTGACCGAGCTGAGCGCGGAAGTCGTGAGCGACTACAAGTATGCGAGCGAGATCGAGACCGGGCGACCCGGGCGCGACATGAAGCGCATTCTCGCGACGAGTCCAAAGGTACGTAGAACGGAGAGTGGGAAACGGTTTTTGATCGTGCCCATACGCGCGAGTTCGCCGAACAATGCGGCGCATGCTGCGGCCATGCCTAGCGGCGTCTACGCGCTCGCGAGTCAGTTGCGCATGAGTTCGATCACGAACACCGGCACGCGGCCGAGCGGGGAAGTGACGGAGCGTACGCCGGGGCGTGGCATGCATGCTGCCGCGGCACAGACGCCTTTCCGTTCGAGTCTCCAGACCCGAGCGCACGAGATGGTGAACCGGAATTCATACGCGTGGGGAGGCCGCTTGTCGCGCAGCGAGCTCGCGAATGAGTCAAAGGAAACGCAGCGTCGGTATGGTGGAATGGTACGCATGAAGGAATCGACTGGCGGATCAACGTACGTTCTCTTCAGAACGATGCAAGAGGGCCAGTCCGGATGGGTGACTCGTCCGCAGCCAGGCCTGTATCTCGCCCGTGACGTGGCCGAGTATCTGCGTCCCATCGCGGAGGAAGCCATCAACAAGGCGGTCGGGTCTTGATATGACGTCGATAAGGCGTCAACATGGCGCCCCTGTTGAACGAGGAGCTACCATGCGCGAATACCGTGCAATCACTGCGCAAACGGTCGCGGCCTATGTTTGTGATCGATGCAAACGCAAGCACGAGCCGGATGATTTCGAGTTCCACGAGTTCGTTTCGCTCGAGTTTGTCGGCGGCTTTGAGTCGATATTCGGCGACACGTCAAAGGTCGAGATTGAGCTCTGCCAGCATTGCCTTCGCGAGACGCTCGGGCCGTGGCTTCGCGTGACGTCGATGGACGAGCGTGAGCGCGCGCGAAGCCGCGAATCAGACAGTGAGTCTGCGGTGGAATGAAGGGCGCACCGACACGCTAGTTGCCCACTGCGATATGCAGTTGGCGCTCGAGGTCACGCACGCGGCGGAGCAGATAACGCTGCCGCAAAGCGACGGCTACGACTGCCCCGGCGGCGCACCAGTCGCCGAGCCAACCAATCGGATTGAGCAGGACTGCGAGCTGCCAGTTGAAATAAGCGTCGGCCCCCGAAATGGCCGAGCCGATCGTCGCGAACAATAGCATCCACACGAGCACGCGAAACATCGCTTTCCCCAGCGTTCCAAAGGGAAAATGCTACGTGGGATCGCGTTGCCTATGAGGCAAGTTTCACGGCTCAGTCCTTCGGCACGACTTGAAGGGTAAAGCCGAGATCGTTGAGAACTTGGAGCAGCCGGGTCACGGGTGGATCATAGTCGTCGGCTTGCGGCGTGTAGGGGATCTTTTTCTTGGTAGCCACGTAGTCAATGCCACAGTAGATCACCGGACGGAAGATCAGCGCCTCCGTGATATACCCGGTCAGGTAGTTTGCGTGATATTGATCGATCGTCATAACGGACTCGTCGAGCTGCTGCATCAGCTGCTCGAGCCATTTATTGTCATTAGTCATTTTCGGCCTCCGGCGGAGCCGCGGAGTGTAGCGCACGCGAATTCCGCTGAACAACCCGTACGAAATCTCGGACCCACGATTACGTTACGGCGGGACCTAGGCGGTGCCTGCACCAGGTAGGCTTCGTCCTTTTTTTGGAAACATACACATGAGCACGAAATCGACCATCGCCCATCAGGAAGCGACCGGTGACGGGGCCGGTTGGCACTTCTATGAAGAGTGTTTCGAACCGGGCGTCGTCTATCTCCAACTCGAGGGTGTCCACATCGAGGAGTTGACGACACTTGAGAATGGGGTCGGCGCGCGTGTAGTGGTCCGTATGCCTCTTGAGACGGCACAACAGCTTGGGCTGCATACGACCGTCTCTGCCGAACGATGGACGAGTGTCGCCAGACACTTTGATGATGTGGCGGATAAGAATCTGGCGAGTGTCGAGGAACTCGTGCATACGTTGGCCGGAGAGCAGCGCGATGGAAGACCCGCAGACGCTGCCCCGAGCGACGAGCACTAACGCGCGGCCGGATCGCTCTACTCGGAGTCGTCGCCGAAGCGTTGCAACCAGCGCCGTTCGCCAACCGTGCGCTCGCCGAAGTAGCGCCTTGCGTTGCCACACATCCAGCAGCTGCACGGCGTCGGTGTATCGACGACTTTCCCGAGATCTTTTGCAGAGGTGAGGCGTCGTCCCCACCAGCGGTACGCGCGCTTGCGCTGAAGCCGCGCCCGATCCGCGCGGCGTTTTGCCGTTCCTGCCATATCGCACCTCATTTCAATTGCTGAATGTGCGAAAGCCCGCGCGCGGCGGGCTCATCGGGGTGAAGCGGGACATGGGGATTATCAGGCGTTCCGGGGGACGCTTGCAAGGCCAGTCACTTTTCGGGGCTGCCTAACCACCACCAAGCGTCAAGAACGTGACAGGTTGAGCTTTGAGTAAGTTATGCTCTCACAGCGCGCGCGCTTACCGATCGCAGCCGTACTGCCGATGTATGTGGGCCGCATAAAAACAAACACCGAGGGCAAGAGGTAGACCATGAAAGTAGGGCAGATTGTCGTTTGCAACTTTGGCGTTTACCGACCCGGGAAAGGTGGTAAGCACCACGTGGATGGGCGAATGCCGCCCGAAATGATCAAGAACCGTTTGGCCGTGGTGATGAACAGCAAGCTCGGGCCGGGCTGCATCGTCGTCCCGTTGTCCTCGACGTACGACAAAGACAAAGAGGCGCGCGGCTACCATGTCAAGGTCGATCCGGCTCACGTCCCGCAAACGAAATTTTGGCAACCGTGCGATCGTTGGGCCAAAGCAGAACTGATGCAATACGCGAGCCTTGAGCGCGTTTTCACGCTGCGCGGTGATGATGGAAAATACGTCACCGATACGTTGCCTCGGGATGTCGTGGCCATGATTCAACGCGCCGTCCTGACGGCCATCGGCGGCGCATCGCTACTGCAACCCGTCGAGCCGCCTGTTCAGGCTCCTGAACCCGCTACTGCGGCCACGATTGAGGAGCTGCTCCAGGGTGGCGAACAGCTGGCGGCCGATGCTGCGGCCGATGTCAAAACTGACGACAATGCCATGTGAACGCTGGGATATTGTGCTTGACAACATATTAGGAAAACGCGAAGATTGCTTCGTCGGCCTTCGAGGCCAAAAGTAACACCAAGTAGTGTTCCCTCTCGATGGGACGCAAAAGCCCGGTTAATAGCCGGGCTTTTGCATTTCTGGGGCGAAACAATGTCACACCCGGAAAACGAAGAGAGCGTAGTGAGGCGCATGGCCACGGTACTGCTGTGGCCATGCGCCTCACTGGGACGCGCGGCAAGCGCATACGCTTGGACCAATATTTCGGGTCGAAGTTCATTTCATGAGAGTTGACATAATGTTAATGATCAACGTTTTGAACGGTCGTGCGTTTGCAAATTCGGAGCGAACTTTTCGCACCAAAATCCGTCTTACATCGGCGTATTACGTTTTTTGCTAAGATTACGTCTGCAACATGCCATGGAGGGCGAGATGCACGCTACGACACTTTCATTCCGAGCGGCGGAAGAGTTCGCCGAAGAGACGCGATCATTCGCCAGCATGGTTGGCCTGAAGAGTTCCGATTACATCCGCGAGGCTGTGCGCGAGAAAAACGAACGCCTGATGGCAGAGCGGATAGGCAACCTGTCGCGCAAGCTCGCGGCGAAGCATGCTGCTTTCAACGAATCTACAGAGGAATCGATCGCCGATGGCCTCGATTAAGGTAAAACGCGGCGAGGTGTGGGCGGTTGATTTCACCCCACAAACGCACAAAGAGGAGCCGGGCAAGCGTGAGCGCCCGGCTCTGGTAATTCAGACGGACCTGCTCAACGACGTCGGCCATCCTACGACCATCGTTATCCCCGGTACGTCTGACATCGTGTCCGGAGATAATTCTCCGCTGAGGATCGCGCTCGGGCGGTTGCCCGGCCAAGCGCCCGATGAGGCAACGGATTTGCTGATCGATCAGATCCGCGCCATTTCCAACGCCCGGTTTATGAATGACCAGCCGCTGACGACGCTCACCACGAACCACATGCGCCGCGTCGAAGACGCGATGAAGCTGCTTCTTCTCCGCTAACGCTCAAACTGTGGAGCCTGAAAAAATGCGACCCGAACAGATGACGGCGACCGAGCGCGCAGCTCTGGAGCGCCTGCTCGAACATGGCCGCGGCATGACGGACCAGAGTCGATGTGTCGCGGACTTCCTGCTCGCATGGTGGAACGCTGGCTCATGCGGCTCGTACGACATGACCACCGGGTGGGCCGTCGACGAAGCGATCGCCGACGATATGTGCGTCGTCTTTCGCCTCGCGACGCGTGCGCACAGCTATCCGGACACGCTCGGCTACGGCCCGCAGTTTGAAGCGGTCGTGCGGGAATGGCGTCCCGAGCTGGTTAAGGGCTAAGTACCGGGCGGATTGTCCGTCACAGCCGCCACGTGTACACGCCAGCGCTGCGCCATCCCAGATTCTGCAGCGCCCTACGGTCTTCCTGCGAGATCTGATCGAATTCTTGTTCGTTCACTTCGATTGACCCGACTGACCGCGACACGCCGTAGACGTCTGCGGTGGGCTCGTAACGCTGCAGGATGTTGAGACCTTCAATCAGGGCTGAAATATTGGCCATGGCTTTGCTGGGGACGGTTGCGAACGTCGCACGATAAGGTCACGAGGGGCGGTCGCTCAGATGCCCTTTCCCGTGTGAGATACTGTACGCATATACAGTATCTCTGCGGAGCGTTCGTATGATCCTGCCCCCTTTCAAGCCGCCGAAATATGACGAATTACGCGCCTGGTGCCGGCAGTATCAGTCCGACGACGTACGCCGCTTGATATTCGAGGTACAGGCCCAGCGCTACGCGCTGCCGGAGATCCGCGCCCTTGCCGACGCATGCCGCATAGATACCGAGAACGACCAACCGCAAATTGTGCGCATGAAGAAGCTTAACCAGCTGATTCGAATGATCGACGCTGAAATCAGCCGAGCCGACAAGATTTATAGGTCGCCGCCGGTACCACATCCCAATGCGCCGACGCTTGTCGGGCGAGGCTCTTGATCAGCTGCCCACGTCGTCGATCGGATCGTTGAATGTGGAGCTGTCATTGCCGCTCCGGTTGACGGCGGCCGACACCTTGAACCAGTGGAAGTCGTCGGAGGACTTGCCTGCATCGTTGGCGAGATGGACGGCCTCGTCGAACGTCGTCGCCGGGTCGAGCCACACCTTGGCTTCCTCGAGCGTCAGCACCAGTGGCCGACGGTCATGGACGTCCAGCATGCCGCTTTCCGCCGGCGCCGTGACGATCACGAAGCCGTACACGAGGCCCGGGGCCGCGGCGGTCTCGCTGGTCGGACGCGCGCTGCTCAGCCCGGCGAAGTACACGGGCGGTCCAGCGTTCGCCTGGATGAAGTACGGCTGTTTTTTGCCCGCGACCGGTAACCACTCATACCAGCCATCAGCAGGCACCAGCACCCTCCCCGTGTTGAACAGGCTTTTCCAGGTGCTCGTGTTCGCCTTGTCGAGCCGCGCATTGATCATCATCGGCACCTTGCGCGCAACTGCCCACTGCGGTCGAAATCCCCACACTTCGACGCGCGGACCTGTCGGGCCGATGATCGGCTGCTGGGTGCCCGGGGAAACGTTCCAGCTTGGCTTGAAGATCTCCCGTTGATCGGCAAAGCGCGGATCGAGCGCATCGCTCATCAGTGGCTCGACGTAGAACAGGTCTTTCTGACCGCGTGAGTATCGTCCGCACATGGCGGTTCTCCGACAGCTACCATGAGATGGAAGGTTATTTGTCTTTGATCAAGTCTTCGGGCGACTGAGAACAGGGGATATTCAACGTGAAACTCGTCCCGCCTCCTATCGCTTCCGCATATATGGTGCCGTTATGTGCCTGTGCGATGCACCGGCAAATGTAAAGACCCAAGCCCATGCTCGACGTCACCCCGCTTTGCCTCGGCAAATGACTTGCTCGGGTCATTGGATCAAAGAGCGTCGGCAGCGCTGCCTCCGGTATCGGGTTGCCTTGGTTGGACACGATGAGAGTCATATGCCCAGCCTGACCGAGAACGTTCACGCTTATATCCCCTGAGCCGTGCTGGACTGCGTTCACAAGCAGGTTGACTGCCAGTTGGCCGAGGCGGGTTCCGTCCCACCTGCCGGTAAGGTCGCCGGTAAGGCGCACGTCGATACATGCGTCCGGATACGAAGCGCGCACCTCGTCGGCCGCGTCGTTGCAGATACGCCCCATATCCTGCGGCGTAAAGTCGACTGGAAGCGTGTCGCCGAGGCGGGTGCGCGTGAAGACGAGAAGATCGTCAATCATCCGTTTCATGCGCGCGGCGCTCCGTTGCGCGATCGCCACCGCTTTCACGCTGGATGACGACAGCCCCTCGTCATGCAGGACGACCTCAGCAGAATTCAATATCGCGCCAAGTGGGGAGCGCAGGTCGTGCGCCAGCACGCCGGCTAACAGATCCCGGATGCGTTCCGTGCGTTGCGCGTACTGCCGGATCGATTCCGCGAGCATCTGGTCAATAGCCTCATTGAACCGGACCATCTCCCCGGTAGCCACAGCATCGTCCGGCGATGGATGGTGCCATCGCCTCAGCACACTGGCGCGTAGGGCCCGATATTCGGCCACCACATCGTTGATTCCGTAGCCCTGTGCAAGACGGTCGTCGGCGTGCTGGCGCGCGGTTCTGTCAAAAGCGGAGTCTGAATCGTGCCGGTCGCCGCGTGACTTGGCCAACTGCTGCGCGCTGCTCTGCGGCTCGCGCATATCCTCCGCAATCCGGGTCAGGATGTCGCGAGCCGAGTTTCGCAACTGGCTCTCACTGAGATGATTGTCCTTCAGGCTGATCGTCCCGGCAAACGCCGCCCACTCGTCGATCAGTTCAGAAAGGTTTACTTCGATGAAATCCGACAGGCTCATGATTCCCTCGGTTACACACGGGCGCCAAGAGCAATGCAATTTTTTTGCCACCTCACGCTCGCGGGTGTTAGGAACAGCAGATGCTTAAAGGCTTCTCACGGGGGAACGCACGCTGAAAGCTACCATTACACATGAGACCATTCCAAAACACTGCACGCTGGACGTCGCGCAAGTTACCCCAGCGGCAGACAGGTCAACGGCGCAGGCTGCTGGTTGTGGACGACTACCGGCCTGGCGCTGAAGCCACGACGGTGTCGCTTTCCATGTCCGGATACGAAGCACAATTTGTCCTCAGCGGGATGGCGGTCATGGCCGCCATCAATGGCTGGACGCCGGACATAGCGGTACTCGACATTAACATGCCCGGCATGGACGGCTTTTCGGTCGCGCGGCTTCTGCGACAGCACGGCCCTACGCGGCACGTCACTATTGTAGCTTTTACCGCACAAGACGAATTTGCCGTTCGGGCGCATGGCATTGCGGCCGGGTTTGATGGGTATTGCAAGAAAGGCGCAACGCCTGAATCGTTGATGTATTTGCTCAAGCAACTGGCTTGTTAGCGGGGCCTCTTCCCACGTCGCGCGCGTAAGGACGGGCAACTCGCAACGAGACTGCTGCCGAACTGTGGACCGTACCGAATATGCCCCCGGACCGCGTATAGCCTTCCCCGCTAGTCATCGTTATCGTCCGGGTCCGGCGCGCCCAGCGACGCTTCGAAGTCGCGCACGGTCTTCGCGACGTGGCGTACTTCATCGCGGTTCTCTTCAGGCACGTATGGCAGCCCGAGGTAGGCGCTAACCGTGCAGCCAGCCAGCTGAGCGATCTGGATCTTGTCTTCGACCGGGAAATCGCCGTGCGCCATTTCCGTCAACGAAAGGCGCTTCGTGGCGAGCATCCACTGAATGATCGCATTCGATCGGAAGCGCTGTTTTCCATCGGCATCGGTTTCCAGCGTTTGCATCGGCTGATAGGCGATAAGTTCGAAGGTAGACATCGATCGGCTCTCCGGTTGAACGCGCCCGTCGGCGCTGTGGCGCTAAAAATAGCGTCACCACTCTGGTTGTCGCTGCGACGAGCCACGTGCTCGAGACCCCCTGGTCCAAAATTCAGCCTATTCGTACGTCGACGCGCCGCGTGTCCGTTGATACGCTTTCTATCGCGTCCAAGCTCCGGGCCCTCTGGGTCTGTGAATGGCCGACAGCGTTTTGGTCGGTCGAATGTGGTGAGGCATGGGTTCCACTGGAACGAAGTAAAGACGTAAAAGTTGATCGCGTTGACCTTGGACGCACGCTAGATCAACTCCTTTCCTTCTTAAACCGGTGAGGAGTTTGTATGGCACAGCAGTTCAACGAAGCAGCTTTGATCATGAAGGCGCTCGGCGAGTACGAGCTGAATTGGCGACAAAACCAATACAGCGCGACGCGTGAGCATTCCAAGGTTGCACACGGTGATGAGCATCCGTACGTCGTTCTTGCGAATGAAGACGGTGCTGTCGCTGTCTACCGCGTGGATCCGAAGACTGCGGCGTTGGAAGTGATCGAGGCCGCTGATTGGCCCGCTGAGGTTTTGATGCAGTAAGGTAATGCGGACGGCTCCTTCGGGGGCCGTTTCGTCTTGGGACAACTACCCCGGCTTTTTTTTACCGGGGTCGCAGTACAGACTACTTCGTCCCGTAAAAGCTCACCACTCACCGCCCACCGCGCGCTTGCGCACCGCTTCGACGCTATGGACGAGCGTCAGATTGCGCGCCCTCGCACGGATCGCTTCCGCCTTCTCACGGCGCCGACGCGCGACGTCGCAACGCCATTTTGCGAATGCGCCCGCAGCCACCAGCACCCCTGCGGCCGCCGCCACCACGACGGCCTGCAAAATCAGTTGCATCGTTCAGTTCCTGTTGATTGAGCGGACCAGATGATGGGGCGGACGGCGCGATTTATCCAGCCCTGCGGTGCTTTAAGCAGCGTCGACGACGTCGCGCTCGCGCTCGGTATGCACCAGTTCCAGACGCGGCGCGACGCTCGGCACGAGTTCCAGACTGACGGCGACGTTTTCACTGGCGACTGCCTTGGGCTTGGCTGAAGGACGACCGCGGCGTGACCGTGTTCCGCCGTTCTGGACGCGCACGTATTCCTTCACGAAGCGCACGCGATCGCCCTTGAAGAACATGGTGGGATTGACCCAGAAGCTCCCCACGAGACGAGGTGCCAGGAACCGCTTGTCGATGAGTTCGCGCAAGCCCTGGTTGTACGTGAACTCGCTCATGTCGGCTTCGACGCCACTCAGCTTGCCTTCGTACCAGTACAGCTCGACGGTCTCCGCGAAGCCGCCATGCATGGCAGTGTTCTGATAGACGTCGAGGACAATCTGAAAGACCCGGCCCCCGGTATGACTCAGCTGGTAGATGGCTTTGACGCCGGCGGCGAAGACTTTCACAAACTCGGCGTCGTCCTTTTCCTCGATCGTTACGATCTGGCTGATATGTGATACCTCGCCAGTTCCGGTATCGACGAGTTGACGCTCATGGCCGCTGCGAATCTTGCGGCGTTTGATCTGGATATCGTCAGGATTCAAGAGCGGATTGACGGTAGGCGAAAACTGCAGCCGGTTGAGCGCTGTTTTGGGCTTGTAGAGGCGAGGCATACCTTGCACTTTCTCCATTAAAAGTGCTTACTTTTTCGAGCACCGAGTGCAGGTTCGTCAAGCACTTTTCGCAAAAAAGTGCAAAGTTCATCGAGTACTTTTCGCGAAAAAGTGCAAGGTCAACAGGTTCACTTGACGCCGTCAACACGGTCAACCGCCCCGCCCGCTAAGACTCTGGGTGCCCATGCAGACTTGCACAGCCTGGCGCATGCCGAGCATTGATGGCAGCGCAATGTTTGGCCATCAATATGCGCGGCATTTTCGTCGGTGATGTCGACGTGTTGGCTGCGATCTGCTGCCTGCATGCGCGCACCGCGAGCATCGCCAGAAGACGCACGCTCGGACCATCCAGTGGTGTCCGCGAACCGCGTTTCCACTACCGTCGCCCATGAAAAACCTTGCACTTGTGCTAGGCAAACTTTGCACTAGTGCAAGGTGCACCCTAGGCGCGACAAGGGTTTGCGGCTAATTCCTTCTCACTCTGTATTTATGGATTAAACCCGAAGGGCTCGGCACGAAGCGTCGCGCTTGTCGGGAAGCCCAGCGCGGAGTTGATGAAGCCGGAATCTGACCGTGCCAAAACACAACTAACGGTCAGTCCCGGTCGGCGTCGACCACTCAGGGAACATCGCCCATTGACGCGCCGAAGTAGTACCCACACGCTTAAGCACCGACAACAGCCGCAGAGCTTGCATGGATGCCTGCGCAACCAACCAGCGAGGAAGAGAATGGGTGAAGCAAGACGCCGTGGCACACGTGAGGAACGCGCGAAGCGCGCCTCGTCAGAATCCGTGCGGGCTATCAGCGATATGGCCGTTTGGCCAGTCGACGAGGATCTGTTCGCTGATTGCATCGGGATCTACCTCGCGACGGCAGACACGGCGGCAGCAAGCCGTGTGTCGCGAATGGTGCATGCGGCGCGCTCCATGGTCGGGCACGCCGGCATTTCCTTCAATCAGGGGCTTAAATCCGTGGGTGTCCGCCTGAAGGCAGCCGGCATCGACGAAAGAACTATCTCTGCAATCGCACTCCGCCTGATGCACTTTGGCGATGTGCTTCGCGATGAAACGTGCGCAGCCCGCTGGATCGAGAAGGGAGACGTCGCGAATGACATCCGGATCGATGCAGCCTTGGTGCGCGCATGCGCCAGTGCGCGGATCATCGTGGACGCGGACGACTCGCGCTTCGATTTGAACGACGTGGTGCACGCGGCCACGCGTATTCAGTCTCGCATGGCCAGCGGCGAACCGGCCGAAGCTGTTCACTAAGCCTTGCCCCCGCGCCCTCTGCTCGGCGAAGACTCATCGAACGTTCGGCGAACACCCATCGAACGGCAAGTGACCGGCCGCGGGCAAACGCGCGAGCTGCCCGCAATTTGTCCGCATCGCATGCAGACATTTTGCGGGCGCGTTACATCGCTCGGAATACCGCGCACGCGCAGCGAGAAAACGCGAAGTGCCAGCGTGATCAGTAGGTAAAATGCGCGCGACACCTAGCGAAACACGACGCGATGAGCAAACGACCCGACGACCCGATTGACGACGAAAACCCCGAATGGACCGCCGAGGATTTCGCACGCGCGCGCCCGGCGTCCGAAGTGCTGCCCGAGATTGTCGGTGCCGACGTCGCGGAGCAATTAATGCGGCCAGCTGCCCGGTCGAAGCAGGATCCGGACTCGTAGACGCACCCCGTTCCGTCAAGGGCGCGCAGCGGCGAAGCGAACCCTTGGACGGGCTACCAACAAATACGCTTAAGGCGTGGGGTCGGGGGTAGCCTCATCATCCCCGATCCCCATGCCGACCTCGCACGCGATAGTGCCGACACCGACGCTTCTCCGACTAGCCTTGATCGTCAGGACGTTGCCGAAGATGTGCAGGGAACTTCTCGATGCGGTGCTCTTCCTCGTCCAGAATCCATTGGTGAGGTCCGTTGAAGTCAGTAAACCTCGCGATGCGTCCGCACGCATGGGCGAATGGGCCACTCTCTCCAATGAACGGGACATAGACGTGCGGATCGTCAACATATTCATCACCGATATCATCGATGTCCAAGATTCTTTCGAACGGGATGACTGCGACGACCTCGAGCCAAACGCGGTTTTCAGCAGGGAGTTCCTTCCATACCTGCAACGCTTCGGCGCGTATTGCGCTGTCAGTCTGAGGGGCCGACCACGGCGTCTCGCCGATCAAGTGAGCGGCTTCGTTGCAGCAGTACATCGCGTCCCAGCTTTCTCCATCATCGGCGAGGTAGGCGTAATGACGCCGGGTCAGGAACTCCAGACCATCATGGCAACGGCCGAGATACTTTCTCACGAACCATTGCGGTTGCCTTTCGAAGTTCGGTATCTCTTCGTGGTCGGGATACTGGATTGCGTCGGGCGAACGAAGCAGCACCGTGCTGTTCTCGACAGAATCGAGTAGCCGGTTCGCCTTGCGTTTCATAGCCAGTTTGGCACGCAGCTCCGTGCGCTGTGAACGCCGGCGAATGGTCAGTGACACGCGGAAGTATGCGAAGAGCAGCCCGTCATTCTCCGGCCGATACAGTCGATCCTCGATCTCAGCTTTGCCCCAGAGATACCATTCCTGCAATCCCATGGCGGCACACTTGTCGCGGAAGCGATCCCGTGCGGTCTTCGAGAAATCGCACGCGGCTGCGAAGATGATGCCGAGCAGAACCTCGCCATCGGCCAAGCGGATCTCGTCCAGGTACTGCAGTAGCTTCGTCGGGCCGATTGCACGTTCGCGCTTACATTGGACGAGCCAGAGGCGATCACCGGCGCCGACCACCACTGCTTCCTCGTCATCGATCTCGGACGCCGCGGGCGGTTCAGATTCGACAACCTCATACCCGCGCGCATCGAATCCATCGTCGGACCCGGCGCGACCAGTTGCCTCGAGGCGGCGCCATGGTTTGAAGTCATAGACCAGCTGGCGGATCAGGTCTTCGAACCGCTTCGGTTCAAGGTCTTCGAAGTGAAGCGGACCGATAGTGCGGGTCGCGAAAACCATCCAAACTCCTCATTCGTTGATTTGGACGCACAGAGT
The DNA here is from genome assembly GCF_054782355.1 of Paraburkholderia jirisanensis. Classification (NCBI taxonomy): domain Bacteria; kingdom Pseudomonadati; phylum Pseudomonadota; class Betaproteobacteria; order Burkholderiales; family Burkholderiaceae; genus Paraburkholderia; species Paraburkholderia jirisanensis. The sequence goes on along the minus strand of NZ_BAAGSQ010000006.1, from coordinate 73,629 downwards.
GCAACATTGCGTTATTTACCGCTGCGTTGCACAGGTTAAAAGCGCCTTGCGAGCATCTTCTCGATGAGTTCTTCGACGACTGAGTCCGGCATCGGGAATCCATCGAACACCTGATAAAGCGGGTGCACTACCGCCTTCACGTATTCAGCAATCGCGGCGGGTGCGGTATTGATCGGCACGGTAACTGTTGATGTCACGGTATCTTGCCGCGACGTGCGGGGATTGATATGACGTCCCGGATTCACCCAAGATGTGAGGACGCGATTTTTCAGGCCCATCCATCGAAACAGGAACTGAAGATTCGTCTGTTCGTCCACGCGGAGCGCCTTGGCGAACGCCAGGCCCACAGCGATCGTTTCGCCCACACGAAGAACCGGCAGGATTCCATCCAGTACGGTCATCGGAGTCGGTCCGCGAGGGCTAGGCGTAATGTCATCTTCGAGCGCCCGATAACTGTAGAAGCAACCATTCGGGCTTTGCCTCAGGAAGTCAATGTGCGTGAAGGTGGAGGGATCAAGCGCGACAATTAGCGTTTCCCATGCGCCATCAAGGACATAAGGTCGACGCTTCGGGTCCTGAAATTGACGGCTGCTAAGCCACACCGGCCATCCAGTAAGCGAGGGATTGCTCGCGCTCAGCAGGTTCGCAAACTCTTCGAGGCCGCCCTGCGACGGAACATGGCCGTCGACCACTAATGCTACGTCCCATGAGCCGTGCTCCGGGAGCCTTCCATTTTGTTCTTTGATGACAGTCTGGAAGCGCCCGAAGCCTTCCGCCATCACTTTGTCGAGACGCTCACGGATGGATTCCTGTGCTGAGGCGTTGCCAGCTAGTGTCATCGCAAATTCGCGAAGCGCGTTGGGATCGGCACCTACGAGGTGGCGACGGAGAAATCGGCCGATGTCTGCTTCGCGGTTGTTGAAGCAGATCTCGCTGAGTTCGTCCCAATCCTTGTACTGCGCTTTCGCCGTGCTCGGGGTGTTATTGCTGTTCAGCGTCCGGACATACGCCACATCACGTTCGACGAGAATCTTTCCGCCGTCGCCCGTCAGTTGCTGCTTTGCGAAAACGGGTGTGCGGACACCAGGCGGCACCACAATAATGGGATGGACTACATCGTCGCGTTCGACGAACTCGACCGCAATCTCGAACGCCTGCGACGCGTACTTTGTGACCAGCCCTTGTATCACATCGACATGGAAGGTCGACCGCACATCCGTCGGCGCGCTTTCTTTGTCGGCTGCCATTGTCTTGTCGTCGAACCCAATCACAAGATAGCCGCCGCCCCTATTCCGCAGCGCAATTGCTCCCTTGATGATCTTGGCTTGCCCAGCTGGGTCCGATGGCGAGATCCACGTCTTGATCTCAACGACCAGACTTTCGCCTGGCCGTTTGACCAACTGCTCAATGTGTTCCCGATTGATGTCTGCCATTTTCCGCTCGTTGATATTGATGCTCACTGCCTAAATGAACTGCTACGCATGTTCAAGTGCGTCCGCAAACTCATCCCAGAAGGTGATCGTCGCGCGGCCGTATGCGTGTAAGTCGTCAAGCGTGAGGTACAGGTCCTCGCCCGACATGGGACGATAGACGTGGCGCGTGAAAGTCGACGGCATCTTCACATGCCCCTGCGCGTGCTGCCAATCGAAGAGGTCTGGCCGACGCTTCTTCAACCGGTCAGCCGAATCGCCGTCAGCGTGCTTCACGGTGTTGGCCACCAGTCGCAGCTCGCTGATGGTCGACCAGCTCGACAGCTTCGTGATGTCCAAACCTTCCGCGCTCAGACGCTGCCGCAGCTCCTGCAGGGTCAGCAGCTCGTTGTCGTGCTCTTGCGCAGGATGCAGCACTTCCTTGCGGTGGAAGGCGAGCAGCTGCTGTTCCCATGTGTGATAGAGCATCGGTGCAAACGAATTGATAAGCGACTGCCTGACGGCGTGCATCCCCGCGTAATGGTCATAGCCCGCTTCGAACGCGGCGTTGGCTATCATCGACTCATCCACGTCTGGATCGTATGGCCCCGTGATCAGATCGTTCCACGTCTTTTCCTGAAGTGCGGTAGCTTCGGCGTCGATATCGTCAAACGCCGGCAGGACACGTTTCTCCAGCGCCTCGAGCACGCGCTCAAGGTGCGGTTGGAACGAGCTGCGGAAATACCGACGCCAGAACGGTGCGTTGTGCATTTCTGATTCCTTTTTCCCGGCGAGCACATTCGCGAGCGCGGCCATCTGGCGCCCCTTGTCGATGAAAATGATGCGTGCCAATTCGGAGATCTGTGCAGCGCGCCTCGGCAAGTCGTGCTTATCACTGGGTCCAACAGTGCCACGCTCCACTTGGCTCGTATCCCATTGCGTCCGCATGCCTGTCCACGTTTCGACCGACGTCCCCAGCCACGCGGCCAGTTTCACGGCGATCTCGGGCGTCACGCTCGCGTGGCCAGCCAGCAAGGCTATGAGAGTACTGTGCTCGATCTGCGCAGCTGCCGCGGCCTGCTCGATGCTCATACCGCTTGGGATCCAGTCGCGCAGCGCTTCGCCCGGGTGTGCGGGGTTATGCATCGTGCTCATCCGGATCAATGCATCGCCTTCAGCACCGCATAGACTTGCGGCTGGACGTTGTCGAGATACGCATCGACGGTGGCATCCTCAACGGCCAACGGGGCAGCCTGTGCGACCGTGTCGAGCGGCCAGCCTACTGTTGCAGCAGCTTCCGTGATCGCGCGCAGCAGCATCGGCAGCGCAATGCCGGGATACCGGGTGTCGCGCTGGCCAGTGCGTACCATGTAACGCACCAGCATCGGTGCGACGCCGCCCGTGGCCATCAGATCCATCGGGTCTTCAATAGCGCCAAGTTCAGCGTACGTCATGCGGCTGACCTGCTCCATCGTGTATTGCTCCATGCCCATCTCCTGATCGCGTGCGAACACCGTAAAAACACCAGCTCAATTTTGAGCTTGTAATCGAATCAATAAGTTACGCTGATGGCGGGAAAACGTCCCCGTCTTCGAACATCGAGCGGATCTCATCAGCATGCGCGGTATTGAAGTCGTCGGGCACAGTCATCCGCCCTTTCAACACACCCGCGCGAGCCACCAGTTCAGCGTGTGGTCGCCTGGCGCCTTTGCCGAACACGATGCGGATGGTTTCGTACGGCACGTACAGCTTGCCGCTCTCTGTCCGGTCGAGCAGCTCCAGCTGCAGCAGCGCACGGACATCTTCGGCAACCAATCGCACCGGCTGCTCCAGCTCACGAGCAAGGGCACGCAGACTCGTCTCGCCCATCCCCTGCAGCAGTTCGACCAGCTCCCAGCGATCTGGCGTCAGGTCATCGAACAATTGCGTCGCGGACGGATACGTGAAGTACGCAGTGTCGACGTCGGATCGGTCGCCATTCCATACCCGGATAGCGTGATCCTTCATCTCTTCGAGCATAGCTTCCGTATCGCGGCGCACGAGGATTGTGAGGTCCCTCATGAAGTCTTCTCGAGCCATCTATGCCCTCAACGCTGATCGGCCTTCAAAGTTGCGGTAGGCCTTCGCAGCGATCGCAAGCGCATGTTCGATCTCGAGCGGGTTGCCATCGGCGAAGGACAGATCGACGAACGCCCGTATCGTCTCTTCGTCTGTGAGGTGCATCGCCACATCAAAGTCGGCTAGTGCCGCTACTTTCGTCATGAACAAACCACGTTGCCTATCGCGGCGCCGTGTTGCCTGTACTACGCGCATCTGATTGATCCTTGTCCGGTGTGTGCTGCCAGCATGGTTAACTCGAAATCCGTTGTGAACACAAGCAAAAACGGATTATCGCTTGACGTAAACATGCCCGACAAGGCGCGCGCTAAACTAAATCGGCCCGGCGTCAACTGCTTTTCTGTCTCATAGGCAGGCTGCGGACGAGTTTCGGTTTACTCGAAATCCCCTGTAAATGCTGGCGATTTCTCCCGCTGGTTGACGGATGTTAAGCCCGTCAACGCCTTGTTAACAGAACCAACACGTTTTGCTGTTTACTTTGTTTACTTTGGTTGACGCGGTTAACAACGCTGCCCTGCCCGAGGTCCTGTGCACGGGATTGATACGAGTGTTTGAAAATGCGTTGTGGATGTTTACGCATTCTCGAAGAGTGGGATGTGCCGAGGTAAGGCGATGAAGGGGGAGAAGGCCTGCACATAGCCCGAGACGCGCGGGTGTACTTTACCTTTTGGCGGGAAAATTCGGCCACCCTAACCCGCGCCCTGTTTGCCCGCCCTGCTTGGGTCCGTTGACCGCGTGCTTGACGCTGTTGACTGGCCTGTTTACCGGCTTGACGCAGCCCTACGCGCGCTCGCGGCCGTGGGTAGAATGCGTGCCCTTCAACGCAGGAGATGCCATGTCAAACCCCGACGATGATCGCTCGAGCACCGACGACACGCCTCGCATGAGGCACAGCCACGCGATCAAGTGCCTGCCGGAGCTCGCGCCCCGCGACACCGCCTCGAGCAGCTGGGCGATCGAGCACGCCAGGTTCATCGCCGCAACGAACGCATTCGTAGAACGCCACGGACTGCCATTGGCCGAGTATCGCGACGAGCTGTGGTCTTCTCTGCCATCCCGTCAAGCCGACGAGTGACTGGCCATCCTTACAGCGTTTTGGGGTGACCGGATTCGACCGATACCATACATCCCCTCACACCCCTGACCGAAATATAACCCTCCCCGCATTCCGTACGTGACCGTAAATCATGGCTCGTTTTCGGACACGATGTAGGCGCGCACATCACGGTCCGCAGCCCCGTGTCGCGTGAGAGCCGGCGCGCGCAGTGCCCCTGCGCTCATGTACTGCGAAGGTCATGATTGGATAGGCCAGAATTGGGCACTGTAGTTGTTCAATCCTCGGGTGTAAGGATCAACCTTCGCCTGGAACGTTGGCGGGATCGCCGCTCCGCCCTCGCCCCTTCTCAAATATTCTCTGACCGAATCAAGTCCCAACCTCATTAGGTGCTCCCATTCGCGACGTAGCGTGTCCTGTCGATCCTGCTCCTGTTTGGTGGCGCTCGCCTTCCGTTTTGATGGCGGCACGGCGTAGGTCGGCGGTAAATCGACGTCGTAAGTGAAGGTTATGCTGCTGTGTGCCCATTCCTCCTCGATCGCACGGCGCCAGCGGCAGCTGACTCGCACAGTCAAGCGTTCCCTGAAGCGATAGGGCGGCGTGATTTGATCATCGACAAAGAAAAGCAGCCCTTCCTTCTCTTCCGTCTCCACCCGGTGCTTCATTTGCCGGACGGCATGCGCCAGCTCGATACCGGCTCTACGAGCGCGATTTTCCGTCTCAGCACGCTTTTTTGCCGCTTTGGCTCGGCCGTGCTCTGCCAACGCCTTCTCATACCCTCGAAGGCGTGCAGCGACGTACGCTCCGCAACTCTCGAGTCGAAGGATTTGCAAAGCATCCGACCGTTCCTCGCACAAGCACTCCTCGATGAGCTTGTCCAACACCTTGGTGTCAACCGCTTTCAGGACATCCTGCTCGCCACGAGGAATGTTGATCTCGCCCATACCTTACCCCTCATTAGTCATTGCGTTGATTGCGGCTTAATTGCCGAACTCTATGCTGTTTGAATGCGACAGTGACGCGCCATGGGGCCTCATTCGAGCACGCTGAGCGAATGCAATTAGTTAGACGCATGTGCGTTGGCTGCGTCGAGCATTTGTTGCATCGTAGCTTCGTCCTTCTGTATTCCGGCTGCAACCTCTGTGATTTCTCCTTGAACGATTCCCCTGGCGGCTTGGTAGGCCTTTTCCGCGTTACGCTCTCGATCACATTCCGCTAGGGCAGCGTTCGGCCAGTGACACGGACTCTGCGCAATCGCGGCTATTAGTTTGACCGCAAGTGCGTCTGACGTAGGCAAGAAAGCAGTTATCCGTTGGTGTACAGGCCCGAGGCAATAGGACGTACGATGAACCACCGCAATAAGTCGAAGCCGCTCGCATTTCTCTCGGGCAAAGGCGGGATTGCCCGCAGAAAGGGGCCAGCCTATCGGGTCATGGTGTTTGACACGCGAGGAACGTACCCAAGCGGCACGCAGTTCGTTCGATCGGGCTTTTTCTATGCTGACGAGGAAATCGCTTTCTCTGTGGTACGCGGTCGATCTTGGGATGAGATTCTCCCGGACGCGCCTTACTCGGAATTCAATTGGGCTTCGCCAGAGGAACTTCGCCTTATGGTGTCGCTTGTGCTATGCGAACGACGCGACGGTCCATACGCGAGCCTTTATCCAGTTGTTCGATATGGTCCGATACTCGACGTGAGCAAGCTTGACCTACGCGATCCAGCCACTGTGGTCAGGGTGCGTGAACTTATAGTCGAAACGGCTGAAAGCGCGAAAGGGCCATTTGGCCTGCATGCAAGGATCGAAGGCCTCCTTGGTAGGAAACATGATCTTGTAGACCCGAGCAGATATGGGTTCGATCGGCTCTCGGAAATTTGGGCCTCTCTAGGCGACGCAAGTTTTGTGTTTTTCCGAGGGGTGTACACACTAATCAAGGCCGATATGCTGAGCCGACACTATGAATTTTCGGAGGAGGCCATTGTGTCGCTCTACATCGCGCTCGAGGCTTCGTTCTCGTTAGTGCAGCGCCGCCTACGGGAATGTGGCAACAAGAACCCGACGGCGCACGATGCGGCAGTATGGCTGCACGAGCATTTTGATGCCCCGTTTGGCCTACCCGCTCCCGACGCAACGGAGAAGTACTTCGAGTCGTTCTACGAAGAGCGCATCATGACTATGCACCCCGCAAGCAGATACGGAGATATGCCATACGCACCGATTATGCACGACGATATTCCACACCTACGTCGGTCGTTGCGAGAGATCTTCGCTTACCTTCTGCTCAACGAGCACGGTCCCGACTATGAGGAGGACGTGGATGAGCACGTTAAGAGAACCGCGCGGTCGGCGGGTGCTTAACGGAACGGACCTGATCAACCAGTCATCTCGTGTCGCGTCAACTAATGTGACGCCATGTCTTCGCATCTTCGTCTGCAAAGCTCATTTCTATCGCATTGACTGCACGATCGCCAGTTTCCAGGAAGGCAATCAACGCAAGTCTCAAGCGCGTGCTGACGCATCAGGTACAATTACTTGCCGAAACGCGATTCGCGTCTCTCAGAGGTGGCCTCCTGAGACTGATGATGGCGGGCTGTGTCTATGTGATTGTAGGTCCCATTGGTTTTTATTGGGGATTCGTAATCTCAGAACTCATTGCTTTGCTGTCTTCAATTCGAAAGGGGGATTTGCATATGCTCAACAACTGGTGCTGCAGCGTTATGTCGTACGCAAAGTGCATTCTTGTGGACGCCGTCGCGTCTTGGGAGACCCACCTCCCTTACAGGCTAAGCCTGCTGATGAGCTTGCGAAATTCAAGCGAAAAGGATAAGAGAGAGTCCGGCGAGCCCGTCACGAGTAACATACGTCTGCGCACGCTCGCTTGACCGTCGCAGTGCCGACCCCGAACTTCTCAGCAGTTGCGCGTATGCTCGCGCCACGCTCTTCGCGCCACGCTTTAATCATCGCGTAGTCGTGGGAGCGTGCGCGTCCTTTGTAGTTTCCTTCGCGTTCGCCACGCCGCGACGCTGCATCTCAACGCGGTTCAGATAGTCCGCTTCGCCCTGCGCTGCCATGAATGCCAGCGCCGCATCGCGCGTCGCTTTCTCGATGGAGCCTTTGGCCTTTCCGTCGAACACCATCCCATTGAGCGCGCATTCGACACGCACTCTCTGTTCCATCAGTCGACGCATGGTCGCGTGTAGCTCGTCATAGCGGCGGCTGATACGATCCAGCCAGCGCACGATGAGGACGCCGCCGTGCCGCAGATCGTGCTCCGCTTTGCGCCGCTGTTGCCGAGCGTTCGGGGCCACGTGGTAGCCGCTGACGCCCTCATCAATGAAAACATCCTTTTCCTGCACACCGTGGACTTTGGGGGCCTCGTGCTGGCTTGCGGAGGACTGGCCATCCGTGGTGGATACCTGAGCATCGAGGTAGACGATGCGCTGGAGATGGCTGAGCAGACCGAAGTTTGATCGTTGGCCGGCGAGCGGACGCTTGCAGGCCATGAGCGGTCATTGAGCGCTATCGCTCGAACGACCGGTCCGAGTCGACTGCGGACTGCTGCCCGTCAAATCGATGTATACGTAGCATTTTTGCCGGACTTTTCCCGTTCGGCCAAAGCCAACGCTTGCAAATCAAGCGCAAATATATGCAGACAAGGCGACTGCCGCGCCCGACACCCCCGTCCAAATCTGTGTCTGGGTCGCACTAAAATATGACCAAGATGCATTGGTATGGTGGTAACTCACGGTCGCTGGTATCCTTCCACGAACACGCGACGGGGAAGATAATGCTACATTCGCTTGCCATTGACAATTTCAAAGCGTTTGGCTCGAGACAGACGGCGCATCTTGCACCTATCACGCTGATATATGGGCCAAATTCCAGCGGAAAGAGTTCTATAATTCAATCGCTGCTACTTCAAAAACAGTCGATCGAGTCGAAAATTAATGTTGGCATCAAGAAGAAATTCTTGGTTCCGAATGGTGCACATGTAGATTTGGGGCAATCCAAATCGATGCATCACGGGCATAATCTGGAGAAACCCATATCATTCGGTATGGATATTTCCGATTCCGCTTTTTCAGAATATTTCAACTCCCCAACCGAAGATGGTGATATTTATTCGGTTTTTGCGTCATTCAAAGATTTTGGCATTCTTGGAAGACGGCCGCTTCCTGAATTGGTTAAGGCACAGCTAGGTATAACGGACATACATAGGCGAGCTTTCAGTGTTGGGCTGCAGCGTGAGGCTCAAGAAAGTCCACCTTTGCTTTCCGATGTGGAAGAATTGATCAGTGGGAATCAGATATTTCGTGAAAATTTCTTTCGGTTCCGACGAAACGATGAGGTGGAAAAATTTTTACTGTTTTGCGAGGATCGCGCCACACGGCCTGTACGACATCGCGGTGAGGTGACAGGCCAAGACGCAATTTGGCTTGCGGAGCAGGGACGGGTTTCCTTTCGACCAATGATCAGTTCCGCGAATAGCACATTTCTCCCCAGCCAAATCCGAGGGCCAGAGAGCCGTAACGTCCGGGGTATCGACGAATATTCAACAGCGAGCAGAGTGCTCTTTACGATTGTGCGCGCGTACGAGCGCGCTCTTGGCTCAGTCTCATATTTGGGGCCGCTGCGATCCCGGCCAAAACGGGTGTACGAATACTCTCGGCAATTCACTAATAGCGTAGGCGTTAGTGGTGAATATGCAATTGATGCATTGGGTGAAAGGATCGACTCTGAAGGAATCGAGGTTGTATCCGATCGCGTCAATCACTGGCTTGAGAATTTTGAAATCCCTTACTTGCTTAAAGTCGACGAAGTTGGCGATGAGGTGCTTGGCGACATCGCGAAACTGATGCTAGTTGATAAAAGAACGGGTGTCACTGTGGCCGCAACTGACGTTGGCTTCGGAATAGGACAGATTTTGCCGATTATAATCGAAGGCATTTTAGCTGACCAAAGGCCAAGCAGAGTTGCGCCGCAACGGGTAATTTGCGTTGAACAACCAGAATTACATTTGCATCCACGACTACAAGCGCATATAGGCGACTTTTTTATTGAGACACATCGGCAAAACGGTTGCCAGTGGATCGCAGAAACCCATAGCGAGTCAATATTACTGAGAATTCAGAGGAGAATCCGAGAGGGATCAATTAATAGCTCGAATGTTTCCGTCGTTTTCGTAAATCCGACCGGACGTGCTGGATCAGAAATCTTGCAACTCCGCATGAACGAGTCCGGTGACTTCATCGACGAGTGGCCGGGAGGATTTTTCGAGGAAGGATTTCGGGAAATGTTCGGCTAAGAGGATCTATGCTTATAAAATTCGCAGTTGACCCCGAAGCGTTGGACGCAAGAAATCTCGAGCATTCGTTAGCGGTGGCACTCCATCGTCGCGTGATTGAATCGTGGCGCGAAGTCGGGATATTTGTTCATGCGGGCACGCGTCTGACGGAATCTCCATTCTTGGAGCACGTCGATAAATTGCCTGTCGCGTTAAAGTCCCTATGGATTAATGCCCTCAAAGCGAACAAGCGGGTCCCTTGTTCGGTCGAATGGGATGGTGACTTCGGTAACAGCCTTGAATCCCAGTTGGATGTTCTCGCTCGTATTGACCTCGCATTGCTGGAGTCTGCAAAAGTAACGTGCTACACAGACATAGGTGACGCTGAGCACAGCGCCTGCGTCCCTGCTTTCGGCGATGTTGAGCTATGCCGGTTTCACTCAGTTGAACAGTCAATTCGGTTGAATCAAGCCCGCGCAACTCAACATACCTCCCTGCTCAAAGACGCCAACAACGCGGATGAGTGGAGCAAGCGTTACTCCGCGTGGCTTCGAATCTGTGACAACGTGGTTGTCGTCGATCGATACGGAGCGCAAGACTATTTAAGAAGTTTTCGCGGTGCAGAGAAACCTGGTCTCACGAGAATGCTTGACACCGTTCACGCGCGCGGCAAATCCGCGCCCGCAAATGTCACCCTTTTCGTGGGCGATCCCAAGATATCTAGCGACGTTGCCGAATTTGTGGGAGAACTACGCAAATTTTCTGGCGATGGGATACGTGAAATTAAACTAAATCTGGTGGATGATCGGGTCTTCCGTCAACACGCGCACCATCGGTATATGAGATGCGACTACGCAGTATTCGGTATGGATAGAGGAATTGGGGCATTTTCCGGCGCGTTGGCTCATGCGAATTGTGTGCTCTGGCGAAGAGATCGAGCAACCGACTCAGTCTTTGAAAAGTCGGAGACGGAACTTCGTCACAATTCAAGTAAGTATCAGCTTTGAATGTTATGTTATGCCGAGTCGGTAAACATCAACTGCATGTGCCCTCGGCCAAAAGCGGTCACTCGGCAACACCTAGTCGAATGCCCGCTTTGGGTCGATAAGCGCTGTCACGTTACCTGTCAAGAGGCATTCAGAACCTAGATAATGAAAGGGACCTCCGCCGTAACCTCGGGACGGGGCAGTCCCTTTCACTCTCTAGCCCGCGACGGTTACGCGATATCGTTTAAATACTTCCAATAGCTTCGGTATATCAGCAGGGCCATCGGGAATTTCATCGGCAATGTCGGTAAATAACTGGGTGGCCAGAGAGCCGTTCCCGGGTGATTGCGGAACCTGCCCGTCGACACCGTAACGAAACACGCGTTGAGCGTGCGCGCACGCTCGTCGGGTTTAACGATAAAATAAGGATTATCAACGATTTATCTATCTCCAAAAAACTGCGTGTTCCCGGTATAGAGATCAGTGCACTCGGGAGCACCGAACCATTGATCGTGCATTATGTGGTCGCGATCAACGGCCGGGCCGAAGCAAATGCATTTCTGCTCAGGATAAATATCGGTTCGAATCCCGGCGTCAGTCTTTCACAAACCTACGATTCGGTTGGGCGATCCACCAGAAACACGGCCGCGACGAATCCGACCCCAGGTTCATGAGGGGAGCGCGGGCACGTAAGGGCTTTTTTCGGGGTTGCGTAGAGAGGCGGGCCATGGAGGCAATCTGCCCGGACTACGTTTTTTGATCGCAAATGGAATATCAGCTTTGCACAGTCTGTTATGTGACTGCGTTGGATGTCCTCTGAGAGTCTCGTATTGGGCGCGCGTCCCTTTGATCGTCGAGAAGTTCACGAAGGGGGGCGGTACCGTTCAAAACGTTTCGGGACATTCGAAGCGCATCCATTCCAGTTCGTCGGCCCCATTACGGTTGCGCCGGCGGCCGATAGAGTGCTGTACTCGCTGATTACACACTGGTCTTCGGCGAAGCAATTCAATGCAGTTAGTCGCGAACGAAGGAGAAGCGGCGTGCTTGCGAACTTCGATAACCCGCCTTTCATTGAACTACCGTTGGATGGCGACAGCGCAGATAGCCGACTAACCAGGGTCCCATGGAGCGTGGCACATGAATACGGTGTCATTCTCTATTGTCCGGCAAAGTTCAGGCACGCGCATGTCCGAATGAACCATCATTTGATCGGGATCGAGTTGGACCCGGGTATCGTGTCACTTCGGGTAGACGGCAGACCAGAGGTATCTACTATTCAGAAATCGAGAGGATTCTATTTTGTACCTGCGGGTTCATCTATCGAGGTACGAAAGGAAACGCCGATCGAATACATGCTCTTGACGTTCGACCCACGCTTCGCCAACTTCTTACCTCCTCTTCCTGGCCATGTGCTCGACGACATGGTGGACAGTGCCTTCACTGCTACCGCACTTGCACTTCGCCGGCGATTTCTCATGGGTGGTAGCGCTTTACAACTAGCTGTCGAACTGGCGCGTGTCTCGTTAGCGGCTCTATCGCAAGCGTACCAGACGGGAGCCTATCGAAAAGCGTTGATGCTGCCAGGCTGTTGGCTCAATGCGACCCGCATTCGTCGAGCGCTCTCTTTTATTGATGAGCATCACTCCAGCAAAATTACGGTTGAGGACATTGCGTACGCCGTGGGGAACATCAGTGCGAGTCATTTTGCTTACGCGTTCGAGTCGACCCTGGGGCAGTCGCCGCACCAATACGTCCTTGAACAGCGCGTTCGCCGCGCTCGGGAGATGTTGACACATGGGTTGAGCAGTATTGCGGAGGTTGCGTATGCTGTCGGATTTTCGAGCCAGGCCCATATGACGAGCATCTTCACTCGACGACTTGGGGTCACCCCCGCGCGGATCCGGACATCTGCTGCCCGCCTGAGTGGGTGACACCGCGACGCTTGCGAAGGAATCAGCTCAGAGACGCCAAGTGGGAAATAGCAAGTCCCCGATCGGGCCCGTGCTCGGGCCGGCGGCTGGGCACTGCTGCGCTGTTATTGCAAACGCGCTGCTAACGTTCATATCCATCGCTGCTCGCCAATCTAAGCAGTTGATCGTGGTTTTGTGAAAGACACGGTATCCGAAGATAGGAAACGATAATACTCCACGGTAGTCGCACTGCATACGGTCGCAGAGCGACTTCTATCTGCACTGGGCCGCGGCACGCATCGACGCGGGCGGTGTGCTGATCACCGGCCTTCCATACGACCCGGCCGTACCATGCGGCGGATTCAAGCAATCGGAAATCCGTCGCGAGCTTGGCACACTGGGACTGGAAGCGTATCTCGAACCGAAATCGGTGTTGGGAATCAGGTGGCGTGATTCAGTGACGAGCGAAACCCAGCACAGATTGAATTGTGTGAGTCAACGAAAACGCTACATGGAACATGGAGTACTCGTGGCGAATGAAGAACCGATTGGCGATGATCAAGTGCGCGCAGTGGCCGAGCGTGCCAAGCTGGTCATCTATGCGACCGCGCGTCCGATCGGCCGCCTGATGCACGACGTAGAAAACATTAGCAGGTTTGACGGTCCGGGCATACTTACGCCGCAACTGCGGTTGGCACTGGCTTCCCCCCCCCTCCTGCCGGCATCCGCGGAGATTCTTGACGCTGCGTCCCGTGTTTATGGTTGGGGGCTTTTCAACGACCCTTTCCGGTTGCTACTTGGTTCGATGGCACTGTTAGGCCCCATCGCCGCCGCGGAGTCCTTCATCCTGCTAATGGATGACTCGAACCTCACAGCAGAACTGCGCGAAATTGGTGATGCCTTTGGGTCGGTGTTCGAGCGACATCGTGGCTTCTTTCTGGCGCGAACACGCGCAACGCTCAGGCCGTACCGGAAAGACCCAAAACAGTGTCGATGACGGTCATACATAGCGATGCCGGGGCTTCAGTACCAATTCCGCCGCGCGATGCGCAGAGCAGGACACAGTGGCGGCCGTGGCGTGATCTCGACACACGAGCTAGACACCAATAGGAGTCGAACGACGACGAAGAAGCAGCGCATCACTTCGCGGACGTTCCGCTCCAGCCTCACGACGAAGTTGGGATGATCGACTAACCACGGTGCAACCTTTCGGTTCAGATCGTCGATAAAAAGTACTGCGGCACCCGCTAGCCATGCGAGCTGCTTAAGCGTCTCCCCCCAAGTGTCCGGTGCTGCGGTGCTTTTGAACAGCGTGAGGACGTTTGCAGAAGCGCGCTGTACGCCCGGAACGGGTCGCGTGCTGCCAGCCGCCGCCCACGAGCGAATACGCGATATTTGCTTTGCGAATTCGCATCGGACCGCGTCCGGGCAGAAGCCGCCCTCTGCCATCCATGCAGCCCCATTGACTGATGGGTATCTCCATGGCTATTCGATTTAGCCATTCTCTATTGTTTGGTGCGAGTTGCGCGACGCGGACTCGACGACATCGTCCTGTCTCGGTCGGCTGGGGATCGCCTCGCGCTTTGCCCAGCGTTGGCCGCCATTTTGGCCTCCGATCCGAGGCGTGGCGTAAGATCGAGTACACGCGCCACGACTCTGGCGTCGCCCCCAAGTCTACGTTGCGCCGCTTGTGCCGTCTCCTTCAGGAGTTCCTCAAGCTGGAATCGATCGATTCGGGCCTTCGTGTCGGGGTGTTGCCAGCGCTTATTGGGATCGGCGACTGTAACGAGCAGGCAACCTGTTCTCGCGAATTTGTGCGCCATATATTTTTGGACAAGCTGGTCCTCAACAGTGTCTCGCAACTCCTTGGCAGAGCGCTGCTTCTCACCAATCTTCAGCTCGATAGTAGCCTGATGACCGGAGACGGATCGAAGACGAATATCCGTTTCTTTACCGTCGACAGTGACGGCCTCTTGATCTACAGTATACGCATTCCGCGCTGAAATTTCGATCTCGCGAGCGATCGCGGGACGAAGCGTGTTCTCATCGGCCACCGTCGCCCACGCACCTCGCGGCCCAGTATCCCGTAGCATCAGCTCCTGCAAGTCATCTAGTCGGTCAATCAGTATTTGCGCCATGTCAGTCCCTGTCTTCGGCGGAAGTTCTTTCCCTTCGAACATTCTAGCCAGCTCAGAAGCGTCAAAGACGGCCGTGTCAAGTTCCGACGCAAGGCGCTCCTGCGCGAGCGCGGCGATGCGGTCCTGCAGATGGGCGAATGGAGGGTGTGCCGCAAGTATCAACTTGGTACGCATAGCTTCAGGTCCAGCAGCCTGCATGAGCGCGTCGAAAACATACCGTCGGCCGTTCTCGGCGAAGTCTCTGGAGTCAGGTGTGTACGCGTCCTCGTGTTTGCTGTCTTCTTCTGGCTGGACATGCCGATAGATAGCAACAGTTAGTCTCAGCAGCGAGTCGGGTGTCAGCGTAGTACGCCAGTCTTTAGCGCCCTTCGAACGCCGTTCATTGAAGATGCTTCCGATCGCTTTTACGGCAACGCCGTCTCTCTGAACGGGCAGTCGCTCCAGAAGGTGAAGCAATCTCTCCACACCTCGCTGCGGATTGAGGGAGCAAAGCACTGGTAGCCAGAAAAACAGAAAGAGACCGTGGCCGACAACGTCGAGTTGCGAAGCGGCGAGGCTTTCTAACGTACCGCGCACCGTTTGATCGCCGTGAGCAAGGAGAACCCCCACAACTTGATCGAGCTTGCGCTCGTTGTCAGTCTCATGAGGGCGCTGCATCAGCTGATTGCCCGGCCCGGCGATCCAACGCATAAGTCGTGCTTGCATGAGGGCGGCAAGTTCCACAGGGCCATACAACAGTCCTTGTAACACCGTCGAGTACCAACCGTTCGCACCATCCATCGCAGCGAGATCGTCGTCAACTTCACTCCCGATGACGTTCTCCACCTGCGCCCCATGAGCTGCGACGAGACTCGCGGTCCACTGCGGAAAGCCGTTCAGTTCAATTAATGCATATCGTGCTGCGAGTTCAGCGTCGTTACCAGTCAGCTTTTTCGCCCATTTCTGATCTTCCGCTTCCGCGTAGATGCCCATTAGACCGATAGTCCAGACAATGAGGTAGGTATGCTTTTCCTCTGGCTTGCGCTCACTGCGGATAGACGGCTTCAAATTCCGCCAGTAGGATATCAACGCGCGTCGAATTGCATTTGTCGAACTCTGTCCAAAATGCTTCTCGAGGAAGGCTCGGTCCCACCGTAATTGCTGGCTTCCGGACCGTGCCTTGCGGAGGGCAATGGACAGGTCCCACATTGTCGAATTCACGCGAGCCGGCGCTAATGCTAGAGCAGGACGAGTTGCGAGCTCATTCCAGAACGTTAGCCACTCGTTCCGCTGCGCTGCGACCTTTCGCTCTTGGCGTTCTTGTCGCTTGCGATCCTCTTCCCGTACCTTGAGTGCTGCCTCGTTTGAACTGATAGCTTTGACCCGCTCGCTCCATGCACTCGTAAGAGTCGGCGAATCCAAGACCGCACGGCCAATGGCAGCAAAATCCGCGTCGCTGTCTGTTCCTGTTGCCGATATCCATATCAACAGTTGCAGAAGTGCTGCCCGCAGGTCGGCTGCTTGCTCAAGTCCCGCTAGTGCGTCTAGCGCCCAGCTCCAGTCCCGCTCACGATCGTACGAGAGCGCTCCGCCCAATAAAAGACGTCCGCTCCTGAATTGGGCGCTACGTTTTGCTTCAAGCATAGATAGCCAGGTATAGTCCGCCTGGAATATTTGTCGTCTCAAGGCGACTGGCAGCTTGTCGAGAAGTACACGAAGGGCGTCCCTTTCGATTCGGACGTCAGCGTCCGCGCCCCCGGTCCTCAGCGCAAGTACAGCCGCCTCGATTACTTCTCTGGTAGAGATACCATGCTCGATCAGGCGTTTGCATAAGGTGTGCACGATTTTCGATACGTCGTGACGGCCCGATTGAACGACAATTTGCATGTTCTCGTTTTCTTCGCAGCTTTCTCGCGTCATTGATACCACCGCCGGCAGCAACGTACTGAGACGATCTGTATCGAGGTCGGCCGATTCAAGTAGGTAAGCTAACCTAGACGTAAAGCTGTCGCCTCGACGCTTCCGGGGCGGCACTTTCTTTAGTACCTCAATCAACTGCTCATCACTAATGTGTTCCGGATAAAGGACGGTGGCAATCCATTGGACGATCTGACCGGGCCATCCGTTTCGGGAGTCGATCGCGGCGTTGATGAGCGATTCAAACCGAACATCGTCGCAACGAGCAAGAGCGACTAACGCTTCGAATCGTTCGCTGTCGGTTCGTTTTGTATCGATGGCAACAGAGAAGGCCAGATCGACGCATCTTCCAAGTCGACCGGCTGCCACGAGCTTAAGCAGCAGTTCGCACACTTCCGGGTTCTCAACATCCATGCACCACGCGGACAGAACGGCATCCGAGAGACTCGGCCGCGCCAAGCGAGTCACCTGGAGATGCGGTACCTCAAGGCCACGCCACTGCCCCTTTCCGTAGCGTTGAACAAACGCCAGTAACGCGCGCTCTCTTTCCAAGTCTGAAAGAGACTCAGGATCTCCGTACGCGAGCAATGTACCAGGTTCGACCGTCAGGACAGCATCGAACATGTCCTGACGAAGCAGGCCGAGCCATCCTGCAACGGCTCGCATCGAAGGTTTCAGAATTCCCTCGTTCGTGCCAGTCAAGCCAAAAATTAATCGTTTGGCAGCGGAGATTGAAATTGCGCCTGACTCAATTAGGGTATCGATGTAGCGTGCGGCCAGATATTCCATTACCGAACGATGGTGCAGGCGGACGCGTCCATATCCGCCTTCCGAAAAGAGGGGGCGCTCCAGCAGCGTCGCGATTTCGTGCGTGTTCCACGCCGGGAGCAGCACACGTGGATCGATCGCTGGATCTCCCGAAGCTTCCAGGTCGGCGCCGACACTGTATCGAATGGTCAAACGCCTCCCGAGAATGTTCGCCAGAGCGAGTCGCTGTGCCCCATCAAGTGCCTTGTTAATCGAGATTTCGGCTTTCTCCCTTCGATCAGGTCGCGCCGCTAGCTGTGCACGCACGTGGCTTTTGACCTGCTCAAAATGAGCGCGTATCTCTCCATGTGTACGCCAATCGTCACAGAGTTCGATGAGATCTTGCGGCCTGCGGGCAAAGTCGCGCGCGTGTCGCGCATCAATGGCCAACATCAAAGCTTCGGGAGACGCTACTCCTTGACCGCGCGAAAATTCCATGATTTCGCGATCCGTAAGTGGCACGAGTTCGACTTCGATGTATAGCGCAGGCGACGCAGCTTTCTTGGCCTCTGTAGAGTCAAGCACGATACTTACAAACTCGTCGCCTGCAGAAACTGCGGTTGTTGCTTGTGGTACGGGAAGGATTTCCCTAAACGCCATTCGATCGATTGCTACGGGCCGAGATGTAACAACTACGACTGCTCGCCCCAGTGCGCCGTCGAGATCGTGCGCCAGTCGGAGCAGAGCACCTTTGAAGGAACCGTGAACGAGTTGCAGTTCATCGATGGAGTCTAGGAAAAAATATCCGGTCTGAGACGATGAAGCCAACCATTGTTTGAAGCGATCGAGATGGGGCCCGTAGAGCATGGACGGCACGCCGCTTGTTCTGATGTGCTCAAGCGGAAGGAAGAACGCGGGTTCGCCTTTGTCGAATAGGGAGATTGCCTGCTGCTCGCATTCGTGGGACTTTCCAGCCCCTGCTTCCGAGATCAGCAAAATTCGCGGAATGTTGAGAAGGTCGGACCAGCTCATGGGATTGGCTCTGAAATACCGGTCCCATGATTCACCCGATTGGTCGGTCGCATGATCGGTATTTCGAATTTCTCTAAAAGTTCGATTCATCTTGTACGCGCAGGACATATGGACTGCCGGATCGTTTGCTCATTGAGGCAAGTTGCTTCGAGTGGTGCGACGCGAGCCCAATTTGGCGTCATTTAGCCCCGGACAGCAGCTGTCGTCCGATTGTTGGCATGCTACGCAAGAGTGCGCACCAAGACTAGATCATTCAAGGACCACGTTGAGTGGTGATATGCGAGGTGCATGAATGAATGACGCCAGTAGCGAACCAGGTAGTCGCGCGATGAGGCGCATTTCGGATCATGAACGGCGCTCGTTCGGCTCGAGGCGCCTGAAGCTCGCCACGGTCTGCGCGCACTTGCGGGAGGCATGCTGATTCTGATATGTGTGCTGCTTTTGGTGGCCGGTCATTCCGTGCACCACCATTAAGGTCTATGCGGTTTCTGACGGGGTTTTTGTACATCGCCAAAGCAGCTATGAAGCGAATCGACGATCATTCGTCCGTCGCCGCCACCGCCGCCCGTCATGTAGTGAATGATCGATGAAGCGCCGAGTTGACGGGTGTCGCCCATGAACACACGTGCGCGATGCGTCTAACGACTCGGTCGCGGCGGACGCACCCCTCGCGCCGTATTCGCGGTGCCCTGCGCATTCTTCTGCCGTTGTTCTTCCTGCTGCTGTTCGTTGAAGCGCTTGATGTGGTTTTCGCGGGCGTTTGCGCTTTGGCCGAGACAGCGCTCGATTCGAGCTGACGTGGTGCCGACCGTTTCGTGCTTGGCCGGATACAGGACATCGATATCGAAGCGCGTCACGCAGATTTGCGCCAGTTTGAGGCTCTGATCGACGTCATGAAGCATCACATTGAAGATATTTACTTTCAGCTGCGTAGGCCGGTCGTACCAATCGGTGACCGAACTCTGCAATTCATGCAGCGAATCGTACAAGCCAACCAGCGCGACGGCGTCATCGCCCGACAGATTGTGGAACTGCGGCGCGTTCGGGTACAGCACCGGCATAAAAGGGATGAAGTCCGCTTGAACGTCGCTCGGCAGGGCTTGGTCCGTGGCCGCTGAGGAATGGTTGGCAAGTGCGCGCTGATGAATAAACAGCAGCCTGTCGATCACACGCTTCAGTTCGGGCGTCAGATAACGCTTGGCATCGGCTCGCGACGGGCCTTCTCTGCGGCGCTCGCACGTTGGGTATTCGCTAGCGTTATCCATCCGCCGAGAAGTGCCGCACCAGCACCAAAAAGCGCGCCTGCGATTGGGGGGCGCCGAAGGCAAGGCCTAGGATGCCCCCGAAGAACAGCGCACCCGAGAGTGCCAAGTGTGGGTTTTGACGCAGGTATTCCCAAAACGCCCGCAGATCGGGCTTGAATTCGTCCATCAGGTATCCCCGTAGGCATGCGTTATACATGCTGGCCGTTTTTAATCGGCCTACGGATTGTGAGCGATTTTGATGTCGGTGTCGAACCGGGTGTTCAAAACCTAGGGGTCGAGTTTAGGGCACTGTTCGCTGGCTGTGAGTCGATCTAGGATGCGTTCGCCGCGTTGCACTGGTGTGCTGCGGCGTTCGCACCTTGAACACCATTGACCAGAAAACTCCGATGTCCCGCACCTTCCTCTATGCTCGTGTGAGCACCCCCACCCAGGACGCGCAATGCCAGGTTCAAACCGCCAAAGACGCCGGCTTTGAAATCGCGCCGCACCGCGTCTTCAGCGAAACGATCAGCGGCTCTGTGCCTGCCCTCTCCCGCCCCGGCTTTATCCGCCTCATCGACCGTCTCGAGCCGGGCGACACGCTCGTCGTCACACATCTGGATCGGCTTGGGCGTAACGCGATGGATATCAGCCGAACCTGGGAGCTTCTGGAGCGGATTGGCGTGAACATCAGGTGCTTCCAGCTGGACGGGCTGGATCGTAAAAGCCCCGCAGGGCAGATGACGTTCGCCATGGTGGCCGGATATGCCGAATTCGAGCGCGCGGTCCACATCGAACGCACGCAGGCCGGGTTGTCTCGTGCGAAAGCGAGCGGGAAGCACATGGGGCGGCCGCGCGTGCTCACGCCGCAGCTCGAGCGCGACGTTGCCGAGCACCTCAAGCGCGGCGAAACCATCGCGTCGATCGCACGCAACTTCATGTGCAGTCGCCAGACCATCACCCGTGTTCGAGAGAAGCTCCTACCCCTGGATGACTCGCCGCTGCAAGAACCCGCGACCTCATCTGCTCCGCCTGCAACGCGACCGACCAAGCCCAAGAAGCTTAAGCCGGTGCCTTACCTGCCGCCGCAAGAGACCCCTCAGCAATTGGTTCGCCGGATCCTGGCGCGATTCGGGGTGGGCGACGACGCAGCTGCCGACCTGGCGCCGAGCATCTCCGAGTTCGCGAACGAGTAAGTCAAATCGGATGGAAGTCGTCGCTCAGCACCTGCTCCATCGTCCACGGGCAAGTCTCGGACATCTGTTCGATCACGAGGCCGTGCTTGAAAGCTTCGACCAGCGCATCGCCCCATATGCGTTCGACCCGCTTGATATCCGTCAGCCGGCCTGCCAGGCTCGGCGTGTCCCTGATCATGCAGTCGACCTTGTAACGTGCGTGCTTAAGCTCACGTGCTGTGCTGGCTGGCTCATCCGGCTTGTATCGGATGCGGGCCATAAGCGTCATAACCGAAGCGATTCCGGCCGCGAACAGGCGCTGTTCGGTCCGTGCCACGGATTCGATCTCATCGGCGACATGCTCGCTGTCGAGCTGGTCGAACTTGCCATCGCGTACAAGGGCTGCCTGTTCGAATGTCCAAAGGCAGATATCGTCGTCATACTTCGTGCCCATCGCTTTGCTCCAGTTTCTGGTCGTCTCGTGTTCCGGCGGGTGGCGATTTTGCCATGTATATTTCGAAACACGATGTACGAAAACATGACTTGATAGTTTCGTACACCAGAGCGAACATCCCGACCTCGTGAACGGGTTTGTTGTTCAAACGAATCCAACGAAAGGTAATCGTCATGGACCCGACAAAATCCACCGCATCGTCCATCTGGAGCTACTGGCAGCGCCGTATGTCACCATTCACGCCCGAGGAACGCGCTCGGGCGACGGCGGTGCTAATCAAACTGATGCGGGCACGCGAAGCAGCCCGGTCCGAAGGGAGGACGCTGAAATGACGACGGCAGACACGCAGTCCGTGCAGCGGCACACGATGGAGAGCGCAAAGTGTGTGCTGCGCGCCGGGATCTGGCTGATCCGGAACGGTTGCGGCCGGATGATGTTGCTGCCGTACACGTCCCCCTCTGGTGCGTATTGGCGGTGCGAGTTTCATGCGCCTGGTCGACGCGCCGAGTCGTTCTATCGGTATTCGACCGGCAGCGGCACGCGCTTTCTCGCGAACCATGGCGACGGGATAGTCAAGGCGGACGCGTCACCGCAGGATCTCGCGGAGGTCATCATTGGAATCATGCCCGCGGATGCGAAGGCAGCATGCGCCGGCGACGCGAGTGCCGAGACGCTGCGCTGGCTCGTCGACTTGGAGACGGCTATCTCGGTCGATCTACTCCCAGAGGCGTTTCACGAGTACACCGACGACTATTCGGTATGGCGGCTCGTCAGTCTGACGCGGGGCAATGGAGACGACATGCAGCCGCAGCCGGGCTATGTCCCGCCTCGCTAACGGCGAGGTCGGCTCGTTACGGCCTGTATCCACCACCCCCGCTCCATCCACCACCCGCTTCCGGAGCACGCCTCGGCTTCGGCCTTGGGCCACTCATCCAACGGCAATCGGCCATGACGGAGCATTTCTCGCCACACGCGCTTGATGGCAGTCCGGCGCTCGGTCCTTCGCCGTGACAACACGGGAAGCAATCCACGCAGCCAAGGAGACGACACCTGACGGTCCTCCCTTCTGGTGCTGAGCAAGACCTGCAACGCCTTCTTGCGGCCAGCTCGCTTCGAAAGCGCAGGCGATCGCATCACGCGCATCCGCGGCAGGGTTTCCATCCACCCCAGCGTTCCAAAATTTCCGCGAAAAGCGGCCTCTGCCAGTTGACCGCATCCGAGACGGTCGAAGATAACGCTCCACCCATTTGCGGAAACGTGCCGCAGATCGCTTTCCGTCGGTCGCGTGTACAACGAGATCAAGTCCTGGATCGCGAGCACGGGAAATGAGATCATGATGCCGTTCTCGTACTCGATCTCCATGCGGCGAGTGGCTCTGCGATAGCGCGCCGCAGTCGTGCACGGTTCGGATTCGTCCAGTGGACGGTACTTCCGGAGCAACGGGCGTCCAGCGACGGACTTCTTTGTTCGCTTCATTTCAATCCCACAGCCGCGTGCGGATCTTAGCCAGCCGGATCAGCATATCTTCGTCTTCCTGCTGGAACTGCGCGTCCATCGTCCGACGGACCTTGCAGACGCGATAGAACTCTTGCACGTCCGCACGGTCCTGATTTTCCTCTTCGAACAGCTCGAGGTCCGGTAGGTCGACGTGCGGGTGCTCTGGAAGACCGCTGTCGCGCAGCGGCCGTTCATCGCGCCACCAGATATCGAGCGACTGCATTTCGGCCCAGACCTTCGCATGCTCCGGGTCAGCGTCCCAAGCGACATGACCGCCATTCTTCTGGCGGTGCACGAAGTCCGTCAGAATCGCGAACGATGCGTGGAGCAGCTGCCTATCAGCATCGTGATATCCGGGGGGCAGCTTCGTATCGATGAGATGGTTTTGATGCTGCCGACAGCATCGATAACGAAACCACCACACCAGATCGTTGATCGGCTTCGCCACGCGGTAACGCCAGACGTCGAATGCACCATCGACAACGGTCTCGAAGATGAACCAGCCGACCGGGTGCTCGGTACGAGCCTTTTCTTCCCACAGGCGCCATTCCTTTGCAGTTCCGCCGGCCAAGAACTTGTAGGGGCGCAGCTTCTTGATTTGTCTCTCTATCCAGTAATCCATGCTACGGCTCTTCACATCGCGCAGCTCGTGTACGCGGGTGGCAAGTATACGCATTGCGCTGGTGCCTGGATCGCCCAGCAGTGAGTAAAATCGCGTGCTTTCACAAGGGATTTTCGAATGGACATGTTGCCCACGCGAGGCACGGCACGCGATGATCACCACGCATGCGCGGCATCAGTTTCGGCACAGCTCGACCAGCTGCTGTTTCCGCTCGATCACGTCCGGTTTGGAGCCTTCATGGCGGCGCTCGAGCATCCGCTGCCGGCGCGCAATGCTGGGCTTGATCGCCTGATGGCTGTGAAGGCACCGTGGGATCAGGGCGCGCGATGAAATGCCCCGTCTGCGGCGATGCGATCCTCGACCGCGAGCATGGTGATCGCTACAGCGCGCTAGTCGCGCGGTTTCAGCACGAAGTAGACGACACTAGTCGGCCCCCTTCCCTATAGACGATTTTCGCCGGGTCTCCCGGCCATGCGAGCGCGTCGCGCGGCAGACCGTTAGTTGTGTTTTCGCTTGAAGAATATGGTGTTTTGGCGCACTCATTGCCTTATCATCGAAGGCGGCGGACCTGTATTGCTGTCTCCGCCTCCGCCAGGGCGAAACACGGGATGGGCTGCCGCTGCGGGGTACTAGCCGCTTCCTGACACAAAAATAGCGGCCCACATGCTTTCGGATAGTCGCCCCCGGCGATCTTCCAGTTGCATACGCCATGGACGCGCGTTAACATCCGTGCGTTGATTGCGCTGGGGCGCCGGAACAGCAGGAAGTTACCCGGGCGAGCGTGGTTATCGAATCGAATTCGCCGGGGCGCTGGAACCAGCTGGTCGTTACCCAGGCGGGCGAGTTCAATCAAGTTTCGCTGTTGCGCCGGGCTCGTTGTTCGTTATCCGGGCGAGTGAAGTCAAGGGAAAGGCCGCTTTCGAGCGGCCTTTTTCTTTTGCGCGTTCGCGTGCTGTATGCACGGTCTTCCTGTCGTGCGGCAAATGTGATGTACGTTGCAGAATCGGCCTGTTAGCATTGGCGAAACTCGCGCTACGTCCGTAGCCACGCAATGAAAAACGAGGAGAAGCTGATGAACCGTGTGATGTTGATCGACAACCACGAAGCCGTCGTATCGTTTTCCCCGGCGATCGGAATGCATCGCGGCGAGTTTGTCGGGCTGTCCGGTTATGCCGATTTCTACGCGGCCGACATGGTGAAATTGCGTGAGGAAGGCGAGCTGTCTCTGAAGATTTTCATCGAGGCATGCGAGCGCCGCGGCATCCCGGCCACGAGGACTGCGTGAGTCCTCACGGCTTCGTACGCATCGCGCCAGGGGTCATCTTTTCGGCTGAGGTCTTCACACCGGTCCGCATCGAACAGCCCGCGAATCGCTCGCGAAAGCAGCCCCCGGCGGATGCGCCTGATGAAGCTTCGGTCGCCCCGCGTCAGACCGACCTTTGGGGCGACGACCGAAGCAACGCATCCTCATAGCACGCGTGCGCCGGTCGCTCGGTGCCTACGAATACAGGCTAGTTACCTTGTAGGCGATCAAGCCGATGGTGAGCTTCATCTTGTCGCCCGCATCCCACATGTCGAGGGTCAGCTCGCCAGTCATGGCCAGACTGTCACCTTCATCGAGTGGGAGCAGCGCGTTTCGGGCGTTGTCCGCATACGCAACTACATTCACGGGACGTGTCGTTCCGTCCCTGTCGACCACGCGTACCTTGGCTGCAACATAGGGACTTCCAGACCTCGAGAATCCCTCGCGCGGCGTATTAAGCAGCGTGCCGCTAATCAGGCCGTTCAGCATCGTCCTTCTCCAGTTTGTCGGTTACCGCCGCGGCGGCGATTTGGCCGAGGTCATCGATGACGCACGACATGGCGTCCCATGCAGACCCGGGCGTCGTGATCTGTACCGGCCGCAACCTAAATGAGCGGCGCTCGCCGTCAGCTGCCTCGCGCACCTTGGCTACGCGCCACTCGCGGTCGTTGGCACCATAGCCACTGAGCTCGATGATGGTGTCGGCCGCGCTGGACATGCGGGTACCGACGCGCGGAGCTTCGATTGTCTCGGTTGACGGGTCCACGAGCACCACGGTGCAGCCGGTCTCCTGCAGCAGCTTGTCGCAACCCGCGAGGACCGTCGGTGCCGCTGAGTGTGGCCACGCTTCAGGCATCGAGTCGATGATCAGCAATGGCTGCTTTGCGTTGTCCCGCTTGATCATTTCGACCACATCATCGAGATACGGCGAGTCACTGAGGTCGAGATCGCCGCCAAGCGGGCAGAAGCTATCCGGAAACACGCGGTGCTTCGTTCGCTGCGCGTCAAGCCGGTGAAAGTAGGTGTCCGGCTTCGCGATCCAGAGATATGCCTTCGACACGCGTTGCACTTGACGCCCGAACCATGGCTGACCCGTCGCCGCGGCGAGTGCGAGTTCAAGGGCAGCGAACGACTTGCCGCTTCCCGCCGGGCCACGGATAAGGGCAAGCCCACCGTCGGCAATCAGTTTGTCCACGATCCACGCGGGTTCAAACGGTCGGTAGATCTTACGCAGCGGCATGAGAAATTTGCTGCGGTTTTGTCTTTCATTGTTTCGATCATCTGGCATCCGTTCTTCGACTAGCTCACGGTGATCGTCAGTTCATCGGCGTAGCGTTGGCAGTCCCACTCCTGAGATTCGCCATCGCACCACACACCCACGCTCATGTCGAGCGACTCGTACAGGTTCTTGTGGACGTACAGTTCGGGCGGCTCGGGATTGTCCGGATGGCCGTTGTGATCCACGAGCAGGATCGCGCAGCCGGTTTCGCTCCGGAGCGCATCGAGCGCCTGCAGGACTGTCGACGTGCCGCTGTGCGTGGCCAGATCAATGCCCGGTGTCGCGGCGCCAAGCGCGCCGATGACGATCAATCCGTGGCCGCGGTGGTGGCCGTTAACACCGTCTATCAGCACGCCCACGTCGACGTCGCTGCCGAGGTCCAGCGGATCCGTACAGATCCTCAGCCGCTTCGCTTTGCCCACGCGCTTCGTCATGCCGCCGACGTCGTCGTCGAAACGTTCGGACGGCTCGGGACAAAGATAGGTGACCGGCGCCCCTGCGGTCGGGACACTGCAGAACGTGCGTTCGCCGGCGGCAATTGCCCACGCCACGCGCAACGCCAGCTTGTCGGGCCTTGCCTCCGGTGCGCCGTAGATCACGCCGAGCTCGCCAGCACGCAACCAGCCAGCCATCAGCCACGGCGCAGACGGCTCGAGGCTATCGAGGTCAACCGCCGGGTCATAGATCCCCGGGCCGCGCTTCGCAGCAAGGCGTTCTTTGAGCGCGGAGCTGGGCGATTCCTTGAGCTCGTCAGCAACGGAAAGCCCACGTTCCGCCATCCACGCCAGCACATCGGCCTTACGCCACAACTTGATGCGCGGCGACAGTGCGACCGGGGCCGGGAAGTTTCCTACGCTGGCCCAGCGCCGGATAGTGTTCGGGCTCGCCACGCGCACGAGCGCGGCGACCGCCTCGAGCTTCATCAGGCCTGCCGACTCGATCTTGGTGCCTTTGAACATTATTTGCTCCATCTGTGAATATGGAGCAAAGCGTCACGTCACGACTCATATGGTGCGAGTCGTGTGGCGAAGGGACACGACCGTGTCGCAAAAACGAAGGGCGCCGAAGCGCCCCGTTATGGTCATGTGTCGTACGCCCTTTTCAGTCAACCGCCTGAAGCTCGAGCTGCACTGGCCGACGCACCCGCGTGCGCGCACTCTCATCGCGAGGAATCGGCAGACGCCGGCCATTCCACGACGATCCACTCTTTCGCGCGTGTGCGACGGCATCGAGCGGCGTTGGGCGAGCTTGCTGCTCTCGTGTCACGGGTGATGCGTGATGATCGCGCGGCGGTTGTGTGGTGGCCCGCGAAGCGGCGAACGCAGCGGCCAACCCTTCACACAGATGCGGCCTGCCCTGCTGTGTGGCGACCCACGACGCGCCGCGGATCTCGAAGCGCAAGCCGTCGCTGCAGAACGGACACAGACCGCCGATCGCAACGGTGGCCTCGCGCCCTTGTACCACCCCAAACTTTCCGGTCGTCCTCATGCTCCATCTCCCGTAACACGACAGACGGAAGTTTACGCGCCGCGACCGCAGATGCAAATAGCCTGTGTTCACAAAGGGAATCGTGCCGGTCGGTGCTGGCTGCAATTCGCGTTCGATGCGGAAGGGGACGGTGCTGCTCGCGCGCTGGGCACGAGCGGATCGTCATTGCGTCATCAATCGGCCAGTGCTGATTTCCGGACGGCACCCACTACCACTGCAATACCCTGTCGAGTTCCGCGCGTTGCTGCGGGGGGAGGAATCAGCCGAAGTTGCCCCCCTACCCCCAACCGCATTTGGGCTCGCGGTGGAGAAAGGGTAAAGCACAGTTATCAGCCCCCTTTCGGGGCGTGGAATCTTAAATACGGGCCGTTACTCAGCGTCGCCGCCTTCTTCCCTCCCGCATTCCCTCGAGGCCATTCCACTGCCAGCCCATCAAGCACCGGAGTTGCACCGGTCGCCAAACGTCAGCGTGCTTGATTAACCGGTTGACTTGGAAGCAGACCGGCTACGCTACGTGTTTCTTCGCCTGTCAGCCCATACAGGCCCAGTTGCATTGATCCCGGACGATAGGAGTCCGAACGGCGCGCCAAAACAAAAACCCCGCGTAATGCTTTGCTGGGGCATGGGCTTGGCAGGCCAGACAGACTGATCGCGCGCAGGTGTAAACCGAAACCTATTCGACCAGCTGTCATCACAAGCCCCAGCAAAACACTCGCGGGGTTCTTAACGACACGGTTCACTTTTGCGCACGCCCAGCTGCCAACCGGACACGCAGATTGTAGGGGGGACACAGTGACGGCGCAAGAGGCGATCGCCATATTTCTGTGAAAAATCAATGACTTAATATTGCCTATTAGGCAATATATCACGCAAGTCTTTGATTCGACAGGACCACTACCGGGCTTCGCGCCTAACCGTAAAGAGTGCGGCCGTCGGTGATGAACACGGGCGCGCGTCGATGCGCATGGCCAGTCGCTCTCGCACGCATGCTCGCCCCGTCGTCGCACCTGTACGCGCGGGCGATGTACCTCTTTCTTGCGCGTTTGATCTTCTTGCCCGATATCCGTTTTCCGTCGAACACAGCACGGACCAACGTCCAATCTGGATAGCGGCGCTGCGCCAATCCGAAGATCTCAAGCGGCCCTGACGTAAGCCCAATATCCACAATCTCTACCTGGTCGACCCGCTTGAGCTTGATCGCGGTGTGCTTCAGAAGAGCGGCCCATTTCTTGGGTTTTGCGCCCTTCGCGTTCACGCCTTTGTGTACCTCGAGTTCGCGGTTGTAGCAGTTTACGCAAATCGTATGGTCGCGAATCAGACGGAATCTGCCCAGGAAACGCTCGGCATTCATGCCCGATCGCATGCACCTGATGCAATAGAGTTGAAGGTCGACGCGTATCGGGGAGATTTCCTTGCGCTTGACCTTATCAGCAATCGCTGCGACCACCTCCGGTGCCTGCTCGCCAGCATGTTGCTGACCGATCGGGCATCCCGTCGCGCATGCGGGATATTTTTTGGCGAGGAAATTCTTCGCGCACGCCTCGACCATCAGAGTTGCGTGCAATGGTTCGCAACGGAACAACTTCACGCCGGGGAACGATTCGAGCTCGACGTACGCGATTTCCATTCGCGGATGGTCGAATCACGACTTTCACCTTGCGATGCAGCGCTTTTCGCGCGGGCGTTGGTCCGCTCGTAGTAGATGTGGCAGACGCGTCTCGAGCGTCTAAAACTGCACCAAGCTATCGGCCGGTGAGCCGGGCCACTACGTGATCGAGCACGATGTCCAGTTCCTCGCGGACGGCTCGTTCATCGGCGCCCTGCTCCACCGCATGAGCCGCCTCCGCGCATTGGGCTGCAACCCACATGAACAGGCCCGTGCCGGCGTCGCCGAAATGTGCTGTCTCGTCAGGCAACAAATACGTCATGACCGCGCGAACGCGCGCCGGGTTTACGCCAACTATCGTTCTGCCGCGCGGACCGGCAACGAGCGCACCCGTCTCGCGTGCGTGCCGCTACATGAGCTTCAAAGGTTCGCGCGCGCCAGAATCACCACGGTGCCATGCTGCCCGCGTCTCAAGGGTCCGCTGCGCGAACGCACGCACAATGCCTTCTGGTGTGCGCTCCGCGTGCATCGGCGGTACGTTTCTTTGGCTTTCGGGCATACATCCTCTCCTATGCCGGTTCGACAACTTTAAATTTGTCACGGATGCGCATGATGATCTGGCGCGTGACATTCATCTCGCGTGCCAATGACGCTACGCTGGCCCCCTGCTCGAGCTTCTCGAGTACAAGCGCCTGCTGCGCATCCGATAGCACGGCCTTGCGCCCTGCCGTCCGCCCTTCCAATTTCGCCCGTTCGAGGCCCGCTTTCGTGCGCTCGACCAACAGATCGCGCTCGAACTCTGCGACTGCGGCGAGCACACCCATTGTCATTTTCCCGGCTGCCGACGTCAGATCGACGCCACCGAGCGCGAGGCAATGCACGCGCACCCCCATCTCGGTGAGCAGATCGACCGTCGATCGCACGTCCATTGCGTTTCGTCCGAGCCGGTCTAGCTTAGTGACAATCACAACATCGCCCTCTTCCATGCGGTCCAGCAACTTGCAGAATCCGGGCCTCGCCGTGGCCGCGGTCGAACCGCTGATTTGCTCGGCGACGATCCGCTTCGGATCGATGTGAAAGCCGGCCGCGCTCACCTCGAGCAGTTGGTTGTCGGTGGTCTGTTCGGTCGTGCTCACGCGTGCGTAAAGAAACGTGCGGCTCATCTTTCCCCTTGTTTTTATGACGTTTTCGGAGCGACACACTACCGAGCTCAGCGTACGTACGCAATCGAATTAGGCTGTAAATCGGACACTTTTTTTAGATTGGGCTCTATAGCGTTCAAGGCTATAGAGCCGCCTCGCCAATCGCCCGTCGCGCACGACACAAGAAAAGGACAACCCCTGCACATGGCAAACGCCAAGGTCCAAAACTGAAGGTGGGGTCACGGCGTCCGATGACACGCAAGGCAGTGAAAAAGGCGACATCTGATCTGGGGATGGTGTACGCCAGTTTGAACATTCAAACGTTGCATGAAGGAGCCGCGGCGTTGCGCGAGTCAAAACTCCTTGGGGCGAAGACGATGCGCAAGCTTCGATGACCTGTGGCTATCGACTGCGCCCGTGTTCGATTCAGCCGCCGCTTGTCTCTAGCAGAACGTCTTGGCTGACATGACGGCAGCTTCGCCCAGTAGCGAGTTAGTTACCGAACCTTTGTGATGTCCGCGTCATAGCCTAGACTCGGATAGCTCGGTATTAGCGCTATCGAGTTCCTCGTATATGCCTCGTACCTATAAAAATGCGAGGCATCTTTTTTTGCTTGCAGACAGCATGATTCCGGCGTGTCACAGCACCGATACGACTTATGCCGCCAGCTGATGCTGGTAATACGGCCGGTCTCTGTCCTCAAGTATCGCGTACAGTGCTGCGAGGTCATCCGGATCAGGATTGAGCCACGCGTCCAGGTATCGCTCCTTAATCGGAATGATGCATCGGTCATGACCGGCCTCAGCCACTTCAGGTGGCGGTTCATCTGTGATTGCCGCGAACGACAGCAGGTCAGGTTCGCCGGGCGCTGTCCATCTCGACCACAGGCAGGCCACCAGCATCTGCTGGCCGTTGCTCGGGCGGAATTCGAGAACGACGTTTTCATCCTTCTCGCCCTCTGCCAGCAATCGTCCTTCCATTTTCGCGCGAGAGACATTTTCGTAAAACACATCCACGACCATGATGCCGTGGGTGTACCCGAAGCACGGCTTCCAGAACCCGCTCAGACTGTCGCGTCTCGCGTTGTATGTTCCTGGATATTTGACATCGTAGCTCGCAGGCTTCCCAGCGACTCGACACTGGTAGCGCATTGGCTTCACAACGCGTTGCCCGTTCTCCACGATGAGGACAGGCGCGTAATAGCCCGGGAAGATGCGTGAGTCGCGTGGCTCCAGTTCCACGCGCGTGATGTCTTCGAGACGACGAAGTGCGGCGTCGATTTTGTCCGCAGCAATTCGCCTGTTCTCAGTAGCGGCCTTGGTGAGCTTTGTCTGCAAGCTTCGCTCCGCATCAGCAAGCCTCTTCTTCTGCTTGAACAGTTCCTGCTCAAGTGCGGTCATCCTCGTGGCGTTGTACCGTGCAATGAGCTCGCGAATTTCGTTGAAGTCATCGCTGGTCGAATCGAGAAACGCGGCATCCATTGCTTTGGGGATCTTCGTCCTGCTCGCCCCATCCACGAGACCGAGGTAAAGCTGGGCAAAGTCCTCGAGGCTCATGTTGGCCCCAAACATCCTGACATAGCGGCGATAGTCGGCGAGTATCTGGGCGCTGTAGCACATTGGCGGGCCTCGGGAATTCGTAAAGCATCTTGTCCAGAGTATTGCGCAGCCAGACTGCCTGCAAGGCAATGGATCGAACGCTCGCAAAAACGTCAGACGTCAGCTGGCAAACTCAACCACAGGCTCACTAACCTTGACGCGAAACGGATGTCTGGAAGGCCTCGTTCAGGGTGACAGTAGAACCGGCGTCGGGTGTATCGCGACAGTGAGCGGCCCGGCTAATGCCGGACCGCGTCGCTTGATGATGTCGACCGCGAGGCCATCTGGGGCAGCCCTGGCTGACACACGTAGCGTCGCCGGAGAAGCATCGTGAATGGTCCTGTCCGGGCGAACCAGTACAAAAAGCGTTCGCGACGTCTGTGCGGCCAGATGCAGTCGTCGGCGTGAGGCAGCCTGCACATGATTCAGCCAGACGAGCAACGCACCACAACAGTCAGCGCGAAGGATTTGCTCCGCGCACCACATGGTGTCGGAAACGCTCGATGAGTTCAGCCCTAGCAGTCGCGCGGGAGCGACACCCACGTGCGCCCAGCCTTGCCCATTCGGGATGTGCGGAGGTCGAACCAGCGCAATCGGCTGCTGCCCCATGTTGTTAAGCGCCGGATACAGCAATCTCACCTCACCGACACCCGGACTGGGTACCAGCAGCTCAACCAGCCCACCGAGCGGCCGGCCGACACCGGGCAGTTCAGCTGAGAGCGCCGGATATCCTGTTTCGACCACGCGTACGCTTCCGCAGGCAAGCTGGGTGGCTCGCCACAGGGCGGGATGAATCTCCTCTGCGGAAGTCGGGAGCGACGACATGGGTGACACACCTGTGTATTTATACAGTATCCTACACGCAAGTACGTGTGGCGGGCAGGTCACCGCCGGAGATCCTGCGTGATGGATGCGCGAGTCAGAAGGCCAGTAACCGGGCATCCAATGCCCGAGATTGCAGCGTTCGTCGCGGCCTTGAAGTCGGCGTTTGGCGAATCCATCATCGACGACGCGATCCGACGCGGTAAAGCTGGTGAACCGACCTTCCATGCCCGGGAAAACGGCCGCTCGGTCGGTACGCCGTCTTCTTCGGGTTCGGCGACGACGTGGAAGGTCGATGGTGCGTTGCGCGACCGGCGCTATTGCGCCGGATGCGACGGCTCCTGCGTGGGGCAGAACATCCGGTGCAAGGAATGAGCACCGTTGCACGTCGTGCAGCATGTCACGACCGCGCGGGTGCGAGTCGCACCATTGGACAGACCACCTGTGCACGTGGGCGCGATTCGCCTTGCATCGACACCTCCATCTTTTAATGCAGATCAAGCGGTATGAACCAGGAAACGTATAAGGGCTACCTGATTTGGGGCCACGCCATAGCCCAGCAGTCCGACATCCTGACGCCAGAGCTATACGCGGCAAGCGGGACGATTACAGCCGGTACCAGGCTCGTTGAGGCGTCAGGCGTTCTCGGCAACTTTGAGACCGAACAGCAGGCTACCGATGCGGGCATCGCATGGGCTCGTGCATGGGTTGATAGCCATGGCTAGGGCCAATAGATTGGCACGGTCTCGTCATCCTGATCGTGCCGGCCAGTGAACGTAGTCGCCATGTCCTCAGATCCGTCTGTGTCAGGCATCGAAGCCATCATTGCCCAACCGCGTCGCATTGCCCATCTGGACATGGACGCGTTCTACGCATCGGTTGAATTGCTGCGCTATCCCGAACTGCGCGGCAAGCCCGTTGTCATTGGCGGCGGAAGGCAGGCAGCGCCTCAAACGCTACCGGACGGCAACCGGCGCTACGCGCAGCTACGGGAATACGTGGGTCGCGGCGTCGTTACCACGTCAACCTACGAAGCGCGGGCCTTGGGCGTGCACTCGGCAATGGGCATGATGAAGGCCGCGCAGCTTGCGCCCGATGCCTATCTGCTGCCGACCGACTTTGACTCGTACCGCCATTACTCACGGCTTTTCAAGACAGCCGTGCGCGCATTCACTGACCAGATCGAAGATCGTGGTATCGACGAGATCTACATCGATCTGACAAGCGTCGCCGCCGACACGCGCGAGGTTGCAGCCGCAATCAAGACAGCTGTGCGCGATGCGACCGGGCTGACCTGTTCGATATGCGTGGCGCCCAACAAGCTGCTTGCCAAGATCGGCTCCGAACTGGACAAGCCCGACGGCCTGACACTACTGACGTTTGACGACATCGAGTCGCGTATCTGGCCGCTGCCCGCACGTAAGGTCAACGGCATCGGTCCGCGGGCGAACGAGAAGCTCGCTGCGATCGGTATTACGACCGTTGGCGAGCTCGCACAGGCCGATGCGGGGCTGCTGCAGGAAACGTTCGGGCGCAATTACACCGAATGGCTTTCGCGCGTCGCGCTCGGCATCGATGATCGGCCGGTCATGGTCAGCTCTGAGCCAAAATCGATGAGCCGCGAAACGACGTTTGAAAGAGACCTGCATGTACGGCAGGATCGCCCTACCCTATCCGGTCATTTCACAGCGTTGTGCAAACGGGTAAGCGAGGATCTGTCGAGGAAAGGCTATGTAGGCCGCACGGTGGGGATCAAGCTGCGCTTTGCCGATTTCAGGACGGTCACGCGCGACGTCACACTGCCCGAAGCGACTGCTGACCCGATAGCGATACGGCGGGCAGCCACCGAATGCCTTCGCCGCGTTGTTCTGGACCGTCGCCTGCGTCTGCTCGGGGTTCGTCTGTCGGGGCTGGAAAAGCGAGGCAGAAGTGCTACCGGCGAGGTCCAGCACAGCCTTCCGCTGGACGATACAGAGATTTACGATGGCCATTGAAGTGTATCAACCTCACCAATGAAGGCACGGAATATCGTTCCTGCAGACTGACTAGCACCGTCACACGGCGCGCACCCTCTTGCGCGAAAACATTGCGGTCTGTTCGCGACGAGGGTTTCGTGGATTCGCACGGGAGACGGCTTTCGACCCATTGCAGACCTTGACGCCTCGGGCACGAATGTCGGCTTACGGCGAAGCGTTGCGATGTTATGTACGTCCCTATCTGGTAGAGGCGGCGGACAATCACGCGGTCTCGCACCCGAATCAGCTGATCAATTCTGGCAGCATTAGCGTGTTTGGCCCCTTACCCGCCGACACTCGCCCGTATAACTCGAAAAAAGTGTTGGCGTAGAGGCCGCCGTGCATGTAGGCGACCCGCACGTCGTGCCAGATGCGGCTCATCGGTGCATTCCGATTGATGAACGCGGTGCCCGACGCGCTCGCCAACATGTCCACGGCTTCCCAGATCAACTTGCTCGCGAGGCCAGCGTCGCGCCAGAGCCGTGCGCGCTGCTGCACACTCATTCGTTTACCGCTTGCCGCGTTTTCGTCCAGCAAGCGGATTGAATTCCTGATGATCGATTCCGCCGCATCGATCTTGGCAGTCGCCTCGCCGACCTGCAGGTGCGTGACCGTCGCCTCGTCCTGCTTTTCGTAGGTCGTGAACGCGATGCCGCGTGTCCCGATCGTTTCCATGAAAAGCTCGACCGCTGCTTTCGCCATGCCAAGCATCGGACAAACCAGGCGCGTCGCAAACGCCGGCACCATCGGCATCCGGTACATGGCTTCGCCACGCAGGTGTATGCCGGCGTAATCGTCCTGCAAGTTTCGGCTCATCGACGAGATCCGTTCGTCGGGCACGAACACATCCTTGACCGTAACGCTTGTGCTACCGCTGCCGCGCAGGCCAATTGTGTCCCAGTCGTTCAACAGGTTCACTTCCGATACCGGAATCAGCGCTGCGCCGCGGTCGACCACCTTGCCCTCATCGTTAACCAGCGGAATGCCAAGCTGACCCCACTGCGCGTGATAGATACCCGTGTTGTACATCCACAGTCCATCTTCGATCACGTAGCCGCCGACAACACGCCGCGTTTTCGCCCTGCGTGGCGCGAGCGCGCCAGCGGTGCGGAAATTCGCACCTTGCGCGAACACCTGGTCGGTCACGTGCTTCGGATACATCGTCGCGGCCATCCACGTGCCCGTGCAAATCAGCCCCAGTGCCCACGCCACCGAGCCATCGCCACGCGCAATTTCCATCAGCGTATCGAGGAACGTTTCGAAGGGCGACTGAAGGCCACCGTACATCTTCGGCACCATCATCTCGAAGAGGCGTGCCTTTTCAAAATCTACGACCGTCACCTCGGGAAGCTTTGACAACGCTTCGGTTTCCGCTGCGCGTGAACGCAGCGTCGGAACCAGCGCGGCGGCCGCGACGACAACGTCTCTGTCTCCGTTGTCGCCGAACGCGCTGGAATGAATAGTGTGCGCGGCATCCGTTGGCTTCGCCGTATCGATCTTACTCATTGCATCTCCTGATATGCGCTCCCTTACTTCCATGTCGGCGAAAGGCGACGGATGGGAGCGGCGGTCGAGCAGTCCGACGACACCCGTAAAGCATCCGAGGCCAACCAATGATTTCATATTGTGTGCAAGCAGCTAGGAGCGTGATTCCACAACGCCGCCTGCATCCACCACGCGAAGCAGCCGATGCATCATGTCGATCGCCGGCAACGAACAGCCGGCCGCACGGGCTGCATTAATCGGGGCCTCGTACATTGCCTCGAGTTCCATCGGGCGATGCAGTACGCGGTCGAAATACATACTGGGCAGATAGTCGTCGAAGGACTTGGTCATTTCGAGCAGTTGCTGCGGTATTTCCTCGGAAAACGGATATCCACATGCGCGTGCGGCTTGTAGCACTTCCTGCATCAGTGTCAGCACTAACTTCTGGCTATCAGGATTCGCGGTCAGCAAGCTTGTACCGGTCTTCAGCAG
This sequence comes from Paraburkholderia jirisanensis, assembly GCF_054782355.1. NCBI lineage: Bacteria > Pseudomonadati > Pseudomonadota > Betaproteobacteria > Burkholderiales > Burkholderiaceae > Paraburkholderia > Paraburkholderia jirisanensis. Next base: position 36,835 of record NZ_BAAGSQ010000006.1, on the reverse strand, counting down.
TGCGGCGACACCGTTGAACGGCACATTCCAGACCAGTTTCCGCCAGCGCGCTTCGGTGATATCCGGAATTGAAATTGTGTTGATTCCCGCAGCGTTGAACATCGTAACGCCCTCTTCAAGCACGTCCAGCGGCGAGCCCAGACTACCTTGCGGACCAGAGTGATAACCTAGGTGCAAGTCGTTCAGCGCGATATGCCTTACGACACCGGGCGCCTCGCGATACACGCCAAGCCAGCATAGCCCGCCGATCAGGTGCAGGGACGCGGGTAGCATCGTGCGCAGCTTATCCTCCACACTGAGTCCGTTCTGCAGACATATCACTTTGGCACCCGGCGCCGCGGCGCGAGCGAGCATCGGTGCGAGTACGGCGTTGCTCGTCGCTTTGGCACCGAGCAAAAGCCAATCGCACGGCGGCATATCGTCGATGCTGCGGTAGGTCTTGACCGGGAGCGGCCTGGCGTCTGCGAATCGTTTCCCGTGAACCAGGAGCCCATTGCGCGTGATCGCTTCGAACTCGCCACGCAGCAGGAAATGTACGTCGAAGCCGGCCTGCACAAGGTGATAGCCGAAATAGCCGCCGATCGCGCCACTGCCGATGATGCCAATGCGCGGAGAAGATAGGGTCACGAGAGGTGCTCCGGTAGAAAAATATAGGACAGTTAATTTCCAAGCTGCAGCGCGCGAATACAGTGCGCATTGCACAGTCCGGCCTAGATTCGAATAAAAAGTCCTAACGTTATCAATTCATGCTTTGATCGACGAGCTTATTCTTTTCGATCCACGGCATCATGGCGCGCAGCTTCGCACCGACCTGTTCGATCTGGTGCTCGGCGGTGAGGCGGCGACGCGACTGCAGCGTCGGCGCGCCGGCGCGGCTTTCGATGATGAAGCTCTTCGCGTACTCGCCGGTCTGGATGTCCTTCAGCACGTCCTTCATCACCTTCTTCGTTTCTTCGGTGATGATGCGCGGGCCCGTGACATACTCGCCGTACTCGGCGTTGTTCGAGATCGAGTAGTTCATGTTCGCGATGCCTCCTTCGTAGATCAGGTCGACGATCAGCTTCAGTTCGTGCAGACACTCGAAGTACGCCATTTCCGGCGCGTAGCCCGCTTCTACCAGCGTCTCGAAGCCGGCCTTGATCAGATCGATTGTGCCGCCGCACAGCACGGCCTGCTCGCCGAACAGGTCGGTTTCGGTTTCTTCACGGAAGTTCGTTTCAATGATGCCAGCACGGCCGCCGCCGATCGCGGCCGCGTACGACAACGCAGTCTCACGTGCCGCACTGGACTTGTCCTGCGCGATCCCAAGCAGCATCGGCACACCGCCGCCCTGCGCGTACGTGCTGCGCACCGTGTGACCCGGTGCCTTCGGCGCGATCATGATCACGTCGAGATCCGCACGCGGAAGCACCTGGCCGTAGTGCACGTTGAAGCCGTGCGCAAAGGCGAGCGCCGCACCCTGCTTGATGTTCGCGTGTACTTCGTTCTTGTACACCTCGGCGATTTGCTCGTCGGGCAGCAGCATCATGACGACGTCGGCGCCCTTCACAGCCTCGGCCACTTCCTTCACGGTAAGGCCCGCGTTCTCGGCTTTGCTCCAGGAAGCGCCGCCCTTACGCAGGCCGACCGTCACCTTCACGCCGCTATCCTTCAAGTTTAGTGCGTGCGCATGGCCTTGCGAGCCGTAGCCGATGATCGTGACCTGCTTGCCTTTGATCAACGAGAAGTTTGCGTCTTTATCGTAGAAAACTCGCATATTTTCCTCAAAATGCAAATGAGTGGATCACATGACGCCGACATGATTACCAGCGGCACGCCGTTTACGGCCCCCGGCCGTATCGCGTGGAACGTTTCCGCTAAGGCCCAGGGTGGCGTTGTGACGTGCCCGCCCATGCTGCCTGCGGTGGCTCAAAGAAATCAGAACCCGTGCCGCTGCATGATCGCCAATAGCACCGACAGCGTCACAAGTGACGCGACCGTAGAAAATAGAATGGTCTGCGACGTCACGTGCACCTCACGCTGATAGAACTCCGCCAGCATGTATGGCCCGGTGCCCGTCGGCAGCGCGGCTAGCAACACGGCGACGCCGACCGTATCGGCTGGCAGTGCAAACGCTCGCGCCGCCATCCACCAAGCGAACGCTGGCTGTACGATCAGCTTGATCGCCGTGAATACAAACGATGTACTGCGTCCGTTGCCCACTGGCCGCTTCTCCGCCAGAAAAAGCCCGAGGCTCACGAGCGCGCATGGGCTCGCCGCGCCGCTCAGCAGCTTGAGGAACGTCTCGACACTGTGCGGCATCGTCCAATGCGCGCTCGCAACGAGCACGCCCGCGATCGGAGAAACGATAAGCGGATTTTTTGCGAGAGAGCGCAGCACCTTGAAGCCGAGCTTGTGCGGCGCGCGCTCGGTCTGCAACCCGACCTCGATGAGCACGATCGCGAGGGCGAACAGCACGCACGAGACGATGATCGTCGCGATCGTCGTCGGCGTGAGGCCCGCATTGCCGAATACGATAAACGCGAGCGGAAAGCCGATATAACCGGTATTCGGATTCGACGCCGCGACCGCGTCGACGCTTGCGTCGGCGAGATGCCGTCCCTGCGCGAGCCGCACGATCAGCACGCCAAGAAACAGCACCACGCACGCAACCGAGAACGTCGCAACGAAGCCCGGCTGATCGAGCTGTTGCCAGGTGGAATGCGCCATCGAGTCGAACAGCAGCGCGGGCAGCGCGAGCCACACGACGAAACGGTTCAGTTCGGAGGCGGCCGTCGGGCCGAGCAGATCGCGTCGCCGGCAGCCAAAGCCGGCGAAGATCAATGCGAAGACAGGAATCAGGATTTCGAGCGTGGTCAACATCGGTCGTGCACATCGGTAGGTTGCCCCACCAGGATTTTCTTCGGGCTGCTCGAACGACACCGCGCTGCGGCGTGCGCATACAACAATACGATGACGTCCGGACAACTCGAGACTATTACTGCAATCGATGCTCACTGAGGTCATTGAGCACTCCCTGGTTTGGCGGCAGCCACAAGTCTGCGGTGGTGATGCGATTTGGATCAGTTCGAGCCAGTATCCTCGGCTCCTGCACATAAATGAAGTGACTTATAGTCATCGTCGCCATAAGCTATTGTTATAGGGGCGGTCGGCAAGCGTCCTGCCGATCAAATGAACGTGCAGTCGGCAATGCTCATACAGATTGTGCGGGTTGCGCCCTCTTTGACGTGCAGCCATCGCGGCACAAACAGATCGGTGAAGATTAATGTTTGCCGTATAGGAAGGGTCTATAGTCGCCTACACATAACGGATAGTTATTGAGGCGGCGCTTGGACATTCGCGCGTTGCGCATCGTCGGTACGTCATCCTCGCACAGAGCCCTTCACTGTTCTCCCGGTCATGCCCGACCGGCCGCTTCTGGCCGGGTGCTGTCCGATTCAATCGGCATACGCCACCTGAATCTCGCGAGCCGGCGGTCGGCAGCACGCGACCCTGAGCGGTCGGCGAGGTGTGTCGCATCAACGGCTGCAGACGGCGCGTGAACCGTCGCTCATTGCGCAAACCAACCAGGGAATCGCACCCGCGGTGTCGTGAGCCCTAGCGTCTCTCCTCTAATTTTGCGCCGTCGCTTACCGCTTGTAGTAGAGCTAACAGTATTCGGTTCGTGGGCGTCGGTACACCACACAATTCGCCCATTCGGACAATAGCGCCCGTTAGGGCATCCACTTCCAGTATGCGTCCGTTGACGGTGTCAAAATACATGGACGTCGCCACATCCGGGTGATAAGACAAGAGTCGCGCCAGCACCTGTGACTGCGCCTTCTCGCCAAGATCGACGCCGCAGGCGAGTGCGACGGCCAGACCTTCCTGAATGATGTCCGATGCGACGCTATGAATATCGCCTCGCTGAAAAACCGCGAGGCGTCGTCTCGTAAGGGCCGTAATCGGATTCGCGACTGCATTCAACAACAATTTCGTCCACAGGCGCTGCGGAAAATCCTGCCGGGGTGATACCTTTAGCGAAGTCCCTTCGAACAGGGCTGCAAAGGCTTGACCGGTGGCACTGTCGGGAATCGCGATGTCGTCTTCGCTGGCATGGCGGAAACCGAAATCGCTCGCCGAGCGCCGTTCACCATTGAAATATACGACTGCCGGGACAACGGCGCGGCTTCCCACATAAGGCGCGACTCGCCGTTCGTGTTCTATTCCGTTCTGCAGCACAGCGACGCAAGTGCTGGGGCCGCACAGGCGCTCAAACCAGCCAGAAGCCGACGCGGTGTCCTGTGTCTTCGTACACAGTATGATCCAGTCGACATGGTCGGCTTGCAGGGGGTCGGTCACAACATCGAGTGTTAAACGATGTATACCTTGGGGCTGTTCCAGCGTCACCGCCTCGGCATTGCGGCGTGCGCATACGACAATCTGATGACGTCCAGATAGTTGAAGGCAGCTTGCCACTACACCACCAATACCGCCCATTCCTATTATGGCAATCGACGTGCGCTGAGTCACCTAAAACTCCTCTCCGGCAGTAACCGTATTCCGGCCATGCATGGTCATGCGATTTGGTTCATGGAAGTGTGGTCGGCCGCTGCACAAAAATGAAGTGACTTATAGTCATCGTCGCCATAAGCTTTTGTAATAGGAGACGGTCGGGTGGGCAGTCCTGCCCATCGGGTGCTGTTACAGTCGGCAATACTCATACAGATGCGCAGTTTGTGCCCTTTGACATGCAACATCGCGGCACAAACAGATCGATGAAGATTAATGTTTGCCGTACAGGAAGGTTCTATAGTCGCCTACAAATAACGGATAGTTATAGAGGCGGCGCTTGGACATTCGCGCGTTACGCTATTTTGCTGAGGTAGTCAACTGCGGGGGCTTTAGTCGGGCTTCCGAGATCCTGCACGTGACTCAACCTGCAATCAGCCGCGCGGTGCGCCTGCTTGAAGAGGAGTGTGGGGTTCGACTACTGACTCGCGAGCCGAAGACAGTGAAACTCACCCGCGAAGGCGAGGTAGTCTATCGGCACGCTACCCAGATGCTGCGTCAAGCCCGCCAACTCACCTCTGAATTGAAAGACATGAAGTCAGAGCTGAAGGGCGTGTTACGCGTTGGGTTACCACCTCTGGTTGGATCGACGTTTTTTCCCGACGTGATAGCGAAATTTCGCAGGGAGTATCCCGGCATCGAACTGCAAATTGCCGAGTTTTTTTCAAGCCACCTTGAGCAGGCACTCGACGACGGAGAGATTGATATTGCCGCGGCGATGCTGCCGGTCGACACGGAGCGCTTTGTCGTACAGCAGTTCGCCGCGGATCGATTGATGTTCGTCGTCAATCCGGGACACGAAATAAGCGCTTATTCAGCGATGAGGATTCTTGCGCTGAAGAGCCAGCCGTTAGTTACCTTCACTAAAGACTTCAAACTGTGTCAATTGATCGAAGACGCGTGCCGCGCGCAGGGATTCATTCCCTCGATCGTTGGCCGCAGCAGTCACCTTGACCTCGTACTGGCGATGGTGGCATCCGGAATGGGCATAACCGTTTTGCCCGAGTCTGTCATCGAAAGGAACAATGTAAGGCACTTCGTCTCGGTGCCCATTGTGAAACCTGCCATACACTTCGAGCTTGCACTCGTGCGACTGCGGGAGAGTTATGTCAGCCATGGATGCAGGGCTTGGTTAGCGCTCGCGGCGGGTGCCCTGGGATTTCAGATCTCTGACTCGTTCGTGTCCCAGGCCGGCGCCGAGCCACGGCCTTAATGTGCGATACGTCATTGCTGCTCCCGGCGGTCACGTCCGCCCATCGTGTCATCAGCCTCATATAGAGTTTGGTCCCGGACCGCGCCGGCCGATGGCCACTCATCGCAAAGCGGTCATCATCGATCGATTGACGAACGTCTCTTCATGGCCGCACTCGGCCCGATGCTGAATCGATGAATCGTCCGCTGTTAGCGTACCCTGTGTACGCCCCTCGTTCGAACCCACAACCGCCATTCCACCAAAATCTAAGCAGGCAGCCGTTTGACCTATGCACATCGGTGGCCTTGAGACGCTTCTTCATAAGCATTGCAACTATGTTCGGCATTCTGGCCCGCTCTTTCTTGCGATTTTATCCGGTCATATGACGTCGACGTGCGGCGCGGATTGATCTGCCTACCCTACCCCTCACCCAGTAGAAGTTGCGGAAGTGTCAGCAAACCTGTCGGCAGGCAGCGGCCGGATAGGCGCAATTTCCGGTATCAACTTGTGATGGATGCGTGACGGTCTCGATCGAATTCGAGGCGCCACATCAGGTCCCTGTTGCGCGACATACTCGCCGATACGGATGGCTATTCGATCTACCGCTTTCAGATGGTCGCTTGGACGATTGCCCTGCTCATGGTGTTTTTGGCATCGACGTACTACAGGCTGCAGATGCCAACGTTCAGCGTCGAGCTGCTCTACCTGCTCGGGCTGAGCTCCGGCACGTTCGTGGCAAACCGCATTCCGGAGACGCGCCCGATGTCGCCGACGCTACCGTTTCCGGGACCTGGATCAATGGCGACACCTATGCCGGGTGCCCCATCGCCAGGTTTCGCACCGCCGGCGCCCATCGATCCGTCGCATGCCGGGAGGTTCCCCGGTGCACTCGATCCGCGACACGGCTAAGGGAGCAAGCCTCCATGGTTGGTAGACCGGCACGACGCCGGTTGTTAGCCACCATGGACGCTGCAATATCCCCCGGCCTCATTGAGTTGTTTCCATTTGCTCGGCTCGAGCAGTGTTCCGCCGACGATCGTGCTCTTGCATGGCTTGCCTGCCTGGGTGCGCGCCGAACAATACACGCTTCCCCCCTGCCCCACCCACGTCGCGTAGTCCTCGCGGCTCAGGCCAGTCAACTCGGCATAGACGCCCTCATGATCCGTAGCCATACGAAGTGCCTGGGCTGCGGTCGCCCTGCATTCCCGGGATCCGCAAATGTCGGGGACGAAAGCGGTGAAATACACGCGCTCGCGCTCGAGCGATTTCAAGAATTCAAGTTTTTCTGTGTCGGTCATCGGAGGTCTCCATCATTTTGGCCGCGGATTTTCTGACCTGGGATTTTCCCTGGTTCGTCGCTGTGCGATGCGCAGATTACCTGCAGTGAACGGTGGTGAAGTGTATCGGTCGCTGGGGCCTCACCGGCCGCATTTACCGGCTACAGCGGACATTCGAATTGTAATTTCTGACCGTCGGCATTCTGCACGATACGCAGATTGCTCATCCGGATTCTAGAAAACGCCTGGAGAGCCATGCTGGGCGGGCTTCCCAGCGTTGTGTAAACGTGCAATGTTTACTTGCGTAAACGGTCGCAGAGGACTAATCTCCCGTGCATCGATTTTCTTCCCGTTTAAGCCTTTTATACGGAATCAGGAAGAATCCACAAACTCAGCATCGCACGGGAGCCAGGACCTCAATGGAGATCAACTTATCGAAGCCGCCGATTCAGGTGACACCGGACGACCTCGTCAATCTGTCGGGGCGGTCGGCCAAGATGCTCGAGCGCATCCGAACGCAGATGCTGCAGCCGTTTCCCCGGAAGGTTTCACCCACCTTCCCTAGCACTCGCTTGCAGGAGCTCTGCGGCATCGATAAGCCGCGGTTCTCTTACCTGATTAAAAAGGGGGAGCTGCCGCAGGGATCTCAACAGAAGGCCGGCGCAGCGCGCCACTTTTCGCTGGCCGAAGTCATCCAATGGGTTAACGCTGAGCGGCGCCCTATGCAGCGCCCCGCGGGCAAAGATGGCAAGGTAATCGCCATTGGCAACTTTAAGGGCGGTGTAACCAAGACGACGACGTCGATGATACTCGCGCAGGGACTCGCAATGCGTCGTGGTCGCCGCGTCCTTCACATCGACATGGATCCGCAAGGCAGCGCAACCACCTTGTACGGGATCAATCCGCACGCCGAGGTTACGGGCGACCAGACCATCCTTCCATTAGTCGAAGCGTATGTCGCTGGCGAGAAGTACAGCATGAGCGCTCTGCCTCAGGAGACGTATTGGCACAATCTCGACCTTATCCCGTCGTCGACCGATCTGTTTAACGCGGAGTTCATGCTGCCCGCCCGCGTACATGCATCGCCAGATACGCAGTTCTGGAACGTATTGAACGAAGGTCTTGCCGACCTTAAGAAGGAATACGACTACATCATCATCGATACGGCCCCGACGCTCAGCTATTTGACGATCAATGCGCTTTTTGCCGCAGATGGGGTGATCGTTCCTGTGATGCCGGACACGCTTTCCTTTGCGTCCATGGTGCAGTTTTGGTCGCTGTTCTCCGACATGGTTAGTGGGATGCGCGAGTTTCAGAAGTCATCGGACGAGGCAGTTAAGGTTTTTGACTTCATCGACATCCTCGTAACTCGTATGAAGGATCGATCTAACGCGTCGCTGGTGCGTGACTGGGTCATTACGACCTACGGAGAGCGCGTTCTTCCAGTTGAAATTCCAGACACTGATATTGCCCGGACGACAACGAACGATTTTTCCACGGTGTACGACTTTCCGACTTACGACGGGAACGCCACCGTGTTTCGTCGAATTCGAGAAGCCTACGACCAGATCGTCGATTTGATCGACAACAAGGTCTGCTACCTGTGGGAGAAAGAGTAATCATGTCTACAGCGGCTAAGCAACGACTGAAAGCGGCCAACATCAACCTCGACGACGATGATGCATCGGCGCCTTCGGATGCTGCTCACGCGCCTGCATCGCCTAGAACTGCTCCCGGTCAGCTCATGGGGTTGCAGGGCCGTGTCCTGAATCAACAGAAAGAAATTGACCAACTTCAGCGCGAGTTGGCCAAGGCTAGGCAGAGCGGTTCTGCATTCGAGGTCCCGCTCGATCTGCTAGACGAGGTGCCCGGTCGTCGTCGAATCCTGACCGACGAGCAAAAGCTCGAACTGCGCGAGAACTTGCGCCACAACAAGCTCACGCATCCGATCACGATTCGACCGCTGGCGAACGGCAGATTCGAGATCATTTCGGGCCATAACAGAGGCGAGCAGTACGCCGAGCTCGGGCGCGACCGTATCGAGGCAGTGCCCGTCGAGATGACTGACGAGGAGGCTGCAGCAAGCGCGTTCTACGCCAACCTCTTGCAGTCCGACCTGACCGACTATGAGAAGTACATCGGCTTTAAGGAGCTGCTGTCTCGGCATCCCGGTTGGACTCAATCGCAAATATCGGAACAGTCCGGCGTCAGCAAAGGGCATGTGAGCGCGTTGCTAGCGTTTGACCGGCTTCCGTCAGAGGCGCTCGCGATTATCGCAGGCAACCCGGGAATTCTGGGAGCCAAGGCCGCGCTCGAGTTGGCCGCCGCGAGCGAACAAGGCAAGGGCGAGCGCGTCGTCGCAGCCGTACAGCAGCTCGCCGACAAGAAGCTGGATCAATCGCAGGCGATCAAGTATGCGAAGGCGAGCAACGCCGCGCCTAAGCAAGGTCCAGCTGCGAGTTCCTTCAAGGTCAAATCAGGAAAGGCGACATGGTGCGACGTGCGCGCTGCGAAGAACGTCATGCGCATCGAGTTCGCCTCTGAGGAATTGGCTGATAGCGTCCGCGACCTGATTCGCCAGCATCTGGAATCTCTCGCAGCCGCAACGCCGACCGATTCAAAAAGTTAAGTGTTTGATTTTTAATGGGTTTGCAGTGCAAACACCGGAGAAGGCAATGTAGAGGCAGAAAAACAAAAGCCTCCAGTTGACGCTGGAGGCTTTTGAACAACGTGCTTGATGGCTGGACCATCGCTTACACACGAATCTCAACCCGTTGACGCGGGCGAGGGTACGAAAACCTAGGTGGGATTACGTACGCCCTGAGTGTAGCGGATAGAACCAGGCCGTCAAGAGAAATCAACCATTTCTAGACGGAATGGATATGTCTATCGCGCAACATGACGTTGCTGGCGAGGGTGAGGTGCACCCTTCACAGGACGGGCCGGATGATAACCGCATTGACGCAGCGGCGCTAGTCGCTTTTCAGAGCGAGGCAGTAAATCTCCCTTGGATCATCTTCCGGGCCGCGTTCCGCGCCTCCCGGGTCGACGCGCTTCCGTCGCGGGCGCGTGCGGTTCTGGCTGCCCTAGCCCGCACCGTGGACGCTGCACGCCCATACGCGGCGATCTACGCGCGACGCGAGCTGCTTATGGATCGCGCGATGCTGTCCCCACGGACGTTCTATCGCAGCCTTGATGATCTCGAGTCGACCGGGTTGATCACACGCACCGTTCAAGCTCGCTACGTCGAAGTCGGCAAGTTCGGGCGCGTGCACCTGCATCTGACTGAACATGCGGCTACCCTGCTCGGTCTCGTCGAAGCTGTTACGCCGCCGTCGCCTACGCCTACTCCTGCCGCACCCGCCGGTTCGTTTGAGGGTCCGTGTGCCAACGTGGCAGACGGTGCTATATATGGAGATCTTCCCCCTCCTGCTTTTCAAAAGAGACAACCGGGGCAAGTGCCTGCGGACCTTCAGCGCCTCTTGCCCTTGGGTTTTTCGAAGTTCTTGATTTTCAACCTCATGAAACAGGCCCGTAAAGCAGGCAAGCGTCTGTCGGACGTTGTGGAGGCCACGTGGGCGCACCTGAAGGCCGCCAAGCGACCGATTTGCTACCTGCGCGCCCTGCTTCGCAATCCGGTCGACTTCGGCTACCAGGTCCGCGTTCGCGACGCCGAGCACGCCGCGAGCCGTGACACCGAGGCCGAACGTGACGCCGCACAGGCCCTCGTCGCCGAGCTGGCCGGTCAGACGCTCGTGGACGAAACCGGAACGCGCAAGCTGGTCCTCGACGCCGAGGGTGCGTCGCTAGCGGTCTACAGCGTCGACGAAAGCGTGCCCCGGCACGAGGCTGGCGACTGGCAGCTGCGCTTCGCGCGGGCTGTCCGCTCCGGTCGTATCCGCGTGGCGTCCGAGGAAGACCTCGAAGCGTTCGCACAGGAGCGCCGGTCGCGCACGGTCCCCCTGACGCCGACGCCGGACGCACCACGCGTCATTACGGCGACGGCCGGTAGCCATCTCGCGAATCTGCGTGCCGCGTTGCGCGGGATCGGCATCGGCGCGGGCAGGGCAGCGTGATGTCCTATGCGACCACCCGTGAAACATACGGGGAGCGTTTTGCGAATCGCCGAAACGCCTGTCCACTAAGGGCTTCACCTTGTTTCCGCTGAATGTTTCACGCGCTTAGCGACGATGGAGCGGGGTATGTGCGGCGCTGCGCCCGGTATCTCGAAGCACCACGGGATGGCTCGTAGTAAACGTTACGAATCCCGTAATAATCGCGCGAGGGCCCATTAGCCGCGGAGCAGATGCAGCCAACGATCCATCGAGTAACGTGGACCGCCCGTAACCGGGATATGGACCGGGCGTTGTGGGGACGCTGCGAAAAGCTCGCGTGCGCTGTACCCGAACTGCTCCCGAAACGCGCGACTGAAATGGGCTGCCGTTTTGAAGCCATGCATTTCGGCGAGTCGATGAAGGTGAGGGCGCCTCTCGCTCGAGGTCAGCAAAGCATGAATGTTATACAGCCGGCGTTCCTTGATGAAGCTGGCTACGCCGCCGAGCGGCTCGAACATCCGGTACAGCGCGCTGCGCGAAATCTTGAAATGCACGCAAGTGAGTTCGGGCGAAAGCCCCGGGCGCTCAAGGTTTGTTTCGATGAAGTGCCGGATCTGGCGCATGAGTGTGGCTTCGACAATTGGCCGGGCCAGAGCGAGGGTGTCCACCGTCGGCGTGATTGTCGCTGCGAGCAATTGAAGTGTGGCCTGCGTGACGCCGGGCAGCTGCTCGCGTGCCAGTCCGTTGATGGTCTCGGTCAAGGTCGCGAGATAAGTGGCCAGCAGGACGCTGCACGCGCCATTGAGGACGACGCCGTGTAAGTCGACCGGGCGAGGGAGGAGGGCGTCGAGACGATCGCGCGGAATGATGACCGCGATCGTCGTGCCGCCGTCGACATGAACGAGCTCAGGGCGGGCCATGTCGGTGAGCACGCTTTCACCGGCATTAACGTGCACAAAACGACGGCCAGCCATCATGTCTGTGTTCGCCGAATGCCCGACCCGAAAATGGATCTTGTAGTGATCGAGCTGGTCGAGTTTGATCGAGCGCTCTGAACGATGCAGGATGTGTGGACTGCATTCGCGTCGACTCAGCATCATATCGCCGAGCAGCCACATCTCATTGCTCGCGGTAAAGCCGGCGGCCGTCAGCTCTTTCGGGAAGCTCAGTGTGCAGACATTGGACAGGCTTCCCTGCCAATAGTCGAGGCGATCATCTGGCGGCACGTCCTTCGAATCAAATCGGACGTACGGTATCTGCTGCATGGCGGGCGACGACACTGCGAACTCCTATCCCTGTGTCGAATGTGTCACCAATGTGACCGGCCTGGACGCTCAGGCAAACATCGGGACGGACAGGAAACTACTGGTATTTAAGTGGATCTAGAATTCTGCCACTAGATGTTCTCTGAACGCTTACGCCGATCAAGAAGGATCAAGGTAACCAGCGCCATGCTGATTGCCCGCTAATAAGGCTGCGTTCTCTCTCCGATCCGAAATCGAGACTCGCTGACGCTGGTACAACGGTTGTGACCGCAACTAAAAGACGGTCGAGCAAACGTTGGCGCGTTGCAGCGATATATCCGAGACGAATTCCATTCCCGCTGCGGAGGCCACAAGCCCCACGGCGCCGCGGTGATTTCCGCTGGCAGCCAACCGCACATCTGCGCTGTGACATGCGACCCATTCGCGCAGCAGCAGTGACCGAATCTGGATCGTCAATTTAGAAGCGTGACTTGATCAGCCCCAAGGCAACGAATGCCATCGGGTTGTGGCTCGGCTCGCCCGATGAAAGATGAAGATGAGAATAGGCTACGCACGTGTTTCAACCGATGACCAGCACCTCGACTTGCAGATCGCGGCACTGCAGAAGGCGTCGTGTGATCGGATCTTTACTGACCATGGAATCTCGGGTGCGCAATTTAAGCGCCCCGGTCTTGATCGACTGTTCCGCACACTCAAGAGGGGTGACACGCTCATCGTATGGCGTCTGGATCGGCTCGGCCGTTCGATCGCCAAGCTGATCGATCTGATGGGGCGCCTCGCGAAGAAGGGCGTTCACTTCGTCAGTCTCATCGACACCATCGACACCACGACGGCGATGGGTTCGTTCTATTTCCACGTCGTCGCAGCGCTATCGGAGCTGGAGCGTAAGATCATCGGCGAGCGTACGCGCGCCGGCATAGCAGCTGCTCGTGCGAACGGACGACCGCATGGGCGACGACGTGCGTTGAGCATGGAACAGTGCTACGAGGCGCAGAGATTGCTCGAGGCTCATCCACGCGCGACAGTCGCCGCACGATATAACATCCACCCGCAGACCCTGATGCGAAGCTTAAGCAGGGTAGGGCTATCGACAAACGTTCGACGAGGAAGGCCTACAAGCGCTGCGATGTGACAACTCGCTGCGTACTGCGATATATTCTCGCCCCAACCAATTTTGAGCGCTCAACTGACCGATGCCTGGTGCGACAAAGCCTGAACTGCTTGAGAGCCTGGAGACGTTCGAACAGGAAATGTTCGAGCGCTTTGCATACGTCCCTGAGCGCGACAACGAGAGCATTGCCCGAGGCGAATGGAATTCGGCGTACAAGCATCCGACGGATGCCGCGCGCTTTCAGGGCTGGCACATCGGCTCCGTCATTCAACGTCAATCGATCGGTGATCGGGCAAACCAGGGCGAATGTATGCCCCAGCTCCTGCGCCATTGCCGGTCATACCTAACGCTGCTCGAGACGCTCCCCTTCGCGATGGGGCACAGCATCTATGAGATTGAGACGCTCCGCGAGGCTATTGCCAGCGCGGAGCAGTCAACAGCTATCTGAGTTCATCGCTGTCTCCACCAGACGTCGAATCGTCCGCTCGCTCACGTTGAACGCGGCACCCACCTCTTCGTACGTTTGAAACCTCAGCAGTTCTAGTGCCTGTGCGCGTTGCTCCGCGCTGAGCCGTGGCGCGCGTCCCAGAGAAGCACCACGTGCGCGCGCTGCCATCAGGCCGGCCTTGGTTCGTTCGCTGATCAAGGCGCGCTCGAATTGCGCGAGCGACGCCATGAGATGAAAAACGAGCATGCCGCCCGAGGTGCCTGTATCAATCGATTCCGTCAGTGATTTGAAGTGGATCTGACGCTTGCTTAGCCGTTCGATCAGATTCACCAGATGGCTGATGGAGCGCCCGAGCCTGTCGAGTCGCCAAACAACGAGTGTATCGCCGCTCTTCAAGCGTGCCAGCGCGCGCTCGAGGCCGGGCCGTCGCGCGCTCGCGCCTGACACCCCATGGTCCTCGAAGAGTAGGGTGCACTGCGCTTCGCGAAGTGCGGTTAGTTGAAGGTCCAGGTGCTGGTCTTCGGTGGACACCCGTGCGTATCCGATTTTTCGCATTGCGGCCTCTGCATCGTCAACCGACCGGAAGCAACCGCGATGATGTGTTTGCCGGCCGTTCGATTGTTCGTATGGATTGACGGAAACCTTCCTTTTCGTCCATTCAAAAACCCGTCTTTCCAGCCGCACCTGAAGCATTGATTTTCCTATGTTCTACAAGCGTTTTTCCGTGTAGGCTGAACTCTGGCAGAAACGAACGTTTTCGTCCCATTTAGCCTTTTCATGGGCGTGCTCGGCTGTGTGCGAGCCGCCGCATGAACTCCAGTTCGCTGCCTGAAACATTCGAGCTTGGCGCGCTTCTCTCTCGCCTCGGCGTGAAAAACGCGCCCGGGCATGCAACGCGTGAACCCCTCTGCATCGTTGCTTCAATCACGAATCTGCGTCAGATCGAGCAGGCACACGGCGGCACGTTTGCCACCGCAATAAGGCACACCGTGTTTGAGCGTGCGCGCGTCGTATGCGAAGAGCGCAGCGGCTCCGTCGCGACGAGCGGCAATCACATGCTGTTCATCTTCGACATACCGACCTCGGAGCACGCCACCGACGTCGGCTGGACGCCGATCACGGCGATCCTGCTTGATCGCGTCTTGGCCATTCTTGGCGACCGTCCGGTCATGGCCGGCGCGGCACTCGCGTTTCCTGTGATTGTCGCGAAGGTCGCCGACATGGGCGACTGTCCCTTCGATATTTCGGTGATCGCCGAAGCAACACTTCAAGATGCGCAGCCTGGTAAGGCCTGGCGCGATCAGTTCCTTGTCGACATGGATGTTGCCGAGCGAATGTTCGACGCCATGAGCACCGGACGACTGAGCGTGGAATTCGAACCGGTCCACGAAGCCACTGACCTTGGCATGGTGGCGTACGAGGAAGTGCTTCTGTGTGAAACGCCGGATGATCAATCGGATCGCGTCCGGGTTGGAGGCGGACTAGTCAGTCTCGAGCGTCTCGGCCTGATGCGCAGGCTTGATCGTTGGGTCGTTGATACCGTCATTGAGACGCTGCGCGGCGAACCGCACGCGAGACTCGGCTGCAACATTTCGGCGCAGAGCGCCACCGTCGATGCATGGTGGGCCCTGACATTACTGGCACTCCGTGAATCTCCGCAAGTCGCCCAGCGTCTAACGATTGAGATCACGGAAACGGTTCCGCTTACGGACTATCGAGAGGCTTGCGGCTTCGTGCAGGCCTTTCAGCACGTTGGATGTCGGATCGCGCTCGATGATATTGGCGGTGGCCACAGCAGCTTTAAAAGCCTGCTCGATCTCGGGGCCGACATCGCGAAGATCGACGGCTCTCTCATACGCGCAGCGCGAACTGACGGCACGGCAATATCGCGTCTCACGCACATCGTCGCCTTCGCGAAATCATGCGTGAAGACTGTAGTGGTTGAAGGCATTGAGACGGAAGTGGACGCGCGTATTGCCCGGGAGAGCGGCGCGACATGTCTTCAGGGCTTCCATTTCGCGGAGCGAGATCAGCGCATTCCGCAAGGGAAGGGGCTGGTTCGTTACGGCCAGAGCACGCAGTAATTCCAGCAAGTAATCGAAATTTGGCGGTTGCTCCACGGGCGACCACGGGACCGGCTTTGCCCACTTTTCGCGGCGGAGCAACTTCAATACGGGGGAAATCAGGTGAAGGTCGTTTGCGCGCGCCTCTCCGATATCACGGTGATCGTGCTTGGGGCGCTTGTCTCCGCGCGGTTGTGCTTCGGTGAGTCGGTTCCCGAACCGCTGCTTCATGCGATTTTCAGCGCGTTGATCATGGCTATCGCCGTCGCAGTCTTTCCCTTGTTCGGGATCTACCGGTCTTGGCGCGGGCGTGCACATGTTCTCCTGTTCCTGCGCGTGTCGCTGGCGTGGCTCACGGTGCAGATGATCGGGGCGACGCTCGTCATCGCGCTGCGCGGCATTCACTCCCTGTCACTGCAATGGCTTTCGTCGTGGACATGTTTTACGGGCTTGGGGCTTCTCGGTGTCCGCGGCGTCGTCTACGTGGTCTTGGCTCGCATCAGGAGCGCAGGTGCGGACATCAGGCCGGTGGCAGTCGTTGGTTCAAGCCCCTACATCGATCAAGTGCTCCGCGATCTCGCGCTGCACACGTCACTTGGATTCCGGGTAGTAAAGGTCATCGAGCTGCATGGTGTGGATCGGCCGGTGTCGGCGCGAGCAGAGCGCCGGGACTCCCGCGAATTGGAGCATCTGCACGCAATGGCCGAGGCCGCTGAACTGCGGGAGGTCTGGCTTGCACTTCCGCTCACCGCGGACGAAGCGCTTCAGCGCTGTGTCCACACTCTGCGTGGCACCGTCGTCGATCTACGCTACCTGCCCGACGTAGCTTCTCTAGGAATCGGCGCTACGGCAGGTGTGCTCGATCTGATGGGGCGGCCAGCGATTTCACTGTCGCCATCTTCGATTCCGCGTGACGTAATCAACGGGAAAGAGGTTTTCGACCGCCTGTTCGCAGCTGCCGCGCTGCTTATGCTCTCGCCAGTCCTTGCTGGTATCGCGCTCGCAGTCAAATTGTCTTCCCCGGGGCCAGTCTTCTTCAGGCAGAAGCGCAAGGGTCTAAACGGGCGCGCTTTCACTATCTACAAGTTCCGCACGATGCGCCTACATCGGACGGAGCACGGCGTCGTCCGGCAGGCGACGCGCCACGATCCGCGAGTGACGCGTCTCGGCCGCTTCCTTCGTCGAACCAGTCTCGATGAGCTTCCGCAGTTCGTGAACGTGCTTCGGGGCGATATGTCGGTCGTCGGCCCACGGCCACACGCGCTCGAGCACGACGAATTCTATCGTTCGCTGATCACCGGCTACATGGACCGCTATCGGATCAAGCCCGGCATAACCGGCTGGGCACAGATCAACGGTCACCGCGGAGAAACGGATCGGCTCGAAAAGATGGCCGCGCGCGTCGATCACGATCTGTATTACCTGCGTAACTGGTCCTTCTGGCTGGATCTTCGCATCGTCGCTTCGACAATCTGGCGTGGCTTCGTCAGCGAACGCGCTTATTAACGACGAACATCCGCCACCTCGACTAACGAAAGAGAAGAATTGATGCAGCCTCACTCCCAAACCGCACCGGACGTGTACAAGCATTTCACTCCCAAGAGAGTCTCGCTTCTCTGCCTTGGCTTGGCATTAGCGCTCCTTGGCGGTTGCGCGATGGCACCTGGCATGGATCTCCCGGCTGAAATGAAAGCCACTGCAGACCGTCAGGCCACTGCCCCCAACGAGCGCGTTTCGAACGCTCGTGTGCTGGAAATCGACGCAGATACCGTGGCGACCACGATGCAGATTCATGAGCAGCAGCTCGACCGCAGCGTGCGCGCATTGAGCGTCCAGCCAGGAAGCTACACGGTCGGCCCGGCAGATATCCTGCAAATCACCGTATGGGATCACCCGGAGCTCGCCGCCGCTCAAGGAGCGTTGCCGCAAAGCGCGCCACGACAGGCCGACGCACCACAAGGCTTTGTGGTGGATCAGGAAGGGAATCTTCAGTTTCCCTACGTTGGCTCTCTCCACGTAGCAGGACTCGGGACCCGCGCGATTCAGCAACGTCTCACTACGGCATTGTCCCAAGATTTCGAGCATCCGCAGGTGACGGTCCGCGTGGCTTCATTTCGATCCAAGGAGATTCTCGTTGATGGGGAAGTTCATGCACCGGGCGCGCAGCAGATCAACGATGTCCCCATGACACTTACTGAGGCTATCGGCCGGGCAGGGGGCTTTACTGCGGCAGCTGATCAAGGACGCATTGCACTGCTCAGGGACGACCAGTCGTACACGCTCAATCTGCCCGTGCTGATGCAGCACGGTCTTAGCCCGTCATCCATCTATCTTCGCCGCGGCGACGTACTGCGTGTCACCTCGCGGGACCAGGACGGCGCATACGTCATTGGTGAGGTTGCGAAGCCCACCATCGCCATCCCGAAACAGGACGGCACGCTTTCGTTAGCCGACGCTTTATCACAGGCCGGCAGCTTCAACCTTTCGACTTCGAATCCGAAACAGCTGTATGTCATCAGGGGCGCACAGAGCGAAAACCCCGAGATTTTCCACCTCGACGCTCGCTCGCCCGTGTCGATGGTCATGGCGAACCGCTTCCCATTGCGGCCAGACGACGTTGTCTACGTGGACGCGACTGATCTCGTACGCATCAATCGCATTCTTAGTCTTTTGCTCCCTGCGATCGATGCGGGTCTGACTGCCGGGCTTGTCGCCAAATGATTAAGCGGGTTCTTGTCGTATGCACGGGCAACATATGTCGTAGCCCGATGGCCCAAGCACTGCTCGCACATCGCGTCGATTCGGTATCAGTGGAATCGGCGGGCATTCATGCCTTGATCGGTCGTACCGCCGATCCGCTGGCGGTGACGCTTATGCGGGAGCGCGGCCTGGACATCAAGGCACATCGCGGTCGTCAGCTATCGTCCGGCCTTTGCGCGGAGTCTGATTTGGTCTTGGTGATGGACGGCGTGCAAAAGGAGTTGCTCAAACGGAAATATGCGTCGCTGCACGGTCGCGTCTTTCGGATTGGGGAATTTTCAGCGACACCGGGATTGTCGGTCGACGGGTATGACGTTCCCGATCCATATCGAAGGGACCGCGCGTCTTTCGAAGAAAGCTTGAGACTCATTGAACTTGGGGTCAAAGGCTGGTCGTCACGCATCGCTAAAGTTTCTGCGTCGTTGTCGCAGGCACGAAGCACAGAAATCTCAACTTTGATCGGTTCATAAAAGCACACTTTCTCAGAATGAAAACGAATCAGCCCCTCACCAGCGAGGAGCCAACAAAGGACGAGATCGATTTAATCGGGGTATTGGACGTCCTGGTCGCGTATCGTTGGTTCATCGTCAAGGCAATCCTGGTGTGTCTCACCATCGGCACCCTGTTTGCATACCTATATCCGCCGCTGTACACGGCAGATGCCCTCATTCAGGTTGAGGACAGCAGCGACATGGCTGCCGCCGCGGCACAGAGCCTGCTTGGCGATGTCTCGTCGCTGTTTGACTACAAGGCCACCGCAGCCGCCGAACAGCAGATCATGGAGTCCCGGCTCGTAGTGACGAGCGTCGTCGACGAGCTGCATGGTTACATCGTCGCCAAGCCCAAGCGTTTCCCGGTGATCGGGGACTTCATCTCACGCTTTAACGACACTATCACGCAACCTGGCGTCTTCGGACTCGGCGGCTTTGCATGGGGTACAGAAAGCATCGAAGTCGAGCAATTTGATGTCCCGCAACGGTTGGAGAGTGATCACTTTACGCTCACCGTTCTTTCTGGTGGCCAGTATCGACTGAGCGGTTGGGATCTGGACGCACCAATGATTGGCAAGATCGGTGTAACTCAAGTTACGCGTACTGGATACGGTCCTATTACGCTACACGTCAAATCGGCGAATGCACTCGCGGGCACGAAGTTCGAACTGGTTCGGAACTCCCGATTGGAAACAATTGAGACCATGCAGAAAGGTCTCGATATCGAAGAAAAAATTAAGCAATCAGACGTTCTGGTCGCGACTCTAAAAGGCCACGATCCGAAGCTCGTCCATGATGAGATGCTTGCTGTTGGGCGATACTACGTCAAACAGAATGTCGAGCGTAAGACACAAGACGCGGCGCAGTCGCTCGATTTCTTGAACGCGCAGTTGCCAATGATGAAGAGGCAGCTCGAGCTTTCGGAAGATCGGTACACGAGTCTGCGCAACCGAGAGGGGACAGTCGATCTTCCAGAGGAGGCGAAGATTGCGCTGCAGCAAAGTGCAGATGCGAAAACGCGTCTCCTAGAGCTGAAACAGAAGCGTGATGAGTTGGCCGCGCGTTACACCCCTACGCATCCCGAAGTCGTCGCACTTAATGCACAAATGGCGACGCTGGCGCTCCAGCAAAAGTCATTCGATCAAGAGATCAAGCGACTACCTGATCTTCAGCAGGACGCCGCGCGCCTCATGCTGGACGTAAAGGTCAATACCGACCTGTATATGGCTGTGATGAACAACATCCAGCAGCTGGAGTTGGTGCGCGCTGGCAAAACGGGAAGCGTACGAATCGTCGATACACCGGTGGTGCCGGAAGACGTCACCTTTCCGAACCGGCCTGTAACCATTTGCGCTGGCGCATTGATCGGTCTCCTGATCGGTATCGGTTTCGCGTTTGCACACGACTTCC
This sequence comes from Paraburkholderia jirisanensis, assembly GCF_054782355.1. Classification (NCBI taxonomy): domain Bacteria; kingdom Pseudomonadati; phylum Pseudomonadota; class Betaproteobacteria; order Burkholderiales; family Burkholderiaceae; genus Paraburkholderia; species Paraburkholderia jirisanensis. The sequence continues at coordinate 16,212 of NZ_BAAGSQ010000006.1, read as the reverse complement.
TGTTTGCGGGCATTGACGAGCCTGACGAGATCGAGAAGGAGATTGGTCTGAGCGTGTATGCGACGATTCCCGCATCGCCCTATCAGCAGCGCATTGAGCGCCTTATTGCCAAGCGCGCGCCGGGTGATCGTCTGCTGGCGGAGGCGCATCCACGCGAACCTGCCATCGAGAGTCTACGCAGCTTGCGAACGGCATTGCAGTTCGCGATGGTCAACGCGCGGAACAACCTGATCCTTCTGTCGGGACCCATTCCCGGCGTTGGTAAGTCATTTGTTTCGGCCAATCTCGCCGCGATGCTAGCGTCTAGTGGCAAACGCATTCTTGTGATCGATGGTGACTTGCGAAAGGGTTATCTCCACGAATACTTCCGGCGCTCGCGCGAACGGGGACTGACCGATGTCGTAAGTGACGGTGTCCAGTTGAAGGATGCGATTCACCAGAACGTTGCACCGAATCTTGATTTCTTGTCGACCGGCGTATTGCCACCGAATGCCGCCGAGCTTTTGATGCACGCTCGTATTGAGGAGATTCTTGAAACCTGCTCGCGGGACTATGACCTTGTGCTCATTGACTCGCCGCCGGTTCTTGTTGTCACAGATGCGGTAATTCTCGCACGGCATTGCGCGACGGTGATGCTCGTCGTCCGAGCAGGGCAGACACGTATTGCGGAACTATCGGAAGCGGTAAAGCGATTCGCGCATAACGGCGTGAATGTCACTGGGGCTCTCCTGAACGGGGTCGATCCGCGCTCGGGCCGTCAAGCATATGGCCGGAAACACGGCGGATACCGTTACGTGCAGTACACGTACGAGGACGCCCGGCCCAGCTTCAGCGCTCGCTTGCGTCAGATGTTCACTAGTGGCCGGGGCCACTAATGGAACTTGAAACCGAGCGTCGGTCGACCGCGACGGTACACGTCGCCAGTCTGCGGCAGACGGAAAGAAGTGCGAGATGGAACAGTCTCGACCGGAAAATGCGAGTCGCGCTCGTCGTGGAAGCAGCGGCCGGCGGCGTAGCTGTGCATATCGCCGATTTGATCCGTGGCTTGCGCACATATCGTGCGATTGACATCCATCTCGTCATTCCAATCGGGGACCGCTTCGATGCCTCGATCATTGGCGAGGATGTACTCGCGCTATGCACGTCCGTCCATCGCATTCCGATGGTGCGTTCGGTCGGCCCTGCGGATATGGTGGCATTCGCTCATCTGTTCAGATGCTTGAATCGGATCAAGCCGGACATTGTCCACAGTCACAGTTCGAAGGCGGCCGCACTCTCGCGGGTCTGCTTTGGCCCGTGGAAACAGGTCTACACACCGCACGCCGTCTATACATTGAATCCATACCTGCAGCGCAGTGAGCGCCGGTTCTATGGACTGGTGGAACGGCTACTGGGGCGCTTCCGTACACATCGCATCATCGCGGTTTCCGAGGACGAGGCCGATCATCTGCGGCAGTCTCTGCGGATCCCGGCCGGTATTGTCGCGACGATCATCAACGGTGTCACGAAGCCTGACCTCGTTCCGCGGCACGATGCTCGTGTTGCTCTCGGTCTTCCGACGGACGTGTTCGTGATTGGGTTTGTGGGGCGACTCGAATTCCAGAAGGGCATTGATCGTCTGCTACGAATCGTCAATGCCATGAACGCAAAGGGCTTCACTAACGTGATATTCGCGGTCGTTGGACCCGGCGACTTTGCTGCGGCTGCAGGTGCCCAACGGAACGCGATTCCGGAAAACGTGCATCTAGTTGGATCGCTTCCGCATGCCCGACGCTACTTTTCCGCGTTCGACCTGTTGGCACTACCCAGCCGTTATGAAGGGTTTCCTTATGTGGCGCTCGAGGCGATGGCGGCGAACGTGCCGGTTATCTCGACGCGTGTATCGGGCGTTGCGGAGCTGATCGAAATCGAGGAGATCGGCATCGTCGTGCCGAATGAAGATGACACGCGGCAATTTGAAGAAGCCGCCGCAGCTCTCGTGAAAGACGATATTAAGCGGCGTCGTATGCGTGGGAATTGTGCGCTTGCCGTCGAACGTTTCTCGGCTGATCAGATGGTCAAAAAGACCGTTGATCTCTATCGCATATTGCTGCTCGAGGAATTCGCATGACGACGACACACGTGGCGCTACTGCACGCCTACAGTTCGAAGAACTCCGGCGACGGGCTTCTCGTCGATCTGTCGGTGTCCCTTTTGAAGCGTGCATTTGGCGAGGAGACTAAGGTTTCGATTGTCGCTGCAGCGCCTTCGTCATTCCCTGAATACTCGAATGTCCTTGGCGCTCCGGTGCTGGCCGACACTGGTATCGCTCGAATTTGCAACGCTTCCATGACGATGGTGCCTGTTACGCGAAATCGTCGCCTGGACGAGGTCCGATCGCTCTTGAATCGCGTGGACCTGGTTGTAGGTGTTGGAGGCGGCTATCTTCGGGCGCGTAACTGCATCGAGGCACTAAAGCTCGAAGCTGGCCATATTCTGCAGATGCGTGCCGCCAAAGCAGCGCGGAAACCGACGGTCTATCTGCCTCAGAGTATCGGACCGTCGATGCCGACATGGCCCGTTATGTCTCACTTGATAGGGATCCTCGGGACATATTCGACTGTATTTGTCCGTGACGACCGGTCTGCTTTCTTTCTCGCCTCAAACGCAAACACGCGCCGTGCGCCAGATCTGGCAGTCTTGGACTTCGGGCTGCGCAGTTCGGAAATCCTGAAGCGGGCGGAAGCTGCAAATCCAGATGTGCGCCATGTGGCATTCGTCTTACGTCGCGCACCTAGCTGGACTGCAAAACAGATCCGCCATTACGAGACGGCGACACGCTCACTAGTCGAAACGCTGAAAGGGCGTGCCCGGGTGAGCTTCGCCGTTCAAAGTACCGGTCGCGGTAACGATGATCTTGCCTACTACCGCAGCATTGGAATTGAACAGGAGATTCCTTCGCTGAAGGATCTGCTACGAACAGACAGGCCGGACGTCGTTGTTTCCGTGCGACTGCACGGCGCACTCGAATCGGTGTTGCACGGCGTGCCGGCGTTCCATCTGAGCTACGAGCGCAAGGGCTTTGGCGCATACACAGATCTCGGTATCAGCGGATGGGTCGCCAATGCTGCCGATTTTGATCCTGGCCGCGTCGCCACGACGATTATGATGCCAGGCGCGACCCGTGAATTCTGGCGTGGAACCCGTGCGGGATTTGATCGTATCCAGGTCGGCGCAGATGACGTGATGAATGCGCTTCGATTCGCGCGATGCGGCAACGTGTAACCGGTACGCAGACCATGATTTTTCGCATTAGTTTGCGGATCGTTTCGTTGGCGTTCAAGTTCGCATTGACGATCATCGTCGCGCGCACCTTGGGATTTGCTGCCGTAGCCGATTACGGGCTCGCGCTAGCCGTGTCGGTGGTGTCGTCAAAGGTATTGGGCCTTGGTTTCAGCACAGAGATTAATCGTCGCCTAAGCCTCGAAAATTCGGCGTCTACCATGCGCGACCTGCGGTCTTTGGTCGCGCTATACGCGGCCGTCTACATTTTTCTGGCTATCACAATAGCGACGCTTGACCACCTCACCCGCTTCGGGTCACTGTACGGCGTCGCCACCACCACGCTTTGGGGCGTGACTGCCGTAGCGCTATCAGAGCACGCCGCCCTTGAGGGGACGTCGTACTTGTTCTCGTTGCAAAAGGCGAGATCGGGGTCCGTCCTGCTCTTTCTGCGGACAGGCGCATGGGCGGCCGTAGCAATTCTCGGGCTGCTGTGTGGACTATTCCGATCCATCAGCGCGGTGTTCGCGCTCTGGTGTGCAACGAATGTTATTGCGGTGACCATCGCATGGTGGATGATCCGGAGAACCGGGGGCGGCCCTAAGCAGGCCGCTGCGAATTGTCCCCCGTCCCTGCCGCAGTCACCATTTCGCTCTGTCTGGTTCGACGGGTTGCCCTTCTATATCGCAACCATGGTGCTCTCTGGGCTGCAGTACGCCGAGCGCTTCGTTGTTAGCGGCGTCGTTAGTGCTGACATGCTCGGGCAGTACGTTTTCGCATGGTCAGTCGCCAACTCGATCCAGACTGTCTGCTATGCCACCATCGTCGTAACAGCGGCGCCCCGGCTGGCGCGAGCTTTGTCGTCGTCCCGCGGTGCGTTTATGAAGACCCTCTATCAAAGCCTTCTCTTCGCGGTCGTCATCACGTCCATAGCTGCGGCGCTAGTCTTGACGGGACACAAAGTCCTATTCCGTATGGCGCATGAGCCGAGCAATGAAAGCGAGTTTTTGACGCTTTCGGTGCTGCTCGTTTCTTTTGTCATGCGTTCTGTTTGCGATGTTCTTTGGAGCGGGATTGTCGCGTTGCGCAAAGGCAAGGACATGGCCATTTCCATTTCTGTGATCGCGGCGGTCAGCATACCGATGAACTACATCTTCGTAGGGCGATGGGCGACGCTCGGTGCTGCATTTGGTCATTTGCTTGCGAGTGCTTCGATCGTGACGACCTCGGCTCTAATTGCGCGCAGACAACGCGTGGTTACTGGAATATCCACTGTAGCGAAAGGGGTGACAAATGCTTCGTAAGATCCTCGCGTTCGGCCCTCTATTGAGCGACGGTGTCACGCGACTCATCGCTATAGTGCTCATTGTTTTGTACATTGCAATCTATGCGAAGGCGAGTCTGTTTTTGCCGGATTTCGTCTTCCGGGATTCCGACAAAATTCAATCGCAGATCGGCGGCTCAAACACATACCAAGACACCTCATTCGACGCGGTTGCGAAGTTTTACGCGGCGCTGGGCGATCTTGGGACGAGTTTGTTCGTGATATTTGTCGGTGCGACGTTCATCTGGTTGATGGTGCGTAGTTCGAAGAGAGTCGGACCTCTTCTATTGAATAACGTGCTGATCGCACCGTGCGTGTTCTTTAACCTGTTCGTCGCCAGCAAGGACACGCTTGTTGTCCTGATGTCCGTCACGCTCGTCCTGCTCGCGCGGATAGCCACAGTACGTGCAGTCACTCTTGCTGCGATCATCCTCTATGTTGGATATGCAGGGTTGGTGAGAATCTATTTCGTATTGATCGTCGCCGCCGCGTTCTTCATCTGGTTCTTTCGAACCGTACCGTTGCGCGGCAAAACAATAATTGCTCTGACGGTCATCGTCGGCCTGTACATGCTGCCAGATGCAGCATACACCGCGCTTCTCCACCCGCGGGACATGGCGGAAGACTATCTCATATCGGGATCGCCATACGGAGCGCGTACCGGCTTCTATAACCCGTTTGATCCGGTGTCGTTCCTGGCATTTTGCGGAGACTATGTTTACGCGATTCTGAAGCTCAATGTGCCCGTCATGTTTTTCCCGGGGCCGAAAGAAATCGCGATGCAGATATTTCTCTGGATCATGGTCGGTGCGGTGCTTTCCAGAAAGCGGCATGCGGAACCGAGTTTTCTCAACGGCAGCATGGATTTTCTCCTGTGCCTCGTGTTCGGGCACATGGCGATTTCGATGCTCTTTGAACCGGATCTCGGCAGTTACACGCGCCATCTATCGAGTGTCTCGCTGTTGTGTGCTTATGCACTTTCGAGGCTTACACCTTCATCACCCCGCCGCGGCGCCGCACTCTTGACGCGAAACTCTGCGACATCGAGTAACGAAGCTATTGCCGAAGCCCGAACTACTGGGGAAGGATGAGGAACGTGATCGATCAGAAATTGAGACCGGCAATCTATCGGAATGTGCAGGGTGCCCGTGGCCTCGCGGCGTTGATGGTCGTCGCATACCACGTTGGGTTACTTCCTTTTGGCCAATGCGGCGTCGATATTTTCTTCGTGATTAGCGGGTTCATCATGTCCCATGTCGCCCCACAGGAGCGAAGAAGGGACTTCCTTGCGAAGCGGTTGATCAGGATCGTGCCCCTCTACTGGATCTCCACAATTGGTGTCTATGCCGTGGGAGAAGTGAAGCCGAACTGGTTGCATACGACGAACGCCAGCGTCGGATACCTAGTGAAGTCGTTGCTTTTTATTCCATATCTCAAGGCAGACGGTCATTGGGGGCCATTGAACCTTAATGGATGGACGCTCGAATACGAGTTGATTTTCTATCTGGCCATTTGGGGTGTCCTGCATGTCGTCACGCCGCGATTCGCAACCGCCGCGGCCGCTGCAGCGCTCATTGTCTACAGCCTGCTGAGTGCGTGTCTTTCCACCTCGGAGAACATGGCGACGTATCTGGGGCAACCCTACGTCATCGAATTTGGTCTCGGGGTGGCGGCGTACTGGATCGTATATCTGGTTCCGCAGAGGGGACTATTCCACGCGGCGCGGATGGCGCTAATGATCTGTGCGGTATGTGCTATCCCCATCTATTTTTACGTTGTCGGTGCGCCAACTGGTTTCGTTCGAGTCGCCGCATATGGACTTCCCGCGCTAGCGTTAGTCACGACGTTGGTGCATATGGAAATGGGCGGATGCGCGACACAGAGCGTCCTGATCGCGAGACTAGGTGCGGCCAGCTACGCGATATACCTACTGCATCCATTCGTGATTGGCCTCGCGATGAAGGTTATCGGCCAAGAAATGCACATGACACCTTGGGCCGCTACCGGAGCATCATTGATCGCGATTTTCGTTGCTTGCGTTGTCGGGGACGCTTGCCATCTGTGGATTGAGCGACCGATCCTGTCGCGCGTGCGCGGACTATTCAAGCGCGCCGAGACGCATCGCGTGGGGGCCGCATGACTCACACATCTGCTCGTGCGGTACTTGTATGCTTGCTGTTTCTGTTGGGACTCGCTCAGCATGGGGGGGCTCACGCACAACTTCAGTTTAGCGAGTGGCATGCAATTGCGGGGAAGGGTGCGGCAGTAGGTGTGCAAGTGAAGATCGAACGCTTCACCATGCAGGATGCTTCGCGAATCAGAGACACTGGATTTCGCTTCGTCCGGTTCGGTGTATGGGTCAACTCCATGCATCGATTGGACTACCGAGCGAACGTCGAATCAGCGTTCCGTGCGGCCCGATCGGCTGGGCTTCCCGTTGTTGTCACTATCAGGTCCACCTCCCCACTCGCGCCAGTGAATAGTCGGGCGAACGTGCGTGAGGCGGATTTGCTTGTTGCAGGAGATGAGCTGGTAGCCGTCTTGCAGGAGATCGTCGGCGCACACAGAAGTGACATCCTGGCGATAGAACTTTGGAATGAACCCGAGCTATCTAAATATTGGCCTACCGGGGACGTATCCGCGACGTTCGCCTTCTACATGCAGCATGTTTGCAAGAAATTGAGACCGGTTCATGCGCAGGTACCAATCATTGGATACGCGTTTGCGACTGCCCCAGCACCTCAGTCGAAATCCGGACAGCTACTGCGGCAGTTAATGCCGCAATTGAAGACATGCGTGGATGCAGTTTCTTACCATGCTTACGGTATGTCGTTGCAGGATATTCGTGCGACTGCGGGCTACGTCCGAGATGAATACGGGGTTCCCGCAGTGATCACAGAGTGGGGCGTTTCGTCCTCGGTTCCCCTAATCGGGAAATTTCACCAAGCTCAAGCCGTAGAGTCTTTTTTAGCCGACGCGACGTCGATGCAGACGACTCTCATCTCCTTGTATGAGTGGCAGGACAGTGACGGCGCCTCGAAGGTCCGCGAGCGCGGTTTCGGTCTCGTGGATGGGAACGGTGACGAGAAGCCGGTCCTTGGAAGAGTGAGGGCCGCGCTTCATGCCGAGTGATACCGCGACCCATCTAGCGTCGACGGCGAGTTCCTTGCACGCATCTCGAAAGGCGAGCTATTGCGCGCGTGGTCAATGCGGCTGTCCACAAGATAACGACCAAGGCCTCACCTATGACAAAGGCCGCCGCTGTGGCGATGATCGCTTTTACCTTCCTCATTCGTTGCTCGCAGGGCGTTCGTCAAGGATCTTGGACGGGCACACATAAGGTTAATTCTATGCGGAAATCGTTGACAGCCTCCGTGGAGATCAGCGGCTAACCGACGTCGCCACATTTCACACGCCCCGGCAAGAACCGTTGCTTGTCGGATGGGACAGTTTTTTTCGTAGCTTTGAAGGTAGGGGAATGAAGGAACTTGAGTCGCTAAAAAAGCGCCGCGACGAACTGCATGCTGAACTTGCATCAATCGCGGATCAGATCGAAGCAGTTATGGCCGATGAAAAAGTGCAAGTGATTGCGAGCATTCGGGCGTTGATCGACGAATATCGGATCGATCCGAAAGAAATCGGCATGCGGGTGAAGCGCGCACCCCATAAAGCTGCACCGACACGCGGGGTCCTTCCGGCGAAGTATCAGGATCCGAAATCCGGCAAGACATGGAGCGGTCGCGGTCGCGCGCCCGAGTGGCTCGCCAACGCGCAACCGTAACAAGTTCCTGATCGAGTCCTGACGCGATGCAGACCGAAACAAGAGCCAAGCTGCATGCGCCGCTGTTCTGTAGAGGTTTCCGCGCGTGCGACGTCGCGCTCGTCTATCTCGCCGCGTGCGGGCTGCTCACGAATATCACGCTGCTATTCGCATGGCACCACACAGGATGGAAGTACGTAGAGGCTCTGACATTGCCGCTCACCGTTCTATGCATGTTTCGCAATCGCATGGCCTATCACTATCTGACCGCGCTTCTGTTCTGCGACTTCATCGAAGAGATCTATCGCGCGTTCGAGTCATGGTTCGACAGGCCGCTGCCGGTCGCGCAATGGGAGGTGCCAGCAATGCATCTTTCCCAGGCCGCGACGTACTTCGTTCTCCATTTCCTGTTCGCGGCGCAGGCCGCCCAGCTGCTCGAGCGCGAAGCTGAAGCGGCGTGTCCCGGTCCACTGCGATCGGTGCATCGCCGGCGGCATAGATGTGTTTCAACGCAGTAAGCGGGTCACGGTCGTCCCGCGGAAAACGACCGACGTCAAAAACCAAGGAAAAGAAGTCAAATGCATCAGGTACCACAATTCAGAAAAATGATCCGCCTTGCACAGGTTGCCATCGCCATCGGCGCGTCTGTGGCGCTCGTGGCATGCGGGGGCAGTGATCACAGTTCGACGCAAACGGATGCGAACAATCCGCCGGCAGCGCTTCCGCCGGGTGGTGTGAAGCTGCAGGTGGTTTCGTTCGGCGATAGCCTGTCGGACGTCGGCACCTACGCGCCGGTCGCATCGCAGTTCGGTGGTGGCCGCTATACGACCAACCCGGGCCAAAACTGGACGCAGCTCGTCGCGACCTATTACGGCGATACGCTCACCGCAGCTCAGACCGGTGGCTTCGGCGGGGCACCGGTCGACAACCCGAATGGCTATAGCTATGCGCAAGGCGGTGCGATTGTTGAGGGCACCGATGGCAGCGGCGGTATCGGATGGCTGCCGAACAATGCGGGTCCGTTGACGATCCCGGTGCAGCAGCAGCTTTCTAACTATTTCACTGCGCATGGCCATGCGTTCAACGCAAATCAGCTGGTGCTGGTCGAGGGCGGTGCGAATGACATTCTGAAGGCGCTGTCGGCATTGAGCGCGCCACAGGAAGAAGTACGTTCTAGCGCATCGACGCAGCGCGTGGCATTGGCTGCATCGACTGTCGCTCTGCCTCCTGCAACCGTACAGGCGCTTCAGGCTGCCGTTTCGCAACAGATCGAGAACATTACCAACATCATCGCTGCGGGCGCACAGCATGTTGTCGTCGTGAACGTCCCGGACCTGGCTGCGACGCCGTACATTTCGACGCTTCCCGCCTCGCAGCAGGCGGTTGCCGGATTGCTCACGCCGCTGGCCGTGGAAGCGTTCAACGATGGGCTGAAGACGGGGCTGAATAGCGCACACATGTTGGAGCACGTCGTCTTCATCGATGCGCAGACATGGCTGGATGGCGAGGTCGCGAACGCCCCCGCGCTCGGCTTCAAAGTCTCGAACACCGACACCGCATGTGATCTGACGAAGATGGCATCGCAGGCTCCGGCGCCTTTCAACGCTAGCCCGGCGACGGCGCAGGCATTCGCGAGCTCGCTGTTCTGCTCGGCCCCGTGGTTCAAGGAAGACGGCGCGGACCAGTCATATATGTTTGCTGACACCGTCCATCCGACGACGAAGCTGTACGCGCTGTTCGCTCAGTATGTTCAGCAGCAAATTGCCGCCGCTGGCTTGGGTAAGTAAAAGCAGTTAGTGGTTGAGGCGTCGGCCCGCGAGAAGCAGTGCCGACGCCGTAGCTGCCTCAAACACCCGAAAAAACATGATATTCACTAATCCCCCAAGGTCGCGGCTCGAGACCTTTGCTCGCCTGATGTTTACGAGTCTGTTCTGGCTCAGCGGTTCTCTGAAGCTCATCGATTTCCCGGGCGCCGTCGAAGAGATGAAGTTCTTTCATCTGCCGTTCCCCGTCGCGACGGCGGCGCTGATGGTCTTTGTCCTGATCGTCCCGTCCGTACTGATCGTGGCCGACTGGTTGCCGTGCACCGGGGTCATGATGCTCGTGCTATTCACGCTGGCCACGATTCCAATCGCGCACGACTTCTGGCACATGCAGGGCATGCAGGCGGTCGCAGAGCAGCGCGTGGTGCTCGAGCACATCAGCCTGGTCGGGGGTCTGCTCATGATCACGTTTGCGCGGAGGACCAGGTAACGCGGATTTCGGGGTCAGCTTTGGTGTGCGTCTCTATTGCGAAAATCGATATCGAATAGTGTAAAAACTAGGCGAATCAATGAGTTGCAACGTTCGGAATACTACGGGATCATGCGACCGCGCTGAGACATCAGCGACCAGTTTGGCGACTGGCTAGAAGGGGCGGATAGCCGCCGTTGTGCGGCTTTTTTTGTTCGTCGCTTCTGTGCGTCCCATGGGCGGGCGGAGCAGGGAGACCTCGTGTCTGCCGGTGCCCCTTCCGGTTCGCCAACCTTGCTTTTGCTCGCCCGCCACCGTTTGGCGACGGTTGGTGGGCACTTCGGAACAGAGGGGCTTCACCATGACTGAGACCGCGCGCACATCTGCGCATCTGCTTACCCACGTCATCTCGCACACTGCCGGCTCGGTATCCACCGCTTCGCCGCTCGGCTCTGCCACGACCGTCTACGCGAGCGTCGAAATGCATATCGCGCGCGACCGCCACTCCGGTAATACCTTCGGGTTGGTCCTCGAAACAGTTTCAGCCGCGCAGGCCATGCTCGCGCAAGCAGCGCGGAGCCTGTCGAAATGAGCACCCAGGTGAAGAATAGCATTGCCCGACTGCGGTCCGAAGCACGGCATTTCCGGGATCTCGCCGCGGGCAAACAACGGGAAATCCAGGAGATGCAGAAGCGGCCCGTCGTCTTGAGCGAACGCGTCGCGATGATGGAGGCAGGTTTGCGCCGCATCGACTATAAGCGGTCTGCGGACGAATGCGACCGGAAGATCGCGGAGCTGCGCGCTCAGCAGTAGCCGGGAATCAGTAGGTCCGAACGAGATAAAGCTTTCATATTAATTAGGCATACAAAATAAAAGGGGTTGCATATGTGGATTTGTCAGAATCAGGCGTTTCTTTCGATCGTTGCCAGTAAGGATCCGGCGAGCTTGTCGGTGCGCGCTCGACGCAAGGGCGATATCGAAGAGGTGTTCGGAACGAAATACGAGGTCTTTGTACTGCCGGGCCGCGACTACGGCTTTCGCGCGCTGATCCCGCGCGAGGTGGTCGGCGTGGCCATCGCCGAGTCGATCAGCAAGATTGACTACTCCAACTTCAAGGATAGCGTTGCCGACGCGGCGCTGCACGACGCCTACATGCGCGTCTGGAACGTCATGGAAAAGTTGCAGGAGATTCCGGCGTACAGCACGAAACCGCGCCCGGGCTTTGCGGCGCACCCGGTTCGCCGGAAGGGTTGAGCGTCATGGTAATTGCGAAGGAAGACCGAGGCGTTGCGATCACGGTCGCGGTTATCTCGGCAGTGTTCGGCGTGATCATCGCTTCGGCGATCGCGACGGCTTTGCATCCTGCGGCGCCGGCGTTGGCAACGCATAGCACCGGGACGGAAGTAGGGACGGGGGTTGCCATGCCGCCCGCTGCCGATCCTCTGGTACTGCGCGTGTCGGCTTGCATCGACGCGATGCGTGCTGCGCGATAACGGATCACTGAGACAAATATGAAATCGCTTCAACAGACTGCGCTGGTATCCGGAAGCACCTACTCGATGTCGAAGGTGCGCACATTTCGCGGGCGCGATGGTTATGGCTTTCACGCGGTTCTAAATCGGGATGGTGCCGCTGTCGCCGACGTGAGGGATCACGCGTCCGGTGGCCCCGTCGACTTTCATTGGCGCGACGTTGCAGCCCATCGGGTCGCTTTTACGACGTTCGACCACGATGACTCGCTGGTTCAGCGTACGGGGACGCCTGAGGAGGCGCTCTTTGTTGCGCATTGTAACGCGCGGGGTACGTACGAATCGTACGGGCTGACATTGCGATACACGCCGGATGTCGTCGCCGACGAGATGGCATTCGATGTCGACAACCGCCGGCGCGTCGCGTTGCGGCTGAAACGCACGTACAAGAAGCATGTCGTGTTCGTCAATAACGGCCAGGAGTGCTTCTGCCGGTCATCGCGCCCCGACGTTGACCCGATGACGTTGGTGCCCGGTGTAAAGGAGCGTCATCCCAACGCGATCATTCTGAACACGATGCCCATCGAGCAGGCCGTCGAGATCTGCATGGAGCTTGCTCGAGCTTCGGCAAGTGGGGCGGGCGATTAATGGAAAAGATCATGAAGATAAAAGCATTCTCGATTTCAATGCTAGTGCTGAGCGCCGCACTCGCGGCCTGCAAGCCGTCCACGCCGTCCGCTGAATCGGCATTCCGACCGGCCCATGGATACGTGAAGCATGAAGGTCCGCTCTACGCATACGAGACCGGCCAAGGTCAGCCGCTGCTGATCGTACGACAGGTCGATGCGGTGGCGCTGTCGCCGTCCCTGATGATGTTGGTGGACGTTCAGCACGACACAAGCTACACCTGCGAGCGGCCATGCGAGTTCGTCACTCGCGTGAAGGACGGCGACGATGGGGATTCAAACGAGTCCGACACGCTTCGCAACGAACCCGGCACCGCGCTCAATCTCGCACTCGATGACGCAATGCATGGTCGGCTCGACACAACGCCACTAATGTGGGAGCCGGGTATGCCGACCGGCCGCTCGAACTGAGGGCGCGCGTCCATGCATCTATACGACGTGTTCTTTAATGGCGTTCGCGTCGGCGAAGCTTGGGCGACAGGCGCGACGGCAGCTATCCGTGAGTTCACCGGCCAGTCGACGGTCGAGGAGGGCTATACTGCGCGCCGAGCTGACCTCGCTACCTGATGAACGATGGACGAAACAACCACTCCTGTGCCGCGACGCCGCTATCGCAAAGGAATCATCTGGCGCAATCCGCGCGTCAAGATTCTTGAGGATCTCCTTGGCGTGATCAATCGCGAAATTGCGCATCTGGAGTGGCTTCAAGAATACGAACGCGCCGCTGTGCGGGACCGCGTGGGCGAGACGAGTCCGAGTCCTTTCACGAAGTAAACGCTATGGACCAAGCCCCGATGAGCCAACCCCGCGCGCTGCGTGATCCTGCCGTCGTCCCTATCGTGAACTTCGAACGCTCGCGCGCGGCAACAGAGCTACAGTACGCACGCGTCGCAAACGCGCAGACGTATTCTTAAAAAAATGAAAACTGAGGCTTGGTAATGACCACTTTCTCCTTTCGCGCCGAGTGCGCAGCAGATGTAAACCAATTTCAGCATGCCTGCGATGCCGCGCAGCTGGCCGTTCGCTGGATGCAATTTCCTGATGGGCAGTTTCCCGACGTTGAAGTCGAGATCGATGCCGATGCAACGCTCGCGGATTTGCAGCAGATCGCGCGCAGTGCGACCGACGGGCACATCGTGCTCCAGACGCTTCGCGCGTGCGCTCTGCACGATAACCCGTTGACCCGTGATTTCAATTTGCATTGAGATCGGAGGAATATCATGAAAATGAAAGCTTTCCTTTCTCGTGCGATCCTCATGTGTGCCGCGGCTGCGGCGTGCACAGCATCACACGCTGGCAATCTCGCAGATGCCGCGCGCGCGCAGTCCGAAATCGACAACAGTGCGCAATCCCAGGCGCATCTCAAACAGGTATCCGAACAGCTGCACGACGAGGCCTCGAAGATCGCCATCGAGGTGATGGGTCGCTTCTATGCGCAGGCGTCGAAGGCCGGTATCAAGTTCGATGCGGTCGACCTGAAGCCGAAGCCGGGGAGTGGCGACTACACGCTCTGGATCACGGAGCAGTCGCGCGACAACGGTCGATTTGTTGTGGCGTACACGGGGACGTCCGGGCCGACGCCATGGGTGAACATCCGTGGATACGGTCTTACAGACGCGGGTGTTTACTTCGACGAAGCCGACGGCTCGAACTGGAAAGAGAACGGCTGCAGCGATCTCGCGGCCATGTCGTGCATCTGCCGTCTTGATGCGCTCGGCGAGCATTCGATGCCGTGCACGGAGTTCTTCGACAAGAGCAAACGGGCCGGACTCGAAGACAAACTCGTGGCCTTCATGAACGACGGTCTCGTGGCGCGCCTGAAGCAACGCGCCGGCAACGCGGCCGACTAAACGATCACCTTCGCCTCGGAGACGCGGTTTTGCCAACCCGGTCGACCGCGTCCTTTGGGTGCCCCGCACGGGGCACCCCTTTTTCGATAACGCCGGAGATCTACATATGAAGGCTCCGCACGAATCCTTCTTCGCGCTGCGCAAGCCATGCGCTAACTGTCCTTTTCGCACACACGGCGCGATCGAACTGGCACCGGGGCGGCTCGCCGGAATTGTCGACGGCCTGGTCAACGATGACCGGAGCACGTTCCATTGCCACAAAACGGTCCACAACGACCGCACAGGTGGCGAATGGGACGACGAAGGCACATACCACGCTAGCGGCTCTGAGAGCATGTGTGCGGGCGCAATGATCTATCTCGAGAAGTTAGGGCGTCCCACGGTCGCGATGCGCCTGGCAGTTTTGTTCAAGCTCTACGATCCGGCGCGACTGCTCCCGCACTACGGTTCCGTCATTGATCCGGCGAGCGGGCGATAACATCATTTCAGCGGCCCCTTCGCTGGCCGCAAAGGAAACTACATGAACAAGAAGCTGGCAGGGATTGCCGCGCTGTGCCTGACGCTCACGTTCCGCGTTGCTCACGCCGCTGATCCGCACGCATCGGTGCAAGAGGGAAACATCGTTTACACGGCAGCTAATGGCGCGACCGAGGTTCTGACCGAGACGGGTGCTGATAGTGCGCCTATCATGTCGCCTGACGGCAAGCTGATAGCATTCACGCGCCTCACGCGTGCGGCTGACGAGGAGGACTTTGAACCCCCCGTGAGCGATCTCTGGGTGCTTGATATCGCAAGCCATAAGGCCACACGGCTCGTCACCGGCAAGCGTCAAGGAGACGAAGACTCGAAGCTAGTGCTCGCTGGCATTGACCGTCCGGTCTTCTCGCCCGATGGCGCGACCGTCTACTTCATGACCGCTGCATGGACTACGTCCGGAGCAATCCACGCGGTGCCGTCTGTAGGCGGTCGGCAGCGGTTCGTGACTGACGGAAACTCGCTTGATGTCGTCACGCGGGGGAAATACACGGGCGCGCTGCTCGTCCGAAAGCATCGTTATATGGACGGCCACGGTTCGTGGGATCCTGAGGTGCTCGTCTCGCCAGCGGGCAAGGAGATCAAGGTCGTGGGGGAGGGGCGCAATGCGCTGACGAGCGTCGAATCGGAGAGATAGCCGACGTACAAAAGTCGCTGGGGGACTTTCGGACAATTCCCACACGTCGTCTTTGCAGCTAACATTCGGCTTGGTCTTTCAAGCAGTTCTCGTCTATTCCCCGTAGCGAGACTATTGTTTAGGGCGCTCTTAGGAGCGCCTTTTTTCATTCTGGGATCCGAAAAAGCAGAAGCCGCGCATGTAGGCGGGGCTTCTAGCGCTACGGTCCGAATCCGCTTACCCAGACTTAGCTGGACCCCTTGTGAGGGCGGGCAGTCCCTTGCATCGGCTTATAGGACGTCATTGGGAGCGCATCGTACCGAACGCTCGAAGCGCGGTCAACAATGTGTTGATTTGCGCGGAACCCTGACCCGGGGGGGATGCGGACAAAATCCTGGACTACCTGGAGGGTAGTTCATGTATTCATACGCAGACCGCATCCGCGCAGTCAGGCTGTACATCAAACTGGGGCGACGTGTC
>NZ_BAAGSQ010000005.1:62004-222683 GCF_054782355.1 Paraburkholderia jirisanensis | reverse complement strand
TCGGATGGCAAGGTCATTCTCAATGCGGCTAAGGAAGTCTGGATTGGCGCGGGCGGCTCCTATATCCAGATCAACGCGAACGGGATCATCAACGGGTCGTCGGGGCCGATTCTAGAAAAGACGCCACGGTGGAGTAAGTCCACTGCGACTACGGCACGTTTGCCGCTGCCTGTCATGCCACTGGCACCGATGGATCAGCAGCCGAACCATCTGTATAGCCAAACCTTTGATGTGAGTACGGTGATTGGAAACAGGGCGACAGGCGCGGTACTGGACGGTCAGCCGTACCGGATATACCTGCCTGACGGTTCGATCCACCAGCAGGGCATGCTGGCTGACGGAGCCACGGTTCCCGTCCACACGGAACAATCAGTCAAGACCAGGTGCGAGATCGGGGATGGCGACTGGAGCGCCATGGAAGACGCGTTTGATCACGATGAAGTTGATCAAGACGATGCGATACATGAATTAGCTGCAACTCCAGAGAACTTAGCCATTAACGAAGAGCGAACATGACCGCCTCCTCCAAGCATTCACCACCAGCGCCGAAAAATCCTTTCGTAAAAGCAACCTTCCTTTTTCGAGATGTGCTTCAGAAGCCTATCGAAGGACTTGCTGTTCAAATAAAGCCGAGTGCTGGAACGCAGGCTGCCGTCGCGTGGATCATCACAGACGTGAACCCCGCAGACGTCGCAGATTCGGGCGCCGTAATGCGGGTGTCTGACAACGCGTCGCAGATGCCCGCCTCCAATGAGGCAGCGCCACCTTCCGCTCAGAATATCGTTGAGGTCATCACTGACAAGGATGGTGTCGCGACGACGATTCAGAATGCCGCACGTGGCCAGCCTGTCGATGTGCTGGTGAAGAATCGGCGGGGAGAATACGTCTGGAAGGCAACGGTCACGCCTCAAAAGGATATTAGTGCGTTCACGATCGTCAGCCCGGAATACCACATTGAAGCAACAACAAGGCTCGATTCAAAGGAAGCACTGGAGCAGAACCTTGATCTTCCTTTGGTAAAGCACGGGGAGGTGATGACGATTGAGCGGTTTTTAAAGGATTTTGGGCCTTATGTGGGATGGTCACATAAGGTGACCGAGCAAGGTCAGGTCATAAAGGACTTTCCTGTCAAGCGCAAAGAGACAATTGAGAATCCACAAAACCATAAAAAGAAAACCCACATCACGGTTGAGCATCATTACCGGGTGATCGATCACGGCAAACCGAGGACCATTTTACTCAATTTACTTGGCTCTCGGCTGAACTACCCATCTCCTGAGAATTTTTCAGAAGAACAATTTAAAAATATGGCAAAGCAACTTGATGTCGAAGTTGCGGCCATCAAAGCTATCGTTCAGCAAGAATCAAAAGGGCATCCCTTTCTAGAAAATGGTCTACCTCCAATCCTCTACGAAAGAACGCATTTTTATGTTCTTTCAATAAAAAAGCGCATTGAGTTGAACAAGTCGGCAGCACACAAAGACGGACAATCCTCAAGAAAGTTGGCCTCTGGAAACCCATACCCAGGCTATCCCGACTTATGCTTCCCACAACCTGGCAGCTATGGTCCGGGCGGATTTCACCAATACGAAAGACTGATTCGCGCGACAAAACTCGACCTCGAAGTTGCTTTGCAGGCATGTTCGTGGGGAGGGTTTCAGATCCTCGGTGAAAATTTTCTGAAATGCGGGTGCTCGACGATCCACGATTTTGTCAATAAATCCATATCGGGAACAGATGGACAGGTTGCAATATTTGTTGAATTTATGAAAAACACAAAACGGAAAGCAATTCACGGATTAAGAAATCACGACTGGGAAATGGTCGCATCGTCCTACAACGGCGCAGATTGGGAAATTACAAATCCTGATTACGCAAATAATTTGAAGGAATATTATGATTTATTTAAATAGCCTTGCGACAGCATTGGCATTATGCTTTTTCAGCGCTTTGGCAAACGCTGGCGAGGCAATTATTTTTGACGATCCAAGTCTCACAGGTTACAAGGAAGGCAATGTGATTTCTGGGATGCATGCATTACGCAGCGGGAGATTTTCATGCATCTTCTTATTTATTCAGAAAGAATCGTCACCCACCAGCATTGATAAAGATGGCTTTTCAGATACAAAAATAATCACCTTCACGCCAGGAAGCAAATCATTTCTATTCGAAAACAGAGAAAAAATGTTTGATATCGATGGCAATCTATATCGAAGAGATGGAGATTGGATTATAAAAACCGTGGAGGGGCAAGCAGGGTGCGAGTCTTCCGCAGGGTCGTTCATGTCTGACCGTTACAGTGCCAACGCAACGACTTATTCACTCTCCCATACAATACCTGCCAAGGGAATTCGGCTTGTAAAAGCTAAGTCAAATTTCTATCGTTACAATAATGGGAAATATAAGATATTAAAACAATACCTCACGAAATGGAATGGAGTTGTTCTGATAAAAACGCAAGATGATTTTTCTTACGTTCGCTTTGTTGATGCTCGAGCCGATGAAAAAACGTTTGGGCGGGTTACCACGGGCTGGATCCATTCAAATGATCTCGTCAATCCATTTCCGACAATCGCGAAGAGACGAAATAAGGTCTTTCCACGAATCTCTGAGAAGTCTTTGGACGTCTCTGAAATGAACAAGTCATCCGTCCGCCCAGGCGACTCGACCGTGGCAAGATAACCGTGTCTGCGCTCTCAATGTTCGTCGGCGTACTCCGCGTCGCACTCGATTATGAAACAGCAACCTGCGGCAATAATCTCGACGAGCATCTAGTCGACGGAACGAGCGCGGACATGGGCAAAGACGGCCACGCCCGAGTGCTCGGCGTCGATCGCGTCTGGTGCGCATGTGGCAAGAATCCGCTTTACACATGTCCCGACGCCAGATGCCAAGGGATAAAAAATCAAACGGCCCAATGCTCCCCCGACGTCAAAATCCCCGCGTTCTCGCGCGCCTATTCGACGAACCCTACCGCTTTGGCTCCTTCCAGGCGGTGCGGCTGCTCGAAAACTGGTTCGCTATGCACGGAGGCACGCGGCCGCGCGATGTCATACCTCATCACATGGATTTCCGCACTATGCTGGCCGCCTCACCCACATGCGAACACTCGCGGCGAAAGTGGCGTAGAGGTGCAAACTGGCGAGTAGATGTTATTGATTCCGCCCAGGTTAAGGTCGTCCGGCATCTCATCGACATCGACCGCACAAGCTTTAGCATACACGCCACTCGCGCCTGCTTCACTCACCCCGCCAAACTACCCGCCGGCTGATGCGGCAACCGCACCCTGAAAATCGCGAACTTCCCTTCGCGCGGATACCCATTCGAAAAGTTCAGCTCATGCAAATGCGAGTCCGCGATATACAGGTAGCCATTCTGGATCGCAAAGCCATCGGCCCATGACAACTGCGGATGCGGCGCAACGAAGGTTTTCTCGATGAGCCCCGGCTTGCCGTTATGCTCCACCACATCGAACGCAACCACCGTGCGTTTCTCCAGGTCCCCACCATACAATTCACCTGCCCCACTCATAATCAGACCACCAGTCAGCGCACCATCACCAAGCGACTGCACCCGTTGCGACAACTGCTGCGCCGACAACGAAGTATCGATCAGCGCCGCAGTCGGAATGCGCCAATAGTGGTGGTCAGTCAACGGCCGCGCATAAAGCCACTGCCGGTCGGGTGAAAGTGCAATGCCGTCGGTCTGCAGCACCAGCACGCCGCCGTCGATCTTGCGCGCAATCCGGTCGCCGAACATCAGATGCTCATCGGGATCGGCCACGCTCGATCGATCGCCGGCCAGTAGCAAACGCGACTCGCCGCTTTGCAGGTTGGTCACGACCACGCCGCCCTGATTGCCCGCATTGCTGAGATACGCGTAGCCATGTTTGAGGTCGACGCGGATGTCGTTGATCGAATCTTTAGGCGTGACGACCTTGCCATAGTCGAACTGGCGCACGATCTTGCGCGTCGCAAGATCGAACTCGATCAGCTTCGGCGGCTGACGGCTCTGGTCCACCGACGGCAACGAAGAATCAAGCGCCCATAGATGATCCTGCTCATCCACCCATAACGCCTGCACGGAAATCCACTGCTGCGTGCCATCCTGATCCGGCTTGTAGACGTTCCAGCTTTCATCGGGGAATGGCGTCAATGCGCCAGTCGACGGGTTGACTTCCACCATGCTGTAGCGAGACCGCTTGACCGACGCGGGCGCCGTGGCGAACACGCGGCCATGGCGCGAGACGCCGATGCCGACCAGCCGAAAATCGTCGCCAAAGGTCGCGACGGTTTCGAGGCGTGGCAAACGAGGCGCGGATGATGCGCTCGCCGCGGCCAGCGCGTTGGCACACGCGCCTATGCCGAGCGTGCTGCTGAGCAGGCCCGCGCCGATGGACGCGAGCACGCGCCGACGTAATTCAAGTTGATGGGAATCTGTTGTCATCAGGCATCCTCTTTATGATTTCGAATCGATGAATGCGCCGCGTACAAAGCTGGCGAAGAGCGCTTGCGCCGAAGCTGTCATTCCTTTCGAGGTCGTCGTCTCCATCGCCTCGATCAGTGGAACCGCCCGATTCTAACCGCGCGCAGCGCGGAAATTTCGCGGCATCTGCAATTGATGCGGCTTGTATAGCTGCACAAGCCGCCCCACCCTGCCAACGAACCTCACCGAACCCGAGGCCTGGCGAACACCAGCGCCAGTCCGGCCACGATCGAAGCCATGCCCGCCATCCCGGGCCAGCCCAGCGCATGATGAAGAAAAACGTAATCCATCAGCGCGGTAACGACCGGCACGAGATAGAACAGACTCGTGATGTCTACAAGATTGCCGCGCCTGATCAGTTCATAGAACAGCAGTTGCGCCGCGACCGAAATGACGAGCGCAAGCCACAACAGTGGCACGACAAAGCCCACATTCCATTCGAACGTAAAAGGCACGAACGGCATGCATGCCACACACATCAGCAATGCAACCGCATATTGCAGCGGCAGCACGTCGGTTGGTGCGCACGCTATGCGCTTTTGCAAAATCGCTCCAAAGGTGATGCAGAGCAAAGCACCCAGAGCAAACGCGGTACCCGCACCTCCGAGACTCGGGCCGGCAAAACTTTCGCCCAGCACCAGCGCGAGCCCGCACAACGCAGCAGCAAGACCCGCGATGCGGCGCGCGGCAAAGCGCCGCTCGAGCAACGGCAACGTCAGGATCGGTTGCGCGCCAAGCACGACGCCCAGCACGCCTGGATTGACGCCATGCGCGATCGCCATGAAGTAGTTGAGCGAATAGCCACCTATCATCAACACGCCCGCAACGGCTGCCGGCAAGCGGGCGCCACGCGGCGGCAGCCAGCGCCCGCGCCGCACGCCGATGCCCAGCATCACCAGTAACGCCAGCGCGAAGCGCATCGTGAGAAAAGCGAGCGCACTCGCATGTGCGAGCCCCGACGACGTGAAGATTGCGCCGCTACTCCAAAGCAAAACGAAAAGCGTCGTCGAGCCGTGTGCGGCCCAACGCGAGTTGGTTAAAGACATGATGTCGATGCCCTGTCGAAAAAAATCGAACAGGCTTCCGCGCGCAGGCGCATGCATGCGCAGCATGCAAAACACTACGGATTAACGCGGAAACCGCCGGATGGACCGATTAGTCCTGAGCGAACGACGCCGGTGGCGGAGGGCAAGCGGCTTGCGCAGCACCACCCGTCATCCCGACGAGTGCTGCTACTGGGGGCGTAAGCGCGCGCGGGCGACCGGCAGCCTGCGAGGCTGTGGCGATGCCAATCGTGCAATGCGGCGCTTTAAACATGATGGATTTGCAACTAGCTGGATTTGAAGACCCGGGCATGCTGCAATGCCCAGTTGCTTAAACAACGCTGATCAAGCAACGATTCGGCCTCACTTTGCCATGGCATCGCCGGAACGTCAATCAAGCGGCGCTGGCAGCATTCTTTCCTGCTTTAATTTGTACGTATTGCCTCTCCCCTCAAGATCGACATCAAGCTAAAAACAAGGAACATCATGAGCGATCCCCTCCAGACGCTATCCTGGGACGATCTGCGCATCGTCAAGGCAATCGGTGAAAGCGGCAGTCTCGTTGCCGCGGCCACTACGCTCAGCTTGAATCATTCGACGGTTTCGCGGCGCCTTGCGTTAGTTGAAAAAATGCTGGGCACGGTGCTGTTCGACCGGCGCCGCAGCGGCTATGCACCTACCGGATCCGGCGCCGACATCATCGATTTGGCCGAGCGCGTCGAAAAAGACATTCTGAGCGTCGTGCGCCGCGTATCCGGTCCGGCCCAAAGCTTCAAAGGCGATCTGCGCGTGACGACCAGCGACGCGCTGCTACTGGACTTCCTCACGCCGATCATCGCGGACTTCCAGGTCCGCAACCCGAGCGTGCAAATCGAAATGATCGTCAGTAACAAGGCGCTCAATCTTGCACGCGGCGACGCGGATATCGCTTTTCGCGCCACGACCGAGCCGCCTGAAAATCTGTTTGGCCGCAAGGTCGGTACCGTTGCGTGGGCGATTTACGGGCGCAGGATCGACTACGTTGGCGCGGCACCGGAAACCAGCGCGCTCTACCAGCGTCAATGGGTGTCGTACGGCAAGGGGCTATCGGGCCTCAAGGCATTCAGGTTCGTCAACGACCGCGTGCCGTCCGACAAGATCGTCTATCGCAGCGATTCCGTCGCCGGTGTTGCGTCGGCCATCGCCGCCGGCCTGGGTATCGGCTTTCTGCCTTGCATGCATGGCGATCTGGTCGGCAGTCTGATCCGGATCAGCCCGATCGAGTCAGAGGTGTATAGCGAACTGTGGGTGCTGACCCATCCCGACATCCGCAGATCCGGCCGCATCTACGCGTTCATGCAGCATTGCGCTGAAGCGATCGTACGGCATCGCGAGTTTATCGAAGGCCGGGAATTGCGTTTCGGACATCCGATAGGACTCGATCGATAAGCGGTTTCGCGTCCGCAATTTTGCCAACCCGATTCCGCGCAAATGTGGCATTCCGCGCGCACTTGCACACTTAGAATGCGTCGCATGCCGATGACCTCAGCTTGCTCCCGTTAGCTTGATCACCGGCATGTTGCGAGGCTTTTTGGCCCGCACTCATGCAGTCACTGAACCCGATGAGGCCCGCTTCATGAGCATCAAAGCAATTGCTAAACCCGCCAGTTCGCTTTTGAGCCCCACCGATCACGCGCTGCTTCTGGTCGACCACCAGTCGCAGATGGCATTCAACACGAAATCGATCGACATCACGAACCTGCGTGCGCATGTGGGCATCCTTGCCCATGCGGCCAAGGGCTTCAAGGTGCCGACCATCATCTCGACGATTTCGCGTGATTCTTTCGCCGGCCCGCTATTCGACGAAATCACCGAAGCCTTTCCGGATGCAGAACCGATCGACCGCAGCACGTCGAATGCATGGGAAGACGAAAATTTCATCGCGCGAGTCAATGCGATCGGCAAGAAGCGGCTGGTGGTCGCCGGCCTGTGGACCTCGGTTTGCTGCAATGGCCCGGTGCTGTCGGCGCTCGAGCAAGGCTTCGAAGTGTATGTGGTCACGGATGCCTGCGGCGACTGCACACTCGAAGCACACGAGCGCGCGGTCGAGCGCATGATCCAGGCGGGTGCCCGCCCGATCACCGCACTGATCTATGTGCTCGAACTGCAGCGCGACTGGGCGCGTGCCGAGACGTATGACCTCACCACCGGCATCGCGATGCGCTTTGGCGGCGCGTTCGGCATCGGCATCCAGTACGTGAAGCAGATGTTCGGCGCGCACGACAGCAAGTAAAGGAATCCCAAGGCAGGCCGATGCTGGATCTAAAGGATGTGAGCTTCTTCGTGCACGTCGTGGAGCGCGGCGGCTTCACCTCAGCAGCGGAGTTGCTGGGACTTCAGAAGTCCACGTTGAGCCATCGCATCAAGGTGCTCGAAGCGACACTCGGCGTGCGCCTGATCAATCGCACGTCGCGCCGCTTCGCGATGACCGAAGTAGGCAGCGAGTTCTATCGGCACGCACTTGCGCTGCTGCAAAGCGCAAGCGCCGCTGAACAGGCGATGCGCAAGCGGGTCGTCGAGCCGAGCGGCGTGATCCGCATGACGGTGCCGGTGGAAATTTCGCAATGCCTGTTACGCAACGTGCTACCGGCCTTCCTGAATCAGCACCCGAAGGTTGCGATCCAGGAGCACGCGACGGACCGCTTCGTCGACATCGTCGGTGAAGGCTTCGATCTTGCGCTCAGAGGCCACACGTCGAAGCTGCAGGACTCGAATCTGATCCAGCGGCCGATCGCCCGCATGCCGTGGCACCTGTTCGCAGGTCCGGACTATCTCGAGCGGCGGCCCGGCGTCGGGCATCCCGCCGAGCTCAGCAGCCACTCGATCATCTCGATGGTGCGTCGCGGTCCGCCGCAATGGCATCTGCAAGGGCCGGACGGCGAGGCGATTGCAGTACCGATCGTGCCGCGCTACCAGAGCAACAACCTGTTGTCGCTGAAAGAGGCCGCTCTGGCGAATCTCGGCATTGCCGCACTGCCGGGTTTTCTGTGTCGCGCCGAACTGTATGCCGGTTCGCTCAGGCAATTGCTGCCCGGCTGGATCGCCTCCGATGCATGGCTGTCCGCGCTGATGCCCAACCGCACCGGCCTGCTGCCCGCGGTGCGCCTGCTGGTGGATTTTCTCGCCGCGGAAGTACCGAAGCTGACTGCATTCAGCTAGCCCGCAAGCGCAGCCTGCGTGCCGTCCCGGTCACGCAAATAATCGTTCTTCGCGCCTTGCAGGTGATCGACGCACAACTGCGCCAACGCCCAGTTGTCGCTGCCTTTCAGCATCTGGATCATGATGTTGTGATGATGCGCAGACTGCTGCGCGTGGGCGATATCTGTGGTCTTGGTCGCGCGTACCGGCAAGCTGAGCAGCATGTAGTGCTGGATCGATTCGACCAGATACCGGTTGCCGCATGCCGAAAACAGCGTGACGTGAAACGCGTCGTTAGCTTCATGCAGGGCGCTGAAATCGCGCACGCGCAGCGCTTTCACGTAACGCGCCTCGATCTGTTCGAGCGCATCGATCAACGCCGGCGCGGCGGGCAGCGGAATGCGTAAGGCCGCCTGGCGCTGCAACATTTCGCGCACTTCGTAGATCTGCCGCACTTCGTCGGGCGTCAGCATCCGTACCGAAACGCCTTTGTTCTTCTCGCGCACCACCACGCCCAACCGCTCGAGTTCGTACAACGCCTGGCGCGTGAAATGCCGGCTCGCCGAAAAGCGCGCCATCAGCGAGTCTTCGACGAGGCGCGTGCCCGGCGCGAGCCGCCCGAAGATGATGTCCTCGCGCAATGCTTCGGCGATGTCGGCGACCTGAACCTGAACGGGGCTCGGTCTTGCACGCGGCGTGGGGTCGTGATGGGCTTTCATGCGAATGGGCCAATGGGTCGCCGCAGAATTCGATGCGCGTGCATCGATTTTTAGCCGCGCGCGTAGATGTCCTCGACAATCGCCAGCGTGCGCAGATTGTCTTCGGGCGCTGTTTCGAACGGCGTACCGTCAGCCAGCGCATCGACGAAATGCGCAATGGCGCCGGCGTACGAATCGATGTAGCACGCTTGCAGGTCGTAACGCAGCTCTTCCGGTTCGGCACCGCGCAACGTCAGCAGTGGGCCATCCAGCACGATGGTGCCGCGCTCGCCGACAATCATCAGCTTGTCGCTCTGCGCCGGCTCCGCACCATGCACTGTGAAGCTGGCCATCAGATGCACCACGGCGCCGTCCGCACGGCTCATGGTCAGCGACGCGCGGTCCTCGCCGGCCATCGCGCGCGACGTGTGCCCGATGCGGCTGTGTTCGAGCGTCAGTTCGCCCAGCAGAAAGCGCAATGCGTCGATGTGGTGGATCAGCACTTCCATCACCAACGCGCGTTCGAGGGTCGCGATGAACGGTTGACGCTCCAACGCCGGATATTTGCCATGCGCGTCGGCCAGCAGGCCGGACGTGAACAGCGTCATCTGCGCCTGCAGCACGCGCCCCACGCGACCCGCCTTCAACCACGCGGCGATCTGCCGGTAGTACGCGCGGAACCGCCAGTTTTCGTGCACCATCAGGCGCGTCTGGCCCGCGACGTCACGCGCCAGTTCGCACGCCTCGTCATAAGTCGGCGCGAGCGGCTTCTGGCACAGGATCGGCAAGCCGCGTGCGGCGGCCGCGCGTACCAGCGGCGCATGAAATTCGCGCGGCGCGGCGATATCGACCGCATCGAGCGCGCCGGCATCGAGCATCGCAAGCGCATCGTCGTACACATGCTCGATCGCAAAGGCCCGCGCGCGCTGTTCGGCGCGCTCGCGTGCCGGATCGGCAATCGCCGTGACTTTCGCCCGTGCGCCCTGCCGCTGCCATGCAAGCAGATGATGCTGCGTCACCCAGCCTGCGCCGATCAGCCCGATTCTGAACATCCGTACTCTCCTCGCTCGTTAGGTCGATCCCGCTTCAGAAGCACGGCCATTATTAATAATGGAGCATCGAATGGTCAACTTTTCGAGCGTTTACCCGCGGCTTTTACGGATATCTCCAATAATCCGTTGACGCGACCCGCATCGATTATTAATAATCTGGTCGACAAGAGCTGCGCTACGACGCACCCGCCGAGGCACCCGTGCACCACGCATCACCGCGAAGTCGAACCGCCGCTACCATCGCGCGCGGCGCGGCGGCGCAACTGTAAGCCCAGTCCATAAGCCCCGCTGGAGACAACAGGAGACGCCCGATGACTGTCAGTTCGTCCACCACCGCGCTACCGATGAGCACGGCGCAGCCGATGCGCGCGCGCGTGATCATCGCGTCGATTCTCGGCAACTCGCTCGAGTGGTACGACTTCACGGTGTACGCCTTTCTTGCCACCATCATCAGCAAGCACTTCTTCCCTAACTCGACACCGAGCGTCGCCTTGCTGTCGACTTTCGCGGTATTCGGCGTCGGCTTTATCGCGCGGCCGATCGGCGGTGTGCTGATCGGGTTGTTCGGCGACGCGAAGGGCCGCAAGCCCGCGCTGCTGCTGACGATCGGCCTGATGGCATGCGGCACGGGCCTGATCGGCCTGCTGCCGACCTACGACAGCATCGGTATCTGGGCGCCGGTGCTGCTGGTGGTCGCGCGTTCGTTTCAGGGCTTTTCGGCGGGCGGCGAATGGGGCAGCTCGGCATCGTTTCTGGTCGAGTGGGCGCCTACGCATCGGCGTGGGCTGTATGGCAGCCTGCACCCCGGCAGCATTTTTCTGGGCCAGATGGTCGGCACGGCTGTCACCGCGATCCTCAGTTCATCGCTCGGGTCGGCGACCATGTCGGACTGGGGCTGGCGTGTCCCGTTTCTGGCCGGCGCGCTGATCGGCCCGCTCGGTCTGCTGGTGCGCAACAAGGTCGACGAAACCCCTGTGTTCGCGCGCGCCGCGCAAGGCAGTGCGGTGCAACCCACGCGGCTGCCGGCGCGCACGATGCTGTTCGCGTTTGCGTTTGCCGCGGTGCAGTCGGTGGCGATCTACATCTATCTGTCGTACTTTCCGACTTTCCTGCAGCACTATGTGGGCTGGAGCGCGAGCCGCGCGTTGTGGTCGACAGCACTCGCGACGGTGGCCACCGGGGTGGCGGTGGTCTCGTCGGGCGCGCTGTCGGACCGCATC
This sequence comes from Paraburkholderia jirisanensis, assembly GCF_054782355.1. Classification (NCBI taxonomy): domain Bacteria; kingdom Pseudomonadati; phylum Pseudomonadota; class Betaproteobacteria; order Burkholderiales; family Burkholderiaceae; genus Paraburkholderia; species Paraburkholderia jirisanensis. The sequence continues at coordinate 211,008 of NZ_BAAGSQ010000005.1, read as the reverse complement.
GGACGCAAGCCGGTTCTGCTGTTCAGCTGCGTGGTGTTTCTGCTGCTGTCGTATCCGCTGGTGTGGCTGATCGTGCATGGCGCGCCATTCGCGCTATCGGTTGCGATTCAGGCCGCGCTTAGCGCGAACTGTGGGCTGTTTATCGGCAGTATGGCGGCGGCCCTGGTCGAAATGTTTCCGACGCGCCGGCGTCTGACTGGCCTGAGCACGTCGTACAACCTCGCGTCGATGGTGTTCGGCGGCTTTGCGCCGTTCATCGCGACGTGGCTGATCGCGCGCACCAATAGCCCGATCTCGGTCACGTACTATGTGATTCTTGGTGCACTGGTTTCGCTGCCGGCCGTGCTGGCGTTTCGCGAGACGAGAGGCCGGCCGCTCGATTGAAGCAGGCTCGGCAGTGCGCTCGCCGCGGTCGTGCAATGCGACCGGCATGCGCATCGCAGATGTTTTGCCCTACTACGCTCACGCTGCGGCGCTCATGCCGATAGCGCACGCATCAGCCCGCGCATCGTTGCTGGCCTGCCGCATTCGCGCGGCATCCGGACCACATCCGGGCGGTATTCACACCACCTCGATAGCCGCCGTCACGTCTCATTGCTAAGATGCCGGTGCTCACGCCGGCTTCGACGATTCCGCTCAGGCCGGCATCCTTCGCTCTTCATACGCCGAACGCTACGCGTTTTTCGCCACTGCGCGGACACCGCGCCGCATGCGCCAGGTATCGCATTTCCGGAGGAGGTCTCATGTCAGCCGTATCGGCATTCAAGCTGGTCCTGCTTTCGCTGATTGCGATCATCGCGCTCGAACTGGTGGCCAAGCGCCTGCGTCTGCCGCCGTCCGCGGCACTGCTGATCGGCGGCGCGGCGATGGCTTTCGCGCCCGGGCTGCCGCCCGTCGTGTTCGACCCGGACCTCGTGCTGATCGTGTTTCTGCCGCCATTACTGATGGACGGTGCGTACTTTTTCGTCTGGAACGACTTCAAGCGTTATCTGAAACCGATCCTGCTGTTCGCGATCGGCGCGGTCGCATTCACCACGTGGATCGTCGGCGTGGCCGTGCATCTGGCCGTGCCGTCGTTGCCGTGGGCCGCCTGCTTTGCACTAGGCGCGGTAGTGTCGCCACCCGATGCGATCGCGGCCAAAGCGGTGCTCGAACGGCTGTCGCTGCCGCGGCGGCTGATGGTGCTGCTGGAAGGAGAAAGCCTGCTCAACGACGCAGCCGGCCTCGTGCTGTTTCGCTTCGCGGTCGCCGCCGCACTGACTGGCGCCTTCAGCGTACCGCACGCGCTGGCGAGCTTCGCCGGGCTCGCGGTAGGCGGCATCGTGGTCGGCTATCTGGTGGGCCATATCGTGATCCGGCTGATGCGTCTGATCGACGACGACTATCTGATCATCACGCTCGGCGCAATCTGCGGCTGGATCAGCTATATCGTCGCCGAACTGCTGCACGTATCGAGCGTGATCGCCACCGTGACCACCGGCATGCTGCTCGGCTGGCATCAGCACGAGGTCTTCTCCGCCACCGTGCGTGCCCGCGGCTCGTCGTTCTGGCAGGTGATGGTGTTCGTCTTCGAAGCGCTGGTGTTCGTGCTGATGGGACTGTCGCTGCGCGGCGTGATGGTGCGCCTCGGCGGTTATGAGAACGCGATCGAACTGCTGGGACCCGCGGCGCTTGTGGTAGTGGTGACGGTCGTGCTGTCGCGCGGTGTGTGGACCTTCGGCAGCGCGGCGCTCGAGCGACTCTCCAGCCTGATCTTGCGGCGCCCATACCAGGGGCTCGATTGGCGTTCCGCTTCGGTGGTGAGCTGGGCCGGCATGCGCGGCGTCGTGACGCTCGCGATTGCGCTATCGCTGCCTGAGACGATGCCGGGTCGCGACCTGACGATCTTCGCCGCGTTCTGCACGATTCTCGTCACGGTGCTGCTACAGGGAACCACGCTCGGCGTGCTGATCCGGCTGGTCGATCCTGCCCGCGACCAGCAGCAGGCCGACTATCTGGGCGAACCGCAGGCGTGGGGCAGAATCGAGGCGGCGCAGCTCGAAGCGATCATTCCGCTGGTTCACGCACCCGACGGCAGCGTGATTCATCCGCGTCTGCTCGAGCAGTACACCTATCGCGCCCAGCTGGTAAAGAAGTTCGAGAATGCCGTCAACTTCCCAACCGAGGTGCGTGCCGCACACTACGACATCGTGCTGGCGGCGATCGCGGCCGGCCGCGCGGAATTGTTGCGCATGCATCGAAATGGGCTGATTCACGACGAACTGCTGCATGTGCTGGAACGCGATCTCGATCTGCAGGAGATCTCGGCACGGCTCGCGCGCGGCTGATACAGCCAGGCGCAGCGGCCCGCGGCAGCGTGTACTGACACGTCACTGAGCCATGCCGCCCAAATATTACTAATTACTGTCAGAATAATTTCATATTCATTCACTAGCATGCATCGCGTGTTATCTGCGCGATGCATCGACCTTTGTGGTCGTTGCCGGCGCGCAGCTCGTCGACCGTCAACCTTCAATACGGACCACAAAGAACAATATGGAAAAGCCCACCGACACGTCCCGCCGCCGCGCCCTCAAATTGCTGACGGGTATGCCGATGTTTCCGCTCGGCGGCGCGCTGGCGAGCTCGTCCTTGCTTGCTGCGTGCTCGGGCGACAATCCGGCGACCAGCGCCGCTGCGCCAGCCACTCCCGCCGCCCAGGCCGCCTTCGAGTCGGCGTCGTTCAACAGCATGGCAGCGCCGAGCCTCGCCGATCCCGCCGCGATGGCCCGCACCACCGTCGGCTCGACGCTGACCGCGCGCTTTAACGACGGCAGCAGCCGCGAATACAAGCTCGCCTATCAATCGTTCTTCACCACCGGCGACCTCGTACCGAAGACCGGCGGCGGCACGATCGTCGCGGGCAGCTATTTCGACATCAACAACCAGCCGATCATCGACCGCTCGAAGCCGGGCAGCGAGCGGCAATTCTTCTCGGACTGCCCTGACGGCACGTCGCTGCTGAAGCTCGACAATGCGAGCGTTGCCGGTGTAAAGGGCAAGCCGGTGTTCGCGGTGGTGCAGTTCGAATACACGCGCTTCGATCAGGTGAACGCCGATATGTACGGCAGACTGCCTTCGCCGATCGCGGTGCTGACGCTCGATCAGGATCAGACCACCGGCAAGCTGTCGCTGGTCAGCTATGCGAACGTGGATACGTCTGCGGCGCACGGCCTGTGGATCACCTGCGGCGCGAGCCTGTCGCCGTGGAATACGCACCTGTCGAGCGAAGAGTACGAACCGGACGCGACGCTCGCGGCCACCGATGCGCAACTGCGCGCCTATAGCCAGAACCTGTATGGCGATCCGGCGCGCGCCAACCCGTATCACTATGGCCATCTGCCGGAAATCACCGTGAACCCGGATGGCACCGGCAGCGTAAAAAAGCACTACTGTCTCGGCCGCATCTCGCACGAACTGATTCAGGTGATGCCCGACAAGCGCACCGTGCTGATGGGCGACGATGCAACCAACGGCGGCCTGTTCATGTTCATCGCCGATACTGCCGCGGATCTGTCCGCCGGCACGCTATTTGTGGCGAAGTGGCATCAGACCTCGTCGGCGAGCGCCGGCGCCGCGACGCTGACATGGATCAAGCTCGGCCATGCAACCAGCGCGGAAATCGAAGCCCTCGCGAACCAGCTCACGGCCGCGGATATCATGGAAGTGATCGCCGTCAGCGACACCGATACGACCGTGCCGGCCGACCCGGACTTCCGCAAGATCAACTTCGGCGGCAAGTTCAACTGGGTGAAGATCAAGCCCAACATGGAAAAGGCCGCGACGTATCTGGAGACGCACCGCTACGCCGCGCTCGCCGGCGGCAGCATGTGCTTTACGAAGCTCGAAGGGACCACCGTCAACGCGAAGGATAAGGTGCTCTATTCGGCGATGTCGCAGGTGGTCAGCTCGATGGTGCGCGGCAACGCACATGCCACCGACATTACGCTCGACAAGGCGATCAACTCCGGCGCGGTGTACGCAATGAATCTGCGCGGCGGCCAGCAGGCCAGCGACGGTTCCGCGATCGACAGCGAATGGGTGCCCGTCGATATCGGCGCACCGGCGGCGCTGGTCGGCGAAGACCTGGCGGCAGCGGATGCGCTCGGCAACACGGCGAATGTCGACAAGGTCGCCAATCCGGACAACCTGAAGTTCTCGGAGAAGCTGCGCACGCTCTTCATCGGCGAAGATAGCAGCATGCACGTCAACAATTTCCTGTGGGCGTACCACGTCGATACGAAAACGCTGTCGCGCGTGCTGTCGACGCCGGCTGCCGCGGAATCGACGGGGCTGCATGCGGTCGACGAAATCAATGGCTGGACCTACGTGATGAGCAACTTCCAGCATGCGGGCGATTGGGGCGGTATTCACAGCAAGGTGAAAACGACGCTCGATCCGCTGGTACGCGCGAATTACAAGGACGGCTTTGGCGCATCGGTCGGTTATCTGACCGCGGATCTGACGGCCGTCAAGCTATGAAGTGATTTGAAGGCGATTGGGGTTGAGTCACGCCGCGAGGGGTGACTCTTTTTTCCCGTATCGCCGGTATTGTCTGCATCGCTTCGCAGGCTGGGGGGTCTGAGAAAACACCGTGCGCCGATACGTTGGTGCACGGTGTGATGCATTGAATCGACGGCGCGGTGCACTGGCCGTCAAGCACGGGTCTTGTTCGCCCAGAGATTGACCGGCCCGAGGCGATCCGCACCCTGCGTATCCAGCATCCAGCCCGGATATTCGAGCGGCAGTTTGCTCGCTTCGTCGAGCGCCTTCAGTTCGCCTTCGGTCAATACGATGTCGACGGCGGCCAGATTATCGTCCAGTCGGACGGCTGGTACGTGTGTTGTCGCGTTTCGAACCCGAGCCGTGGAAACTTTATGTGTCCCGTCCGCGGCGCGGACCGGTGCCGCGGCGCATTCGCGTCGTATTCGACGAGCTGGTCGAAAAGCTTGCGCGCGCAACGTCGCGCGACTAGCTCGCGCTGGTTTCGCGCAGCAGCAACATCGGCAAATCGCGCGCCCACGTTATTACGTTTTGCTTTCTTATTGCGCAATTACGGCCGATGCAGAAAAGCGGCTTTCAGTATGTTATCCGTCTATTTGTTAAGCTTGCTCCACGTGCAAGTTCAATCAAGGGACCGACAATGAGCGAGACATCAACATACGAGCCGCCGAAGGTATGGACGTGGAGCAAGAGCAACGGCGGGCAATTTGCCAGCATCAACCGGCCGGTATCCGGCGCGACGCACGACAAGGAATTGCCGGTTGGCCGTCATCCGCTGCAGCTTTATTCGCAGGGCACGCCTAATGGCGTGAAAGTCACGGTCATGCTCGAAGAATTGCTGGCGCTCGGCCACAGCGGCGCCGAGTACGATGCATGGCTTATCCGGATCGGCAACGGCGATCAATTCGGCAGCGGTTTTGTCGACATCAATCCGAATTCGAAAATTCCCGCTTTGGTGGATCGCAGCGGCGACAAGCCCGTGCGCGTATTCGAATCCGGCGCCATTCTGCTGTATCTGGCCGAGAAGTTCGGCGCGTTCTTGCCGGGCGATATCGCAGCACGTGCCGAGTGTTTATCGTGGCTGTTCTGGCAAATGGGCAGCGCGCCGTATCTGGGCGGCGGCTTCGGCCATTTCTACGCCTACGCGCCGTCGAAAATGGAATACGCAATCGACCGGTTTACGATGGAGGTCAAGCGCCAGCTCGACGTCCTCGACAAGCGCCTATCCGTCAGCGAATACGTGGCCGGCGACGAATACACGATTGCCGATATCGCCATCTGGCCATGGTACGGAATTCTCGTTAAAGGGCTGATTTACGGGGCCGGCGAGTTCCTTTCGGTGCAGGACTACCGGCACGTGCAACGTTGGTCTGATACGATCGGCAAGCGCCCGGCCGTGCAGCGCGGCCGGATGGTCAACCGCGTGGCAGGTGAGCTGTCGAGCCAGTTGCACGAACGTCACGATGCCGGCGACTTCGAGACCCGCACGCAGGACAAATTGTCCGCTCAGGCGTAAGCCAACAACAAAAAACCAAAGGTAAATCCGAACATGAGTGAGCCTGTCACGGCAAGCGTCGATGCGACGTCTTGCGACACACTGCATGCGCTGCTGCGCCAGCGCTACGGTGCATCGTGGACGCCAGCGGCCGACGCCGCCGATACCACCGTCAACGACGTGATCGGGACGATGCTGAAGCATCGCTCGGTGCGAGCATTCGCAGACCGCGCGTTACCGGACGATATTCTTCAAATCGTCGCCGCGGCGGCGCAATCGGCATCGACGTCGTCCAATTTGCAGGCGTGGAGCGTGATTGCCGTGCGCGACGCGCAACGCAAGGCGCGTCTTGCCGTACACGCGGGCAATCAGAAACATGTGGCCAATGCGCCGCTGCTGCTGGTGTTTATCGCGGATCTGTCGCGTCTGCGGCGGCTCTCGAATGCGCAGGACATGCAAGGGCTCGGGCTCGGCTACCTCGAAGCCTTCCTCGTCGCGCTCACCGATGCGGCTTTCGCCGCGCAAAACACGGTGGTTGCGCTCGAATCGCTCGGGCTTGGCTGCTGTTATATCGGCGGCATGCGCAACCAGCCGGAGGCGGTCGCACAGGAGCTCGAACTGCCGCCTGAGGCATTCGCAGTGTTCGGGTTGACGGTCGGGTATCCCGACCCCAACGTGGTCACCGATGTCAAACCACGCCTGCCTGCCCAGGTCGTGCTGCACAGCGAGCGTTATCAGGCGGAATCCGACGCCGCATTGGCCAGCTACGACGCAACGATGAACGAATTCCAGCGACTGCAGCAGATGCAGGAATGGAAGTGGTCTGCGCAGGCATCGCGCCGCGTGCGCGGGCCCGAGGCACTGTCGGGGCGCGACCGGCTGGTTGAAGCCTTGCGAACGCTTGGCTTTGGCTTGAAGTAATTGAAGTAATTGAAGTAAAGCAGTTCGTATTGCCTGCTGTGGCTGGCAAGCTAGCTGGCTGGCTGGCTGATGCGGGATTGCGTCAGCCAGCATCTGCAGCGCAGCCTACGCGCGCTTGCGCCCTGCCGCCGACGCCAGATACATGCGGACCAGTTCGCGCATTTCGGCAATCAGCATTGCGCGCACCGCGGGCTCTTCGCTCATCGCTCCGCTTAGCCCCTTTAACATCAGAAGCAGCACCGCCGCCATCACCTTCGCCTTTGCCGTGGTCACGCCGGGAATCGTCTTGCGCACGATATCCGCTATCGCACCACGCATCATTTCGCGAAACCGCTTGCGCTCGTTCGCTTCGAGCCCGCGCGCATCGATCAGCGAGACCGCGAAGCTGCGTTGCGACTGCAGCGCAAGCATGAAATCGACCAATGCATCGGCAACGTTGTCGGGCTTCATGTGTGGCACCTGTTGCTCGAGCTCCGCAAGCGCATGCTTGACGTGCTGCGCATACTGCAACAACAGCGCATCGGCCAGCGCCTCTTTGGACGGAAAAAACCGATAAAGCGAACCGATCGCGGTTCCCGAGCGCGCTGCAATCTCCGTCATGGTGGCGACGTCGTAGCCTTTTTCCGCAAACACCTCAACAGCGGTCTTCATGATGGCCGCGACGCGCAGACGCCCTCTTTCCCGTTTGGGCGCGTTTGCGCCGCTGGAATCTTCGGTCGGCATGAGCAAGGTTACCGTGATGGTCAAAAATGCGAGGATTTGAAAGCAATTCCTCAAATATTATCACAAGCTGTATTGAAGCCAATCTAGCGCTCCGTAGGCGCTATGCTTTTCTTTATCGTTGACTTATGAGAGGGTGTCCTCTAGTATTTTTGCGAGGACATCCTCTCAAAACTCAGAGCGGCCACGTCAGCATGCAGCCCACCTGCTGCACGGCGGTACACGCACGATTCACCGGAAACATGACCCAGCAAACGCTTCACCACCAGCCCGGATGGATCGAACGCGCGCCGCCAGCAGCGCAATGGATCGGGCTGATCGCACTGTCACTCGCCTTCGGCGCGTTCTTCTATTGGCTTGGTGTGTCCGCAGCGCTGCTGATCGGGCCATTGCTTGCCGGCATCGTCGTGAGCGGTACCGGCGCCCGCTTGCAGATCCCACGTCGCGCCTTCGTCCCAGTGCAAGGACTGATCGGCTGCATGATTGCGCGAATGTTGCCGGCGTCGGCGTCGGCCGCGGGCGGGGTCGCGGTCCATTGGCCGCTGCTCGCTGCTGGCGTGATATCGGTTATCGCGGCAAGCATCGTCGTTGGATGGATGCTGGTACGCATGCGCGTGTTGCCCGGCACGACCGCACTGTGGGGCGTCAGCCCCGGCGCAGCCACCGCCATGACGTTGATGGCCGAGGCCCACGGTGCGGATGCGCAACTGGTCGCGGTTATGCAGTATCTGCGCGTGCTGCTGGTTGCCGCGATTGCATCGGTCATAGCAAAGGCATTTGGCGTCAGCGCACATCATGCGATCGCCACCTGGTTTCCCGCGCTTGCCTGGCGGCCATTGATCGAAACGCTCGTCCTTGCGCTGGGCGGCGCGCTGATCGGCGCGCGCCTGCGTATTCCGATGGGCCCGATGATCGTGCCGCTCGTGGCCGGCGTGCTGTTAGCCCACCATGGTTGGCTGACCATCGAGTTGCCGCGCTGGTTGCTCGCCATCACCTATGCGTTCGTCGGCTGGCGAATCGGCCTTCGATTTACGCGGCCGCTGCTCGCGCACGCACTACGGGTCTTGCCACGCATCCTCATGTGCACGCTTGCGCTGATCGCCGCGTGCGCAGGCATCGGCGCGATGTTCGTTGCGCTGGCTGGAATCGACCCGCTCACTGCTTACCTCGCCACCAGTCCCGGCGGGGCCGATTCCGTGGCAATCATTGCGGCTTCGAGCAACGTCGACGTCCGCTTTGTGATGTCGATGCAGATGATCCGTTTCGTTGTCGTTCTGATCGTCGGGCCTGTGGCTTCACGATTCCTTGCACGACGTATCGAGCCCCTCCACCGCAATTGATTGCGGCGCTTTCGCACGTCCATCCGTTTCCTTACCCACATGAGTCTTCAAATGCCATACGTCTGGTCTTTCCTCGCTGGCGCCTTGTTATGCAACAGTATTCCGCATCTCGCTTCAGGCTTGCAGGGGCTGGCGTTTCCAACGCCATTCGCGAAGCCGCGAGGCGTCGGCAATTCTTCGCCGCTGATCAACGTGCTGTGGGGCTTTTTCAACCTCGCAATTGGCGTGTTGCTGGCCGCTCACCATCTACAGATGAATGTGCTCGACGGACACGCAGTCGCGGCGCTCGCAGGCGCGCTGGCGATCGGCATTTACCTTGCGCTTCATTTCGGCAGCGTGCAACGCGAGCGAAGTGCGCCACGTGCAAACTGACACATCGCAACTGAGCCTATTGTCGTAACCAGCGCAACAAACATTTGGCGATTCGAGCGTTTACCCGGATTCACTAGCCCCCTAGACTTCATTCACCCGCTGCAGACAACCAGACGCACCAAGGCCTGCAGATACGAAAAATCAATTCTGGAGGTAATGATCATGAAGTCGCTCATCAAGGCTGTTGCAGTTGCTGCTGTTCTTGCTATCCCCGCTTTGTCGTTCGCTCAATCGAATCAACCTGTCACGCGTGCTCAAGTGCGCGCAGAGTTGGTTCAACTGGAAAAGGCCGGCTACAACCCCGGTGAATCGGATCAAACCACGTATCCCGTAGAACTTCAGGCCGCTGAGGCACGGGTGGCCGCGAGTCATGCGAAGGCGCAAGACAGCGGCTATGGGGCTTCGACAAACGGCACGTCGCAATCCGGCCAACATAGCGACGCGGCGTTGAGCAACGTGTCGCGCCCGGTCTTCGAACATCACTGAGTTGCTGCAACGGGTGGCGTGATCGCGACGAATCGCACACGTCATCCGGTTGAAGCACACATGCTACGCATTGGCAGTTGCGCGTAAGTGCGGCTCCTGCGCACACGCACCGTTTAAAGAACCTCCCATCGCCGGTTCGCCGGCGACTTCCCCGCCCAGCCTGCACGACTGGGTTTTTTTTCGCCTGTGCACTGGAGCGGCGACATATTCCACCGAAATTGTCGCTTCAGCTGGAATGATCATTTCCTTACATCAGGGTTTTTCCGGTCGGCCGAGGCGCCTAGACTCGCATTACTGGCTGCAAACAAGCAGCTCGCAACAAAACAGAAACCAATACCGGAGGTAACACCATGAAGTCGCTCATCAAGGCTGTCGCTGTTGCTGCTGTTCTCGCTATCCCGGCCGTGTCGTTCGCACAATCGAACCAGCCGGTGACCCGCGCACAAGTCCGCGCCGAACTCATCCAACTGGAAAAGAACGGTTACAACCCGACCGATTCGAGCGACGCGCATTACCCTGCAGCGATCCAGAAAGCCGAGGCACGCGTAGCGGCTGATACAACCGGCTACGGCCCGTCGACTGCAGGCACATCGCAAGCAGGTTCGATTTCGCACGCGCCGGTGTACAACCAGTTTCTCGGTTCACCGTATAACCATTCGTAAGTTGATGAGCTTCAGCGGTGTAATGTACTGGAGCTCGTTGATCGAAACCCGCCGACAGGCTCACGTTTTTAACGTGAGCCTGTTTTGTTTTGTCTCCGGTGTATTGCTCGCAGGCACAACGTGCGAGAACCCCGCGCCGTGTTGCAGTTGCTGCATCGTTGGCGGGTTGGCGGGTTGGCGGGCGCCACGCGACTGCCTGTATCATGGCGGTCCGGCGCCAGGCCGCGAGTTCGCGCCGGTTGTCTGCCCAACTGCCGCACCGTCCACGGCAGTGCTGCAGGCCCCAGCACAACCATTCACGATGATCCAGAGGAACACCGCCATGACGGCCGCTACGCAATTCGATCAGGTTTCTGTTGTCAAACGAGCCAACGTCTATTTCGACGGCAAGTGTGTGTCGCACACCGTCCTGTTCGCCGATGGCTCGCGCAAGACGCTTGGCGTGATCCTGCCCGGTACGCTCAACTTCGGCACGGACGCGGCAGAACTGATGGAAGTGCAGGCAGGCCAGTGCCGTATCCGGATTGAAGGCACCGACGAGTGGAAAACGTATCGCGCGGGCGAGTCGTTCTCGGTGCCGGGCAAGAGCCGTTTCGACATCGAAGTGCTCGAGACGCTCGACTACGTCTGCAGCTATCTGTAACGACTGCTGGCAACCCGCGCGCGGGCTGCCAGCGGCATCGCACAATGCGAAGCGGCTCGTCTACCGCTAGCGAATATGAAACGACCCGCCAATACCCACGCTAACCGGTGGTGCGTAGTATCCCGGCGCATAACCGTAGTAGGCAGGCGCATAGCCATACGGCGGAGCGACCACGCAACCGCACAAGCCGCTGATCAAAGCGACAGTAATGAACACTCGTTTCATCGATTTGCCCTGACGTAATGAACAGGTAAGCGCTCACAAGCGGCACGCACGCCGGTCAGGCGTCGATGCGCATTGCAAACGGTGAATCGAGTGTAGTGCGCGGCTAACTGGCCTGGGTTTCCGTACCGCTTACACGTGTTACTCGTTGTGACCGCCGATACAAAGCGCTTCATTACACGGCGTTTTCGCTTGCCGGCTGTCTTTTTGCGTGAAGTTTATGTGCGCACGCCTACGCTATCTTTCCGTCGATTAGCGTGGGAACGCATCATGCCGTACTCCTGGAAAGAGGTGGCAGAGGGCTGGTGTGTCAGCCTGAACGACTTTCTCGGTACCCGCGAAGTACGCCTCGCGGATTTCGATCCGTTTGAGCGCCTCAAGCGCGAACATCAACGATTCTCAATCGACCGGTTCGCGGCGGCAACGCTGCCGTGCGACAGCAGCCTGACGCTTCATCTGTTGAAGTCGGATGCAACACATATCCGCCTGACGACCGTGCTGATGAGCGGCACAAGCCGCGTCGGGTTCGTTGCGCGCAAACCTGAGGGCTGCGACGTCGTGAGTCTCGCGCCCGAATGGCGAGGTTACGGTTTGTCCGCACCGATGCTGCTCGCGACCCGCATACTGCGCGCGTCCAGACAGGTTATAGACGTGCCGGACTTGCGCTGCGCATCCGCGCAACTCTTCTGTGGCGGAAGTTATTCGGCAGCAGGGCTCGGCTGCGCGCGAGCGGCACACCGAATAGCGGTGATGCGCGGACTCGCCAGTGGCAAGCCGATACCGCAGGCGGTATTGACGGTCTCTGACTAGCGTAGTCGCAAAAGCATCATTGCCGTCGCGTGCTGGAATGCGCCGCGACGCTCCGATCCGCGAGGGAGACCGTAAGTATCTTGGCCGCTCGGCGCCGGCCCGACGATTGCGCTGGGCCGAACCCGCTCCACTTCCACGGCTTTCGCCGGCAGCCCATCCGCTCAGCCGCACATACCGGCATCAGCGTCAAAAATAGTGATGCACCCCGACGCGAAACGCAGTCTGATTCGGACCGTCCGAAGGCGCAAGCAATGGCATAGCCGCCTTGCCTGCGCCATCCGTATGCTCGCACGTCACCTGCGCGTAGACGACGGTCTGCTTCGATAGCGCATATGTGTCGCCGATTCCCAATTCGGCATAGCGCGCGTGCGCGAGCCATGACACGAAGCCGCCAAGGTTCACGGTATTGGCCACTGTCACGTGATAATCGACACCGAGTTCCGCGGTACGCATCCGCGCGGACTGGACATCGGTCGACAGATTCACCTGCGTCAGCAGACCGTGCAATTCGAGCTGCGACGTAGCGCGGTAATACCCCGACAAACCGAAAATGTCCTGCGTACGCGCGACGAACGTCGCGCCGCCCGCCAACGACTGCCCGACGAACGAGCTCAAGCCAAGCCCCGACACCAGCGGAATCGCGTGATTGCGCCAGCTGCTGTACACCACCGACGCGCGCACAGGTCCCTGCGCATAAGCGATATCCGCGCTCACGACACGCCCGGGCTGCGTCGTCGTATCGTCGAATCCGTACAGCGCGCTGGCAGTCAATCCATGCAGCGAAGGCGTCGTGTACTTCACCGAGTTGTTGATCGAATCGCCGACGATGCCCAGATTGTCGAGATTCGCCGGATGAAACAGATAGAACGTGAATTGCAGGCTACCGTTCGAATTGACGCGCAACGCATCCGTGGCCAGATCGACTTGACGCCCGAGCGTCAGCGTCCCGTAGCTCGGGCTCGTTAAACCGACCCACGCGAAATGGCTGAACATCTCGCCTGCAACGGTGCCCTGCCCGGTATTCGACTTAAAGCCGTTTTGCAGCGCGAAAACCGCCTTCAGGCCACTGCCCAGATCCTCTGTGCCGCGCATACCATAGAAGTCCGGCACCGCAACCGGTCCTGCCGTAGCAGTGCCGCTGCCGAGGTTGTTGGTGTTGTACGTCACACCTTCGTCGATACTGCCGTAGAACGTGAGACTGCTTTGCGCCTGAGCACCGCTTGCCAGCAGCGCCGTGGCGAGCATTGCAGATACATGCTTTTTCATGGTCGACCGTCTCCTTGTTATTTTTTTCCTTCACAGCACGTGCGTCACACGTCTTCCGGCAGCCGTTTGCCATTGGTCTCCGGTAAAAACGGCGTGAGCGACAAACCGATCAGATAGATAAAGCCGACGGTCACCGCCGCATGTCCATAACCGCCGAAGCGCGCGATCAACGTGCCGGCGACGAGCGGGCCGGACCATGCGAGCAAACGCGGTACGTTGAAGCAGAACGCGATCGCGGTGCCGCGAATACGCGTCGGATACAGTTCCGGCAGCCACGTCGGCATCCACGTGTATTGCCCGAGACTGAAGAAACCGGTAACGGCCGACACCAGCAGCAACATGCCAATGTCATGCGTCCACAGGAACAACACGGGTGTCATCAGCAGCGCCATGCCGAAAAACGCAAACGTCACACGCTTGCGGCCAAAAGCGTCAGCGAGAAAGCCCAGCCCGATATAGCCGGCAATGGCCCCGACGTTGTAGGCCATACCAGCAAAACTGGCCCAGCGAGGCGCAGATAGCCCCGCATGCGCAGCGACCGCGCCGATGTACGGCGGCACCCACGTCGAAATACCCCACCAGCCAAGCGTCGTCGTCAACGACATGAAGACGGCAAGCAGCGTGCGCCGGCGCAGCGCAGGTTCCGAGAAGAGATCGACCAGCGTAAAGCGGCTCAAGGCCTGCTGATGACCGGACAATGCCGCGCCGTTACGCTTGAGCGCGCGAATCTTGCGACGGTCCTGGTTCACACGCTGCCATTGTTCCGACTCGGGAATGCCGGAGCGCATCCATAGCGTGACGAGGCCTGGCAACACGCCCAGCACGTACATGTAGCGCCATGCGAGTTCGCCGGTCTGGCTCATGAACAACCACACCAGCGAGGCGACGAAGAAGCCCATACCGAGCCCGCATTGCATCAGGCCCGCGCCCTTGCCGCGATGGCGATCAGGCCATAGTTCAGCGGTCATCGCAGTGCCGGTAGCCCATTCGGAGCCCATCGCAAGGCCGACGATAAAGCGCAGCACCGCGAACGACTCCCAGTTCCACGCGAACGCGGACAGGCCAGTGGTCAGCGAGTACGCGAGAATCGCGAACATCATCATGCGCTTGCGGCCGATGTAATCCGTCAGCACGCCGCCGACCAGCCCACCGACGCCCCAGCCGAGCAGCGTCAGTGCGATCACGAGCCCCGCATAAAACGGAATCTGCGCGTGCAGCTCCGGCACGAGCAGTTGGCGCAGTGCGATGCCTACCGTCAGGATCAGCGTATAGGTTTCGTAGCCGTCGAACAGCCAGCCGAGATTGGAAGCGAACAACGCGTTCCACTGCTGACGATTGAGTGAGCGATACCAGGCCTGCGAAGCACCTGCTGCCGATGCCGCTTCTGCAGCGAGCGGCGCAATCTCGGGCGCATTCCGGCCGGCGTCGCCTGCGGGTTGTTGCATCGTTTGTCTCCTTTGTTTTTTTAATGCCGCGCGCTGCGCGATAACGGCGTGCAACGCTCGCTATTACCCGCGGGCCACGTCCTTCTGACGAGGTGCGTGAGCAGCCCGCAAGTGTTCCTTCTGCTACTGCTTGTGCTATGGGTCAGCTATGTCCAATCACAGGATGCGGCTCATACGGCGCCTCGAGCTTTTGCATGTCCTCGGCGGAGAGTGCAATCTCCAGCGCCCGCACGGCTTCTTCCACATGCGCGGCTTTCGTTGCGCCGATCACCGGAGCCGTCACGCCCTTCCTGTTCAACAGCCATGCATAAGCAAGCGTCGCGTTGCTGACCTCCTTGCGTACCGCAAGCTCGCCAAGCTGCGCAAGCACACGCGTATCGCCGTCGCGGCAGTAGTATTTGCGCGCGACGTCATCGGTTTGCGCACGCAGGGTCGCTTGCGATGCAGCGGCAAGATCCGCCGGCCGATTGCCGGCGAGGAAGCCGCGCGCGAGCGGACTCCACGGCACCACGGCAACGCCCTGATCGCGGCATAGCGGGATCATCTCGCGCTCTTCTTCGCGGTATGCGAGGTTGTAGTGGTTCTGCATGCTGACGAAGCGCGTCCAGCCGTTCTCGCGTGCGATCTGCTGCGCCTTGGCGAATTGCCATGCAGCCATGCTGCTTGCGCCCAGATAGCGCACCTTGCCGGACTTCACGATGTCATGCAGCGCTTCCATCGTCTCTTCGAGCGGCGTGTCGTAATCGAAGCGATGGATCTGGTACAGATCGATATAGTCGGTGCCAAGGCGCATCAGGCTGTCGTCGACCGCCTGAAAAATGCGCTTGCGCGACAGGCCGTCGGCATTGGGCCGCAGCGGCGGCTTTGCACCGCCCGCCGCACCGCCCTTGAAGCCCATTTCGACGGGATAGAACACCTTGGTGGCCACCACCACTTCTTCGCGGCGGCACAGCGCGCGCACCAGTTTGCCGGTCACGATTTCAGACCAGCCCGCCGAATACATATCGGCGGTATCGAAGTAGTTGATACCCAGATCGACAGCACGCTCGACGATCGGCCGCGCCTCGGCCTCGTCGAGCACCCACGGCCGCCATTCGGACGAGCCGTACGACATCATGCCCAACGCAATACGCGACACCGTCAGGCCGCTGTCGCCCAGTTTGACGTATTTCATTGTGAGGTTTCCTTTCGACTTCTGTCTGGTCAGATCGGATAGATGATCGAATTGCGAATCCACTCGCTATCGAATATGCAAGCGCGGGTCTTGAACTTCAGGCCGTCGGAAGTGCGCTGGAGTGTATCGATATAACGGCCTACGTTAAACAGCTCGGAAAACGAATCGCGCTTGGTGCGAACCACCACGTAGTTCGTTTCGGCGCGGATCTCTTCGGCATCCGACGACACAATCCGCGGTGCCGAAACGATGTGCCGCTGATAGTACGGATCGTGATAAAGCGTCTCGCGAATCCCATACACGCGGTCCAGCAACATGCCCTTGCCTTCCAGCCACATCACGCACAACGGCAGTTTTGCATCGAAGTTTTCGCGCGACTGCACGCGGTAGTCGCATTGATCGACGAACAGCCCGGGCCAGCGGTCGAAGTCGCCTGCGTCGACACACGCGCTGTATTCGCCGTGCAATGCCATTACGTCGAGAAAGTCTCGGGTCAAATCGGTGCGCTGCATCTATCAGATCTCCATCAGCTTGCGCCAGTACGCGTACATGCCGCGCAGCACGTTTTCGGTGATCGTATGGGTCGATTCGCTCCAGTCGCGCCCGCCCTGCTCGGCTATCGTGACGCGCGCGCTGTCGCCATGGTCGTACGACTCCTGGCAGAACTCGAGCACTTCGCCGTCGTCGGCAGACACATAGCCGGCGGGGCCGAACATATTGGCCTGGCGCATTCTGCGGGTCTCCATATCGGCGTCGTCTTCTTCGAAGCCGAAGTGGGTCCACACGAAATCGAACGCACCAGTGCCGCGCGGAATGATCTGCCGGACCGACATGCTGTTCGATTGCTGCTGCACGATCAGATTCGGAAACAGCGTCAGCATCACCACGGTTGGGCCCTTCCACCATTCCTCGCGCTTGATGTCGACGATGCGCTCGTCGTTCAGGCGCATGTCCTCCTTGAAGCTCGACAGACCTTCGCTGACGTCGCCTTTGCCCACCGCTTCGCGCGTCGATTCCATCGCGCCGTGCCGGCCGGTCGCGTCCATCACGATGCGCGACTTCTGGTCGCCGCGGATCAGGCCGAACATCAGGAACCACGTATGCAGCAGGCCGACGTGATACGGGTCTTTGATGTTCTCCTGCATCAGCTTCCAGTTGCCCGGAATGCGCTGACGCGCATGGCCGTGAATTTTCAGCTTGCGGCCGTCGAACGTGCGATCGAAGTACGGCAGAATCTGCGGCCCGAGATAATCTTCGAGCGGCTCGACCTCGTGATCGAAGCACGCAAAGATCACACCGTTGCGCACCGCCACCTTCAGCTTGTTCAGGCCATGGTTCGCCGGATTGAAATCGGCCGGCATGCCGCCGCGCACTTCGCCATCCTTCTTCAGGCCGCGGCGAAACGGTACGCCCGCGAGGTTGCCTTTGAGGTCGTAAGTCCACTGGTGATACGGACAGAGGAATTCCTTGCGATTGCCGGTACGCTCGCGGCAAAACGCTGCACCGCGATGCGCGCAGATATTTTCGACGCAGCTGATCGTGCCATCTTCGTTGCGCGCCAGAATCACCGAGCGTTCGCCCACCCACGTGCGCTTGAAATCGCCGTGGTTCGGCAGTTCGGCTTCGAGGCCGACAAAGCTCCAGTGCTTGCCGTAGAAAATCAGTTCAAGCTCGCGGCGATACACCGACTCATCGGTGTAAACCCAGAATGGGATGCGGCTCTGCCCTTCGTCCTTCCACTTCGGGACGAACGAGATCGGAACAGGTTCCATGCTCATGCGTTGTCTCCAGGTCGTTCTTGCTGCGCACATGATCAGCGAGACGCGGAGCGGGACCAATAAAGGCACGCGAATGCACGATATAATCGCCAGCAATATCAGGACGACGCATGGAACTACGGGATCTCGACCTCAACCTGCTGCTGGTATTCGCCGAACTCATCCGCGAGAAAAGCGTGTCCAGGGCAGCGGAAAACCTCGGCATGTCGCAGCCCGGCATGAGCAATGCGTTAAGCCGGCTGCGCACGCTGCTTGGCGACGAACTGCTATTGCGCACCGGCCGCGGCATGCAGCCCACGCCGTACGCGGAGCGGCTCGCGGGCCCGTTGAACGATGCCTTGCGGCTGATTCACGGGGTCGTCAATCTGGAGATGGAGTTCGATCCGGCGTCGAGCAATCGCAACTTCACGATTGCAATGACAGATATCGGCGAGATCGACTTTCTGCCGAATCTGACACGCGCGTTCGAGCGCGTCGCACCGGACGTTACCTTGAGCACCGTGCGCAAAGGCGCGGCCGGCCTGAAAAGCGAACTCGAATCGGGCGAGGTCGATCTCGCGATCGGCTGGCTGCCCGATCTGAACGCGGGCATCTTCCAGCGTCGCCTTACATCGAGCCAACACGTGTGCGCGTTTCGCAAAGGGCACCCGCTCGACAAAGGCCACGTCACGCTGGCCGAATTCACCGCGGCCGACCACCTCGCGGTGGTTTCCGTGAACACCGGCCACACGATGGTCGAGCATGACCTCGAGCGCATGGGCATTCGCCGCAACGTGAAGCTGCGCATCCCGCACTTTGCAGCCGTGGGCCATATTCTCGGCGAAACCGACCTGATCGCCACGCTGCCGGGCCGCCTCGTCAACCGCAGCATCGTGCCGTTCAATCTGGCGTGGGCGCCGCTGCCGGTCAAGCTCGAGCCGATTCCGCTGAACGTTTTCTGGTCCGCCAAATATCACCGCGATCCCGCCAACCAGTGGCTGCGCGCGATGCTGTTCGATTCGTTTAGCGAAGGCGCGCCGCACGTGCCGCCTGCGATGACCGTACCCACTCCCTGAGCTCACGCGTCGCATAGATATTCAGCACGGCAATATCGTCCATTGCCGGCGCATGGTTCCTTCACGTCTTTCATCCCCTTAAGATCACCCAAAACAGATCTTGAAGCGGGAGACACTGATGCAGTTGCACGTGCAACCAACCGGGCAGTCGATCGACTGCGCAGCCGGCGACAATCTGCTCGACCTGTTGCGGCAAGCCAATGTGCCGATCTCGTACAGCTGCATGGCGGGCCGTTGCGGCACGTGCCGCTGCAAGGTGGTCGACGGATCGCTGCAGGTAGGCGATGAACCCGTGGATCGCGCAACGCCGACGGTGCTCGCCTGTCAGGCGACGCTAAGCGGCGGCGATTGCACGATTGAAATTCCAGAGCCCGACGAAATCGTCGTGCATCCGGCGCGCATCCTCAAAGGCACGATCGACTCGATCGAAGCGCCGGTGCACGATGTGCGCATCGTGCGTATGCGGACCAATCGTCCGTTGTCGTTTTCGCCGGGCCAGTTCGCGACCGTCCAGTTTGCGCCGGGGCTCGAGCGTCCTTATTCGATGGCATCCGTGGAAGCTGACGCGCTGCTCGAATTCCATATTCGCCTCGTGCCTGACGGTGCTGCCGGACAACATGTTGCGCACAAGCTAAAATGCGGCGACACCGTGCGCATCAGCGGACCACTCGGTACCTCGTATCTGCGCCGCACGCATACCGGTCCGATTATTTGCGTCGGCGGCGGCACGGGGCTCGCACCCGTGCTGTCGATCGTGCGCGCCACGCTCGAAGCAGGCAATCGCCAGCCCGTGCATCTGTATTTCGGCGTGCGTTCGGAAGCGGACTTGTATGGCGCGCAAACGCTAGGTGAACTGCAACAGCGTTATTCGAACCTCACCGTGCATATCGTGATTGCGAGCGGGCCGGCGCACGCCGGACACCGCGCCGGTCTGGTGCCCGATGCAATTGCTGCCGATTGGCCCGATCCGTACGCGTTGGGCGATTTTCGCGGGTACGTCTGCGGCGCGCCGCCGATGGTCGACGCGGTGAATGCCGTGCTCGCTGCAAAAGGCCTCGACACTGCACATATCTATGCCGACGCATTCTTCGCGCAACAGCAAGCAACACCGCAGCCCATATAACACCCTCACCGCACTTTGTTAACCAGAACCAGGAGAGCATTCCCATGAGCGAAGGCTGGATCGACGTGGCCGCGCAAAGCGATCTGCCCGACAACGACGTCACTGCCGTCAGGATCGGCGCGCGCGAAATCGCGCTTTATACCGTGAACGGCGACGTGTACGCCACCGACAACATCTGCACGCACGGCCATGCACGCCTGTGCGATGGTTTTCTCGAAGGCCACGAGATCGAATGTCCGCTACACCAGGGGCGCTTCGACGTACGCAGCGGCCGTGCGATGTGCGCACCGTTGACTGAAGATCTGCGAGCCTTCCCGGTCAAGATCGTCGATGCGCGGGTTTTGATTCAGGTGCAGGCCGACTGACGCGCGGCACGCAAGGTCCGCAAGGTCCATACAAGGAAAGCGCATGGAATTGAATCTGAATCACAAGGTCGCGCTCGTTACCGGTGCGAACCGCGGTATCGGTGCGGGCGTCGCACGTCAGCTCGCGCAGGAAGGCATGCAGCTCGTGCTGGTCGCACGCGACGCCGAAAGACTCGAGGCAACGGCCGGTGCAATTCGCCAGCACAGCGGCAGCACGGTCGTCACGCACGCATGCGATCTGCGCGAACGCGCTTGCGCCGCGCAAGTAGTGGAGCAAACCATCAAGCGGTTCGGCCAACTCGATCTGCTGGTGAACAACGCGGGCGCGACTAAACGCGGCGATTTCTTCACGCTCAGCGACGACGACTGGCACGACGGCCTCGAACTGAAGCTGCACGGCTATGTGCGCATGACACGCGCCGCGTGGCCGCATCTGATGAAAACCCATGGCACGCTGGTCAATATTGTCGGCGTCGGCGCATGGACCGGCATCGGCGAATTCACGATCGGCGGCGTGGTCAACGCGGGGCTGATGAACTTCACGAAGGCCATGGCCGATCTCGGCAAACGCGATGGCGTTCGCGTGTGCGCGGTCAACCCAGGGCGGATTCGAACCGATCGTCTCGAGCGCAACATTCAGCGTATTGCGCAGGGCTTGAGCGTCACGCCGGAAGAAGCCACCGCGATGCTGCTGAAGGAATGCGGTATCAACCGTTTCGGCACGCCCGACGAGATCGGTCAGGCGGTGGCGTTTATGGCCTCATCAGCGGCGTCGTTTGCACAAGGTGCGATTCTCGACATCGACGGCGGCGAAACGCACACGATCTGATGCGTAACGCGCGTTCAGGTCGTCGCATACGTATCGAGGTTCGCATCGACACCCGGCCACATCAGCGCTTCGAAGCGCTCGGCCGGCACCGGCTGCGCGTACAGAAACCCCTGTGCGAAGTCGCATCCGACGCCAATCAGGAAATCGCGCTGCTCGACGGTCTCGACGCCTTCGGCAATCACCTTCAGGCCCAGCTTGTGCGCCATCACGACAATCGCCTCGCAAAGCGCCTGACTGTTGCGATCAAAGCCGAGGTTCTGCACGAACGAGCGGTCGATCTTCAGGTAGTCGATATCGAAGCGCTTCAGATACGCGAGTGACGAATAACCGGTGCCAAAATCGTCGATCGAGATACGAATGCCGGCATCGCGAAACGTCAGCAGCTTCTTGTCGATATCCGACTCGGCGTGCAGCAACAACCCTTCGGTGATTTCGACCGCGACGCTCTGACCCGGCACGCCCTCTTGAGCCAGATATTCCGACCACTGCACTGCTACCGGGTTTTCCTGACGAATCTGCACCGGCGACATGTTGACGCTGATCTGAAACGCGGGATGGAACCGGTCCCTCCAGCGCCGCACCTGCTGCACGGCTTGCCTGAATACCCAATCGCCGATCGGCACGATCAGCCCGGTATCCTCAGCGGGCGGGATGAACTCGAGCGGACTGATCATGCCGCGTTCAGGATGCATCCAGCGAAGCAGCGCCTCGGCTTTATAGACTTCCCCCGACACCAGATCGACGATCGGCTGATAGTAGAGTCGGAACTGTTCGCCGGGCAGCGCCGCACGCAAATCGCTGGTGAGCCGCAGGCGCTTTTCGGCGGCCACCTGCAAATCCGCGGTGAAATAGCTAAAGCGGTTGCGGCCGGCATTCTTGGCCGCATACATTGCCTGGTCCGCATTCTTGAACAGCACGTCGAGCTGGCTCGCGTCGTCCGGATACAGCGTGACGCCGACGCTTGCCGAAATGAATGCTTCGTCCTGGCCCAGCGTGAAAGGCTCGGCGAGCCTGGCGATAATCGCCTTCGCAATCCGTTCGATGCAGCCGATCTCGTCGAGGTTGGGCAGAATCACGGTGAATTCGTCGCCACCGAGTCGCGCGACCGTATCCGCTTCGCGCACGCAGGAGGAAATGCGCCGCGCGGCTTCGATCAGCAGGATATCGCCGGTATCGTGGCCGAGCGTATCGTTGACTTCCTTGAAGCGGTCGAGGTCGATCAGCATCAGCCCCATCCGCTGACCCAGGCGCTGCGAAAGGCGCGCCTCGCGTTCAAGGCAGTCGTGAAACATCTGGCGGTTCGGCAGATGCGTCAGCGCGTCGAAATTGGCCTGCTTCCAGATGGTCGCTTCGAACGCCATCCGCTCCGATATATCGCGCCCTACCACCAGCACCGATGTCACGTTGCCCACCACGTCGATTTCCGGTGTCAGCCGCACATGGGTACAGTGCTCACGTCCGTTCATGCCCACCGTTTTCAGCTCGAACTGTGCGCTTGCGCCGCTCGACAGTGCCTCGCGGATTTTCTTTTCGCACATCAATGCTTCCGGGCCACCCGGAATTTCCGACGGCCGCTTGCCAAGCAGTTCAGCGAAACTACGTCCGGTCGACGCGCAAAAAGCAGGGTTTGCGTAAATACGGCGCAACTCGCGGTCGTAGCGCGTGATCGTATCCGGCGAATTCTCGATCAAGGTGCGTGAATCATGTTCGCGCGTGACGAGTTCGGCGGTTCGATCGATCACCGCCTGCTCCAGCGACGCGTTGATCTCGTTGATCTTCTGGATCTTCTGCCCGATCGCATCGCGCATCGATTCGAAGCGTTGAGCCAGTCGGCCAAGTTCATCCTGGCCGCGCACGGCCGCGAGCGCGCCGGCTTCCGGTTCAGCGCCCGCCGCGCTGCCGGTGTCGTGCATCCTGCGCACCAGTTGTTTCAGCGGCGCAGAAATGCTGCGCGAAATAAAAACTGCAAGGAAGATCGACAGCAAGAATCCGGAAATGCCCACCAGTACGATCTCTTCACGCACCGACTGCGCTTCCGCAATCAGCCTGCCTTCAGGAATCGTGCTGACCACATACCACGTGGTCCCCGGAATGCTTCGATACGCAGCGAGATAGCGCCCGCGACGCGGATCCTTCACCGTGATGACACCCGCAGGCGTACCCGCCGGTCCGTTGCGCGCGATGCCCGCGATCAGGCCTGGGTCAGCCGCTGCGTCGGCGCTCGCCGCCGCACCGTCGGCACGCACGATCAACTGGTTGTTGCGCGCATCGAGTACGAAAATCTCCGCGCCGCGCCCTAGCGCGACGTCGTTGAAGATCGTCGAGAAGTACGCGGGGCTGATCACCAGCACCAGCGTGCCGATCTGCTGGTTGTTGCTCTTGCCGAAAATGGACCGCACCATGCCCAGGTTCTGTTGTCCGGCGCCGTTGTCGTAGCTGCCCCAATACGGGCGGCCATTGCCGCTGGGCGCTTGCTGCACGAGACGCAGCACACCACGCGTCAGTTGCGCGAACGCCTGGGTGTCCATGATCCGGTCGTTCTTGTCGAGCAGATACTTCTGGTTGATGAAATCAGCCGAACCGTAATGCTCGAGCAGCAGCCGCGTCATGTCCTGGCGCGCCTCGCCCTGTTCTTTCGGGCTGCCGGCCGCGACTCGCAGCAAGCCGTTCTGCACGCGGTCGGACAGCACCAGCAGGCTGCTTTCGCCTTCGACCTGTTGCATGCGCAGCAACACGCTCTTCGACACCTGCTTGACCACCTCGCGCGAGAACATTTCGGCATTACGTTTGATCGCCGTGGTCGACTCGACATCCGAGATGTACCCTGAAATCAGTACCGGCAGCAGCGCAAGCAGAATGAAGGCAGCGATCAGCCGATAGCGGATTTCGAGCCGGCGCAGCAGGTCCAGCGAAAGATAGTCGAACGCGCGGCACAGCGCAGCGATGATCGAGTTCATTTGTAATGCATCCGCGCTTCATTTTTGACAGACTCGTCCAGAAGCCTTGCCGCCTCGCGCGGCGAGACCTTTTGCAGCAGCACGTCCTGCAACAGACGATGCAACCGCTCGATCGAGTTGGACGGCAAAGCCGAATAGTATGGACTCGCGGTCACCGGGTAGCGGCTCACCGTTTCGGTATAGGCGACGATTTGCGGATCGCTGATCTCGCTTGCCGCGGCCAGCGTAAACGGCGAAATATTGCGGCGCTTACGCTGCAATATCGTGAAGCCCTTGCCGGCGATGAATTCGAGGAAGCGCAGCGCCGCCGCCTTATGCGCCGTTTCGCACACCGCGAAGCCGGTTTCGCTGCCGATGACCGGCACCGGCCGCTCGCCGGGCCCGTTCCACGGCGGGATCATCACGCCGGCTGCAAACCGGTTGCCGTGCAGCATCAAACCCGCTGCCCAGCTGCCGTGAAATGCCATCGCCACCTTGCCTTCCTTGAAAAGCCGAATGCCGCCGTCGTAATCGGTCGCCATAAAGCCTTCCTGCACGTAGCCGCGCTCGACCAGCGTGTCCATTCTCGCAAAGATATCGGCGACCTGCGGCGTGTTCAGGTCCAGCGTGCCGTCACCGATTTTCCGTTTCCACGCGGGCTCGCGCGCGACGACGTCTTCGGCAAAGCCAAAGCTGAACGGTCCGTTGCCGAGCATGTTCGGAAAGCCGCCGTTTAGCATCACCGGCGTAAAGCCGGCGCGCTTCAATTGCTCGCAAACCCGCAGGAATTCCGCAAAATTGGTGGGCAGCTGTTTGATGCCGGCCTTCGCGAAGATGTCTTCGTTGTAGTACACGAGCGTCGAAGCCACGCCGCCCGATATGCCGAAGCTCTTCGCGTTGCGGCTGGTCCAGTCCGCCTTCAGCGGCGCGAGCATGTTATGCCATGCCGCCGTGCCGCCGACATCCGCGAGCACGCCTTGATCGGCGAGATCGGCCGCGTACGCGTTCGGGTTGACGCTCATCACATCGGGCAGGTTGCCCGACGCGATGCGCGGCTTGATATTCTCCTCGACCGAATTGCCGATCATGAATTGCACGTTGACCCGAATGTCAGGATTGAGCCTGGTGAATTCGGCGGCAATCTGCAGCATCTGGTCGGGCCAATCGGGCGCCCATATCAGCGCGTTGATCGTGGTAACCGCGGTGGTCGCCGCCGGCGCGGACGCGAGCGACGCTGCGTCCTGTTGCCCGCAACCACACAAGGACAGCACGAGCGCGCACACGAGGCCGGCCAGCAGCGACACGAACGCGCACCGCCGCACTTGAGGTTCGCGCTGTGACTTCGTAGTGCGTTGCACGCAGGAGAAGAGAACCGATGGGACCTGCATCGCGATGGTGCCGATAGTCAAGGGGGACGGTGTCGCTGCCGTGACGGAAAATCCAACAAAACGAGGCAATGCCAGTACGGCATATCGGCAGGCGTCGCCAATACTTTAGCGACAGCGGGTAGCGCGCTGAAAGCGCCGTGTCAGTTGAAGCCGGGTCACGCGTCGCGCTTGCGGCGCGCGCCGAACACGCGCGTCCACGCCTGCCGCAGGCGCCGCGCGCGGTCCTCGAACAGGTACGACGCGACGATTGCCAGCAGACCTGCGGTCACGCCGGTGACGATAGCCTCGGCAAAAGGCGGGCCGTAGTGGTTTTCATGCGAGTAGACGTCGCCCAGCACCGTCAGAACAGCCACCACGAGCGCATTGGTGTACCGGTTTGCGTACAGCCTGACGGCCGGCGTGAAAGTCAGAATAACGGCGAGCAGCCCGGTGGCGATGCCGGTCTTGAAGGCGATAGTCCAATGCGGAAGACTCGCAAAGTGGCTCCAGCTGCCCGGCATGCAGGTCATGCAGGCACAGGTGGGATGCCACAGCCGCCTGAGAAACAGCATGACGCGGCGTTTCCAGTCCATCGGCATGATTGTCTGCAAGCGCCCTGATTGACGTTCAGACGCAAACTATACGTTTCTTTACAGCCGCTTCCAAGTGCAGGATCAAGTGCGCGGACCTGTGTGCATTGCGCGGATACTAGTGCGCATGTCGATGATGCACGTCCGGAAAATGCGCATGCGAATGTGTAATAGGCAGGTGCACATGCGGATGGGAATGTGGCTTGTCGCCCGCATAGTCGAAGTCGTGAGAATGCTGATGATGTTCGTCGTGGCGGTGCCGGTGCGCGTGCTCCAGCCATTCGTGTGTGTGCGCATGCATGTGCCGCTCGCGTACGTGCAGCCAGATACCCAGCGCCATCAGCGCGGCAGCCGCCCAGAACGACAGCTGCGGCCGCTCAGGCCACATGATCAGCGATAGCGCCACGCCGAACAGCGGCGCAACGGAAAAATACGCGCCGGTGCGCGCGGTGCCGAGATGGCGCAGCCCGACCACGAACAGCACGAGGCTCACCCCGTAGCCGGCGAATCCGATTGCCATCGCGGCGGTGACCGCACTGGCACCGGGCAGCGACGCACCGCTGGCAAACGCGATCGCGAGATTGACCGGGCCCGCGGCCAGCCCCTTCACACACGCGATCATCATCGCATCGCTGGTCGACACCTTGCGCGTGAGATTGTTGTCGATGGCCCAGCACAGACACGCCGCGACGATCAGCAGCGCGCCCACCGGCATGCCGGCCTGCCCCGGCTGCCATGACAACAGCACGCCGCCCGCCATGATGGCCAGCATGCCGAGCAGCACCTGCCTGTCGACGTTTTCGCGAAACACCACCCATGCGAGGACCGCCGTCAACACGCCTTCGAGATTCAGCAGCAGCGCACCGCTTGCCGCCGGCGTACCCGACAGGCCGAGCATTAGCAGCGCGGGGCCGGCAACGCCGCCCGCGGCGATCGCACCGATCAGCCATGGCAAACCGCTGCGGTCGATCCGCTGCCCGGCGTGTTGCCCAACGTGTTGCGCGGCAGGCTGACGCAGCCGCCGCACGACGATGCAGGCGCCAAGACCGAGCCCGCTGCCCAGATAAAATAACCCGGCCACCATGAAGGCCGACATCGACCCAAGCAACGCCTTGGCGAGCGGCGTCGCTGCGCCGAATAGCGCTGCGGCGGCAAGCGCGGTGAATATCGCATTGAACCGGGAGTTCATTGGAAACGGGGACCTTTGCTTCGTGCGTGCTTGATGCATACCTGATGAACGCACAGTGTATCGGCCATTGCCGCTCGCGTGCCGGCAACCCGCACGACATCATGGTAGTTCCGCAACGCGCCGCCGCATTCGCGCGTAACATGACGGCTCTTCCGATCTGACCGCTGATAGAGCCGCGGCGCATGCACGCCACGCGAGGGAGCGCAAATGCAGATACGCAGAATTGCCGGTGCACTCGGCGCTGAAATCTCCAACGTCGAACTGTCCGCCGGATTGAGCCGTGCACAAGCCGCCGCGATACGCGCGGCGCTACTCGAACACCTGGTCATTTTTCTGCGCGACCAGCCACTCAGCCCACAACAGTTCCTCGATTTCGCCACCACGATGGGCGAACCAATCGAGTATCCGTTCGTAAAGGGCATCGCAGGCTTTCCCGCCATTATCGAAGTCAAAAAGCTGGAAGACGAGCGCGTCAATTTCGGCGGCATCTGGCATTCCGACACGACCTACCTCGACGAGCCGCCGATGGGCTCGATGCTGTTGTCGCGCGAAGTGCCGCCGTATGGCGGCGACACGCTGTTCGCCAATCAGCAGCTCGCGTACGACGCACTATCGGGCACCATGCAGCGCCTGCTCGATGGCTTGACCGGTATCAGTTCGTCCGCAAAGGCGGACGTGTCGCGCACGCGTGAAGACCGTATCCGCAGCGACGGCAAGGACAGCCGCGCCGAAGTCTATGTCGCCGAGCATCCGCTGGTACGCACACATCCGGAAACCGGACGCAAAGGTCTTTACGTGAACGTTGCGCATACGGTCGGCATCAAGGGAATGACCAGCGAAGAGAGTGCGCCGCTGCTCGAGTTTCTGTTCCGGCATCAGGTGAAACCGGAATTCACCTGCCGCTTTGCGTGGACGCCGAATGCGATCGCGTTCTGGGACAACCGCTCGGCGCAGCACAATCCCGTCAACGACTATCACGGCTTCAGACGTGTGATGCATCGCATCACGCTAAAAGGCGACCGGCCGCGCTAATGCGTCGCCGTGACGCGTTCGCGCGTCATTGGCCCGACAGCTTGTGTGTGCCGGCATCGCTGGCGTTTGCACGCCATTGCGAACGGATGCCCGCTACCACGGCTTCCGGCAACGGCACGTAGTCCAGCTCGCGCACAGCCTGTCCGTCGTGCTCGAATGCCCAGTCGAAAAATTTCAGCGTCGCGGCGCGCTGCGCCGCATCGTCTGGCGAGGTGTGAAGCAATACGTAAGTGGCGCCCATCACCGGCCAGGCCTCCTTGCCCGGCTGATTGGTGCCGGTCTGCCGCAGCGACGACCAGTCGGCGGCAGCAGCGGCTGCCTTGAAGCTCGGCACGCCCGGTTGAACGCTCACCCCTTCAGCATTCAGCATCGCGATGTAGGTCATGTGGTTCTGCTTGGTGAAGTCCCACGCAACGTAGCCAATCGCGCCGGGCAGATAGCCGACATAAGTCGCCACGCCCTCGTTTCCCTTGCCGCCGATGCCAAGCGGCCAGTGCACGCTGGTGCCTTCGCCCACCTTGAGCTTCCATGCCGGGCTGACCTGCGAAAGATAGTGCGTCCAGATCAGCGTAGTGCCGGAACCGTCCTGCCGGCGCACCACGGCGATCGGCGTATCGGGCAGCTTGAGCTTCGGATTGAGCTGAACAATCGCGGGGTCGTCCCAGAAGAGAATCTTGCCGAGAAAAATATCGCCGAGCACCGCGCCCGATAGCGTCAGCTGCCCCGCCTTGATGCCAGGCAGATTGACCACCGGCACCACCGCACCGATCACAGTCGGAAACTGCCGCAACGATTCCCTTGCGAGTTCGTCATCGGTAAGCGGCGCATCCGAGCCGGCGAAATCGACCTGCTTCGCCAGCACCAGCTTCAGACCATTCGACGAGCCGACCGCCTGGTAGCGGACCTTGCCGCCGCCGGCCTTCTGATAATCGGCGGCCCATCGGTTGTACAGCGGTGCGGCAAAGGTGCTGCCGGCACCGGAGATGTCGGCGGCTTCAGACGCGACGCAGACAAGCGCGCCGGTCAAAGCGGCAATCAGGACGGGAAATGGTCTCACGAATGCCTCGCTTTCGAATTGTTGTTGATTCGTCGAGCGAGGCGTGCCATTCGATGTGGCCTAAGCATGGCCGCATCCCGTCACTGCCGTCTGCCCAAATGAATTCGCGTAGTCCAAATTACAGGTGGGCAAAAGTCAGGATGCCAATTGAATCGGCCTATCGGCTGCAGGCTTGGCGCGGCACCGCTATGCCGTTGCACATGCGCCTTCGTGCTCGAGCCATGCGCGGAACAACAGCACCATTGGGTCCGTCGACCTGTCGTCCGGAATGTAGGTGCAGTAGCTGCGCGACGGCAAGCGCGGCGCGTCGAACGGCATGATCAGGCGGCCGGCGGCGAGATCGTCGGCGATCAGTGCGGTCGGGCCCATTGCTACGCCTAAGCCGTCGATGGCCGCCTGCAAGGTCAGATAGAAATGATCGAAGGTCAGCGCAGCGCCCGGGTTGAGTTCGGCGATACCCGCGCCGGCAAACCAGTCCGGCCACAGCCGGGGCAAACTCGATGCGTGCAGCAGCGTATGCATGCGCAGATCGTTCGGCTCGCGCAGCGGTACGCGCCGCACCAGCGCCGGGCTGCAGACAGGCACACGCTGTTCCGCGAGGAAAGGCCGCATCGCGTAACCATAGAACGTGTCGGGGCCGCCCCGGATGATGACGTCGTAGTTGCCTTGCAAACTCTCCACCGACTCGCTCGACGTTTCCACTTTCACATGCACGCCGGGATGCTCGAGGTGAAATGCGGCGAGTCTCGGCACCAGCCATCGCAATGTGAAGGAGGCCACCGCATTGATGTTGAGCGTACGCGACACCGCCGCCGGCACACCGTATTGAGCGGTGGCCTGCGACATCTGCTCGAACAACGGCGCAATTTCGCCCAGATAGCGTCTGGCTGCAGGCGTCAGCACGATGCGCCGGTTGTGCCGCTCGAACAACGGTGCCCCAAGCCACATTTCGAGTTGACGAATATGCTGGCTGATCGCGCCATGCGTGACGTGCAATTCGACGGCTGCGTCCTTGAAGCTGCCGAGCCGGCCAGCGGCCTCGAAGGCTCTCAATGCATTGAGGGGAGGCAATACGCGTTTCATCTGCGCTCTCTACGCATCACGATAGTTAAATTAACCTAACAGGCCAATTTATCTGGTTTGTCACGCCGGTTCAAGATAGATATTCTGCTGACATGTTAAGTGGAGGCTATCGATGTCTACTGGCGTGATGCTGCTCGTTTTATTCGCGGCCTTGCTGCATGCGAGCTGGAACGCGCTCGTGAAGTCGAGTCCGGACACCTGGTTCGACGTCGTGTTCGTCACCGCCAGCGCGGCTGCGCTATGTGCGCTCACGGTGCCGTTCTTGCCCTTGCCGGCCATGGCCAGCTGGCCGTACATGGTGGCATCGTCGGTGATCCATGTTGTCTATTTCCTGCTGATCGGCGCCGCCTATCGCAGCGGCGACATGAGCCATGCCTACCCGCTGATGCGCGGCGCGCCGCCGTTGATCGTCGCGCTGGCAAGCGGACCGTTGATCGGCGAACGTCTGACGGCGGGCGAATGGGGCGGCATTCTGCTGATCTGCGGCGGGATCTTCGGTTTGCTGCTGGTGCATTCGGCAACCGGCAATACGGCGCGCACCACTCGTCTTGCCCTGTGCAACGCGCTGATCATTGCGGCCTATACGCTGGTCGACGGCACCGGGGTGCGCCTCGCGGGGCATCCCGCTTCGTACACGATGTGGATGTTCGTGCTGGCAGGGCCGCCGGTTCTGCTGTGGGTGCTGATACGCCGGCGCGCCGCTGCGTTGCGCCATTTTCGGGCCCGCTGGCATCTCGTATTGACGGGCGGCGCCTGCACCGTGGCCTCCTATGCGCTGGTGCTGTGGGCCATGACGCAAGCGCCGATCGCGATGGTCGCCGCGTTGCGGGAAACGGCAATCCTGTTCGGCATCGCGATTTCGATGCTGATTCTGAAAGAGCGCAGTGGCATCGCCCGTCCGCTCGCTGCGCTGGTGATCCTGCTGGGAGTGGCGACGCTCAAGTTGACGTGAGTGTCAAAAATTTTCGCCGCGTGTTCATCGCATCACATCATGCCGCCGCTTGCCCCACTCGTGCTGCCGCTCCCACCCGATGACGGCATAGGCGCCGGCGACACCGTAGCAAGCGGATGCGCCGCCCCGGCTGCGGCCAGCAACGAAACCGCGGCCGCGTTGGGCATGCCGTTGACGTCGATCGCCCCGGCCGCGGCCAGTGCTTCGAGATCGCTATCTACCCCTGCCTGCCCCACTACGAACCGCGTCGTCAGGAAGGCGGGCACCGTCAACGTAACTGCATAGCGTTGCTGCAGATTCGCAACCACTGCCGCTTGCGCGGCCAGCACGTCGCCTTGATTTGCCAATACCTGCGCAAACCCAAAGTTGCTCTGAAAACCCGCGAGCAAGCCCGCTTCTGTCGTATTCAATTGTCCGGCGAGATAGACCAGCAGCAAGTCAGTCTGCGGCGTCACATTGAACGTGCCGCCTGCAAACGCTACCGAATGCAGCGTCGTGCCGCCGGAGACCGCCGTCAGAACGCAAGGCAGTGTCGCGCTGAGCGTAATGCTGTAGTTGCCGCCACCATCTGAAAGCGTGGAGCCTGCTCCCTGCGCACAATTCACACTTACTGTGGCGCTCGCCAGCGCTTTACCTGTCGCAGCCGTACCGGCGAGCGTTACGTTCGGCGGCACGAAGGTCCCCGTACATCCGTTGAGCCCGACACAGAAGCTGCCCCCGCAACTGCCCAGCACAACACAGGCGGCCACACAAAGCGATGCAAGTGCGGGCCGCGCGCTTCGCGCATTGAAGGTATTCATGTCGCCTCCCATCCATCGAAGGAAATCATGCAACCAGGCATTCGTCCGGCTCATGGTAATGCAACGCACACGCAACCACGCCGCGGACGGCATCAGTTATCGTAAAACGCGATCACTGTGTGCGCATCATTCAATTTTATTAAATACCGCCGGGTCAATAGAATCTCGACAAGCTCAATCATGGTGGAGACCAGGCATGGAACAGGTGGACAGCGCGGTCGTGATCGGCGGCGGCATCATGGGTTGCGATGTCGCGGCGATCTTTCTGACGAATGGCTGCGACGTGCAGATCGTCGAACCGGCGGCGGCTGCGCGCAACACGCTGCAAAACCGCTGCATGCAAGCGTGTCATGCGCTGGGTCACGATGAGCCGCAAGGCAGGCTCGACGTGCTGGCCCGGCTCGGCGATATCGTCTGGTCCGATGTGTCGATCGTGATCGAATGCGCGCCTGAGAAGCTCGAGATCAAGCAGCGCGTGTTCGCCGAACTGGAGTCGCTAGCGCCCGCGCACCTGCCGCTTACCAGCAATTCGTCGAGCTTTCCGATCAGCAGCATCGGCGCAGGACTCAAAACGCGCGCGCGCATGCTGGGCCTGCATTTCTTCATGCCGGCGCATCTGGTGCCGGCGGTCGAGGTCGTGCGCAGCGACGTGTCCGACGAGGCCGTGGCACTCGAGGTCAGCGACATCATGCGGCGGGTCGGCAAGAAACCCGTGCAGGTCAAGAGAGATGTGCCGGGCTTTCTCGCCAACCGGATCCAGCATGCGCTGATGCGCGAGGCAATTTCGCTGGTCGAGCAAGGCTTCGCGTCGGCGGAAGACGTCGACCTGGCAGTGCGCTATGGCTTCGGCTTTCGCTATATCGCAGCGGGGCCGCTATTGCAGAAGGATCTGGCCGGCATCGACATTCACTGCGCGGCAGCCGCCACGATGTACCCGTACCTGAATGCCGACACCACACCGTCGCCGTTGATGCAGCAACTCGTCGAACGCGGCGACACCGGCGTCAAGTCGCCCACGAGGCGCGGCTTTTACGAATGGGACGACGCGTCGATCGCCAAAGCGCGTGCCCGGTATGAGACCGCGCTGCGCAAGGCAATGCAGATCCTGCGCGACGAGGAAGCATCCTGAATCGCGCGGCACGGACCTCGTAGTACGGACCTCGCAGTAACAGATCTATTCCGCGCCCAAACCGCGCAGGCCACAGCAAGCAACCCTCTTCCCATCATGATCGAGACTTCGAAGAAACGCGTAAGCGGCTCCGCAATCCGGCTGCATCCGGACGACAACGTTGTCGTGGCGCGCGTCGACGTTGGCCTTGGCGAGGCCATTCCCGGCGAAAACATCGTCAGCCGCGCCCAGGTGCAGGC
This sequence comes from Paraburkholderia jirisanensis, assembly GCF_054782355.1. Taxonomy (NCBI): domain Bacteria; kingdom Pseudomonadati; phylum Pseudomonadota; class Betaproteobacteria; order Burkholderiales; family Burkholderiaceae; genus Paraburkholderia; species Paraburkholderia jirisanensis. The sequence goes on along the minus strand of NZ_BAAGSQ010000005.1, from coordinate 177,386 downwards.
CGGCTACAAGATCGCCGCGCGCGCGATTGCCCGTGGCGAGCCGATCCGCAAATACAACGTCGTGATCGGCTTCGCCGCCGCGGATATCGAACCCGGCGCGCTGGTGCACAGTCACAACACCGAGTTCCGCGAGTTCGAGCGCGACTATGCGCACGCCAGCGAATATCGGCCGGTGCAGATGCTGCCCGACGCGCAACGCGCAAGCTTCCAGGGATACGTGCGGGCCGACGGCCGCGTCGCGACCCGTAATTTCATCGGCATCCTGTCCACGGTCAACTGCTCGGCGACGGTGGTGCGCAAGATCGCCGAATGGTTCACGCCGGAACGGCTCGCCGATTATCCGAACGTCGACGGCGTGGTTGCATTCAGCCATTCGATTGGCTGCGGCATGGAAATGACCGGTGAACCGATGGCGCTGCTGCGCCGCACGATCGCCGGCTATGCGCGCAACGCGAACCTGGCTGGCGCGTTGATCGTCGGACTCGGTTGCGAGCGCAACCAGATCGGCGGCCTGGTCGAAGCCGAGCGCTTGCCGATCGGCGGCATGCTGCGCAGTTTCGTGATGCAGGATACCGGCGGCACGCGCGAAACGATCGAAGCAGGCATCGCTGCGGTGCGCGAGATGCTGCCCGACGCGAATCGCATGACGCGGCAAACGGTGTCCGCCAGCCACCTGACAGTTGGCCTTCAATGCGGTGGCTCCGACGGCTTCTCGTCGATCACCGCCAATCCTGCGCTGGGCACTGCGGTCGATATTCTGGTGCGGCATGGCGGCACCGCGATCTTGTCGGAGACCCCGGAAATCTACGGCGTCGAACATACGCTGACGCGCCGCGCGGCCAGTCGCACGGTCGGCGAAAAGCTGGTCGAACGGATCCGCTGGTGGAAAGAGGAGTATTCGGTGGGCCGCGACGTGCAGATCAACGGCCGCGTGAGCCCGGGCAACCAGATGGGGGGCCTCGCGAACATCTTTGAAAAATCGCTCGGTTCGTCGATGAAAGGCGGCACGGGGCCGTTGATGGACGTCTATCGATACGCGGAACCAGTAACGAGCAAAGGCCTCGTGTTTATGGACACGCCAGGCTTCGATCCGGTTTCCGCAACCGGGCAGATTGCCGGCGGCGCCAACCTGATCGCGTTCACGACCGGCCGCGGCTCGATGTTCGGCGCGAAGCCGGTGCCGAGCATCAAGCTCGCTACGAATACGCCGATGTACCGCCGGCTGACCGGCGACATGGACCTGAACTGCGGCGAGATCCTCGACGGCGAAGCGACCATGCAGGAAATGGGCGAACGCATCTTCGACCTGATGCTGCGCACCGCGTCCGGCGAGCAGTCGAAAAGCGAATTGCTGGGTCTGGGCGACCACGAATTCGTGCCCTGGCAGATCGGCATCATGAGCTGAGTGCGCGAGCGCGGCTACTATAGCGCGTACGACATTCAGGAGCATGGCTATGCTGGTGAACGTACGCCAGATCAAGGCCTGCCTCGCGATCGTGCGGGCAGGCAATTTCACGAAAGCGTCGGCTGAGATTCATCTTTCGCAATCGGCGCTGAGTGTGCAGATCCGCCAGCTCGAAACCGCACTCGGCGTGCAGCTGTTCGACCGCAACCGGCGCCACGTCACGCTGACCGCGATCGGGCGTGAGCTGCTGCCGCGCTTCGAGCGCATCGTGCGCGAAATGGATGCGGTTGCGTTGCACACGCGCGATTTGTCCGAACTCGCGCGCGGCGTCGTCACGGTGGCGACAATCCCGTCGATCGCGTCGAAACTGCTGCCCAAAGCGGTACGCATGCTCACTACCAGCTATCCAGGGCTCTCGGTGCGCGTGCGCGACACCGTCGCGCAGCATGTGGTCGAGCTGGTCAAAAGCGGCGACGTGGATTTCGGCATTGGTTCGCTGAGCAAGACCGACCGCGAGGTCGTGCTCGAGCCGCTGCTGATCGACCGCTTCTATGCGTATGTGGCTGCCGACTATGCAATCGACGCCGACCGTGCGCACACGCTGGCCGAACTGACGGCCTTCCCGTTGATCCTGCCGGTGCGCGAAAGCAGCGTGCGGATGCTGGTCGACAAGGTTGGCGCGCGTGTCAAATGTGCGATCCAACCGGCCTACGAAGCGGTCTATAACTCGACCCTGTTAGGGTTTGCACGCGACGGACTGGGCATCGCGATCATGCCGGAATCCACCGTCGATATCGAAGCCGACGCCGCGCTGCGCGCGATCAAGATTCACCGGCCCGCAATCGAGCGGCGCATCTCGATCATTACGCGGCGCGGGCACTCGCTTTCGAAGGCTGCATCGATTCTCGTGCATACGTTGAAGGAAGCCAGCTAATGAGTAAATCAAATGATCCAGGCGCCATTTTCTACGACAAGCTCAGGGCCACCTCGATCTCGCTCACCATTTGCTCGAGCAGCCCCTCAAACGGCGCATGGCTGGTATGAAGCAGTTGCAACTGGTCGTTAAACGTAGCGGCGCCAATCACCTGCTCGTCGATGAAGCCTCGGCATACAGAGGGCCCCCATACCGATTCGAGTCTCAGCTTTCCGTAGACCCGCGGCACATCGACGACACCCAGGTTGGTCAACAGTGCTTCGTCCGCCGCGACTTCGGAGAACATCGTCTTCGCCAGCTCCGTCTCACGAACGTCAGCCAGGGCATCGCGTAAGCCGGCGACCATGGAAGCGAGCGCCGTCGGTGTCCGAACAAACTCGAAACCTTGTCCCAGGTAACGTGCGTGTGCCCACAAATCAAGGCCATGCGGACCGTCGTTAGCGACAACTATATTGCTCATGCACAACCCTAGATGGTCGCTTCGATCAAGAAGCCGCCGGCGCAGATCAATGGGTGACCCTACCCGGATCGGAGCCCCACCTGTCCCGGGCGAAACACGACTTATCGACACCATCAGCGATGCGACCAATACCGAGTGTACGGTGGTCCGTTCTGCTTTCGCGCGATCGCGCAAGCTGAGCGTCATTCCCGGTGTCAGGCGTCGTGCCGAAATACGCGGCGCCGTACCGTCTGCATGCCGGTATGCCGTGGGTGGTCGCACAGCTTGCACAGTCCGCGCACCGTCGGACGCCATCGGCGCCGGGTACGGTCCATACATGAGTTTGACAAGATGCTCCAGGGACCGGCTTTCACGGCTACAGACAAGCGCCTGCTTAGACATTGAACGGAGCAGGTCAGCGAGAAAAAACGACAGCGACGCACCATCTGCGATCGAATGATGCGCGGCAAGAATGATGATCGCGCGCTCTGGAGCGTGCAGCAGAGTTGCGCGCAGGAGTGGTGACTGGAGCGTGTCGAACGGCAGCGCCATCTGCATGCCGACTTCGTCGGTCCAGCCAGATTCGCTCAAGGAGACGACCCTCATCGGAATCGCCCCTGGAGCGACAGGCCGGAATGCCGGCTGACCGCGGCTGTCTGTTTCGATCCGTGACCAGACCAGCGGGCAGTGCTGTGCCACGCTATCCAGAGCGCTCTGCCATTGCTCGATACGGGTTGGTCCGTCCACCTCGCCGATGATCGCCAGGTGCGTCGGGTGATTCCGATCAAGTAGATAAAATAGCTTTTCCACTGCGCCCAATGGACGCTCTGCGCTCGATACAGCCGCCTTCGGCGACGAATTCATTTGCTTGTTCCTTTGGATTGCGAGTCAACACAATCAGCCGCGCGGTAACTCGACTGCGCTTCACGGCCCCATGGTCAATGCTGTCTGTAGCCGCAATCACGGACGCGTCTCGCTGACGTTACGACAACGCCGCTCACTGTGGGTTTATTCCAAGGTCCCGAAGCGCAAACACGTGTGTCAAGTCACAGATCACGCCTGCGCGGCAAGGCGGTTGAAGCCCGCACGCATGCGTGCATCGCCGCATTCAACCTCGCGCGCGCGCCGACACGTCTGGCGTAAACACAAACAAAATTGTCGTTTGTGACGATAGCCGCTACTGCCTCCGGTCGCTACACTAAGCCATCGTGCGCGTCGAAAGCTACGGCTGGAACAACCCATCGGCGCCGCATGGATCAGAAACAGTACACGCACCGAACGAGGCAAACAGATGCAAGATTTTTTGAAGTCTGTAATCGAAGCCCAAGGTGGGCTCGAACGATGGAACGGCGTACATCGAATATCCGCGGCTTTCTCCGTTTCTGGTCTTGGCTTCAAGCAAAGGGGGCCGGTCGGAGAGTCTGTTGCAGCGATCCCGATGCGAGTCAGTGTCGACACTCGTGAGCAGATGACCCTGTTCGAACCGTTCGCGGCTCCCGGGCAACGAGGCATTTACCGCCCCCATCGCACGTCGATCGAGTCATTCGACGGCACCCTCGTCGAAGGTCTGGACCATCCCCGCGAGACCTTGACTACGATGCCCCTCGGGACCGCGTGGAGTGCGCCCCAGGTGCTCTACTTTCTTGGTTACTCGTTGTGGATGTACTTGACCTTGCCGTTCTCTTTCCTCGAGGACGGCATGAAATGCGAGGAAATCGAACCGTTGGTGGAAGGCGACGAAACGTGGCGTGCATTAAAGGTGACTTACCCGGTATCTTATCCGTCCCATTCGACAGAGCAGGTGCATTATTTCGACGACAAAGGCCTGATGCGTCGGCAGGACTATACGGTAGACGCTCGTCAGAATCTGGGCGCCGCGCACTATCTGTTCGGGCATCAAAACGTCGAGGGATTGGTGTTCCCCACGCGCCGCCGCATCTATGCCCGCGGACTCGACGGCGCGCCGCTGAAAGACCGCTTGCTTATCTCAGCCGACCTCGGCGATTTCAGGCTCTCTCGCACGGTCGCTTGAACCCTCGCCCTGGCATACAAGTTCGTTGCGAACCCAGCCCATCCAGCACCAGTATCGGAGAATTGCCGTGAAGTTCGATTTCGAAGCCCTGAATGAAGATACGCGATACAAGCTCATGCTGGGAACAGTATTGCCGCGCCCTATCGCATGGGTGACATCCCAGGATAGAAACGGTGTAGTCAATGCCGCGCCGTTTTCCTTTTTCAACGCATTTGGAACAGAGCCGGCGACGCTCGCCATCGGCGTTGGCCGACATTCACCGACGCAGCCAAAAGACACTTGCCTGAACATCCGCGCGACGGAAGAATTCGTTGTCAATCTAGTACCGTTCTCGTCGGCAGAGAAGATGCGGGCCAGCTCAATGCCGTTCCCCTCACACGTCAGCGAGGTCTCGGTCGTCGGACTCCCCACTTTGCCCAGCGAACGGGTTAACCCGCCGCGAATCGCTGAGAGTCCGGCTTCGTTCGAATGCAAGTTCATGCAGGAAATACGACTGGGAAACTTCAGCCTGATTCTGGGCCGTATCGTCATGCTGCATGTCCGCGATGAAGCGATGCTCGATGCCGAGCGCCTTCATATCGACGCGGCGAATATGGATCTGATTGGCCGCATGGAAGGCGCTCAGTACACACGCACACGCGACAAGTTCGAACCGGCCGCGGCGTTGGGACAGTCACTGCTGGCAAAGCTCAAGACATAAGCGCTCCGCCCGGATCCGCGGCCGCAGATCCCACGAAAGAGCCGGAGCCGCACGTATGGCACGTGCGGCTCCCGGTAGTGACCTTCCGTACTGAGGTTGGTTACTTGATCAGCATGCCCAGTGGCATAAGCGGGCCGACCGGCAGAAACTCGTAGGACATGAGTCCGTCGGCTACCAGCGGCAACGCATCTAGCGTTGCCTTGGCTTGTTCGACGGACTCGACGTTCATCAGAAAGATCGGGCCGCCCTTATCCCGGAACCAGAATTGCTCAACCTTGCCATCGAGATAGAGCTTGAGTGTGGCCGGCACTTCGTTCGACATGTGCTGCTGAATCTTCTCGGGCGTGAGGGTCGGTTTAGCGGAGGCGATAGCAAAGACTTTCATGAGTGATCTCCTTGATCAAGTTTCGTTGCGTTGGACAACAGGGATCACTCTAATATCGGAGCCGCAAGAATGGCACTGGCGGAAGCGACAACTTTATAGTCATTTACGCCATTGGCTATTTCCGGGTGTAGCGGCTCGCGCATGGGCTTATCTGGAGGACGCGGTCGTAACGGCTGCGCTCCATCCGCCACCCAGCGCCCGGAACGTCCGTACGGCGGCGCGTGCTTCGTCGGCTCGCGTGCTGTCCAGATCGTCACGGGCGGACAGCAGTTGCCTGTCTGCGTCAAGCACATCGGTAAGAGGGATCGAGCCTGCTTCGTAAGTACGTTGCGACAGGTCACGCGCACGCGTCAGCGACGTGACTTCGCCCTGCAGTGCCTGAAGACGCAATCCTGTCTGAGACAGCGACACAAACGCATTCTCGACGTCTTCCGCGGCCTTCAGCGCAGCGAGTCGATATTCGGCGAGAGCCTCTGCGTTCGCGCCCCGCGCCTGCCTGACCTCGGCATCGACCCGACCGAAATCGAAGAGCCGCCACTTGAGCGCCCCAGTACCCAGCGGCTGGAATGACTGCGCCGAAAACAGGTGATTCGTTGTCAGGCTGTCAAAGCCCAGAATGCCCGAGACGGATATTTTCGGGTAGTAGTCCGACAAAGCCGCACCGATTCTCTCATTGGAAGCGGCAAGACGCCGCTCTGCAGCGATGATGTCGGGACGTCTGCGAAGCACCTCCTGCGGGGCCTCGTCTGCCGGAATCGCAGGTATCGACGGAATCTCGCCAAAGCCCGCGAGGTCGCTTTCACTCGTGCCCGGCTGCTCGCCGAGCAGCACGTCGAGGCGGTTCAACTGGGCCTCCAGCGCGATACGCAGCGATGGGACGGTGGTCCTCGCCTGCAGGAGCAGGGCCTCTGCCTGTGCAACCTCCCGCCCTGAAGTCGACCCCGAACGTCTTTTCACCTGAACGAGCTGCAGCAGTTGCCCGTCTGTCGCGATCTGATCGTTTGCAACGGCCAATCTTGCCTGGAAGCCCCGTATTTGCAGGTACGCGTCTGCCGCATCCGCTGCCACCGTCACTCGAGTCCCCATTTGCTCGGCTTCGGCTGCATCCATCTCGTCGCGGGCAGCCGCGGATGCACGGCGCAAACCACCGGCGACATCGATTTCCCAGCTCGCCGCCGCTCCGACGTTGTACTCACGTTGATCGCGGTTGTAATCAGGGAACTGCCGCGCGATCGAACCCAGTGGACTTTGAAGACTCTGGTGAATGGCCGCGACGCCAGCATCCAGTTCTGCCGACGGCAGCAGTTGCGCGCCGGCCGCCTGCGCGGCGGCGCGAGATTGCTGAACCCGCGCGAGCGCGGCTGCCAGATCGAGATTCTGATCGAGAGCCTTCTGCACCACCTTCGCAAGGACCGGATCGTTGAAACCCGTCCACCAGACATCCAGAGGAGGACTGACACGCTCGCCGTTCGCGGACTTCGCATCGCCGGCATGGCGAAACGGAGCGAAGGCCTGCTTCGGGGCAACGTAGTTCGGACCAACGGCACATCCGCTCAATGCCGCGACAGCCATCGCCGTGATCGAGAGCGTTCGCAGTGCGGCCGGACCAGCAAAGCTTCCTGGCAACAGCCGAACGAAGCGGCGTCCTTCCCGCACCACGCGCGCCTGCGGAGATCTGCTGACAAGTGGCGTCTTCATGCATGCTCCTGATGGCCGAACTTGCGTACGAAAACATAGAAAGCGGGTGTGAAAAGCAGACCGAAACAGGTCACGCCCAACATGCCGAACAGAACGGCGGTACCCAGCGACTGACGCATTTCCGCGCCGGCACCCGTGGCGACTGCGAGCGGCGCAACGCCCAGAATGAAGGCGAAAGACGTCATGAGGATCGGCCGCAGACGGGTACGCGCGGCGTGTACGGTCGCATCGATTGTCGTGTGACCTTCAGCTTCTTTCTGCCGCGCGAACTCGACGATCAGGATGGCGTTCTTCGCGGCCAGCCCGACCAGGACGACGAAACCGATCTGCGCGAGGATGTCGATCGACATGCCTCGAATCGCGAGACCCGAGACGGACGCAAGAATACACATCGGCACGATCAGAACGATCGCAAGCGGAAGCTTCCAGCTCTCGTATTGCGCGACCAGTACGAGAAAGACGAACAGGGCCGCCGCACCAAACACCAGCAGCGTGGGCGTCCCGCGCTGTTCCTGCTGGTAAGCGAGTTCCGTCCATTCGAAGCTGATGCCCTGAGGCAGCACCTGGTGAGCGAGCTCTTCCATCCTGTGCAGCGCGACGCCCGTGGCAATACCCGGCGCAGCCACGCCTTGAACTTCCGCGGCAGGATAGAGATTGTAGCGAGGGACCCGATACGGGATCGTGCGGTCTTCCATACGCGCCACCGTTCCGATCGGAATCATGTCGCCGCCTGCATTTCTAACCTTAAGGCGCGCGATATCGTCCGCACTCCGGCGGAACTGGCCGTCAGCCTGAACCACCACTTCGTAAGTTCTTCCGAGGTAGTTGAAGTCGTTGACGTACTGCGAGCCGAGATAAACCTGCAGCGCCGAAAAAATATCATTGGGCGTGAGACCGACTTTCTCGGCTTTCACGCGGTCGACGTCAGCAAATATCGAAGGCGAGCCCGCGTTGAAAAGGGTGAAGACGCCCGCAAAGCTGGGATCCTTGTTCGCTGCACCCACCAGCGCCCTGGCCGCATGCATGAGCGCGTCCGGTCCTAGCCCGTCGCGATCTTCGAGCATCATCTTGAAGCCCCCTGCGTTTCCGAGACCCTGCACAGGCGGAGGGGGGATCGTGAGCACGTAGGCGTCTTTAATCACCGAGAGATTCTTGCGCAGGTCGACCAGCACCGAGCGCGCCGTCAGGCCCGGTACGTCATGGTTGTACAGGGAAGGCAACCCGGAAAAGATGGTTCCTGAATTCGACGCGACTGTCAGCGTGGTGGCATCGAGCCCGACGAACGGCGCATCATGCTCGTTGCCGCGCGTGCTGAGAATGATGTCCATCGCCTGGCGAACCACTTTCTCCGTGCGGCCAAGCGATGCGCCGGCAGGCAACTGAACGATCGTGATCAGGTATCCCTGATCCTGCTCAGGGATGAAGCCCGTCGGGGTGTGCGAAAACTCGAATCCGGTCGCGACGATCAAGATCGCGTACAGCGCAAGCACGACACCCAGCGCCCGCACCACGCGGCGTGTGAGATTCCCATAGCCGTGCGAAATCCGGTCGAATACGCGGTTGAAGCGCCCGAAGCCGGCGTTGAGCCATCGAATAGGCGCGACAGCAGTCTGGTTCGTGTGAGGATCGTGCCCCTTGAAGAGCACCGCGCACAGTGCGGGACTCAGCGTCAGGGAAACGAAACAGGAGACGATCGTGGACGCGGCGATCGTCACCGCGAACTGGCGGAAGAAGAGACCTGAGATGCCGCTCAGAAACGCCGAGGGGACGAACACCGCGCACAGTGTCAACGCAATCGACAGCAAGGCGCCCCCGACCTCGTCCATGGTTCGATGGGCCGCCTCGACCGCGGACATGCCAGCGCGCATATTGCGCTCGACATTCTCGACGACCACGATCGCATCGTCCACCACGATGCCGACCGCGAGGACCAGGCCGAACAGCGACAGATTGTTGATCGAGATCCCGAAGATGGCCAACACAATGAACGAGGCCAGCAGCGACACGGGGATCGCTATCACCGGGATGATCGTTGCCCGCCAGTTCTGCAGGAAGACGAATACCACCCCAACGACGAGGAGAATCGCCACAAAGATCGTCACGATGACTTCGTGGACGGACTTGGCAATGAAGATGGTCGGATCGTAGACAATCTTGTACTGGACGCCCGACGGGAAATCCTGTTGCAGGCCCTTCATCGCGTCGAGCACCTCGTGCTCGACGACGAGTGAGTTGGCGCCGGGTTCGGCGTAGACCAGAAGCGATATCGCATCGGTCTTGTCGACGAAAGACCTGGACCCGTAGTCCGCTGCGCCGACTTCGATGCGACCGACATCCCGCAGATGCGTGACACGCCCCAGGTTGTCGGCCTTCAGAACAATGTCGCCGAATTGCTCCGGTGTCGTCAGACGGCCAAGCGCCTCGACATTGATCTGATACGCGCCCTCTCCCGGCACCGGGGGCTGGTTCAGGATACCGGCCGACACCTGCTGGTTCTGGGCGCGCAACACGCTCAGCACTTCCGCGGCAGTCAGGTGATTGGATGCGACCTTGTCGGGATCGAGCCAGATCCGCATCGCATACTCACGCGCTCCGACGATCTGAACGTCACCCACGCCTTGCAATCTGGCAAGCGGGTCCGTGACGTGCAAGGTCGCGTAGTTGGACAGATAGAGCGTATCGTGCGACTGGTCGGGCGAATAGAGGTGCACCATCATCAGGATGGACGGTGTGGCCTTGCGTACCTGAACACCAAGGCGTTGCACGTCTTCCGGCAATCTGGGCATCGCATCCTGAACGCGATTTTGCGTCAGCATCTGTGCGACATTCAGGTCGGTGCCGATGCGAAAGGTCACGGTGATTGTCAGTTTTCCGTCGCCGGTGGACTGACTGTTCATGTAAAGCATGTTCTCGACGCCGTTGATTTTCTCTTCGAGCGGCGTCGCAACGGTTCGTGCGATGGTTTGGGCTGACGCGCCAGGATAGGTGGTGGCAATCGTCACGGTGGGAGGAACGATTTCCGGATATTGGGCAACGGGCCGAACGATCATTGCACCCAGGCCAATCAACGTCAGAAAACAACTGATTACCGTGGCAAACCGCGGACGATCGATGAAGAAGTGTGCGATACGCATGGCGTGTTCGTCCTAGTCCTGCCCTGCTGCATAGGTGATCGTGCTTTTGTGTTCCCGGACTTTCGATCCTGGCGCGGCAAAAGGAATACCGTCGACAATCACCTTGTCGCCCGGAGCAATCCCCGCCTTGATCACTCTGAGTCCACCGTGCTCCGCGCCGATCTCGACGTGTTTCGGAACGACCACGCCTGTGTCCGACACAGTCAGCACGAGATGTTCGGACTGGTCCGGAAGAACGGAACTATCGGGAACCAGCAGCGTTGGCGCAGGCTCCGAGACCAGCAGTCGTAGACGGGAAAACTCACCCGGCGTCAGGGAAAGATCCGGATTGCGAACGGTTGCACGGGCGCGAATGGTTCCGCTGGCCCGGTCAAGCTGGTTATCGACGAAATCGAGGTGGCCCGTTCCGGTGAAACCCGCCGTATCAGGCAGCGAAAACCGCACCACCGCTGCCCTGCCTTGCTTCGACTCCACGCGATACTGCTGGAACTTCTGATAATCGGCCTCACTCATGTCGAAGTTCAGGTAGATGGGATCGAGCGAGACGAGTGTCACGAGGAGCGTCGTTGGACTCGCGGCCGCCCTGCTGCCGGCGATGAGATTGCCGACCGAGACCTGATGCGAGCCGATCCGTCCGGTGAAGGGTGCAACGATCAGGCAATGGTCGAGATCGAACCGCGCATCTCGGATTTCGGCGGCAGCGTTGTCCACCGCCGCGTGGGCCGCACGCTGTTCGGAGATGCGCTGCTCGACGTCCTGAACGGTTCCTGCATCGCTTTGCTGGAGTTCCCGCGCCCGCTGCAATTCCTGATTCGCAAGGTCAAGTCTCGCCGTCGCTGCTGCCATCGCGGCCTTGCCCTGTGCGAGCCTGATCTCATAGGGCTCGGGGTCGATGGAAAACAGGCGATCACCCTTATGGACGACCGCACCGTCCTTGAAATGGATTCCGGTCAGCGTCCCGCCTACCTGCGGACGAATCTCGACCGCATCGACAGCTGAAAATTGCCCGAGAAATCCAATGTCGGTACTCAGCGCGCGTACCAGCGGTTGGCTCACGCCAACTTGAGGAGGCGGAGGACTACCCGCCGTCGGGGTTCCTGCATGGGCTGAATGGAAGGTCCATGCAGCCGTCATGGCGGCAACGCCCGTGGAGACGGTTGCGATGTACCCGGCCCGCAAGCGCCGCGAGTTGTGCTTGCTTCTTGTGGTCTCTTTCACTTGATCACTCTCGATTGAATGACGAACGTCGCATGCGTGACAATGACCCGCCCAACCTCACCGGGGGATGGGCGTGCCCGGAAAAGAAACGTGGTGGTCCAGCGTTGCCGATCGACGCTGCAGAGCCCACGACTCGAACCTGCGTCGTAGGTCTGGTGGACAACCGTCCCGGTATGCGCCTAGGCGCTCTCGGACGACGTTGTAGTAGAGGGGGAACGCTGCATTGAAGCGGCAGCGAGATGAACCGCTGCAATTTTCCGGGCGGCGAGCTCCGATGTAACGAGTGCCGCGGCGACGAAAATCGCGCCCACGTATCCAAGGTTATGGGCACCCACCACTTGCAAGCCGGCGGCACCGATGACGCCCGCAGCAGTCGCACCCAGAAAGGTCGCCGAGTTATTCAGGCCCAGCAGGATAGGCGCCACCGTGGGAGCGATCGTGATGATTCGATGTTGTTGCGGAACCAGAATGGCCCAGCCGCAACCTCCCCACAGGATGATGACGGGAATCGCCGTCCACAGGCTCGCGCCAGCCCATCGCACTAAAAAGAAATCGGCAAGCACAATGGCGAGCAAGGTGATCAGTACCTTGCGCGATCCGACGCGATCGATCAGCCGCCCGACGATGATGTTGGAAACCACGCCCGACAGACCCCAGATCACCAGCACCGCGCTGAGCACGGCCGGGCTGCCGCCAATGGCCCGATCGAACACGACAGCAAAGTACGTGTAGACCGTCAGGACACCCGTGAAGAACAACAAGGTCGAGATCAGCGTAAGCCCCACTCGCGCATCCGCGAGAGGCCTAAGCCGGTTTGCCAGAGAAATGGCCGGGAGCTTCGGTATCTCCGACAGCAAGGCCGCAACCCCGATGCCGGACAATGCAGCGAGCGCTGCGACGTAAATCATCGTCCAGTGCCAGTTGCCCAGACCACCGATGATGGTTCCGATCGGCGAACCCGTGGCGGTTGAAACGGTCAATCCGGTCAACACGACCGCGAGGGCAAATCCTCTGCGTTCGGGCGGCACGATCATTGGCGCCGCACCCATTGCCGTCGGCGAGAAAATCGCTGCACTGAGGCCGGCCAGAGCCCGGGTCGCCAGCGCAATGCCAAAGGTCGGGGCGAACGCCGTACCGAGGTTCGCAATCACAAAGAGCACCAGCCCCAGCAGCAAAAGACGTTTGCGGGGAACGCTCGCGGCCAGCGTCGCAAGCACGGGCGAAAGAATAGCGTAGGTGACGGAATAGACCGTCGTCATCTGTCCGGCAGCGCCGATGCTCACATCGAAGCTGCGCGCAATCTCCGGCAGTACGCCCGCCACCACAAAGCTGTCGGTGCCGAGCGCAAACATACCGAGCGCTAAAACCAGCAATCGTCGATCCATTTGAATCCCTGTTGACGTCAATGAGCTTGTTCGTTTTATGGCAAGCAATGGGCTTGAGTGTAGCCACCGGCCCCAACCACTGCTACAGTCACAAACGACAACTTTAGAGGCATTCACGCCATGCACATTTCTGTACTTGCCCTCAACGGACTCTTCGATACCGGACTGTCCGTCACCCTCGATGCTTTCTCGGTCGCCAACAAGCTGTCAGAGAAATTGATGGGTGGAACCCCGCGCTTCGAAGTCTCGATCGTCGGAGTTCGAAAGCGAGTGCTCTCTCACCAGGGCATGGTGGTACCCGTGCGACCGATCGTCGCCGACCTGAAGCCCGAATGGGTCATCGTTCCGGCGCTGACCCCGAAGTCGCCGGCGGAAGTGATTGCCTCCCTCGAGCAACCGGAGGCCGTGCGTGCGATCGCACATCTGGTGGACTGGCAGTCTGCCGGCACACGCGTCGCCGCTTCCTGTGTTGGGACATTCTTTCTTGCGGAGGCGGGGCTGCTCGATTTTCGCGAAGCCACGACCAACTGGGCGCTCGCTCCGTTCTTTCGGCAACGTTATCCGAACGTGCAACTCGATGAATCTCGCATGCTCGTTCCTACCGACATCGGCGTGACGGCCGGTGCGGCGTTGGGACACCTCGACCTCGCTCTCTGGCTGATCCGGTCCGCGAGCCCCGAATTGGCGTCTCTCGTTTCGCGTTACCTGCTCGCCGATATACGTTCGTCGCAGGCGCCTTACATCATTCCGAATCATCTCGCGCAGGCCGACCCGTTGATTCAACGTTTTGAACAGTGGTCGAGGAAAAACCTCAAATCGGGATTCTCCCTGCAAGATGCCGCGAGCGCGCTGGCGACCAGCTCGCGATCGCTACAGCGGCGTTGCCAGGAAGTGTTGGGCAAATCACCTCTCGCGTACTTCCAGGACCTGCGAGTCGAGCATGCGCAATCGCTTCTGCGAGCCGGTCGCCTCGATCTCGAGACCATCGCGGCCGAGGTCGGCTACGGTGACGGCGCTACGTTGCGCGCCCTGCTGCGGCAGCGCCTGGGACGAGGCGTGCGCGAACTGCGCGCCGACCTGCTCTGACAGGACGTCGGCGAGAAAAGAACGGGGTGGCGTAAATGGCGCCAAAATTGGCGTTTTAGACGATGGTGATTTTTGGGGGCGTTGGCTACAGTCAACAGACTTGACGAGGACGCGCGTCGCGCGCTCGCCCAACCAAAAGGACCATCACATGACTCAGAGTACCAAGGGCTTTGCTCTCATCACCGGCGGCTCTGCCGGAATCGGCGCCGTCTACGCAGATCGCCTTGCTCGCCGTGGTTACGACCTGATCCTGGTCGCGCGCAACGCTGATCGCCTTCGTTCCGTAGCCGAAGGTGTCACCGCCAGGACGGGACGCAAGGTCGAAACCGTGGTCGCCGACCTCGCCGATCGCACCGGTCTCAAGCGAATCGAGGACATCCTGAAAACCGATGCCCGCATCACCCTTCTCGTGAACAATGCGGGCTTGGGGCCGGTGGCCCCGATGGTGGCGACCGATGTGGATTACCTGAGCGACGTCATCGCGGTCAACATCAACGCCACGGTGCGTCTGACGCACGCGGCGGCACCGAAGTTCGCCGAGCGCGGATCGTGCGCGATCATCAACATTGCGTCTGGCGTCGCGATCTCGCTCGAGATGATCAACTCCGTCTACAGCGCGTCCAAGGCCTTCGTTCTCGCGTTCAGCCAATCGCTGAAGCACGAGTTCGGCGCCAATGGCGTGCGCATCCAGGTGGTGGTGCCGGGCGTGACCGCAACAGAATCATGGGCCAACAACGGCTTCCCCGTCGAAAACCTGCCCAAGGAGATAGTGATGACGACCGAGGTGATGGTCGACGCTGCGCTCTCCGGCTTTGACCAGGGCGAATTCGTCACGGCCCCTTCGCTGCCCGACCAGGCTCAATGGGACACGTTCGATCAAGCCCGTCGGGCACTGGCTCAGAACCTCTCACACTCGGTTCCAGCCGAACGCTATGGCGTAGTGGCCGCGTGAAAGACTGTATAACGGAGAAGCATCGATAAGTCGCATCGATGCGAGCGGCGAAGTAGTCCGTCATCCTATGGTCCGGTGGCGGGCTCTATGCTTTTCCGGTCAGCCGCACAAAAGCGGACGCGCAGAGGAACATCGGTCGGCTCTCCAAGGCAGTCGCCGCAGCAGTTCGATTGCGCGGCCAGCTGGGAACGCGTACCGAAGGAATTTACCAATGCGTAAAACTAAAGCCGGAAAAGAGGAAACACGAAAGCGAATTCTCGCAGTCGCCAGTCAACAGTTCCGCAGCAAAGGCATAGATGGGACCAGCATCGCCGGCATCATGACGTCCGCTGATCTGACGCACGGCGGCTTTTATCGTCATTTCTCGTCCAAGGAAGATCTGGTGGCAAAAGCCTGCGCGGCGCACATGGATAGCTTTGTCGATGCGGCGAAGGCCGCAGCCGAGTCCAGCCCAGCCCCCTTTCTGATGCATCTGGAAAATTACCTTTCGACTGAGTACCGAGACAGTGTTTTGGGAGGATGTCCGTTGGTATCGATAGGCAGCGACCTGGCAAGGGCCGACGAGGAAACACGCCGTGGCGTGACTAAAAGGCTCGAGCGACTAGTTAACCTTATCGCCAGGTGGGCAGAGGCGGAGGGAACCGCCTCTGCAACAGAATCGGCGATTTTCACATTGTCTTCGATGGTCGGTGCCATCACCCTGGCACGGATCGTCGAACCTCGGAAGTTGTCCGACCAGATTCTGGATGTGACGAAAAAGCGTTTGGCAAAGCTCCAAACGCTTGCGTAAGGGTTGAGCACATCGCAAAGCCACTTCAACATCTGCAACTCGCCGGGTCATGTTGAGCGGACATCGGACAAGCGAATTCCGTAGACCTGTTTGCACCAGCGATGTAAATTGCTCTGATCTGAAAATCCGGTCGCAGATGGGAACGTCGGGATGCGGTACACAGCTGCCTACCCGCCGAACATGGCCCTCCTCCGGGCCACGACGCACGGCACTCAAGCCTGCCTTGGCTGCCCATCGCGTAGCCGCCAGAGGCCCAGCGGGTTTCCGTCCTGCAAGGCGGGTGGCAACAGGCTTGCCGGCATGCCCTGGTAGGCGACCGGTCGCAGAAAGCGGTCGATCGCTGAACTGCCGACTGACGTGAACCGTGGGTCCGTGGTGGCGGGGAACGGGCCGCCATGGATTTGCGCATCGCAGATCTCGACCACGTTTGAGAAGCTGTTCGCGACGATGCGTCCGGTCTTGCGTTCGAGCACCGGAATCAGTTTGCCGGCAAGATCGACGTCGGCATCGTCGACATGAACAACGATGCCAAGCTGGCCGGACAAATGCCGCGCGACTTCATGCATCTCGTCGAAGGAGGCGCAACGGATCAACAGCGCCATCGGGCCGAATACTTCCTCGGCAACGCGCATATTGGCGATCGCCGCGCGCGCGTCCACTTCGAACAATAGCGCTTCGCCATCGAACGGCCTGTTGCGCGGCAGACCGCGAGCGATCTCGGTAACGCCGCTCGCCGCCCGGGTCCGCTCGACACCTCGCTCATAGTTGCTGTGTATCCCCGGACTGAGCATGGTCTGTGCCGAGGCCGCCGTCAGTCTTTCAACCAGCGTCCTGCGCAGCACGTCGAAACCTTTACCTTCTATCGCGATCACGATACCAGGTTTCAGACACATCTGGCCAACCCCGGCTACCATCTGCTCGACAAAGCCGCTTGCAAAAGCATCAGCGCGCATCGCCTGAGCGGTGGGCAGCAAGAAATGCGGGTTGACGCTCGCCATCTCGGCGAACACGGGAATCGGCTCTGCGCGCATCTGACCGCGACGGTAGATCGCCATCCCTCCCGCTTCAGATCCTGTAAATGCAATCGCCTTGATTTCGCGATGATCGACAAGCGCTTCGCCTACTTCATGGCTGCCACCGGTCACGAGCGAGAATACCCCTTCATGCAAGCCGGATTCGACGACTGCTTCGCGAATGACGCGGCCGATCAACTCCGATGTACCCGGATGTGAAGGATGTGCCCGGCAGACCACCGGCGCTCCGGCTGCGAGCGCAGAGGCGGTATCGCCGCCCGCCACCGAATAGAGGATCGGGAAATTGCTTGCGCCGAATACTCCGACCGGCCCCAACGAAACCTTGTGCATGCGCATGTCAGGACGCGGTCCGCCTGAGCGATCTGGATCGGCGCTCACCAGCGTCGCCGAGCGCCACAGGCCGCGCCGGACCACGTCCGCAAACAGGCGAAGCTGGGCAGCCGTCCACGACACTTCGGCTTCGAGGCGCTGCTGCGGCAGGCCGGTTTCCAACCTGCATCGCTCGACGATCACAGGCGCATTGGCTTCGAGATTCGATGCAATGCGTTCGATGAATCGTCCGCGCATTTCGGGATCAGTCCTGCTATAGCTGTCGAACGCCTCGGCCGCCAGTTGGGCTGCCCGGTCCACGTCGTGAGCGCTGCCGCCGCCGAATGGTGGATCGATGAATTCGCCCGTGACGGGATTGACCGCGTGAAATTCGGCTCCTGCGCCGAACACCTCGGCCGCGCCGATCAGCATATGACCAGTCAGTCGCATCGTGTATTCCTTAAGTTGAAGAGAGTGGACCCGCTTATGCCGGGGACCGGTCTGCAACATGCACAACGATCTTTGCCTCGTTACTACCGCCGATCAGCGAGAGCAGTGCGGCTGGCGCGTTCTCCAGACCTTCGACGATCTGCTCGCGATAGTGCAACTCGCCAGACGCGATTAGCGGCGCGGCGAACGTGCGCCATTCGCTGGCGTTCCCGGAGCGGTCGTGAACAATGAAGCCCTGGATGTGCAGCCGCTTCGTGAAAGTCGCGCGAAGGTTCGGGCCGGGCGCCGGCTCGACGTCGTTATATTCGGCAACCATGCCACACATCACCATGCGGCCGAAATCGTTGAGTAGAGGAAAAACCGCGCGCTGCACGGCACCGCCAACGTTCTCGAAGTACACGTCGATGCCTTGCGGACAGGCTTCGCCTAATGCACGTGGCAAGTGGGCGGCAGAACGATGGTCAATGCATGCATCCGCGCCCAGCACCTCGCGCACGTAGCGGCATTTGTCCTCGCCGCCGGCAACGCCTACGACGCGCGCGCCGGCCCGCTTTGCAAGCTGCACCACCACCGACCCGACCGCGCCGGCAGCGGCTGCCACCACGAGCGTTTCGCCCTGCCGAGGCTTGCCGATATCGCGCAAACCCGCATAAGCTGTCGCGCCCGGCATACCGAGCACGCCCAGATAAGTCGAATACGGCACACCGCCCGGCAATGCCGTCAGTACCGTACCCGACGACACGATATGGCTCTGCCAGCCGCGCGCGCCAAGGACGATCTGGCCAGTTGAGAAGTCCGCATGTCGCGACGCGATCACCTCACCGACTGTCTCGCCGGTCATCGGCTCGCCCAGTTTGACCGATGGGGCATACGACGCAGCATCGTCCATCCGGCCGCGCATATACGGGTCGATGGAAAGCCAAAGCGTACGAGTCAGCACTTCGCCGTCGGCAAGCGTGGGAATGCCTTGTTCAACGATTGCGAAATTGTCGGGTGTGGCCGTCCCGTCCGGACGGCTACGCAGAATGACGGAATGACGGATTGCGGTCATGAACTTCCTGAAGGCTGACAGGGAAGCGCGAGGCCGTCGTAGCCGCGACAAGGATCGCGCACGGCCCCCACGCATGAACTGCCGTCATTCTATGTACCGGAGTGGAATAGATAATCGCCCCGGCACGCAGATGACTCGTGCACCTCACGCATGAATGCGATGCCGCTTCCTTCGGTGTTAGATCAGCTCGATGTCAGGCATCCCAGGGCGGTGGAATAAACTGCGCCGCCAACCAGTCGGCAAAGGCGCGCGTCTTGAATGGCGTAAAGCGCGACGACGGCCTTACCAGGTGGATTCCACCACTGTGCTCGAACTGCCAGTCGTGCAGCACGCGCACAAGCTGTCCTCGCGCGAGTTCGTCCGCAATCAGCCAGCGGGCGCAGACCGTGACACCGAGACCGGCCACCGCTGCTGCAACCAGGCTCGCCGGATCGTCCGCGATCAACCGGCCCTTGACTCGAACCGCGGTGGAAACGTCTGCCCGGCAAAAATGCCAGTCCGGGAAGCCTTCGAAACGCAAGTTGGCCAGACAGGCATGCGCGGCGAGCTCGTCCGGAGAGGCTGGGGTTCCATGAGCGGTGAGATAGGACGGAGAAGCAACCACAATCCTGTCGTTTGACGCTAACTGACGTGCGACCAGGCGGCTGTCCGCGAGATCGCCGAGACGCACGGCGAGATCGAAACGCTCATGCACGAGGTCGACATAGCGGTCCGAGAATTCCGCTTCGATCGTCACCTGCGGCCAGGTTGCGAGAAACATCGGCAGCATTGGGCCGATCCAGCGCTGACCAAACGTGGCAGGTAAAGCAATCCTCAATAGACCCGAGGCAATTCGGTTGCTCTGTGTAATCTCGGCCGATGCCTCGTCCATCAGCGAAATTGCCGCGCGCATTCGCCTATAGAACGCGGCGCCGGCTTCTGTTGGCGCAAGACGACGAGTCGTACGCTCCATCAACCGTACGCCTAGACGGGATTCCAGCGCACTAACCCGGCGCGACACGATGGACGCGTCGCGCCCGAGTACGGCACTCGCCGCGGTGAAGCTTCCCGCATCGAATGTTGCGAGAAATGCGAGGATATCGTCCAGGTCTGCGCCGTCCATCTACCCATTCCGTTTCATTTCGCTGCATCCAGCAGAAGACCAAGGGATTAAGAGAATCTTGCCAGTCATCCCGCGTCGGGATACGCGACAAAATGTATCGTATACCGGCCAGATGCACGCGATCGCTCGCAGCATCCAACTTGATATCAGGCGACCGAAGCGCGTGTATGCGCTGAAGACGGTGTGGGCTAACGGCATTGGCGACGTCTCTGATCACACGCGTCTACAGACTGTGTTGACGCTGTAACGCGAGCTCGGTACTCGCGAGGGCGCGAAGCGTACGACGGTCGGCCTTGCCGAAGCAGCTAACCGCGAAGCACGCTAGTCGCCCTTCACATACGTCCGGATCGGGTCAAGCCACTCGAACGTGCGATCGGATTTCAGCAGCGTTTCAAGCTTGCGCTCATAGTCGACCCGGTACTGCTTTTTCATATGATGCTCGAGGAAGTGCTCCGCCGTGCCCTCCCATGTTTCGTAGACCACCAGCGTGTCCGGATCGTCGACCGCGCGATGCAGGGTCGTGTTGACGAAATCGGGTTCGTGGGACATTTGGTCGAGCACTTTGATAAGGCTCGAATAGAGCTCATCGCGTGCTTCGGGCTTACCAGGTAGACGGACGACAAACGAGATTTTGTGATCCATATTCGGCTCCAGCGTTGAAGACGTTTAGTCAACTCTCGTGGGCGCGCATTGGGTCGAACTGTTGTGCGTCACGGAGGGTACGCGACGAATTATGGACTTTACGGTATCCCATTTCGCTGGGCCCGATCGATGAAACCGTTCGATTTTATCGAACATGTTGCGGCGTGGCAGTGCGCCGCTGCCTGCGCTCACGCCGCCTTACGGTTTTTCTTGCCCGGAAATTCGGCGGGCCAACCAGTCAGCACCGCCGCCACGATCTGGCGCAGTTGCCGGCGGCTTGCGCCGCCTTTCGCCTGCACCGCGAGACCCTGGATCAGCGTTGCAATGAAGGCAGCCGCCTCCTGGCTGTTCATACCCGGAGGAAGCGGCCCCGCATCCGCGACAGCGACAAGGCGTGCGCGCAGCCGCCGTTCGAAGTCGTTGCGTCGTTCTGCCAGTTCGTCGCCGAGCGCACGCGCGTCCGGGCTGCAAGCCAATGCGGACAAGGTGAGCAGACAACCCGAAGGTGTATTGCGGCCCGTGTGCAGATTGACGATGCCGTACAGCAACGACTCGGCAATGAGCCACGGAGTAGGCTGCGTCAACGCAGCCTCACGGAAAGCCAGCTGATTGCGTTGATACCGGTCGAGCACGCGGCGGAACAGGCCTTCCTTGCTTTCGAACGCCTTATATAAACTCGATTTGGTCAGGCCCGTTGCATCCTGCAGATCGGCTAGCGATGCGGCCTCGTAGCCCCGGTCCCAAAACACATGGAGGGCCTGTTCCAGCACCTCGTCTTCATCGAACTCGCGCGGTCGTGCCATGATAATTTTCCCGATATTTTTCGGGAAAATTATATACCAGGCGGTTCCGAACCCCGGTCGACCGCACCCGCACGCTACACGCAACTATCGCTTGCCGCCGGCGTCTTGACCACGTCCAGACGGTAGCCAAGCGTATAGATCGACGTGAGGCGCAAGCCGTTCTCGGGGCTCAGCTTCAGTTTCTGCCGGATCCGATAGATATGCGTGTCCAGCGAGCGCGACTCGACCCCCAGTTCCCTGCCCCACGCCGTCATTGCCAGCAGATCTCGCGACAGGATCTTGCCGACGTTGTTGAACAGCGAAGCAACCAGCTGGAATTCCTTGGTAGTTAAATCGATGCGGCTGCCGCGCAGCGTTACGCTGCGCTCCTGCGGGTCCAGCACATACTCACCCGCCTTGATGAGTTCATCGCGCGCGACGTTGCGCGCAATGCGGCGCAACAGTGCATTGACCCGCGCCGCCAGTTCGTCGGCGCGAAACGGCTTGAGCATGTAGTCGTCGGCGCCCGCCTCGAGCGCGCGCACCACGTCGACTTCATGCATGCGGCTCGTCAGGAACAGCACGCCGTATTCGACATCGTCGCGCGCACGGATCCAGTTCAGAACCTCGATACCGCTCATGCGCGGCAAGTGCCAGTCCAGCACCACCGCGTCCACCGTCTCGGACCTCAGATAGCGAACCGCACATTCGCCGTCGTCGACGATCTTTATCGTGTGACTGAAAGGAGTCAATGCGTTGAAGACCGCTTCCGCCTGGATTGGATCATCTTCCACAATCAATATGCGCATGCTTGCACCCCGAGCATCTGGTCACCTCTTATGTTCGACTTGCCGACGCCTGCACCGCTCACCCGACACGCAAACGTTTGCGCTTTGGTTCGAACGTGCTGAAGACGACGAAAATCATAGGTTAGACACGCAAAACTTGTGTGAACATTTGTGACGTTTCCGGTACTACCCAATGCGTTTTACATCGACGCTGCTAAAGTTCTGTAACGCGCAAAGATCGCGTTGTGCGAACCGCTGCTAACCCGAGCCCATTTCGACCTTAGGCAGAAACACCATGAAGGTCGCCCCCTCGCCGAGTTTCGATTGAACCATCAGCTTGCCGCCCAGCGAATCGACCACGGTCTTGACGAATGCGAGGCCGAGGCCATGCCCGGCGCGCGAGGATCTCGAATCCAGCTGGGTGAATTCGCGAAACAGCGTCTTGCGTTGCTGCTCGGAGATGCCGATGCCATGATCGATCACCGAGATCTTCAGATGCTGCTCCGTTTCCGCAAGGTGCACATTGACGGTAGACGACTGCGGGCTGAATTTGATCGCATTGCCGATCAGATTGGCGAATGCGCGACGCAGCAGTGCAACGTCCGCCATCGTGCTCTTTCCCGGCTCCGCGATCAGGTTGACGGTGGTCGATCTCGCACTCGCCTGAGGCCACAGATCGTCGATCGCATCGCCGAGCACCAGCGCGGGATCGACTTGCGACAGTTTGGGCGGCAGGCTTTCAGCCCTCGCCAGAAAGAGAAAATCGTCGGAGAGGTTCAATGCGGTGGTCGCGTATTGTTCGACCAACTCGATAAACCGTTGCGCGGTGAAACGCGGCGGCTCCTGGCGCATCTGCTCGACGAGCGCCAGAATCGCTGCTTGCGGCGAACGCATGTCATGCGACAGAAAGCGCAGCGCCATGTCGCGCTGACGCTCGGCCTTGCGAACCGACGAAACATCGGCCACGTGAAAGATCAGCGCACCGTTGCGCCCGGCCGACGGTTTGATCGGCGCGCATTTAATCAGCAGCGAACGCCCGCCTCGCGCGTTGGTAATTTCGATGCCTTGTGCAAGCAACGATTCGTTATGCGCCGGCAAGTCGTCGCCGCGTGCCCAGTGTTCGAGCGAGAACAAGGCCTGCGATGCGAAATCGATCGCCCGATGCGATGCCGTGATTTCGAACAGCACGTCGGACACCGGGCGCCCCGCCGGCGAGCGGCGGGCACTGCGGCGCACCTCCGAATGCTCGGACAAGGTGAAGACGCGTTCGTTGGCCAGCATCACGATGCCGGCCGGCGACGTGACCAGGGTCGCTTCCGGAAGACTATCGACCCATTCGGATACAAACTCCCGATAGCGTCGCACCCGCTCGACGAGTGCCGCCATCGTGTTCAGGCGGCGCTGGATCGGATCGATGAAAATGCGCGCGGCAGCGGATTCTTCCGGCAGCGTTGGCTCGCGCATCACGCGCGCAGCTTCCAGCGACAGATAGTTCAGCAACGCTTCCTGGCGCCGCCATGCCCACAACGGATAGGCAACCGCACAGGTCAGAATGCCGGCGGCGGGCGGCAGGATCACATGCGCGAAGCGCAGCATCGCGTAGCTGCAAGCGGCGATCACCGCTGCCAGACCGACCGACACCACGAGGCTCGCGCGCGGCCCGAGCAGATACAGCGACAGGCAGATCAGCGGAACCGCACTCTCGCTGAACAGCAACTCGTACCAGAAGCTGACCGGACGCGTCAGCGTGGACGTAGCCAGCGCATTGACAATCTCCGCAATGAACTCGACGCCCTTGAGCGACGAACCTTCGATTACCGGTGTTGCGAGGCGCGCACCGAGGCCATCGGCGGTGGCGCCGATCAGCACCAGCTTGCCTGTCAGTTCGCTGGCCGGAACGACGCCTTGCAGCACGTCGACGTACGAATACTTCTGCCAGGACTTGCTGCGGCCAAGCGGCACATAGCGCAGGCAGCCCACGCCGTTCACGGCGGCCGCCTGCCTTTCGGCATTCGAACACACCGCGGAGGAAGCACCGCCCGTGCGCAGCAGCAGGTCGGCCATATGCCGATCCTCCTGAATGCCGCCAGCCAGCATATAGAAACTGCGCACCACCCCGTCCTGATCGGAATGCACTGCAATGTGGCCGCTCGCAAATCCCGCACCGGCGATGCCGCTGTCCTGCGCATCGTCCGTGCGGCCGTTCGGTGCGGCCCCGGCATCGCGTCTCGTCACGACTTTGCCGTTACGCCGGATCGCCGCAGCCAGCGCCGCTTCAGCACCCGGCATCGCATGCGTGCTGCGCATCGGCATCAGGTCGAGGCCGATCGCCGCGACACCGCTTTGGGTCAGGCGGTCGATCAGGCGTGCATGGATTTCCGGGCCAAGCGGCCAGCCGCCCAGGCGCTCGATGGTACGGTCATCCACCGCGATGACGACGACCTTGTCCGGCGCGACGCGATGAACGAAGCGCGACGCGGCATCGAGGAATGCAAGGTCGGCACGATGCAGCACATGAGTGCACGTCAGCACCAGACAGAACACGATAAGCGTGACGGTGAGACCGACCCACTCGCGCGCAAGGTTCGGATACGGCTCGACGGACGCCGACGCCGTGGCCATTGCGGCACTTCGGGAGCGGCGCAAGGCGAAGCGGAACAGTCTTCCCCTCATGTCAGCTGGTCTTCTCTTGTACATTTTAAAATTGCAAACGCTTATCGCGGTTACTTATTGCAGCCTTTTATTCAGCAGGCTAAACTTCACCATAAAATTGCCAAACAAATCCGGCATCTTCATTCGATACTGCTTCATTCAGATTCGTAAAAATTTCCCGCACCACCCTGATCCATCCCAGTCGCCAATGTGCGATCTTTTGAGATTATTTCGCCCAGAAAATTCTGGTAACGATACCGGATTCTATCGAACCTCAATTATCAACAATTGTCACAAAGTGCACTGCGCTCCGGTGCGACATCCCGTTGCACCGCGCCGATGCTCCCTCGGCAAGAGGTTACCTTGCCCAAACCGGCAGCGCTGCAACTTTCTCGCTATTTTTCGATGTGAAATGGATATCGTTCGAACTGATGGAACGCCCTAAGCGTTCTGCATGACTATGCGTACCGGCAGCTCCGCGCCCAATTGCCAGGATATAAAAGTCGAAAATTCTAATGTTTTTTACGTCCGGATAAAAAATTCAAATTCCTTAAAAAATTGACCGGACATATTCGTTTATTTTTCAGTGAAATTCACAGTGCGCAGTGCAACGCACCAAAATAAACACGCTTGACGCACTGGCACGTTTCCACTATAAAATCCGATAACGCGGAGAATATCAGAACATATGCACCGCCATGCACCCGATCCCGGCCGTCTGTCTTCGCCCAGCGACACGGCCGTTCGCCGCAGCCAGTCAACCGCACAAGACCAAGCGGAACATGATGAGACAGACCTCACCAGTAGAGCACGCGTCCACGATAATCAGCGAAGCCGAACGTGGACTTTGTCATGACGAATTCTTTTTTGTTCTTCAACCGAAATTTCGCCTGCGTGAAAATAGCCTGTCCGGTTTCGAATACCTGATCAGATGGCGCCATCCGGAAGACGGCGTGCTCGAGCCGGCGTTCTTTATCAGCGTTGTCGAAGATTCGTCGCTAACGGGTCAATTCACCGATTTGCTGATCGCTCGCGCAGCAGGCATGCTCACGCAATGGAAAGCGGCGGGCTATGACGACCTGTCGCTGGCGGTCAATCTGTCTGCGCCAGAGCTTGGGCGCAAAGATCTGCCGAGCCGGCTTGCTGCGCTGTTCACGTCGCTCGGCATCAAGCCTGGCCGCTTTGAAATCGAATTGACCGACGTCGTTCATCCCGACCAGCTGGACTGGCTGGTGGATGTGATCCATGCGGTGCAGGCCGTCGGTGTGCGGGTCGCGCTCGACGACTTCGGCTCCGGCTTTAACTCGCTGACGCTGCTGCAGCAGTTGCCGGTCGACATCGTGAAGTTCGATCGCTCACTGATCCGGCAGGTGCCGTTGAACGAAGAAGCAAAAAGAATGGTCGAGACGCTCGTGCGCCTCGCACGCAGCCATGGCAAGCGCATCGTGCTGACCGGGCTCGAAACGGCCGAGCAGTTCGAGTGGGCACGCACGCTGCACGACATCGAAGGCCAGGGTTTCTATATTTGCGAGCCGCTATGTGAGGCGCAAATCGGCGACGTGATTTCCCGGCACCGGCAATAGCGCTTACGCGAGGCGCTGCAACCACAACCTACGCGTATATACACACTCGCGCACCGCTTCACTGCGCAACGAGCCGCGCCTCGTCTGCCATCACCGGCTCATCGTTTAACGCCGCCACTGGGTTGACCTCGAAGCCGGCCCGCCGCCATGCATCGATACCGCCGGTAAGCGGCAACGCGAGCTTGATGCCGGCAAGGCGCAGCCGCCTCGCCATCCACGCGGCCGACACCTCGTTCGGACACGAGCAGTAAATCACGAGCGTACGGTTGGCTCCGTAGCGTTCGACGATCTCTTTCAGGTTGCGCTCATCCGCATGCACGGACCCCGGAATGACAAACGGATCGAGCATTCTTCGTTCCGCCGAGCGAATATCGAACACCACAGGCCGCGGGTTGCCCGCGAGCAGCGCATGCAGTTCGTCCACGCTGATGCGGGCCTTCTCAAGCGCCTTGGCCAGCATGATCCGGCGGAAGTAGCGATACGCGAGATAAAGCGCGAGCGCGGCGCCGACTACCATCAGTGCCTGCCAGCCGAGATGCGACAGCAGCCCGAACACCGCCTCGATCTGCGACGCAAATGCGGCACCCAGCGCGAGACCTGCCGCAGCCCAAAGCGCGACACCCACGCTATCGTGCAACACGAACGAGCGCAGGCGCACCGACATTGCGCCGCACAGCGGCACCGCCACCAGCGACAAACCCGGCACGAAGCGCGCGACCACCAGCACACGCACACCCCAGCGCCCAAAGAAGCGCTCGGTCTTCTTCACACAGGTCTCACGCGACAGCGACAGCTTGCAGACCGTGTGCAGCGTACGCTCGCCGTAGCGCTTGCCGCCCTGATACCAGACCAGATCGCCAAGCACGCCGCCGAGCACGGCAGCGGCCAGCATCGTCGCGAAATGCAACAGTGCCGACGGCAGTGCATGCATTGCGAGCACAATGCTCGCGCCCACGGCGATGAGCGTCGGTATCACCGGCAGCGGCAAACCCAGCGACGATGCCAGCACATTCAGCAACACGACCAGCACGCCGTACCGCGCAATCAGTTCATGTGACAACATGATGCTCTCCTTCGCTTGCCGTGCCGGTCGGGACGGCGGTTGACGTTGCGCTGCGCCCGGCGTCGGCCGGTGCAGCCGGAATGGAATCGCACACTGCTGGCCGCGAGGACACTACCTCGCGTTCCGCACTGCTTCATCCGGTTTGCGTTTCAGCTGCGTCACCGGCTGCGTGACCGGACCGGTGGCCTCGCTGACATCCTGCCGATAGCGGTGCACATCGCGCGTGACGAAGCCGGTCTCGCGGCTCGGAATCGCGAGCCATTCAGGGTGCCCAAACGAACGGCGAATATCCTCGAGGCCGCTGGCCCAATGCTCGCGCATCGTGTCCTTGCTGAACTCATAGTCCTTGTAGTGCCCTTCGAACGACTTGTTCTTGTAGATCAGATGCATCACGTTCACCGCACTGCCGTCCGCGGTCTTCTGCGCCTCCTGCAGCAGCGCATTGCCGAGGCGCTCCTTCTCGGGAATATGCTCGAGCAGCGCCTTGATCATCTGCGCGTGCTTCTGGTTTTGCGACATGAAGGCGGTAATCGCGCGCGTACGGCTCGAATACTGGATGTCCTTGGTGCGTTCGCTGACGTCCAGCAAATCGCCCGGCAGCTTGCCGCGCGAACTCCATAGATCGACCTGAAACACCAGCGTGTCCTTGTGCTGACTTTCGCGGATGATCTCCGTGAGCGGCGTGTTCGACACGAGGCCGCCATCCCAGTAGTACTCGCCGTCGATTTCGACGGCGGGAAAACCCGGCGGCAATGAGCCCGATGCGATGAAATGCTCGGGGGCGAGGCGCATCGCCGCATTGTCGAAATAGACCAGGTTGCCGGTACGCACGTTGACGGCACCAACTGAAACACGCACGTCGCCGCGATTGATACGGTCGAAATCCGCGTAGCGCAGCAGCGTCTCGCGCAATGCGGCGGTGTCGTAGTAGCTGACCTGATCAGGGCGTTTTTTGCCGAGCCCGGTCAGATGCATCGGCGGGCGCGGCGCAAAAAAGCCCAGTTGCCCTTCCATCAGCGTGCGGGTGGCGGCCCATGCGCTGGTCCATTTGCGTCCGATGTCTTCGAACCCGGGCCAGGCGGGAAACCGCGAGCCGACATGGGCCAGAAAATCCGCCGGCTGGCTGATCGTATTCCAGAAGCCGCGCAGCGCTTCCACACGATGCTCGGGCGCATTGCCGGCGATGATCGCGGTGTTCAACGCACCGATCGAGACGCCTGAGATGCGGGTCGGCTCAACACCGGCTTCGGCCATTCCCTCGTATACGCCGGCCTGATATGAGCCAAGTGCTCCGCCGCCCTGCAGGACGAGTCCAATCTCGTGATACGGCGGCAGCTTGACGCGCTGCGGCGCTTGCAGCTTGTTGCGCAGGCTCGAATTCATGTTTGGCTCCTTACTGCATGAACCAGCCGTGGCTGACGACGATCGATTGCCCGGTTAGCGCATTCGATTCGAAGCCGGCGAGGAAGGCCACCGTGTCAGCCACGTCGGCTAGCGACGTGAATTCGCCGTCGACCGTCTCTTTCAGCATGATGTCTTTCACCACTTGCTGCTCGCTGATGCCGAGTGCTTGTGCCTGCTCGGGAATCTGCCGGTCGACCAGCGGCGTTCTGACAAAGCCCGGGCACACCACGTTGGCGCGCACGCGATGTGGGCCGCCTTCTTTGGCCACCACGCGCGCGAGTCCAAGCAGCCCATGCTTTGCAGTCACGTACGCGCATTTGAGTTGCGAGGCCTCGTGCGAATGCACCGAGCCCATGTAGATCACTGCGCCGCCGCGCTTCGACGCGTACATATGCTTGAGCGCGGCGCGGGTCGTCAGGAACGCGCCGTCGAGGTGAATCGCCAGCATCTTCTTCCAGTCGGCAAATGCATAGTCTTCGACGCGGTTGACGATCTGGATGCCCGCATTCGATACGAGCACGTCAAGGCCACCCAGGCGGCTCACCGTCTCGGCGACGCCGTCGTTGACGGCAGCCTCATCGGTCACGTCCATCGCCAGCGCGATCGCGCTGCCGCCCTTTGCCACGATGTCTTGCGCGACCTGTTGCGCATGCGCGAGATTCAGATCCGCGATCACCACCGTCGCGCCGCCGGCGGCCAGCTTGCGCGCGCACTGTTCACCAATCCCGCTTGCTGCGCCCGTGACGAGCGCGACCTTGTCGTTCAATGCCATATATCCTCCTTGAGCGTTACTGATTAACTGCGAGTTTGATTGCCTCGGCGGGCGCGAGATAGTCGTACGCCACTTCGCCGATATCGAGCGTCAGATTCGCGATGACGTGACGTCCGCCGAGAATCCTGCGTACCGGCAGATCGGCCACCGACGCAAGCGCATGCGGATGCAGCTCGAGTGCGGCGGGCCCTTCCCACGCACCGAGCACCTCGACGTCGCGCAGGAAAAAGCGCACCAGTTCGCAGATGCGCACTGTGCCGTCGACATGCGGGATTACCTTCAGCAGATAGTTCGGCGTGTCGGCCAGCTTGCGGCGCTCGGCTTGCACATCGAGCGCGCGATACTTGTAGCCCATCGTGCCGGTCGCAATGCGTTGCGTGCCGTAGTCGAGCGTGCCGAGCAGCGTGTCCTTGCCGTCGACACGCAGCGTCGGCGTCGCGAGTTTCTTCGGAAACCCCCAGATTTCCCGGCCGCCGGCGATCGGACCTTCGTCGTCCAGATACATCGCGTGCGTGTAGTTGGCGCGCTTACCGTCTTCGTCGAGGACCGAGATCACCTGGCCGCTTTCGGTGTAGTCGCCGAAGCCGGACGAATCGGGCATGCGGATGAACTCGTAATGGACGATCGGGTTGTCGACCGTCAGCGGTTCCGGCACGACTGCGCGCAGCGCATCGAGGTCCGTTACGTACGAGACGATGAAGTACTCGCGGTTGATGAAACGGAACGGCGGACGCGGATAGGCTGGATTGTGTACCGGCATCGCAAACGCGTTGCCGCGGATATCTTCTTCTTTCACAGGTCGTTCCTCGATGTAAGGCAGCCCGCAAGGCTGCCGTCAGGAACCATCGTAGGCGCGCCGGTCGAACCGCAGTAGCTCTGCAAAGGAGCTCACGATGTTGTCTGCGCAACAACAATCGGCGGCACAGATCGCACGCGCAGCGGCAACCGGCGAAATAGCCGCAACTGGCAAGAGGAGCGCATTGCTGCTGCCCCCGGCCCTGAGCGCGGCTGCGATTGTTGCCTTCACGGCAACACCGTGCGTCCCTGTTCGCGGCTTCTGCGCCCGTTGCGACGCGCCTACGATCGTGCTGACGGTGACGCGCACGCGCGACATCCGGCAGATTCTGTGAATGTCCGCGGGACGGCAGAGGATGCACACGCTGTTTCCCCGTACCGAGCGGGTCTGACAAATGGATGGATCGACACCATGGACAAGCTGACACCTCCGCCGCCGAGCATGCTCGACAAGTACTACGGGTCCGATTTTCAGGGGCTCTATACCGGTACGGTGAGCGTGACCGGCGGCGAGGCCGAGCACGGCAGGGCGTCCGGCGTGGTGCGCTCAGACGATGGCAACCTCGAGCTCGACCTGCGCCTGCCGCAGGCCATGGGCGGCCCGGGCGGCGGCACCAACCCCGAGCAGTTGTTCGCGGCCGGCTATGCGGCGTGCTTTCATGGTGCGCTGACCTTGATCGCGGCACGCAACGACATCCCGATCGACAGCGCCACGGTAAACGTGTCCGTCACCTTCGGCCGCGACCCGGTAGATGGGATGTACATGCTGACCGCAGACATCAGGATTCATCTGCCGGGGGTGGACGAGGCGCTTGCCGAGCAGCTGGTGCGCGCCACCGAGCGCGCATGTCCGTACGCGAAAATGGCACGGCAAGGAATCGTCAACGTGGTTGCGCTGCAGGTCGATGCGCCGCCGGCATCTGCAGCGGCGTCTGCACGCGATCAATATGCGAACGACATCGACAGCGACGCTTCAACGGCACCCCAAAAGCCTTTGTGAATTTTTCTGTAGTTCACCGTTCGATGCTTGACAGGCTCGACAACCAACGCCATTCATATCAAACAGAAATTCAATCTGCCAGATTGAGCAGGATGGTCGCGCGAGACGTGCATGCCAGAATGAGGCCGCTTTATTCAGAAGCTTAGCCAGACAGCATTTCTGCAGCGTTTTCCGCTTTAGCATTGGGCCGGCTGTCACACCGCACTCATGCCGCATCGACAACATCCATAACGGCACATGACGGCGCATCCGCATGCCCCGCTTTCCCGCAATACCCGCCACACCCGTCATTCCCCGCAGTTCTGCATGACCATCTTCCTTCTGACGTGGGCAATTAGGAGCGGCAATGCAATCATT
Organism: Paraburkholderia jirisanensis; assembly: GCF_054782355.1. Taxonomy (NCBI): domain Bacteria; kingdom Pseudomonadati; phylum Pseudomonadota; class Betaproteobacteria; order Burkholderiales; family Burkholderiaceae; genus Paraburkholderia; species Paraburkholderia jirisanensis. Next base: position 145,444 of record NZ_BAAGSQ010000005.1, on the reverse strand, counting down.
CAGACTTTGGCGCCATCTCGCACCCGGCGGTCACCCGGCTAGCGGCAAGGCGCCGCACGCGCTGGCCGCAAGAGGCGACACCGGCGTGCCTGTACCTGCACTCAACGGCGAATTCTCTCCGCGCGACTACGTCACCTATCTGTTGTCGATCGATGCGGAAATCGAGCACTGCCTGATGGTGCAGTACCTGTACGCGGCTTATTCGCTAGGCGGCCCGCAAGTGCCGCCGGCCTTCCACGATGCCGTGCGCAGCTGGCAGGAAACCATCCTCGGCATCGCCAAGGAAGAAATGGGCCATCTGATCACCGTACAAAACGTACTGCGCCTGATCGGTTCGCCACTGCATTTCGAGCGCAACGACTATCCGTGGGATACGCCGTTTTATCCGTTCCCGTTCATGCTCGAACCGCTCACGCTCGATTCGCTGGCGAAATACGTCTATACCGAAGCGCCGATCGGATGGGACGGCGGCGCATTGGGCAAGGAGATCCGCGCGCGCGTCGACGCCCAGGTGAAAGAGCCGCATCAGGTCGCCGAACTGTTCGAAACGCTGATTCCGCTGATCCAGGACCCGAACTACCTTTCCGACGATGTGTTCCAGGCAGACACCTACCGCTGCCAGGCGGACTTTGCCGAATGGGGCCGCGGCTATCAGGGCGGCAAGCGCGGCAACACCGGCAGCGCGACGTTGAAGAGCACGCCGGACGTGCTGGTGATACCCGCGACGTCGCGCGACGACGCAGTCAGCGCACTGCAGGCGATCTCCAAGCAAGGCGAGGCCGCGTACGGCACCGATCCCTCGCATTTCGTGCGCTTCCTGCGCATCTACGTCGAAATGCGCGCGGCGATCGAAGGCCACGCGATCGGCACCGACGTCTGGCACGACGCCCGGCCTGCCGATTTCGTCGAAGAGAAATGGCAGGCGGCCTATCCGGTTGCCGTGTCCTCACTGCATGCGAATGCAAGCGCAAACGGAACGGCTCCAGCCTCGACACGCGCCGCGTGGCAGCCGTCCCGCGCGGTCGCCACCAATCCTTACGTGTCGCTCGATACCGACCTCGAGCCCGAGCAAGGCGGCACGCCGGTCACGCCTATCACCGAACCAGTGACTGCGCTGTGGGCGTCGCTACTGAACCTGCGCTACCGGATGCTGCTGCAGTATCTGATCCACAGCTTCACGCTATACGGTGGCCTCAATGCGGCAGGGCTCGTCACGCCGCGCGGCTCGATCGTCAATGCCGCGTTCGGCGAGATGTACAACCTGCGCGCGATCTCCGAGATCCTGATGCAGTCGCGCGTGTCGCATGCGGCGGATGCGCCGTTCGCGGGCCCGCCGTTTCAGGTGCCGTACACGCTCAACAGCCCGTTCGGCGAAGCCAACCGCTGGCGCGGCCATCTCGATCTGCTCGACGCGGCCCAACATCTGGTGTCCACGCTGCTCGCCAAAACCGATGCCGCGCGCCATCCGTATCTGCATAGCCTGCACGAAGCCGACAAGAATATGGTCGCCATCGCGAAGCGCATTCTGTCCGGCGATGTCGATGCCGCGTTACTCTAGGAGCCAAGCATGCCGATACTGGAATTGCGGATTCTGCCGCCCGTTGCGGTCGGAAGACTGGGCGCCTCCGAGACGCCGCTCGAAGCATTCGAACTCGCCGTCGACCCCGACAAGCCACTCGACTATCGCCGCATCGTGCCGAGCACCACGCTGGAGGTGAACCAGCAAAGCGGCGAAATCACGCGCGCGTATCTGCCCGAGCGGATCCGTTTCAAGGACGTCGACAAGAAAGTGCGGCCCGTTGCGCCGTTCGTCGAAGTCTTTGCGCGCACCAGCGAAGCGCCCGACCAGTTGCAGCCGCTCACGCTGCAGCTGCTCGCTGCGGAACGGCTGGATCTCAGCGCGCTGCACTGGAATGTCGAACTCGGCAACATCAAGATTTACCGGCGCACCAACGATCCGAACGACAAGATCCACGCGCGCCTGCATAACCTGAAAGACCACCACCGGCATGCGGTGGAAGGCCACTGCGAAAACTTTCACGCGGGCAAGCATCTGCCGCTCGGTCATGTGCAATTCATCAAGCCGACCGCGCAGTTTCCCGAGATCCGTCTGCGCTACACGCCGGCGGCCGGCATCGTGTACGGCACGCGCATGCAGCGCCGCGTGTCCGCGGACGACGTGGAACTGCAGAAAGACCCGATCATCGACCGGGAAGCCCTCGTGCTGTACGACGGCACGCGCGGCAAATGGCTCGGCTATACGGAGAGCGTCGGCCCTACGCTCACCAACCCGGCGCAGATCTACGCCGGCTATGCTGGCGCAGACGGCAACCAGGTCAGCTGGGGCTATCTCGACGACGAATGCGACGGCCACGTGCAAGTGGTGCTGACGCGCGGCGACGGCACCAGCCTGCGCGCGCACGGCTACATCGGTGCAGGGCCGCCGGCCTACGCGCCCGATACGCTGCCGGTACGCGTGGTCTCCGACGAAATGGAGCAGATTCTGTACGGCCCCGACGTGACGGAACAAAACGTGCCGATCGACGAAGCCACCGAGATCGTGTTGCGCGCGCTCGAAACGGTGCGCCTGATGAACACCGCGGTAATGAACGGCAATCCGGTCAATGGCCGCCTGAACATCGCGAGCACGATGGTGCGGCAGAACACCAACGACTTCGAACGCTACTACGAAGCCATCGCCGCCGAATCGATCGTCGACAACCTCGCGCTGCGCGCGCTGCATGAACGGGTATTCAGCTCGCTCGCGGCCGGCGGCGCGCCGTGGTTCGCCAACGTGCTGCGCCAGCCTGAGGAAATCGGCGACCTGTCGTCCGAGGCCTTGCGCAAGATGCCGGCCCTGATGCGGGGTGCAGATGGGCGCAGCCTGACGCTTACGCGTCGCCACATCAATCTCGTGATCAAGGCGGCGCGCGATGCGATGTTTGCACAGCCCGCGGAACAACGCGATGCGAAGGGAGACCAGAATGTCGGCTAACCACCAGGACCAACAGCAACAGCACCAGCCAACCGGCGAACCGGAAATCAAGGCCGCGAATCTGACCGCGCAGATCCATCATCGTGGCGTCGGCAACCCCGCATCGGTGCTGCCGCGCAGCGCGATTTCGAACTGCTTTCCGGGGCTCGAATTCGATTTCCGCAATCTGTGGCGGCGCGCCTTCGAAGGCATCACGCTGGTCGAGAACAACAACTACGTGGTTGATGCGGACAAAGGCTTCGAGCATCTGAAGACCCGGCGTTTGCTGCGCTTTGCCGGCCTGGAGGTCGGCACGATGGTCCCGACCACCGGGCCGGTTTTCCCCGACGGCGATTCGGTGCCGCTTGCCAGCGCGCCCAATCCTAACGCGGTGTCATTCATGGAGTGGTCGAATTCGATCGCGCGCATCGTTCATCTGCAGGGCAAGCAGGTCGAATGCGAATTCACCGCGCACCAGAATGCGACCGAAGAAGTGCTGGCCAACTCGCAGAAAGAGACCTTCAAACAGACGCTCACGTTAAGGCACTTTTTCGACGGCGCCACCGCGAGCTTCAACCCACAGATGCTCGAGCCGGGCGAACTGACGCAAGGCCTGTGCTCGCCGTGGCAAAACGACTATCGCGAATGCGCATGCTATTACTGGGCCGCGTCGCGCCCCGACTTCGTGAACGTCGAGCCGGGCGACGACGGGCTCGCGCGCGGCGACATGTGGCTCGCGAAACGCCGTACCGGCACCTACATCGCGGATAATCGCGTCGATTCGCGCCTGTGGTCCTACGACGATCTGTTCAAGTCGTGGCAGGAAGATCTGCACTTCGTGATCCGTGGCAACGACGCCGATGAATCGTGACCCGTTGGACGTTCCGCTGCCGACGCAGCATGCTGCGTTAGCGGCGGCGCTGGCCTCGCGCATCGTCGACGCATCGCGCCCGCGGCATCCGCAGATGCATCTGGTCGACGATGCGGACGGCGCGCATCTGCTGCTCGTGAACGGCAGCCAGCTGTTTCATGTGCCGCACGGCCTGCATCGCGAATTCGCTGCTGCGCTGCACGGCGACGACGCGCAGCAAGCCGTCGCGGCGCTGCTCGCTCGCGAGCACCTGGTACAGGCGCCCGCAATCGACGACGAGCCGCTCACCGACGTGCCGGTGCATGCACTATCGCTCGCGATCGCGCAGAAATGCAATCTCGGCTGCACTTATTGCTACGCGCAGCAAGGGGAATTCGGCGGCAAGGCGAAAAGCATGGCGCTGCAAACCGCGCTTGCTTCCGTCGACCTGCTGATCGACGAAGCCAGCGAAGGCGGCAAGATCAACCTCGCGTTCATGGGCGGCGAGCCGCTCGCCAATCGCGACGTGCTGCGTGCCGCAACGCTGTACGCACGCGAACGCGCGGACGCGCGCGGCATACGCTGCAACTTTTCGGTCACCACCAACGGCAGCCTGCTGCGCGAAGACGACGCAGACTTTTTCGAGGCGCACGGCTTCGCCGTCACTGTCAGCCTCGACGGACCTGCGCCGGTGCACGATCGCCTGCGCCCGTTCAAAAGCGGCAAAGGATCGTTCGACCAGATCGTCGAACGGCTCGCACCGCTCGTTTCGCGGCAGCGGCGCATGCAGGTCTCGGCGCGCGTGACGGTCACGCCATTCAATCTCGACCTGCCCGCGACGCTGGATACCTTCATCGACATGGGTTTCCACAGCGTCGGATTTTCGCCGCTGCTGCGTGCTTCGAATGGCCGCGCCGAAATGACCCATGACGACATGGCCGAGATGCTGCAAGGCATGATTGCGTGCGGGCTCGCGTTCGAGCAGAAAGTGATGCGCGGCGAGCGCTATCCGTTTCTGAACATGCAGAACGCGCTGCGCGAGATCCAACGCGGCACGCACCGGCCTTATCCGTGCGGAGCCGGCGCCGGATATCTCGGCGTATCCGCCGATGGCGAACTGTCGGCGTGTCATCGCTTCGTCGGCGACGAGGCCGGCGCGATGGGCAGCCTTTCCGATGGCGTCGATCGCGCCCGGCAAACCATCTGGCTTGCCGAGCGGCACGTGCATCAGCAACAACCGTGCAATTCGTGCTGGGCCCGCTATCTATGCGGCGGCGGATGCCACCACGAAGTGCTCGCGCGCGGGCGCAGCGCGTGCGACTACATTCGCGGCTGGCTGCATTACACAATCGGCGCGCATGGCCGGCTGGCGCGCTATGCGCCGAACTGGTCCGCCGGTTCGCAGGATGCGGCGCCTCGCAACGCCGGACACGCGTGACGCGCGAATTCGACGTACTGGTGGTCGGCGCCGGGCCTGCCGGCCTGTGCGCGGCACTGCGCCTGAACCAGCTCGGGCACCGCGTGCTGGTCGTCGAACGCAGCGTGCAATGGCCGCGTCCGCAGATTGGCGAAGCGTTGACGCCCGGCGTGCGCAATATCGTCGACTATCTCGATGCGAACGATGCGCTCGCAACGGTTCCGCTGCTGTCGGGCCAGCGCACGCGCGTGCGTTGGAGCAGCGCCGGCATCGAAACGATCGCGCATGAAGGCTTCATCGTCGATCGCGCGGCGTTCGATAGCGCGCTGTTGCGCCTTGCCGAGTCGCGCGGCGTGACCGTGCTTCGTCCCGCAAGCGTGATCGACATTCACGGAGCGGCGCGCGCATGGACCGTGGAGCTTGCACACGGCGACGGCATGCAGCGCGTGCACGTGCAGGCGCTGCTCGAAGCACAGGGGCGGCAGCATCGGCGCGCGCCACAGCGATTGCACGCAGCGCGCCTTGCCACAATGTGGGCCGAAATCGATCTCGCCACACTGCCGCGCGGCACCGATCTGTCGACCCGCGTGGAGGCGCTGCCCAGCGGCTGGATCTGGGGCGCCACGCTGCCGCGCCGCCGCTACCGCGTGATGTTCACGTTCGATCCGTCGACGCGCGACGAACCGGCGGCACGCGAGCCGGAATCGATACTACGTGGCGCGTGCGCGCGCAGCCTGCTGTTCGGCGAGATGGCGGGCTTGCGCTGGTGCGAGCCGGTCAGTCTGTGTGTATCGACGCCTTATGTCGATGCGCTCGCGTGGGACGATGGGCGCATCAAACTGGGGGACACGGCATTTGCGCTCGATCCGATTTCGTCTTCCGGTGTCGAAAAGGCGATGCGATTTTCGCTGCAGGCCGCGCTCGCGTTGAATACATGGAGCCGGGCAGCCAATACGGCCGAGCAGGAACTGGCGCGCGGCTTCTACGAAACGCGCCTGGTGGAAAGTGCGGCACGCCATTTCGCGTGGACCGCGCGCTATTACGGCGAGACCTGGTGCGCCGGTTCGCCGTTCTGGCAGCAGCGCGCGATGCCGATCGTGACGCGGGACACGCTTGCATCGAACGTCGCGGAAGACGAAATCGCCGCAGCACGTATCGACACTATGTCTCGCGCGTTACGCACCGAACTCGCGCGCGTCGCGGCCACGCCGGCGCGATCGACCACGCCTGTATCGCGGCTACCGTTGCACGCGCCGGTACGCTTCGCTCACGACGCCGAGATCGTCACGATGCCGTGCGCGACCGGCGACCGTATCACCGCGCAAGCCGCGTTGCGGCATCCGAATCTCGATCGCCCGATCGCGTACTGGGATGGCGTCGCACTGTTTCCGTTGATCGGAGCGCTGACGCGCAGCACGCTGCCGCTCGAACTGATGACGTTTCTCGGCAGGTCGATGGAAACGGCCAGCGCACACAAGCTTCTCGAATGGCTGTGGAACAAGCGGATTATCGAATCCGTTGCGTTGGCAACCTGACGAAATCTTTCAACGCTAATTCACTCGCATTACCGTTCAAATCTGGCTTAAGGCCCGCTTAAGCCAGTCTCGCGCATTGTTCGCCCGAGATAGCCGATAACCGTCTATCAAGGCTTGCATGGATATTCGAGTTCCTGATTTACTGCCTGAGATCCAGCAAATCCGGGCGTCTACAGGTATTGAACGATTCATGCACGAAAATCAGCAATGCTCCGAATTCGAGGAATTTTTATGAATTAATCCGAATAAAGACAATAAACCGTTTAATCGTTATCGCTCACATAAATGATGAGCGGATTCATGGAGACAATGATGAAAGGTCAACGTTCACGGCGTAACCTGCATATCGCCATCTGCTCGCTGGCGGCATGTTTGCTGGCCGCCTGCGGCGGTTCAAACCATAGCAACAGCACGCCCACCAGCAGTGCCAGCAGCACCCCTCACCTCGTCACCAATATCGCGGTGCCTAACGCGACTACCCCCGCTTTCAGTTTTGACATCAGTTACGCGGACCACGGCCGCTACTTCCTCGCCGACCGCAACAACAAAGCCGTCGATGTGGTCGACACGAGCAGTAACCAGCTGATTGCGCAGATCGCCGGCAACTTCACCGGCGCGGGCGCGACCACCGATAGCTCCGGCCCCGACGGTCTGGTGGGCTTGCCTGGCACCAGCACGATCTATGTCGGCGACGTGAATGCCGCGAAGGTGGTGGACACCACGGCGCAAGTGGTGACGAAGACCATCCCGCTCACCACCTCGGGCAATCGCGTGGATGAAGGATGCTTCGATCCCACCGACCACCTCGTGATGATCGCCAACCCGGGAGACGATCCGCCATTCGTCAGCTTTATCAACACGGACACGCAGACGGTCGTCGCCAAACTGCCGTTTACGGGTTCGGCGGGGCTGGAGGCTTGCGAGTACGACACGGGTACGCAAAGTTTTCTGATCAACAACGACGGCACGACTGCCAATCCCAACGGCGAGCTGGATGTGATTGCCGCAAGCTCGGTGCTGGCGGGGCAACCGGCCGTGTCCAAAACCTTTCCGCTTGGCAACTGCGTGCCGGCCGGCATCGCACTCGGACCTAACCAGGACGTGATGGTCGGTTGCGATCCGGCTGCGGGCAGTCCGCTGATTACGTTGATCCTCGATCGCACCAACGGCACCCAGCTCGCGAAACTGCCATTCGGCGGCGTCGACCAGATCGCCTACGATGCAACGTCGAACCGTTACTTCCTGCCGGCGCGGCATTGGACGGCAAACGGTATCGCGGCGGCTTCGGGCTTCACGCCGCAGATGGCGATTATCGATGGCACGAGCCGTACGATCGTCGCGCAGATACCGGTTGGAACCGGCGCGCATTCGGTGGCGGTGGATGGACCCTCGGGCCAGGTCTACGTGCCGTTCCAGGCAGGCAGCGGGGCGTTCCCGAATGGCGGAATTTCCGTGTTCACCGTGAAGTGAGTCTCCGGTCGAACCCGCGTTCGTGATGTCTGTTTGAAAAGCTGATACGCGCGACCGGTGGAATAGCACGTTCCACCGGTCGCGAGCCGCGCCTCGACGCTATTCGCCAGCCCGCCGCGCGCCACGTTTGCGCGATTCATCGAGCAGCCGCGCGAGTGTCTCGCCGCTCAGCCGCGCCGCGATATCCCGCACTCATCGCGGTGGCCTGGCGCCTGGCACGGCAAGCGCCGCATGCATGTCTTCGCCGGGCCTTTCCGGGCGCATCGACGTCTATTGATTCGTCAGGCCTGAGCGCCGGCCGCCGGCCGCACGTCCCTCATTTTTCGCTAATTCAGCGTCGCTACGATGCACCTCGTCGGCAGTTAGAGCGTTTTTCTCCCCGCCGAAACCAATATCAAGGTCAAAACGGAGGTCATCATGTCACTGGTCGAAATCGTTCACGGCGCGCCGATCTGGGTCTGGGTGCTGCTGGTCTATCTGCTGTCGCGCGGTTTCAAGGCGCTCAAGAGCGGCACCGCGCCGCTGTCGCGGCTCGCGATCATCCCGGTCGTGTTCGCCGGCTGGGGCATCCTGCATCTGCTCACGTCTCCGCTCATCGGGTGGTCGGCAGCGTTGGCGTGGTGCTTCGGCGCGCTGGCCGGCATCCTGGGCGGTGTGTTCCTTGCGAGCCGCAGCCGCTTTATCGTCGATCCAGCCGCCAACACGGTGATGTTGCCCGGCTCCGTGGTGCCGCTGGTGCTGATCGTCCTGATCTTTGCCACCAAGTTCTGGCTCGGCGTCGAACTGGCCACCGTGACGAATCTGTCGATGCTCGGCTGGTACGCAATGATCGACGCGGGTGTGTCGGGAATAGTCGCAGGGGTGTTCGGCGGACGCTTTCTCACCTACTGGCGCGCGATGAGCGCACGGCGGATCGTGCAGAACTGTTCGCACAGCGGCGCCTGAAACCAGCTTGCGACACCGCGCTTGCGGGCCGGTACCGGCCGCAAGCGCTCGCGACGTTTCGCGGGACGGCGCACGCAGCGGCGCGCGGCTGCGTCCCTGCGATACGCGGTACTGGTGCGGCTGCTTCGATACGGTACGCGGCGCGCCGCTGCATCCATGCGGCACGCCGCGCGCCCAGGCGACCGGGCTCGCTGCGTTACTGCCCCGCTCCCGGTTGTGCCGCAGCCGGCTGCTTGCGCGAGAAGTTCAGCTCGACACGCCGGTTCGGCGCCAGACAATCGATCAACTGTGCGCGGTTCCGGTTGTCGCACTGCACGACCGGATCGCTCTTGCCGCGGCCGCGCGCGGTCATCGGCACATCGACACCCCCCTGCTGCAGATAGCGCTTCACGGTGTCCGCGCGGCGGGTCGACAATTGCTGGTTATAGCGGTCGCTGCCGAGCCGGTCCGTATAACCGTCGATGCCGATTGCCGTCACGTCGTCGACCTGCTTCAGATCGCCGACCAGCTGGTCGAGCCGCTTGCGGCCATCGGGCAGCATCCCCGCCATGTCGCTGCGATCGAACCCGAAGGTCGTATCGCCTCGTAGCGTGATTTTGGCCGGAATCTGCGGCGGCGGTGGCTCAGGTGGCGGCTTGCACGCGTCAAGCGCGGCGTTGAGCGCAGGCAGGTTCGTGGTGACGCGCTCGACGCGCACCGCGCTGCCGGTGAAATCGCGCGTCCACGCTTCATGTCCCGCATGCAACATCTCCACTTCCGCGCACGCCGCCAGCCGCTGCGCCGGCGTGCACATCGGAAAGGCCGGCGCCCCCTTCGCGGCCAGGATCTGCTGCCACAGGTCGGGACGCACCGCCGTCGCCGTGCGCAGCGTCGGATTGTCCGCAGCGAGGCCATTGCCCGTTTCGAGCGATGCCGTCAGCCGGTCCGCCTCATGCAGCGCTTCTTCGACAAAGCCCCAGTGGTTCAGGTCCGAACGCTCCTGTTGCGCCGCATCGAGCCAGCATTGCGCCTTGTAGCCGAAGTAGTTGTCCTTGCGCGTGGCCAGCGCGTCGAGCCGCCGCCGCACGTTCTCCAGCTTCGTGCGGTTGTCCGTGCCGCGGTAGGTGTCGAGCCATTGTGGCGTCGCGGCGCCCGCGGCGGCGTCCTGCGTGGTACCGAAGCCGGTCTGCAGGACCGTCGGGTTCTGCACCTGCAGCGCATCGCGCGTCGCACTCGACGAGCAGCCGGCCAGCAACGCCGCGCACGCGAGGGTGATCAATGAATACTTCATGTTGGTGTTCCATCAAGAATGGGCCGCGCGGGACCTTCCCGCGCGGCCCGGTCAACGAGGCCTGGGTGGCGGCATGACCCAAGGCCATGCCGTGCGTGACGCTTTAGTTGCCGAACACGATGCCCACGCCGGCGCGCACGATCGTGCTGTTGCCGCCCGCACTCGATACGCCGAGGTTGTAGTTGACCGTCCCCTTTTCGTTCCAGCGCGATACGCCAAGGCCGAGCGCCGCCGTGCCGCGGTAGCCGGCTACGCCCGCATTGAGCGTGGTGCGGCCAGGCAGATACGGCGTAACGATGTTCAGCGCCGAGGCGGCGGCAATCCCGCGGCGGTTGTCGCGGTCCATGTCGTGCAGGTTCTTCTGCAGCCCACTCACCGCGCTGTTCAACTGGCCGACATTCACCGCATCGGTCGCCGCGCTGCCTGCCGCCACGTTGGTGATCTGCCGCTCGGCGCCCGGCGCGCCCATCGACACCGTGTTGTCGCGATCGGCCACCGAGTTCGCCCCGAGCGCGACCGCATTCGTCGCGGGCGCCGACGCGCCGACGCCAAGCGCGACCGAGTTGTCGCCCGACGTCACCGTGCGTGCGCCGATCGCAATGGCCGCGGTGCCGGAGGCCACCGAGCCGTTACCGATCGCGATCGCATCGCCGCTCGCGGCGCCGGTCGGCAGATCGTTGGTGATCACCGTGGTCGACGACGACGGCAAGTTGTTGATCTGCACCGTCACGTACTGCTCCATCTGCCGCACGTTGACCGCATCGAATTGATCGACGCCGGCGGCGATGTTCTTCAGTTGCGTCGGTGAGCCGCCGGCGTTGAACGTCACGCTGGTTTTCGATGTGTTGTCGTAGGCGACGAACGCGTTGGTCACAAGGCCGGTGCTCGGGTCGACCGTGAGGCCGGCGGCTTTCAGCTGCCGCAGGTTCACGGCGTCGGCATCGCCTTTGGCGTCGGCCAGGTTGGTCAGCGTGACCGGCGCGCCGGCGCCGTTGAGCGTGACGCGATCGCGCGAAGTCGAGTCGTAGACCACCGCGTTCGGGTCGCCGCCCGAGACCAGCGCCGAATTCACCGCGGAGAACGCGTTGCCGACGTTGTCGTAGGTGTTCTCGCCGACCTTGTAGGCCGGCTTCGTCACCTTGCCGTCCGCGCCGACTGCCGCGCCACCGCCAAGCGCTGCTGCAAGCGAATCGGCCGTGCCGTACAGCTGCGCACCGTTGATCGCATCGCGGCTGGTCGCCGAGACCGCACCCGCGGCCAGATTGGTCAGTGCCACCGGCACGGCCGCGCCGACGCCGCCCAGCGTCAGCTGGTCGTGCGCCGACGTGTCGTACTTCACCGCATCGACGCTGCCGGTGCCGCCGATGTCGGCGACTGCGGCCAGCGCGCTGCCGACGTCCGAATACGTACTGCCGCCGATCCGGTACGCCGGCTTCAGCACCACGCCGTTCGCATCGAGCCCGGCCTCGCCGCCGAGCGCGCTCAACGCGCCCTTCAGCTGCGTGACGTTCACCGCATCGAAATTGCCGCTGCCGGCCGCGACGTTGACGATCTGCCGCTGGGTCGTCGCATTGCCCACCGAAATGGTGTTCGCGCGGTCGGCCAGCGAGTTGCCGCCGAGCGCGATCGAATTCGTGGCGGCTCGCGCAGTGGTTGCGTTGGCACCGATGGCCACCGAATAAGAGCCATTTGCCGTCGATTTCATGCCGACCGCGACAGAGTGGTCGTTTTCGACGGCAGCCATATAGCCCACCGCCACGCTGGCGGTCGCATCGTAGCCAGTCGATGCCATGTTGCCCATTACCGTCGAGCTGATCGACAGCGCTGCCGCGCCGGCGCCGAACGACGTCGTCTCGCTGCGCAACGAAGCCGCGCCGACGCCGACCGCCAGCGCGTTCTTGCCGGTTGCCGCTGCCATCGGTCCGACTGCCATCGCGTTTTCGTCGTCGGAGGTGTGCGTGCCGGTCGTGCCGGCGGTCACCTTCGGGCTGACCGCAATGTAATCGGTGACCGGTACCGCGGCGCCGGCGCCCAGCAGCGCCATCGCCTTGACACCGCCACCGCCGCCCGACTTCACGAGCTGCTGCTTGAGCGCGTCCAGCTGGCCCACCGTCGCCACGTCGGTCGCATCGAGGCCGTTGGCCACATGCGTGATGCGCCGCTGCGCGGCCGCGCTGCCGACCGATACCGTGTTCGGCTGGTCCGCCTCCGAGTTGTAGCCGATCGCCACGGCGTTCGCGAAGCCCGACACGGCGTGTGCGCCGAGCGCCATCGCGCCTTCTTCGGTCGCCTTCGCGCCGGAGCCCATCGCCATCGAGCCGAAGCCCCCCGTGCGCGAACCGGCGCCGATCGCAAGCGATTGCTCGCCGTATGCATAGGTAGCGCTGCCGATCGCGACCGCACCTGCGCCGCTGGCCTGCGCTTCGGCCACGGCCGGGTCGAACGGATCTGAACGCACGCTGATGAACTTGGTCGCCGACGACACGTCGTGATTGATCGTATCGACGGTATGCCCGACTGCTGCGAGCGCCGAGCCGACGTCGTTGTAGGTCTTGTCACTGATCGTGTAGATCGGCGCCTTGATCTTGCCATCGCTGCCCGCTACAGCGCCGCCGCCGAGTGCGGCTGCGGTGGTCGATGCGGTATTGAACAGCTGCGCGCCGTTCACCGCGTCCCTGCTGCCAGCTGTCAGCTGGCCGGGCGCCACGTTCTTCAGTGCGACCGGCGCGAGCGCGCTCGCGCCGCCGAGCGTCACGCTGTCGCGCGCGGAGCTGTCGTACTGCACGGCGCTCGCGAGACTCGCTGCGGTGCCTGCTGCGACGGCCGATTTCAGCTGGCTCACGTTGACCGCGTCGGTGCCGGCTGCGCCGGCGGCGAGGTTGGTTACGCGGCGTTCGCTGCCGACCGAGCCGACCGATACTTCACCGGCTGCCGTCGTGCCCGCCAGATCGAGCGTGCCGGGCTGGTATGCCTGCAGGCCGAGATTGGTGGTGGTGGTCGCGTTCGCACCGAGCGCGACCGAGTTCGCGGCGGTCGCGCGCGCATTGCCGCCGATCGCGATGGCCTCGCTGCCGGTGGCCTGAGCTGCGTCGAGCGTCGATGCGGCGGTGAAGTATTTAATGCCGCTGCCGTTCGTGATGTTGTTCACCACGTTGTTCAGGTTGGTCACGTCGCCGGATACGTTGGCTACGTCCTGATTCGTCTTGTACAACTGCGCGCCGTTGACTGCATCGGTGCTGTTCGCGCTTAGCGAACCCGCGGCAAGCCGTGTGATGCGCGTGCCGTCGGTGCCTTTCAGCGTGATCGACGCGCGCGTCGCGTCGTCGTAGGCGACGAAGGCGCTGGTTACGTTGCCGCTGGTGTCGAAGCCGGCGCCGAGGTCCTTCAGCTGCTTGACGTTCACTGCGTCGTTGTTCGCCTTGCCGTCGGCTACGTTGGCGACCGTTACCGGCGTTGTGCTGCCCTTGCCGCCGAGCGTTACACGCGTCTTCGCCGAGTCGTCGTATGCGACGAACGCGCTGGTCACGTTGCCGCTGGTGTCGAAGCCGGCGCCGAGGTCCTTCAGCTGCTTGACGTTCACTGCGTCGTTGTTCGCCTTGCCGTCGGCTACATTCGCGACCGTCACCAACGTCGTGCTGCCTTGACCGCCTAGCGTTACACGTGTCTTCGCCGAGTCGTCGTACGCGACGAACGCGCTGGTTACATTGCCGCTGGTGTCGATGCTTGCGCCGAGGTCCTTCAGCTGCTTGACGTTTACCGCATCGTTATTTGCCTTGCCGTCGGCTACATTCGCGACCGTCACCGGCGTCGTGCTGCCTTGACCGCCTAGCGTTACACGTGTCTTCGCCGAGTCGTCGTACGCGACGAACGCGCTGGTTACATTGCCGCCGGTATCGAAGCTCGCACCCAGATCCTTCAATTGCTTCAGGTTCACCGCATCGGTATCCGTGGTGCCTGCCGCCACGTTGACGACCTGCCGCTCCTTGCCCTTCGCACCCACCGAAACCGTATTGGCACGCTCGGCCAATGCGCCGGCGCCGAGCGCTACCGCCCCCTTCGCCGTCGCGTTCGCCGCGCCGCCGATCGCCACCGAATCGTCGCCGCCCGCCGTCGAATCCGCCAGCGCCGAGTTCGCGTGGAAGTATTTGACGCCGCCGCCATCAACCGTGATGTGGTTCACCACATTGGTCAGATTGGTCACGTCGCCGGCCACGTTGCTCACGTCCTGGTTCGTCTTGTACAGCTGCGCGCCATTGACCGCCTCCGTGCTGCCCGCAGCCAGCGTGCCGGCCGCTACGTTCGCGAGTTTCGTGCCGCCGCTGCCCTTCAGCGTCACGCGCTGCTGGGTCGAATCGTCGTAAGCGACAAAGCCGCCGTTCACGTTGCCGCCGCTATCGAAGCTCGCGCCCAGGTCCTTCAGCTGCTTCAGGTTGACGGCATCGGTATCGGCCTTGCCTTCCGCCACGTTCGCGAGCTTCACTGCCGCCCTCGGGCCAGTGCCGCCGAGCGTCACCTTGTCGTGCGCGGACGTGTCGTACTTCACCGCATCCACTGCACCCGCACCTGAAAGCGCCGCAGCAGCGATCGCCGTGCCGACGTCCGTGTAGGTCTGCCCGCCGACCGTGTAGCTCGGCCGCTTGATCGCGCCGTCCGCACCGACGTCCGCGCCGCCGCCGAGCGACGCGGTCACGCCCTTCAGCTGATCGACGTTGACCGCATCGTTTTTCGAAGTCCCCGCGGCGACGTTGACGATTTGCCGCTGCAGCGTGCTGTTGCCGACCGAAATGGTATCGGCGCGATCCGCGACCGACTTCGCGCCGAGCGCTACCGTGCCGGTTGCGCTGGTCTTCGCGCTGTTGCCAATCGCGACCGAGTTGTCGGCGCCTCGCGCAGTGCTGGCATAAGTGCCCATCGACAGCGAGCTGTTTGCGTTGGTTACCGCATAGGTGCCGATTGTTACCGTATCGGAGCCTTCGGAGGCCGCCATATAGCCGATCGATACGCCGTTCTGTGCGTCGTAGCCCGTCGATGCGCCAAGGCCGACCACCGTCGCGTTCATCGCGAGCCCGGCGGCACCTGCACCGACCACCGTCGAACCGGTACGCAACGCGCCCGCCCCCGCGCCGACTGCCAGCGTATTGACGCCGGTTGCCCCCGCCGTCGGCCCGATCGCCATCGCATTCAATGCGTCCGATACATGGGTCGGGCCGCCCGGCGTGGTGTTGCTGCTAACCGCGATGAAATCGGTAACGGGAGGGGTCGCGCCAAGCAGCGCCGTCGCCTTCAGGAGGCCGCCGCCAGTCTGCTTCACCAGTTGTTGCTGCAACAGGTTCAACTGGCCGACGGTTGCCACGTCGGTCGTATTCACGCCTGCTGCGACGTTGGTGATGCGCTTCTCCGCGCCGGTGTGGCCGACCGAAACGGTATTCGCTTCATACGCCTGCGCGCCCGAACCGATCGCCACCGAATCGTCGAACTGCGCACGCGCGCCGGTGCCGATCGCGAGGCTGCGGTTGCCGGCCGCGAACGAACCGCCGCCGATCGCGGTGGTCTCGTTGCCCATCGACATCGCTTCCGGCGCGCCCGACACGACCTTCACGTATTTCGCCGTGGTCTGCACGTCCTGGCCGAGTACGCCGATGGCGTTCATCGCCGATGCGACGTCGTTATAGGTAGTGCCCGAGATCGTGAACCTGGGCGTCGTGACCGTGCCGTCGCCGTTGACCTTCGAACCGCCACCGAACGCGCCCGCGACGCTGTTTGCCGTCGCATACAGCTGGCCGCCGTTCACCGCCTCCTTGCTGTTGGCCGCGAGCTGGCCGGCCGCGACGTTGCCGATACGCACCGGCGTGTTCGCGCCGGCACCGCCAAGCGTCACGCTGTCGCGCGCGGAGGTGTCGTACATCACGCCGTTCGCGGTGCCCGCGCCCGTCTTTGCGTTGACCGCCGACAGCGCCGCGCCCACGTTGTTGTACGTCGTGCCGTCCAGCGTATAGGCGGTCGACACGCGGCCATTGGCGTCGACGGCAACCGCACCGCCCAGTGCATTCGCGACGCTGGTCGTGGTCTGATAAAGCTGCGCACCGTTCACTGCTTCGCCGCTGTTCTGCGCGATCGCGCCCGCGGCAACATTGCTCAGCTTGACCGGCTGCGCCGCACCGACGCCGCCCAGTGTCAGCGTCGTATGGGATGAATTGTCGTAGCGCACCGGGTCGGCCACGCCGCCGCTGGCCACTGCGTTCTGCACTGTCGTGTTCAGCTGCTTCAGGTTGACTGCGTCGGTATCGTCGGTGCCCGCGGCCAGATTGGTCAACTGGCGTTCGGCGCCCTGCTTGCCGACCGACACGCTATTGGCACGCGTCGCGACCGACTCGTAGCCGAGCGCCACCGACTGATACGCGAGCGCCTGCGCATGCCCGCCGAGCGCAGTGGATGACTCAGCCGAGGCGAGCGAGCGGCCGCCCGCCGCCAGCGCATAGGGACCCTTCGCCTGCGCTTCGCCGCCGAGCGCGACCGCGTGGTACAGGCCGTCCGCACGCGAATTCATGCCCAGCGCGACGTTGCCTGCGCCCTGCGCGAACGCGGCCGCGCCGATCGCCACCGGTCCGCTGCCGGTACTCGTGCTGCTCTGGTCCGACACGTAGGTCACGCCGTTCGTGCTGGTGCTAATCGCGCGTGCGGCACCGCCGATCGAGATCGCGTCGTTGCCGCTCGCCGACGAATCCGGCAGCGTGGAGTTGACGTGGAAGTACTTGAGGTTGCTGTTGTCGGACGTATACGTGTCGACCACCTGCACGGTAACGCCGTTATTGCCGGCGTTGATCGTGCCGACGCCCGCCGCGCCGACGCTGGCAAGCGGCGCCGCCGCGGCGTTCGTGCTGCCTGCCGCGGTGTTGCCGGATGGCCCGGCACCCGGCTCGTCTGCATACGCGAGGCCGATCGAGCCGAACGTAGCGACCGACGCGAGCGCGGCCGATGCCAGGTTGCGGGCCCGGCGGTTTGTCTTGCGCCCGCTTGCGTTGACGTTTTCCGCCGCGGCGACATAGGTGCCCGCGGACGCATTCCAGACTGACTTATAAACCTTATTCATCCCTCTTGCCTTTCTGCAAAATAAAACCGGTGAATTTTCGTGTGCGCTTTATGAACGGCGAACGACGGTTTCGACAAAGAAAGTCGCATCGATCCGGCTTATTCCGATGCAAACCTTTTGACGTGAACAATCTAGCTTTCGCGCTTATATCGAAAAATCAGGAAAGGCTGGAGCGATGTAGGATTTTGCTGAGCATGCGAGAGGAAACCGGCATTTCTGGTCGACCGCGGCTGCACAACCGCCCCGCGCGGGCCGCTGGAACAACGGAATGCAGTTGCAGCGTCCGGCCCCTGCCGCTACACGATCAATACACGTTGGGAAATGCGCTTCAAACGACGGGAAATTTCCGATGATTTGTCGCCACGGAGATCTTTATAATTTGTCCATACACGATCGGATATTCAATAACCTGGCATTACATCCATTCATCGAATACCGGATATATTTAATGATCTTTCATTCAGGATGGACTCATTGCGATTTATTCAATTCCACTAAAGCGGAATTTTTCTGAACAACAAAAGAATCAGATCGGTCAACGCATCACGCCCGCATCGCGCAGGTTGCCGTCCGGTCAACGGTGCGCCTCGGCGGTCGACTCGCGCTCGAGTGCGCGTGTGAGCACCGCGTTCAGGCTTCGCACGACGCTGACAAAGATCGGCAGCACCGCCTGCACGCCGCCTGGGTCGCGACGCGCCACGGCGCGCTCGACGCGCGCAGCCAGTTCCACCACATCGCCGCAATTGAACAGCCTCAGCGAACCGTTGATGCGGTGCATTGCATCGCCGAGCTCGCTCCATGCCATACGATGAGCAGCGGTTTCGATGGTCGCCAGTATCTGGCGGTTCGAATCGAGCAGAATGCGCATGAATTCAGCCGCAATCGCCTTATCGTCGCAGGCGAGCGCATCGACGCGCGCGCTCAGCAGCCGCCGGTCGCTGACCACCAGCACGATGCCGCGGCGCCGGCCCGGCATCGCAGCCGGGCGCGTTGCGCTGCGCGGCGACGGACGGCCGCCGCCTGCCTGCGAGCCGCTTGATGAGCCTCTCGATGAGCCGGTTGGCAAGCCGCTTGGCGAGCCTGATGGCGAGCCTGACTGCGAGCTTGCTTGCCCGCCGCTTTGCCACGCGTATGCCAGCTCGTCGTATTGTCGCCCGCTGACCACCGTCGCACGCACATCGTGCGACCCCGCCGACACACCCGCATGGTTCAGGATTGCCGCGGCTTCGCGCGGCTCGCCCGCGATCAGCGCCAGCCAGATGGCATCGCGCGCCACCCAGCCGGCGCTGCGCGCATGCGTGCACACCATGCCGGCACACTCGCCGGTGCGGCGGGTACTCGCGCGCACCGCGCCCACCGACACCGCCGATAGTTCGCGCGCGCGGCCGTCGCGCCGGCCGTCAAGCCGCCCCCTCATCACTGCTGGGTCGACGCGATACCGCAGCGCCGTGCGAAATCGACCAGACTAACGAGCGTATGCACACCCAGCTTATGCATGATCCTCGCCTTATGGCTGCTGACGGTCTTGTTGCTGATGAACAAGGCCTCGCCGATCGCCTTGTTCGACATGCCCTTGGCGAGCATCTGCAATACCACCAGTTCCTTGTCGGACAGCAGTTCGAGCTTGTCCTGCTCGCTGACCGTGCCGACCAGCGGCGCCACCACCGTGCCCGACGTGACCGGAAATACGCTGTATCCCGACAGGATCGCCTCCACGCCGCGCATGATTTCCCTGATGTCCTGCGCCTTGCTGACGAAGCCCTGCGCGCCGGCCCGCACGGCGCGCTGCACGAAGGTCGACGCATCGTGTCCGGACAGGATCAGCACGCGGATCTCCGGATGCGCGAGCCGCAGCCTCGGAATCACGTCGAGCCCGCTGATGCGCGGGATATCGAGATCGAGAATCGCCAGATCCGGCATGTACTGGCGCGTCATCTCTACGGCTTCCTGGCCGTTGTCGGCCTCGACGACCTCTCCCATGCCGGGCAGCTGCGCCAGATGCGTCTTGATCACAAGACGCAGCGCCGGGTGGTCATCCACGATCAGAACCGTAGGCATCATCTGTTCTCCAAATTGTGTTGTTATGGCGACACGCGCGCATGAAGATCGCGTGACGAGCACGTATCGATCCGGACGCCCGCTTGCGCGACGACGCTGCCCGATACTGTGACAGACCGTTTCGGCAACCGAAGTATCGGCACCGGGAGGTTCCTGTATTGCAGTGATATCGAATGCCTCATGTTTATCATGCGGCGCCCGCAACGCGGTCATGCAAATTCATTGCGAGGGCTGGCGGCCGCGCACGACAGGCCCGCGCCAGTAGCCTTCGTGCGGGCGTGCCGGTCGCTTGCTGCCCAAGCCGTGGCGGGTCTCGTGGCCAACTCGTCGCTCGACTTGCGGTTCGATTCAGCTCACATGTCAGCACCACCGCTGCGGCTTTCATCGTTTCCTACGTCGAACGCACCGGCCCTCACAAAGGCTTGAGCATAAACAGGTTCACCCGTCACCGAATCCAGGAAATTTCCCCGCTCGCGGTCGGATTCGTCAGGACTTGCAATGGGCTGCCGGGGCCGACGCGTTGCAACGCGTCGGTTGGACGCGCGCGGCCGCGGCTGAAGCGCGGCTGCGTTGCACGTGCAGTGGAGGTGACGGGGGAGTGGCAATGCATCGCCGGCGCTCTGCTGAACGGCAACGGCTGATTGGGCCGACGATGGTGGGAGATGTGACACCATCGATGCGGCCGACCATCGATGCGGCCGGCCGTCGTGATGGGCGGCGCCTGCTGCTACCGGCGCCCGCCCGCCATGCAAGACTGCTTCACTTCAGGCCGAAATCCACCCGCGTGGTCGGCCCCTTGTCCTCGATGCCTTTCGCATCGAGCTTCGGCGCGACGATAAATACGCGGCTGCTTTCGATCTTGCCGTCGAAGTACTGCTGCACCGCCTGCGCGCGTTGCTGTGCGAGCGTGCGCAGGCCCGCTTCGTTGACCGGCGCATGCTCGGCGAGCGCGTTCTTCATGTCGTCGTCGGGCAGCGTTTTCGTCATGCCGATCAGGTTGCTCGGCTTCTTGAAGTCAGCGTCTTTATAGGCCTTTGTCAGGTACTTCTGATACTCGTTCGGCGCGACGCTGATGTTCGACGTATCGACGCTCTCGCCGTTGCCGACCACGTCCTTCAGTTTCTGCTGCTTGACCAGCCGGTCGACGTAGCGCGTGCGCAGCGCCGGTTCGTCGACCGCCGGATCGACGCGGCCGATCAGGTCGATCCGCACCGACTGCTTGTCGGTCAGCGCCTTGGCGATCGTATCGAGCTTTTTCTGCGCGTCGTCGGACAGCTTCGCGGAGCCCGCGTCGAATGCGACGTAACCCAGCTCTTCGCCGCCTCCGCCGCCAAATGCATGCGCGAGCAACGTGAACGGCGCGGTCACCGCTCTTTGCAGCAGGTTCAGCACCGCACGCCAGATCAGCCCGCCGACGCTGAACTCCGGATTGTCCAGCGAGCCGGACACCGGAATGTCGACGTCGATCTCGCCGCGCGAATTCTTCAGCAGCGAAATCGCCAGACGCACCGGCAGTCTGGTCGCCGTGTCGTTGTCGATGTGGTCGCCGAACGTGAGCTGGTCGATGAAGATGTGGTTGTTGGCGGACAGCAGGTTGTTGTCGAGCTTGTAGTGCAGGTCGACGTTCAGCTTGCCCTTCGTGATCGGGTAGCCCGCGTACTTCGCCGAATACGGCGTGAGGTTGGTCAGTTCGATGTCGTGCGCGGTGGCAGTCAGATCGAGCGCGGGCTTCTCGATCAGCGGATTGACCGAGCCGCGAATCGTGATCGGACCGTTCGCGGCCAGCTTCGCGGCGACGTCGACCGGCGCGGAAGTCTTCGAATCGGTGCCGAACGCGCCGATCGTGCCGTGAATCGACACCAGGTTCGCCGTGTAGTTCGGCTTGATGAAGTTGTCGGTGTAGGTGACGCGGCCGCCTTGCAGCACTAGTTGGCCGAAATGCAGCTTGACCGGCGCGTTTGGTGCAGCCGCTGCGTGGCGCGGTGCGGTGGCGCTCGACGGCTTGGCCGTAGCGGCGGCCGGCGGCGTGGAGGCCGCCGCGATCGTTGCCGCAGCGGCTGAAGCGGCCGGTGCCGCTTGTGCTGCCTGCCCCGTCTGCGATGCAGCGCGCGGCTCGCTGGCCACCGCCGCTGCAGAAGCATCCCCTGCAAGCTTCACTTCGGCGCTGCCCGCCGGCGTCAGCGGAATCGGCTCCTTGCCGCTGGTGTCGCGCGTCAGCGATTGTTGCTTCGCGCCGCCCTTGCCGCTCGCCACCACGTCGCTCAGGTTCAGCTTGCCCTGCGCATCGAGCAGCACGCGGCCGTAGAAATTGGCGAACGTCACGCGCGCCGCGTCGACTTCGGTGCCGTGCTCGTCGTAGTTCGCCTTCAGGTTGGTCAGCGCCAGCGAGCGCCAGCCGGCAAACGGATCGGAGGTCGCCTTGTCGAGCATGCGCACGTCGACCAGCGCCGCGTCGCCGCGGTACGACGCCTTCAGCCCGCCGCCTGGCTTGCCGGGCGTGTCGTCCTGCGTCAGTGCGACATCACCCTTCGCATTGAGCAACGCACTCGCCACCGTCGCGTTCAGCTTGCTGCCGAAATACGGCTCGAACGCCGCCGCGTCGAGCCGGTTCGCATCGAGCTTCAGGCCGAGCTTGAGCGGCGTCGCCGTGACGTCGCCGCTCACGCCGAGCGTGCCGTTGCGATTGACCGTGGCCTGCAGTTCGATCGGCAGCGGACGGCTCAGGTCGTCGCTGATCTGCCTGATCTGCAATTGCAGCGGCGCCACCGTCAGCTTGACCGGGCGCGGCGTGGTGTTGTCGGTGAAGATCGCCGAGCTTTCCTTCAGGTTCAACGCGCCGATCGTGTAGTGCCACGCCGGGCCTTCTTCCTGTGCTTTCTTCACCGCGTGCACTGCCGTGCGCTCCTGCGCCTGCTGGTGCGCGCCGGCCAGCGCCAGCAGGTCGATGCTGCCGTCTTTCAGGCGCTGCGCGTCGATCGCGAGGCCGGTGGCGTCGACGCTTGCGATCTCGGCCTTGCGCGCGCTCAGGTCCACGCCGGTCAGCGCGACGTGCCCTTGCGCGAGCGCGATGGCCGGCTGCTGCGCACCGCGCGCCGCCAGCCTGAGCGACTGCAGGTCGAGCGTGCTGGCGCCGATCTTCAGGTCGGGCGGGGACTTGGCCCAGTTCGCGCTGAGATTGACCGACGCCGACAGCGCGCCGTCCAGCACCTGCGCGGCGGTAACTGTGTCCAGGTACGGCTGCGCGGGCGGCAGCGCGAGCGACTTCAGGTCGAGCTTGACGTCGGCCGTCTTCGCCGCCATGCCGAACGAGCCGGACGCGTTCAGTGTGCCGCCCGTGTTCTTCGCACGCGTGTCCAGCGTGAAGCGCGCGGGCGTTTTCGCTAGCGAAGAGAAGTCGGTGAGCGACACGGCGAGGTTGGTCAGGCCTGTGTCGACCGGGCGCGATACGGCGGCGTCGGCAATGTCGACCGTGCCGTCGGTCAGGGTGAAACGCTTGATGGTGAGGTCGAGAGGCGGTGGCGGCTCGGCCGGCGCGTTGGCGGCAGATTGTGATGAGGCAGGCTGTGAGGCTGCAGCAGCCGCACTGGCAGCGGGTGCGCTAGCGGGCGTGGCGGCGACAGGCGAGGACGCCGCAGCCGGCGCACTCGCTGCATTGGCCGCATCGGCCGGCGCCGCGGCGAAGGTCTGCTGCACGCTCAGCACGCCATTCTTGTCGCGCGCCAGCTTGACCGTCGGCGCATCGACACGGATCTCGTCGAAGTGATACACGCTCTTCAACGGCTCGAGCAGCGCCGCGCCGACATGCACCGCGCGCGCCGCGAAGAACGGCGCCTTGTGCTCGTCGAGCACGTCGACGCCGTCGAGATCGGTCGTGCCCGACACGCGCAGCGTCGGCGTCTCGCCCGACATCACGAAGTTGAGCTTCAGGTCGCTCGACAGCTTGCCGGCCTGCACGGTCACCGGCAGCTTCATCGGCACGTAGGACAGGATGCGCGGCACGTCGAGATCGTCGAAGCGCAACGTCACTTCGGACTCGCGCGATTGCGCAAACGGCTTGGTCTTGCCGTCGAGCGCGAGCGGACTGCCGTCGATACGCATGCGCAACAGCGGTTGCACGAAGATGTCGGTTTTCGAAGGCAGCGTCGCGATGAACGGGATGCCGAGGCGCCATTGGTCGATCACGTGTTTCGTGTCGAGCAGCCGGTCGTCGAAGGTGATCGAGCCGTTCTCGAGGCGGATGTTGGACACGGAGAACAGCGTCGGCTTGCCGTCGTCGGGTTTGGCCGGCTGCTTCGCGAACTTCTCGATCAGGTCGGTGAAATTGAAGCGCTGCGCATCGTAACGCACGATATGAAAACGCGGCGAATCGATCTGCACTTCATCGACGATCGGCGCCGCGCGAAACAGCGAGGCCCACGAAGGCCGCACGATCAGCCGTTCGATATCGATGAAGTCGCCCTGGCCGCCGCGCTCGCCGACATGAATGCGATCGGCTTCGAGATTCAGCGTGTACGGATTGAGCGCGATGCGCCCGATGGTCGCGGGCCGGTCTAGCTGCTTCGACAACTGTTGTTCGGCGATGTGGCGAATCAGCGGCGGCGCCGCGAAGAAACCCAGCAAGCCGAATAGCAGGACGAAGATCAGCAGGCCGATCAGGATGCGGCGGGTACGCCGCGCTTGCGCGACGTGGCGCACGGTCTGCAGGGAAGATGCGAGCGTTGCTTTGTTGAGGCTTGCCATTTCCGGTCGCGGGTGATGCGGCGGCAAGCCCGCCGCGTTTGACGAAGGTCAGGTTGCGGCAAGTATAAATCGCGCCCCGGAAAGGCACAGCAAATGTAAGGCGGATGTTACGAATCGCGTGTGGAGAAGGCGTTCGCAATGGAATTGAAGGCTCGCAAGCAGGCTGTACTTCGGAGCGAACCTCAAGCTTGAATCGCGCGGATGAATCATGCGGCGCGGCGGCGCATTTTTTATGCGCCACCGGCCGCACCGCATCCCGCTTGTTCGCGTATCCGCTTATTGCCGCACGATGCGCGGCGGCTGCCACGTGCCGTCGCCCGCTTCCGGCTTCGGCGCATACAGGCGCATCACCAGTTCGAATGCGCCGCGCGGCACCTGCAGCCAGTTCGCCGCCTTGCGGCGCGTCGCCGACAGCGTGATGTCGACCGAGCCGTCGCGATTGCGCCGCAGGCCGGCGCGATCGCTAACCACGGCGCGCGCGGGCGTGCTGTCCTCGTCGAGCTTGCCGTCGTTGGTGTACGCGGTGATCGACCAGAAGCCGCGCGCCGGCGGCAGTTGGCCCGGTGCGAAATGAATCACGTAGCGGTTCGCACCGTTCAGCGGAAGCCCGTCGCTGTCGAGCGTGCCGGTGGCGCGCACTTCGTCATCCTTGGTGCCGATGCCCGGTTGCGTGTAGGCGGCATACGCACGTAGCGAATAGTCCGGGCCATAGCTGCCGACGCCGTCGCCGAACCAGTTCCAGCCGTTCGCCGAAAACACATTGGTCGGCGCCGTCTGCACGCGCGCGCGGCCGTCCGCGACGCCCGCTACCAGCGCGTCGCTGGCACCGGACGGCAGCGCCACCGGCTGGTCCGGCTTCACGCCGAGGTCGGCAAGGATGCTCAGCGCATGCGGATCGGCCGGCGCCGGCGGATTGTCCGGCAACAGCTTCGCGAGGCGCTCGAAAAAGCCCTTCGCGTCGAGCGCCGCGACCTGCGACACCGGCGTGCCCGCCGCGACCTGATCGCTCGCGCCGTAGCTGCGCGCGGCCGTCTCGGTGGGATCCGCGTCGCCGTTGTAGATGTCCAGCGGCGCGAGCCGCATCGCCTTCTGCAGCTTGCGCACCGCGGCGAGATCGCGCGGGCCGTTGCTCTGCACGCGCACGTCGAGCCATACATAACGGGTCGGCACGTCGATGCGCTTCGCGTTCTTCGGCAAATCGCCCTGCCAGCCCGCCTGCGCGAATGCCACCGTCTGCGCCTTGAGGCCGGTCACGCGCGCGCCGGTCTGCGTATCGGCGCTCGACCAGACGACGTTGCCCCACATGTCGAGCGCGCGCGCATCGATATAACGGTTGCGCGAATCGGGCAGCGACAGGATCACCGGCTGGCTCGCGAGGTCGAGCCACGCGGTCGAGTTGAGCGTATCGACGCCCGGGGTCGGGCGGTTCACCGCGCCGGCGGGCGGCAGCGCCTGCGCATGGCGCAGCGCATTGACCGGCGCCTGCCCCGGAGCGCTGCCGACCGCGGCGTCGCGGGCCACACCCATCAGCACGAGCGGATAGCCGAACACGTAAGAGTCGGCTACCTCATCCTGGATCCATCCGGTCTGTTTGGGCTGCGCGGTGGGAGTGGAACTGCAACCGGCAAGAAATGCAAAGGCCGCCAGTGACGTGCAAGCCAGTTGAAGCGAAATAAGATCGCGGCGATTTTTTATCATTCGAGAAACAGGCGGTCCGTTAGGAAACTTCGCCAGCCGTGGCACCAGACTATGCTGGCCGCCGTGTTACTGACGCGTCCCCTGATTGGTTGGATTATGCACACGCGTTGTATCGTATCCGTGACACGCAAGCAAGCATATCCGCGATAAGTCGAGGCGCAGCCCGTGTTTTTGCGCTACCGTTGCGAGTTTCGCAACAACCTGGCCGCGTATTTCTTCCCGGAGCGAATCCATGTATCTTCCCGCGCATTTCGAAGAGCAACGCGCCGACGTGCTGCATCGGCTGATCGCCGACTATCCGCTCGGCTCACTGGTGACGATCGGCCCGAACGGGCTCGATGCGAACCACGTACCGTTCGAATACGACGCGACGCAGGGCCCGCACGGCACCTTGCGCGCGCATGTGGCGCGCGCCAATCCGGTCTGGCAGGAAGTCGCGCAACAGCCGGATGCGCTGGTGATCTTTCATGGGCCGGCCGCGTATATCTCGCCGAACTGGTATCCCAGCAAGCACGAAGCGCATCGGCAGGTGCCGACGTACAACTATATGGTGGTGCACGCGCACGGCCGGATCGCGGTGCGCGACGACGAAGCGTTCGTGCGCGGGCTGGTCGCGCGGCTCACGCGCAAGATGGAAGCCGGCGAACCGGCGCCGTGGAAAATGGGCGACGCGCCGGCTGACTATATTGCGCAGATGCTGGCGGCGATCGTCGGGATCGAGATCGAGGTGACGCGGCTCACCGGCAAGTGGAAGTTGGGGCAGAACAAGGCCGAAGCAGACCGGCGCGGCGCAGCCGGGACACTTGGCG
Organism: Paraburkholderia jirisanensis; assembly: GCF_054782355.1. NCBI lineage: Bacteria > Pseudomonadati > Pseudomonadota > Betaproteobacteria > Burkholderiales > Burkholderiaceae > Paraburkholderia > Paraburkholderia jirisanensis. The sequence continues at coordinate 118,588 of NZ_BAAGSQ010000005.1, read as the reverse complement.
AGCGTGATGGCGACGCGCAGCAGGCGGTGGCGGCGGCGATGGCGGAGGGTTTGCCGCGGCAAGCCTGAGTGGCCTGAGTGGCCTGAGTCGCGTGAGTGGCTTGGGCGCAACCAACATTTGCCTGCTTTTTTTGCACGGACGCACGCCGGGCTCCGTTTTTCCCTTGACCTTCCCATCATGGGAATGTCGATACTGGGTTGATACCGCGGTACCCGAACCGCAGCAGGAGCCCAGACACCATGAACGATCTTGCCGCAGCTACCGACGCCAACACCACGTCGAACCCCACCTCGAACGCCGAACTCGACATCCAGGGGATGACCTGCGCGGCATGCGCGCTGCGTGTCGAGAAAGCGCTCGCCAAAGTGCCGGGCGTCGGGCGCGCCAGCGTCAATCTCGCGACTGAACGCGCCACCGTGCAGGCCGAGCCGTCCGTCGCGCTCGACAGCCTGCTCGCCGCAGTACGCAAAGCCGGCTACGACGCGATCCCAAGTGCCGCTGAATCTGCTGCCGGCGGCGCGGCCGGCGGCACGGCCGAAGTCGCCGAACTGGCGATCGGCGGCATGACCTGCGCGGCCTGTGCGATGCGCGTCGAAAAGGCGCTCGCCAAGGTGCCCGGCGTCGCGTCCGTATCGGTCAATCTCGCTACAGAAAAAGCAAACGTCCGCCTGAGCGGCGCCACCACGCCCGGCATCGACCGGCTGATCGAAGCGGTCAAAAAAGCGGGCTATCAGGCCACCCCGTTGCTGGACGAAGCCGCCGCGCCCGGCACCGCTCCCGCCGCTGCGCCCGATCCGGCGCGCCGCGAGCTGGCGGCGGTGGTGATTGCCGCGCTGCTCACACTGCCGCTCGTCGCACCGATGATCGCCGAGCCGTTCGGCGTGCACGAATTCCTGCCCGGCTGGCTGCAGCTCGCGCTGGCGACGCTGGTGCAATTCGGCTTCGGCGCGCGCTTCTATCGCGCTGCGTGGCGCGCGGTGCGCGCCGGCGCGGGCAACATGGATCTGCTGGTCGCGCTCGGCACGTCGGCCGCGTACGGCATCAGCGTGTATCAGCTCGCGACCCAGAGCGGCGGCGCGATGCATCTGTATTTCGAGGCGTCCGCTGTGGTGATCACGCTGGTGCGCTTCGGCAAATGGCTCGAAGCGCGCGCCAAGCGCCAGACCACCGACGCGATCCGTGCGTTGAACGCATTGCGGCCGGACCGCGCACGCATCGTGGTCGGCGACGCGCAGTACGAGGTGCCGCTCGGCCAGTTGCGGGTCGGCATGATCGTCGCGGTGCGGCCGGGCGAGCGGATTCCGGTCGACGGCAAGGTGCGGGAGGGCCGCACGCATATCGACGAAGCGCTGATCACTGGCGAAAGCATGCCGGTGGCCAAGCAGCCCGACGATCCGGTCACCGCCGGTTCGATCAACGGTGAAGGCGCGATCACGATTACGACCACCGCGATCGGCAAGGAGACGACGCTCGCGCGCATCATCCGCCTCGTCGAAACGGCGCAGGCCGAAAAGGCCCCGATCCAGCGCCTGGTCGACCGCGTGAGCGAACTGTTCGTGCCGGCGATCCTCGTCATCGCGGTGCTGACGCTGGCGGGCTGGCTGCTTGCCGGTGCCAGTGCGGAAACGGCCATTCTGAATGCGGTCGCGGTGCTGGTGATCGCCTGCCCGTGCGCGCTCGGCCTCGCGACACCTGCCGCGATCATGGCGGGCACCGGCGTCGCGGCGCGTCACGGCGTGCTGATCAAGGACGCGCAGGCGCTGGAAATCGCGCATCGGATCGACGTGGTCGCATTCGACAAGACCGGCACGCTGACGCTCGGCCAGCCTGCGGTGACGGCATTCGAGCCGGTGGCGGGCGTCGATCGGGATCAGGCGCTGGCGCTTGCGGCGGCCGTGCAGCGGCATAGCGATCATCCGCTGGCGCGCGCGGTGGTGAAGGCGTTCGACGCGCGTAGCGTGGAACGCGGCGTGGAACGCGCGAACGCAACGCCTGGCGATACGGATCGCGCAGCAACGGCCCGGACCGCGGTGGCTGCCGACGTAGCAGGAGATCATGCAGCGGCGGTAGCCGCGGACACAACCACCGGCGCCCTTACGGATATCAGCAACGCGACCACGACCATCAGCGCAGCGGCTTCGGCCGCCCCGAATGCAGTAGCGTCCGCCGCCTCGCTCGTTCTGCTCGAAGCCAGCGCCGCCCGCGCCGTACCCGGTCGCGGCGTCGAAGCCGACATCGGCGGCCGCACGCTGGCGATCGGCAGCGGCCGCTGGCTCGCGGAGCTCGGCATCGAGGTGCCCGCGCCGCTCGTCGAACGCGCGCGGCAGCTCGAATCCGCGGGCAACACCGTGTCGTGGCTGATGTCGCACAACGAAACCGGCGCGCCGCCCGCCGCGCTCGCACTGATCGCGTTCGGCGACACCCTCAAGCCGACCGCGCGCGCCGCCGTCGCGCGCCTCAAGCAGATGGGCATCAGGAGCGTGCTGGTAACGGGCGACAACCACGGTAGCGCGGCAAGCGTCGCGGCCGCGCTCGGCATCGACGAATTCCACGCGCAAGTGCTGCCCGAAGACAAGGCCCGCGTGATCCGCGACCTGAAGATCGCCAGCGGCGGCGTGGTCGCGATGGCCGGCGACGGCATCAACGACGCGCCCGCGCTCGCCGCCGCCGACATCGGCATCGCGATGGCGACCGGCACCGACGTCGCGATGCACGCGGCCGGCATCACGCTGATGCGCGGCGACCCGGCGCTGGTTGCCGACGCGATCGACATCTCGCGGCGCACGTGGAACAAGATCCGGCAGAACCTGTTCTGGGCCTTCGTGTACAACCTGATCGGCATCCCGCTGGCGGCACTTGGCTTGTTGAATCCGATGCTGGCCGGCGCGGCGATGGCGTTCTCGAGCGTCAGCGTGGTGAGCAACGCGCTGTTGCTGAGGTTGTGGCGCGAGCGGCGTTGATGACGGCGCTTGCGAACGCGTGCCACGTGCGGGCACGTGCGGCACATGCGGCACGCGACGCGGCGGACATCGCTGGTTCTTGAGCGCGGGTGCCGCACCCAGCTTTTTGAGCGCGCATCCGAAGTCATGCGGCGTGTGCCGAACAGTCGACCGCCCGAGCGCCCTCATCCATTACACCCCGCTTTCAATTCACTAAAGAATCCCCCACCCGCTGCCGTTAACAGTTGTCAGGTCGCGAGATCCTATACCGTGGGCAAACTCTCGCGACACGGGGCTCACCCCAGCCCCGTCCCCGTTACGCCAGCAACAGCCATGGAATTCCCCACTCTGCGTCGGCTAAGCGTCGGCGCCAGGCTTGCCATGCTGTCGTGTGCACTGGTGGCATCGATCTTCGCGGTCTTTACTTGGGCCGTCACGCGTTCGGCCGGCGCGCAGATCAACCAGCAAGTGCTCACGCGCATCGCCGACAAAGACCGCTCGATCGCCGATACCATCGCGCTATTCGACAAGGCGCTGTCCGCCGAAGTCGGCCGCTCGATGACCTTGTTCGAGAGCTTTCTGCCGAAAAACTTCACACTCGACGAGGCCCAGAAAATCGACATCGCCGGTGTCGCGACGCCGACCTTCAAAGCCGGCGACAAGGCACTGAACCTCGATTTCTCGATCCCCGACCAGTTTCTCGCGCAAAGCGGCGCGATCGCGACCGTGTTCGCACGCAGCGGCGACGATTTCGTGCGCGTCACGACCTCGCTGAAGAAGCAGGACGGCACGCGCGCGATCGGCACGCTGCTCGACCGCAAAGGCCCGGCCTATGCGCCGGTGCTGGCGGGCCGCACCTTCACCGGCCTCGCGCCGCTGTTCGGCAAGCGCTATATCACGCAATACAAGCCGATCGTCGACGCGAGCGGCCGCGTGATCGGCGCGCTGTTCGTCGGCGTCGATGTCGACGAACAGATCCGCTCAGTCGAAGACGGTATCCGCCAGTTGAAGATCGGCGACACCGGCTACTACTTCGTGCTGAATGCGTCGAACGGCGCGGAGCGCGGCAAGTTCATCGTGCATCCCGCCGCGGCGGGCCAAAGCGCCGATGACAGCAACGCGCCCTACCGGCAGATGCTCGATGCGAAGGAAGGCAGCCTCGCCTACACGTCGACCGACGCGACGCTCGGCGAAACTGGCACGAGCGACAAGATCGTGTCGTTCGTCACCGTGCCGCAGTGGCAATGGCTGCTCGGCGGCGTCGCGAAACGCGACGAAGTGCTCGCCGAAGTGAACGCCACCCGTACCCGCTTTCTGCTGATCGGCTTTGCGCTGGTTGCGCTGTTCGCGGTGCTGTTTCTGCTGGCGGTGAGGCGCCTCGTGAGCCGGCCGCTGGAGCAGGCCGCGATGGCATCCGAGCGCTTCGCGGCCGGCGATCTGAGCGTGCGCGTCGCCGATGGACGCGGCCGCAGCGACGAAATCGGCCGCCTGATGCAGTCGATCGACGGTATCGGCGAAGGCCTCGCGCGGATCGTCACGCAGGTGCGCAGCGCGGCGGCCGACATGACGCACGGCACCGCGCAGATCGCGAGTGGCAGCGGCGATATCGCCGCGCGGGTCGCGACCCAGGCAAGCAGCCTCGAAGAGACGGCCGCGAGCATGGAGGAGTTGACGTCTACGGTGCAGCAGAACGCCGGGCACGCGGCGCAGGCCAATACGCTGGTCAGCAACGCGTCGGCCGCTGCGGTGGACGGCGGGCGCGCGGTGGAACGCGTGGTGTCGACGATGGGCGAGATCAGCCAGTCGTCGAAGAAGATCGCCGACATCACGTCGGTGATCGAAGGCATCGCGTTTCAGACCAATATCCTCGCGCTGAACGCTGCCGTCGAAGCGGCGCGCGCCGGCGAGCACGGCAGGGGTTTCGCGGTCGTCGCCTCGGAAGTGCGCGCGCTCGCGCAGCGCAGCGCCGCGGCGGCAAAGGAAATCGACGGGCTGATCGCAGCCTCGAGCGCGCAGGTCGAAAGCGGCTATCGGATCGCCGAGGAAGCCAGCGTGACGATGCGCGGCATCGTCGAGCGGGTGGGCCAGGTGCAGACGATCATCGGCGAGATCAGCGTCGCTTCGCGCGAACAGTCGGGCGGCATCGAGCAGGTGAATCTCGCCGTCACGCAGATCGGCGAGGCGACGCAGCAGAATGCCGCGCTGGTGGTCGAGGCCGAACATGCGGCCGCCGAGTTGCGTGAGCAGGCGGACCGGCTTAGCGATGCGGTCAGTGTGTTCAAGCTGCAGGCGTAGCGCGAGGGTTGAGGTGACGCGCGCGGAGCTGATGTGCGCGGGGCTGATGCGTACTGGGCTGATGCGCGCACACTCGCTCGCAGATTGAGGCGCTGCGTGCGCGGCGCAAATCGCGTAGAGATTTTTTCCGCAGCGTGGAGCGCGACGCGCGCGGCGCGTGATCCCTCTCTGTCACGCGCCGCTTGCGACGCTCCGTCTACACCCTCGGCCGCAACATCTCGAACATCTCGCCGATCTCCGCGTAGTCGCCGCGGTATCCCGCGCGCATCACCGGCTGCGCGGCAAGCGTATCGAAGTGGCCATCGTCCGTCAGATAAGCCTTCTGGATGTGCACGCCGACCACCTGGCCGAGCGCCAGCCAGTTATTCATCGGCTTGCCGTCGAGCGAATGCAGGCGTACCACCTGCAGCAGCTTGCACTCGAGCGCGGCGGGCGATTCGCCGACATGCGGCACCGCCACGTTGTGCCCGGCAACCGGCGTCAAGCCGGCCAGCTCGAACTCGTCGACCTCCGGCGGCACCGGCGCCGAAGTCCGGTTCATGCGCTCGGCAAGCGTCTTCGACGTGAGGTTCCAGACGAATTCGCCGGTTTCCTCGATATTGCGGATGCTGTCCTTATACGGCTCGCTGCAAAAGCCGATGATCGGCGGAAACGTCGCGAACGCGCCGAAGAAACTGTAGGGCGCGAGATTCACCTGGCCGTTCGCGGCGCGCGTCGAAATCCAGCCGATCACGCGTGGCGCGACGATGGCTTTGAACGGATCGTGCGGCAGGCCGTGGCCGTTCATTGGATCGTAGAAGTGGACGTCGTCGTTCATGCGGGTTCCTGCGGGCTGGGGGTGGTCGGTCTGACGAAGGTGCCCAGCATAGCGCAGCGCGCGTTTTGTGACTCGCATGCAAAAATGGCCGGCCGCTGGTGAGCGGCCGGCCATCCTGAGACGTCGTGCGCGGCAGTGATGCGCCGCGGACCATTAGCGACGATGGTCGTCGTGGTCGTGATCGTGGTCGTTGTGGTGATGCGGGTCGAAATCGTGCGGGTGACGGCGCATCCACTCGTCATGCGCGTAGTAGCGGTGGCCGTCCCAGTAGCGGTCGCCGTGCCAGCCGAGCGAGATGCTCACGCCGACCGGAATCATTTGCGGCTCGCTGTAGTAGCTTTGCGCGGAGGCGCTACCTGCTGCGAGCAGTGCGCCACCGGCGATCAAGGTGGCCATCAGGGTACGCGATGCTTTGCTAAGTGCTTTCATGATTGTGCTCCCGTAGAGGAATGTTGCTGGCGCAGGGCGGGTTGTCCGTTGGGCTCGAGCCCGTTGCCCCTGCGCTTGAGAACAACTGTAGCGACGCGGCCGATATACAAACGTGAGGACTTGTAAGCGCGCATTTCAGATTTGGTAGGCGCCATGCAGCCCTATTAAGCGCAACAGCCCGTTTTTCAAGATAAAAGCGCGGAGCAGGCGCTCTGAGAATGATTTCAATGCTGTCAGCGGCGGTTACATTCCTTTCGGACAAGAAAGCAGACGAAAGCTGAACGCATGCTGAATAAGGGCCACGGCGGGCGGTCCTGACAGGACTGCACCGGGACGGCACGGCGGAGCGCAACGCCGGTTAGCGGCGCGGTCCGTTCGGGCTTTTCGCCGCTTTTCGAGTTTTCATCGCTGGAAAAGCAAAGTGCCCGGGGTTACCGGGCACTTGAACTACATCTGGACGGCCTTGGCGCGTGTGCCGCGCGGCGGGACGGCCCCAAGATCAGTCCGTCAGGCGAACGCCGAACAGCGTGGCTTGCGAGCGGCGCAGGCGCTCAGCTTCGCGTTGGCGCGCTTCGAACGAATAATCCGAATCGAGCGGCAGATGCGGCGACGCGAAGAGATCGCTGACCTTTTGGAACAGGGCGAAAAGAAAGTTCATGGCGACTCCCGGTGTGTGGTTGGCTAGGGTTTTCCCTTAAGAAGCGAGTATAGGGTTTTCCCTATAGCGCGTCTAGTGCGCTGCACAATTTTTTTGTAACTCGTTGAGACGCCAAGGTTTTCATGCGTTGGTGCGTTGCATCAATGCAACATGGCATGTTGGGTGGGCTCTGACGGTTTTTCGTTGTTATAGGGGCGCTACGGGCGCCGGACCACGCTGGGCGGTGGACAAGCCGGCGGCGGCAGCACTGCCGCGCCGGTTGCTACCAGCGTCGATCAATGTGGGCGGACGGCGGGCTTGTGCTTGTGCGCGTGGGTGGTTTTCGCGACGGCATGCTGATCCGCGGACTGCCGCGGTGCGGCCGGCGCCGCAGTAGCAGGCGCGGGAGCCGCCGGGGCAGCCGGCACGCCAATCACCGCCGGCTCGGCAGCGGACTCGCGGGTTTGCATCAACGTAGCCAGCGTCGCCTGCTGGCCCAGCAGCATCTGCTCGACACGTTGTTGCTGGAACAGCGTGTTGCGCGTCAAACGCAGCAGCAGCAGCGTTTGCGCCACGCCGATCGCTACCGTCATCAGCAATGCGCAAACGACGATCGACAGCATCCATTTCATCCGCCGCGAATGATCGACGGCGGCCCGTCGCTGATCGGCAATCACGCCGTACAACGCATCGACCGTATCGGCGAACGCGGCGGCGCGTGCATGCTCGAGCTCCGGCGTCGTGCGCGATGTCGCTTGCGCGGCACCATGGGATGACGCGCGCGCGGCCGACGACGGCGGAAAATACGGGGGCGCCGATGCGGTTGCGCTGTGGCGGGCAGCAGAAGACGGCGACGCTGAAGAAACCGTCGACGTGGCTGAAGCCGCCGTGTCTGTCGACGCAGTTGATATCGCCGGGCTGCCTGATGCCGTTGAGCCCGCTGCATCGGCTGACCTGCCTGACACCGTTGAGCCCGGCACAACGGCTGACACCGGCGCCGCAGTAGACGCAGCCAACGCCGCCGACGCGACGTCGTTAGCTCCAGTGGCACTCAATACCTCTTCCACTACGGGCCCAACCTTGCCGGTATCGCGCGATACCGTAGCGCGCCTTTCGAGCGTCGACGAGAAGCGCGGCGGCGACACGCCCGGTTTGGCCGCTGCGGCGCCGCCGGCGTCCGTATCGCTGGCCGACTGCCGTAGCGCCGCGACGCTGCGCATCACGGATGCAGCCGCAATCGCCGGCGCGATCGACGGGTCGACGGTCTTCGCATCGCCGGTATCGTCGGCGATGTCGAGGTTTCCAGAACTCCCTGAAGCCGCGGCAGTCGGGACACTAGCGGTGCCTGCCGCATTGCCGGCGGCCGCCGCGCCTTCGGCATCCGCCGTGCCACTGGCCACAGAATGCGGCGCATCGCCATCATGTTGCTGCCTGCCCTGCGCAACACCCGCCGCACCCTCTTGCGCCACTGGCGATAGCGCCGCCACTACCGGCTCATGCGCCACCTCCAGAACAACCTGCCCGTCCGCCACGCCCGCTCCCGGCAGCGCATCTTCCGCAGCGCTCACGGCCTGATCGGTTTTCGCATCGCGCGTAGCCCGGCGCGCGCTCCGTGCACCCGCGCCCGCCTGGACACCCAACGCCCCCGCCCCCCCATTGCCGGCCACCGCCTCGACCACAGCCATCACTTCATCCGGCAACTCGAAGCCCTTCAGCGTCCTTTGCCGCACGTCGATGCTCAACGCCTGCAGCGTGGCCTGTGCGGCTTCGTCCGGGAACAGGTCGAGCGTGCTGTCGTCGCGCGGCACGTCGCTCAGTTCGGCCAGGCGTTGCGCGGAACGCGCAGCGCGGGCCAGCTTGTTTTCGGTTTCGGTCGATACTGCGGTGTCGCGCGGCTTCTGTGAAGCGGCACGGGAAGGGCGGGAAGCTTTGGGTGCTGCGGGATCTGCCATCTTCTGTTCCATAGTGTTCCCGGCTCTCCGGGCTGAGCGCCGCTATTATGGACGACATGGCGCGCCGATTCGACCCTGACATCGACGAAGCCGGCAGAAACACTACGGAAACGCGGGCGCTCATCACCCCACTGCCGTCACGAAGCCGCACCGGCCCCCTGTTGCGGCGCTGCCTCGGGATTTTCCTCGAGCCGCAAGCGCACACGCAGCGGCTGGCGCATATCGGCCGGCGGCGGCGCTGTAATCGGATGCGCGCTCAGCAGCGCGCGCAGATTCGCGTCGGCCTGCGCATCGCCGAGCGAATCGAACGCGAGACGCGTGACCGCGCCATCCGCGCCGAGCCACGCACGAACCACGATCGCGGCCGGCGGCGCATCGCCAGGCGGATGCACGATGCGCTGCTCGAGGTACGTGTGCAGCTGGTCGGCAGCCGCGCCCTGGGTTTCGAGTGAGCTCTGGAACTGTTCGCCGACCAGCTGCGCATAGCTGATCCATGCGGCCGGCACCGGCGCCGATTGCGCGAATGCGCCTGCGCTCGAAACGAGCATGCCCGCGCCGACCACCCCCATAGCAAAGCCAAGCACAACCCTGAGCCGAGCCAACACCCTGCGCTTTCCGTTTTCCATTTCAATTCCCCCGAGGCCAGCGGCCCGCTCATATTCGAATCGAAGCACGCGCCGCGGCGCACCCGCCGCGCGCGTTCGCATCAGGCCGGATCGACCGGCAGATAAAGACGTGTCGTGCCCCGCTGCACCAGCAGTGCCGCGTTGCCATGCATCTCACGCAACTGGTCGGCAAGCTGGTCGAGCGTCGCGACCGCCGTCTCGTTGACCGACAGCACAATATCTCCCGGCTTCAGACCGATACGCGACGCGCGCCCCGTCACCTGCTCGACCAGCAGACCATGATCCACCCCGACCCGCTGCTGCTCGACCGTCGACAGCGGCCGCACCACGATGCCGAGCCGCGCCGGCGCCGCCGTGGCCGTGCTGGCCGGCGCGCCTCCATTGCTGTCGAGCTCGCCGACCGCGGCATTCAGATGCTGCGGCTGCCCCGCCCGCCACACCAGCAGATCGGTGTGCTGCCCCGGCTTGAGCTTCGCGACGGTAGTCAACAGATCGGCCGCCACGTCGAGTTCGTGGCCATCGACCGCGAGCACCACATCGCCCGCCTGCAAGCCGGCCTGCGCCGCCGGACCGCGCGCGTCGACCGCACTGATCAGCGCGCCGTCGGGCTTCGGCAAACCGAACGAGCGCGCCAGCGCCTGGCTCACCTCCTGCACGTTGACGCCAAGCCAGCCTCGGCTCACGTGGCCGCTCTTTTGCAACTGCTCCTTCACGTCGAGTGCGACGTCGATCGGAATCGCAAACGACAGCCCCTGATAGCCGCCGGTCTTCGAATAGATCATCGAATTGATCGCGATCACGCGGCCGCGCATATCGAACAGCGGGCCGCCGGAATTGCCGGGATTGATCGGCACGTCGGTCTGGATAAACGGGATGTAGGCCTCGCCCGGCAGCGAACGCGATTTCGCGCTGACGATGCCCGACGTGACGGTGTTCGCGAAGCCGTATGGCGAGCCGATCGCCATCACCCAGTCGCCGACGTCGAGCCGGTCCGGGTTGCCCGCGACCACCGCCGGCAGATCGCTCGCTTCGATCTTGACCAGCGCGACATCCGAAAGCGCATCGCTGCCGACCACGCGGCCCTTGAACTCGCGCTTGTCGGTGAGCTTCACGTCGACCACGCTCGCATCGTTGACCACATGCCGGTTGGTCAGAATGTAGCCGTCGCCGCTGACGATGAAACCTGAGCCGAGGCTCACTTCCTCGCGATTGCCGAGCACGCGGCGTGCGAGAAACGGTGCAAGCGGATTGCCGGGCGACACGCCGGGCGGCAATTGCACACCCATCTGCTGCACTTCGCGCGTCACGCTGATATTGACGACCGCGGGCCCATAACGTTTGACGAGCGACGCGAAGTTCGGCAGCGCAATCGTCGGCGCTGCGGCGACGGCCTGCATCTGCGATGTGGCGGCATCGGCAGCGGCGGCGCGCGCCGCAGGCGCGCAACACAGCGCAGCCAGCAGCACACACAACGTCGCGCACGGCAACACGCGGCGCGCCGCCCCCTGCGCGCCGCTGCACCACCGCCTGCCCCGTCCGTCACCCCGCCCGTTCTTTCTTGTCACAACTGTCATAAATGCGTCGAATGATAGGGCCGCGCGGGCTACGCGGCGACGAAAGGCCTGATGTGCGCGAGGTGAGCCAAATCCAACCGTTGCGCTACTTGACCGGCACGACCGGCGTCGGCGCCGGCCGTTGCGGCGTCACCGATTTGCCCCACTGATTGCCGAAGCGGATGCTTTCCGCCGAGTAATTGAAGGTGCCCACCTGATTCGACGGCGCCTTGACCTGCGCCTCGGCCGGATTGCCCACACTGCCGGCGGTCGCGGTAGGTGTCGGTGCGAGTTGCTGGCTCAGGCAATCATACGAAAGCGCCTGCGCGCCGTTCAACTCCGCATTCACGCACACGCGCTTGCCGCTCTTCGGTGCCGCTGCGCGGGCCGCACCGTCCGCGCCTGCCGTCGCTGCTGCAGTGCCATCCGGCTGCCCGTCCTGCGCCGACACCGCATCGGCACACAGCATGCCGCTCGCCACCAGCAACACGCCAACCCACCAACGAATCTCCCGATGCTGTTTCATATCACAAGGCCCTCTCAGAGTGTCCCCGTGGCGCGCTGCACATCGGCCGGCAGTGCACCGGCGATCGCGAAGCGCTCGAACTCCTTCACATCGGCCCGTTTTATCCACGGCGGAGCAGTCTCGAGGAAGGAGGTGTCGCGACGCACCGTTTCATAGTGGATCAATTCCTTCGAAGTCGGAAACGGCGTATCGCGCGGTGCGCTGTACATCATCCGGAAGAATCGCGCATGCGACCCTTGTTGCGTCCACAGGTCGCCGACGTCGCGCACCGTCGCGTCGAAGCAGAAACGCACCCAGACCGGCTTGCCGCCCATCGCACCGGCGCGCATGAATTGCGCCTGCGTCAGCAGCACGTACGGCAGGTCATGTTGTTCGAGCGCCGGATACGACCAGAGGTTCATCACGTCCGCATAACCGACCAGATAGCTGAAGCGCCGCACCGTCATGGTCGGCGCGGCGCGGCGCATCGCCTGAAAGTGGCGCGGCCAGTTTTCGATGAAGACGCTGCGCTGTTCGCGCTCGAGCACGGGCTCGCGCATCCGGCGAAGGCGCGGCGCCTCCGGCTGATACGAATGGGTCGATAACGCACAGCGCGCTTCGTCATCCTCATCGCGATGCCGGAAGCGCCCGCCGCTGCCCGCCACCGGCGTCAGTTCGCCGAAACAGACCGGGCAATGCGGGCCGGCGCCGGGACCCAACCCGTACCGCGCGCCGACGACGACAAAACCGTCGGCACCGATGCTGCCGTCGTCGAATGCATGCGCACGTTGCGCGAAGCTGTCGTCCACGTCGTCGCCCCTTCTGGCGTGTCGTGATGCGGTTATGCGGTTATGCGGTTATGCCGTGATGCGCTGGACAGCGAACCGCGCTCAATGCACCGCGGCCAGCGCTTTCTTCAGCGCGTCCTCGTCGATCGGCGATTCGGACGGGCTTGCGAGCTTCGCCATATAAGCCGACGCGTTCTGCTGCTCGCGTTGCTGGCGCAGCTGCGCGCGGATCTGCTCTTTCACCGTCGACAGCGGCCGCACGCTTTGCGCGCGCGTGTCGGTCAGCTTGATCACATGGAAGCCCGCCGTGGTCTGAATCGGGCCGGCCACGTCGCCGGTTTTCATACCGTCAGTTGCTTTGCGAATCTCGGGCATCAGCATGCCGTCCGGCAGGAAACCCATATCGCCGCCATTGGCTGCGCTTTGCTTCTCGTCGGAATTGGCCTTGGCGAGCGCCGCGAAATCGGCACCGGACGCACGCGCCTGGCGTGCCAGATCGGCCGCGTGCTTGCGCGCCTTGTCGAGCGTTGCCGCATCGGCACCCGCGGGCGTCGCGACAAAAATCTGCGCAATGCGCATCGCATGCGGCTGCATGAACACCTGCTGATTCTGGTCGTATGCCGCCTGAATGTCCGCATCGGACGGATAGTCGGCGGGCGGCGTCGACACCGAAGCGAGATAGCTGCGCACCACCACGTCGCGCTTTGCCTCGTCGATCAGCGCGACCACTTGCGGCTGCTTGTCCCAACCCTTGTCGTGCGCTTCAGCGAGCACGGCCGAAGCCGCGAGTTTCGCGCGCACCAGCTGATCGAGCCGCGTCGGATCAGCGGCGAGCCGCGCCCGCACATCCGGCGTCAGCGAACCGAGCAAACTCGTCATATCGGCCTGCGTCACCGACGCTTTGCCTGCACGTGCGATCACGTCGCTATCCGCAGCATGCGCCGCGCATGAAAGCATCAACACCGCACTGCTTGCCACCCATGCAAATTTCTTCACCGTCCTGCTCCCACTGCTGAAAAAGTTCGCCGGCCGCCCGTCACGAATATCACGCACGGGCGCACACACGGCATCGATTCCTGTTTGCCTACCTTGCCGCGGCCTTCAAAACTCGGCGCCGAGCGTCAGCCGCACGACCATCGGCTGTTTCATCCGGCGCGGCGGCGCAGCCCCCGCCGATTGCGCGAGCAGCAGCGAGCGCAGATCCGCATCGGCAACCTCATCGCCAACCGGTTCGAACTCGACGCGCTCGACCTGCCCGCTACGCTCGACCCACACGCGCACCTTCAGCGTCGGCGGCTCGAACGGCAGCGGCGTACCGTCGGCCTGCACGACAGGCAGCGCGCCGCGATCCGTATTGACCCAGTAGCCGAAATACGCGTTGAAGCGGCGCGCCGTATCGCTATCGCCGGCCAGCGCGGTCTGCAGCGTTTGCGACACCCGCTGCGCATAAACCAGCCACGCTTGCGGCGCCTGATCGGCGCTCACCGGCTGCGCCCCCGTGCCGGCCCACACGCCATGCGTGAAGGCCAGCAGCGCGGCGCCCAGCGCACCGCGTCGACCCGCCGCGCCGGGCTTGCCGCGCGGGTTCATGGCTCGGCGGTTTGCGGCGTGGACGCTTGCGGCACGATCGCGCCTGATTCGAGCGAGGCATCCGGCGTTGCGCTACCGCCTGCCTGCGCTGCCGCCATCGCCGGACGGTTGCGCAGATGCAGCAGGAATTCGCGAATCAGCCGGTCCCACAGCTCGATCAGCGAACGCAGGTTGCGCTCGCTGACGCCGCCCGCCACCACCACGTCCATTTCGAGCACCAGAAACGCCTCTTGCTCCCACAGACGCGCAAAGCGCTTGGTACGGTTCCAGCTCGCGACGAGCTCCGCCGGCAGCTCGCCCTGCACCTGCAGCGCGCAGCTCAACGTGAAATCGATGAACGTGCCCGCCTCGCCGCCCGAATTGCCGAAACGCACCGCAAAGCCGACACCCTGGCTCGCGCTCATCAGCTGCACCATGCCGTTCTGCTCGGCCGGCGTCACGCGATAACCTGCGGTCTTGAACACATCGGCCAGCTGATCGACGCCCACGGCATCGATCAACAATTCGTCGGCCTGCTTTCGGGTTCCTGCTTTTGCTGCAGTCGTCATAGTGTTCCCTGAGTTTTCGATTGCCGTGAACGACGGCGTATGGTGCGACGCGTTCATGACTGCCTTATTTCGCATCCGCTGCCGGCGCCGATGCGGCAGCGACGGGGGCGGGCCTTGCATTCGGATCGTATTTGCCCGCGTACAGATCGTCGCCATAGTGCTGCGCGATCTCGTCGTACTTTACACGCGCACTTTGCGCAAAGGGCTCGCGCGTTTTGAAAACCGTGCCGAGACCGATGTGCTCGTATGCATCCAGAATGTCGTGGCCGACCTTGTACAGCTGTGCGTTTTTCGCCTCGCACATCTGCAGCTGCGTATCGCGCGCCTTCAGATCGACTTGCGTCTGTTTGCGTTGCGCGTCCTGCGAACGCGACACCGCGAGCAAATCCTCATACGACGACTTGTATTTGGCAAGCTGCTGTGAATCCTGAGCATGCTTCGAGCGCTCTGCTGCCAGCGCATGCTCGGCTTCGACCTGCGCGCCGGTATTGCCTTTCGCCGCGGCCAGATCCGCTTGCGCCTGCTTCAGGTCGGCCTGCGCCTTGTCGCGCGCCTGCTCGGCGGCCGCCTTGTCGGATTGCAGTTGCGCCTGGGTGTCTTGCAGTTGCCGCAGCTGTTCGACCGTCGAGCGCAGTTGCGTGCGCAACCGGTCTTCGAGACTGCCGCTTTGCGCGGCCGCCGGCAGCGATGCGCACAGCATCACGGCCGCAGCACAACCGCTGGCGATTCTGGCGACGCTCAAAAATCGTTTTTGCATGATCAGCCTCAGAATCGTGCGTTCAGCTCGAGCTGCAGCACATCGATCGACTGCGGCGGCCCGTACACCTCACGCGCGCTCAGATAACGCGCCGACACCCACGCGTCGCGTGCCACCGCATATTCCGCGGCGATCACGTAGCCCTTCGCATTGGTGCCGCCGAGGTGGAAGTCGGAATCGGTGAACGCATCGAGCACCGCATCCGGCTGCAGATACTTGTACGCGACCGAGAAATTCCACTGGCCTTTCTCATGCGTTTGCGGCTCGCCAAGCGTTGCCTTGAACAGGAAGCCATTGCCGCCGCTGCGATAGTCGGCCTGCGTGACGGTCGTGGCGGACGGGTTCGCATTGTTGAAGTTGTTGACCGGCGTGGCCGGTGCATTGAACGCCTTGTTCTCGTCGTACGCGAGGTTACGTACGAATTCACCGTCGAGGCGCAGCTTGAAGGTGTCGGCAATCTTCGTGTCCCACTGCAGCTTCGCGTCGAAGATACGGTAGTTGTAGGCCAGACCGAACAGTTGCGGATCAGGCGTGAAGCCCGGCGGCTGCGACGGATCCTGCACGATGTTGCGCAGCGCGATCAACGTATTGCCCTTCTGCATGAAAGCGGGCGCGTCGTTGTCGGTGCTGCAGCTGGTGGAGCCAAGGAACAGCGCGCACGGTGCCGACTGCTCGCCGCGCGAATTCTGGAAGTCGTAGTACGCAATCGCGCCCTTCAGGCGGTTCTGCTCGTTGATCTTCCACTCCGCGCCGAACTGGCCGCCGAACATCCACTTCGTATCGCTGCCCGATTTCTGCGGGTTGTCCGACGGGAACTCGTCGTTGCTGTACTGCACGGGGAACGCACCCAGCGTGCCGAACAGCGTGATATCCGGCGCCGCCGGCAGCGCCTTGCGAAAGTTCGCCGCGATACCGTCGAATTCGAGGTCCGGGTCGTATAGCAGGTCCGACGAGAAGAACGGATTGTCGAAGCGGCCTGCCGTGATGTTGACCCACGACGTCGGCGTGTAGCGGATATAGCCCTGGTTCAGCCAGATGCTTTTCTTCGCGAGTCCGCCGCCGAGCAGGCCGGTGGTGGACACCGGGCTGTCGTCGTTGCCGGTGGCGAGCTGCACGCCCGCGCTCAGCTGGTCGGACACCTGCGCGGTCACGCCCAGACGCGCGCGGATGCTGAACAGGTTCGAGCGGTCTTGCGTGGTGTTAAGCGTCGGCGGGAACGTACTGTTGGTGTTCGGGTTGAAATCGAACGGACCATTGCGGTTGATCGCCGCGAAATCGGTCACACCCGGCGCGTTGCGCGGCGAGAAGAAATGGAACTCGTCACGCACACGCATATCGCCGTTGATCGTGATACGCGACACCCAGTCCGGGAATGTATTCGGCTGGGCCCAGTTTTCGCTCTTCGCTTGCGCGATCACTTCCTGCTTCACCTGGTCGCGAATCTGGTCGCGCACCATCTGCGGCACGTACGGCACCGCGACGTCGCCCGGCTGGGTCGGCGCGTTCGCCACCACCGGCACCGGCGGCCGCGCCCCCGCGGCCTTCTTTGCCTGTACGGCTTCGGTCTGCGCCTGCGTGATCAGGTCTTGTGCGTTCGCCTGCGTCAGCACGCCGCGTTTGACCAGCAGGTTGATCAGGTTGACCACCACGCTCTCGGTCGGCGCCGCGGTACCCTGCGCAGCCTGTGTTTCGAGCGACTGCGCCTGCGCCTGCGATGCCAGCGCGATCCCCAATGCCGCCAGCGCTGCACAACTGATTCGCGAGCGGCGCAAGCTTCTCCCCGCGCGCTGCTCACCCCGTATCACCATCTTTTGAATCATTCTGATTCTCCGCTTGACTGCTGTTTTTTCTGCCGGCCCCCGCTTGGCCCGCTCATGTGGTTCGATTCGCATCAGCCCGGCTGACGCCCCTGCAAATTGAGCCGCACCGGATAGGTCCACGACGGTGGCGGCGGTTCGTCGAGCTTGCCGAGCGTCTGCAGCGAGCTGACGATGGCCTCATCGAGCTTCTCGTCACCGGTGGACTGCCCGATCGTCACCTTGTCGAGGTGGCCCGACGGTGCGATCCACAGGTTCACGCTGACCCGGAAGCGCGCGCCCTGCCCCGAGTCCTGCACCTGCTTGTCGCGCTCGACCACCTGCTGCAACTGGTACACGAGGTATTGCTGGTAGCTCGCGTTACCGAAGCCGCCACTGCCGGTACCGTTGCCGGCCATCCCCGAGCCGTCGCCGGCCGCGATCCCGAAGTTGTCGGCGCCGGCCTGCGCCGGGGCGTTCATCGACATCTGCTTCGGCGCGTTGTCCATCGGCTTCGGCGCTTCGGTCGGCTTCGGCGCGGCCGTAGGTTTCGGCACCGGCGTCTGCACTTCCTGCTGTTTCTCGGGCGGCGGCTTTATCTTCGGCGGCGGCGGTGGAGGCGGCGGTGGCACCGGAATCACCGTGGTCACGCGCGGCGCTTCCGCGCGCTTGATGCCCGCCGTATCGTTGGCGAAATGCCAGATCGCAGCCGCAAGGCCGAGCAGCACCAGCACGCCGACAACGGGTTTGACGAAGCGCCGCACACCCTTGCGCTCGTCGTCCGGATCGCCGCTGCCGCCGCCGTCGTAAGTCATTTCCATCAGCGCGACCTCCAGCCGTGGTTACTTGACACGCGTGTCATGATTTCTGCTTGCCTGTGACGAGACCCACCTGGGTCAGATCGAGCCGGCGCAGCAGATCGAGCACGTCCATCACCTTCTGGTACGCCACCGCCGAGTCGCCCTTCAGCACGATCGGCGCATCCGGCGTGGTGGCCTTGATGGTGCGCAGCCGGTTCTCGAGCTCGTCCATCGTCACCGGATAGGCGTCGAGAAAGATCTGCCCCGAATCGGACACCGTGATCGCCTTGGTCTGCGGCTTGGCCAGACTCGCCGACGAACTCGCCTTCGGCAGATCGACCTTGATGCCCTGCACCGAAGCGGTCGTCATGATGATGAAGATGATCAGCAGCACGTACGCGAGGTCGAGCATCGGCGTGATGTTGATGTCGTCGTATGGCTTGTCGTCGTCTTGAACTTGCATGGCGTTACGCCCTCCGTAATTGCTGTGCGCGTGTCGCGTGCCGTTGCATCAGTCGGCAAGCACAGCGTGGTCGGGGCTGTTGCGATGCACTTCGGCCAGCCGCGTGACGAATTCGTCGACGAACACCTGCATGTTCGCGGTCACGTTCTTGTTGCGGATCAGCAGGTAGTTGTAGCCAAACAGCGCGGGAATCGCGACGAACAGGCCGGTCACGGTGGCGAGCAGCGCCGCGGCGATACCCGGTGCGATCGCGTTCACGTTGACGTCGCCCGCTGCGGCAATCGCGGCAAACGTGATCATCACGCCGACCACCGTGCCGAGCAGACCGAGGAACGGGCCGCCGGAAATCGCGATGGTCAGCAGCACCATCGACTTCGACAGACGCTGGTTTTCGCGCACCAGCGTGGCGTCCATCGTCGCGCGGATCGCTTCGATCGATTCGCTGGTGATGACGGTGCGGCCGTTCTCGTCGACCCGGCTGTGAATTTCCGACACGCCTGCCTTATAGAGGCGGAACAGCGACGACTGACGCAGCCGGCGGCCGTCTTCGGAGCGTTCGTCGGCATGCGCGAGGCCGACCAGATGACGGCCCGCCACTTCGCGAAAGCGGCGCACGAAATACGCGTTGGCCTTGTCGACCGCGCCGACATAGCGCGCCTTGTTGTACATCACAACCCACGACACGAGCGCCATCGCCAGCAGGATCGAGATCACCACCCACGCGTCGACCGTCACCGACTTCACGATCACGCCGAAGTAGCCGAAGCCGAAACCCGACTGCTTTTCGTCGGCGCCGTAGGCGACCAGCTTCGATTCGGCGCCCTGGCTCATCGCGTCGAGACCGATCAGCGTGGGCGAACGCGCGACCTTCGACAGGCGCAGTTCGTCGATTTCACCCGTATAGGCCGCACCGTTTCCGCCGGCAACGTCGCCGCCGATAGCGGCAGCCGAATTCAACGCGGGCAGCGTGCCCGCCGCCTGTGCCACCTGATGGCCGCCGACGTACAGCGTCAGATTGGTGCCGTCGGCCGTGAACGCGATATGCGACCACTGCGCAGCCGCGATCGGCGCGGTGGCCGTCGCGCGCACCGGCGCGGCGCCGCCGTCCACCTCGGCGAACGGCACGCCGTTGTCGATGCCGACCAGCAATGCGTTCGCGCCATCGCGGCGCGCATACAGCAGCGTTTGCGGCGCGAGCGCGGCCGGCTTCACCCATGCACTGAAGGTGAACTTGCCGCCAGCGGCCATGGCAAGCGACGGGCTGGCCGCGAGGTTGACCGGCGTCTTGCCGTCGAACTGCGCGGCCTTGCCGACGATGCCGTCTTCGGCGATGCGCGCCGGCGCGCTCTGCGCGTTGTTGCCGTACGCAGTCACGTCCTTGGGCGGCGTGCCCGACGCACCGTCGAAGTGATAGACCAGCGTGTAGTCGGCATCGAACGTTTCAGCGGGCTTCGCGCCGTCCGGTGCTTTCTTGTTGCCGTAGTACATCCAGATGTTCTGCGCGGCGCCAGCCGGAAACTGCGGCACGTCGACCCACACCAGTGCGACGCCCAGCACCGCGTCGTACTGCTCGATCTGATAGTTCAGCGGCGTCTTGTCGTCGGCCGCCACGAAGCGGATATCCGTGCCGTTATCCTGCAACCCGTCGAACTGGAAGTTGCCCGAGTGCAGACGGATCAACAGCGGCACACGGCCCGCCGATTCGGCGACGTTGCCGCCCTTCGGTGTGGTGTCGACCGTGATCGACTTGCGGAACGACCAGTCGTTCTGCCACCAGGCATTCGCCACGCCAGGCAGCGCCATGCAGGTCGCCATCACTAAACCCAACCACGCTCGCTTTACAGTTCGATCCACGTCAAATCCCCCGAAAAACCGGCCGATCACGCGACCGGCGCAAATCATTTAAAGAAACTGGTCAGAAGCTCGCGCGCACATAAAAATCGAAGCGCGGGCTATAGGCTTTCGTATTGACTCCGGCTCTGAGCGGAATCCCCATTTCGATATCGGCGCTCGCGTACTTCAGCAACTGGATGCGCGAGCCGACACCGACCGATACCAGGTTGAAGCTCGACTCCTGTTCCGGCAGCGGGCTGAGCAGCCACAAATGCGCTGCATCGACGAACACGTGGAAGCGCCATTCGTTGACGAGCGACGTGCCGAAGTACGATGCGACCGACGGGCTGCGCAATTCGACCGAGCCAATCACGCCGCTGTCCGCGGTGTCTTCCGCGGACAGATAGCCGCGCACCGAGTTGATGCCGCCTGCCGCGAACTGTTCGCTCGACACCAGCGGCGAGTTCGAGATCTGGCCGCTCACGTGGCCGTTCAACTGGACGTCGTGGTCGAAGTGCTGCGTGTGATTGACGTCGAACTTGCCGTACACGAAGTCGGCGGTGGCGTCGAAGCGCTTGTTGTCGAAGTCGTCTGCACTGCTGCTCGCGCCGCGGATATTGGTGGTCACCGACACGGTGAACGCCGTCTGCGAGTTCTTGCGATTGAGCTGGCCGTTGTAGGCGAAGGTGACCGGCAGGTACGTGACCGGCACCGCGGACGAAGTACCCGCCAGGATGTCGTTTTCGTCGAAATGCTTGTGGTCGATTTCGACGCTGGCCGATTGCGCGTAGGTGTCCGTCGAAGGCAGCGTGTACAGCGCGGTCACGCCGAACGACGTCCCCTTGCCGAGCACGTTGGTACCGCCCACCGTCGCGACGTTGCTGTTCGAGTGATAGGCACTCGCGATCAGGCTCCAGTTCGAATCCGGCAGCGGGGCGAGATACGAGAACGAATAGACTTCCGCATCCTGCGGGTGCTGCGGCGCGACCAGGTAGCTGCCCGAGATCACATGCCCGAGCTGCCACAGGTTCGAGTAGCTGAGCGACACGACCGTGCGCAGCAGCGCGGTATCGGGGCTGCGCTCGTTGTTCAGTTCGATGCTGCCGTGCAGCGGGCTGTGATCGTCCACCTTCAGATCGACGTCGACGGTCTGCGGCAACGCGCCCGGCTTGAGCACCGGAATCACCTGGCGGTCTTGCGATTTGTTCAGATCGGTCAACTGCGCCTGCGCGGCGGTGAAATCGGGCACGGTGCCTTCGGCAAGCGCCGGCACCGAATCGCGGATCACCAGCGGCGAGTTGTACTTCGCACCGTCGACGTGTACGCGTCCCACTTTGGCCTCGACCACCTGCAACAGAATCACGCCGCCCTTCACCTGCTGCGCAGGCAATTCGACGACGACCGATTGATAGCCTTTGTCCTGATACACCTTCTGCAACGCATCGCGCGCCGCATTCACATCGTCCAGCGTGCGGCCCGGTCCTTCGAACGGATACACCGCTTTTTCGATCTCGATGCCCGGCAGCGTGGTATTGCCGCGCACGATGAATTCGTTGACATCGAACTTCGCCGGCATCGAGGCTGCCGCAGGCGCAGCGGCCGGCGCCGCGCTCGCAGCCGTCTGTGCGGCGACCTGGCCTTCGGCGCGCGCGCCCAGCGCAAGCGTCAAGCCGCCTGCCAGCAATGCACCTGCAAGGCACTGCCCAATCCGGTTACCCGATTCCCCGTCTACTACCGGCGTCATGCGCCACCCCTTGATTGCCTAAAATTTTTCAGCGTTGTGATCCCGGCCCGGCCCCCGCTCCTTACCCGCATTTGAGGTCACTTTTATGACAGAGGCTCGGTATTCCTAAATAATTAAGTTGGTCTCACTCGCACTACATTTTTCTGTTCTGCCCGATCGGCGCAAACCCGTTCGATCTTTGCGAACGGTGCCTCGCCTTACTACCGGTTTTGCCCGCGCATCGCATCATGACGAACGGCGACACGGCGGGCCCCGGATATCTCAGGTTCCAACGCTCGGCGCCCGTCGTCGAAGATTCATGCTGCATTCGCGCGACGCTTCTAATTGCATAGACGCAACGAGGCGCAATAAACCGCATTATTTTTTTGTCGACGGCGGCGCGGCTGATGCATGGCCGCCTGGGCGCAGGCGGACAATCTTGCCGCCCTTGCCTATTGAGACGTTATGACCCGCACAAACCCGCACACTTTCGTCGCCGCGTGTCGGTGCATCGGCACCGGGACGGCTATCGGCATAGCCGTCGCACGCGTCACTGTGCCTTCAGCGCGTCTTCGTCTTCTTCGCGCGGCCGGCTTTGCCAGAAGCCGCCGCGCATGGTCGCGATCGACGGCATGTCGGCCCATTGGCGCGGATTCAGGATTTCGCCGCGCAGCACATCCGGCAGCACCTGCACATCGAGGATTTCTTCGACACCGTTGTAAAACTCGAGGATGCCGAGCAACTCCCCGCTCTTCAGGTCGAGTGCTGCCACACCGGCCACCAGTTCGTCGCTTTCGGCTTCGATCGGCAAGCCCTGCGGGCCGCGCTTCATGCGCAGCTTCGACAGGCCGACGAACAGCACGCCGCGATATTCGGCCAGCCCGTGCGTGAAGCCCGGCAGCGTCGCCACCACATGCTTTGCACCGCTTGCCGGATCGATGCGCAGCAGCGCACCACGGCCGCCTTCGAGCACGTACAGCTGGCCATCGATGATGCGTGGCGAATGCGGCATCGACAGCCCGCTCGCGACGATGCGCCCCGACGGCACTTCCATCACGATGCCGCCATCGGTCATGCTCTGGCGCCAGCCGAACGGGGTATTGGTTTCGCCAAGCGCCGTCACGTAGCGTACTTTCGAGTCGTGAAACGCCATGCCGTTGAGATGGCAACGATCGTCGGGCGCGAACTCGGTGACGAACGGCGGCTGCCAGATCGGCGTGAAATTGAAGTACCCGTCGATCACGCTGATGCACGAGTAGCGCGTATTCACAGCGAGCACGATCTGCTTGTCGAACGCCATGTCGTGCAGGTCCAGATCGCCGGTGTAAAACGACATGCGCGGCACGAACATCGCGTCGTAATAATCGGGCCGCTCGGGATAGAGCGGCGCGAGCGTCGACACGTTGGCGAAGATCATCAGCTCGTGATTGGTCGCGATCGCCAGCCGCTTGCCGCCCACCGCAAGTCCCATCGAACGCGGCAGCAGACAGGCCGACAGCGTCGGCACACCATGCTCGACGCCGATCAGCGCAACACCGGACGGACGCCGGCTGATGGCTAGCGAACACTTGAGCGCCGCCAGCACTTCGAGAAAGCGGCCCGTATCGCGCAGGTTGATCAACGGCGCTTCGTCAGCGCCGGTTTGGGGCGCGGCTGCGGCCGCGTCGTGCAGGGACTGCTCCACTACCTTTCCTTTTTATTCGCGTGTGCTGCATCCAGAGCCTGAAACTCTGGATGGGTCTTTTTTCAAGGTAGCTTAAGTTTTGAGTCAGGCTTGTGACAAAACCCGCGTGCCATCTTTCATGCATAAAAACGTGCGGGTTATCGAAGTTCGTTACGTCTAAGCAGGCAAGAGACGATCAATCCGGATGAACGTAACGATGAGCCTGAACCAACCGATTCGCATCGCCGACCCGCGCCACGCGCCGCGGGAGCTGCGCTGGCGCACGCCATGGCATGTGTGGCAGGGGGCATCGTGGCTCGCCAGCACGCTGCTCGCGCCGCCTTTTTTCGTGATCGGCGTGCTGCTGCTAATCGATGCGCATAGCGACAGCCCGTACTTCTGGCCGTCGACGATGGCCGTGGTGGCAGCCACCAACGTGCTCGCGATCGTCGATGCGAACCAGCGGCATCATCGCAAGCCCTACGGCAGCCGCGTGCAGGTCGCGCTGCGCTATTTCGGCATCAGCGCGCTGGCGGGCGGCGCGTTGTTTCTGCTGCTGGTGTGGGGCACCGGCGTGCTGCAAAACGTGATCGGCCCATTGCTGCCGTCAGCCGGCACACACCGCGCGGCTAGCCCGGCAGGCACCCTGACCGAACTGCAATGGGCGTTTGGCGCGACCGTGGTGTTCTGTATGCTGTCGTTCGTGCATGCATGCATATTGCATGCGTGGCTCGCGTTCGAAGTGCCCGCGTGGTACCGCATTTCGCGCGGCACGGTATCGCTCGATCGAGCGCGCAACGCGCAATCCGAGGTGCGCACGCCAGATTCGAATTGAACGCAGCAGGATCGAGCCCGCCCCGAGAAAGCCGCTGCCGGATACCACTTGCGCCGCGACCCGCGTGGCTTCCCCCCTTTTTCTGGTTGATTTCTGACCGGTCCGGTCGACCGCCCCGGCCGCGCTAGCCCATCGGTGCGCCGGGCGGCGTACCATAGCGGGTTATTCAGCCGCCGCCTGCCGCCGAACCGCGGTGGCGCATGACTTTTCGTACGGCTTCCCGCACTACTGCTCCATTGCTAACCAACATCATGAGACCACCCGCTTCGACGACCGCCGGCGCCGCTTCGCTGCACGAGCATTTCGCCCATGTCGTCCTGCCGATCTGGCGCGGGCCGGGCTTCAACGAAGCACTCGGCCTGCCCTACGAAGCCGTTGCCGGCGACGGCCGCACGCCGATGCCGGCAGTGCGTTATCGCGCGATGGCCTGCGCGCGCCAGCTGTTCGTATTTTCACAGGCCGGCGCCGCCGCTCATGCGCAGCGGCTGTTCGAGATGCTGCTGCATTACTTTCAGGACAACCAACGCGGCGGATGGTTCTATAGCGTCGATGCGCAAGGCGCGCCGCTCGACACGACGAAGGACCTGTACACGCATGCCTTCATCGTGTTCGCGTGCGCCGAATATGCTGCGCGCTCAGGCAACCACGACGCGCTCGATACCGTGCTGCACACGTCGGATCTGATCGAAACGCGTTTTGCGGTGCGCAACGACGCGCCGGCCAGCGGCCTGCTGCATGCCGCGTTGAGCGCGGACTTCGCGACCGTCACCAGCGGCTTGCAGCAGAACCCGCTGATGCATCTGACCGAAGCGTGGCTCGCGGCGCGCAACGCGACGCACGATGCCGCGTTCGATACCGCGCTCGAACGGCTTGGCAACGCGATCGCTCGCGTGTTCGTGCATCAACCCACCGGCTGCGTCGCCGAATTGCCGCTTCTGCCGCAGTTGCAGCGCAATGGCGACGACAATCGACTCGAGCCCGGCCACCAGTTCGAATGGTTCTGGCTGGTGCAACAGGCAGGCGCGCTGTTCGATGCAACGGGGCTGCGCGAAGCGCTCGCGCGCGCTTTCCTGTTCGCACAGGAGCAAGGCGTGGACCCGCTGACGGGCGGCGTGGCCGCGGCGCTCGACATGAACGGCAGCCTCCAGGATGCGACGCAGCGCATCTGGGCGCAATCCGAGTATCTGCGCGCGCTTGCGGTGCATGGCGACGCGCAGGTGCGCGCGCTGCTGCCGCAGCAGATCGCACGCTTTAGCGAGCGCTTCCTGCGCCCGCAAGGCTGGTTCGAATGCAAGACGCCATCAGGCGAGGTGGCGCGCGACGACATGCCGTCTACCACGCCGTACCACCTCGCGACCGCCTACGCGGCGCTATGAACGCGTGTCACGCGGCCGACCACAGCGCCGTCAAAGCACATTGAGCGGCGTCTTCAGATAACGCAGACCGTTGCCTTCCGGCGGCGGCTCGACGCCCGCGCGGATGTTCAGCTGGATCGATGGAATCAGCAGTGTCGGCATGCCGAGCGTCGCGTCGCGCGCGGTGCGCATCGCGACGAACACGTGCTCTTCGACGGCCTCGTTCACATGGATATTGCGTGCCCGCTGGTCGGCCACCGTCGCGTGCGAGCACACGGCTCGCCCGCCGGGCGGATAGTCGTGACACATATAAAGCTGCGTATCGCCGGGCAGCATGAGCAAGCGGCGAATCGACGTATACAGCGTGCGTGCATCGCCGCCCGGAAAATCGCAGCGCGCGGTGCCGACGTCCGGCATGAACAACGTATCGCCGATAAACACCGCGCCGTCGAACACATAAGCGACGTCGGCCGGCGTATGGCCTGGCACGTGCAGCACCGTTGCCTCGAGTTCGCCGACCCGGAACGTTTCTCCGGCAACGAACAGATGATCGAATTGCGAGCCATCGGCTTGAAATGCCGGCTCGAAGTTGAATACCGGTCCGAAGATCTTCTGCACCGCGCGGATGTGTTCGCCGATCGCGGTGGTGCCGCCCAGCTGTTTGCGCAGATAAGGCGCCGCCGACAGATGGTCGGCATGCGCATGCGTTTCGAGCAGCCACGCCACCTGCAGTTGCTGCTCGCGCACGAAATCGACGATCCGGTCGGCGCACTGCGTCGACGTGCGCCCGGAGCGCGCATCGTAGTCGAGCACCGGATCGACGATCGCACACGGCGAGCCGTGGCCGGCATGAACGACATAGCTGAGCGTCCCCGTCACCGGGTCGTGGAACGCGTCGATCGAGGGTTTCATCGGTGACCTCGTGAGAGCTTTAGTCTTTTGCAAAGATAACCGAGCTATCGACGCGCCGCCAACACGAACAGGAAATCTCAAACACGGCGCCGAAATCTTTCATATCGTGCTGCTGCCTGCGGTTAACCCGGCCACCCTCCCATTTACGTTACTTTTCACAACAATTACATCGCGATTTTTTCCGTATTACCTTGACGGCAGCGCGCGGCGCTTCCTAGAGTGGGTGAAGCGTCACAGCGGGCTCAGCCCGAAGGAATCGAGATGACCGACCTACTGGACCGGGCGCGCGGCGCATTGCATGCGCAGCCGTTCAGCACCCTGCTCGGCACCGAACTGATGTACGTCGGCGCCGACGAGCTGACGCTGTGCCTGCCGATCCGCGACGAGCTGCGTCAGCAGCACGGCTTCGTCCATGGCGGCGTGATCAGCTATCTGGCGGACAACGCGCTGACCTTCGCCGGCGCGCTGGCGCTGGGGCCCAGGGTGATTACCGGCGAGTACAAGATCAATTACCTGCGGCCGGCGGTGAGCGGCATTCTGATGGCGCGCGCGCAGGTGGTGTATGCGGGCCGCCATCAGGCGACCTGCCAGTGCAGCGTGTATGTCACGGATGGGGATCGCGAGCGCCTCGTCGCAGTCGCGCAAGGCACCATCAACAAGATCGGCGATGGTTTCGAGAGCCTGCCGCAGGAAGGGAAATAGGCGGCAGCGCTGCCGCCGCCTGCCGCCCGCGATGCGCTATTGCGCCGCGTTATCGGGCTGGCTCATTGAGCTGCCTCATTGAGCTGCCTCATTGAGCTGCCTCATTGAGCTGCCGTATCGGGCCGCCCTATTCCGCCGCATAAGTCTTCTGCTGCTGCTCGCCGAGCCCTTCGATGCCCAGACGCATGGTCTGACCAGCCTTCAGGTACACCGCCTGCGGCTTCACCCCCATGCCGACGCCCGGCGGCGTGCCGGTCGAGATCACGTCGCCCGGCTGCAGGCTCATGCACTGCGACAGATACGACACCAGCTTCTTCACACCGAAGATCATCGTCTTGGTGCTGCCGTTCTGATAGCGGTGGCCATCCACCTCGAGCCACAGCTTCAGGTTCTGCGGATCGGGGACTTCGTCGCGCGTGACGACCCACGGGCCGATCGGGCCGAACGTGTCGAAGCCCTTGCCCTTGTCCCACTGGCCCGCGCGCTCGATCTGCCATTCGCGCTCCGACACATCGTTGATCACGCAGTAGCCGGCCACGTAGTCGAGCGCGTCGGCCTCGTCGACGTATTTGGCCGCCTTGCCGATCACGATGCCCAGCTCGACTTCCCAATCGGTCTTCTTCGAACCGCGCGGAATCTCGACGTCGTCGTTCGGGCCGCAGATCGCGCTGGTCCACTTGTTGAACACGACCGGCTCCGGCGGCACCGGCAGGTTCGACTCAGCCGCGTGATCCGCATAGTTCAGGCCGATGCAGACGAACTTGCCGATCTTGCCGACGCACGGCCCGATACGCGGATTGCCTTCGACCAGCGGCAGCGAAGCCGGATCGAGCGCGCGCAGCTCCGCGAGGCTCGCATCGGACAGCGTGCTGCCGTCGACGTCGTCGATCACCTTCGACAGATCGCGAATTTTGCCTTGCGCATCGAGCAGGCCCGGCTTTTCCTGACCTTTCGGTCCGTAACGAAGCAGTTTCATCGTGGCGCTTTCCTGTAAGTTCGATAGAAGTTCAAAGCGAGGTTCAAAGCAGTTTCAGCGGCGCAGACTAGTTCGACCAGCCGCCGTCGATCACATGCGCATGGCCGGTGGTAAACGCGGATTCGTCGGACGCCAGATAGAGCGCGAGTGCGGCGATCTCCTGCGGCTTGCCGATGCGGCCCATCGGCTGGCGCGCGACGAAGGCGGCCTGCACCGCGTCGACGCTCGCGCCCTGGGCGCTGGCCTGCGCGGCGATTCGCTGTTCGAGCGACGGCGAAGCCACCGTGCCCGGGCAAATCGCGTTACAGCGTACACCACGCGTGACGAAATCGGCGGCGACCGCCTTGGTCAGGCCGATCACGGCCGCTTTCGATGCACCATATACAAAGCGGTTCGGCACGCCCTTCACACTCGACGCCGCCGACGACATATTGATGATCGAGCCGCCGCCCTTCTCCAGCATGCCGGGCAGGAAGGCGCGGATGGTGCGGTACATCGCCTTGGCGTTCAGGTCGAAGGCGAAGTCCCAGTCTTCTTCGCTGGCTTCGAGAATCGAGCCGGCGTGCACATAGCCCGCGCAATTGAACAGCACGTCGAGCGGGCCGAGTTCGGCGGCCAGCGCATTGATCGCCGCGGCGTCGCGCACGTCGAGCTTGCGCGCTTCGACCGGCTTGCCAGCGAGCGCATCGAGCTTGATGTCGGTGGCGATCACGCGCGCGCCCTCGCTCGCGAAGAGCTCGGCGGTGGCGAGACCGATGCCTTGTCCGGCGGCGGTGATCAAGGCCGTTTTGCCGGCCAGTCGTTGTGTCATCTAACGGCTCCAGTTAAGTTTGAATGTGGTAAAACGCCGCGGCGTTCGCGCCGAACACCGCCTCGCGCTGCGCATCGGGCAGCGCGTCCAGCAGCGACGTCGCCACCGCATGCCACAGCAGATAGTCGCCATTCAGGTTCAGCACCGGCCAGTCGCTGCCCCACATCAGCCGCGCCGGTCCGAACGCCGCGACCAGGTGATCGACATACGGACGCAACGTGGTCTCGGTCCAGGCCGCGGCCGCTTCGGTCGCGAGACCCGACACCTTGCAATGCAGATGCGGCAGCCGCGCGAGCCGCGTGATGCCTTCGGCCCATGCGTGCCAGCCGGCGGCGCCGTCGCGGATCGGCGGCTTCGCACCGTGATCGACCACGATGCGCAGTGCTGGAAAGCGTTGCGCGAACGTTTCGAGCGCCGCAACGTGACGCGTGAAGATCAACGCATCGAAGGCGAGGTCGTGTGCGATCAACGCGTCGATAGCGGGCTTCAACGCGGGGTTGGCAATCCACTCGTCGTCGGGCAGGTCCTGCAGCATCGGCCGCACGCCCTTGAATTTCGGCTCGCGCGCGAGTTCGGCGATCAGCGCGGGCGCATCCGCGTCGAGCAGCGGCACCCAGCCGACCACGCCCGCGACCGACGCCTCACCGCGCGCAATCTCTAGCAGGTAGCGGGTTTCAGCCACGCTGGCCGCGGCCTGCACCAGCACGGTTCGCGCAATGCCCGCATGCGCGCGCAGCGGCGCGAGGTCGGCCGGACCGAACACGCGGTAGAGCGGCTCGAGCTCGGGTGTGAGCCAGCCATAGTCGCCACGGGCCGGATCCCAGTAATGCTGGTGTGCATCGATTTGCGGCGCCGTCATATCAATCCTTCGGCAGCGGCGCGTGGCGGACGATCAAGCCTTCGTCCTGCAACGCCTGCCACAGCGCGGCCGGAATCGGCCGCTCGAACGATTCGACGTTCTCGCGTACTTCGTCCGCGCTGCGCGCGCCGGTCAACACCGTCGCGACCGCTGGATGCGCATACGGAAACTGCAGCGCCGCAGCCGCGAGCGGCACGCCATGCGCGCGGCACACGTCTTCGAGACGCTCGACGCGCGCGATCACCTCCGGCGGCGCGGCGCCATAGTTGAACTTCAGGTCGCCCGCTACGCCGCGCGCGAGTATCCCCGAATTGAATGCGCCGCCCAGCAGAATGCTGACGTTGTGCTTCTCGCAGTTGGGCAGCAGATCGTTCAGCGTGTCCTGTTCAAGCAGCGTATAGCGGCCCGCAAGCAACGCGCAGTCGATCTCGAACTCGACCATCATTTCGATGATCGCCGCGCCTTCGTTGACGCCGAGCCCGACCGCCTTCACGACGCCCGCCGAACGCAGTTCGTCGAGCGCGCGAAAGCCGCCGCCATCGGTCAGCTGCTTCCAGTAGAGCGGATTCTTGTCGCCGTGCGTGACGCGGCCGATGTCGTGAATCAACAGGATATCGATATCGACGATACCCAGACGCTGCTGGCTATCCTCGAACGAACGCAGGATGCCGTCGTGCGTGTAGTCGTAGATCGCCTCGAACGGCAACGGATTTTGCCAGCCCTCGCTGCCGTCATACGCGTTCTTGCGCGGCACGTAGCGGCGGCCGGCCTTGGTCGACAGCACGTAATCTTCGCGCGGGTAGCGGCGCAGTGCGTCGCCGAGCCGGTGTTCCGCCTTCGTATGGCCGTAGTGCGGCGCGGTGTCGAAAAAGCGTACGCCGCAGTCCCATGCGGCATCGACGGTGTCTTGCGCTTCTTCGTCGGTCAGGTCGCGGTACAGCCCGCCGAGCGGCGCGGTGCCGAGGCCGAGGCCGCTCACCTGCAGCGCGCGGCGGCCGATCGCGCGGCGCCGCGCGACTTTCGAATCGTTTGCGGATGCCATTCGTCACGTCTCCTGTGTCTTGTGCGTCGCGGGTCATGTGCCGCTTACCAACCGCTTGGGCCGCGTGGGCCGCGGCCACTGCTAGTGCGGCGCGATCTCGACCACCCGCTGCGGCAGCGCCGCGCGCGACGGCAGGCAAGCCGGCCCGACCGGCTCGAAGGTCTTGTACGTAAGGATAAACTCCTGGTGGCCGAGCGTTTCGGATTTCGACGGCTTGCCCTGTGCGACGGCCACCGTCGTATCGAACACTTCGAGGCCGACCTCTTCCAGCGTCGCGCGGCCTTCGAGAATGCGCCCGGCATCGACGTCCATATCGCCTGACAGGTTGCGGTAAGTCGCCGGATTCGCGCACACCTTGATCACCGGCGAAATCGCCGAACCGACCACCGAGCCGCGCCCGGTCGTGAACAGGATCAGATGCGAACCACACGCGATCAGTTCGGCGATTTCCGCGTTGTCGCTGATGTTCGGAAAGCCGAAGCGCGGCTCGCCGTCGGGCACCACGTCGAGCAGATAGAGGCCGCCGGTGGGCGGCACGTCGCCCGGTTTGACGATGCCGACGATCGGCGATGCGCCGCTTTTCGCGTACGCGCCGAGCGACTTTTCTTCCTGCGTGGTCAGGCCGCCATCCGCATTGCCGACCGCGAAGCTGCCGTGCCCGAGAATCGAGTAGTAGCGCGCCGCCTTGGCGACGCACGCGACGATCTCGTCGCCGAGTTCCGGCCGTGCGGCACGGCTTTTCATATGAAACTCGCAGCCGACCAGTTCGCCGGTTTCTTCGAAGATGCAGGTCGCGCCCGCGTCGATCATCCGGTCGAACGCGCGCCCGACTGCCGGATTCGCGGTGATGCCGCTGGTGCCGTCGGAGCCGCCGCAGACGGTGCCGATCACCAGTTCGCTCAACGCCATCGGCACTTTCGGTTGCCGGGCGAGCTCGCCACGCACCTGCTGCACCCAGTCGACGCCATGCTGGATCGTGCTGCGCGTGCCGCCTCTTTCCTGGATCGTCAGTACTTCGACCGGCCGGCCGCTGGCGCGCACCACGTCGACCAGATAGTGCTTGTTCATGCTCTCGCAGCCGAGCGACACGAACAGCACCGCGCCGACATTCGGATGCGTGCACAACTGCTGCATCATCTTTTCCGCGTAGGTGTTCGGGTAGCAGCCGGGAAAGCCGATCAGATGCACCGGCGGTTCCTGCGCGAATGACGGATCGTCGAACGCATCGAGCGGCGCCCGAAACTGCGTGACGATCTCGCGCGCCACGTGATGCGCGCATTCGACCAGGTACGCGACCGCGATCACATTGCGGATGCCCTTGCGGCCGTCGCTGCGCAGATAGGCTTGCAGAACGGGCTGCGCGGTGGCGGCCGCGGTTGCTGCGGAGGCTGCTGCAGTTGCGCTTGCCGTTGCTACGGAAATGTCGGTCATGGTGTGGGGTGCGCGGCGCGCAGCCGCGTCGGATCAGTGTTGGACGAACGCGTGGCCTGCGTCGTGCGTGTAGGTCGGCAGGTAGTCGCTTTCGAGGTTGTGCGTGTGCAGGTGCTCGCCGCGTACGACGTCCGCGGTCACGTGGCCGATTACCGCACCGTAGCGCAGCACTTTTTCGTCTTTGACGAGCGCGCGGCGCGCGACCTTATGGCCGAGATCGATGGTCTTCGCGAGCGTCACGCGCTCGCCTTCGATGTCGAGTTCGGTGCCGGCTGTGAGCCGCGCGGCAGCGACAAGGCAATTGTCCTGCGGGCTCAGCAGGATCAAACGGGGGTCTGTCATGGTGTTGGTCGGCGTGTTTGCAAAAATGGTTACTCGCGGGTTGCTGCGCGTGGGCTATACCCGCGGGTTGTCGCCCATCGGGTACAGCCCTTTCAATCAGTTCTGCCCTTCGCCGCTCGCGATGCGCGCCACCATCAACGAGCCGAGAATAATCGCGCCGTAGATCGCCTGAATCCAGAACGACGGCACCTGCGCGAGCGTCAGCAGGTTCTGCACGACACCGAGCAGCAGCACGCCGGACAGCGCGCCGAGCATCGTGCCCTTGCCGCCGTCGAGCGAAATCCCGCCGATCACGGCCGCGGCGAACACGGTAAAGATCATGCCGTTGCCCTGGTTCGCGTTGATCGCGCCGACGTAGCCGGTCACGACCAGCCCGCCGATCGAAGCGAGAATGCTGCCGAGCACGAATACGCCCCACGTGACACGCTCGACGCGAATCCCTGCTGCGCGCGCCGCTTCGGGGTTGCCGCCGATCGCATAGAGCGCGCGGCCGAGGCGGTGATAACGCAGCATGAATGCAGCGACAGCGAACGCCGCGGCCGCGAGCCACACCGATAACGGCAAGCCCAACACGATGGTGGTAGCGAGCGCGAAGAACGAAGGCGGCATGTCGAACAGCGTGCCGCCCTTGGTCGCGCCGACCAGCATGCCGCGCAGCACGATCAGCATGGCCAGCGTGACGATGAAGGCATTCAGGCGCAGCCGCACCACCAGGAAGCCGTTGATAAAACCGATCAACGCGCCGACCAGAACGATCGCGAGCAAGCCAAACGCAGCTGGCCATTCAAGGCCAAAGCCGGCCGACGCCGCCGGCATCACCAGCATTGCGCCGACCGCCGGCGCAATGCCAACCGTCGACTCGAGCGACAAATCGAACTTGCCGGTCAGCACGATCAGCGATTCGGCGAGCACGACCAATGCAAGCGCCGCCGACGCGCCGAGCACGCTGATCAAATTCGCTTTCGTCAGAAAGCTCGGGCTGACGAATGCACCGATCAGCAGCAACAGCGCGAGCGCGGGCAGCAACGCGAGGTCGCGCAGTCGGGCGAATTCGATGCGCGGCCGGCCGGCGTGCGCCGCCGTGCCGCTTTGGCCCTGCGCGGACGCGAAGGCTGCGCCTGGCACACTATGCTTCATGGAGACTGACTCCTTCGACAGATGCAATCAGGTCGTGGTCCTGCCAACCCGCGTTGAATTCGGCCGCGATACGGCCACGGAACATCACGAGCACGCGATCGCAGGTGCGTAGATCGTCGAGTTCGCCGGATACGACGAGCACCGCCTTGCCCTCTTCACGCACACGATCGACCACCGACAACAAGGCCTCTTTCGATTTGACGTCGACGCCGGCAGTGGGGTCGATCAGCACGAGGACGTTTGGATCGGTGGCCAGCGCGCGCGCCATCACCACCTTCTGCTGGTTGCCGCCGGAAAGCCCCGACACCGGCAGTTCCGGCCCGGGCGCGACGATGCCGAGCGCATCGATCATCTTGCGGCCGAATGCGTTCTTCTTCGCCGGCGTGGCGATGCCGAAACGGCCAAGCAGCTTCGCGATCGTCATCGACGCGTTTTCCGCAATCGACTGCGACAGCACGAGGCCTTCGCGATGGCGATCTTTCGGCACGCAGCCGATGCCGAGCGCCAGTGCGGCCGGCACATCGCCGCTGGGCAGCGTGGCGCCGTTGGCGACGCGAATCTCGCCGCGCCGGAAGGTGCGCAAGCCGGCAATCGCCTCGGCGACGCTGGTGCGTCCGCTGCTGGTCGCGCCGGTCAGGCCGATCACTTCGCCGCATTTGACCTGCAACGACACGTCGTCGTAATCGGCACCGGACAGACCGGACACGCCTAGCGCGACCTGTGCGTCGGCGGGCAGCGGCGCGCGCGCCGCGGCGTCGGGCACCGCAAGACCGCCGCGCTCGCCGGTCATCGCTTCGATCAGTTGCTCGCGCGGCAATGCAGACACCGGCGCGCTGACGATATGCCGCGCATCGCGCAACACCGTCACCGCCTGGCAGATCTCGTACACCTCCTGCAGGTGATGCGAGATAAACAGGAACGTCACGCCTTCGCGCTGTAGTTCCGTAATGCGTTTGAAGAGCCGCTTGATTTCATCGCCATCGAGTTGCGCGGTCGGCTCATCGAGAATGATGAAGCGCGCGCCATACGACAACGCGCGCGCAATCTCCACCAGTTGCCGCGCTTCGACCGACAGATCGCCGGCGCGCGCGTCTTCGCGCACATCGATTTTCCAGTGGTCGAGCAGCGTACGCGCGTCGCGACGCATCGCGCGCCAGTCGATTACGCCGCGGCTGGCCGGCTGCCGGTTGATAAACAGATTTTCGGCCACCGTCAGATCGCGAATGATCGTCGAATGCTGATAGACGCACGCCACGCGTTCGCGCCATGCGTCGCGCTCGGCAATCGCCGGCGCGGCTGCGCCGGCAAACCGCACCTCGCCGGTGTCGGGTTTGCGCAGGCCCGTCAGCAACGACACCAGCGTCGACTTGCCAGCCCCGTTGCGCCCGACCAGCGCATGCGACTCGCCGGGCAGCACGCGCATCGACACGTCGCGCAATGCGAACGTCGAACCGAAACGCTTGCCTACGCCGAGCGCCTCGACGACCGGCGCGGTGCCTGCGATCGCCGAGCTCGTTGCGTGCGTTGCGTGCGTCGTATCGCTCATTTCAGCGTATTGCCCCACAGGTTCTTGTCGTCGACGTTCGACTTCGTCACGAGCGGCGCCGGCAGCTGGTCTTCAAGCACGCCCGGCTGCAGTTGCACGATGGTGCTGCCGTGATCGGTCGGGCCCGGCTTGAAGGTTTGCCCGGCGAGCGCGGCCTTCATGTAAAACAGCCCGTATTTCGCGTACAGATCGGCGGGCTGTGAAATCGTCGCGTCGATCTCGCCCTTGCGGATCGCGTCGAACTCCTGCGGAATGCCGTCGTTGCTGACGATCACGATGTGCTTCGGATCCCCCGCCGGCACCAGCAGCTGCTTGCGGCGCAGTGTCTGCAGCGTCGGCGCGAGGTACACACCGCCCGCCTGCATGTAGATCGCCTTCACATCCGGATTCGCGGTCAGCAGGCTGTCCAGCGAGCTTGCGGCGACGTCGCCTTTCCACCCTGCGGGAATCTCGAGCAATGACAGGGCCGGAAAGTTCTTCAGGCATGCGCGGAACGCTTCGGAGCGGTCGCGACCGTTCACCGATGCGAGATCGCCTTCGATCTGCACCACCTTGCCCGCCTTCACGTGCTCGCCGATGTACTTGCACGCCTTCTCGCCATACGCATGGTTGTCGGCGCGCACGACCATTGCTACCTTGCCTTGCGTCGGCGCGACGTCCACGGCGACCACCTGCACGTTCTTCTGCGCGGCGGAGTCGAGCGCGCGGCTGATCGCCGCCGAATCGATCGGGCCGACCACAATGCCCTTTGCGCCGAGATTCACCATGTTGTTCATGTCGGTGATCTGCTGCGCGGGGTCGTTGTTCGAATTGACGGGCGCGAGGATGTCGATGCCCATTTCCTTCGCGTATTTCGGCAGATAGTTGTTGTACGACTGCCAGAACGGCGACGTGAGCAGCGGCAGGCCAAGCCCGACCTTGCCGGCCTCGGCGGCCTGTGCGACGCCGCTAATGGCAACGCCGGCGATGCCTGCAACACCCACGACGCCCGCGGCGGCGATAGCGGCCGCGACGGCCGAGCGAACCAGACGGCGCGCCGGACGCGACCCGTTGACGAATTTCATCCTTGTCTCCTGATGACCTTGCGTTTGGTGAACTGCCAGCCCCCCACGCCGGCCGCCTGTACGGAACTCGAAGGATGAGGGGACTTCTGTTCTGCGCTTTCTCGTTGACCGGTGTATCGTTATTTCATCGATTCACCAGTGAACGTATTATTCATATACGAACTTTTTTAAGTCAAGACATGTGCAGTGCAGCAGCCGTCCGTGTTTTCCCTGGCGGCTCGCGCACCGAATATTCAGATAATCGATGCAACCCGCAAACAGACATCAGCCGGTCACAATGGACCTCGAAGACAAGGACGACAGCGACCGCTACCGCGCACCCGCGCTGGACAAGGGCCTCGACATACTCGAATTGCTCGCCGAGCAGAAAGGCGGTTTGACGCGCGCCGAGATCACCAAACTGCTCGGCCGCAATGCCAGCGAGATGTACCGGATGCTCGAGCGGCTGGTGGCGCGGCAATACGTGATGCGCTCGGCGGGCGGCGACCGCTATTCGCTGAGCCTGAAGCTGTACGCGCTCGCGCACCGCCACCCGCCGATGGAGCGGCTGATCTCCGAAGCGGTGCCGCTGATGCAGCGCTTTGTGGCGCAGGCCGAGCAGTCGTGCCATTTGTCGGTGTACGACCGCGGCAATCTGCTGGTGATCGCGCAGGTGGATGGCCCGGGCACGTGGGGCATTTCGGTGCGGCTCGGGGCGCGCGTCGGTTTGATCGATACCGGCTCGGGGCGCACGCTGCTGGCGTTCCAGACGCTCGAACAGCGCGCGCAGATGCTGGCCGAACACACTGCCGTAAAAGGCGAAGTGACGATCGATCACGATGCGCTCGAACAGGCCTGCGGCGAGATTCGCACACAAGGCTTTTCGCAGAAAGACAGCCAGCAGATCTTCGGCGTGACCGACCTGACCGTGCCGCTGCTCGCGTCGTCGGGCCAGGCGATTGCGGCGCTGACCTGCCCGTTTCTGAAGCGCATCGACGAATACGTCGCGCCGACCCTCGACCAGACGCTCGCGATGTTGCGCGAAACGGTACAGGCGCTATCGATGTTTCGCGAGCCGGGCGCGCACGAAGCACACGACGCGAACCTGCCGAACCAGGCCAGCGACGGACAAGGCGCGTAACGGCGCCGCATTCAACCGCACGCGCGTATGCGTTAGAATGGCGGCCCTTCCAGAAACCGCCGCATGCGCGCTCGCGCGTGTGCTCTATCCGTTAAGCACCGACACGCAATGGCCAAACTTCTGTCCGACCACGAATTCCAGCGCTTTTCCGAGCTCCAGCAGAAGCAGGCAAGCTTCACGATCAGCAGCGACGAAGCCGACGAACTGCGCGAGATCGTCGCGCGCGCGCAGCAAAAGCGCGACGACCGCGCCGCCGCCACTCAGGCTATCGAAACGTATATCCGCCAGTTCGACATCACGCCGGACGAGTTGTTCTCGGCCGAGCAGATCGGCGACGCGGCGCGTACCTTCGGGCTGATTCCCGCGGCGAAGAAAGAACGTGTGCTGCCGCCCACGCTGACTTTCAACGGCAAGCCGTATCAATGGACCACGCGCAATTTGCCCGATGAAATCCGCGTGCCGCTGTTCGACGCATTCAAGGATGGGCAATCGGTGAAGGCCTTCATCGCGACGCCCAAGGATGCGGCGCGCTGCGCCGCGGCGATCGCACGGCTCGAGCGCGAAACGGGTGTGGTGTACGCGGACGCGTGGCTCGAAGAGCTGGCCGTTTCGCGCGCACAGATCGAAGAAGCCGCGGCGAAGCTTACGGCCTGACGCTGCTGCTGGATTTGTTGACTTTCTTGCTGCCGCGCGAACCTTCAGTGTTCGCGTGAACGAACCGCCGGCCATCATGCCGGCGGTTCTCCTCCTCGCTGCTGCTCTTCCTCGCTGATAGCGCCGCATATAACGCGCTTACATCGCCGCCTATATTGCCGCTTGTATTGCATACGCACTTCGTCTGCGGTCCTGCAGTGCGCACGCGTGCGAAGCTACTTCGCTTCGCGGTTCCCCCGTCTGGCATGCGTAAACCGCGCGAGTAGCGCCGTTATTCCCTCTGCGCAGTGCAATTCATCAAAAACTTTTTTCCGCTGCACGTGTGCGTCATTTCATCGTGACTTTTTCGACGCGTCAGGAATATCTGCGCGACAGGCCATGTTTACCCGTTTGCATACCGCACAACACGTCAAGGAGACGACCATGAAGAAGTTCGCGATGTTCGCACTGGCATTGGCAGCATTCAGTTCAGCCAATGTATTCGCACAAGGCAAGACGCGCGCCGAGGTCTATCAGGAACTCGTGCAGGCCAAGCAGAACGGCCTCGATTTCGTGACCGATGCGTCCTATCCTGAAGTGAGCCCCGCCTACAAGGACACGGTCGCCTATCTGAAGCAGCAAGCGCTTGCGAAGGAAGGCAAGCAGCAGAACCGCGCGACTGCGGATGCGGGCACCATGGCCACTCAGTGAGGTCTCCGGCATGCAAATCAATCCCCCCTCGACCGATGGGCAGCCGGTGCGCGGCATGCATCGACGCCGCGCACTGCGCACGCTGCTCCACACCGCACGCCGCAGTAGAGGCGTGCTGCTCGCCGCCGCGACCGTGGCCTTGCTGGCAGGCTGCGCATCGATGCCGGGCCCATCCGGTAGCGATGCACGCGACGCGAACGCGAGCTCATGCACCGGCCCGGTCAGCTTCTGCAACATCTTCTTCGGTTCCTGAAGCTCGTTGATCGCGTTGCGGCGCAAGCCGCAGCAGCAGCAAATTCGCCTGACCTTGTAACCCGTTGCATTGCGCGAACGAACTACCGTGACGGCCGCATCTGTGCGCCGCTTCCAGTTCGTTTGAACACCACGTTATGAGGTTATCGCGCAATGAAGAACGCTTGCCGTCTGGCAGAAACAGTCGCATCCCTGTTGACGGATCGCACAAGGCTAGCTCATTGGGCTGCGCTGCCGCTGCGCCTGATCGTCGGATATGGGTACATGGCACATGGGTACGCGAAGATCATCAAGCATCCCGAGGCTTTCGCGAACATCCTGCATGCGCTCAACGTGCCGGCACCGCATCTGATGGCATGGGCCACGATCGTCATCGAGCTGGCGGGTGGCTTCGCGATGCTGGTCGGCGCCTTCGTGCCGCTCATCAGCATTCCGATGGCGGTGGTGCTGGCGGTTGCCACGTTCACCGTGCATCTGCAGTTCGGCTTCACGTCGATCAAGCTGATGGCGGTCACTGCGGCGGGCCCGCAATTCGGACCGCCGGGCTATGAAACGGATCTGCTGTATCTGGCCTGCCTCGCTGCGCTGGTGCTCGGCGGAGCCGGACCGTTTGCGCTGGATGGGTGGATCGCCAAACGGCTGCGTGCGCCGCGCGCCGCTGCGTAAACGCAAACGAGTGCACATGAGCGCACACGCCACACACGTGACGCCGCATGAACCCGCGTGACGCTTGCATGCGAAGCGCAGATTTCGACAGAGACGATGCCGTCCCCGCATTCGATGCGTCGTTGCAGACGCATCGAACGAGGGACGGCGCCAGCACGGGAGCCCGGCTTGAACCGGCGAATCAAACAATGAGCGTCGGCGACGATATGCTGCACCACGTGCCGCGCCTGCGCCGCTATGCGCGTGCGTTGCTCGGCAACCGCGAACTGGCGGACGATCTGGTGCAGGACACGCTCGAGCGCGGCCTGCGCTACGCGTCGCGCTTTCGCCCCAACTCCGATCTCGCCGCGTGGTTGATGACGATCATGCACAACGTGTTCGTCAACGACGTGATGCGTCCGGCAAGAATCAGTCAGCACGTTGCGGTAGACGAAGCATGCGTGATCGAAAATGGGCTCTGCGTAGACGGCAATCATGCGCGCCAACTCGAGATGCGCGACCTCGACAGCGCGTTGCAGCAGTTGCCTGCGGAGCAGCGTGAAGTGGTGCTGCTGGTCGGGCTTGAAGAGATGAGCTATGCCGAGGTGGCGCAAGCGTTGAATGTGCCGATGGGCACGGTGATGTCGCGTCTTTCGCGAGCGCGCGGCAAGTTGCGCACGCTACTGCTGCGGGAAGAACAGAGCGTGAGCGTGAAGTAGGCTGGATGATCGATATA
Source organism: Paraburkholderia jirisanensis (assembly GCF_054782355.1). NCBI lineage: Bacteria > Pseudomonadati > Pseudomonadota > Betaproteobacteria > Burkholderiales > Burkholderiaceae > Paraburkholderia > Paraburkholderia jirisanensis. Next base: position 77,765 of record NZ_BAAGSQ010000005.1, on the reverse strand, counting down.
TTCGATCAGCGAAGGCGGTACGCGATGGGGTTCGATGTACCGCTTCCGTTATGCGGGTGTGCTGCAAAGCGCCTGCCACCGCGAGCAGGCGCGACACATCGCGGCATGCTTACCAGCGCAGCACCAGCCTGCCAAGCAACGCGCCCACCACAGCCGGAATCGCCATCCCGAGCAGATACCACGTCGCCCAGAACGGCACACTGGTTTCCGGACAGCGCAGGCAATACGCGAGCGCGCCCACCGCCCCGGCCAGCAAGCCCGCCGTTGCGCCCGCCAGCGGCAGGCGCGTCGGCGCAAGGCTGCGCACCGCCGCGAGAATCGCGACGAGGCCCGGCGCCGACAACAACGCGATGTTCAACGAGCAGGTGCGCCACGTATGCCCCATCAGCAGCGCCAGGCGCGCTTCCTGCGGCGCAAACCACAGCACCGCGAGCGCGGCGATCGATGCCAGCGCAACCGGTGCGGCGAACCCGCTCCACACGCGGCCTAGCGCGGCACCGGGCCGCGACAGGCGCGCCGTCGCGACAATCGCCGCGCAAGCCAAGGCCAACGGAAACGCGACCTTGACCCAGAAAGCCGGCCGCACGATCAGCGCAGGCAGATCGGCACGCACGCCATAGATGGGCAGCAACAGCACCAGCGCACCACACACCGCGCACAACAACGCGTAGACAAAGCGCCGCTCGACGCTGCGCGGGTTCACCGGCGCAACGTCGGCCGCGAGGGTTGCAATCAGGTTATCGGTTCTCATGTTCTCCCACCACGTATCTTCAATGCCAACGCCTTGAGCCCACGATGCACGCCGATCTTGACCGCAGGCTCGGAAAGGCCGGTCAGGCGCGCAGCCTCCTCCACCGACAAGCCCTCGATCTTCACGTGCAGAATCGGCAGCTTCTGGCGGTCGGGCAACTGGTCGAGCAGTTTGCCGAGATCGCGCCGCGCTTCCGCAGGCTCGATCGAGGGTTCGGCCAGCAGGTCATGCACGTCGTCGAGCGGATCGTTGAGCGCTTCACGCCGTGCGTGCGCGCGCAGAAAATCCACCATCTTGTAGCGCGCGATCGCGTGCACCCATGCGGTCAGCGGTTCGTCGCGCCGATAGGTATGGCGTCCGCGGTGAATCGCGAGCAGCACTTCCTGCACGATGTCTTCGCTGTCGTCCAGCAGGTTGGGCAAACGCCTGCGCAAGAATGCGCGCACGTGGGTGGCCAGTTCTTGCAGGAACATGCGGTACGCGGCGGAATCGCCGTCGAGCGCACCCAGGAAGAGCGTGCGTAGCCGCTCTTCCACCGGGTTGAGGTCGGCGGTTTCGGTACTTCGGGTCATCAAGGGTGACTGCTTGCGCAGCGACGGTTTCTGCGTAATTCCGACTCGCGGCCTGCCCGAAAATTCCGGGACTTGCCTCGTAGTTCGATGCGCAGCGTGCATTGGTTACAACGCGGCGGGCTTTTTTATTGTTGCTAGCCGGATGGCGATCGTGCGCCTCTACGCCCGTATGCTCGCAGCAGGTTTAGTGAAGGCATTCTGCAAGTTTACTCGCTGCATATCACTCTTCGGGCTCGTCGAGCGCCAGTCTGAAGCCGACCACGGCCGGGTCGTCAGTGGTGTGCACGGTGAAGCCGCGGGCTTTCGCGAGGCCGATCATGCCGGCATTTTCGCGTAGTGCCTCACCGACCAGCCAATGCGTGCCGCGCGCCCTTGCGTACGCGATGATCCTTTCCATCAACAGACGGCCGAGCCCCTTGCCCTTCTGGTCCGAGCGGACCGCGATCGCGAATTCGGCGGTCTCGTTGTCCGGATCCGCGATCGCGCGCACCACACCGAGCGTATGCGTCGTACCGTCGTCGCGCTGCACGGACGCAATCAGCGCCATCTCGCGGTCGTAGTCGATCTGCGTCATGCGCGCGAGTTGCGAATGATCGAACGCACCTACTGCGCCGAAAAACCGCAGGCGCAGGTCATCCGGCGTCATTGCCTCGACGAATTCGCGGTGCGCAAGTTCGTCTTCGGGGCGGATCGGCCGCACCGTCAACGGCACGCCGTGCCAGTCGACTACGTGCTCGTAGCGGCGCGGATACGGCACGATCGCAAACCGGCTGCGCGTTGCCGACAGGCGAATGTGCGGCTCGACCACGGCCACGCGCGTCTTCATCACGCTCAGCGTGAGCTTCAGGCCGACAATCTCGCGAATATCGCAGACCGCCTGCGATACCGCCGTCAACGCCGCGAGCACCGGCTCCGGATCGATGTGCCGCGCGTATGCGGAGTTCGACACGAGGTCGCGCGATAGGATCGGATTGAGCGGCGGCAAGCCGTATACGCGCAGCGGCGGCGCGATGCCGTCGTCGGATGGCGCGGTAAAGCGGAACACCGGGCCGAAGTTGTCGTCGTCGTGCAGTTCCACCGTGATGTCGACGATCACCGGTTCCGCCGCCGGCTGATGCGGCGACCGCGCGACGAGCCCGAAGTGGGCGAAGAGGCGCGCCGCGGCGTCGCCGTCGAGCTCGGTAAGGCCCGCCTTCAGCGCCGCGCAGGCTTGCGCCTGCGCGGCATCGACCGCCTCCGGCACGCGCGCGGGCAAGCCCTCCGGCGTCTGCATCAGCAACTCGCGGCCGAGCCGGTAGTCGGCAAGCCGTGCAAATGCGCGCGCGAGGCGCTGCGGCGTGGTGTGCACCGGGATGCCCTGTTCGTGCAGCGCATCGCGCAAGCAGGTATCGATGCCACCGAAGAAACACGCGAGCAGCCCGCGGTAAGCGTATTTCCGATGCTCGATCAGCACGCGCGCGACGTCTTCCACTGGCGCGCTGTGCGTCGATGCATGCACCACGAAGGCGGTGCCCGAATCGTGATGCTCCGCCAGCACCTTGAGCGCGGCGCCGAAGTGCTCGGGGCGCGCATCGCCGCCGAGCAGCAGCGGATTGCCGATCACCGCGCGCGGCAACACCGCGCCGATCTGTTCGGCAAGCGCGTGCGCACAGGGGGCGAGCGTGTCGCCGGCCGCGCGGAACGCGTCGCTCGCGAGCGTCGCGACGCCGCGGTCGCTGGTGATCAAGGTGGCCGTCGAGCCCGCTGCGACGCGGCCCACGCCGAGCGTTTCGATTTCGTCGAGCAGGTCGTCCAGCGAATCGACGCGCACCATGCCGGCGCGGCGAAACGCTGCGGTATAGAGCGCGTCGGCGGGATCGTGACGCCCTGAACGCAGCGCGAGCACCGGCTTGTTGCGCGCTGCCGCGCGTGCCGCCGACATGAACTTGCGCGCGGCGCGCACGCTATCCACTTCGAGCAGGATCGCGCGCGTGCGTGGGTCGCTCGCGAGATAGTCGAGCACGTCGCCGGCATCGATGTCGGCCTCATCGCCGAGTGCGACCGCGTGCGAGAAGCCAAGGCCGCGCGCCTGCGCCCAGCCGAGCACCGCATTGGTCAGCGCATTCGACTGCGACACCCACGCAACCCCGCCCTCTTTCACGGTGCACGAAGGCGCGCCGAGATGCGCGTGCAACGCCGGTGTGACGGCGCCGAGGCTGCCAGGGCCGAGAATGCGCAGCAGATGCGGGCGCGCGGCTGACAGCGCGTGCCGCAGGTGCAGGCGGTCTTCGTCGCTGCGCGCTTCGCCGACGATGATAGCCGCCCGTGTGCCGCGGCCGCCGAGCTTGTGAATCACCGTCGGCCACGTGGCGGGTGGCGTGCAGATCACGGCGACGCTCGGCGCTTCGGGCAGATCGCCCGCGTCGCCGACGGCGGCGTGGCCATCGAGGATGTCGTATTTGGGGTTGACTGCCCACATCGGGCCGGTGAAACCGCCTTCGAGCAAGCGCCGCCACACCATTGCACCGATGCTGCCGGCGCGCTGCGAGGCGCCGATCACGGCGACCGATTTGGGGCAAAACAGGGCGTCGAGATTGCGAACGGTCACGGGCGCTCCGCTGGGTTGGGCGCGCAGCGGGGGCGCTGCGCGCGTATTTCAGCAGGATAGGCGAAGAGTCGGGGTAACGGGCGACGGGAGCTTGATGGGGCAGGTTGATGTCACGACGTCATTTACTGGTAAGACATGGTAAATGTCGCCACTCCGCTCACCGTGCCCGGGCGCACCGTCGCTGCGGTCTGGATGTATTGAACGGTCAATGGAATCTTGAGTACGCCACCGCTCGGAGTGCCGACAAGCCACTGATTCTTGTTGCCTGCGATGGCCGAATCGGGACCGTAGCTCACCGGGCCGTTGGCGTTCAGGATTTGCAAGCCGACGCCTTGTGCCGTCGAATCGGGCTTTAACGTTAGGGTGTTTGAAGTGTTCGTCGGCTTGGCGTTGTCGGTCAGCGTGATGAATACGCGGCTTGACGACGGGCAAGTCAGATCGATCGATGTGGTTTGCGCACCTGCCGTCGTGCCTACTTTGGTGAGCGTGCGCGGCGTGACTGCTGGCAACTGGACTGCAATGCTGGGCGTTGTCACGTTACAGGCAGAAGCAACTATGGAGCTCGAGTTTGCCGCCAGGATGACCCTGAATACTCTCCCGCCGTTCGGGTTCGCGTAGAAAGCCGCGATTTGATCCGGAATTCCCGAACCGCCGGCCGGATTGACTGATAACGGGCCTGAGGATACGGGACCGGTAACCTGAAATTGGACCGTTACATAAATACTCTGCACAAAAGTCGCATTAAGCCCGCCGGGCCCAGTTGACGCTTTCCAGGTCGAGTCTATACTGCCGTTGCCGAACGCATTGCCGCCGTAAATAATAGCGATATATCCCACGCCAGACACCGACGTAGCCCCCTTTCTATCCGTGACGACGGGCCCGTCTCTGATCGCCCAATACATTGAATCGTCACCGCTGCATGTTGCAAACTTGAAGCCGGCAGTCGCGCCGGCTATTTGTACAGAGGTGGTGTAAATTGCGGTCCCGATCGCGGCGTTTGAAGGCACACTAATGCTGGATGGCAAGGTGATAGAAGTGGCACCTAGGTCTTTAGTAGGTGTGCACCCCGCCATTGCATGAGGGCAGAGGAGAAACAACGTCATTCCGATGCAAGTCAAGGCCACAACCGGAATTGTTCCCCGCCTCCTTAATGCAACGGCATATGACCTTATGCACCGTTGCCCCGCCAGACCATTTCGAAATCGCCTTCGCGCGAGATAGTCGAGTGCTGCCCCATTCGCGATCGTGAACAAGAACGCGTTAAATCCGACTTGATTGTCGTCGGTAGATTTCCATCGACTTGCTATGGCAGCGCGGCGAGCATCCATAAGCGGCCTCCTGTGTCCAGCGGCGTGGAGCGTGACTCCACATCGCTATCACACAGAATAGGCCAGCTTGCGCCGACCCGAGGCACGCTACACGTCGAATTCCGCGGAATACATCAAATCGATTTGGTAAACGGCGCGCCGGAACGCTCGCGCAATTCATTGAAGACGATTTTCGGCCACGCTTTCTGCGCGACTTCGATCTCGGAGATATGCGACGCCAGATAAGTGGGCGCATTCGACGCATCGTAAGCAATCCGCGCCGCGTAAGCATCCATAAAGCGGCGCAACTCACCCGCATCGTCGCAGGTCACCCAGCGCGACATCTTGTAGCGTGCCGACATCATCCGCACATCGACCTTGTACTCGGTCGACAGCCGGTGCGACACCACTTCGAATTGCAGTTGCCCGACCGCACCAAGCACCATCAACCCGCCCACAACCGGTTTGAAAACCTGAATCGCGCCTTCTTCGCCAAGTTGCCGCAGCGCTTCGCCGAGTTGCTTCGAACGCATCGGGTCCACCACTTCGACAGTCTGGAAGATTTCCGGCGCGAAGAACGGCAGACCGACGAATTGCAGATCTTCGCCTTCAGTCAGCGTATCGCCGAGGCTGAGCGTGCCGTGGTTCGGGATGCCGATGATATCGCCCGCGTACGCCTCGCTGACCGTCTCGCGACGCTGCGACAGGAACGTCACCACATTGTTCGCGCGGAACATCTTGTTCGAACGCGTGACCTTCAGCGCCATGCCGCGCTCGAAACGCCCCGAGCACACGCGAATGAATGCAACCCGGTCGCGGTGCGCGAGGTCCATGTTCGCCTGCACCTTGAACACCACGCCGGTGAACTTCGGCTCGTCCGGCTGCACCGGGCGCTGCACGGTCATGCGCGCGGAAGGCGGCGGTGCGAGATCGACCAGCGCATCGAGAATTTCCTTCACGCCGAAGTTGTTGATCGCCGAGCCGAACAGCACCGGCGATTGCTGGCCCGCGAGGAACAGGTCGCGATCGAAAGCCGGGGTCGCACCGGTGATCAGTTCGACCTCGTCCTTGGCCTTGCTCCACGCGTAGCCGAAGCGCTGCTCGCCCGCTTCGTCGCCGATGCCTTGCAGCGTCTCGACGGCGCCGCCCAGCGTGTCCTGCCCGGCGCGGAATACGCGCACCTGGTCACGCTGAATGTCGTACACGCCCTGGAAATCCTTACCCATACCGATCGGCCACGTGAACGGCACCGCCGCAACGCCAAGATGCTGTTCGATTTCGTCGAGCAGATCGAGCGGCTCGCGCACTTCGCGGTCGAGCTTGTTGATGAACGTGACGATCGGCGTCTTGCGGCTGCGGCACACTTCAAGCAGCTTCAGCGTTTGCGCTTCGACACCGTTCGCGCCATCGATCACCATCACCGCGGCGTCGACCGCGGTCAGCACGCGGTAAGTGTCTTCGGAGAAGTCTTCGTGGCCCGGTGTGTCGAGCAGGTTGATCACCGCTTCGCCGTACTCGAACTGCATCACCGAACTCGCCACCGAGATGCCGCGCTGCTTTTCGATCTCCATCCAGTCGGAGGTGGCGTAGCGGTTGCTCTTGCGGCCCTTCACGGTGCCTGCAATCTGGATCGCGCCCGAAAACAGCAGCAGCTTTTCCGTCAGCGTGGTTTTGCCCGCATCAGGGTGGGAGATGACCGCGAATGTGCGGCGGCGTTTGAGTTCGGAGAGTGACATGGATAGATGTGTCCGGTTTGGCGAATCTGCCTGCGGGCAGAAGTACCATTGCGTCGCAAAGGAGGAGTTTCGCGACACATCCGGCGGAAAACGGCCGAAAGCGGGATGATACACGCGTGCAGCCTGCAGGGTGGCAAACACGCGGCGCGGGTGCCGACTGGTGCGGCTCGGCGCCGTGCGGCGCGACGCCCGTTCAGTTGCGTGGGACGGGCGCCTGACCGGGCTGCGCCGGCGGCGCCGTTCCGGCAACGCAATGCCCCTGAACTGACAAATATGGCGCGTCCACCTCGCCACTCGCCTTCGGCAACGCGTATTCCACCGTGCACTGCTGCGCCGGTTCGTCGCCCCACTTCACCGTAAGCGTGCCCGTATCTTCCAGGCCGCGCGCGAAAATCCGGCTGTCCTGCGCCACCACGCCCACATTGCGGCCATTCTGATCGACCACTTCCGCACCGAACGGCAGCGCGTCGCCCGCGACTCGCGGGGCCTGAATCAACGCCGCGCGGCCCGTCACGGTTTTGTATCTCAACATCACCACCGAGCCAAACCGTGGCACCGCGCGCTCAGAGGTCGATTCGAACTCGACGTCCGTCGACGTGCCCTTCGTATCCAGATCGACGGTGTTGATTCCATATGGCGTCAGATACGGCACGACGGCATAGCCGCTGCGATTGATCGTCACGCCCTGTGCGCTTGTCACATGTGCGCCTGCGGCCCCTTTCGCCTCGACAATCGCAAAAGTATCGCCGACCGTCTGCGAGAACGTCACGCCGCCCGGATGCGCGACAATCGATCCGCTTACACCGGCCGAGACCTGCGCAGAATGCGCACCGGCGCTCGCCGATGCCGTCACTTGCGTCACCGGTGCACGATACATGCCGCTCACGCCCGCATTGCCGCTGCCCGCACCGGCATTCTTTGCATACGTGTCATACACGTTATACGACAGCTGATCGTCGTTACCCAGCGTGCCGCTGAGATTCGCTTGCAGATTCGACGCATCGCCGCTATTCGACAGATTGGTGGTCAATAGCGGCGCATGCGGTGTGTGTCCAAGCGGAATCGTCATGCTCAGCATCACTTCGTTCGACATCGAGCCGTTCGCGTTGCGCGTACGGCCGGCCGTGATGGTGTACGTGCCAAACTTGAAGCTGTTCGAATAGCCCGCCTGAAAGAAGCTATCGCTGCCGCTGCGGTTCCAGTAGCGCTGCGTCGAGGCCGTCACGAATACACTGCCATACCCTTTCAGATTCTGATTGAGCGTCAGTTGCACGCGGCCACGTTCGCGATCGATCGTATTCAGATCACCGCCATGCCGCACTGCGTCGCGCAATGCGGCAGCATTGGAGAAGCTCATATAACCGGCCGTCGAATAACGGTATGCGGCCACCGTAATGCTAGTGTCGGTCGGATCGATGAATTTGCTGTACCCGATGCGCAGGCTCACACCATGCATCGCATCCTGGCCTGGCACCTGCGTGTTCGCTGCCGTGAGGTCCGTCGAAAACGCGCCATACTTTGTATTCAACGCAGCGCCGAAGTCTGCTGCGGCGTATCCGTTCGAAGCAATCGCCCCCCCATATAGCGTCAACAGATTGCTGACGCCGTGCTGCAGCGTGAATTGCGCAAACACGGGCCGCGCTTGCAGCGAGTCGTTGCGCAGTTGACCGGCGGTTACCGCAAAACGTGTCGTGCCCGGCCGCAGCGACTGCGCGACTGAAGCGTACGGCACCGTAAAGGTCTTCGTACGACCATCCGCTTCGGTGACAGTCACGTCGAGATTGCCACCGTATCCGGTTGCGTAAAGATCGTTGATTTCGAATGGCCCTGGCGACACCGTGGTTTCGTAGATCAGCTGGCCGTTCTGGCGCACCGTCACGCGTGCATTAGATTCCGCCGTGCCGCGCACCACCGGTGCATAGCCGCGCAGCGACTCGGGCAGCATGCGGTCGTCGGTCGCGATCTGTGCGCCGCGAAACGACACGCTGTCGAACACATCCCCCGTCGTGTATGCATCGCCGAGCGTGACCTGCGAGCGAAGTTTCGCGACATCGTGCTGCACATAGGTTGCAACGTTGTCGAAGTTCGTCGCCTGTCCGCTCGCCGCGGTCAGCGACGATTGATGACGGAAATGCCAGGCGCCGAGGTTCAGGCCGGCGTTCAAGCCAAGATACTCCTGCGTCGAATGCACGCCGGGGCCATCGGTGCGATACGCGTTCGCGTTGTAACTGACGAAGCCGGCATTGACGCCGCTCTCCCACATTTCCGGCGGGACGTAGCCGCGCGCCGAATTGCGCAGATACTTTTGCGGGACCGTCATGATCATTTTCTGTTCGGAGAATTCGAATTCGACCGTGGCGCCCGGCACCACCGCCGCGAGTTCGACACAGGCTTGCGCGTCTGCGGTCGGCGCCGCTTCGGCGCCCGCTGCGCCTGCATCCGCTGCGGCCTTCGCGAGGTCAACGCCGAATGCCTGCAACTTGGCGCGACTAAAGCATGGCTGCGCATTCTCGTTTTTGGCGACGGCGATAAAGCGGACGTCCTCGCGCGCGATGCGCGCGTCGTTCAACCAGATATCGACCGAGTAGATTCCCGGCGCAACAAGGTTGCCTCGCGCGAAGCGGGTAACGTCTGTGGTCTGCCCCGGGTCGGTGCGCAAGAAGGTCGTGTCGAATAGAACGTCGCCGCCGGTTGCGGGTTGCGAGTCCGGCGTAGCTGCGATTGCCGTGTGTGCACCGCCCAGCACTGCGAATGCAGATAGAACAATCCGCGTAATCGGCTTGAGATCAATTACAAAAACATCAGATTCAACGTTTGCAATTGAATTTTGACGGCGCGTGATCTTCATCGTCCGAATTCGAACAGGTAACCGCGATCGTTAAATTGCAAACAACTTTGCTAATTTTCGATTGATCAATAGCGAGGACGATTCCGACTTACGAGATAAATCCTTGAGATTCGGGCCTGCTCGCGCAGCGCCGTCGCCTGCGATGAGTCTTGGAGAGACAGGAAGTGTATGGATAGGCCCGTGCGGGCAGAAGCCGTTCTGAACCAGCCTTATTGCCGCAGCGGTGCGTCGCCCGGCAACGCGCCGCCGTAGTCGTTGATGACCGTAAAGCGTACCGTCGCCTTACCTGAAACGGCCTGCAGCTTCGGCACCGCAATCACCGCCGTGCCGCGCGGCGGAACCATGCCGCCGGTTTCGTTTCGCCATGTCTGAGATCCTTCGACGACGTCGATTTCACTGAACGACACGTAGTACGGTGTCGGGTTCGATACCGACAGCGCCTGCCCGTTGCCCTGCGGTGCCGCAACGAGTTTCCATTCCAGCTGACGCGGCGCCTCGTCCACACTGCCCGAAAGCTTTTTCGGACGCACAAAGACCTTGATGCGTGTGCGGAAGGCGAATTGCAGGGAATTGACGTCGGCCTTCGGTTCCGCCTTCGGCGGGATGTCGAGCACGTTGAGCCAATACACGGACTCGCGATCTTGCGGCAATGTAGCATCGCCGCTGAAAATCACCCGCAGCATTTGCGTCTTGCGCGGCTCCATCCGGAAGATCGGCGGCGTGATCACGAATGGAACTTTAGTCTCGCCCGGCTTCGATTCCGCGTTGCCGTCGTCCATCCATACCTGCACCAGCGACGGATTCTTGCTGTCGTTTTCCAGCTTGACGGTCACTTCGCGTTGGTCCAGCGGATAGATGACCCGTGTACCACCGATCGTCACGCTGGCCGAGGCGCCTCCAGCGAACAGCGCGGTAACCAGGCTGCAACCGACTGCCATTTGAACGAGTGCTTTCATCGCATTCATCCTTTGCATTGAATAAATTCAATTCATTAATCGTTATATTTGCAAACGCACTTTAATTTTTATTGACGTGACATACCTTATTAATCGAATCGTCCATTCAGAATAGACGCATCGGGCTTATCACGCAAAGTCGAATGAAAAACGCGGCCCGAAGGCCGCGCATATAACGATCGATGTCGCGAAGAGTGCGTTACTGGTATTGCATCGTGTATTGCACCGAGGCATTCACGCCGCCCGCCTGTGCCTTGCCGGTCGCGTAATACTGGGCGTAGTACTGCAGCACAGCCGCCCCACCGGTGATCGCGGCGCCGTTGCTGGCAAGGTCGTTGTTCGCGCCGGTCACGATGTTGATCGGCTGCATGTTCGCATTCAACAGACGCACTTGGACGTTTTGTGCAGGGCTGGTGATAATCGTGTTTTTCAGATTGCCCGTGGTCTGGTCCACCGTCGTACCGTTTTCGAAGCGGGCCACGGCTTTGGTCGCCGCGCCGGAACAGCCGCTCAGCGTCATGCGGATGTCGCTCGGGTTAGAAGTGCCGGCGACCGCGCCCGCCTCGGCAAGCGCACCGGCTTGCACCTTCGGCAGCGAGACCGAAATGTCCGCCGGTGAGCCGCTTGAAGCGCCATTGATCGAACAGGTCGTATCCGATACCGAACCATTGATCAGGATCGTGCCGTCCGCGGCATGCGCGCTGAACGAAACCAGGCTAACGAAACCAGCAGCGACGAGAGCGAGAGAAGAATTACGCAGTTTCATATTTGACACTCCAAAGAATCGAATAATTGATGCCGGAAAAATCGGCGACGTATCGGTTTGCGTCATCTGACGCCACTGGCCCCAGCTGATCTCATCGTTCAGGCCGCGTTACCGCGGCGTTGCTTGAAGCGTCGGAGCAGTGATCGGGTTGAACAGAATCTTAGACATCACCCATATAAGAATCTGTAAGACGACTCTTAAATTTGAGACGGTTGCCTTGGCAACGGATGTAAATGAACCGTTGCGATCGCGATAGCGCAGCCCGAAGGCCACGCAATAGAGATCGAAGTTGCAAAGAGTGCGTTACTGGTATTGCATCGTGTATTGCACCGAGGCATTCACGCCGCCCGCCTGTGCCTTGCCGGTCGCGTAATACTGGGCGTAGTACTGCAGCACAGCCGCCCCACCGGTGATCGCGGCGCCGTTGCTGGCAAGGTCGTTGTTCGCGCCGGTCACGATGTTGATCGGCTGCATGTTCGCATTCAACAGACGCACTTGGACGTTTTGTGCAGGGCTGGTGATAATCGTGTTTTTCAGATTGCCCGTGGTCTGGTCCACTGTCGTACCGTTTTCGAAGCGGGCCACGGCCTTGGTCGCCGCGCCGGAACAGCCGCTCAGCGTCATGCGGATGTCACTCGGGTTAGAAGTGCCGGCGACCGCGCCCGCCTCAGCAAGCGAACCGGCTTGCACCTTCGGCAGCGAGACCGAAATGTCCGCCGGTGAGCCGCTTGAAGCGCCATTGATCGAACAGGTCGTATCCGATACCGAACCATTGATCAGAATCGTGCCGTCCGCGGCATGCGCGCTGAACGAAACCAGGCTAACGAAACCAGCAGCGACGAGAGCGAGAGAGGAATTACGCAGTTTCATATTTGACACTCCAAAGAATCGAACAAATGAAGCCGGAAATCGGCGGCACGTCGGCGCACGTCATCTGACGCCACCAACCCTGACCGGTCCCATCGTTGCGCCACGTTGCCGTGGCGTTCTTGAAGCGTTGGAGCAGTGATCAGGTTGAAGAGAATCTTAAAAACATCAGGGATAAGAATCTGTAAGACGACTCTTAAAAATTGAGACGCTTGCCTCGGCAACGGATTGTCAGGAACCAGTGCCGTCGATAGGTGAGCGTTTTCGGGAGCCGTGCAGCGAACGCCTCGCGCGGCCACTGACGAGCCGCTGCGGCCGACCGTAGCAACATAAGCAAACCTGCTGCCGCAACCCGCTATTCAGGCGCTATAACGCGCAGCAGCGCCCTATGACGCCACCAAAAGAAAACGCCGCATCGTTGACCGATGCGGCGTTGTCGAAGCTAAAACAAAGAGAAAGGTGAGGACTTTCGGGACCCGTGGAACAGTCGGGCCAAAATGCGGCCCGCTTTAAAATTGCCGGCGGCTCATTCTTCGATCAGAAAGCGTTCGCGATTCTTGCCGGCTAGCCAGCCCGGCGCACGGCCGCGGCCGCTCCATGTTTCGCCGGTCTTCGGATTGCGGTACTTCGGCGGCAGCGCCTGCTTGCGCGCGACCGGACGCTTGCTGGAAAAGCCGAGTTCCTCGGCAGTGATGCCGTAGTCAGCGATCTTCTCCTTGATCTCAGCAATGGCCTGAGCCACTTCTTTATCGCGAGCGGAAGCCATTTCCTTATGAAGTTTTTCGAGTTGCGCAGTGAGTTGCTTATAGGTGGCCATCGGGCATCTTCTCCTTTCGGTGTTTGGTACGGCATTGTGACCGTAACAGACCCAAAAAGTGCCGGGTAGCCTCGCTTCCCCCAACATGCAACACGCGCGATGACGGCTCAGCGCTTGTTTTGCCTCGCTTCGAGGGCGTTCAATGCCGCACTGAGCTTCCTCACGCGGTCGATCTGTGCCGGCACCAGAACCTCGCTGGACACCGAATTGATCCGGTTTCGCCAATAAGACAGAGGAATGCTGTCACCCGGTGCAACTCGCGCAATGATCTGCTCGAGATGGGCAATGTCCTTTTCGATCTGGTCGTGATTCATCGCTATCCCCGTCTTTATCCGGCGTGCCGCCGATTCCTATAAGCGCACGAGCGATGCCCGCGAATAGACCGGCTACGCCATTTCAAGGGAATTATTCATTTCTTGTTGCAGACTCTTCCGAAATAGCGCGAAAGAACGGTCGGCTCGATTTCGCGGGCGGCGTCGTTAGCAAGCAATATAGAGGCAGCCGGGAAAGCCGTCGGTGGGCCGCCGCACGGAAAGCGACGGCCCGCGGCCGCACGCAACCGGTAAGAAAGGAACGAATAACGAAATTGAAAAGAGCCGTGCTTCGTCTTATGCACGCCGGATCAACCGTTTGACTGCGGGTTTAGCGACGGCAAGCAATTGCATCGGCGAATCGCGATAAAAACGGCAATCGCGCAAATCCGTGCGCCGGCTCGATCGGACCCGCGATGGCCGGCGTAAGGTGTATGGCCGCTTTATTTCCGCCGGCAGGCGTAGAGCAGGTTGCGCGTGCCGTTTTCCACGGTCTGGCGGACTACTTCATAGGCGCCGCCGCCGCAGGCGGCCGACGCCTGCTGTTCGCAAGAGTCCGAGCCGTTCGGACATTGCACCAGCGTGGTCGGGCTGCCATCCGACGCGAACAGCGGTGCGCTGCTGCCGCAGCCCGCCAGTGCGGCAAGCGCCGCCAGTGCGGCGGCCGAGCCGGCCGCATGCAACCACACGCGAACTGGGCGCGGTGCGAAGTGATGACCTCGTTTCATAGAAACCCCGATTGACCCCTTGTTATTCGACCACGCGATTGTGCCATGTGCGCGTTGCATTGCGTCATTGCGCTTCGCCTGGCGCGACGGGCCGATCGGGTGCGGCAAGCGTCTTGTAGGGAAGCGGGCCGCGCGCGTCGCGGCCAAGCCGCACGAACACCTGCTCGACGTCCGGAATCGCTTCGAGCTGGCGGCGCAACGCCTGCCGGTCGAACGACGCCGGCGCGCAGCCTTCGGCGTAGACAAAGCGGCGCTGTACGGTAATCCACAGGCTGGTGCCGTCGAACGTATGCGGGTCGGCGAAATGCGCGTGGATTGCCGCGGCAATCGGCGCGTCGTACAGGTAGGAATTCGGCTTCGTGCATTTGTGCGCGAGCCAGCAGGTGGTGCCGCGCTCGACGCGATAGTGCGCGTCGTCCTCCATTTGTGCGTGCGTCATCAGCGGGCCGAGCGGAACCGGACAATCCGCAAAGGTGTTCGACAATGCGAAGAAGGGGTCGTTGAACCAGTTCTGGCGCGCTTGCGTGGCCGATGCCGACGATGCAGTTGACGCCGCGGCCGGTTGCGCACGCAACGGTCCGCTCGCGGCGGCGAACAGCGCGGCTGCCACGCATACCCCCACAGTATGTCGGTCGATCCGGCGTGCCATGGCACCTCCTCGCATCCCGATTTAAATCGGCCAACCGCATTTATAGCGCAATGGGATGCGCTGCTCACGCATTCGATGCATTTCCTATGACAAATACCCGACATGCACTCATATACAAATCGATTCACATAAAGCGGACCGAAGACAAGGCGCCGATACAAACGCGTTCTCTAATGCTCTGGAAGACCTTTAAAGGAGAATTGCCATGTTCAATCGTCCCAGTCTCAGGACTGCCATGTTGGCTGCCGTTGTCATCGCGGTCGCGGGGTTTGCCGCGTTCGCCTCCGGCAGCGGTTCAGGCATCGGGCCAGGCACTTCCGCGGCTGCGCTGCAGCGCGGCGCCAGCGCACCCAACTTCACCGGCATCGATACGTGGCTCAATAGCGCGCCGCTCGACCTGACGCAACTGCGCGGCAAGGTCGTGCTGGTCGACTTCTGGACTTTCGACTGCATCAACTGCGCGCATACGCTGCCTTACGTGAAGGACTGGCACGCGCGCTACCACGACAAGGGGCTCGTCGTAGTCGGCGTGCATACGCCGGAATTCGCGTTCGAGCACGACACAGGCAACCTGAAAAAGGCGATCAAACGATTCGGAATCGAGTACCCGGTTGCGCAGGACAACCAGTACGCGACGTGGAAAGCGTACGGCAACGAGTACTGGCCCGCACTCTATCTGATCGATCAGAACGGCAAACTGGTGTACAGCCACTACGGCGAGGGCAGCTATGCGCAGACCGAACAGGCGATTCGCGGCCTGCTCGGCCTTTCGCATCAGCAGGGCTAATATGCGGGGCTAACTAACATGCAGGGCTAACATGCAGGACTAGCGCGGCCGGTGCGGCCGCGCGCCGCATTACAGCCGT
>NZ_BAAGSQ010000005.1:0-61994 GCF_054782355.1 Paraburkholderia jirisanensis | reverse complement strand
GCGTCGGCGAACGCCTTCGGCGCTTCCTGCGGCAGGTTGTGGCCGATACCGCCGCCCACATTGATATGCCGGTACTTGCCGGTGAACTTCTTCGCGTATGCAGCAGGCTCGGGATGCGGCGCACCGTTCGCATCGCCTTCCATCGTGATGGTCGGTACACCGATGGTCGGCCCCGCGGCCAGACGTGTTTCGAGGTCGTCGTATTTCGCTTCGCCCTGCGCGAGCCCCAGACGCCAGCGGTAGTTGCTGATCACGATTGCCACATGATCCGGGTTCTGGAACGATGCGGCTGTGCGCGCGTAGGTCGCATCGTCGAACTTCCATTTCGGCGATGCCAGTTGCCAGATCAGCTTGTTGAATGCATCGCGGTTTTCAGCGTAGCCGAGTGCGCCGCGCTCGGTCGAGAAATAGTACTGATACCACCACTGCAGTTCGGCTTTCGGCGGCAGCGGCTTTTTGTTCGCCGCCTGGCTACCGATCAGATAGCCGCTCACGGAAACCAGTGCCTTGCAGCGTTCGGGCCACAGCGCCGCGATCGAGTCCGCCGTGCGGCCGC
This sequence comes from Paraburkholderia jirisanensis, assembly GCF_054782355.1. Lineage (NCBI taxonomy): Bacteria > Pseudomonadati > Pseudomonadota > Betaproteobacteria > Burkholderiales > Burkholderiaceae > Paraburkholderia > Paraburkholderia jirisanensis. The sequence goes on along the minus strand of NZ_BAAGSQ010000005.1, from coordinate 61,438 downwards.
CCCAGTCGTAGCCGCCGAGCACCGCCTGATCGATCTTCAGCGCGTCCATCAACGCCACCGTGTCGACCGCCGTCATCACTTGCTGGCCGTTGCGCGGCGTATCAGCCGACAGGAAGCGCGTCGAACCGAAGCCGCGCAGATACGGCACGATCACGCGATAGCCGGCCGCCGTCAGATGCGGTGTGACTTCGGCGAAACTGTAGATGTCATAAGGCCAGCCGTGCAGCAGGATCACCACCGGGCCGTTCTGCGGGCCCGCATCGACGTAACCGATGTTGAGCGCGCCAGCGTCGATCTGCTTGATCGGACCGAGGCTCGCACTGCTGCCAGATTGCTTTTTGCCGTCAGCGGAGGCCGTTGTCTGCGCGTGCGCGATGTTGCCAAGACCGAGTTCGGCGGCAAGACTCAGGCCGGCAACAGCAGACCCAAGCAAGAGGCGGCGGCGATGATTGACGGAATTGTCCAAAACCATTTCTCCGTTTTGATTGTTCAGGAAAACGTGATGCTTGAAGTAGCGGCGATCGTCGACCGATCGATCCCGGCGCAACGACAGGCTGACGCGCCCTGACGCGTCGCAGCGATGCGCAGTTGGCTTTATATCCGACTCGAGTGGCCGCAACGGGGTGTTTTGTATCCCAATGTATCCGCCATACAAAGGGATTCAAAATGGCGTGCTTCGACGCTGAATTGCGTCGACTAGATTGCCTTTTGTAGGCGTCGTATAGCAGATGGAGCGGAAGTCATACTTCGATGCCGTGCGCGGCAATCTTTTTATAGAGCGTCGCGCGGCCCATGCCGATCTTCGCGGCCGTTTCGGCGACGTGGCCGCCGCACGCATGCAATGCATCTTTCAGGAAGCGCTTTTCGAATGTCGTCATTGCGTCGGCCCAGGCTTCGAGCGGTGCTGCCGTGGCGGCATCGTCGCGCGGCTGCCCGGTCGTAGACACAGTCGATGCCGTTGATGCCACCGTCAAAGGCTGCACGATAGCTTCACGCAGCGCGCCGCCAACGAAAGGCGCAAGCATACGCGCATCGATACACTCGCTATCCGACAACATCACCGCACGTTCGAGCGTGTTGCGCAACTCGCGCACATTGCCCGGCCACGCGTACGCGCACAACAGCTGCAACGCGTCCCGCTGCAACTCCAGATGTCCACCGCGGGTTTGCATCGCCAGTTCCTCGAGCATCGCGTAAGCCAGCGATTCGATATCCGAAAGCCGGTCGCGCAGCGGCGGCGCATGAATGGTCAGCACATTGAGGCGGTAAAACAGATCCGCGCGAAATTGCCCTGCGGCAACCAGCGCCGCGAGATTCGCGGAAGTTGCAGCGACGATGCGCACGTCGGCACGCACGATGCGGTTCGACCCGAGCGGCTCGAACTCGCTGTCCTGTAGCACACGCAGCAGCTTGCCTTGCAGCGGCAGCGGCATGTCGCCGATTTCGTCGAGAAACAGCGTGCCGCCGTCCGCCAGTTCGAACTTGCCGACACGCCCCTTGCGGTCGGCGCCGGTATAAGCGCCGGGCGCGGCACCGAAAAACTCGACTTCGAGCAGCGCTTCCGGAATCGCCGCGACATTCACCGTGACGAGCGGTTTACCCGCTCGCGCCGACGCGCCGTGAATCGCATGCGCAAGCAGTTCCTTGCCGGTGCCGGTTTCACCGAGCAACAGCACCGGCGAGTCGACCTGCGCCGCGCGCCGCGCGCGGCGCTTCACTTCGAGACTCGCCGCGCTGGTGCCGACAAAGCTCGCGAACGAATATTTGGCGCGCCGCGCCTGCGCCAGCGACTGCCTCGTTGCGATCAGTTCCTGCTGCACGCGTGAATAGTGGGAAAAGAGCGGTGTCAGCGCCTTCATTTCGTCGAACAGCGCAAAGCCCACCGCACCGATGGTTGCGCCTGCATCGTCTTTGAGTGGCAGCCGCGTCACGACCAGCGGTTCGCGGTCGGTTTCGAGCACGTCGAGCAGAATCGGCTTGCCGGTGGACACCACTTCGCGCATCAGGCTGTGCGGAATCACCGCTTCGCAATCGAGTCCGATCGCCTGCTGCGGATCGGGGAAGCCGAAGCGCGCTGCGTAACGTTTGTTGATCCAGACCACGCGCGCGTCCGCATCGACGATGAAGGTGCCTTCACTGAAATTCTCGAAGGTACGAAACAGCGATTCCATCGCCCGGCGCAGCACGTCGCTGTAGTTGGCGGGCACGCCGCTCCAGTCGTTCATCATGCTGTCGTTGTCTCCGGTCTATGGTTGTTTGTGTAGGTCTGCGCGTTCAAGCTTCAAATTGTCTCTTAAGCGGGATGCATTATCTCATTCTAGAGAATCGAAACACCGCGGCAAATCGGGTATTCTCTGAGGCCATCCGGACGGACGGCAGTAATTGTCTCCGGACGGAGACAATTTCGGATACCGCACTTCGCACCACCCGGCTTTAGCCGCTGGCCAACCCGCGGCAACGCGGCCAGGCCGGGTTTGGCATGGAACCTGCGTACGCGAGCCGGCCGCTGCGCTACCCCGCAGCGGGGCCACTTAAAACAACCAGTACCCTGGAGACTCGACTTGTCTTTCGTCATCGTCCTCGCCGCCCTGGCGTTTCTGATGTTTGCCGCGTATCGCGGCTACAGCGTGATTCTGGTCGCGCCGATCGCCGCGCTCGGCGCAGTTCTGCTAACCGACCCTGCCGCCGTCGCACCGGTGTTCTCGGGCATCTTCATGGAGAAGATGGTCGGCTTCGTCAAACTGTACTTTCCGGTGTTTCTGCTTGGCGCCGTGTTCGGCAAGGTGATCGAACTATCGGGCTTTTCCGAGTCGATCGTTGCCGCCGCGATCCGCTATATCGGCCGCTCGCGCGCGAATGCGGTGATCGTCGCGGTGTGCGCGTTGCTGACGTATGGTGGCGTGTCGCTGTTCGTGGTGGTGTTCGCGGTCTATCCGTTCGCGGCCGAACTGTATCGCCAAAGCGGCATTCCGAAGCGTCTGATGCCAGGCGCGATCGCGCTCGGCGCGTTCTCGTTCACGATGGATTCGTTGCCGGGCACGCCGCAGATCCAGAACATCATCCCCACCACGTTCTTCAAGACCACCGCATGGGCCGCGCCGGTGCTCGGTATTGCGGGCTCGCTGTTCATCATCGTGGTCGGGCTGACGTTCCTCGAATGGCGCCGCCGTGCCGCAATGGCCAAGGGTGAAGGCTATGGCACGTCGCTCGTGAACGAACCGGAGCGCGTCGAGACTTCGCATCTGCCGCATCCGCTGCTCGCGGTCGCGCCGCTGGTACTGGTGGGTGTGGCGAATTTCGTGTTGACGCGTCTTCTGCCGGACTGGTACGGCGCATCGTATACGGTGACTCCGGATGTACTGCCGGGCATACACGCGCCCGTCACGACGTCGATCAAGACCGTGGTGGCGATCTGGGCCGTCGAAGGCGCGCTGCTGCTGGGTATCGTGCTGGTCGTGCTGACCGCCTTTCGCCGCGTCAGCGAACGCTTTGCGACCGGCACCAAGGCGGCGGTGGCGGGCGCTCTGCTCGCGTCGCTGAATACGGCTTCCGAATACGGTTTTGGCGGTGTGATCGCTGCGCTGCCAGGCTTTATCGTCGTTAGCGACGCGCTAAAAAGCATCCCGAATCCGCTCGTGAATGCCGCCGTGTCGGTGAGCTCGCTTGCGGGGATTACCGGGTCGGCTTCGGGCGGCATGAGTATCGCGCTTGCGGCGATGTCGGATCAGTTCATCAAGAGCGCCGAAGCCGCGCATATCCCGATGGAAGTGCTGCACCGTGTGGTCGCGATGGCAAGCGGCGGGATGGATACGTTGCCGCATAACGGCGCGGTGATTACGCTGCTGGCCGTCACCGGCTTGACGCATCGCGAATCGTATCGAGACATCTTTGCGGTAACCGTGATCAAAACGCTGGCAGTGTTTTTCGTGATCGTGGTTTACTACGCTACTGGGCTGGTTTGATGGATTGCCTGCACTAGCCCGCTGAAACTGCGACCATAAACTTCAGGAAAGTGATTTTTATGGTTGCCGACTTGCCGCAGCTCCATGTTTCCAATTGCAGGATAGTGTGCAACCGATGATCGCCTCCGTCGAACAAGACAAACTGGTCCTGCTCCAATCAGTCCCGATGCCCTCGCCTGATGCCAGCGACCCGCTCGTGTTCGCCAACGAACGGCGCGTGCTTCTTGTGTATCGTGTTGCCCCATCGGATTTCGAGCGGTTTGGTCCGTTCAACGACGATGAAGAGCCATTCTGCCTTGTGCACTTCACTGCCGCCGCCTTTCACCAGTCCGGCCCTCCGAACGATGAAGGGCTTGGCAGTCATCCGTTGGCAGCAAAAGGGTTACGCTGGTACTCGGCGTACGAGTGCCTCAACCCGACACTGGTCGGCGAACTGTGGTCGGCGCCTACGCATCCCGTCGCTCTCCGACACTTCATTTTTACGTTCCAGGACAGCACCTTTGAATGCGTAGCCGCCGATTGCGACCTGGCAGGTGTGTACGGATCGGGTGATGTCGCAAGCAGAGAGGCATTCTCCCTGCTTGGTTGAAAAATATGTGACGCAGTACCGAAACGGTATGGATCAAACGAGGAGAGACCGATGCTACAACTACGCCCCTGCTGCGAATGTTGCGACAAGGACTTGCCGCCTGATTCGGCCAATGCCTTCATCTGCTCGTTCGAATGCACTTTCTGCAGAGACTGCACCGAAAATGTCCTGAAGCACGTATGCCCGAATTGCGGCGGAGAACTGCTCGCGCGTCCGCGGCGCCCGGCCGGCAAGCTGGCAAAATCTCCGGCGTCTACCGAGCGTGTCTTCAATGCCGACTGCCGGGCGCAGCATACTTCTAGCGCCAACTAGGGCTTCTGGTTCGCCGGCCTCTTGAGGAACGGGATCATCGCCAGCATCAGCACGCTGACCAGCACCAACACCGTATACGAGCCGGTAAACCCACCGGTCCTGTCGCGCAAAAAACCGAAGCTCAACGGCCCTAGCGCCGCGATCATGTAGCCGATGCACAGCACGAACATCGTCCACGCATGCGCCTCTTTTGCGTTGTCCGTGTAGTCCAACGGCAGCGTCATGCCTAAAGCAAAGCATATTCCCTGGCCGAAAGCGATTAACACGATGCACGCCGTAGGCAATGCGTGAGGTGCAAACGCAAGGCCGGCAAAACCTGCCACCGTCACAACGGTGCCCAACGCCAGTAGTGCCCGTCGATCGGCGAACCTGCCAGCCGCGGCTCCCGCAGCGAAACTCCCGGCAGCAAGCAAAAGCGTGAACAGGCTTAGCATCAGGCCGCTCGGCACACTGCTCGCATGCACCTCGCTATTCCATGGAGCAATCCATGCGAGGCACGCATAAGCAATGTACTGGCTCAAACCGAAGAAGATCGCGAGCAGCCAGGCACGTCCATTACGCCACGGCAGCGCAATCGTGGCGCCGGTGCTTTTCCCAGGGCTGCCACCGCTCGCCGCGCCATTAAACCGCCGAGTCAGAAACGACCAACTCACGATTGCCGTGACCGCAAGCACACACCACATCCCCGCGCCGACCCTCCAGCTACCCGAGCTTTCCGCAACGAAGCCCGTCGTGCCGGCAGCGATGGTCGCGCCGATGCTCAACCCGCCTGCGTAAATGCCCATAAACAGCGACGATTCGTGCGGAAAGTGCTCCTTGATCCACCCGCCGATCAACGCTCCGGCGATCGCAATCCCGATTCCAACGAACATGGTCCAAAATAGCAGCAGGTGCGTCGAGTGCGTAGCCGCCCGCAACAGCATCGCTGCACCAAGTAGCCAAAGCGACAGCAACACCGTTTGATTGGCCCCGAGGCGCCGGCTGATAGCCGGCACACACAGCACGAACAGACCCATGCATACGTCGGGAATCGAGGTCAATAACGATGCTTCGGAATAGGTCAGCCCGAAATCCTGCCGGATCTTCAGCAACAACGGCCCGACCGACACGATGCCCGGCCTCAACGCAAACGACAGCACCAGCAAACAGAAAATGGCAACTGCCCGGTGTTTTTCCGAACCCCTGCTAATTTGAATCTGAGCACTCATCTGGCCGCCTGCGCTGCAAAGTGGAAGTTTCGTCGCAGGTGGATAGTAGTGTGCCGATGCGCACGAGAAAACGGCTATGCATGACAAGATTCGTCGCGAAAGTGCCAACCGTCCGCTGCCCGAACGAAGTCTCGATTACGACGACTATCAGGCCGTACCGCGCGTGATGACCGCCCTCGCGCGCAACGTACCGACCGGCGGCTACGTCGAGCCGCACAGCCACCCGCGTGGCCAGTTGCTTTACGCGACCTCCGGCCTGATGCGCGCCGCGACCGACCGGGGCATCTGGCTATTGCCTCCGCAACGCGGGTTATGGATTCCGCCTAACGTCGTGCACGATCAACGCATGCTGAGCCCGACGACGATGCGTACGATCTATGTCGAACCGGAGACGGCGCAACGATTCGGCGATACATGTCGAACCATCGAGGTCAGCCCGCTGTTGCGCGAACTGATTCTGTCGCTGGTCACCGAGCCGGTCGAATATGCGTTGAATGCGCGCAATGAACATATCGTCGCGCTGATCCTGCACGAGCTCGAAACCGCTCGTGCAATGGCATTGGAGATTCCATGGCCGAAAGACCGCCGGCTGCTGATGATCTGCGAAGCGGTCATGAACGCGCCGCATGCGCCGATGACGATCGAACACTGGTCGGAGCACGTCGGGGCCAGCTCGCGCACGCTGATACGCCTGTTCATCAAGGAGACGGGGCAGACCTTTCGGCACTGGGTGCAGCAGGTGCGTCTTGCCGAGGCATTGAACAGGCTTGAGAACGGTGCCCCGGTGGCGAGCGTTGCGCACGATCTCGGCTACGCGAGCCCAAGCGCATTCGCAGCGATGTTTCGCAAAGTGCTCGGGCAATCGCCGAGCGACTATCTGGCAAAACGGTGAGCGCGACCTTCAAACCGGGTCGCGCGCCGCACCTTCTTTCGCGAGGTCGAGCAGACTGTTCAGCGCACGCGTGAACACGCCAGCGTCGCCAGTTGCCGCTTGCAGGATCAACGCGCCTTGCAGCCGTGCAATCCAGTCTTCGGCGAAATGCCGTGCGCGCACCGGCGACATGCCGCTTTCCTTCGCGAGCGTTTCTATTGCTTCGCTCCAGTTCCCAAACGCTTTGCGCAGGCCTTGCTGCAGATCGCCAGCGAGCGTCGAGGTGGCCATTCCAGCAAGCACACAAGGTGCACGCCCGTTTTCGTAGATCTGATTGAGTATCGCAATGATCTTGCGAATACGCGCCTTCATCGACCCGGACATCTGGGCGACCTGAAGGATCTCGCTGTCGATCAGTTCAGTCGCGCGCTCGAGCACAGCTTGCGCCATCTGCGCCTTGCCGTCCGGGAAATGGTGGTACAGACTCGATTTACCGAGCCCCGTCGCGCGCGACAGCTCGGTAAGCGATGCGCCATCAAAGCCACGCTTCTGGAACACGGTGAACAACCGCTCGACGATCTCGTCTTTGGAGCCGGGTTCGGCAAACATCAAACACCTCGCAATAAACTGAACGTTCGGTCCAGAGCGGCAATTGTATCAGCCAGCGGAATAACGGATTGCAGATCCATTCTTGACTCGATACTTTGAGACATCTATTGTACCGATCGTTCGGTTCAGTTGTTGTTTTGAACATATCCTTTCGCCAACAAAATCTGGAGGTCCTCATGTCAGTCGCCGCTTCGTATCAAACCGTCTCCGTCAACGACCGCCGCACCGGCACCGCGCTCAACATCTTCTATCGCGACGCAGGTGCCAAAGACGCGCCAGCGGTGTTGCTGCTGCATGGCTTCCCGACCTCGAGCCATCAATACCGCGGTTTGATCAGCCGGCTGGCGGACAAATACCGCGTGATTGCACCCGATCTGCCGGGCTTCGGCTTCTCCGATGCCCCCGCGGCGCAGACTTTCGGCTATACGTTCGACCATCTTGCGGAAGTGATCGAAAGCTTCACCGACACGATCGGGTTAAATCGTTACGCACTGTATGTGTTCGACTACGGCGCACCGGTGGGTTTGCGGCTCGCAGCAGCGCGGCCGGAACGGGTGACAGCGCTGATCTCGCAGAACGGCAACGCGTATGAAGAAGGGCTAAGCGATGGCTGGAACCCGATTCGGGCGTACTGGCAAGCTCCGACGCAACAAAACCGCGACAACCTGCGTGCGTTCCTGAAGGCGGAGACGACGTCGTTCCAGTACACGCATGGCGAAGCGGATACGTCGCTGATTGCGCCGGAGTCATACACGCTCGACCAGCATTTCCTCGACCGGCCAGGCAGCGACGATATCCAGCTCGACCTGTTCGGCGATTACAAGGCGAACGTTGCGGCGTATCCCCAATTCCACGAATACTTCCGCACGCATCGTCCACCGACGCTCGCGGTGTGGGGCAAGCACGATCCGTTCTTTCTGCCGGCCGGCGCAGACGCGTATCGCCGCGATCTGCCGGACGCCGAGATTCATTTCGTCGATGCAGGCCACTTCCCGCTCGAAACGCATCTGGACCAGGTAGCCCGCATCATTCGCGCGTTCCTCGCGCGTACGCTCGACAAGGCGCAGGGCAAGGCGCTGTTTGGCGAGCTCAACGCGGCGAATGCGCCGGAAGCCGCCAGGGAATTGCTGGACGGCATGGCTGGCGTATTTGGCTTCACGCCGAATCTCGGTTATGCGCTGGCAGCAGAACCAACCGTATTGGCTGCCTACATCACGATGCTGCAGTCGCTCGGCGCGACTTCACTCGATCCGATCGCGCAGCAGGTCGCGCTCGCTTCAGCGAGTCGCGCGAACGCAGCAGACTATGGCGTCGCAGTGCACGCCACGGTGGCGGGCAAACTCGGCGCGTCCGCGCAGGTCGTCGATGCGCTGCGCAACGGCGGCGAACTGCAGGACGTGAAGCTTGAAGCGGTGCGGCGCTTTGCTGTGGCAATCGCGTCAAAGCGCACGCAAGTATCCGACAGCGACGTCAATGCACTGAAAGCGGCCGGCTTCGATCAACGGGCTGTGGTTGCCATCGCACTGGCTGCTGCGGCAAAGACGTTGGTCAACACGGTTGCGCATCTGTCGCGGCCGGAGATCGACGCAGGCTTCCTTCCTGCTCCGGTGGTTGCAGCAGCGCAGGATTGAGCGCCATCAGACGTAGCGTTCGGCAAGGCGGCGGCATCCGGCCGCCTTGCCGCATGCGATCACGCCAGAAAACTTACATAAAACCCTCAAGACGCCCAGCAGTTTTCTTCGTTCGCGAATTTTTGCAGGCTTGCTGTCAGAACTGACACGCTCCGACGACCAAGGCCGGATACCCCGTCCAACGCGTGAATCAGCACGCCAGTGCCATGGCCAAACGACCCGGTCCGCTGCAGCCGAACGATCTTGAATGCATGCTCCACGCATTGTTGATGCAGTCTCTCGCGGGCGACAACACCGCGTACAGCCGATTTCTCGAGAAACTCGCCGACCACTTGCGAAGATTTCTGCACAGGCGTTTATACCGTGTGCAAGACGATATCGAAGACCTCGTGCAGGAGATTCTCATTGCGGTGCACGCGAGGCGCGCCACCTACCGGCCCGCAGAGCCGCTTACACCGTGGCTTCACGGGATCGCACGCCACAAGCTGACCGACTATCTGCGTGCCGCCTCACGCGGCACGGCGTTGCACGACCCGCTCGATGCGCACGAAGAACTGTGGTGCGCGCCAGACGTCGAGCGCGCCGACGCGAGGCGTGACGTGGAAACGATGTTGCGCCGCTTACCGCGCAAACAACGAATGCTGATTGTCTGCATCAAGCTACGCGGCCTGTCGGTCGTTGAGGCTGCACAGATGACGGGCTGGTCCGAATCGGCAATCAAGACTGGGCTGCATCGCGGCATGAAGACGCTGGCCGCGCGCGTGCCAGCGGCACGCGCCTCGCAGCCGCGAGGCGCGTCGTGGGTGCAGTAGCTTGCGCTATAGATCCGCTGCGAAAAACGCCATGTAGTTCACGTTGGGAACCGCAGGATCCGCAGGCACGACGCAGCCTGCGTCGATCGATACCAGCGTGTCGACCGTCGCACGCCGATTCGAAACGAATTCCCACGCACCGGGTTGCGACGACGCTTTAGCAGCGGAACTCGTCAGACGCTCGAGCGCCGACAATAACGTGTCGCGCGCAAACGAGTAGATCAGGAAGCCTTCGTTGGCCAGCGCAGTCTGCGTGACGCCGAGGTACTCGCACAGTTGCTGTTTGAGCGGCGCGTCCTGCGCATCCGCGGCTCTCGATCCCTGGATCAGCGCAAGCGTCTCTTCATCGACGATCTTCCCGGCCGCCGAAAACACCGGCATCCCGGCACCCCATGCCTCAGGCGGACAGGCCTTCGAAGCGGGCGTCAGCTCAACGAAAGGATTGATCTCAGCCGGATAGATGCGGCATACACGCGGCCGCTCCAGATACGCGCCGCATCGGGCATCGGGCAGCAGATGCGGGCAGGCGCCCTCGAACGACGCGACCGTGTTGACGATCACGCGGATCGGCAGCGTACCGCTTGCTGCAGCGAACGAGCGTCTGCGCTTATGCGCCGCTTGCACGTCGGTGTCCGGCGGTTCGACCGGCCACGGAATCGCCTCGACGAACAACTGGACGTCGCCGCCGCGGCGGATCCAGTCCGCGGACTCTGCAAGGCTCAGCGGCAAACGCAGGTTATGGCAGCACGCGCCGCATTGGGTACAGCTGAAATGAATCGCCATCGAATACTCGTTGTGGGGTTTGCCTGCACTCGACATCGCAATCAAGCTGCGCCGTTGCGGATGCCGCCGCTCGCGCCGTAACGGCACGAGCCTCGCCGACTGTGTAGTTCGATGGAGACGTGTATTGGGTTACAACTTTTTTTGCTGCGCACAGACGGGGCCGGACAAGCGCCGGAATTGTACGCGAGGACCCGATTGATCGTGCGGGCGTCAGTTTCGCCGAAAGCAGAATGGAAGGGAATTAAAACGCATGTTTGCACGGCTGCCTGATCAAGCATCGGGTAAGCAGCCGGCGCCGGCATGGTCGCCATGCCGGCCCGGCAGGGTAACCGGCAAGGCAACCCAGCCGGCCGCCCTGCCGCACCTACCTGCAATCAGCCATTGCCGCCATGGAACAGCGTGAGCTTGTTCGACACCGAGTTCACGCCCTGCACCGACTTCGCCACTTCGCCGGCCTGCTCGATCTGCGAACCGTCCTTCACGCTACCGCTCAGCGTGACGGCACCGCTTCTGGCCTTGACGAACACACCCGACACATCGAAGCCCGGCGTCTTGCCAAGTGCACGACGCACCGCTCTGGCGAGCGCACGATCGGCCTGCTTGGTCGCCTTCGGATTGGCGGCCGCGCTCTGGCCGCTTTGCGTTGCGTCATCCTGCGCAAATGCCGGCATTGCGATGGCCACGCTGGCCGCCAGCAACATCGCCTGAATCATCTTTCCTTTCATCTTGACCTCCTCACTGGATGTTGTTGTCTATTGATGGTTACAACTCCCAGCAATGTAGGCCATTCGGAAGAAACCTGCAAAGGAGCTAGCGAAACGCTTGCGGCGCAAGGCATCTGCAACTTTGCCGGATACACCGCAACGCGGCGCAGATTCAGCGAACGCTAAACACCGCGACCTGCCGTCCCAATTGTTGCGACTGCTGATCCAAAGCCTGGGCAGCCGCACTCGCCTGTTCGACCAGTGCCGCGTTTTGCTGCGTGATCGAGTCCATCAGACTGATCGCGCTATCCACCTGCTCGATACCGGTGCGCTGCTCGAGCGCTGCAGCGACGATCTCGTGCATCATCACGGCAAAGCGCTCGACGCGCGCCAGCACCTGCCGCATCGCCTGTTCCGCTTCATTGACGAGGCCGTTGCCATCCGCCGCTGCGCTGACCGAATCGGCAATCAGTTCGCCGATCTGCTTGGCCGCCGCCGACGAATGCTGCGCGAGCGCACGCACTTCTGCCGCGACTACCGCAAATCCACGCCCGTGCTCGCCGGCCCGCGCGGCTTCGACCGCCGCGTTCAGCGCAAGGATATTGGTCTGAAACGCGATCCCTTCGATAATGCCGGTGATGTCCGCGATCTTGCGCGAGCTCACGTCGATGCGGCTCATCGTGCCGGTCATGCGACCGATCACCGCGCTGCTGTCTTGCGCCGCCGACGACGCATCGCTGGCCAGCTCGCGTGCCTGTTGCGCATGCTCGGCGTTCTGCTTGACCGTAGCGGTCAGCTCGCTCATGCTCGCCGCGGTTTGTTCGAGCGAAGCGGCTTGCTCTTCGGTACGCGCGGATAGATCGAGCGTACCCGCGGCGATCTCGCGCGTCGCGGTGCCGATCGCATCGCAGCTTTCGCGCACGGCCGTCACCGTATGCGCGAGTTGCGCCTGCATCGTATGCAAGCCGCCCAGCAATTGCCCCATCTCGTCGGCCCGGCCGCTTTCGATATGACGGCTCAGATCGCCGGCCGCAATCGCGTTGAAATGGCCGAGCGCGCCGCGCAGCGGATTCATGATCGCGCGGCGCAGCGTGACCCAGCTCAGCACCGCGGCCAGCACGCCGAATGCAATCAATGCGCCCGACACGGCAACGAACCTGCTGAAGTACTGCTCCGCTTCTTCGTACCTGTGTTGCGCGTTCGTATAGAGCGTGTGCTTCAGCTGCTCGTCGGCGCTGCTCATATCGTTGAATAGCGGGCTCAACTGCACCGTGCCGATCTTTTCCGCGGTGGCACGGTCGTCCGCTTTCAACGCATCGATAAACGCGAGCATTGCGCTGCGCAATGCTTCGCGGCGCTGATCGGCCGCTTCGATCAGCGGTGCTTCGCCGGACTCGTGCGGTTGCGCGACGAAACGATGCCACGCGTCATCCGAAGCGCGGAAGTAATCGGTTGCGCGCGCAATCAAACGCTGCGCGGTTGCCGCGTCGACGTTCGACGTCGCGCCACCGAGCACCATGCGCGTACGCGCAATCATCAATTCCGCGTCGCCGATGTGCATCGCCGCGGCCAGTTTGTTCTGATACGTATCGCGGTTCGCGCGGTTCGCATGGTAGCTGCCCTGCAGCCCCAGCGCGCCGATCACCAGCATCAGCCCGGCGAGCAGCCCGACAGTCAGCGCGATACGCGCCTGCAGCGACAGCGCGCGGCGGCGTGGCGCCGCCTGCGACCGCGCGAACGAATCGGTGAAATCATCGGCAAGCGCAGCGGCGGCGCCTGCATTGGCAGCCAGAGTCTGCATCATCGGCACCTTGCTCGGTTCAGGAATCGCCGAGCGCCGAGCGGCGCTGCATCGATTCGACAGGTTGTGCAGCGGGATTGCCCTGCTGGTTGCCAAAGCGTGTGCGATACAACAGCGACAGCACCGCGGAAAATACCGCCGTCACGACAAACAGCCCAGCGGCCGCGTAAAACAGCTGCGCAATCGGCAAATGCATCGACAGCAACAACCCGCCGATCACCGGCCCGGACACCGAGCCGATCTTGCCGACCGAAATCGCACTGCCCACCCCCGCCGAGCGGAACGAAGTCGGGTAGATCATGCCGGCCACCGCATACAGCCCGTATTGCGCACCGACCACGCAAAAGCCGGTAGCGAACACCGCGAGCATCAGCCACGCCTGGGACGACGTCAAACCCAACGCCACGACGATCGGTGCGCCAATGGCAGGCAGCGAAATGATCGCGAGCACACCGTGACGATCGACGAAGCGGCACAGGATCAAACCGCCCAGCACGCCGCCAACCGAGAACATCGTCGTGATCAAACCGGCGCCGCTCGGATCGATGCCGACACCTTCCATCAGGATCGGTAACCAGTTCTGCAGGAAATACAGCGCCATCGAATTGACGACGAACACGATCCACAGCAACGGCGTGATGGCAGCGAGGCCGTCCGAGAAGATCAGCCGCAGCACGAAGCGTTGTTTCTTCTCCTGCGCTTCGCCGGCAACGAATTGCGCGTCGGCCGGCAGCTTCAGTTCCGGACGCAGGCGTGCCACCAGCGCGCGCACCGTGTCGATGCCGCGCTGACGCACCACCAGCAGCTTCGCGGATTCAGGCAGCGTGAAGATCAGCAGGAACGCGACCAGCAGCGAACCGCCACCACCCACCACGAACATCACCGGCCAGCCGTAGTGATGAATCAGCGACGAGGACACCAACCCACCTGAGCCCGCGCCGATCGAGAAACCGGAGAACATCAACGTGACCCACGTCGCGCGCAAGCGCTTCGGCGCGTACTCGGCAACCAGCGCCACCGAGTTAGGAATCACGCCGCCCATGCCGATGCCGGCGATAAAACGCAGCAGCATCAATTCCTGCAGCGACGTGACCCACACCGACGCCAGCGTCAGCGCACCGAAAAACAGGCTGCCCGACACGATCGCGCGCTTGCGGCCGAAGCGGTCGCCGATATAGCCGAAAATAAACGAGCCGATCAGCGTGCCGAACAAACCGGCGCCGAACACCGGGCCGAATCCGCCGCGCGACACGTGCCACTCCTTGATGATGGCAGGCGCCGCGAACGACACGGCGGTTTGATCGTAGCCATCCATCAGCATGATCATGAAACACCAGAACAACAGGCCGATGGCGAATCGGCCCATCTTCTGTTCTTCTACCAGTGTCGCGATATTGAATGTCCGGTCTGCTTGCATGTGCGTTCCATATGCGTCGGCAAGCACGCTGCGGCGCGCCTGCCGTGTTCTCCTCACGCCCCTCGTGGCAGCGCCGCCGCCCGGGAGCCACAATATAAGGCTCGCCGTGCGGCGGCAGAATCAAAAAATAGCGATGAAGAGATCGAAAAAAGTGAATAAAGCCGGGACTACTCCGCATCTCGTCACGCCATGATTCCTCCGCTTCAGAACATGTGATTAATACCGACCCGGCCGATCGTCTGTGAACCGGAGCTCGACGGGTTGTAGCCGAACTGCTCGGCCTTCGCGTTCGGGCCCGAGGCGCGCTGCAGGCCCACACCCGCGTAAATCTGCGTGACTTTCGACAGGTAGTGCGTCAGAAACAGGTTGTACTGATTGAACGTCAGATCGTCGAAGGTCGAACGGTTGTACGAAATACCCAGAATGTACGTGTGATTGCCACCGCTCACGTCGATGTTCACGCCTGCCTGATAGTTGTGCTCGTGCTCGGCGCCGCGCGTATCTTCGAGCTTCACATCGGTATAGGTCAGGTGCGGCACAAAGGCGCCGATCACCGCCGAGCCGCCGATCGCGATCGTGCTGTAACGGGTTGCGTTAAACATCACGCCCGAGCGCAGCTGCTGGCCGAGCAGCGAACTCACGCTGAAAATGCCGAACACGTCCGCGGTGCGGTTGTGCGACATCGTGTACGCGGCGCCGAACCGGAAGATATTGTCCTTGTACTGCAAACCGAAGCTGTACTGCCGCCCCGAGCTGAAATCGCCCGCCTGGCCGCCGAAGCTGTTCATATAGCCGGCCTGCAAACCGTGGAAATCGATCGTTTCGTACTTCGCCGAATTGACCAGCGCGTGCGTATTGGCCAGCCCGTCCAGGTTGCCGACCGTATAGAACGACGAAATACCCGGTACCGAGTTGTTCAGTGCGCCGACGTATTGATAGATGAAATCGGGGATGTTGCCGAAGCTCAGCGCGCCCCACTTGTCGTTACCCAGGCCGACGTAGGCATCGCGGTTGAAGAAGCTGGTCGGATTGATCTGCGCGCCGCTGTTGGACAGGAACCCCGATTCGAGCCGCGCGAACACCGCGTTGCCGCCGCCCAGATCTTCCCTCAACAGAAAGCCCCAGCGATCCGGCGTCCGCTTGCCGGCCGATTCCTGAAACTGGTGGGCACCGCGCGAATTCGTCACGTAATCGATACCCGTGTCGATGCTTCCGTAGATCGTGGCGGACGACTGCGCGAACGCAGGGTAACTCAACAGTGCGGCACAACCGCCGACAAACAATCTGGTCTTCAACTTGCCTCCGAATCTTGTTATCCGATGTTGTTATCGTGCCTGGGGCCTGGTCTCACTGGCCGGCACGGATGTCGCGTTCGACGCGCCGCACATCAGTTCGCTGCCGCATGTGTGCGACGCGTGTCTCCTCACGCTGCGCAGAGTGTAGCGGGGTCATTTACGCTTTTGAATCGCCAAATATTTATCAACCAATAGAACAAAGCGAATACTCGATCAGGGTATTTACCAGGAATCCCTAAAAACCGGTCACCCACGTTCCAATAGCGCTTTAAAGCGGCGCATTCAGCGTGCTAACATCCGCGCGTCAGATACATAGCCAACGCTACTGCGTGATCGAGCGCAACTCGCAATGCGCAGTCCGCGCCCCGCGAGAGGAGAATCCGAATGCAAGTCAGAGCAGTACCGCCGCGGCGCATGGTCGTCGGCATCAGCGGTGCGTCGGGCGTCGTATACGGCGTACGGCTGCTGCAGTTGCTGCGGCAGCTGGATATCGAAACCCACCTGGTGATGAGCCGTTCCGCGCAGGTCACGCTTGCGCACGAGTCCGATTACAGCGTGGCCGACGTGCGTGCGCTCGCCACCGTTTGCTACTCGAATACCGACATCGGCGCCGCCATTTCGAGCGGATCGTTCCCTGTGATGGGCATGATCGTCGCGCCTTGCTCGATCAAGTCGTTGTCGGAAATCGCCACCGGCGTGACCAGCGGCCTGCTGTCGCGGGCCGCCGACGTGACGCTCAAGGAGCGCCGCCGGCTGGTGCTGATGGTGCGCGAAACGCCGCTGCATCTGGGCCACCTGCGCAGCATGACGAGCGTGACCGAAGCGGGTGCGATCGTCTATCCGCCGGTGCCGGCATTCTACGCGAACCCGGAATCGCTCGACGATATGGTCGATCACACGCTTGGCCGCGTACTCGATCTGTTCAATATCGAGACTAACGTGGTGCACCGCTGGGGCATGTAAAAGCACATATATACATCGCTGCGTGTATTAACAAAATTGCTTGATGATTCGTTCGGATTCTTTTGCTTCTTTAGTGTCAGGCGTTGTTTTAAAGTGGATTCCGGTTTCAACGGGTGAAGCATTAAAAACGGCATTCACAAGATTTATCGATTGATTGATAGATCAAACCGATAAAACGCGCCCAACACGAAAAGAGGTTGATTCGACGAATGAAGATAGTCATTGCAGGTGCCGGGATCGGCGGCCTCACCGCCGGCGTCGCATTGCTCCAACGGGGCTTCGATGTCACCATTCTCGAACAGGCGCAGGCGCTCAAGGAGATCGGCGCGGGCGTACAGCTGGCCCCGAATGCGACGCGCGTGCTTTATCAGATCGGCGTCGGCGATACGCTCGAAGGGCTCGCCTGCGAGCCGCCCGGCAAGCGCGTGCGGCTGTGGAACACGGGGCAGTCGTGGCGTCTGTTCGATCTCGGCGCGGCCTCGCGCGGAATTTACGGCTATCCGTACTTCACGCTGCATCGCGCGGATCTGCATCAGGCGCTGGCCGACGCGGTGTCTGCACTATCGCCCGATGCAATCCACCTCGGCGAAAAAGTCGAAGGCCTGAAGCAGAACGGCGGCAAGGTTGAAGTCACCACGGTTCAGGGCAAGGTCTACGAAGCCGATTTGCTGATCGGCGCGGACGGTGTGCATTCGCGCGTGCGGCGCGCACTGTTCGGCCCGGACGAACCGGTGTACTCCGGCGTGATGGCATGGCGCGGCGTCATCGACGCGGAAAAATTGCCCGAACATCTGCGCAGCGCGTACGGTACGAACTGGGTCGGCCCAGGCGCGCACGTGATCCACTATCCGCTGCGCGGCAACAAGCTGATCAACTTCGTCGGCGCGGTAGAACGCGACGGCTGGCAAGTGGAATCGTGGTCCGAGCAAGGCACGCGCGAAGAATGTCTGAACGATTTCGCCAACTGGCACGAAGACGTGCGCGCGCTGATCTCGGCCATCGACATTCCGTACAAGTGGGCGCTGATGGTGCGCGAACCGATGGCGCGCTGGAGTTCCGGCAACGCGACGCTGCTCGGCGACGCCTGCCACCCGACGCTGCCGTTCCTCGCCCAGGGCGCCGGCATGGCGATCGAAGACGGCTATCTGATTGCGCGCTGTCTCGAGCGGTATAAAGACGATCTGCCACGCGCACTCGCCCGCTACGAAGAACTGCGGCTCGAGCGCACCGCGCGTGTCGTGCGCGGCTCGGCGGCCAATGCGACGCGCTTCCACAATCCGCAGCTTGCGCACGCGGAAGGCGCGGCCGAATACGTCGACCGCGAGTGGAGCGAAGAGCGTGTGAAGGAACGTTACAACTGGCTGTTCGAGTACAACGTCGATACGGTCGAAGTCTGATTCCGGCAACGGCGTCGCTACTGTTCAGGCAAAAGCCCGTGCGGCCATCGTCCGCCGGGCAAGGAGACGATACATGTCCACGCTTCCCGCAGTCCTCGGTCTGCATCACTTCGCATGGCGTTGCCGCGATGCCGAAGAAACCCGTCACTTCTACGAAGACATCCTCGGCCTGCCGCTCACGCACGTGATCCGTCTGGACCGCGTGCCGAGCACCGGCGAGCACTGCCCGTACGTGCACCTGTTCTTCGAAATGGCGGATGGTTCGAACATCGCGTTCTTCGATCTCGGCGATAAAACCGCTGCGCTGCCTTCGCCGAATACGCCGGCATGGGTCAATCACATCGCGCTGCGCCTGTCGTCGATCGAAGAACTCGAAACGATGAAGCAGCGCCTGATCGAACACGGCATCGAAGTGCTCGGCGTCACCGATCACCACTTCGTGCGCTCGATCTATTTCTTCGATCCGAACGGCTTCCGTCTGGAATTCACGGTGCCGGTCGCGTCCGCAGAAACGCTCGCGGGCTATAAAATGCACGCTCGCGCCACGCTCGATGCGTGGACCGACGAACAGAAAAAAGCCGTAACGGAGACGCGCCCCGCATGACCGCCCTGAATTCGACTCACGATCCGGCCCTGCAAAGCTGGATCGAATCGGCGAACCTGCCCGGCGCGGATTTCCCGATTCAGAACCTGCCGTTCGGCGCTTTCGAGCGCGACGGCGAAGCGCGCACCGGCATCGCGATCGGCGCGCACGTGCTCGATTTACAAGCGCTGCACGATGCCCGTTTGCTCGAAGGCGACGCAGCCATTGCATGTGCGACGGCTTGCGGCGGCTCGCTGAACCGGCTGATGGCGCTCGAGCCGCGCTACGTGAGCGCGCTGCGCCGTGCGGTATCCGATCTGCTGCGCAGCGGCTCGCAGCAGGCAGCCGTGCTCCAGCAACGCGCCGCCGCGCTGCTGCCGCGCCATGCCGACGTGACGATGCGCCTGCCGTGCGAGATCGGCGATTACACCGATTTCCTGACTTCGCTGTATCACACCGAACGGCACGGCCGTTACAAAGGCCTCGCCGACCCGCTGCCGCCCGCGTTCAAATCGCTGCCGATCGCCTATCACGGTCGCGCTTCGTCGCTGCGTGTGAGCGGCGGCGACGTGCGCCGTCCGCACGGGCAGTATCGCGATCCTCAAGGCAACGTGAGTTTCGGCCCTGCGCCTGCGATGGATTTCGAACTGGAGCTCGCGGCTTTCATCGGCCGCGGCAATCCGTTGACGCAACCGATCCGTATCGATGATGCGCGCGACCATATTTTCGGCTACTGCCTGCTAAACGACTGGTCCGCAAAAAGCATTCAATGGTTCGAGCAGGTGCTCGGGCCGTTCCTCGGTAAAAGCTTTCATTCGAGCCTGTCGCCGTGGATCGTCACCGCCGAGGCGCTCGCACCGTTTCGCAAGGCCGCTGCACCGCGCGCGGCAGGCGACCCGGCGATTCTTGCGCACCTTGACGGCGTGCAGGACCAGCAAAGCGGCGGCCTCGACATCGAACTCGAAGCGTACCTGTCCACCACGCAGTTGCGCGCCGCCGGCATCGAGCCGGTGCGGATCACGCGCACGCATCTGGACAATCTGTACTGGACGTTCGGGCAGATGGTCACGCATCACGCGAGCAACGGCTGCAATCTGCGCACCGGCGACCTGCTTGGCAGCGGCACGATTTCCGGCGCGAGCGACGAGTCGCGCGCGTGCATCACGGAACTCACCAACGCCGGCAAAGATCCGCTGCAGTTGCCCAACGGCGAAACGCGCACCGCACTCGAAGACGGCGACGAGATCCTGTTCCATGCGCGCGCCGCGCGTGCCGGCGCCGTGACGATCGGCTTCGGCGAATGCCGCGGACGGATCGCACCGGCACTCGAACTCGACGCAACGCGCGCCGCAGCCGCCAACGAGGTGCACGCATGACCACGCTCAATGGATTCGTCAAAGTCGGCCACGGTCCGCGCAAAGTGCTGGCACTGTCCGGCTGGTTCGGCAGTTCGGCGGACTGGCAGACGCTTGCGCCGGCGCTCGACACGGAAGCCTTCACGTATGTGTTCTTCGATTACCGCGGTTATGGTCAATCGCTCGAACGTGACGGCGAATTCACCTTCGCCGAAGCCTCGCGCGACGTGCTCGCGCTTGCCGATCATCTCGACTGGGACCGTTTCAGCCTGATCGGCCACTCGATGGGCGGCATGGCGATGCAGCGCGTGCTGCTCGATGCGCCGCAACGCGTCGAGCGCATGGCGGGCATTTCCGCGGTGCCGGCTTGCGGCTCGCGAATGGATGCGGCACGCCTCGCCGGTTTCAGCGGCACGATCACCGATGTCGCGAAACGCGCCGGCATCATTGCGTTCTCGACCGGCAACCGGCTCACGCCGCGCTGGAGCGCGCATCTTGCCGACGAATCGATGCGCGGTTCGCGCCGCGAAGCGTTTGCTGCGTATCTGCCTGAATGGGCAACCCGCGACTTTTCGGCAGAGCTCGCGCAAAGCGCGGCAAGCCAGGTGCCGGTCAAACTGTTCATCGGCGAATACGATCCGACGCTCACCGCCGAACTGATGCAGCGCACGTGGCTCACGTGGTACGCGAACGCCGAGCTCGAAACGCTCGCCAATGCAGGGCACTATGCGATGTACGAAGTACCGGTTGCGCTCGCAACCAAACTTGAAGACTGGCTGAAGCAGACGACGTAGCAACACCTGGCCGCTAGCGCCGTGGTCCGGCGCGCGGCCGCTGGAGACTTTATGTACGAGACCACCTACCTTCGCGCGGATTCGCTCGAGCAAGCCGTTGCGTGGCTGCGCGAGCACGAAGAAGCGCGGCCGCTGTCCGGCGGCATGACGCTGATCCCAACGCTCAAGCAACGGCTCGCGGCACCGTCCCATCTGATCGACCTGACGCGCCTCGACGCGCTGCGTGGCGTGAGCGTCGCGAATGGCGTGCTGCGCGTCGGCGCGCTGACGCGCCACGCGGATGTGGCTGCATCGCCGCTGGTGATCGACGCGATTCCGGCGCTCGCGCAGCTCGCCGGCGTGATCGCCGACCCGCAGGTACGCAACCGCGGCACGATGGGCGGATCGGTGGCGAACAACGATCCGGCTGCCGACTATCCGTCCGCGGTGCTCGCATTGAATGCGCAGGTCGTGACATCCGAACGCAGCATTGCCGCCGACGATTACTTCGTCGACACGTTCGAAACCGCGCTCCAGCCGGGCGAACTCGTCACCGCGATCGAATACGCGATCCCGCAGCGCGCCGCTTATACGAAGTTTCGCCAGCCGGCTTCCGGCTATGCGGTGGTCGGCGTGTTTATCGCGCAGTACGCAGATGCGGTGCGTGTCGCGGTGACCGGCGCGGGCGCTTCGGTATTCCGCTGGTTCGACGCGGAAGCCGCACTGAACGCCGACTTGTCGGAAGCATCGCTCGCAAGCGTGAGCCCCGACCTGTCGACGCTGCCCGACGACCCGAACGCATCGGCCGCCTATCGCGCCCATCTGATCCAGACGTACACGCGCCGCTCGTTGCAGGCACTGCTTGCCCAACCGCTGCGCTAGCCCGCTTTACAGCCTGCCTGACGGCAGACCCCAAGGAGACGAAACAAATGGAATTCACCGGATCGCAAACCATCGCCGCATCGCGCGAGCAGGTGTGGAACGGCCTGAACGATGCCGCTGTGCTGCAGGCCTGCGTGCCGGGCTGCGAAGCCTTTACCGCGGAAAGCGCGGACGAGTTCAAGGCCGTGGTGGTCGCATCGGTCGGCCCCGTGAAGGCGCGCTTCAAAGGCACGCTGCTGCTATCGGAACGCAACGCACCGAACGGCTACAAGATCGAAGGACAAGGCGAAGGCGGCATCGCCGGCTTCGGCAAGATGACCGCAACCGTCACGCTCGCCGATGCGGAAGAAGGCGGCACCGTCCTCAACTACGTGGCCGAAGCGCAGGTTGGCGGCAAGCTCGCGCAGATCGGCTCGCGGCTCGTTTCGTCGGTGGCGAACAAGCTTGCAACCGAGTTCTTCAAGCGTTTCAACACGATGATGAGTGCATCCGCCGAGGCCGAAGCGGCGAAGTAGGCGGCAACGCAAGCGCGCAACGTGTGTGCAGATGAAATCCAGTACAGGTGAATCATGGTTGAAGTCCAATTGCAGGTGAACGGTGTCGAGTATCGGCGTGAAGTGCCGGACCAGACGTTGCTGGTCGAATTTCTGCGCGAGACGCTGCGCCTGACCGGCACGCACGTCGGTTGCGATACGAGCCAGTGCGGCGCGTGCACGGTCAATCTGGACGGCGTGTCGGTCAAGTCGTGCACGGTGCTGGCGGCGCAGGCCAGCGGCGGCACGCTGGTCACCGTCGAAGGGCTGAAGCCGAGCGAGCAAACCGGCCTGCATCCGGTACAAAACGCATTCGTGCAATGCCATGGTCTGCAATGCGGTTTCTGCACGCCGGGCATGATCATGTCGTGCGATTTCTTTTTGCGCGAAGCGCCGGCACTCGACGAAGCCAGCATCTGTCACGCGCTGGAAGGCAACATCTGCCGCTGCACCGGCTATGTGAACATCATCGAAGCGGTGCGTCATGCAGCGCGCGAGATGTACCCGCAAACCTCCCCGCAACCCGCGGCCGCGACACACGCAGAGGGTGAACACGCATGATCGGCAAACCGATACCGCGCGTCGAAGACCTGCGCTTCGTCACGGGCAAAGGACAATACACGGATGACCTGCGCGTCGAAGGCCAGCTTCACGCAGCCTTTCTACGCTCGCCGCACGCGCATGCCACGCTCCGCTCGATCGATACGACGATGGCGCGCGAAGCGCCCGGCGTGATCGCAGTGCTGCTCGGCCAGGATTATGTCGACGACGGCTTCCTTGGCTGCGACCACATACCGAATCCGATCGATGCAGTCGACGCAACAAAGAAAGCCTTTTTGACTTCGCTGACCGGTTCGATCTTCAATCAGCTGCATATTCCACTGCCGGTGGACCGCGTGCGCTACGTCGGCGAAGCGATCGCGATGGTGATCGCCGAAACGCCGCTGCAGGCGCGCAATGCGGCGGAGATGATCGAAGTCGATTTCGAAGAGCTAGGCGCCGTGGTGAACGGCGCCGATGCGATGCACGAAGACGCGCCGCAACTGTGGGAAGGCGCGCCGAACAACCTGTGTTTCCAGACGCAAATCGGCGACCGCGAAGCGGCGCGCAAGATTCTCGAAAGCGCACCTCTCGTGCTGCGCCGCGAGTTTCACCATAGCCGCCTCGTCAATTCGCAGATGGAGCCGCGCAGTGCGATCGGCGATTACGACGCGGCAACCGGCACCTACACGCTGATTTCCGGCAGCCAGGGCGCAGTGCGCCAAAAGCTCGTGCTCGCCACCGCGCTGAAAGTACCGCCCGCACAAATGCGCGTGGTGTGCCCCGACACCGGCGGCGGCTTCGGCCCGCGCTCGTTCGTCTATGTCGAACAGCTCGCGGTGATCTGGGCCGCGCGTCGCATCGGCCGCCCGGTCAAATGGACCAGCGATCGCAGCGAAGCGTTTCTGTCCGACTATCAGGGCCGCGACCAGATCATCCGCTCGGCCATCGGCTTCTCGAAGGAAGGCCGCATCCTCGCGATCGACAACGAATGGATCGGCAATGTCGGCGCACATACGGTGTCGTACGTGCCGATGTCGAATGGCACGCGCATCATGACCACCGTTTACGACGTGCCAGTGGCCGCGGTGCATGTGAGCGCGGTGCTGACCAACACGGTGCCGACCGCGCCGTATCGCGGTGCGGGCCGCCCCGAAGCGCACCATGTGATCGAACGGATGCTCGATCTCGCCGCCGCGGAACTCGGCATCGAGCGCGCGGAAATCCGCCGCCGCAATCTTGTCACGCATGACAAATTGCCGTACCGCAGCCCGATGGGCCTCACTTACGATAGCGGCACCTTCGAGCGCAACATGGAACGCGCGCTGGAACTCGCCGAATGGGACAGCTTCGAGCAACGCCGCGCCGCGTCGCACGCGAACGGCAAGCTGCGCGGCATTGGCGTGGCGAACTATATCGAGTCACCGGTCGGCGCACCGCGCGAACGCATCGAGCTAACCGTGCTGCCGGAAGGCCGCATCGACCTCGTGTCGGGCACGCAATCCACTGGCCAGGGACATGAAACCACGTTCGCTCAGGTGATCGCCGAACATCTCGGCGTACCGATGTCTGCCGTGAAACTGCGCACCGGCGACACCGCGTTCGTCAGCGTCGGCGGCGGCAGCCATTCGGACCGCTCGATGCGTCTGGGCGGCATGCTGCTGGTCGATACCGCAGCGCAGATCGTCGCCACCGGCAAGCGCGTCGCCGCTGGGCTGTTCAATATCGCGCCGGAGCAGGTGGAATTCGCGGAAGGCCATTTCAACGGCCCGTCATCCGGTCAACGCACCAGCCTGTTCGACATCGCCCGCCGCATCGCGAGCGACGGCCTGCCCGATGCGCCAGCTACGAAAAAGCTCTACGCAGACGCCGAAGTCAACACGCGCGTGCCCGCTCACCCGACCGGCTCGGCCGTGTGCGAGCTCGAAGTGGACCCGGACACCGGCATCGTCACGCTGGTCAACTACACGTCGGTCGACGACGTCGGCCAGCCGATCAACCCGCTGATCGTCGAAGGCCAGGTGCATGGCGGCCTCGCGCAAGGCATCGGCCAGGCGCTGTCGGAAACCTGTTACGTGGACCGCGAAACGGGCCAGGTGCTGACCGGCTCATATATGGACTACGGCATGCCGCGCGCCGGCGTGGTGCCGCCGCTGCGCGTCGAATTGACCGAAGACCCAACGCACGGCAACCCGCTGCGTGTGAAAGGCGGCGGCGAAAGCGGCATCACACCCGCTACCGCGACGATCTTCAACGCGCTTGCCGATGCGCTAAGGGAAATCGGCAACGACGAACTCGATATGCCCGCGACGCCGAAGGTGGTGTGGGAATACATCCACGCACGCGCGGCCTGAACGAACTCGCTGCGAACCCGCTGAACAAGGAAACGCCATGCCCTCTGAATTCGTTGCCATCAAAAGAAACGGCCCGCTCGTCGACATCGTGCTGGACCGCCCGGACAACGGCAATCTGATCAACGCGGAAATGAGCGACGCCATCATCGCCGCCGTGTCGAACCTCGACGATGACGCCAAGCTCGTGCGCATTCTCAGCAGCAGCGCGGATTTCTGCAAAGGCCGCCAGTCGCCGATGCCGCCCGCCGATGCGAAACCCTCGGCGGAAACGCTGCGTCGCGTGGTCGCCGCGCCGCCGCTCGCGCTTTACGATGCGCTGAAAGCGGTCCGCGTGCCGGTGATTTCGGTGGTGCGTGGCGAAGCGATCGGCGTCGGTTGCGCGCTCGCGGGCGTGTGCGACATCGCGCTGGCTGCCGATAGCGCGGTGTTCCAGATTCACGAAATGGAGCGCGACATTCCGCCGACGCTGGTGATGTCGGCACTGATCGGCCGCGTGCCGCTGAAGACGGTCGCGCATATGGTGCTGAGCCGCATCCGCCTGTCCGCCGCCGAAGCGCTGCAGGCGGGCCTCGTGAGCCGCGTGGTTGCGGCGAGCGAACTCGATGCCGCCGCCGACGCGCTGACGCAAACGCTGCTCGGCAACAGCGCGGTCACGTTGCGCGCGGTCAAGCAGTTCCTGCATCTGGCGCCGGAAATGCCGGCCTCGGGCGCGAGCGGTTTCGCCGCGCACCTGGCGGCGACGGCGCTGTCGGCGCGCTTCTGAACCTGAGCGGCTGCGTCAGCCAACACGGCTGACGCAGCCTGCAAACCAACCCGCCGACACCCACGACACGTCCATCCGCACTGCGCGAGGAAACCCCACTTGAGACCGAAGACAGCCATCCCCACTACCGTTGCGGGCGCAACCGCCCCGGACCTCGAACAGTTCCGGCTGCGCCGCTTTCTTGAAGCGCTCGACGACAGCGAACTCGAGCGCCGCGACGCGCCCGTCGATCTCGCGGACGTCGCCGCCATCATGGAAGGCAACCCGCGCGCGGTGTGGTTCAAACAGCCGTCGGGCGGCGACATTTCGCTGGCAGGCAGCGTTGCGGCCAGCCGCACGCGCCTTGCAAAAGCGTTCGACACGACCCCTGCAAACCTGCTCGCCACCGTGCGCGAGCGGCTCGCGGTAAAAGGCAAGCTGGTCGAAGTCACGCGCGAAGAAGCCCCCGTGCAGCAAGTGGTGCTGACCGGCGACGCCTGCGACTTCACGAAGTTGCCGGTGCATCTGCAACACGATCTGGATGGCGCGCCGTACATCTCCGCTTCGATCGACTTCGCCGTCGACCCGGACACCGGCTGGACCAACGTCGGCATTCGCCGCCTGATGCTGCGCGGCCGCCGCACAGCTGGCATCGATCTGGTCGCGCCGTCCGATCTGCGCGCCATCAGCATCGCGCATTCGAAGCGCGGCGAACGCCTGCCGATCGCCTTCGCGGTCGGCACGCATCCGATCGATCACGTCGGCGCGACAATGCGGATTCCCGCCGACGAGCTCGAACTGGTCGCTGCATTGCGCGGCACGGCGATGGGCGTCGTCAAATGCGTGACCAACGATCTGCTGGTGCCGGCCGATGCCGAATTTATCCTCGAAGGTTATCTGGACGAGCGCGGCCATGCGGAACCGGAAGGCCCGTATGGCGAATTTCTCGGCTATTACGGCGGCGTAAAGACCAACCCGGTGTTCCATCTGACCGCGATCACGCATCGCCGCGACGCGGTATTTCAGACCTGCACGATCGGCGGCAGCGCGATGGCGCGCACCGATACCGCGCAGCTCGCCGCGCTGCGTACCGAAGTGACTGTATGGCGTGCGCTGGAAACTGCCGTGCGCGAAGTCAAGGCGGTGTACTGCAGCGCGGCGACCGGCGGTATGTTCAACGTGCGCGTCGCGCTGCAGCAGCGCGTGCCTGGCGAAGCGCGCAATGCGATCGCGGCGGTGTTCGCGTCGCTCGCGAACGTCAAACACGTGTTCGTCGTCGATCCGGATATCGACATCTTCTCCGAAGAACAGATGGACTGGGCGCTGGCCACGCGCTTTCAGGCCGACCGCGACCTCGTCGTGCAGGACAACCTGCGCGCGATGCCGCTCGATCCTTCGCTGCATGGCATGCCGCATGGCGCGGTGCGCACCGCGAAGGCCGGCTTCGACCTGACGCTGCCGCTGCTCGCGCCGGGCGCGCTGCGGCCGCTCGAGCACCGCGTGCCCCACGCGCCGAAGTACGACGGCCAACGCTTCGAGTCGCTGGAAGCGGCGCTGGCGCACGGCCCGAAACGTTTCGCCGAACTGATGGCCGCAACCGGCACGCGCGATGGCCGCGATGTGGTGCGTCAGCTCGAAGATATCGCGGCAACCCGCGCCATCACGCGCGATGAAGAAGGCCGTTACAGCTTTGCGTAAGCGCGCGTAGATACGGCACGGCGCAGCACATCGCCGCAAAAAACCAGCCGCGCGCGCGGCCTGAAAACCACGCGCGCTTCTGGGTACCGCACGAAAGGGATAGAATCTGCGGCATTCGTGTGCCGAAAATGAAGGATCGTTGTAGATGAACCTATCCCTCAAGCAGCTCAAAGTTTTTCTCGGCGTTGCGAACGCATCGAGTTTCACCAAGACCGCGCAGAGCATGCATCTGAGCCAGGCGGCCTTGAGCGCGATCATCCGCGAGCTCGAAACCCAGTTGCAGTGCCGTCTGCTGGAGCGCACCACGCGCACCGTCGCGCTGACCGAAGCCGGCCGGGTGTTCTATCCGACCGCGATGAAAATCGTCGAGACGCTCGAAAAGTCGGTGATCGAACTCAATGAGCTGGGGCGGCAGAAGCAGTCGTCGCTGCTGCTCGGCTGCACGCCGATGATCGCCGCGAGTTTGATGCCGCAAGTGCTTGCGCGCTTCGCGCAGAGCGCCCCCGCCACCACCGTCGAACTGGTCGACCGCCCGCCCAGCGAACTGCTGAAGATGGTCGAAGAAGGCGATCTCGACGCGGCGTTCGGCATTTTCTTCTCGCAGATCTCCGGCATCGACCGCGTGCCGATTTTCCCGACGCGCCTCGTTGCGGTGTCGGCGGCCGGCGACATGTCGCTGGGGGGGCCTGCCGCGCGCGAGCGTCATGGTGTGCGCTGGAGCGCGCTAGAAGGGCTGCCGCTGATCACGCTGCCGAAAGACAACCCGCTGCAGCGGCTGATCGAAGCCACGCTGTCGAAAGAAGAAGTCACCGTTAGCCGCCGCACGGTGGTCGGCCATTTGCAGACCGCGATCGCGATGGCGCATGAAGGGCTCGGCGTGGCGATCATGCCGTCGTTCTGCGAGCACATCTGCCGGCACTATCGCGTGCAGATCGACGTGATGCGGCCGGAGGTGGAATTCTCGTTTTACCGTATCACGCGCAGCGGCCGCGACATGCTGCCGGTGCTCGATGCGTTCACGGAGATGTTCGGCGAAGCGGCGCGGCAGCGTCCGGTCGCCGATGAAGAGGAAACCGCCGTGGCGGCGCCGAAGGCCGCGGCGCGGCGTGGTGCTAGTAAATAAGGCGGGCAAATAAAGGCAAGCAGGTAAAGCCACGGGCCGCCAGGCGTGCTTCACCGTTACTCGTGCGGCGTGCGCTGCGCACCGCACGCCGCCAGACAGCGCGAGCGCAAACGCGTTACGCCGCTCGCCCTGCCGCCCCATTCGTCGCGCGCTGCGACCACCCGAGCAGTGCCGAAAACAGCGCGATAAACACAAAGATCGCGGACACATTGACGAACAGCTTCCCAAGCGGCAAGTGCATCGCCAGCAGCACGCCGCCGAGCAGCGAGCCGGCCACCGAGCCGAGTTTGCCGACGCCGATCGCGGTGCCCACGCCCGCCGAGCGCAGCGTGGTCGGATAAACCATCCCTGCTACCGCATAAAGCCCGAACTGCGTGCCGATCACGCATACACCGCTCGCAAATACCGCAGCGAACAGCAAGGCCAGCGGCATCGTCATGCCGAGCGAGGCTGCCAGCGGGCAACCGAGCACGGCCAACGACAACACCACCGCCATCCCGTAGCGGTCCACGTAGCGGCTCAGCGCGAGCGCGCCAACCGTACCGCCCACCGGGAACATCATTGCGACCTGTGCGGCGCGGCCTGGCTCGAGGTTGCTCATGCTGAACAGAATCGGCAGCCAGTTCTGCAGGAAATGCAGCGCAAGCGAGTTCAGCACGAACACGATCCACAGCAGCGGCGTAATCACGCGCAGTTCGTCGCCGAATAGCGCAATGATGCTTGCGCGACGCGTAACCGTTTCGTCGTCGAGCACGTAGCGCACTTGCGCATCCGCAGTTTGTGCTTGCGGCGCACCCAGGCGCCGCGCGAGACGCGCGATCTGCCGCGTGTCGCGCTGGTTCAGGATCAGGAAGCGAATCGATTCAGGCAGCAGCGCAAACGATGCGAGCGCAACCACCACGGCTGCCGCGCCGCCGGCCACGAAAATCACCGGCCAGCCGAACTTCGGCAGCAGCCACGATGCGACTGCGCCGCCACCGCCGGCGCCGATCGAAAAACCCGAGAACATCAGCGTGATCCATGTTGCGCGGCGCGCTTTCGGCGCGTATTCGGACACCAGCGCGACCGTATTCGGTACCACGCCGCCCATCCCGATGCCGGCCAGAAAGCGCAGCACGGTCAGCTCTTCAAGCGAGTTCGCGCGGGCACAGGCAAGCGTCAATACGCCGAAAAACAGCGTGCCGTAGATGATCGTGCGGCGCCGGCCGAAACGGTCGCCGCAAAAGCCGAGCAACAGCGAGCCGACCAGCACGCCGAACAGGCCGACACCGAATACGCGTCCAAAACCCACTGCGGTGGTGTGCCACGCGCGGATCAGCGCAGGCGCCGAATAGGCGACGGCCACCTGGTCATAACCGTCGATCAGCACAATCAGAAAACACCATGCAATCAGGCCGAATGCGAAACCGCCGAGCGTCTGCTTCTCGACAAGTGCGGATACGTCGCAGGTCTGGGTGGGGCGAGCGACGGACGTCATGCGCGCACCGTCGGCAAAGAAATAACGAAGGAGTCGAACGGCGGCAGCGTGTGGCGGAAGACGAAGCGCGCTGCAGTCATACCCGCGATGCGCGTAAAGCACGCGCGGCTGTAGTGCCGAACCATCAACATGCCTGTCTCCTCCGCGCATCGCCGTCAGGCAATGCGATGCATAGGCCGGGTTTTTTATCGTCGTGAACGGTCCATCCATGTAGCGGCCTGCTTGCCGCACTGTAAGGATGGACCGCTCACGAGTGTAGTGAATCGGCCCTGCGGAGAGAATCAGCAATTCATGATTGGTTGATCGAACAATTCGATGAATGTCGTCAGCCGTCGCGTCGTGTGGCCTGGTGGCGCCTAGCGCGATTTTCCGCGCGCCATGCTGGAGAACACACCGTCGCGACGAATCAGACCATGGAACAATGCCGCCGCAAAATGCGCGAGAAACGTGACAAACAGCAGCATAGCGAGCCACGTATGCGCGCCGCGCAGCATCGCGTAGATGCGCGGATCCTGCGCGACGATCGGCGGCAGATCGAAGCCGCTGAACAGATGCACCGGATAACCACCCGCCGACAGCATCGCCCAGCCAACCAACGGCATCGCGAACAGCAGCGCGTACAACACCCAGTGCGATGCCAACGCCGCAAAACGCTGCCATGCCGGCATATCGGCAGGTAGCGGCGGCGCGCGATGCGTGAGGCGCCACAAAAAGCGCAGCACGACCAGCACGAGAATCGCTATGCCAAGCGGCCGGTGAATCGCGATCAAGGTCAGACGCGCTTGCGACACTGTCGCGACCATGCCCACACCGATAAACAGCATCGCCACGACCAGCGGCGCCATCAGCCAATGGAAGAAACGCGCGAGCGGGCTGAAATGTGCGTGACCAGTACTCATTGATGGCCTTCTATCGACGAAATCTGCCCCGCGGGCATATGGGCTTCTTCATGAAGCCGACGATTATAAGAGACAGAGTACGCAGCCGAGCGCGCCGCCAGCAGCGGATCGCTCGACGGTGCGAGACCATCGGGCAGGATCGTCGGATCGTAGTTGACGTCGCGACAATCGCCGCTGCTTTGCGCACTGTCCTGTTCGATGGTCAGCGTGCCTGCATCGATCTGCTGCCGGTCGGCCGGCCATGCGCGCGTCGCATCGTCGGTGACGTCGCCCGCTTGCGCGACGGTCAGTATCAGATGCCAGCGCAATGGCCCCTGGGTGAGGCGGCTCGACAGTTCATCCGACAGGTAGTCCGGCGCATTGCCGCTCGGTTTGGCCGGCGCATAGGCCGCTTCCGGCACCATCGCCCAGCGCACGTACGATTCATTGCCCTGCGCATCGATCGCCTTGAACGCATTGATGCTGTAGTAAGCCGCATTGGCGAAGCTGCTCGATGGCGGATGCGCCTTCACCCATTGCTGGAACGGCTGCGTCTCCGGATGCGCACCGAAGAACGCCTTCAGTTTCGCCGGATCGGGTTTGCCGGTGGCGGGGTCGGGTTGACCGGCCGCAAGCTGTTCATAGAACGCTTGCGGCGTATTGACCGCGAACACCGGCGTGTTATTCATGCCGGTACGCCATTGCGCATGATCCGGCAGCTGGAATTCGAGTGCGAAGCTGCGCACCGGCGTGCTACCGTCGGGCGCCACCGGGTTCGGTCCGGGAATCGCGAACCGGCCGATCACCGGCGTACGCACGTGCTCGAACAGCTCCGCGCGCGAGATGCGCGTCGCATTGCCGCTGCCTTCGAAATAGCCCGCTACGCAGACACCTTTCGCATGATTGCGCCGAAAGCCCGGATGCACGCCGCCATAGCCTTCGAAGCGATTGACGATGTGCTGCGGCGTGAGCCGCGACGGTGCCGCGAAGCCTGCAACGTAGACGAAGGCGCCCCCGGTTGCGAGCACCGCGGCGCCGATCGCGCATAGACCGGCGATCGCACCAGGATGCCGGCCCGGATGCCGTATCAGGTCGGTGAATGAAAATGGTCGTTCGCTCATAAAGCCTACCTTTGCATGGGGGTCAAAGGGGCGAACGCGGCCCGCACCGGTTTATTCCAGTGTTTTTGTGTCACAGATCGGCCATGCACCTGTGGCGCAATTGTTGTGCACCTGTCGTGTAAATGTAATCCCGACAATTCGTCAGAACCCTTAACCACATCGCTGCAAACAATTAGCGGTGCGTTTATCCTAACGGCGCTTCTAACCCCCGTCAGGAAATCACCATGTCTGTGTCCAGCCCATTCGAACTGTTCGGCTTCTGGCGTTCGTCCGCTACTTTTCGCGTGCGCGTTGCGCTCAATCTGAAAGGACTCGATGCGCATGAAATGCCGATCGATCTCGATGCCGGCCAACAACGAAGCGCAGAGTTCCTCGCCGTGAATCCGCTTGGTTCGCTGCCCGCGCTGATCGAAGTCGGGCAACAGCCGCTCACGCAATCGGTGGCGATTCTCGAGTATCTGGAAGAGCTATGCCCGACGCCCGCGCTGCTGCCGGCGGATTTGCACGGCCGCGCGCGGGTGCGCTCGCTCGCTGCGATGCTGACCGCGGACACGCACCCGCTCGTCGTGCCGCGCGTGAAGACGTATTTGCTCGAGCGCGGCGGCTTCGATCTCGCCGCATGGCGCGAATGGCAGATGCAATGGTTCGGCCAGGGCATGCACGCATTCGAGAAGCGCCTCGCGAGCGAAACCGGCACCGGCACGTGGTGTCATGGCGACTCGCCGACCTTCGCCGATCTCGCGCTGGCGAGCATCGTCGCGGTGATGCGGGTGTTCAACATCGTGCTGCCGGATACCCCGACCATCGACCGCATCATCGCGCAGTGCGATGCGCACGAAGCCTTCATCAAGGCCGCGCCGTATCGGCAGATCGGCGCGCCGGCGGTGCCGCAACATCACGGGCACTAAAAGCAGCCTGAATGCGGGCTAAAAGCGGTGGCGAATGCCGGTGGACATCATCAACTGGTTGCGGCTCGAGGAAGGATCGACTGAGTTGATCACGGCCGGCGCATTCGGCGTGGCGCGTACGTAGAGCGTTTCAACGTACACGTCGGTGCGCTTGGTCAGCGTGTAGTCGGCCTGCAGCGCGCCCTGGTGCCAGTGCGCGCCCGAACTTTTGGTGTAGACGTACATGCCGGCCAGCGTGAGGTTCGGCAGCAGCTGATAGATACTGTTTAGCTCGTAATTGCTCAGGCCGATACCCGGCTGCGCGGTGCCGGTATCGGCATCGCTCACACCGCCGAAAGTCGAGCGCGACCACGCGGCCGCAAACGTCAGGCCGCCGATCACGTAGCTCGCGCCGGCCGCGTAGGTATCTTGCGTCGCGGCGAGCGCATTGAACACGCTGCGCTCCGGGCCGGGCAGCAAGGCCGGCTCGAATGCACCGCCGTCAGTGCCGCGGCCGTTTGCGTGCAGATACGTGATGCCCCCGTTGAGCGGCCCACGCTGGTAACTGGCCGCGAAGTTGTACACGCGGTTATTCGCAAACTGGCCGGCGCTGTTCGAGAACGCATAGAGCGCGGCCACGCTTAGCCCGGCAAAACTCGGGCTCGCATATTTGACGGAATTGCTCGCGAGGAACGTGTTGTTCGCGTTGTCGTTGTCGAACACGTGTGCGAAGGCGGTGCCGCCGGTGCCGCCGGTCAGCGTGTACGGCGCGAAGTAGTCGTGGATCAGGTCGTACTGATGGCCGAGTGTCAGCGTGCCATATCGGTCGCTCTCGAGGCCGACGTAGTGCGGATGATCGTTGAAGCGTTCGCCGCTGGTCGACGAAAAGCCGCTTTCGAGCCGGAACACGGCCTTGTTGCCACCGCCCAGATCTTCGCTTCCCTGCAGGCCCCAGTAACTGCCGTCGACGAGACCGGTGGACATCTGCGTGAGCGCATGTCCGCCGACATTGCTGAAATACGCCAGACCTGTATCGATCTCGCCGTATAGCTGCACGCTGCTTTGCGCGCGAGCCGCATCCGGCATGCCGGCGAACGACGCGGCGGCAGCGGCGGCGGCGCACAGGGCGACGCGGTAGTGGTGGATGGGCGCGGGCATGGTGCAATCCCTGTCAATCGAATCGTTCTGAAAATCTGTGTGGGGCAGACCAGCGCAAGCCGTTGCAGCGGCAATGCCCGGCGGGCCGGCACGGTGCGCAGTTCGTAATATTACGTGACAGAAGGCGGGCGAGGCTCGACTGTGGCGTCGTGCCGACGCATCGCAATACATGCTTGCGCGCGACGCGCCATTGCGGGTTGCGGGTTGTTCAATGCGGCGTCGGTGCCGGCAGGTCGACGCCGAAGCGGTTGCGCAGTTCGTCATGCAGTGCCAGCGCGCGTTGCGCGAGCTCAGCGGTCCATTGGCCGGAGACGTCGCACAAACGCTGCAGTTCGCGGCATTGCTCGGCGAAACGAGGTTCGCGCACGATCAGAAATGCACCACCGGCGCTGTGCGCCCAGTCGCGCAAGCCGCCGTGATCGCGCTCGCCGAGCAGCGCGGCGAGGCGCGGCAGATCGGTGCGCAAATGATCCTTCAGCATCGCCATGTAGCGGGCCTGATCGAGCGCGTCGAGGGTGTCGTCGGCGCTCGCGGCGGCGGGCGGTACGCTCGCGGCGGTTTGTCCGGCGCCCTGTTCTGCCGCTTGCTGCGCCGGTTGCTCGATGGCAGCCGTTGCAGCAGCGGACGCCTGCGCGCCGGCTTCACGCAGGCCCGCCGCGAGCTGCGCGAGCGATGCGGGTTTCGCAATGCATCCGGCAAAGCCGCGCTGTCGCCATTCGCCAGCCTGGCCGGCGCCGGTCACCGCCGTAAAGGCAAGCACCGGCAATGCGGGATACGCAGCGCGGAGCGCGGCGAGCAACGCATAGCCGTCCATGACAGGCATGTGAATATCCGTCATCAGCAGATCGACTTCGCTTTGCGCCAGCACCGCGAGCGCCTGCTTGCCGTTGCCGACCACGATCGGCTCGCAGCCCAGCGTCGTCAGTTGTTCGGCGATCAGCGCCTGATTGAGCGGATTGTCTTCGGCGACCAGCACGCGCAACGCGCTTAAGCCGGAGCCGGAGCCGGAACCGGAGCCGGCGCTGCCGGCCGTGCCGGTTATGCCCGCGGCCTCAGACGCGGACGCGGCATGCATAGGCTCTGCTGACGGCGACGCGTCACCGTGACGCGCACCGCTCTGCACCTCCGGTGGCGCCGTGCCGCTCACCGCGAGCTCCAGCGCCGCCGCAAGCGCGCTTTGACTGAACTCCGTCACTTCGATCACCCCATCGCCGCGCAACGCCGGTTGATGCGGACCGGCGCGCATGATATGCAGCACCTTCGCCGCTCGCGCCGCGCGCAACACCGCGAGCGCTTCGCTGCCGTGCTCTTCGGTGACGATCATCGCAGCCGGGCGATTGATGCGCAGCCAGGCTTGCGCGGCATCCAGCGAAACCGCGCACGTCGCCAGCCAGCCACGCGAGGTCAGGACTTCGTCGAGCCAATCGGCAAACGCGCTTTCCTGGCACAACACCAACACGTTGCCACGCACCGGCGCGGCAGGCGGCGCGCCCGGCTCCAGCAGGCCGCCCGCTTCGCCCGGCGGCACATCGAGCGGCAGTGTCACTGTGAACGCGCTGCCCACCCCGGGTACGCTCTCGCCCGTCACCTTGCCGTTCATCAGTTCCGCGAGCCGTGCGCAGATCGACAAGCCAAGCCCGGTGCCGCCGAAGCGCTTCGAGGTTTGCGGCTGCGCCTGCATGAACGGCTTGAAGATCTGCGCGAGTTGCGCCTCGCTGATGCCGATGCCCGAATCGCTGACCCGGCACTGCAGCACGCCGCGCCGCTGCGCATCGGCGACGACCCTCGCCTGCAGCGTGATCTTGCCGCTCGAGGTGAACTTGAAGGCATTACTCAACAGGTTGTTGACGATCTGCACGACCCGCGTGCGATCGCCCAGCAGCGTCGTGCCGAGCGTCGGCGACAGATACGCATGAAAGCGCAGCGCCCGTTCGCCGACCAGCGGCGCATACGACAACGCGAGCTGTTCGAGATCGTCGAGCGGCACGAACGGCTCGCTGACGAGCTGCATCTTGCCGGCGTCCATCTTCGACAGATCGAGAATGTCGCTGACGATGCGGCGCAGCCCGTCGGCCGCCATCGCGAGCGCACGCAGGCGCTGTCGATGCGGCTCGAGGCCGGGGCTCCGCGACAGCAGTTCGAGGTTGCCGAGCAGCGCGTTCATCGGCGTACGGATTTCATGGCTCATCGCCGCGAAAAAGCTGCTTTGCGCGCGCATGATCGACTCGGTCTCGCGCTTGGCCGCGCGCAG
Source organism: Paraburkholderia jirisanensis (assembly GCF_054782355.1). Lineage (NCBI taxonomy): Bacteria > Pseudomonadati > Pseudomonadota > Betaproteobacteria > Burkholderiales > Burkholderiaceae > Paraburkholderia > Paraburkholderia jirisanensis. The sequence goes on along the minus strand of NZ_BAAGSQ010000005.1, from coordinate 24,729 downwards.
CTGGCGGCCGAGCGCATAGCGCGCGGTCACGTCGAGAATCGCGCAGATGAAGACCTGCTCGTCGAGATGGCTCGCCCCTGCGTAGTTGATCTGCAGCATCGACGCGTCCGGTGCATCGCCCGGCCCCGGCAACGCGGGCACCAGGAATTCCGCCATCTCGCGCGCCGTGCGCTGCGCATCCGCGCGGGCCCGCATGCTGCGCGACATTTGCGTCGCGATGTGCGGCGGCAGGCTCGCCGCGTCGCCGAGATGCAGCAGTGCGCGCGCACGCCGGTTCGACGTGACGATCGAGAAATCGCGCTGCCGGACGATGCACAAGCCGATCGGCGTGGCACTGACGACGATGTGATTGATCGTCTCGTTCTCCAGCGCGCGCGCCGCCTCGTCGTGCCAGTCGCGCAACAGGCGCATGCCCCAGAATTTCGCGGTCAGCGCGATAGCCACCACCAGCAGCAGCCCGAGCCCGACCAGCGCCGCCACCTGCCATGCCATCGCCTCGATCACCGCGCCCCACGTGACGTAGCTGACAAGCCGGCTATGCCCCGGCCGCAATGGATCGACAAACAGCGCGCCGCCGGGCGTATAGCGGATGCTGTTGTCCGGCATCTGTGCGGCCGCGTCGCGCAGCATCCGCAGCGTGGCCGGTGCGGGCGGCGGCACCGACACCACCGGCATATGCTGCGCGGAGACCAGCAACAGCGTGGCCGAGTTGGGCGGTTCATGCAGATGAGCGAGGAACGTGTCGGCCGGAATCGTCAACGCGATCAGCATCGTAGGCGTGCCGCCCGGGCTGAAGACCGTTAGCGCAGTCACCACCGGCGCGCCCAGCAACGGGTCGCGATATGGGCCGATCAGCAGGCGCTCGCCGCTCCCCAGTGTGCGCTTGCCGGTTTGGGCCGCGAGCGCGTCGAGGATCGTCGCGCGCAGCGAAGCCGCGAGCTGCGGCGTCACAGGCGGCGCTTTTGGGTCGCTGGCCGGATCGATGGCGGGCAGGATCGCTGCGTAGTCCGCGTCGAGCCCGAGCAGCAGCGCGCGATACGGCAGCTCGAACGAATGACGCGTGGCAAGCGTCGCGTCGGCGGCTTCCCGCAGCCGCCACAGCCTGGTGGGCAGATCGACATTCCATGCCGCGCTGGTCGCGTGCGGCACCAGCAGGTCGAAGCGCGTATCCAGCATCGCCGAGCGGCTCACCGACATGCCGGTGCGGCGCACCGCGTCGACGACATCGTCGGTCGCCAGATGCGTATCTTCGGTTTGCAGGTAGAACTGCACGGTCAGTTCCGTGCGGATCAGGAACGACATGCCGCGATGCAGGAACAGCGAAATATCGGAGGCGTTCTGCGTGCTGACGGTACGTTGCAGATCGAGCTGCTTGTTGATTGCGAACAGCGCAAGCAGCAAGGCGGAGAAAGCGACAATCGACATCAGGACTGCAATCGTCGCGAAGTACAGGCGTTGTTGACGCCGGGCATTTCTTGCCAGGGACGCAAACGCCTCGGCAAGCGACTCCTCAGTACGGTCGAGGATGTTCTGCATCGCGTCGCATTGATGAAGGCACCGTCGATAACCTGCAGTGATCGGCGGCACAGCAAAAAGTCTCTTCAGTGTAGGCGGTTTCGGCTCGCGAACCAGGTTTATGTCTGATGGATCGGCGTTAGCCCCACCTCGACAAACCGTCAATGAACCGTCAGCATCAGTTCGTCAGCGCCCCGAAGTGTGTGCGGGCCGGCTGACCCGAGTAACAACGGCGTTTTAGCGGCCCGTCCTCGTCTGGGGACGGGCTATTTTTTTGCCGGGCGGCGATGGCGTAGCCGATGCGGGACCGTTGCAGGACCGATGCGGGGCCGGCAGTCCAAGCGATGCAAAGCTTCATCCAATGCTTGACGCAACACAAAGCAATAACTACCGGATTGATCCAGGCTCTAAAGTTCGACAAAGAATAATTTGCCGCCATGCGCGATGCAATGCGTGAGCTCATGCATTGCATCGCGCATGGTCCAGGAACGTTCATCTAACGGTGCTACGCTCGGGCGGTTCGGCACCGTCGCGCTATGCGCATTGCACGTTGAGCGACGCTGAATCGGGCGCCTGCGTGGTCGCAGCAGACCGGTGTCGATACAAACGTTTCGTCGCGGGCGATGCAGCTCGCTGCCGGTTGCCGCACTGCAAGGCACAGCGCCGCCCAGTGCGGCCGCATGCCGTGCCTCGCACCGGCGCGGGGCACAAAAAATGCAATGGGCGGCGCAGCAAGTCGCGTTAAACTCAACCTGAAAAACATACTACGCGCGCCGGTTGGCGGTTTGCGGCCCCGCGCGACAGAAGGGTCAAGCACCCGTACAATGCCTGTTCAACAACGGATGAGGAAATTTTCGATGCGCACTACCGGGTCTTCCGGGGCAATGGCCCTGCTCACCGAGCACGACGACGCGACCGGGCGTGAACTGCGTACGCTGCGTCTCGAGGCGACAGAAGACGGCAAAGGCATTCTTCTCGTCGAAGTCGACGAACGTAAACCGGGCATTCACCGCGAAGTGCGTTATGAAATCACGCCGGCCGAACTGATCGCGGCGATTCGCGCGCACGGCGCCGAGCTACCGGGCGAACAGCACAATCATCGGCAAGGAGTCTGAGTCAGGCGGCAGCGCACCGCGCCAGCCGCTCGATCTTCATCCCTTTTGCTTCGCGCAGTAACCAGCAGGTTTTACCCGATTGCTCGATGCCGTACGGTCCGGCGGCCGTGCGGCGAGCACCGTCGCGCAAACTGAAGCGACCCGCGCGAGGCTTTCAGAAATCGCTTGCCCAGTGCGCGGTGCGCCCCTCGCACGCAGCGGCGGCGCGGTGCTCAAACCGGTCCGGCAAGCCCGGCGGGCGCCCCGCCCTGATGCTTGCACACCGCCGAAATGCGTCCATAATCCTTAATCTAACTGATGCGAATGCGGCTGATACGACCGCCAAGGTAAACCGATGCTACATGATCTCGTCGAGCAATACGGGCCGGCACTCGTGTTCGTCAATGTCCTCGCTGCATCGATCGGGCTGCCCGTGCCCGCGATGCCGTCCCTCGTGCTGTTCGGTGCAATGGCCTCGATGCATCCGGATTCGGTCGGCACACAAATCCTGTCGGTGCTGGTCCTGTCGATCTTCGCCACGCTGATCGGCGACAGCGCCTGGTATATGGCCGGCCGTATCTACGGCGGCAACACGCTGAAAACCTTGTGCAAGCTGTCGCTGTCACGCGACACCTGTGTGAAAAAGACCGAGCGCTTTTTCGGCCGCTGGGGCGTACGCGTGCTGGCCGTGGCGAAGTTCGTACCGGGCCTGTCGATCGTGTCGATCCCGATGGCAGGTGCGATGCACACGCCGTACCGTACCTTCCTCACCTACGACAGCATCGGCGCGGCGCTGTGGTCCGGCGTCGGGCTGACCATCGGCGCGCTGTTCGCCGAGCAGCTGGACATGCTGTTCGCGGCCGCCAGCCACTACGGCAAGGTGACCGGGCTCACTATCGTCGGCTTGTTGGTGCTATACGCAGCGTATCGCTGGACGCGCCGCCGTCAGCTGATCAACAAGCTCGCATCGGCCCGCATGAGCGTCGACGAGCTGTACGACCTGATGCTGAAAAAAGAATCGCCGATCCTGTTCGATATTCGTTCAGAAGAAAAGCGCAAGCTCGATCCATTCGTGATTCCGGGCTCGCAGTTCGCCGACGAGCGCCAGCTCGAAGACATCATGGCGAAGTATCCGCGTGATCAAAAGCTCGTCATCTATTGCTCGTGCCCGAACGAAATTTCCGCGGCGTGGATGGCCAAGGCACTGACCGACGTGGGCTTTACCGACGTGCTGCCGCTGCGTGGCGGCCTCGACGCATGGCGCGATGCGGGCCGTGAACTCGATTCGCTCGAGGAAGAAGAAACCCCGCCGGTGAACGTCGGCATTTCGCCGAAAGCCGTATAAAGGCGCCGCTGCCGGCACCCCTGCTGCAAGTGCGCGCGCACCGGCTGCCGGTGCGTGCGCGCTGTGCATCGCGATGCCGGGTACCGAAGCAACGAAGTCACGCAGTTATGTAGTTACGCAACCGATTCAAGGAGCGGTCCGATGCTTTTATCCCGCGAAGGCGAAGTGCAAGGCACCGAAGTCGCCGATGCGCCCTATTCGTCACTGTCGACACGGCATCATCAGATGTTCCTGACGCTGACGCCCGCCGAGCTCGAACGCGTGCGGCGCTTCGGCGATCTGCATCACTGGCACGCCGGCGACATGCTGTTCAGGTCCGGTCATGTGAGCCCCGGCATGTTCGTGCTGCTGTCGGGCCGGGTACGCGTCACGCAGCGCAGCTGGCAAGGCGTCGAGCAAACAGTGGTCGAGCACGGGCCGTCGCAGTTCGTCGCCGAAGTCGGGCAGCTGTCGGGCCGTCCGGCGCTGGTCGACGGCACCGCGATCGAGCCGGTCAGCGCCGTGCTGATCACCCCGGAACGGCTGCGCGCGCTGATCGTCGCGGAAGCCGAGCTTGGCGAACGCATCATGCGTGCGCTGATCCTGCGCCGCGTCGCGCTGATCGAAAAAGGCGTGGGGCCGGTGCTGGTCGGCAAGAGCAACGACTCGCGGCTGGTCGCACTGCAAAGCTTCCTGACCCGCAACGGTCATCCGCATTCGGTCGTCAACGAAACCAACGAAGACGCGCTGCGCCTGACCGAAGAGTTCGGCGCCGGGCCCGAGGATCTGCCGCTCGTGCTGTGCCCTGACGGCAAGGTGCTGCGCCGCCCGACCGACCCGGAACTGGCCTCATCCCTCGGCCTGCTGCCCGAACTCGACGCGCGGCACGTGTATGACGTGGCGATCGTCGGCGCGGGCCCTGCAGGGCTCGCTACAGCGGTTTATGCGGCGTCCGAAGGTCTGTCGGTGATCGTGCTCGACAGCCGCGCGCCGGGCGGCCAGGCGGGCGCCAGCTCGCGCATCGAGAATTACCTCGGCTTCCCGACCGGCATCTCGGGCCAGGCGCTAGCCGGCCGCGCCTTCGTGCAGGCGCAGAAATTCGGCGCGCACGTCGGGATTCCGATGAAGGTCAAGACGCTGCATTGCGACGAGCGCCCGCACCGGCTCGAAATGACCTGCAACAAGGGCTTCCACATCGGCGATATCCGCTCGCATTCGGTGGTCATCGCGACCGGCGCGGTGTACCGGCGGCCCAAGCTCGAAGGGCTCGACACGCTCGACGGCCGCGGCATCTACTACTGGGCTTCGCCGGTCGAAGCGAAGCTGTGCAAGCATCAGGAAGTGGTGGTGGTGGGCGGCGGCAATTCGGCCGGCCAGGGCATCGTCTATCTCGCGTCGCACTGCGCGCACATCCACGTGCTGATTCGCCGCGGCAGCTTCGAAGCAACCATGTCGCGCTATCTGATCGACCGCATCCGCTCGCTGCCCAACGTGACGGTGCACGCGCACAGCGAAGTGGGTTGGCTCGAAACCGACGACAGCGGGCTCGCGACGGTTGGGCTGAAGGCGCCGCTCGCGAACGGCGTGGATCGCCTCGACGTGCGGCATCTGTTCCTGTTCACCGGGGCGGATCCGAACACCGCGTGGTTGCGTACCTGCGGCGTGCAGCTCGATGCGAAGGGCTTTGTGATGACCGGCGCGGATTCGTCGTGCGACCTCGAGACGTCCGTAGAAGGCGTGTACGCGATTGGCGACGCGCGGGCCGGTTCGACCAAACGTGTTGCGGCTGCTGTGGGTGAAGGCGCGGCGGTGGTCGCGCAGATCCATCAGATGCTGGCAGTGCGCAACGGCGAGGCGGTGGCGCTGGGCGCGTGACGGCGTACGCGTGATGGCGTACGCGTGACGCGTGATGCAAGCAGCAGACGTGACGACGCGCAGCAATGCGTGCCGTCACGCGATGTCCTTGGCGCTTCGGGTCAGCACCTTGGGTTAGCGCCTCACCTTCAACGCTTCACCTTCAACGCTTCACCTTCAACGCTTCACCTCAGGGCCCCACCTCAGCGCTCGATCTTGAGCCGCAACTCACGCGCCGTTTCCAGTAAACCTTCATAACCCGAGCGCGCATGCTCGGGAAGATCGGGGTCGCCCACCAGCGTACCGAGCGTTTCGATCAGGCTGTACAGCATGCCGCGCGCCGCGCTCGCCGCGATACTGCCGGACTGCACCATTTCTCCGACGTGCGTCACCGCCGCGTCGAGGTGCTCGAGATCGGGCTTGTCGTTGAGTTGCTTGGGGTCGTCAGCATTGCCGGTCATGATGGTTTCCGTATTGCCTGGCCAATGAAAGGGTCATTTGGTTATATACCGATCGCGCACGCTCGTCCACGCGCGCGCTCGCATAACGCATGCTCCGCCGCACTGGCGCGCGCCGCGCGTTACGGCTTCCACTGGTACATCAGGATTTTCGCGCGCGCATCATCTTCGACAAGAATGTCGTACTCGCCATTCGCACGCAGCGTCGCGCTGATGCCCAGTTCGACGTCGACCTGGCCGCTCGTCTTGCCAACGTTCGCATCCGGCGTCAGCGCGCCGACCATTTGCCCGCTGCGCGCGTCATACACGGTGATCTTCTGCGTGTACAGCTCCGCCACGAACAGGTAGTTGCCGGCCGTCGCCACGCCGACCGTGGTCACCGGCGGATTGGCCTGCGTATTCCACGGCAGCGAGATCGCATATTGCGGCGTGGCTGTGCCCGAGCTCCAGTTGTCATAGCGCGCGAGCACCGGGCCAGCCTCCTTCCAGCGCGACGCATCCCACGGAATCGCGGCGGTAAAGCCTGCGATATACATCGTGTCGGTTTGCGGCACGTACAGCACGCGGCCGATGCGCGTGAACGGCGCCGGCATCGCGAAGCTCTTCGCCGCGGCGTACGGGTAGACCGGATTGCCGAATCCATCGAAGCCCTGCAACGGCAGCTCGCGCACACCGCTCGTCGGCGTGCCGAACCAGACATTGCCGAGCGTATCGACCCAGATAAAGCTGTTGCCGATCTTGCTGCCGGTCGACGGATTGCTGCTGAACTCGCTGGCGGCGATATGGCCGTCGCCGTTCAGGTCGCGCCATAGCCATTCGCCGATAGCCGGCTGGCCCGCCGGAAAATCGCTCGCGCCCGACGTTTCCGCAAACATCCCCGACGGGATCGCGATGCTGCCATGCGCGGCGTCGAAGCGATACACGTACAGCTCATGCGAATACGGATCGAGCGTGTACAGATACGGCCGGTTGCCGTTCAGGCGCCGCACCAGCGGCTCGCCGCGCACGTTGCGGCCGATGCGCAGCGAAGGGTCGTCGGGATACGCGAAGCGGTCGACTGTAAAGGCCGAATAGGTCCACTGATGGCCGACCGGCTTGCTCCAGTCGATCGTGAAGATCTTCGAGCCGGTGTAGATCGTATTCGGCGATGCCGGGTCGAACGTCGCGCCGTCGACGAACAGCAGGCCGTCGAGCTCCCATTTGAGCGCGCGCGACATGCCCGCGAAGCTTTGCAGCACCGCACCCGAGCCCACCGACGCCGACCCAAGCGCGCGCGGCCCTTCGCCGTTCTGCGCGACATACAGGTTGCCCGCCGCATCGAAGCCGATGCCGGTAATGCCATTGAAGCGCCCGACACCGGTCGTGCCTGCATTACCGTGGAAAATGCCGTTCGCGGTGCCGATCGCCGAAGCAAGCTGGGCCCGTCCGCTCGCTGGCTTGTTGTAGACCAGGATCTGCTGGGTCGGACCGTTGTCGGCGATGCACAGTTGCCCCGAAGGCGCAATCGCCAGATCGCTGGGCAGCGCGTTCGCCGGTAGCACCGGCGCGCCTGCGAGCGGTGCACCGCTCGCCGTGTAGTGCGCAATCGCCGGACGGCCCGCCAACGCGCCGGTAATCGCCCACAGCGTGCCATCCGTATCGAGCGCGAGGCGCCCAGGCGAGCTCACGTTGAAAGCACGCTTGCGCAACATCGTGTTGGCGTCGTAGACGACGATCTGGTTGGCGTACTGGTTGGATACGTAGAGCTCGCTATCGTTAGCCGCCAGCCCGCGAATGCCGGCATCGGCGCCGGCCGGCGCGGTATCGACCACCAGAAAGCTGTTCTTGCTGGCGTTCGCGCTGTTCGCAATGCCGCCCGCAAACGGTGCGCCCTTGCCGATGCTGCCAACCGTGCGACGCGTGATGCCGAACCACGTCAGCCCGTTCGGCGGGTAATCGGCACCGACCAGTCCGCCGTTCTGGTTGCCGATCGACATGGCCGCATACACGTAGCTGTGGTTCGACGTCACGGCATCGCCGCCTGCTGCGCCCCAGCCGTGCGTAGCCGCAGCGAGGCCGAGCTTGTCGCCGCCTTTGTACGCGGCGATTTCGCTGCCCGCCTCGTCCCACGGCGAGTTGGTATAGACGGTGCCGTCCGGTGCGACGTTAATTGCCTGGATATCCTGCTGCATCCATTTACCGTCGCCGAAACCGAATGAATTACCGATCCACGAGGTGGTGTAATTCAATTGGCTTTGCGCATTGCAATTAACAGGGCCTAAGCTATTCAACATCAATAGCGTTGCCGCCAGACGTGTCAGGGCTTTCACGATGGACTTCCTTGCGAAAATGGACGGCATGAACCGCCAGGCAGCGGAGCCTGGATTCATCCGAACATTACTCGCGAACCGCATTCATCAATTCGGTCCACAAGGAAGAGAAAGCCACTCTATTAGCGCATTTGAATTTTTATGTTTCTGTCTGATGCGTATCGATGAATGATTTATGCATAGATTTTTAATGATATTTTTTGCGCATTTTCAAAGCACTTTTCGACTACGCAGAAATACCGTCGGCACGAAGCCGAACGCAACCAGATTGCCCACCGCAACCATCACCAGGCCGAGCACCGCTAGCGCTGACCACTGGTACCCCTCGAACACCGTCGAAACCGCCAGCGCGACGAACGGGAACAGCACCGTGCAATAGGCGGCGCGCTCCGGCCCGATGCGCCCGACCAGCGTCAGATACGCGGTAAATGCGATCACCGAGCCCGGCACCGCCAGATAGACCAGCGCGCCAAGGTAGCGCGCATCCATTTCGGGCGCGAACGGCAGGCCTGCGAGCAGGCTACCGGCAGTCAGCACCGTCGCGCCGATCAGCATCCCCCAGGCGTTGGTGGTGAGCGGATGCAACCCCAGCGCCTGCATGCGGCTCGACAGCAGGTTGCCGATCGAAAAACAGATAGTGCCGGCAAAGCCCACCAGCAGGCCGAGCAGCACGCCGGTATCGCCAAGATGGCCACGCAGTTGCTGCAACGACAGGCAAACGATGCCGGCAAAGCCGATCAGCGCGCCGGCAATCGCCTGCGGCTGCAGCGGCCGCTTGAGGAACAGCCGGCCGTTGATCGAATTGAGCAGCGGCGCAACCGAGAACACCACGGCCACGAGGCCGCTCGGCACGGTGCGCTCCGCATAGTAGAAGCACAGGAAGTTGACGCAGAACAGCGCGATTCCTTGCGCCAGCAGATAGCGCCAGGCGCCGCGCGGCGGGCGTAGCGGCCGGCGCAGCACGGCCAGCAGCGCGAACATCACGAGCGCCGCGAGCCAGAAGCGCAGCGCGATCGAAACCGGCGGCGGCACGACATCCAGTTGCCATTTGATCGCGATCCACGTGGTGCCCCAGATCAGCACGGTCAGCGCGTAGAGCATCAGATTCATAGTGGGCGTTCGCGAAGAAGTGAGTGAGCAGATTGGCCACTGTGCGCCGCGGCGCGCGCCGCCACTTGTCCAGAATTGCGCATTTTCTCGAGGCGGCGCCACGGGTTCGCGGGGCGCGCCTTATACTGCGTGGGTCCTCAACGCGTGCGCACCGCCTGTCGAATCTGTCGTGAATCCCGGTCCATCCACCGCCGCTGCTGCCATCGCTGCTACCGCCGACGCTACGTTCGGCGCGCACTCGATCTGCAACACGCTCGCGCACACCGATGCGACGCTCGAGCGTTTCGCATGGCTCGGCGACCAGCTGGCCGCGGCGATCTGGACCCGCAATGCGGAAGAAGCCGAAACGGCCTACGACCAGCCAGGCCACCATACGCTGTCGTGCTACCTGAACGGCGGCTATCGCACCGAACGCGCAAAGCTGCCCGGCGTTTTCGGCGGACCGGCGCGGCTGTGTACGCTGCCGGACGACCATCAGTCGCGCTGGTGGGTGCGCGGGCCGATGCATTTCATTCATCTGTACTTTCTGCCCGCGCATTTCACGCAGCGCGCGATCCGCGAACTGGATCGCGAGCCGCGCGAACTGACGCTGGCGGACCGCACGTACTTCGAAGATGCGCGCCTCGCGAACCTGTGCCTGTCGCTCGCAAACGACGCATGGAGCGATGCCGATGGCCGCCTGCGCGCAAATGAAACCGCGCACGAAGCACTGACGCAGTTGCTGCGCGTACAGGGCGTGAATCGCGCCGGCGTGGCGCTCAAGGGCGGCCTGTCGAGCGCGACGCGCCGCCGGCTGCGCGACTATATCGATGCGCACCTGACGCAAGCGTTGACGCTGGGCGACCTCGCGCAGGTCGCGAATCTGTCCGAATATCATCTGTCGCGAATGTTCCGCCTGTCGTTCGGCAAGCCGCCGCACGCGTGGATCGCACAGCAGCGCGTCGAGCGCGCGCGGGCGCTATTGCGCCACACCGGGTTGCCGCTGGCGGAAGTCGCCGCGCAGTGCGGCTATGCGAACCCGAGCCACTTCAGCCATCGCTTTCGCGAAGCGGTCGGCGCCGCGCCGATCGTGTATCGTGAAGCGCTGCGCGGCGCGTCCCGTACGCCGGCCTGAACGCCGAAGGCACCCACGCGCGCACCATAGGCGCGCCGACCACGCGCGCCGCATCGAAGCCTTGCAGCCCTGCTGCCCCGTCGCATTGCGGCACCGACGAATTCACCCCGAAAGGACACCCCATGAAAATCCGGGAATTCGCAGTCGAACGCTGGATGGACCTGTACGAAAACCGCTGTGAACTGAACCTGGCGGAAACCTGCGTCGAATCGCTGACCGTCGGCGAACTGCTGCGCATCGCCGGCAAGGAAGACGCGATCCTCGCCGAGATCCTGCCGATGAAGCTGACCTACGGCGCAATCGACGGCACCGAACGGCTACGTACCAACGTTGCATCGCTATACGACCATCAACAGGCGTCGAACGTGCTGATCACGCACGGCGCGATCGGCGCGAACGCGCTGGTGTACGAAACGCTGGTCGAACCCGGCGATCACGTGATCTCGGTACTGCCCACTTACCAGCAGCACTATTCGATTCCGGAAAGCTACGGCGCGCAGGTTGGCATTCTGCAGTTGCGTGAAGAAAACGGCTTCCTGCCCGACCTCGACGAATTGCGTCGCATGGTCACCCCACGCACGCGCCTCATCGCGCTGAACAACCCGAACAATCCGACCGGCTCGCTGATGGACCAGCCGTTTCTCGAAGAAATCGTGCGCATCGCACGCGCGTGCGGTGCATATGTGCTGTGCGACGAGGTCTATCGCGGCGCGGACCAGCACGGCAGCGGCTTCACCGCTTCGATTGCGGATCTGTACGAGAAAGGCATCAGCACCGGCAGCATGTCGAAGACGTGGTCGCTCGCAGGGCTGCGGATCGGCTGGCTGGCGGCGCCGCTCGAACTGGTCGCGCGCGTGCGCACCCATCGCGACTACAACACGATCAGCGTCGGCATGCTGAACGATCTGCTGGCGTCGCTTGCGCTGGAAAATCGTACTGCGTTGCTTGCGCGCAATCACGACATCCTGCGCACCAACCTCGCACTGCTCGATGCGTGGATTGCACAGGAACCCGCTGTTTCGTACGTGAAACCCAGGTCGGGCACGACGGCGCTCGTGCGCTTCGATGTCGGTATGAACTCGCGCGATTTGTGCGTCGCGCTGGTGGAGCGGACCGGCGTGATGTTCGTGCCGGGCAGCGCGTTCGACATCGAAGGCTACGTGCGCATCGGCTTTGCGAACAACCGGCAGGTGCTCGAAAAAGGGCTTGCGAGAGTGAGCGGGTTTTTGAAAGAGCAGGCCGCGCGCTAACGGAGGAAGCCGGAACACACTCGCACAAAAGCCAAGGGAGCCGGAGCGCGGCCTTCGCAGACCGCCCATCCCGCTCCCTCGTCAGCCCGCATACAGCGAGCCGTACCTGATCCCTGCATCGTTCAGTTTGCTACCTGATCCTTGCGGCGCAGCGCCTCCGGCAAACCGAACATCACGATCAGCGCGCACACGAAGCTCATCGCGGCGATCACATACAGGGCCGGTGTCGTGCTGCCGGTCACATCGCGAATCCGGCCGACCATCACCGGGCTGACGATGCCGCCCAACTGCCCAAGCGTATTGATCAGCGCCATGCCGCCTGCCGCGCCGGCGCCCGTCACCAGCTTCGGCGGCAACGCCCAGAACGCCGGAATCGATGCGACCACGCCCGCGCCCATCACCGCCAGCGCGATTACCAGGAAGACAGTCTGCTTGTCGAAAATGCCGGCCGCGAGGAAGCCCACCGTGGCCATCAGCAGCAGGCCGGCGATGTATTTGCGGCGCTCGCCGGTCGCATCCGAAATGCGACCTACGACGACCATGCAGATCGCGCCGAACACATACGGAATCGCGGTCAGCAAACCGATGATCGTCGGGTTGTGCGTGCCAGCGCTGCGAATCAGCTGCGGCGCCCAGAAGTTCAGGCCATACGACGCGATCTGAATCAGGAAATACACCAGACCAAGCGTCAGGAAACCCGGCGTGCGGATCGCATCGGCAAGCGACTGGTTGCCATGTTTCTGCTGCGTCTGGTTCGAAATCTGGCCCGCGAGATACGCCTTCTCCTGCGGATTCAGCCAGCCCGCATCCTCGACGCGATCCTTCAACACCTTCAGCACCAGCAAGCCGAGCACGATACACGGCAGGCCGCCGAGCAGGAACAGCCAGTGCCAGCCGCGAATGCCCGCGACGCCATCCATGTTGCTCAGCACAAGGCCCGACAGCGGCGCGCCGATCAGCCCCGAGAACGCCGACGCAAGGAACAGCAGCGACGTAATGCGGCCGCGGAAACTCTGCGGGAACCACAGCGTCAGGTAGTACAGCACGCCCGGTGCGAAGCCCGCTTCCATCGCGCCGATCACGAAGCGCAGCCCGTAGAACTGCCACTCGGTATGCACGAACACCATCGCGGCCGTCGCGAGACCCCACGAAATCATGATGCGCGCGATCCAGCGCCGCGCGCCGACCCGGAACAGGAACATGTTGCTCGGCACTTCGAACAGCACATAGCCGATCACAAAGAGACTGGCGCCCAGGCCGTAGGCGGTATCGGAAAAGCCGAGATCGCTTTGCAGCTGAAACTTCGCAAAGCTGATGTTGATCCGGTCGAAGAAAGCGAACAGATAACAGATCATGATCAGCGGCATTAGCCGCCAGGCCACCTTGCGGACGATGGCCGCGGCGTCCTGTATGCCGGTGGTGGTCGGTTGCTGTGCTGCGACTGCGCCTAGGTCACTCATTTGTGTCTCCGTGCCGGATTCGGCGAGGCCCTCCGGTCATGAATGTAGTTCGATGTGGTTGGGTTACGGTGTGGGTGCTGCTGTTCAAGAACAAACGTCGATAAAACCAGCGTTACAGGCAAGCGAGTCCAGCCGGCGCCGGATGCAGATCCTTGTTGCGGCCAGCCTTCATCAGTTGCCCCGACACTTCGTGGCCGAGCAATGCAGGCAGCGCGCGCGACAGCGTGATCAGCTTGTCCAGATCGATGCCGTGCGGAATGCCCACTTCGTCGCACATATTCACGAGGTCTTCGGTGCAGATGTTGCCGGACGCGCCCGGTGCGAACGGGCAGCCGCCAAGGCCGCCGAGCGACGCGTCGAAGCGGCGCGCGCCCACTTCATACGCGGCCATCACGTTGACGAGGCCGAGGCCGCGCGTGTTGTGGAAGTGCAGCGTCAACTGGCCCGGCGTGATGCGGGTCAGCACGCGCTTGACGATGCGCGCCACCTGCCGCGGGTTCGCCATGCCGGTCGTATCGGCGAGCGTGATGCCCTGCATGCCGAGCTCGAGGTACTGATCGACGATCGACATCACGAGGTCTTCGTCGATCTTGCCTTCGAACGGGCAGCCGAAAGTCGTCGCGACCGTGCCGTTGAGCAGCACGTCGCTGCCGCGCGCGAGCGCGATCACATCGGCGAACGCGGCGAGCGACTGCTCACGCGTCATGCGCATGTTCGCCTGGTTGTGCGTCTGGCTCGCCGACATCACGAGGTTCAGTTCGTCGGCCTTCGCTTCGAGCGCGCGCTCCGCGCCGCGCCGGTTCGGAATCAGCGCGGTGTAGACCGTATCCGGGTTGCGCTTGATCTGGTGGAACACCGCTTCGCCGTCGCGCAGCGCCGGAATCGCTTTCGGCGACACGAACGAACCCGCTTCGATGCGCGTGAAACCGCAGGTCGACAGCGCGTCGATCATCGCGACCTTGTCGGCCGTTTCGACCCACGTCTTTTCCATCTGCAGGCCGTCGCGCGGTGCGACTTCCTGAACGATCAGCTTGTCGTATTGAACGTCGTCTCTCATTGCACGGCCCCTTCGCGGCGCAGCCGCTCGATGTCTTCCGCCTTGAAACCCAGATCCGCCAGCACGCTCTCGGTGTGCTGGCCGAGCGTCGGCCCCGTCCAGCGCACTTCACCCGGCGTATCGGAAAGCTTCGGCACGATGCCCGGCATCTTCACCTGCGCGCCGCCCGGCAAATCGGCCTGCAGCAACATCTCGCGCGCCTGATAATGCGGATCGCTAACGATGTCGGCCACCGAGTAAATACGGCCCGCCGGCACTTCGGCGCGCTCCAGCGCAGCCAGCACGTCGGCGGCAGAGTGATGCGACGTCCATGCGGTAATCGCCGCATCCAGCATCGCGCTTTGTGCGGCGCGGCCGTCGTTGCGTGCGAGCGCCGGATCGTCCGCGAGGTCCTGACGGCCGATCAGTTGCATCAGCCGCTTGAAAATCGGATCGCTGTTGCCGGCGATCACCACGTAGCTGCCGTCTTCGGTGCGATACGTGTTCGACGGCGCGATGCCCGGCAATGCGCCGCCGCTACGCTCGCGCACGTGGCCGAGCAGGTCGTACTCGGGTACGAGGCTTTCCATCAGGTTGAACACGCTCTCGACCAGCGACACGTCGACCACCTGCCCTTCGCCCTGCCCCGTTTTCACGCGCAGCAGCGACATCAGCGCGCCGATCACGCCATGCAGCGAAGCCAGCGAATCACCGAGGCTGACACCGACGCGCGCCGGAGCGCCGTCCGGCTCGCCGGTCGTGAAGCGGATCCCGCCCATCGCTTCGCCGATCGCGCCGAAGCCCGGACGATCGCGGTACGGGCCGGTCTGACCGTAGCCCGAGATGCGCACCATGGTCAGCTTCGGATTGATCGCGTGCAGCGTGTCCCAGCCGAGGCCGAGCTTTTCGAGCGCGCCCGGGCGGAGGTTTTCGATAAAGACGTCCGCGTCTGCAGCCAGACGCTTGACGACGTCGGCGCCTTCGGCCGACTTCAGGTTCACGCAAATCGACTTCTTGTTGCGCGATTGCAGATACCACCAGAGCGACGTGCCCTCATGCAGCTTGCGCCATTTGCGAAGGGGATCGCCACCGTCGGGGGCTTCGATCTTGATGACTTCGGCGCCGAATTCGGCGAGAAGCCGCGCGGCGAACGGCGCGGCGATAAGCGTTCCGATCTCGACGACCCGGATACCCTTCAAGGGGCCACTCATAATGCTGTCTCCTGAATCTTGAAAACACGTTGGAGAACAGCTTAGAAGCGGCGCGCAGCGACTTCCAACCGCAATTTACCAATGAGCTTTCGCGAAACGCGAACGCTCATCGGGACCCGGCTCAAACCCCTGCTGGGACGGCCTTCTCGACGGCTTGCAGATGGTCGAAAAGCAGTTTTCCGACTGGCGAAAGCGCGCCGACGTCGCGCACCACGATCACCAGATTGCGTTCGGCCCAGTCGTCTTCGAGCTTCACCGCGACGAGGCCGAGCGGCCGCCCCATGATCTCGAACACGTTGGCCGGCAGCACGCCGACGCCCATATCGGCCTGCACCATCCGGCATACCGCGTCGAAGCCCGGCACGTGGATGCGCAGCCGCAAAGGCTTGCCCGCGTGGCGCGCGGCCATGTGCGTGCGTGCATTGATCGAGCTGGCCGAATGCAGGCCGACGTGATCGCTGTCTAGCGTTTCGGCGAACGCTACGCGCTCGCGGCCCGCCAGCGGATGGTCTTCGCGCATCACCACCACCAGCGAATCGTGCCGATAGTGGGTGGCCTGCAGGCCGCGCGTATCGGCCTCGCCGGAACAGATGCCGAGGTCCGCGAGGCTATCGGCAACCGCTTCGACGACGCCGCCGCTCGGCCGCTCCTCGAGGTCGATCTTGATCTGCTCGTTGGCGGACAGAAAGGCGCGCAGGTCTTCCGGCAAAAATTCGACGATGGCCGACAGATTGGCCATCATCCGCACGTAGCCGCGCACGCCGGTTGCGTGGCCGGCGAGCTCGATGCCGATATTCTCGACGTCGCGCATCACGCGCCGCGCATGATGCAGCAGCGTTTCACCCGCCGCCGTCAGCGTCATGCCGCGTGCGGTGCGCTGGAACAGCGTCGCGCCGACCGCCTGCTCGAGTTCGAGCAGACGCTTGCTCGCCGCTGAAATGGCAATGGCCTCGCGTTCCGCAGCGCGCGTCAGCGTGCCTTCTTCATAGACAGCGATGAATAGCTGCAAGGTCGTGAGATCGAGACGTCTAAGCAGGTTCTTCAAAACCATATGTCTGGTGCGCACAAAGCGAGGAGTGGGAGTCGGTCCGTATTTTGCCGTGATGCGGCTCACATCGCTGGCAATCGGGCAAAGTGCCGCCCCACGGGCGTTACGCGAACACGATGCGCACTGCGCCGCGCGCGATGCCGCTTCGCATTGCGTGTGTGGAAGCGCTACCGCTGCGCGCGTCGCGTGCTTCGATACGGATACTGCAATGCCGCATCAGTTAAACGAATACAGCGGCGCCGGATCGCTCGCCGGAAAGCTATCCATCAAGGCCTGATCGACCAGTTGCTCTTGTCGCTCGGCGCTGATGACGTGCGGCGCGTGGGCAGCGTTACCCTCTGACGAGGATTGGGGGACGGATTTGCTATGCTGTTTCATGGTGCGCTCCTGATCGATGACGAAACGGATAAGTTGATTGCAGTATTGGCGAGCGAGACTCGCCGGACAATCGCGGCGCACCGCACAACTCTGCCAGACATACCGCGTCTGCTGCCACGGCACGGCGCGGACGTTTTTTCAGGAGACGAGTCGATGTCGAGCGTCGCGATTGCGATCTTTCCGGGCGTACAGGCACTGGATGTGGCGGGCCCGGTCGACGTGTTCGACGAAGCGAACCGGTTCATCGATGCCGCGCAGCGCTATGAGGTCACGCTGCTGGCGGCCGATAGCGGCACGATGCGCGCGTCGAACGGCATGTCCCTCACGGCCGACGAAACCTTCGAGCGCTGCGCGCACGGTTTCGATCTCGCGCTGATCGCCGGCGGCCCGACGTTGCCGGAGGCCGAACCCGATGCGCGTCTGGTCGACTGGCTGCGCAACGTCGCGGCGCGCTGCAACCGTTATGGCTCGATCTGCACCGGTGCGTTCGCGCTTGGTCATGCGGGGCTGCTCGACGAACGCAAAGTGACGACTCACTGGCAGCATGCAGCGCAACTCGCCGCGCAATTTCCGAAGGCGCAGGTCGACTTCGACCGCATTTATCTGCGCGACGACCGGCTCGTCACGTCGGCGGGCGTTACTGCGGGCATCGATCTGTCGCTCGCGCTGGTTTCCGAAGACCACGGCCCGCAAGTCGCGCTCGCGGTGGCCAAGCGGCTGGTGGTGTTTTCGCAGCGCCAGGGCGGGCAGTCGCAGTTCAGCCCGTATCTGACCGCGCCTGCCGATGACACCTCGCCGGTCGCGAAAGTGCAAGCGCATGTGATGGCGCATATCGGCAACAGCTTTACCGTGAAGGAACTGGCGGACGTAGCCGGCATGAGCGCACGCAATTTTGCGCGCGTGTTCGTGCAGGAAACGCAGGTCACGCCGCATGAGTTCATCGAGCGCGCGCGTATGGATGCGGCGCGCACGCAGCTGGAAAGCACGAACCTCGCGTTGAAGACGATTGCGTACGACTGCGGCTTTGGTACGGCCGACCGCATGCGGATTGTGTTTGCGAAGCGGATAGGTGCGACGCCGAAGCAGTATCGCGAGCGCTTTCAAAACACCTGAGCCTGCTAGCCGAGCCCGTAGCAGGTTCGTTTTTCTGGTTTGCGCTGCGCGCCGGCAACACAAAAAGCTCACGTGAGAAAATACGCCACTGCGAAGTTACGGCCACCTTTCACGGAAATTAAAAACATGTCGGTCCACAATCACACCTCCACGCGTCGCGCAATCGTCACCGGGCATACACATGGTCTGGGCGAGGCGCTTGCCGAGCAATTGCTCGCCCGCGGCTTTGCCGTGCTCGGCATCGCGCGTTCGCGGCACGCGACGCTCGCGCAGCGTCATGCGGACCTGTTCGAGCAAATCGAGCTCGATCTCGCCGATACGGCGCGCGTCGCGCAATGGCTGGCAGGCGATCATCTGCAGCGTTTTATCGGCGATGCGCAGCAGGTGCTGCTGATCAACAACGCAGGCACGGTGCAGCCGGTCGGCCCGCTCGACACGCAAGACCCCGCCACGATCGCTCAAGCGGTAAGCCTGAATGTTGCGGCGCCGCTGATGCTCGCCAGCGCAGTCACGACGGCCAGTACGCAGGCCGAGGACCGCCGCATCGTCCACATCTCGAGCGGCGCAGGCCGCAATCCGTACCCCGGCTGGAGCGTGTATTGCGCAACCAAGGCGGCGCTCGATCATCACGCGCGCTCGGTCGCGCTCGATGCGAATCGCGCGCTGCGCATCTGCAGCATCGCGCCCGGTGTGGTCGATACGAATATGCAGGCCGAGGTGCGCGCTTCGGCACTCGAAAAGTTTCCGCAACGGGAACGCTTTGTCGAGCTGAAACAAAGCGGCAAGCTGACGCTGCCGCACGACGCGGCGGCGAAGATGCTCGACTATGTGCTCGGCGACGAATTCGGCAAACTGGCGACGACCGACGTCAGGGAGCTGCCGTAACGCGCGCTGCGCGCCGACCCTTTGCTAATTCCGCGCCAGCCAATAGACTGATGCAAAGCCGCTTGTGCCGTTCGTAGTCGCCGTTCGTGGTCGCCTTCCCTGCCTGCATTCTTCATCCAACGTGGAGATCGTCATGGAGCAACCTGCCCGCGTACTGATAGTCGGCTCCGGTCCAACCGGTTTGACGCTAGCGCTGACGCTGCAGCGCTACGGCATCGAAGTTCGTCTGATCGACCGGCTGGAACAGCCGGCGAACCTGTCGAAGGCATTGGCTGTGTGGCCGGCCAGCCTCGAAGTGCTGGGCAGCCTCGGCGTCGGGCCGGACTTCGGGCGCGCCAGCGTGCCGTTGCGGCAGGTCACCTTCGGCGACGGCGCGCAGCGTCTTGCGCGCATTCCGATGGGCGAAGGCATCGACAGCGCATATCCGCAGCCGATTCTGCTGCCGCAGTCGCAAACCGAGGCGATCCTCGCCGAGCGCTTTGTCAAACTGGGTGGCACGATAGAGCGCGGCGTCGAATTGACCGGCCTGACTGAAGAAGCGGATTGCGTGCGGGTCATGCTTCGCCACGCCGACGGACGCACGGAAACGGCGCACGCAGCGTGGGTGGTCGGCGCCGACGGCGCACGCAGCGCGGTGCGCCACGCGCTCGACATTCCCTTCGATGGCTATACGGAATCGGAAAGCTATCTGCTCGGCGACGTGCGCATCGACAATACCGAACTCGATGAGCACAGCATCCACATCTGGTGGCACGACGGCGGGACCATCGCACTGTTTCCGTTCGCGCAGAACGTATGGCGCGTGATCAGCCGGCGCCATGACGACGTCGCGGACGCGCGCGGCGAGGAACCGCCGACGCTCGACGAACTGCAGCAGAACATGACGCGTCATGGCCCGCCCGGAGCGCGCCTGTCGGAGCCGGGGTGGATGTCGACGTTCCGCATCAACGAGCGTTTAGCCGCGCACTATCGAAGCGGGCGTGTGTTTATTGCCGGCGATGCCGCGCATATTCACAGCCCGGCCGGTGGACAAGGGATGAACACCGGCATTCAGGACGCCGCCAATCTCGGCTGGAAGCTCGCCTATGTGATCCACGGCCGCGGCCATGCGCCGACGCTGCTGGACAGCTACGAAGCCGAACGGCGGCCGGTTGCGCACGACGTGATCACCAACGCGGCGCGCATGTTGCACGTCGGCATGGCGCCGCACGCGCTCGCGCGAGTGGTGCGCGATGCTGCAGTACGCGTGCTCGACCATATGCCGGCGTTGCAGCATAAATTGCGCACGGAGATGTCGGAAACGGAGATCGCCTATCGCAACGGTCCGCTGGTGGCCCTGGGTGGAGCGGCGCAGCACCGCTCACGCGGCTCGGTGGGAACCCGCGCGCTCGAGATCAACTGGCTTGGCGATGCGGACGATGAGCGCAGGCTCTGGCCGCTGCTCAACGAGCGCCACACGCTGCTGGTGTTCGGCGATGGGAGCCCGGCGCAAGCGCCGGCGGCATTGTGTGCGGCACCTCACGCGGCCGCACTGCAGACGATCGCGATCGGTACAGCAGCGGATCCGCGGGGCGATGCGCGCAACCGCTACGGGTTCGACGCGGCGGGATGGGTGTTGATCCGGCCGGATCAGGTGATCGCCGCGCGCGGACCGGAACACGACGTGACGGTGCTCGAGCATTATCTTCAGAAAGTCATCGCTCACGACGGCGCCTGACAGCGACGCGTTACCCCGCCCAGCTGTTGACGTCGAGCACCGCATCGGCGAAGGCTTGCGGCGCCTCTTGTGGGAGGTTGTGGCCGGCATTCGGCACGAGGCGATTCTCGTGACGGCCGGTGAATCGTGCAGAGAAATCGCATGACCGTCCCGGTGGCGTCACGCCATCGGCGTCGCCTTCGAGCGTGATGGTCGGCGCGGCAATCTGCGGCGTCGCTGCCAGACGACGCTCCATCTCTTCGAACTGTGGATCGCCATCGACGAGCGCATACCGATGCCGATACGAATGAATCACGACGTCGACGAAATCCGGGTTGTCGAAGGCGCTGGCTGAACGCTCGTAGGTGGCGTCGTCGAAGCGCCAGGTCGGTGACCACTGCGACCATAGGAGACGGCACAACGCACGGCGCTTTTCGGTCAAGCCCGCGCGTCCGCGCTCGCCATGGAAGTAGTACTGGTACCACAGGCGGTATTCCTTCTCAGGATCGTCCGGCCGCGCGGAAGCGGCGATGTTCTGGATGTTGTAGCCGTTGGCGGATACCAGACCACGTGCTCTCGATGGATACAACGCGGCTACTACGCATGCGGCGCGGCCACCCCAATCGTAGCCGCCCAGCACGGCCTTTTCGATCTCTAGCGCGTCGAGCAGCGCGAGCAGGTCTGCGCCAAGTGCGGCCTGTTGGCCCGAGCGGACGGTTGTCGATGCGAGGAAACGCGTGGGCCCATAGCCACGCAGATAAGGACGGATCACGCGCGCGCCGCGCGGCACGAGAAGTGGCGCGACCTCGTCGTACGCATGGATATCGTAGGGAAAGCCGTGCAGCAGCACGACCGGCCATCCGGATGAATCGCCCTGTTCGTCGTAGGCGATATCGAGCAGTGGCGTGACGATGTTTTTCAGCATGACGCAATCCTCGGCGTAAGTGAGCGGGCTTGATGGCGCAGCGGTGTCGCAAGCTTACCCTGCCCTCGAACCAGTCAGCAAACCAGATAAATTGATGCTTCGCGTTAGATAAACTCTTCGCTCTGGAAAGAGGTAATGATCAGCGACTCGATTGGCCTGCCTGCATAGCGGAAAAGGCTGACTCAAAAAGCAGAACTTTCGCATCCCTGTCTATCGTATTCTCCAGCGCGTGGGTTCGCACTGGAGCACCTCCGCGCAGCCCGCATCGACTTTATTCGAATGGCGGGCATCACAGATGCGTTTCAATCCGAGTTTGTTCGACAAGCTGTTTGGCGGCTATCCGACGGAGTCGAACCCGTCGACCGTGCGCACCCATTCACTGGATGAGATCAAGCACTCCGTGGCCCGCGATCTGGAGTCACTGCTGAACACCCGCATGGCGTTTTCCGAAGCTCAGTTGGAGCTGTTTCGCGAATGTGCCGGGTCGATGCTGACCTACGGGCTAAACGATTTCTCGGATCGCAGTCTTGCGAGCTCCGAAGATCGAAGCTTCATCTGTGCGTCGATCAAGCGTGCGATCACGCGTCACGAGCCGCGGCTGCAAGGTGTCGAGGTGGCGCTTGCCGTTCGTGAACAGTGCGTCAGCGTGCTGCACTTCGCGATCAAGGCCTTGCTCGTTGTACATCCGGCACAAGCGCCGGTTAATTTCGACGCGCTATTGCAACCATCGACCCACCAGTACTCCGTGACACGGGCCAAAGGCAAGGTTTAAGGAATTTCCGCGATGGACGATCTGTTGCCGTATTACGAGCAGGAGTTGGCGTATCTGCGCCGGTATTCGGGCGAATTTTCCGAACGCTATCCAAAGACCGCGGGGCGCCTCGGCATGCGTGGCGAGATGGCCGCGGATCCGCACGTCGAACGGCTCATAGAGTCTGTGGCATTTCTGAACGCGCGCATCAGCAAGAAACTCGAAGACGATTACCCGGAATTTACGGACGCGCTGCTCGAAGTGCAGTATCCACACTACTTGCGACCATTTCCGGCTTGTTCCATCGCACAGTTCAGCGGTGGGGACGAAATCAATCAGTTGACGAAGCCCCACGTTATTGCACGAGGTACGCAAGCGAAATCCCATCCGGTGCGCGGCGTTCGCTGCACCTTCCGTACGGCATATGATGTAGTGCTTGCTCCGATCCGTGTGCTCAGCGCCCGCTACGCACCAGGCGGCCCAGGCCCCGGCGTAGCTGTCGTGCCGCCCAATACTGCGGGCGTGCTTTCAATCACATTCGAATCGACTGCACCCCAGTTTGACTTGGGCAGCCTGAAGCTCGATCAGGTGCGCGCGCATTTGTCGGGTGATCAACCGATCGTTGCATCACTAAACGACGCACTGTTTCTTCACTCGCTGGAAGCTTTCGTCGAAACAGAATCCGGAGGACGCTGGACGCGCCTGGCGCGCGTTCCGGTTGCCGAGGTCGGCTTCGATGAGATCGATGCACTGATCGACTTCCCGGATCACGCAAACCCGGCCTATCGACTGCTTACCGAGTATTTCGCGTTCCCTGAAAAATTCGGTTTCGTCGATTTCGATCTGGCTGCGATGACCAGAGCGGCTGGTCCATGCCAGCGCATCACGTTGCACCTGGCCGTCAGGGAGATGCGTGGCGGCTCACACGCGGCGGGAATACTGGACTCCCTCGCGGCACATCACCTGCGCCTCTTCTGCACGCCGGTCATCAACCTGTTCAGAAAGCCGGCCACACCTGTGCTGCTCACGCAGCAGGCCACGGCATACCCGGTTGTGAGCGACAGCCATAAAGCATTTGCGTACGAGGTTTACTCCATCGACTCTGTTCGCCTTGTGCACAAGAAGAAGGACCGCAGCGAGGAGATCGCCGAACTCCGGCCTTTCTTTTCTCTGCGCCACGCGGAGGCATCGCAGGCCGGGCTCTATTGGTACGCGCGTCGAAATGACTGGGTGGCCCAGCACAGCCCCGGTTACGAAACTGAATTATCCGTCGTAGATCTGGGCTTCAACCCAACCGCGGCCCAGGTCGATACGCTCAGCATCGATGTCACCGCCACCAATCGAGAACTGCCTGAACATCTTTCGATCGGGCAGCCGGGCGGCGATCTTTTCATCAGCGGCGCGCCACTTGGCCAGAGAATCGCGCTGCTGATGAGGCCAACGCAAACTACACGCTTCGACCGGCGGAACGCGGCGCATTGGCAGATCATTTCGCATCTGTCGCTGAACCAGCTTTCGCTCGCAACCAATGGCGAGACAACGCTAAAAGAAATGCTGAGGATCTACGATCAACGGCACACATCCGTGTCTGCGCTACATATCAATGGAATCGCGTCACTCGAAGCGACACCCGCAATGGAGCGGATGGCACCAACACCGGAGATGGGTAAGCATCCGTTTCCGATCTACGTTCCTGGCATCGAGATCCGGCTTACTCTGGACGAAGAACACTTCGTCAGCTCCAGTCTGAGCACCTTCATCAGTGTCTTGGACCGGTTCTTTGGCCTGTACGTCCACATCAACAACTTCACGCAACTGACAGTCCTGTCAAAGAAGACCCGACGGGAACTCATCCGCTGCAAGGCCCGTAGTGGCGAGTCGATTCTCGCTTAGTCCAGCACAGACTCGACGACAGGAACACATCTGATGAACCTCAACGATCTGATTCAAAGTGTCAGCCGGGGCGTGGTCCAGAACAATCGCATGCTGAAACTGGATACGCCTTTGGGCAAGGACGTATTGCTGCCGCTGCGTGTTGTGGGGCATTCGCGCATCGGCCGCAATTATAGTTTCAAGGTGGATACCGTTTCGACGGCGAGCCAGATCGAACTCAAGCAACTGATCGCGCAGCCCGTCACGCTCTGGATGCAGCAGACTGACCAGTCATACCTGCCGCATCATGGCTATGTGCATACGGC
>NZ_BAAGSQ010000004.1:0-174654 GCF_054782355.1 Paraburkholderia jirisanensis | reverse complement strand
ATCAATCGCGTCGACGAACTTACGCCTTGGCGCGTTGCTGATCAGCTCCGCGTAGACCGATAGCTCCAACGTCGCGTCAAGACGTCACCGGCTACACGCTTACGTTGCTGCGAACCTGTCCGCATTTTTGTGGGCGAGGCGGTTAAAGGAATCGTTAGCCGCGCGCCTGCGTGAATCGATCGCCAAACAGGATAGCAAACTGGTTCATGGCTGACCTCCAGTCAAAGGCTGAGCGCACGTTTTTGGCCAGCACGTTACGCAGCGCCAGCCAGAGCAGCTTGATTGCAGCTTCGTCATTCGGGAAGTGACCGCGGGTCTTGATGATCTTGCGCAACTGCATGTTCAGACTTTCAATGGCATTCGTGGTGTAGACGACCCGCCGGATCTCGGGCGGAAACACGAAGAACGGTGTGACGTGCTCCCACGCGCGCTGCCAGGACTGCACGACAGTCGGGTATTTCGCGCCCCAGGGGCCGTCAGCAAAGGCCTGCAGAGCCTGCTTTGCCGCCTCTTCGCTGGCAGCCGCGTAGATAGGACGCAGCGCCTGCGCGACAGCCTTGTGGTCCTTCCAGCCGGCGTATTCCAGGCTATTACGGATCAGATGCACGATACAGGTTTGTACCGCCGTCTTCGGGTAAGCCGCGCCGATCGCGTCGGCCAGCCCCTTCAGGCCGTCAACGACCGCAATCAGGATGTCCTGGCAGCCGCGGGTCTTGAGTTCGTTGAACACCTTGAGCCAGAACTTCGCGCCTTCAGTCTGCTCGATCCACAGGCCCAGCACATCGCGCTGACCATTCGCCTGAATGCCCAGAGCCAGATACACCGCCTTGTCGCTGACCACGCCGTCGTCGCGGATCTTGACGCGCAGTGCGTCGAAGAACACCACCGGATACATCGTCTCGAGCGGACGGTTCTGCCAGCCCAGGGCTTCGGCCATCACCTCGTCGGTGACCGAACTGATGAAGTCAGGCGATACCTCCGTGCCGTAGCTTTCTGCAAGGAACGCCTGAATCTCGCGCACGCTCATGCCACGCCCGTCCCGCAGGGACTAGCTTCGCGTCGTAAATCGCGATGATGCGTTCGTCAAAGCCGGTGAAGCGGCGTTCGTGTTTGGGAATCAGGATCGGCTCGAAGCTGCCGTCGCGGTCACGCGGCACCTCGACGCGCACAGCGCCACGATCGGTGATGACCGTCTTGCCGCTGGCGCCATTGCGCTCGTTGAACTGTCCAGCTGGTTTGGACTCGCCCGGTGGATACCCCAGATGCAGATTCATCTCCGCGCCCATCGCACGTTCGATGATCGCCTTGTTGAACGCCAGCATCAGATCCTGCACCTCGGCCGGTGTCATCGGCCCTTTAACCAGTTCGTCCAGCAGTGCCTTGGGCAGTTCAGGCAGCGGCCCTCGCGCCGCTGCCTGAGACGCCACCGTGCGTTTCTTCTTCATTGGCATATCCATGACTTTTACCTCTCATGATATGCCTCGCCCACAAAATGACGGATAGGTCCTCGTCTCACAAGGACCCCGGCCGCCGATTGACAATCAAGTGGGAGTGATTCAAGACCGTTCGGGGACTATCGTCAGCCATCAAAAAACTCTCCCGGTTCCTCGACGACACGTCGATTGCCGGGAGTGCGCGAACCCAAAGCATGCCGGGTAACAACGGGATCGCGAATCAGATCTGGCCGATTGTCATCGGCAGGAGCAACTGGCTGTTCCGCGGGCAGCCAGCTCGCAGGCCAGCCGGATTGAGGAACTGCGGCCATACCGCTGCCAGCCCACCGACACCATCCAGGCTCACTTGCGACTGCCGCCCTTGTGACCTTGGCGCAGCAGAGCAACGTTCTGGTCAATCTGATTCTGGATCGCGCGCAACGTGTCTCGAGTAATGACCCCGGGGTAAAGATTGTCGGCGATGCCTGCAAACTGGCTGGCCACGTCGCAAATGCCGTCAATGATTCTGCTGGTGGCTTCCGGTGGCATCTCAGCTTCCTCACCAAGCCGAAGCATGTCTGCGCGGGAAATCGCCAGTGCCTCGCCCATCACGTCCATCTGGTGGTACCCATGGGGTCCCTCGCAGAAGGTCACGTCGTAAGCAGGGGCCAGCTTCCACTTGCCATCTCGCGACATGAGATAGGCGAAGTTCTTGGGGTGATCGTCTCTGTTGTTGAACGCGACATTGAAGACGGCGCGCTCGTAGGCCAGCGCCATCTGTCGCACATCGTTTGTACAGATCTGCGTCGCGCGCAAGAAATTGACGTAGTCCAACACCCCTGGAGATTGGTAATCGGCGCCTGTAAAGGCTGCGAGGCTTTGCATCGGCACCCGCAGGCCATCCTTGCGGTCAAAGCGCTTGCTGGCAAACGCCGCCAATCCATTGGGAAGATCGAAATACTGCGTGTCGGGCGCCTCGATGCCGCACAAGCGCAGGCAGTGGGCGTAGACCATTTCGATAGCGCACACCTCGGCATGCTCTTCTCTGGCCGGGAACTTCACCAACCAGGCTTCAAACCCCGGTGTTACGGCGGTGGTAAATCCGCCGGTTCGGGGATCGCGATAGACCAGGGCCTTCGGTCTGGCGCCCTGGGGCGAGCCACCTACCAGCAGCAAGGTTTGCAGGAACTCGCCACCTTCGCCGTGGAGCACGTTCTGCACTTCTGCGGCAAGCTGCTCCAGCGGAATATGCACGTCTGGTTCATGCCCTTCGGGCGCCACCGGCTCGAACGTCATGGCACCCATTGCATTGTTACCAACGTAGGTCAGCCGCTCCAGTGGGCCGATGCGCGCCGTAGTGAGACCGCGCCGCCTGAACATGCGATCCATCAGCAACATGCCCCAACCGTCAGGCAACGAGTCGTAGACAGGGCCTGGCAGGTCCAGTTGGTGAGGCGGAAAGTTGCGGCGCAACTGGGGCCCCTCCAACGGGAGCTTGTAAGAGGACAGTTCAAGGCCTCTTTGCCTCGCGTCATTGCTGTACTCGAACACGACCTGTGGACGACCAGTGAGGGCGGTCGTCGACACCAGCGTGCCCCATTGCCGCCGTTCGCCCCAGCCCTCGTAGTAGACGTTCACCTGCTCAGGCATTGCCGGGCTTCCTCTTTATACGATGACGATTGGCGCTGCTTTCATAGCGGCGAATGTCCTCGATGCTGTCCAGCTTCGGCAGGAACAGATCTTCGAGCTCCTTGGTTCTACCAAGAGCCATCGCCACGCGAACTACGTTTTCAAACCCGACATTGCGTCCGGCTTCAAGGTTGGACACGGTATTGGTGCCGATGCCGGCACGCCCGGCCAGGTCGGCTTGCGTCATCTGCTGCGCCAGCCGCTCCGTGCGTAGACGTTCGCAAAGTCGCTTGACGATCTCACTCGGTTTGCTGAAGCTTAAATCCAACATATTGTGTACCGATATCGATTTATGCCAGTTAACACCCTAAATTATAGAATTACCCTCAGTTTCGATCAAGGCGAATAATTCCATAATTTTGTGTCTTATATAAGAAATATTGAAATAAGACACGTTTTATTGGATTTATATTGGGTCGAATCATGCGACAGATTCACCGGCCCCGGACCCCCATCTCCCGGCCGCGCCAGCAAGCCAAACCAAGATCCCCCGAAAAAATACAAGGTATTACAACGCCGCGCTTTGTTACGGTATATTTCATGCAACAAGCATCTCTTCCAGAAAAATCGTGCGGGGACAAGGCGGATGAAAGCATTGAAGGTGTTGCACAGCGAATCGTCTAAAGGATGGGGGGGCCAGGAAGTTCGAACTCTGAAGGAGATGTTGGCACTGCGTGAACGCGGGCACACCGTGGAACTCGTTTGCCCTCACGATGCGCGGATCGGCGTGCGCTCTGCCGAATCGGGTTTCAAGGTGCACCACGCACGAATGCGCGGCGCAGCCGATGTCCGCTCGGCAATGACTATCCAGGCATTGTTGCGGCGCCACTCGTTCGACGTGCTCAATACACATAGCGGTCACGACAGCCTCGTCGCAGGCTCCGCCGCGCGCCTCGTGCGTACGCCGCTAGTGGTAAGAACCCGCCATCTCGCGCTACCCATCAGTTCGCTCGCCACCTACAGCTGGATCCCTCATCGCGTGATCGCGGTAAGCCAATACGTGCGGCGATACCTGATCTCCGCCGGCGTGGCAGCCGAGCGTATCGAGACAATCTACGACGGCATCGTCAAGCCCGAACCCATCCTGAAATCGACGCTGCGCGCGGAACTCGGGCTCGCTGCAGATGCGGTGCTTTGCTGCATGGTCGCGATCATGCGCGACAAGAAGGGGCACGAAGACCTGATTTCTGCCGCACAACCGCTGCTGGCGGCGCGCCCAAACCTGCACATCGTGATGGCAGGCAACGGTGACCGTTTTGAGCGGATCCAAAGTATCGTCAACGGTCTCGCGCTTCGAAAGCGTATCCATTTGCTCGGGTTTCGTACCGATATTCCGAATGTGCTGCGAGGCTGCGACCTGTTCGTGCTGCCCACGCATCAGGAAGCGCTCGGCCAGTCGTATATCGAGGCGATGGCGGCACGGCTGCCGGTGATCGGTACCGACGTCGACGGCGTGCCCGAACTGATCAAACACAATGTGAATGGCTTGCTGGTACCGCCGAAGAATCCTGACGCGTTGCGCGCAGCGCTCGTGCAACTGATCGACGATCCGGAACTGCGCACCCGTCTGGGTGAGGCGGGCCACCGCATCACCGAAGGCCAGTTCGGTATCGACGATATGGCGGACGAAACCATCGACTTCTATCGGCGCGGCCTGTGCCGTCGGGAGTATCAGGCATGACCGGCAGTGCGCGCGCTGTGCCCGTGCTGATGTATCACCATATCAGTAGCTCGCCGGGCATGATTACGGTCTCGCCGGAACATTTCGCGGCACAGATGGCACATATCGCGAATGCCGGCTATCGGACACTCGGCTCACGGCAACTCGCTGCCTTCCTCGCTGGAAATCCTGTGCCCGAGAAGTCTGTCATCCTGACTTTCGACGACGGCTATCTCGACAACTGGGTCCACGCACATCCCGTGTTGCAACGGCATGGATTGACGGCACTATGCTTTCTGGTAAGCGCGTGGCCGTGCGAGGGTGGCGTGCGGCCCAATGCCCATACTGCGTCGAATGCCGCGGCGTTGCCGCGCCTGCTCAATCATCGCGAAGGCGAGCTTGCCATCGACGACGGCCGCGCGGATGAAGCAATCCTGCGCTGGTCGGAAATCGACGCGATGCGTGCAGCAGGGACGTTCGAATTTCACAGCCATACGCATACTCATAGACGTTGGGATCAGATCGCGCAAAGTCGCGACGAGAAACGCACGCGTTTGCGCGACGACCTGAGCGCCGCTCGTCAGACGTTCCAGGCACGCCTGGGCGGCGATTCGGATCATCTGTGCTGGCCGCAGGGCTACTACGATGACGACTACCGCGAAGTCGCGCTCGATGCCGGTTTCCGCCATTTCTATACTTGCCATCCGGGCACCAACAAAAGCGCTGAAGCGCGTGCCGGCGAGGCGGAGCACTCGATCAACCGGCTCGAAGTACGCGACCGGCCGGCGGCCTGGCTTGCCCGGCGTCTGTGGATTCATTCGCGACCTGCACTGAGCCGGACCTACCTGCGCATCAAGGGCCGGGCATAAGTGGCCCGCCGCGACGCGCGAGTCCGGCCTAGCCGTCCGTGAGCACCTTCAGCGCCAGAGGATTGGCCGGCGAGGTCTTCACCGAGCCAATCGCAACGGCCGAGTAGTTTGCGCCGGCGGAAACCGCCAGCGTTGCCTGTATCGCCGTGTTCGCCGTTCCTGTCGCATTCACCTGGACGTTGTAGCTACCGGCGGGCAGCGTCAGATAGCTGCTGATTGCGCCGAAACTCACGTTGGAAAGCACCACCGAACCGTTCACCAGAATATCGACAGGCCCGGCATCGGGTGCCGCATGGATCACGCGAACCCGTGCTTGCCCAGCTGGCGCGGCGGATGTTTCGTCTGTGGCTAGCAGCGCTTGAATGTTTGCCACAAAATTCGCCGCTATTGCCGTGTATGCGCCACCGCTGGCCAGATTCGGCTTCACGTCGATGACCGTCGTCGTGGTGCCGGTGGCGTTGACCTTGATCTCATGTGCGCCGGCGGCAACGGTCAGATACGCAGACGCAGTCGGATAGGGCACATTGGAAAGAACCTTGCTGCCATCGACATACACATCCACGTTGGGCGCGTCTGGAGAGGCATGGAGCACGCGCACGCGCGCGGGTGATGAATTGTTATCGCTGCCACCGCCGCATGCGGCGACGAGTGCACTTGCCAGAACCACGCACAGTATGCCGAGAACGCTTCGCATCGCAGCCTCCCTGTTGTTGCACATAGCCCGCAGCCAGGCGGCAGCAGCGCTTCCAGCGACAATCAATCCGGTGTTTTCACGACCTTGCGATCAGCATAGAAGCCGGGAAGTTGGACGGAAAGCGGCAATCTGCGTCAAAACCGAGACAGCGATGCGAGTCGTTCTACGGCAACAGCGATCGTATCTGGACCGCGACTCTGATAAACCAGTACGAGGCCATCCATTCGCTCTTTTGGCAGACGATTGATCTGCACCGGTTGTTGCAGATAAGCGCTTCATTTCCGGTGCGGCAGTACTTAGACTTGTATCTCGGCACCTTGTGGGACAAGCGAAAATGAAACCGCCTCGCGCACCATCCGATCCCGTGCCGCGCTACCGTATCGGGGCGGTTGCGCAACTTGCTAACGTGCCCGTCGGGACATTGCGGGTGTGGGAGCGGCGCTATGGCGTCGTGTCGCCACCCAAATCCGCGTCGGGACACCGGTTTTACAGCGAGGCGGATATTCATCGTGTCGCGCTACTGAAGAACCTGGTCGATCGGGGGCACGCGATCGGATCGATCGCGAGGCTCGATGCGCAGCAGCTCGAGAGACTCGCGTTGATGCACATCGACAAGTCATCC
The DNA here is from genome assembly GCF_054782355.1 of Paraburkholderia jirisanensis. Classification (NCBI taxonomy): domain Bacteria; kingdom Pseudomonadati; phylum Pseudomonadota; class Betaproteobacteria; order Burkholderiales; family Burkholderiaceae; genus Paraburkholderia; species Paraburkholderia jirisanensis. The sequence goes on along the minus strand of NZ_BAAGSQ010000004.1, from coordinate 167,687 downwards.
GCTGCGCGTGTGCCGCGAACGCACACCGATTTGCAGATCGTGGTGGTCGGCGCAGCGCTGGCCGGGATGGTGCGAAAGAGTCTGTCGACCTTAAAGCGAGACCCTGAGATCGTGCCAACGGTGTTCGACAACATGACCGACGCATTCGCGAGTCATCTCGTGCACCGCGCCGATCTGCTGATGCTGCATCTTCCGTCGCTTCACCCTGACGACATCGGCCGCGTGCTTGCACTAAGCGCTGCTTGTCATGCTGCGAAGGTAGCGGTGGTTTACGCATTCTCCACGGAGCGCACAGTCGAGCATCTCAGACAGGCTGGCGTGCATACGTTGCGGGAACCACTCAGCTGGTCCGACACCTGGCGCGTGGTGCTAGAGCTCCTCGACGCGCCACCCGATGACCTCACAGTCGATGAACCCGATTACCGTCCACCGGCACCGCGGCGCTATGCAGACGACGTTCTGACGACCATGGCTAATGCATCGGTGACCATTGCGTGTGAATGTCCGCGGCATCTGGCCGACATCATCATGCAGCTGTCGGCGTTCGAGCGTTACAGCAATGAATGCATGGCGCGCACGCCCGCCGACGCATTCCTGCATGGCTATCTTGCGAACGTGTCCGGCCGGGCCAGAGAGATGTTCGAACTCGCGCTCGCACGCCTCGAGCGGGAGGAGCGATGGATTGCGAACCGGGGGTAGGTTGCGGTTGATGGCCCATTCTGACCTAGCGCCCTTAGCAGGTGCGTAATTGAATTTGAGCAAAATGATCGATTTCTAATCGTTTTTGCGCACTCATAATTCGATTGATGCGGCTCGCCGGTACACGTAATCGTTTTTGTTCGACATCACAAGCACGCTGCCCAGGCTAATTACGGCTTCAGCTTCTCACTCAACTCCCGCGCCCGCGCCAGCGCATCGCTGATCGCATCTAGCACCCGCGCCCGCGAATCCTCATCCGTCTGCCGCAACGCAAACGAAGGATGGTAAGTCGCGATCACCCACATGCCATCCACTTCAAACGGCGCATCGACATAATCGCGCAGGCTCACCGTCTGATGCAGTAACGCCCCCAACGCCGTCGCGCCCAGCACGACGACGACGCGCGGCCGCACGCGCTGCAACTCGTGTTCGAGCCAGTATCCGCAAGCATCGACCTCGCGCTGGTTCGGCGTCTTGTGCATGCGTCTTTTGCCGCGCAGCGTCCATTTGAAATGCTTGACCGCGTTGGTCAGGTAGACCTCGGCCCGCGGCAGCGCGGCCCGCGTCAGCGCGACCTCGAGCAACTGTCCGGCTGGTCCGACGAACGGCTTGCCCGCAAGGTCTTCCTGATCGCCGGGCTGCTCGCCGATCAGCATGATGCGAGCATCCGCGGGGCCACGGCCGGCGACGGCTTGTGTCGCGTGCTGCCAGAGTTCGCAGCGCCGGCACGCGTCCAGCGACGTGGGCTCATCGCGCTGCGGCTGCGCATCCCCGGCTTCGACCGACACGACCTTGCCGCCCAACGCGCCGACTCCGCTTGCCTGCGCGATACGCTGTGCGCCGCTCTTCGCTTCGCTGATCATTGCCGGAATCAGCTGGCCCTCGGGCAAGCCCTTCCAGAAACGCACCGGCATATGTTGTTCGAGCGCAGTTTCGTTGAGCCGCGCCGGATTGAACGTGCTGCGATAGTACGCAAGCCATAGAGACTCGGCTTCGTCCGCCGTATCGGGCCGATGGTCGACGGACCACGCACGGCGCTGCGTCAGATGCACCGCGCGGCCATTCCAGAACGCCGCGCCGCGCGGCGTTGTGATCAGCCATGTCAGGCGGCCCATGCGCCGCGCGAAGTGCTGGACGCTCCATGCGAGCACATCGTGCTCGGGCTCGTACCACGACACGAACTCGGGTGCGTCTGCGCTGGATTCGCCGGCCTTGGCCTGGTACGGACTGAAGCGAACATAGGCGATCATGTCGTGTTTGTCGCGGCGCACGGTCTTGGCCATCCGGTACAGACGCATGCCGTCTCCGTCGGCAGCCGAGGTTACTGCGCGGTCGCCGTGCTGCCAGCGCCACAACACCTTGTACAGAAACGCCCAGCGCTGCGGATCGCGAAACAGCGCGGCGTCTTTCAGCTGCTCGGCGAGGTCGCGCGAGATCCGCACATTGATGCCTACAGGGGCCGCTTGCTGTGGATCACGCACAGTTAGCGCACCTTCGCCATAGTCGAGCACCGCTTGTTCATAAGAAGCGGAAGCCGGCGCTTCGATGCGCCACTCGATCGTCTCGGGCGCGAGATTATCCGCGAGTGCCTGCAGGGCGGCAGCGCGCCATGCTTGATAACTGTCCTCGATGACGAAGATCGACATGGTGCTGCACCGCCTAGATCAGCGCGAGTTGCACGGGCGGTGGCGTCAGCACCCGGCGCAAGCGTTCCGACGAGATGTCGTCTGCCAATGGCCGGTAGTCGACCGTGACGACGAACGGCTTGATCTTCTCCATCGGACACCGCAGCCGCACGAGGTCGTGATAGCGGATGCGCCGTGCCCGCCGTAGATCGACGAGCCGTTGCGCGTTGCGCATGCCGATGCCGGGCACACGCGCGATGACCCGCACCGGCGCGCGATTCAGATCGACCGGAAAGCTGTCGCGATGCGCGAGTGCCCATGCCAGTTTCGGATCGATATCGAGCGACAGGTTGCCCGGCCGCTCGAATAGTTCGTCGGCGCGAAAACCGTAGCCGCGCATCAGAAAGTCCGCCTGATAGAGCCGATGCTCGCGCAACAGCGGCGGCGCCTGCGCGGGCAATGCCGTAGGACTCTCCGGGATCGGGCTGAACGCCGAGTAGTAGACCCGCTTCAACCGGTACGAGCCGTACAGCGTTTCGGCAGTCTGCAGGATCGTGCTGTCGCTGGTGGTGTCCGCGCCGACGATCATTTGCGTGCTCTGGCCCGCCGGCGAAAACTTCGGTGCGCGCGTGTCGCTCTGGGCTTCGTCCTGGGCGAGACGGATCGAACCCATCGCCAGTTTGATGGTGCGTGCGCTTTTCTCGGGCGCGAGGCGTTCGAGACTCGCTTCAGTAGGCAATTCGATGTTCACGCTGAGCCGGTCCGCGTAGCGGCCTGCCTGCGCAATCAGTGCGGGATCGGCGTCGGGAATCGTCTTCAGATGGATATAGCCGCGAAACAGATGCTCGTCGCGCAGCGATTGCGCGACGCGCACCAGTTGCTCCATCGTGTAATTGGACGACTGGATCACGCCTGAACTGAGAAACAGCCCGTCGATGTAGTTGCGGCGGTAAAAGTCGAGCGTCAGGCTGACGACTTCTTCAGGCGTGAAACGCGCGCGCGGCACGTTGCTGGTGCGCCGGTTCACGCAGTACTGGCAGTCGTACAGGCAGAAGTTGGTCAGCAAGATCTTGAGCAGCGATACGCAACGGCCATCCGGCGTAAAGCTATGACAAATACCGGAGCCCGTGCTGGCGCCAAGCCCTTCCACGCCGCGCGAGCTGCGTTTCGGCGCGCCTGAGCTTGCGCACGACGCGTCGTACTTGGCCGCATCCGCCAGCACTTCCAGCTTTTTGAGCAATTCCATGTGAGGCGCCAAAACACTGTATATATGTACAGTATTCTACGCGCTCAGCGGGTTTGCACAAGGGCTTTTCCGGCGCCACGGTTGTTCCCGGCGCCACGCATCAGATCGCCACTTCCGGCGGCGCCTGCCGGAACAGCCGCGTGATCCAGCACAGGTAAGCAATGCCGATAACGAACCAGATCGCGCCGAGGATCAGTGCGGTTTTCTCGAGGCTCGCCAGCAGCCAGATATCGGCCACCGCGCCGATCAACGGAAACACCAGGCCGCCGATCACACCGATCCTGCGCTCGCCATGATTGCCGGACAGATAGATTCGCACCACGCACAGATTGACTGCGGTGAACGCTAGAAACGCGCCGAAGTTGATAAACGACGTCGATGTCGCCACGTCCAGCTTCAACGCGATCAGCCCGACGATGCCCGCAATCGCGATATTGATGGCTGGCGTCTTGAAGCGCGGATGAATGAAACCGAACACGCGCCGCGGCAGAATCTCGTCGCGGCCCATCGCGTACAGCAAGCGTCCGACGCTCGCCTGCGCGGAGATGCCCGAGGCGAACTGCGCGAGAATCAGCCCGGCGAGAAACACCGTCACGAACACGTCGCCGCCGATCATCTTCGCGACTTCGAAGGCAGCTGAATCGGTGTCCTTGAAGTCGACGCCCGGGTGCGCCAGCTGCATCGCATACGCGGCCACCACAAAGATCGCGCCGCCGATCAGCGCGATCCACAGAATCGCGCGCGGCATGTTCTTTTGCGGATCGATGGTTTCTTCGGTGAGCGTCGATACGGCATCGAAGCCGAGGTACGAATACGCCGCAATTGCCGCGCCGGCCATCGTCGCGCCGAGCGGCACGTGCGGTTTGAAGAACGGTTCGGCCATCGCCATGCCGCCGGGGCCCGCCGCTGCCGAAGCGTAGTGCCAGCACAGCGCGACGAAGATCGCGACGATCGCCAGCTGCACGATCATCAGCACGATGTTAAAGCGCGCGGCGAGCTCGATGCCGACCACATTCAATGCGCTCGTCAACACGATGAACGCGACGATCCATACCCAGCCCGGCACGTGCGGAAACGCAGCGTTCAGATAGGCTGCGCCGATCAGCCAGATCACCATCGGCAGGAAGAAGTAGTCGAGCAGCGTCGCCCAGCCGATGAGGAAGCCGAGATACGCATTGAAGGTCTTGCGCGTGTAGGTGTAAGCAGAGCCTGCCACCGGGAACAGCCGGGCGAGTTTGCCGTAGCTAAGCGCGGTAAAGACGATCGCGATCAGCGCGAGCAGGTAGGCGAGGGCGGCCGTATCGTCGCTGGCTTTGGCGAGCACGCCGTAGGTGCCGTACACGATTAGCGGCGCCATATAGGCGAGGCCGAACAGCAGCACCGAAGGCAGGCCCAAGGTGCGTTTCAGGTGGGGCGCTGCGTGGGTCGACGAGTCTTGCATGGGTGTCTCCTCTTTGTCGTCAGGCTTGAAGAGCGCGTGCGGCGCGGGTCGCGTCGCACGGCTGGATGGCTGCGCCAGACATCGCAGCGCGCAGCGGTTATGTTTGAGTCGTGCGCGACTCGCGCTCGAGTGGCGCACGAGTCGCGCGGCCTGGTTGTGCGGTTTAGTCGATGCTCCGCCGGCGTGTTGCATCGATCACGAGCGAGCGCGAGCCATCCGCGGCCACGCTCGTCGTCAGTCCGAGCGGCACGCGCGCGTCATGCAGATAGCTGTAGTGCTCGCGGCTGACTTCGAGGCGCGTGCGGTCGAGATGTGCGCGCAACACGGCTTCGTCAGCGCCGGCTGCGGCAACGATCTCGCCGAACGGATCGACCAGTGCCGATTCGCCGGGGAAGCTCAGGTTGTCGTCTCCTGTGCCGCAGCGGTTCACCATCAGCGCGAACATCTGGTTTTCCATCGCGCGCGCAACGATCGCGCGGCGATGCACCGGCCCGAACGGATCCATATTGCCGTTCGTGACGATCAGCAGATCGGCGTCGAGTGCTGCGACCGCGCGTGCGGTTTCGGGGAATTCGATGTCGTAGCAGATCAGCATGCCCACCGTCATGCCGTTCCATACGCAACTCGTGAAGCGGTCGCCGGGCGTGAAGACGCCGACATCCGAGGCCCACAAATGCGTTTTGCGATAACGCAGCGCGATGTCGCCGGCTGCATCGATCAATACGGTCGTGTTATAGAACTGCGCGCCGTCGCGTTCGGCAAGGCCGACTGCCGTTGCGACGCCCGCTTGCCGCGCGGCATTGCGCACGCGCGTGAGTGCCGGACCGTCCAGGCTTTGCGCGACATCAGCCACATTCTCGCGGGTCGGAAAACCCGATAGCGTCGTTTCAGGAAACACGATCAACTTCGTGCCGCCGGCTGTATCGGCACGGCCGATCGCATCGACGACCTTGCGTGTGTTGTGCTCGACGTCGCCATCGACGAGCGCGAGTTGTGCGAGTTCCACTTGCATGCGAATTGCCTCCTTCCAGTTTCCTTTCATTGAGCGACGGTCGCTGTGGTCGCCCGCTGCACGTTTCGCGCACTATCGCCGCGCGCGCTTCGTGCGTGCTGTCGTTGATTCGTTCAGCGCGATTATCGGGTTATTATTTTTGTCTCGAAATTACCCGGCAGGGTTACCCTCACCGGAGCACACGATGGAGTTCGACTGGCGGGATCTCGCCTTTCATCGGGAGATCGGTTCGGCCATCGATGCCCTCGATGGCCCGCATTTCTGGGCACGTCTGACCCGTGTGCTCGAGCGGCACATCGGTTTCGACAGCTGGGTGGCGTTGCGCTTTGCGCGCCATGGGCCGCCGCTCGTCTGCGCGGAGCAGGCGCTGCCGGACGGCAAGATCGATTTGATGTTTCAGGACTATCTGGCCGCCCTTTATCAACTCGATCCGTTCTATCTGGCGGCATTCGAGCAGCACCAATCCGGCTTTTTTACGCTGGCCGACGTTGCGCCCGATAACTTCAGGATGACGGAGTATTACCAGCGCTACTTCAAGAAGAACATCGTCGGCGACGAAGTGCATTTCAACGTGGTGATCGATGCCGATTACACGCTGGGCTTTTCACTCGGCAACACGCGACGCTACGACGAGCGCGAAATCGCGTTGCTGACGCTGTTTTCTCCATGGGTGCTGGCGTTGATGCAGCAGCGCTTGCGCTTTGAATCGTTCGTTGCGAACGACGACACTGCACGCGCAGCCGATGCCGGCGTGCCGGATCCGCATGCGCGCTTTGGCATGTTGACCGGCAAGAGCGGGCGCGGCGCGCTGACCGCACGCGAAATCGAAGTGGCGATGCTGTCGTTGAGCGGGTTTTCGTCGCGCGCGATTGCCGAGAAGCTGTCGATTTCGTTTGAAACTGTGCGCGCGCACAAGAAGCATATCTACGCGAAGCTTGGCGTCGGCTCGCAATCGGAACTGTTCGCGATGTTTTACGAGCCGCGGCGTGGAGAAGGGGAGCAAGTGGTTTTGTGACGTCGCGCAACGACGCGCGACGCGGCCGTCTCGCCTAGTACCGGTCGAGCCGGTTGCCCGCCACGCGCACGCGGTCGCCCGGATGCAGATCGCCGGCGCTGCTGACGTCGAATGAGCGGAATCTGCCATCGCGCAGCTGTACCGCGATCCGGTAACCGCCCGGCGTCGCCGCGCCGTAGTGCTGGCCAATCTGATTGCCCGCCACTGCGCCGCCGAGTGCGCCGATCACAGTGGCGGCATTGCGCCCGTGTCCGTGGCCGATCTGGTTGCCCAGTACACCGCCGACGACGGCGCCGACCACCGTTCCGGCAACGCCGCCGGCGCCTGCCGCGTTTGGATTGCCGAGTGGCTGGATCGACGAGATGACGCCGTATTGCACAGGGTAGCCAGCGACAGCGTTGGGTGGTGCTGCGTATGGGTTGTCGGCGTCTTCGTCTTCGTCGTCGGCGGAAGGCGGTTGATAGGGCGCTTGCTGGTACGCGGGCTGGCCGGGATACGGCTGCTGTTGCTGGTATGCGGGCTGTGGCGCGTCGGGCTGTTGCTGCCCGTCGTACTGCGGCGCGTAGGGTTGTGGTGGATACGGTTGGCGTTGATCCGGTTGCTGCGAATAGGGTTGCTGTTGTTGATCCGGCTGGCCGGAATACGGCTGCTGTTGATCCGGTTGTTGTTGATCCGGCTGCTGCGAATACGGCTGCTGCGGGTACGGCTGCTGCGGGTACGGCTGCTGCGGGTACGGTTGCCGCTGATCCGGCTGTTGCGAATACGGCTGCTGCGAATACGGCTGCTGCGAATACCCCGACTGCCCCTGATCCGGTTGCTGTTGCTGAGCCCCGGGACCTGCCTGATACGGCGCCTGCTGCCCATAAGCGGGCTGCGTCTGATACGGCGAAGGTTGCGCATACACCGGTTGCTGCTGATCGTCTTGCCCTTGCTCGTCGTCATCGTCCGGTTGCGGCTGCGGATAGACGGGCGGCTGTCCGTAGCCGGACTGCGGATAGCCCGGTTGTTGCGCGTAGGTTGGCGGCGAGGCGAAGCCCGCCGCATACGATATCGTGCCCGGCACGATGAAGCCGGCAATCGGTAAGGTCGCGCAAAGCGCGATAAGCGGGATGTTCCTGTTGGAGCGTAAGTGCGGCATGATCAAGGGTCGTCGGGAAGCGAGGGTCGAGCACGGCGACGAGTATAGTGAGCGCGCGCCTGCGTAGACGGGCGGCGCGCGTAACAGTGTGTAAATTGCGCATCGTTGCGCGGTGGCAGGCCGCGATGCATGCGAACCGACGAAGCGAGGCGATCGACGATGCGCAACAAAGGCGCAAGCAGCGCAAACCGTTCAAACCACACAGACATCAACCCGCACGAGCAACTGACGCTGGCCGGCTTCGACGCGGTGCCATTGCCCACCGACGGCCTGTTCTTTGCGATCTTTCCCGATGTGCAGACAGCGTCGCACATCGGGGAAACGGCACAACGTATCTGCGGTAAACATGGCATTGCCGTCGCGCCATTGGCGCTGGAACGCTATCACGTCACGCTGCATCATCTGGGTAACTACGCGGGTGGTTTGCCGCAGGCGCTGGTTGCGCGTGCGATCAGGGCTGCAGCGACCATCGACGCGCGCCAGTTTGCAGTGGCCTTCGATCGCGCCGAAAATTTTCGCGGCCGTCCTTTGGTGCTGCGCGCCGATGAAGGTGTGCTCGCGCTGATGGCGTTTCGTCATTCGCTTGGCGCGGCATTAGAGCGTGTCGGCTTCGCAGCGCGCACGCGGACATCGTTCACGCCGCACGTGACGCTTGCTTATCGCGATGCCGCTCACGTAAGGCGTCGCGTGGTCGAGCACTTCGATGAAGCGATCCGCTGGACGGTACGCGAATTCGTGCTGGTCCATAGCCTGCTCGGACGTACTCGCCACGTCGCGTTAGCGCGCTGGCCGTTGGGCGCGTGATGGCAGCGTGATTCCTGCGCGGGGCACGTGTGTTCGCGCGTCGCGCACGCGCCGCGCGCGACACGACTGGAAGCTAGAAGCGCACGCCAGTCGAGCACCCCCCGCCGAAGCCGCCGCCACTCCCGCCTCCAGCACCGCAGAACACGCCGCAACCGCTCAGCGCCATAGACAGCAAAACGCCGGCGAGGAGCGCGCGTAGCAAAGACCGGCATCGCCTGATTCGCACCAGCGCCAGACCCCGCGTCGACACCCGTACCGGCCCCGCATCCGGTCGCAATCGCAAGCGCAGTGCGTCGGCGCACAGATACCCCTCAAAAGCACGTAAAAACGCGCGCCCGAAACCTATCGATAGGCTTTCAATGTGCATGACTTTGCATATTTAGTGACGAAAACATCAACCATAACTTTGCCGCATGCGCTACCCAATACGATAAATCTCAATCCAGGTTGTCTCGTCTATGTGACGGGCCAAACACGCGCGCGCTACCCTGTTAGAATGCCCGAGCCGCAACGTAGTGGATTGCAAATGAAATTGCTTGATGCACTAGTCGAACAACGCATTGCCGCCGCCGCTGCGCGTGGCGAATTCGACGAATTGCCGGGTGCAGGAGCGCCGCTCAATTTCGAAGACGACCCGCTGGTTCCCGAAGAAGTGCGCATTGCCAATCGTATCCTGAAGAATGCCGGTTTTGTTCCGCCGGCAATCGAACAGTTGCGGTCGCTGCGCAGTCTGCAGGATCAGTTGGCCGCAGTCGGCGATCGAGCCGCGCGCTGCCAGCTGCAGGCGAAAATGCTTGCGCTCGATATGGCGCTCGAATCGCTGCGTGGTGGGCCGATGGTCCTGCCGCGCGAATACTGCCGCCGCATCGCCGAGCGCCTGTCTGAGCGTGTCGCCGGCGACGATGCCGGTGACGCGAATCGGCAGTGAGTGCGACATCCGACCCACCCGATGCGCCGCAACGCGTGGCTTCTGCCGATGTCGTCGAGACATCCCAGATAACGGGTGATGCAGCCCAGCGTGAAGTAGCAACGGCTGACGCAGCGCAGCCGGCACCCGCTCGCGTGCCCGCCGAGGTTCTCGCTTCTTCCACGTCTTCACCCGCAGTTTCCGAGCGCGACCGTCATTACATGAGGCTCGCGCAGGCCGCTGCTGAAGAGGCGCGCGCCGCAGGCGAAGTACCCGTCGGCGCGGTGATCGTGCGCGGCGATGAGGTCATCGCGCGGGGCTTCAATCATCCGATCAGCGGGCACGATCCGTCCGCACACGCTGAAATGGCCGCTTTGCGCGCCGCTGCGCAATCGCTGGACAACTATCGGCTGCCGGGCTGCGAACTGTTCGTCACGCTCGAGCCGTGCCTGATGTGCGCGGGCGCGATCATGCATGCGCGTATAGCGCGCGTGGTGTTCGGCGCGCGCGATCCGAAGACGGGCGCGTGCGGCAGCGTCGTCGATGCGTTCGCGAACGCGCAGCTCAACCACCATGCGACGGTGACCGGGGGCGTGCTTGAAGAAGAATGCGGCGCGGCGTTGAGTGCCTTTTTCGCGGATCGGCGGCGTGCTGCTCGAGAAGCGCGCAAACGCGCCGCGGATTAACCGGCTCCAACCAACCACCCGCCTCATTCCCGTCGCCCATGACCGCGCACCGCACCATCGAACTGATTGCCCCCTCCGGTTATCCGCACGATCCGGCTGCCTTGCATCTCGGCCTGCGTCGTCTGCAGGCGCAAGGGCATCACGTCGAAAACCTGCCTGCGACGCAGCGGCGCTACCAGCGCTTCGCCGGCACCGACAGCGAGCGCGCCGCCGAGCTGAACCGGCTGGCCGACCCGACACGCGAGCTGCCCGACATCGTGCTCGCGGTGCGCGGCGGGTACGGCGCGGTGCGTCTGCTACACGGGCTCGACTACCACGGCCTGCAAAGCCGTTTGCGCGACGAGCCGATCGCGCTGGTCGGGCACAGCGACTTCACCGCAGTGCAACTCGCGCTGCTGGCCCAATGCGGCATCACGACGTTCGGCGGGCCGATGCTGGTCAGCGATTTCGGTGCGGAAACGGTCAGCGAATTCACGATGCGCCATTTCTGGCAAGCGCTGACGCAGCCGACCTTCACGATCCACAGCCATGCGCCGCAAGCTGAATCCGTCGACGTCACGGGCACGCTGTGGGGCGGCAATCTCGCGGTGCTGACCGCGTTGATCGGCACACCGTATCTACCGCCGGTGCAGGGCGGCATCCTGTTTATCGAAGACGTCAACGAGCAGCCGTTCCGGCTCGAACGCGCCATCTATCAGCTGCATCTGGCCGGCATCCTCGAGCAGCAGCAGGCGTTGGTGCTGGGCGACTTTTCGGGCGGCAAGCATTTCGACTACGACAACGGCTACGACCTGCACGCGATGATCGAGCAGGTGCGCACGGTAATCGGCATTCCGGTCGTCACGGGGCTGCAGTTCGGCCATATACCGGACATGGTGACGCTGCCGGTCGGTGCGGATGCGCATCTGATCGCGCATCCGCGCGGGTTCGCACTGACGGTATCGGGACATCCGACGCTGGGCTAAAGCGGCATCCCGGGCATTCCGGCAAAACGACAGACGAAGCGGAGCGATGCTCCGCTTTTTTGTTTTTTCGGGCCGACCGCGCGTCTAACAGATGTGGCACGCGGGTAGCGCACGCGGCCGATCCATCGCGTCACCATCTCGGCACTTTTTGTTGACAAAAAAGTATCGACAGAAACGACGTCAGCGGGTTTCCGCCCTGCAGCAAAAGCGCCCAACCACCAGTACACGGCCGTCCGGCGGGCGTCACGCGCCACAAAAGCTCCAGAAATTGTCGCAAATCCACAGTCAAAATTGTTGACAATTTTGAGCCTCCCCCTAAGATGCAACCCATAACAGCACCCCGATCATGTCCGAGACAAGCGCCCAGTCACCGCAAGGTTTGAAGCCCGAAACGATCGCCGAGCGCATCCGCGCGGCCATCCTCGAGCATCGTCTCGCACCCGGCGCCAAGCTCACCGAAGCCCAGCTCTGCGAAGTGTTCGGTGCAAAGCGTGGCGCGATCCGTCTGGCGCTGTCGCAGCTGGCCGCCGACCGCCTCGTCGATCTCGAACCGAACCGCGGTGCCTTCGTCGCCAGCCCGACGCTGCAGGAAGTGCACGAAGTGTTCGAGATGCGCCGCATCGTCGAGCTCGCGGTGGTCGAGAAAATCTGCGCGGGCGCGGGCGGTCACGGCACGCGGCGTCTGAAGAACATCGGCGGCATGATCGGCCGGGAACGCAAGGCCTTCGAGACACGCGATTTTCCGGCGTGGATCAGGCTGTCGGGCCAGTTCCATACCGAACTCGCGTCGCTGACCGGCAACACCGTGCTGTGCGAATGCCTGAGCGGACTGGTTGCGCGCTCAACCTTGATCTCCGCGTTGTACGAATCGCTGGGACGCAGCCCGTGCTCGTTCGAGGATCACGAAGCCATTCTCGCCGCGCTCGACGCCGGCGATGCGAAGGAGGCCGCTGCGTTGATGGCGCGCCACCTGCAAAGCGTCGAACTGAAGATGCTCGACCGCCCGGCCACCGGCGCGGCCGACCTGCACGAAGTGTTCGGCACGCGCGCCGCGAGGCGCAAAACAGAGTAAGGCAGGGCGCCCGCACGCTCAGATGCGGTGCGCGCTGCACTGAATTCGAACCGGATGACCGCAACTCACGCATCGCAGCCCCGATGCATGGAGCGGGCTGCAAGGTTCCGGCAACGCTCCGCGGGCGCTGCCGAAGCTATCAAAACAAGTACGTAAGTACGCAGACAACCGCGGCGCAGCGCAAACGACAGCACACGGGACAGATCCATCAGGGCAGCCGTGCAGCTGGCATGCACGATGCAGTGGCCAATCGGTTCTTCAACCGATGGTTCCAAACTTTGGAGGAGTCATGGCTCAATTCAGCGCAGCACCGGATCATCCGGGCATTCCCGCCTACGAAGACAGCGGCGTCGCAGGAACGGAAACGGCGCTGCCCGCCGGTTACAGCGAACGCCTGTACAACGAAGACCTCGCGCCGTTGCGCCACCAGACCTGGGGCGCCTACAACATCTTCGCGTTCTGGATGTCGGACGTGCATAGCGTCGGCGGCTACGTGTTCGCGGGCAGCCTGTTCGCACTCGGCCTGACGAGCTGGCAGGTGCTGATTGCGCTGCTGGTCGGCATCACGTTCGTCAACGTGCTGTGCAACCTGATCGCGCGGCCGAGCCAGCAGAACGGCGTGCCGTACCCGGTTGCGTGCCGCGCGACCTTCGGCGTACTCGGCGCGAATGTGCCGGCCGTGATTCGCGGTTTGATCGCGGTTGCGTGGTACGGCATCCAGACCTATCTGGCCTCGAGCGCGCTGGTGATCGTCGTGCTCAAGTTCGTCCCACAGCTGCTGCCGTATGCGGATGTGCATCATCATGGCTTCATGGGTCTGTCGGCGGTTGGCTGGGCCGGCTTCATGGTGCTGTGGGTGCTGCAGGCGCTGGTGTTCTGGAACGGCATGGAGACGATCAAGAAGTTCATCGACTTCGCGGGCCCGGCCGTCTATGTCGTGATGTTCCTGCTCGCCGGCTACATGGTGTGGCGCGCGGGCTGGCAGAACATCGGCATCAATCTCGGCGGCGTCAAGTATCACGGTGCCGAAGTGATACCGGTGATGATCACGGCGATCTCGCTGGTGGTGTCGTATTTCTCTGGGCCGATGCTGAACTTCGGCGACTTCTCGCGCTACGGCAAGAGCTTTCGCAGCGTCAAGAAAGGCAATTTCTGGGGCTTGCCGGTCAACTTCCTCGCGTTCTCGCTGGTCACCGTGATCACCACGGCCGCCACACTGCCGGTGTTCGGCGAACTGATCACCGATCCGGTCGAAACGGTCGGCCGGATCGATCATCCGACCGCCGTGGTTCTCGGCGCGCTGACCTTCACGATTGCGACGATCGGCATCAACATCGTGGCGAACTTCGTGTCGCCGGCGTTCGACTTCTCGAACGTCGCGCCGCGGCTGATCAGCTGGCGTGCGGGCGGCATGCTGGCCGCAGTGGCCTCGATCTTCATCACGCCGTGGAACCTGTTCAACAATCCCGCTGTGATTCACTACACGCTCGACGTGCTCGGCAGCTTCATCGGACCGTTGTACGGCATCCTGATCGTCGATTTCTATCTGATGAAGCGCCAGAAGATCGTGCTCGACGATCTGTACAGCGTGTCGGAGAAGGGCGCGTACTGGTATCGCAATGGCGTCAACTATCGTGCGGTGTACGCGCTGTTGCCGGCCGCCGTGATCGCCGTGTTGTGCGTGATGGTGCCGGCGTGGAGCGGGCTCGCGAATTTCACATGGTTTATTGGCGCGGCGTTGGGCGCGTTGTTCTATCTCGCGTTGGCCCGCCGCAAGTAATAGAGGCAGAGCGGGCAGCGCATCGACGCGGCCCGCTCAGTCCATGCAACAGGAGTCGACATGCGTATCAAACTGATCAACCCGAACACGACGCAGCGAATGACCGATGCGATGGGTCGTTGCGCACGCAACGTCGTCGCGCCGGGCACCGAAGTGATCGCGGTCAGCCCGACGATGGGGCCGCCGTCGATCGAAGGCTACTACGACGAAGCGCTCGCCACGTTGGGCCTGCTCGCCGAAGTCGAAGCGGGTGAACGCGACGGTTGCGACGGCTACGTGATCGCGTGCTTCGGCGACCCGGGTTTGTATGCGGCGCGCGAACTGGCGCGCGGCCCGGTGATCGGCATCGCGGAGGCGGCGATGCACGCGGCGAGCGTGCTTGCGCCAGGCTTCACGGTGGTCACGACGCTCGCGCGAACCTGCGGCATGGCATGGCATCTGGCCGAACGCTACGGCATGAAGCGCTTTTGCCGCAACGTGCGCGCGACCGACGTCGCGGTGCTCGAACTCGATCAGCCGGGCTCGGCGGCACGCCGGATCATTCTCGACGAATGCCGGCGCGCGCTCGACGAAGACGGTTCGGATGCGATCGTGCTCGGCTGCGCCGGGATGGCCGAATTGTGTGCCGAGATCGAGGATGCGCTCGGCGCGCCGGTGATCGAGGGTGTGACGGCCGCTGTCAAATGGACTGAAGCGCTGGTGTCGCTGCGTCTGGGCACCGCGAAGCGCGGCGACTACGCACGGCCGCTCGCGAAGCGTTACGACGGCGCGTTGGCGCACTTCAGTCCCACTGGCAACACGAAGGATGAAGCGGCGCTGCGGGTTAACACGGGTAGGGTGGCACGGGTGGAATCGACGGCTGGATCAAGCGCCGCGCCCAACCCGCTCACCG
The DNA here is from genome assembly GCF_054782355.1 of Paraburkholderia jirisanensis. NCBI lineage: Bacteria > Pseudomonadati > Pseudomonadota > Betaproteobacteria > Burkholderiales > Burkholderiaceae > Paraburkholderia > Paraburkholderia jirisanensis. The sequence continues at coordinate 152,405 of NZ_BAAGSQ010000004.1, read as the reverse complement.
ACGTCGCCGCACCCACCGGCCCCGGTCGCGCGCCGCACATACATTCGCTGTGACGGGCACTATCTGCACGACGGTATGGCGCGCCTGGACGTTTTGGCTACACTGGCTCAACCCTGCCGCGGCGCGCTTTCGCAACTTATCTGATGCAAGAGTTGTCGCACGCCTGAAATCAACTGCACGTCAAGTCAAATCATGTCACTCGATCCGAATTATCCCCGCGATCTGATCGGCTACGGCCGACATCCGGTGCAAGCGAACTGGCCGCAGCGTGCCCGCGTGGCGGTGCAGTTCGTCCTCAACTACGAAGAAGGCGGCGAGAACTGCGTGCTGCATGGCGATGCCGGTTCTGAGCAGTTCCTGTCGGAGATCGTCGGCGCCGCATCGTTTCCCGCGCGTCATATGAGCATGGAGTCGATCTACGAATACGGTTCGCGTGCAGGCGTGTGGCGCATTCTGCGCGAGTTCGAAAAGCGCGGTTTGCCGCTTACCGTATTCGCGGTCGGCATGGCGATCGAGCGCAATCCGGAAGTGGCGCATGCGTTCGTCGAACTGGGCCATGAAATCGCCTGTCATGGGTATCGCTGGATTCACTACCAGGACTTCACGCCGGAGCGCGAAGCCGAGCATATGCGCCTCGGCATGGCAGCGATCGAACGGATTGCCGGCGTGCGGCCGCTTGGCTGGTACACCGGCCGCGACAGTCCGAACACGCATCGCCTCGTGGCCGAATACGGCGGCTTCCAGTACGACTCCGATAACTACGGCGACGACCTGCCGTTCTGGATGGACGTCGAAGTCAGCGACGGCACGAGCGTGCCGCAACTGATCGTGCCGTACACGCTCGACACCAACGACATGCGCTTTGCGTCGCCGCAAGGCTTCAACACCGCGGATCATTTCTTTACGTATCTGCGCGATGCGTTCGACGTGCTGTACGAAGAGGGCAATGAAGCGCCGAAGATGATGTCGATCGGCATGCACTGCCGGCTGCTCGGACGCCCTGGGCGGTTTCGCGCGCTGCAGCGTTTTCTCGACCACATCGAAGCGCATGACCGCGTGTGGGTGACGCGACGCATCGATATCGCGCAGCACTGGCGGGAACACAATCCGTACGAATCCAACCGCGGGGCTGGCGCATGAAGGCGATGCAATACAACCTCGATCAGCTGAACCGGGTTTCACAAGATGCATTCGTCGCGGCGCTGTCGGGCATTTTCGAGCATTCGCCGTGGGTGCCCGAAGCCGCCGCCGGCGAACGGCCTTTCGCCAGCATCGACGCATTGCATCGCCGGATGTGCGAGATCGTCGAAGCCGCCGGCGAAGAGAAGCAACTCGCGCTGATCAACGCGCACCCGGAACTCGCCGGCAAGGCTGCGGTACGCGGCGAACTGACGGCCGAGTCGACCCGCGAACAAAGCGGTGCCGGCCTCGATCAATGCACCCATCAGGAATTCGAAACACTGCTGCGCCTGAACGCCGAGTATCGCGACAAGTTCGGCTTTCCGTTCATTCTGGCGGTGCGCGGCTACGACCGTCACGGCATCATCGCGAACTTCGAGGCACGCGTGCAGCACAACCGCGCAGATGAACTGCGCGCCAGCCTCGAGCAGATTTACCGCATTGCCCGCTTCAGGCTCGACGATCTGCTCGGCGGCTAAAGCGCGCGCGAATGCGCAACACGAACGCGTACGTCACATTACGCCTCACCCGACTTCAAGGAAGACAACGATGGCACTCCCGACTCTCGACCCGAACGCTCCCGACTTCACGCGCCGCTATGTGAATCTGGCGGACCCGCGTCTGGGGGCGACGGCGCTCGAAGCGAGCGACGAATTCTTCGCTCCGAAGGACCGCATGCTGAACCCGGAGCCGGCCGTGTTCATCGCAGGCAAGTATGACGAGCACGGCAAATGGATGGACGGCTGGGAAACGCGCCGCAAGCGCACGACCGGCTATGACTGGTGCATCGTGAAACTGGCGCGGCCGGGCGTGATCAAGGGGCTCGATCTCGATACCAGCCATTTCACCGGGAATTTTCCGCCGGCCGCTTCGGTGGAGGCGGCGCGCGTGACGGACGGCGCCCCGAACCAGTCGACGCAATGGACGCAGATCGTCCCGTCGACCACGCTGCAAGGCAATAGCCATCACTACCTCGACGTGCCCGACAGTGCCGCGTACACGCATCTGCGCATCAACATCTATCCGGATGGCGGCATCGCACGCCTGCGCGTGTACGGCCAGCCGCAGGTGGATTGGCAAGGCGCGAGCCGCACCGAAACGTTCGATTTTGCCGCGATGGAGAACGGCGCGTACATCGTCGCGGCGAACAACCAGCACTTCGGGCTCGCATCGACGCTGCTGATGCCGGGCCGTGGCGTGAACATGGGCGACGGCTGGGAGACGCGCCGCCGCCGCGAACCGGGCAACGACTGGGCGATCGTCGCGCTCGCGCAGCCGGGCGTGATCCGCAAGGTCGAAGTGGATACCGCGCACTTCAAGGGCAATTTCCCCGACCGCTGTTCGATTCAGGCCGCGTATGTGACGGGCGGCACCGACAGCTCGCTGGTCACGCAGGCGATGTTCTGGCCGGTGTTGCTCGGCGAGCAGAAACTGCAGATGGACAAGCAGCACGAGTTCGAAAGCGAGCTCGCATCGCTCGGTCCAGTCACGCACGTGCGCTTCAACATCATTCCGGATGGCGGCGTGTCGCGTCTGCGCTTGTGGGGCACGCTGGCATGAACGCGCAGACGATCAACGCGAGCCGGGCGCTCAGGATCGAGCCGCTGACGCGCGCCGCGTTCGCGCCGTTCGGCGACGTGATCGAACTCGACGGCGCGAAGCAGATCCCGATCAACCTCGGCACGACGATCCGCTTTCACGATCTGGCGAACGTGGATGTCGGCGACCAGGATGGCCGCACGCTCGTCAATCTGTTTCGCGGGCAGCCGCGCGCGCTGCCGTTCGAAGTGACGATGCTCGAACGGCATCCGCTCGGCAGCCAGGCGTTCGTGCCGCTGAACGACAAGCCGTATCTGGTGGTCGTCGCGCCGGCCGGCGAACTCGATCCGGCGGCGATCCGTGCGTTCGTGACGAGCGGGTGGCAGGGCGTCAACTATGCGAAGGGCGTCTGGCATCATCCGCTGCTGGCGCTGGGCGAGGTGAGCGACTTTATCGTCGTCGATCGCGGCGGCGAAGGCCTGAATCTGCACGAGCAGGATCTGGCCGAACCGGTGTGGCTGACTGAAGAGGCGATGCGCGCCGCGATACGCTAGGCGCTCGCGCATCGCCGCATACGCTACGCGTGCCGGCGCAGCAGCGCGGCGGGACCCTGCATGATGGCGCAAGCAACGCGCGCCAATGCTAGCGTCAGTACTAGTGCTTGCGCAGCACCGGCGCGCGTTGAATGACGTCGGGCGCGCGCAGGCCCGGCTGCGCCGCCGCACCGCTAGCCGCTTCGAGCGCGGGCGCGAGACCCGCGACACTCACGCCGCGCTTCGGACAGCGCAACGAAGCCATGCCTTCATCCCACGCCTGCAGCATCCGTTTCGCGATGCCATACCAGCGCGGCTCGTCATGCGCCGCGGCGATCACCTCATGGCCGACCGACACCGCCGAATCGCACAATGCTTCGACCATCTCGGCATAGATACGCGGCGCAATACCGAGCCGCGCGTTGAAAAAGCGCTCGAGCGATTTACCCGGCACCCATGACCGGCTCCCATCGACGGCAAGACCCGGCGGATCGACGCGGCCCTGCGAATAGGCCTGCGTCGTGACGATGCCATACACCGGCGCGAACCTGACATCTTCGACGCTCGTATAGACGAGTGCGATGTTCTTCGCATGACAGCTGGCGTTGCGGACCACATAGTTGGTGAGCAGATGCCAGCCGAACTGACGGATCTGTTCACGCAGCGTATCGCGATCCAGCAGATAGGCTTTTGCCGCATGCAGCACCTGTTCGGCGCTGGCGTTGTATTTCTCGTGCGGCGGCAAGCCGAGCAGGCTGCAGATGTCCTCGACGCCACACCGCGCGAAACCGTGTTCGTCGACATCGAAGCGCTCGACGACCAGCGCACGGCCGTCATCCGACATCTGCGTCTGCGCGACGCGCGCAACGCCGAGCCGGCCGAGCACGCGCATCGAGTAAAACTCGTTGAAGCCGAGATACGGCGTATCGTCGTCGGAGCCTTTGACGATGTGCCGGCTGGCGCGCAGCGTCGCCTTGCCGGGCGTCGTCACGTCGAGCGGCAGCGTGTACTGCGCGCCGGCCGCGCGCGGCCAGCACGGCGCGAGGAACTTCGGCGCCGCACCGGACACCGCCGCGCACGCATACTCGCGCACCAGCGCGGCGAAACAGTCGGCGTTGTTGTCGCCATGCAGGATGTTGCCGATATCGATCGGCCGCAACGCGGTGCCGGGACCGACGCCTTGCGGCGTGACCGTCACGCGGCCGATGCCGAGCGCGCCGACCACCACCAGCAGCGCGAGGTCCGAGCTGTCGAGCGGCCGTCCGCACTGTTCACGGATCAGGTTCAGCAGTTGGCCTTCGGGCAGGTTCTGCCGGAAGAACGGGTGCAATTCGCGCGGCCAGCGCCATGGTGCTTCGCGCACCGGCATCGTCAGACTGACGAAATCGCTGGGTGCGGTATCCGGCTCGTATTGCAGCACGCAGTCGCCACGCTCACGATACAGCGTAGCGACGCGCCGCCCCTGTACGTGGACGTCGAGCTTCAATGGTTGGGCCTCTGCGGCAGGCGCTGTTCGGCGAGGATGTCGTCGAGCGTGCGGCCCTGGCCGTGCGCGACGACCTTCAGGTCGTAGCCCGCGGCTTCGAGCAGCCGCACCAGCACGGATACGCTCATATCGCCTTTGGCAAGGGTTTCCATGCGGGCCACCGTGGTGCGCGCGACGCCGGCCCGGTTGGCGAGTTCCTGTTGCGAAAGGCTGGTTTCGCGGCGGGCGCCTTTTAGCATGTCTGAAACGTCGGCGAGGGTGGTCATAGGCATCCTTTTGACGTTAAAAAACCTGCAGCTGAAGTGATCCACTGTAGCCCCAAGGCAAGGCTTAGCCAACGGCGCAGTGTCCGTTGGGCCACATAACCGTGCAATTTCTTGCGTGCTGTGGCCTCGAAGCTACGGAGGCCACCAGGGCGACCGGTGCGTCGCGACGTGTATCAACGAAAACGGGCCTGTGCTCGCGCGCAGGCCCGTGTTTTCCCTCAGTGCGATGCCAAGGCTCCAACGTTTCAAGGTTGCTAGTTCAACGCGCCACCCTGGAACCACGCGGCGATCTTCTGCCGCTCTTCGTCGGTCATATGCGTGACGTTGCCGAGCGGCATCGCCTTCAGCGTCACCGCCTGCTGATAGATGCGCTGCGCGTTCTGCGAGATTTCCGCCGGCGTATCGAACATCACGCCGGCCGGTGCGCTGCCCATCAGCGTCGGGTGGGCGGAGTGACACGCGGCGCAGCGCTGCTGCAGCACCGGCGCGATATCCGCAACCCTGAGCTTCGGCGCATTGGCGGCTTCCGCCTGCGGCACGACCGGCCGCGGCATGGTCCAGAACAGCACGCCCGCCATCAGCGCGACGCCGCCCACCGGCAGATACCACAGCACCTGGCCGCGATGACGCATCACGAAGAATTGCCGGATCAGTGCGCCCGCCAGCATGATGAGCACCAGCACCGCCCAGTTGTACGGGTGCGTGTAGGTCATCGCATAGTGGTTCGACAGCATCGCGAACACCACCGGCAGCGTGAAGTACGTGTTGTGCACCGAGCGCTGCTTGCCGCGCTTGCCGTAGATCGGGTCTGGCGTATCGCCCTTGAGCATTGCGTCGACCATCTTGCGCTGGCCCGGAATGATCACCACGAACACGTTCGCCGACATGATGGTCGCGAGCGTGGCGCCCATGATCAGATAGGCGGCGCGCCCGGCGAAGATGTGACACGCGAGCCATGCGCCGATCAGCACCATGATGCCGACGCAGATGCCGAGCAAGCGGTCGTTTTTGCCGAGTACGCGGCACAGCGTGTCGTAGATGATCCAGCCGCCAGCGAGAAAGCCGAGTGCGGAGAAGATCGCGACCACCGGGCCCATGTCGAGCACGTTTCTGTCGATCAGGTAGGTATTGGGCGCGAGCAGGTACAGCACGGTAAAGAGCCCGAAGCCGGACAGCCACGTGGTGTACGACGGCCATTTGGACCAGTGCAGGTCGTCGGGCATTTCGGGTGGCGCGACGGTGTACTTCTGCATGTTGTAGAAGCCGCCGCCGTGCACGTGCCACAGCTCGCCGAACACGCCGCGCCGGCGCTGGTTAGGGTCTTGCGGCGGTTTCAGGCTGTTGTCGAGCGCGACGAAATAGAACGATTCGCCGATCCACGCGATGGCGGCGACGACGTGAAACCAGCGAATCGCGAGATTCAGCCAGTCGGTGATAAAGCCTTCCATGAAACTCCTCCACTTCCAATTCGTGTTGTGCGCGGCGCCTGAGCGGTGTTCGGATGCATCGCTTGCGGCGCCATGCCGACTGCGGGGTGAGCGCAGCGTCAACTGCCCCGGTACGTGCTGTACGACCACGGCGAAACCAGCAGCGGCACGTGATAGTGCGCATCGGCATCCGCCACGCCGAAGCGCAGCACGACGCGGTCGACGAAGCGTGGCTGCGGCAGCTGCGGGCCGATGGCGGCGAAATAGTCGCCGGCATGGAACACCAGTTCGTATTCGCCGGCGGCGAACGCATGGCCTTCGAGCAGCGGCTCGTGGCAGCGGCCGTCTTCGTTGGTGGTGGTGGTTTTCAGCGCGCGGCGCGTGTCGCCCGCGAGCGCGAACAGTTCGATGCGGATGCCTGCGCCCGGACGGCCGTTCGCGGTGTCGAGCACGTGGGTAGTGAGCTTGCCCATTCGCGATTTTCCTTTGTGTAGATGCGAGGTTTCAGCGGCGACCCGATCCCGGGGGCGGCGGATCGAGGCTCCACGTCAGTGGCTACATACCCGTCGGCGGATTCAAGCGAGCGCCGTGACGTGCATTGTAGAAACATTGAACCCGCCGCCGCGCGCGCGATAGGAAAGATAATGGCTGACGCATGACGGCTTGTCAGCAGGTGCGGCAGGGTGTGACGCAAGTGCGCGGCGGGCGTGTGCTGCACGGGCTGCAGCCTGTGCAGCGGGGCTGCTGGCGCCTTGCCACGTATGTCCGCGCCGCTTGCGCGTGCGGTGGCCGCGCGGCGCGGTAAGCTGCAGTACGCGTGACGCCGGTGCAGGCGCTGGTTGGATGTGATGCGCTTCTTCGACTACCGACAACAGGCACTATATCGCTGCCGTGAGGCGGAATATCGGCGCGGCACGAATTGCCAGCGCATTTTTGACCGCCGAAGGTGACGCACCATCGCATCGAGGAGGAGCGAATGACGGTCATGCAATCCGGCGGCATCCGTGAAAAAACCATGCTGGTGCGGCACGCCGACGTGCTCGTGACAATGGACGGCGCGCGTCGCGAACTGCGCGATGCCGGTCTTTTTATCGAAGGCGGCCGGATCGTCGCGGTTGGCCCGAGCGCCGAACTGCCGCAGAGCGCGGACGACGTGCTCGACCTGCGCGGGCATCTGGTGCTGCCGGGGCTCGTCAACACGCACCACCACATGTACCAGAGCCTGACGCGTGCACTGCCTGCTGCGCAGAACGCCGAGCTGTTCGGCTGGCTGACGAACCTGTACAAGGTATGGGCGCATCTGACGCCAGACATGATCGAAGTATCGACACTCACCGCCATGGCCGAGCTACTGCTGTCCGGCTGCACGACGTCGAGCGATCATCTGTATCTTTACCCGAACGGCAGCCGGCTCGACCACAGCATCGAAGCCGCGCGCCGGATCGGCATGCGTTTTCATGCGTGTCGCGGCAGCATGAGCGTCGGTCAGCGCGAGGGCGGTTTGCCGCCGGATGCGCTGGTCGAACGCGAAGCCGACATCCTGAAGGACACGCAGCGCGTGATCGAGACGTATCACGATGCCGGGCGCTACGCGATGCTGCGCGTGGCGGTCGCGCCATGCTCGCCGTTTTCGGTCAGCCGCGACCTGATGCGCGAGGCAGCGACGCTGGCGCGTCATTACGGCGTTTCGTTGCATACGCATCTGGCGGAAAACGTCAACGACGTCGCCTATAGCCGCGAAAAGTTCGGCATGACACCCGCCGAATACGCGGAAGATCTCGGCTGGGTCGGGCGCGACGTGTGGCATGCGCACTGCGTGCAACTCGACGAAGCCGGTATCGAACTGTTTGCGCGCACCGGCACGGGCGTCGCGCATTGCCCGTGTTCGAACATGCGGCTTGCATCGGGCATCGCACCGATCAAACGCATGCGTCTGGCCGGCGTGCCGGTGGGGCTGGGGGTCGACGGTTCGGCGTCGAACGACGGCGCGCAGATGGTTGCTGAAGTGCGCCAGGCGCTGTTGTTGCAGCGGGTGGGCTTCGGTCCCGATGCGATGACGGCGCGCGAAGCACTGGAAATCGCCACGCTGGGCGGCGCCAGGGTGTTGAATCGCGACGACATCGGCGCGCTCGCGCCAGGCATGGCAGCGGATTTCGTTGCATTCGATTTGCGTCAGCCACTGTTTGCCGGCGCCTTGTCGGATCCGGTGGCGGCGCTGGTGTTCTGCGCGCCGTCGCAGGTAGCGCATAGCGTGATCGGCGGACGACGCGTGGTGCAGGACGGCATGCTGACCACCGTCGATCTCGCGCCGGTGATCGAGCGGCACAACCGGTTGGCGAAGGCGTTATACGAAGCGGCCGCGTGAGTTTTTCGAGTGGGTGATAGCGCGGTCGCTGCCGCCGGCGAAGAGCTTTGCACTCGCCGGCGGAGCAGTATCGCATCGCGGCCACGTGCTTCGCACATCACACGCCGCCCTGCCTACTTGTCGATCAGTGTGCGCGTCGCATCCGCCACCAGGCCGCGCAGCCAGCGCACTTCATCCGAGTAATGCACGCGCTCGTGCCACAGCTGGTAATACTGCATCGGCGGAAAATCGAGCGGCGCCGGCATCACGGTGAGCGGCAGGAATTTCGCGTAGTAGTCGGCAAAGAGCCGCGTGGTCGTGAAGATCAGATCCGATTTGATCAACACGTATGGCGCCAGATTGAAGTACGGCAGCGTCACGACCACATGGCGCTTCAGGCGCTCGCGCGCGAGATGCACGTCGATCGCGCCGCGCTGGCCGACCGAATAGGGCGTCGGCGCAAGATGCGGCGCGTTCAGATATTGATCGAGCGTAATCGCGCCGCGTTTGGCGAACGGGTGCGTCGTGCTCATCAGACACACGATCTGGTCGACGAACAGATTCGACAGATGCAATTGCTCCGGCGGCTCGGGCCAGTTGCCGACCACCGTATCGAGCTTGCCGTCTTCGAGCGCGAGCTCGTAGTCGAACGCGGGGCCGAGCGAATGAAACTCGAGCGTCGCATTCGGTGCGGCCTGGCGAAATCGTTCGACCACGGTGGGCACGAACAGCACGTTCAGATAGTCCGGGCAGCCGATCCGGTAACAACGGATCGACGTAGCCGGATCGAAATTGTGTTGCTGGAACTTGATGCGCTCGATTTCGCGCAACGCGTTTTGCGTCGGCTCGAGCAGACGCAACCCGTATTCGGTCGGCACCATGCCCGACTTACCGCGCACCAGCAGCGGATCCCCGGTGATATCGCGCAGCCGCCGCAGCGCGGCGCTGATCGCGGGCTGCGACTGGTTCAGCTTGACCGCCGTGCGCGTGACGCTACGTTCCATCAGCAACGTGTGCAAGACGCGTAGCAGGTAAGTGTCGATCGCCTCGCGTTGTTGACTCATGACTTCTCCAACTTATGTGCTTGTGTATATGGCCGGGCTGATCGCTATGGGGCAGGGGCATATCATTTTTAATATAGACGTAAAGGGGCGTCAAGGGAGGCTTTCCCGCAGTGGGCGGGGCGAGCGGCGGCTCGGAGAGATATTTTTGAGATGCGAAGAGGGGCGGGAGCAGGGGCGAGGGCGCGGCGCGCGGTGGCCACGGCGTGCGAGAAGGTGCAACGTTACGAGGCTGCGCCGCGGCAGCCTCATACACAGCCACTAATCCTCGATACGCAACCCCACCTTGATGGTGACCTGCCAGTGCGTAACCTTGTCGTTCTCGATACAGCCGCGCGTCTCGGTTACCTGAAACCAATGCAGATTGCGCAAGGTCTTCGACGCCTTGTCGATTGCACAACGGACCGCGTCATCGCTTGAAGTCGGCGACGAGCCGGTCAATTCGATCTGCTTGTACACGTGATTACTCATGGTCCACCTCCGTGGTCGAAAGGGTCAAAAAAGTATAGGCAATGGGGCCGCAAAGCCCGCAACGACCGCAACGCATAGACAGAACGAGCCGCACGCAACGTGCCCGCCGCCGCGGAAACAGAAAACACCCGCTGCCGCGCGACGGGCAGGCGAGCGGGCGGCGGCGCTATGATGGGCGAACGACGGGCGCAAGCCCGTCGATCTCGCCGCAACGGCACGGCAAGCTGCAGCAGGATCGCGCGCTGCCGTCGGCACGCATCAAGACAATCTGACAACGAGGAACGAAAGGTGGAAATTGGTTTTTGCGGCCCGGGTCTGATGGGCGCGCCGATGATCCGGCATTTGCTGAAAGCCGGGCACACGGTACATGTATGGAACCGCTCGCGGGACAAAGCCGAAGCGCTTGCCGGCGAAGGCGCGCGGATTGCCGAAACGCCCGGCGCATTGGCCGCATGCGCGGAAACAGTGTTCCTGTGCGTATCGGACGCCGCCGCGGTCGAACAGGTCGTGTTCGACGCCCAACAGGGCCTCGCCGTCGCCGCAGCAGCCCAGCGAACCAGCGGCGCAGCGCGCGTACGCCGCATCGTCGACCATTCGAGCATCGCGCCGGCTGCGACGCGCCAATTTGCGCAACGCGCGCGCGAGGCCGGTATCGGCTGGGTCGACGCGCCGGTGTCGGGCGGCGTCGCGGGCGCCACGGCCGGCACGCTGGCGGTGATGGCCGGCGGCGCGTCAGCCGATGTCGACGCGGTCACGCCGCTGATCCGCGCGTACGCCGCGCGTGTCACGCACATGGGCGCAGCCGGCGCTGGCCAGACCGCGAAGCTGTGCAACCAGGCCATCGTTACCTCGACGGTGGCCGCGATTGCCGAGGCAGTGAGCCTCGCGCAACGCAGCGGCATTGATGCCGGCCGCCTGACCGAAGCGCTCGCCGGCGGCTGGGCCGACTCCGTGCTGTTGCAGACTTTCGTCCCGCGCATGACGCAGCGCGTCGAACCGCCGATCGGCGCGCTGCGCACGTTCCAGAAAGACGTCGACACGATTGCCGCGACCGCTTACGAAACCGGTACACCGATGCCGGTGTCCGGCACCGTGCAGCAGGTACTGCGCCTCGCCGCGGCAATGGGCCTCGCCGACGCCGACTTCGCGGCCTTTATCGACGTGCTGCAGCCGGGCCGCGCACGCTGACGCGGACGGCATGGCGCGGCGCACGCGGCCGCATGCCACGACAACCTGTTAAAATTTCAGGTTTTTCAGCGATCTCTATCCGGCGCGGGTGCGCCCGCGCCGGATTCACCGTATTAACCGTACAAAAGGACGCGCCGTGCTGTCTACTGCCAATATCACGATGCAATTCGGGCCGAAGCCTCTCTTCGAAAATATCTCGGTCAAGTTCGGAGAAGGGAACCGCTACGGGCTGATCGGGGCGAACGGCTGCGGCAAATCGACGTTCATGAAAATCCTCGGTAGCGATCTCGAGCCGAGTTCGGGCAACGTGATGCTCGAACCGAACATTCGCCTCGGCAAGCTGCGCCAGGACCAGTTCGCATACGAAGACACGCGCGTGCTCGACGTGGTGATGATGGGCCACACCGAGATGTGGGGCGCGATGACCGAACGCGACGCGATTTACGCCAACCCCGAAGCCACCGACGACGACTACATGCACGCCGCCGAACTCGAAGCGAAGTTCGCCGAGTACGACGGCTACACCGCCGAAGCGCGTGCGGGCGAACTCCTGCTCGGCATCGGCATCTCGATCGATCTGCACAGCGGGCCGATGAGCAACGTCGCGCCGGGCTGGAAGCTGCGCGTGCTGCTGGCGCAGGCGCTGTTCTCGAAGCCGGACGTGCTGCTGCTCGACGAGCCGACCAACAACCTCGACATCAACTCGATCCGTTGGCTGGAAGACGTACTGAACCAGTACAACTCGACGATGATCATCATTTCGCACGATCGACACTTTCTGAACCAGGTCTGCACGCACATGGCGGACATGGATTACGGCACGCTGAAGGTCTATCCGGGCAACTACGACGACTACATGCTCGCCAGCACGCAGGCACGCGAGCGTCAGCAGGCGGCCAACGCGAAGGCGAAGGAACGCGTGGCCGATCTGCAGGACTTCGTGCGCCGCTTCTCGGCGAACAAGTCGAAGGCACGCCAGGCCACCAGCCGCCTGAAGATGATCGACAAGATCAAGATCGAGGAATTCAAGCCGTCGTCGCGGCAGAACCCGTTTATCCGCTTCGAGTACGAGAAGAAGCTGCACAACGTCGCGGTGGTCGCGGAGGACATGACCAAGAAATACGACCGCACGATCTTCCAGAACTTCAGCATCAGCGTGCTGCCGGGCGAACGCATTGCGATCATCGGCGAAAACGGCGCGGGCAAGACCACGCTGCTGCGTGCGCTGCGCGGCAGCCTCGAGCTCGAGTACGGTTCAGTGAAATGGGCCGAGAACGCAGACATCGGCTACATGCCGCAGGACACGTACGAAGAGTTTCCGGACGATGTCACGCTGATGGAGTGGATCGACAACTACCGCAAGGAAGGCGACGACGAGCAGTCGGTGCGCGGTACGCTGGGCCGTCTGCTGTTCAACGCGGACGACATCCGCAAGTCGGTGAAGGTGCTGTCGGGCGGCGAGAAAGGCCGGATGATCTGGGGCAAGCTGATGCTCGGCCGTCACAACGTGCTGCTGATGGACGAGCCGACCAACCACATGGACATGGAGTCGATCGAGTCGCTGCAGATCGCGCTGGACAAGTATGAAGGCACGCTGGTGTTCGTGTCGCACGACCGGGAGTTCGTCAGCGGGCTCGCCAATCGCGTGATCGAAGTGAAGACCGATGGGACGCTGCGGGACTTTGGCGGCAACTACGAGGATTTCCTCGCGAGCCAGGGCGTGCAGTAAGTTTCAATAGTTGGTATGGCACAAGCAGCCATCGCTGCGGCGACCCGTTCGCCAGCACCGATGGCTGTTTTTTTTAGGTGCGCTCAATCGCGCCCTATGCGATACCCTATGCGATATGTAAAACACTGTTTTAAAGCGGTTTTATCGATTTTTCGATTGCCAGAAGTACTGATTCGCCAAGCACATTTAAAAGAAAAATACACAAAAAATACACGCTTCGCCTTGAGTTTTTCTAATTCTCTACTTGCACCGCAAGACGCATCGTGCATCAGATGATTGATGGCGCTTCAGGCGCGTTTCCACGAAAACGGCCTGACGTTGTTTAAATGTGTTTTGCATAAAATTAAAGTGCCGGCACAGACGGGCGCGTAACGCCCGCATTGCACGCAGCACATCGATTCTTGCCCTTTACATCCTGTGTCGGCGCCACTCCTTCACCCTGTTCCGCTAAAACGTTTGCGCGTTCGGTACCACCCGGATCTAAAACACTGATGCCGCAGCGAAAACAAAAATAAAGTACGCCGCGTGACTTTTTACATACGCGAAGTGTTAAAGTTTTTTCCGCACCAGCCGTTACTCTCACAAGACACCGATGCATGAGCAGCAAGACATCGGCGCGAATGAGAGAACGCGCGTTCATGCAATACGGGGTAGCGCTGCGGCGCTGGTGCATTGAATAGTCCATAGACCAAACAAGACCATGACCATAAAAAGTAGCATGCAAGCGGCCGTGCTCGTCACGTCCGTCACGGGGATGCTGTTTCTGACAAGCGGCGCTTATGCTCAGGAATCGGCAAACGACGATCTGAATTCCTGCGTGCGCAAGGAGCAGATCCTCACCACCGCTAAAGGCGCAGGCATCGGCGCGCTGACCGGCCTCACGGCAATGCTTGCCACGCACAAGAAGGAAGACGCGCTCAAGGGCGCCGTGATCGGTGCGGCAGTCGGCGGCATCGCGGGCTTTGCCACCGCTTACTACACGGCGGTGAATACCTGCTTCAAGAAGAACCCCGCGTGGATTCCGGAATCGGATATCCAGCGCACCAGGTCCTACGACGAGGTCAAGAAGCAGATCAAGTACAAGAAGAGCCAGGGCATCGTCACGCGCGCCGAATCGGTCACCATCGACGGTCCGGTCAAGGCGGATGGCCTCGCGGTGGTCAACAGCGATTTCATCCTGATGACGCCGGACGGCGCCGAAGCGCCCGTCACGGTCGAGCGCAAGCTGTACGTGGTGGGTGACGACGGCAAGGAAACGCAAGTCGAATTCCCCGGGCACGCGTCCGAGCAGCATACGTTCGAACCAGGCGAGCAGAAAGACACCGTGCGCGTTCCGGTTCCGCATGACGCGAAGCCGGGCAGCGCGTACCGCGTCGAATTCAGCGTGGCCGCGGACAACCAGCCGGCGTCGGTCGCATCGCAGAAATTTGTAATCGCAAACTAAACCACTGCGCTCCGTGCGATGCCGGCGCGCTGCACCGCATCGCACGGAGACAGCGCGCGACCGATCGACGCTGAAGCTGGGCGGTGATGGTGCCGATCGATCGCGCGGTCCACTCGTTTGAATCGATGAATACGTTCTTTACGCGTGCCGCAATCGTGTTGGGCTGCGTGTTGCTCACTGCCTGCGCGGCGAGCAGCCTGCCAGGCTTTCAGAACGCCTATCACGGCTACAACGTTCCGCAGCCGCTGGTCGAGCGGATCAAGGTGAAATTTCACGAGCACGGACTCGAGCGCGCCGACGTGATGCGCGACAGCACCGGGCGCATCCAGTTGACGGGCAGCTACCGCAACGAGGATGAGGTCGACGATGCGTTCACGATCGTGCAATCGATCGTCGGCATCAAATCGACGTCTCCGTTCTATCCGCAGAACATCCAGCATAAGCGGTGGGAGGAAGAAGCGGGTGAGGCGCTCGATGCGGTTGCGCACCACGTTGCGCCGCGCTCGGCTGTGCCGGTCAAGCGTGCGCTGGTGGTCGGCCTGAATCGTTTTTCCGATCCGCACGTGAAGATGATTCAAGGCCGCGACGATGCGATCGTGGTTGGCGATTACCTGAAGCGCGCCGGTTATTCGGTCACGATGTTGCTCGACGAGCGCGCGACCAAGGCGAGTATTGAAGGGGCGCTCACCTCGCTCGATCGCTCGATTGGGCCGAACGACGATGTGTTCGTCTATATTTCGAGCCACGGCGCGGCGCCAGTGCCGACGCCCGGCGGGCAGGACCAGCGCAAGATGTCGATCATCGCGTACGACTCGAGCGACCGCACGGCGATGGCGATCAAGGACGAGACCGAGTACTACCTGTACATCCAGCGTCATTCGGTGCCCGATACGCTGGTGCAGGACGTGGCGCGCAGGCCAAGCCACCAGACCCGCGTGCTGATCGACACCTGCTACAGCGGGGATATGCTCGACGACGTGGTGGACGAAAGCACCACCTACATTGTGCAAACGAACGGCGGCAAGACGGAGCAGGCCGGGATTTCGCTAGCATCGTGGACCGGGCCGGCATTTACGTCGAAGGGGATTCGCTTCGCTGCTGACAGCGATGACAAGAATGCCGGCACGAGCGCAAATGCAACCGCAGCAACCGCAGCAGCCGCAAAAAAGGCTCCCACCGCGATCGACCGCAACCGCAACGGCTACACCCTCATCACCGCGACCAGCGCCGACGAAGAGTCACTCGGGCCGCCATCCGGCCAGACCTTCCCGAACCCGATCGCCGGCGGCGCACCGCTGAAGGGCTCGTTCTTCACGCAGTCGCTGTTCGCCTATCTGGATCGCGACAGCGGCGAGCTCGGCCCGGCGTTTCGCGACGCGCAAGGCTTCACTTCGCGCAAAGTGGCCGACGTGACGCAGGGCGCCCAACACCAGACGCCGCGTCAATTCTCGACGATTCCCGACGGGCAGAGCGCGATCCACTGATAACGAGTTGCGCTTGCTCCACAAGCGCTGCAAAAACGGAGAGAAAACCATGCGATATCCATTCGTCGCACTGACCCTTGCAGCACTGGCCATGCATGCATCCGCGCAGGAAGCGTACAGTGCCAAGTCGCTGTTCTTCTCGGAGAACGACGCGGTGGTAGCAGTCGGCACCGGGCCGCAGCAACCGGACACCAGCGTCGCCACTACACCGACGCAGACGCCCGGCGTCGTGAAAGTCACGACCCACAGCCGCAAGCATTCGCCGCAACTCGGCCTGAGCTACTTCGTGCGTTTGAAGAACGACGACGGCAGCACCCAGGACGTGCTGACGCGCCGCGTGTTCCGTAGCGGCGAGAAGTTTCAGCTTGGCGTGAAGGTGAGCCGTCCGTCGTACGTGTACATCCTGAATCAGGCACCGGACGGCACCATCACGCAGATCTACCCGCAGCCGTCGCAGGACAATTTCGTCGATGCGATGGGCGTGGTGTTCTTCCCGGCAAAAGGCTCGTTCCAGTTCGACGACAAGCCGGGCATGGAGAAGCTGCTGGTGTATCTGTCGTCGGAGCGCGTGCATAGCGACGTGCGTCAGCGCGTGCGCGACGCGGCGCCGGACCTCGTGGCGAGCCCGGTGATGCAGCAGACCGCTGCCGCCGGCGCCTGCGGCGCGGCACAGCAGCAGGCCGCGCAAGCCGACCCGTCGACCCAGTACCAGTATGCGAGCGCCGGCCCCAGCCCCGGCTCCGACTACGCGTCCAAGGGCATCGGCTTCGCGCCGGATCAGCCGGCCGGCTCGGGTTGCGCAGGTCCGTACGCGCAGGCGGACAGCGGCGCGTACGCGTCCAAGGGCATCGTCTTCAGCGACGACAGCGCGCCCGCTGCCGGCGAACAGGTCGCATCGTACGTCGTGAAGCGCACGACCAAGGTCGACAAGACGCTGTTTCTGAAGATCAACCTCGCACACGAATAACTCCGTCGCATGCCGCGTAGAGGACACCCTCACGCGGCACGGCAGCACGCTACAGAGAACACCGCATATGGAACATAACCATCTGATTATCGGGCTCGGCGGCTCAGGCGGAAAAATCATCCGCCATCTGCGCAAGACGATCGAACGCAATCGCGATGCGCAGGGCAACAGCCCGTCGGACGCGCGCTTCGAATATCTGTATGTCGACACGTCGAGCGACGAAATCGACAAGCGCGACGAATGGAAGGTGCTCGGCAAGGAAATCGACCTTGCGCGCAGCCAGTACATGATCAACACAGCGAGCAGCGTGCGGCCGGTGCTGGACGATCCGGATTCGTTTCCGGGCCTGCGCGACTGGGTTGAGCCGCGCAGCATCTTCGATTTCGTGAAGCCTGGCATCGCGGGCGCGGCGCAGCGCCGCAAGCTTGGGCGACTGGTGTTCGCGCAGAACGCTCCGCACTTCGTCAAGGCGGTCGAAGACCGCATGCGCATCCTGCAGGACGGCCCCGGGCGCGCTCGCGCAGTGATTCATATTGTGTGCGGTCTGGCTGGCGGCACCGGCAGCGGCTCGGTGGTCGATGCGGTCGCGCTGATCCGCGACAAGTATCGCAATGAAGACCAATACCGCATCATCCTGTACGCGCTGCTGCCGGAGAAAGACTCGAAGCGCGTGCGCGACGTATCGGGCTATTCGAACTATTACGCGAACGGCTACGCGGCGCTGGCCGAACTGAACGCAATGGCGGTCGGCCAATATCACCCGGTGAATCTGCTCGACGGTTCGCGGATGCAGCATGACGTGTATTTCAACGGCTGCTACCTGGTCAACAACCTGAACGAGCACAGCATCCAGCTCGACGTCGATACGGAAATTCCGCGCGTGGTGGCGGAGTTCATCTACCAGAAGACGCTGAACAAGGAATGGGAAGGCCTCGGCCGCGCCGAGAAGGGCGAGAACGACATCAAGAACTTCGAAAGCGAGGATGACATCGGCAAGGCACGCGCCAAGCTGTTCCTGTCATTCGGCGTCGAACGCATCGTGGTGCCCGAGCAGGAGATCAAGGAATATCTCGCTTACGGCTTTGCCGAGCAGGCCACCCGGCAGCTGATGTTCAACAATTTCCGGCAAGGCGAAGGCTACGCGGACGAACCGGTGCAGAAAGACTGGGGCAGCGAAGCACGCAAGCCGGACACGCTGCAGAACATGCTGTTGAGCGATCAGCACCTGATGCTCGAAGTCGGCATTCTGGAGGACGACGCGAAAACCGGCGGCTGGAAACCGGCGCGCGAATTCTGGAAGCAGGTGGTCGGCGTGGTCGCGCCGGAAGTGCGCAACGACCCGACGCTCGAAGAAACCACCTGGACGCATGCGCTGAACACGCGCCTCGCCAAGGTATTCGACGAGACCTACCGCAAGCTCGGCGGCGTGCGCAAGTTCTACGAGATCAAGGGCAATGCGCGCCTCGAGATGGCGCGTCACATCGGCCGGCAGATCGAGAAGGACATGTTCGGCCGCTGGCGCATCGGCACGCATTCGCTGATCCAGTTGCGGCAGTTTACCGATGCGCTGCTCGCGCTGCTCGACGAACGCCTCGCGGTGCTTGCCGACGAGATCACGAAGGCGCCGGCCACGTTGATTGCGTTGCAGCAGAACGTCGAGAAACTGGCCGCGGAGTTCAACAATGTCGGCTTCCTGCGCCAGCATTTGACTGACAAGCGCGGCTCGCTGTTCGCCGATATCGCGGCGCGCCATCAAGACCTGTATGCGATGCGCACGCTGCTGGAAGGGCAGAAATTCGCGGTCAGTCTGATTCCGTTCATCAAGGACGAGCTGACGTCGCTGCGCGGCCATATCGACGAATTGCATCAGACGCTCGCCGCCGCGACCGAGATGGTGCACGACGAGCAGGCCGCGCGCCTGGCCGGCGCGGATGCGATCTACCAGCAGCGCATTTTCGACCGCAATGCGATCGCCAACATCATGCGGGCTGTTGTGATCGACGAGCCGAGCCAGATTGCGCGCACGCAGAAGGTCCGGCAGTCGGTGATCGATCTGGCCGGCACCGAAGTCGATTCGTTCGACAAGCTGGTGCGCAGCGTGTCGTTGGGCGCGGTGGTGTCGACCATCACACAGGTGTCGGCGACCATCGTCGAACTTGCGCATGCGGAAATTTCGAAGAATCTGCCGCCGGTGCTGCAGGTGAATATTGTCGAGCGCCTGCAAAAGCAGTACGACGCGAATCCGAACGGCCTGAAGGCGTTCGTGTCGGAACTGTATGAGAAGTCCGGCACGATGATTCAATACAACAAGACCGAAGTGGACCGGTCGGTGTCGAATAACGCGGGCGGCACACGCGGCACGGCCAACACCGTGGCGGTGTTTCTGCCCGAATGCGACAGCCAGAAAGAGTTTCATGCAACGTTGAAGGCGCTGTTCAACCAGCAGAAAGATCCGGCATCCGACACGGTAATCGCGCCCGGCAAGCTGTCCAATGAAATCGTCATTCTGAAAATCGCTTCGCTGATGCCGGTGCGTTTCATCGAACCGCTCGCCATGATGAAGCGTCATTACGACGGGCTGCTGGCGGATTTCAACGAATCCCACCTGCTGCATAGCCACGGTGACGGCAAGAAGCTGCCGCCTCTGTACGCGCGTTCGAGCGCAGAAGTCAGCGCGCAGGCGAGGCGCAAGCCTTATCTGCTGGTCGCGCGGCTGATGGAGATGCTCAAGGAGCGGCCGAACAAGACGACCGGCGAGCAGGAGTGGGCGCTCATCTATAAGGCGAACGGTTTGCCGGCCTCGAAGGTGCTGCGCGGCGCGGACTGGCACGCGGTGATGAACGACGACCACCCGGCCGACGTGCAGGGCCTGATCGAACGCGAAGTAGGCCGCCGCGTAGAGGCCGAGCTCAAGCACAAGGACGACAAGGAAAAGCTGTTCGGCCGCTATATCGACTTCGCAACCGCGCGCTTTAACGAGGCGGGCGAGGACGATCAGGACCCGCAATACCTTGCGTTGAGCGCGATGCAAAAGCCGGTTCGGGAAATTATCGGCCTGCCGCCTGCGCTGGATTGATGGTCGTTTTCAGGATTAAAAGCGGAATTCAACACTATGCCAAACTATAAATGTCCTACCGTCGGGGATTGCGACAAGGCCAACTCCGGCGAGATTTTCGTGCGTGCGCCGGGCGACGATCTGCGGTGCCCGGAATGCTCGACGCTGCTCGTGCGGCAGGCCGGAGCCGAACCTAAGCAGCCGAACTTCAAGCTGATCGGTGCGGCCGTGGCCGCGGTTGTGGTGATCGTCGCAGGCGTCGGCGGCGGGATTTATCACAAGCGCTCGCAGGCGGCAGCGGAAGCGGCCGCTGCAGCGGCTGCCGCGGCGACGCCGCCAGCCGTTGCGCAACAGCCGGTGCCGGCATCGACGGTGCCGGTTGCCACCGCGCCGGCAGCGTCGGCAGCGTCGGCAACGATGGCGGCTGCCCCGGCTAGCGTGCCCGCTGCGAGCAATGGCGGGATCGCACCGTCGGATGCGGAGATCAGCGCGCAGCGCAAGGACGGCGACGCGAAACTCTCGCAGGGCGATGCGTCGGGTGCCGAGGCGGCAAGCAACCAGGCCGCCGCAAAAGAAATGGTGAAGGTTGCCATCGCGCAGATGTCGCAAGGCAAGCTCGACGACGCGGAGAAAGAACTCGGCGACGCGTTGGCGCGCGACCCGAAGCAATCGCTGGTGTACTACAACATGGCGGTGCTGCGCCTGAAGCAAGGGCGCACCGACGACGCGCTGCAGCAACTCGAGGCGAGCTTCCTGAACGGCTTCACGTACTTCGACGCGATGCAGAAAGATCCGGATCTGGATGCGATCCGCAACGATCCGCGTTTTGTCGCGCTGGTCAAAAAGTATCGTACGACCACGTGATGCCGAAGCGGCGCTACATGTTGAGTGCGGTAGCCGCGCTGCTGTCGCTGGGCGCATGCTCGAAGCCCGTCGAACCGGGCGTGCTCGGGCATTGGCGCGCCGAGCGGGTGACCGTATTCAGCGCGAAGTTGCCGGTCGGCCCGGATCTCGTGATCGGCGAGCACCGCATTACATCGCCGGGCATGGATGCGGAGTTGCCGGTCAGCGGCATCGAGCGCAAAGGCGATGAGACGACCATCGACCTTCAATACGGTGTTGGCCTGACGTTCTATTTCGATGGGCCGGACCGGATGTATCTGAATGTGCCGGTGCTCGGCAAGGTCTACTACCGGCGCGTTGCCGATGCGCCGGATGCACCAGGTACCCAGGCGGCGGCAAGCCATGGACAGGCGGCGCAGATGCAGCCGGTGCAGGCGGCCCCGCAAGTCCAGCAAGTCCAGGCGGTACCGCCGCCGCCCGCGGCCACGGCCGGCCCGATCGTACCGCCAGCACCCGCACGTGCGACACCTGCAGGTTACGGCGACTACCAGATGGCATTGCTCGCGGCGCAGCACGGCTCGACTGGCGACGCACTTCAGTTCCTCAGTGATGCGTTCAAGTCGGGTTTCCGCGATTTCGCGCAACTCGCGGCCGCGCCGCAGTTCGCCTCGCTCAGAGCCGACGTCCGATATAAAGCGTTAGTAGCGCACTACCAGTAAGCGCCGGCTGAAGGGCAAATTTCACTGCGACAAACGACAGGCAAAAGGGAGGAAGTAAAAAATGAACGACACCGCTCGTGAAATGATGATGTACGACGCGCAGAAAAAGAGCCTCGGCGTGGCTTATCTGCTGTGGTTTTTCCTCGGTTCGCTGGGCGCTCACCGGTTCTACGCCGGCCGTATTGTGACGGCGATCGTGCAGTTGCTGCTGACGCTGGTCGGCATCGGCACGATGTTGATCGGCGTGGGTTACCTGGTAGTCGGTTTTGTGGGTCTCTGGGTGCTGGTCGACGCGTTCCTGCTGCCTGGCATTATTCGCACGCACAACCTGGCGCTGGCGAATCGGCTCGCTTGACGCGAAGCATCGCGCGTCGGCTTTTTTCGGAGCCTGACGCGCGCGCTGCAATCAAAAGAACGCCCCCGTAGGCGGCAGATACCCATTCAACGAGTTCTGCCCGAGCAAGCCTTCCTTATAAAGCCGCGGGTTATGCGATGCGATCACCTTGATGTTGCGCCAGTGCCGGTCCAGACCCGCGATGCGTGACACCGCGGAGCCCGAGCCGAGGTCGATCAGCCAGCTGGCAACCTGCGGAGCGAGGTCGTCGATCACCACCTTCGCCTCGGCTGCCGCCAGCGTCGCGGCCAGCACCGTATCGTATTCGCCGCTGGTGCCATAGCTATCCGATGCGCGTTGCAATGCGTCGATGGCGCGGTCTGTGGTCGCTTCGATGCTCGTCGCGTACGCACGGATCCGGCCGAGCAGCGCCTGCAGTACCGGCTCTTCGCTGGGATGCTCCGCCTGCCCGTGGTAGAAGTTACGGCCGCGTTTGCGCAGCACGTCTACCGCGTCCAATGCCACTCGCCGAACGATCCCGGCAATACAGTTGGTCAGGTACACCTGATGGAACGTAAAGCCCCAAGGCGCCGCACCGTCGGGCCTTGGCGGGTCCGGCGGGTACACGTGCGACGCGGGCACCGTCACGGAGCGGAACTTCGCCGTGCCGGAGCCGGTGAGCCGCTGACCGAAACCCAGCCAGTCGTCATCGCTGCCGACGCCTTCGCCGCGCTCGAACACGTATTGCACGGTGTGGCCCGCGCGGCTTTCGACAGCGGGGCCGACGAACGCATCGTTATACAGGTTGCCCGTCGCGTACACCTTGTCGCCCGAACCGACGTACGCTTCGCGCCGCTCGTCCCACTCGAGCCGGCTCAGCACGCGGCTCGGCCGGGCACCGGCAGCGCTTGCATCGGTCTCAACGAAGCTCAGGCCGATCGTTTTCTTCTGGCCCGTCAGGCGCAGTACGTGCGCATGGAAAGGGTGCTCCCGCTGCCTGAGCGCGGCTTCGACCTGCCACAGATGATTGCGAAACGCATGCGCGATATTCGAATCCGCTGCGGCGATATCGCGCGCCACGACGAACAGGTCACGCAACGAAACACCGCGGCCGCCGCCCTCGATTGGCAGACGCAACGCACCGAACCCAAGCGCTTTCAACTGCGCGATTTCGTCGTGCGGCAGCCGGTGTTCGAGTTCGCGGCCCGGCGCATCTCGAGCGATATCGGCAAGCGCGTCAGAAAAACCGAGCGCCTTTGATAGTGGCGACACGAGCACCGGCCCGTTGCCGCTAACGTTCGCCGTGTCACACATCGCCATGCCGCTCCCGTTGTGCGTCGAGGCTGTGCAGCGCAGCAGCGGAGGCTTTAAAAAGGCTGACTGGTTGTGTCATCGTTGCCGTCCTCACTCAAACCTTGACGCTGTAATCCGCAACGTTGATACGCGCATTGATGATCTTGCGCTGCGCAAGCCAGTCTGCGGCACGCTGCAGTTGTGCGATAAAGGCCGCATCGTCGGGCTCGTGAAACGTGTTCACACGCTTCAGGCTGACCAGATAGTCGCGCACCGGGTCCGGATACTTCGCCTCGTTCTGCGAGAGCTGTTCCGCCTGCACCGAATGCGCCGACTGCCATGCGCCTTCGACGTAGTACGCATCGATCACCGCGCGTACCAGTTCGGAGTTTTCTTCGGCGAACTTGCGGCGCGTGACCAGCGAGCTGTAGTCGATCAGAAAATCGAGGTCGCGGCCTTCGTTGAAAATATCCTTCGCGTCGTTCGAATAGCGCGCGATGTCCACGGCGGGCGACCACATCGACCACGCGTCGACCTTGCCTTGTGCAAAGGCCGGCGCGGCATCGGGCGGATTCAGATAAACCAGCTCGACCTTGCTGCGATCGACATGGTTTTTCTCGAGTGCCGCGATCAACAGAAATTCGCCCAGCCCCGAACGGTTCACTGCGACCTTGCGGCCCGCCAGATCGGCAACCGAATTGATGCCGCTCGACTTCTTCACGATCAACGCGGTCGAGCGCGGCGAGTAGACATCGAACGCGGTGAAGACGATCGGCGCGCCGGCCAGCATCGCAGCGAGCGCGGGCGTGGTCGACCCCCAGAAGCCGAAATCGGCGCTGCCGCCGATCACCGCCTGAATCGACGGCGCGTGATTCGGAAACGGGCCGACCCATTCCACCTTGATGTCTTTCGCGGCCAGTGTCTTTTCGAATACGCCGCGTTGCCTGGCGATGTCGGGCAACGCGCCGTACCCCCAGCCAAGACGCACCCGGTCGGTATTGCGCGTCAGCTTGCGCGGCTCGGCGGCACGCGCCGCCGGCAACAGACTGCTTGCGGCGACGCCCGCCAGCAGGCCACCCGCCGCGCGCAACAGCGCACGGCGACTCAGCGATGAATCGTTCATTCTGCTCAGGTCCTTTGTGTTGCGATAAGCGTTTCAGTCGTGCCCGACGCCGAGCGCGGCGAGTAGGATCGGCCGCAGCGCGGACGGCGCGTGATCGGTGGGATAAAAAGAGTCGGCGATACGCCCCGCACGCATGACGAGGATCCGGTCGGCGAGCGTCAGTGCTTCGTCGACGTCGTGCGTGACCAGCAGCACGCCTGGCTGGTGGCGCGCCACCAGTTCCTTGACGAGCCCATGCATCTTGATGCGGGTCAGCGCATCGAGCGCCGCGAACGGTTCATCGAGCAGCAGAAGCGCAGGGTCGCGCACCAGCGAGCGGGCCAGTGCCACGCGTTGTGACTGCCCGCCGGACAGATTGCGCGGCCAGTCGTCTTCGCGGCCGGCAAGTCCGACTTCGGCCAGCGCACGCGCGGCGCCCGCTCGACCGATCGTGCTTTCGTGACCGAGCGCGACGTTCTGCCACAAGGTAGCCCAAGGCAGCAGCCGATGTTCCTGGAACACGACGGAAGGGCGCTCGGGCGCGCTGATGTGGCCCGCGTCGGGCACATCGAGGCCGGCCAATGCGCGCAGCAAGGTGGTCTTGCCGCAGCCGCTTTCGCCGAGCAGCGCGACGAACTCGCCTTCGTGGATCTGCAGATCCAGCGCATCGATGACGACGCGCGTGCCGTAGCGCCGCTGCAGGCCGCGTACTGAAACCGCGAGCGGTGTCTGGGTTACCTGGTCCTGCTTCTTAGGCGCGCGTGAAGCTGAAGCGGGAGCCGAAGCTGGAGCGCCAGGGGGCAATGCTGTACTCACGCTCACTTGCGCTCTCCTTTTGCGTAGTTCGCATGCCACGACAGCAGACGGCCCTCGAGCAAACGCACCAGCGAGTCGGCCGCCACGCCGATGATCGCGTAGATCACCATGGTCAGCACAATCACGTTGGTCTGCAGGAATTCGCGCGCATCCATCGCGAGAAAACCGATGCCTTTGGTCGTAGCGAGCGTCTCGGCGATGACCAGCGCAAGCCATGCGTGTGCAAGCGCATAACGCACGCCGGTGAGGATCGACGGCATCGCGCCGGGCAGAATGATTTGCCGCACGACCGCCGCGCGGCTCAGGCCGATCACCTTGGACAACTCCATCAGCTTCGGATCGATCTGGCGGATGCCGAGCATCGTGTTGATATAGATCGGAAACAGCACGGCGAGCGCAACGAGAAAGATTTTCGCCATCTCGCCGACACCGAACCAGACGATCACGAGCGGCAGCATCGCGAGAAAGGGGACGGCGCGGATCATCTGGATCGAACGGTCGAAGATGGCGAGCGCGAGCGGCGAAAAGCCGACCGCGACGCCGAGTGCGAGGCCGAGCACACCGCCGATCACAAAACCCGCTGCGGCACGCAGCAGCGAGACGCCGAGATGAACGAACAGGTCGCCATTGCGGGCGAGTTCCCACGCGGTCGCGACGACGCTGCTGGGCGCCGGCAGCACTTGCGCGGACATCAAACCCGCGCGCGCGGCGGCTTCCCAGAACACCACGACGATCGCCGGCACGAGCCAGGACAGCCACACGTACAGCGATGCGGTTGACATGCCGGATCGCACCTGTCGTGAAGAGACATAGCGCTGGTGCGACGACGTGAGATCAGCCATGTCACTCCCGTAAAGAATCAAAAGAAGCCCGCCGCAGCGATGGATCGCCAGGCGCCACAACAGCGCAGCGCGGATTCATCGCTGACCGGAAAGGGCTCAATCCCGACAAGATGTTCAACGCATCGTTAGGGGCTAGCTCACCATTGAAACCGTTTGCCGATGCGATGAGAAACGATCATTTGTGATTTGCTTTTTCACTTCGGGCATGTGGGCAAACCTCACGCCGGCAAAGATGCGATTCCCCCGCGAGTAAAATACTTGCCTCCTCTTCGACACAAGGACCCGCGATGAAAACCTTCACCCAGTTCTACATCGACGGCAAATGGATCGACCCATGCGGCACCGGCACGATCGACGTGATCGACTCGGGCACCGAGCAGATCATGGGTCGTATTCCCGAAGGCGTCGAAGCAGACGCAGAGGCTGCAATCATTGCCGCGCGAGCGGCCTTCGACAGTTGGGCCGCCACGCCCGCCGAACAACGCGGCGCGTACCTGAAGAAAATTGCCGACAACCTGAAGGCCCGCAGCGAAGAACTGGCCGATCTGATCTGCGGCGAAGTGGGCATGCCGGTGAAGTTGTCGCGCGCGATTCAGGTGGCCAGCGCGGTGTACAACTGGAACGCGTACGCGAAGCTCGCCGGCGAGTTCGAATACGAGCAGAAAGTGGGCAATTCGCTGGTGGTGCGTGAACCAGTCGGCGTGGTCGCGGCGATCACGCCATGGAACTATCCGCTCAATCAGATCACGTTGAAGGTCGCTGCCGCGCTGGCGGCCGGTTGCACCGTCGTACTGAAGCCGTCCGAAATCGCGCCGCTGAACGCCTTCGTGCTGGCCGAAGCGATCCACGAAGCCGGCTTGCCCCATGGCGTGTTCAACCTCGTTTGCGGGTATGGCACGGTGGTCGGCGAAGTGCTCGCGAGCCATCCGTCGGTCGATGTGGTGTCGTTCACCGGTTCAACGCGCGCCGGCAAGCGCGTATCCGAACTGGCCGCGGCAACCGTGAAGCGTGTCGCGCTCGAACTGGGCGGCAAGTCGGCCGCGGTGATTCTCGACGACGCGGACTTCGCCGCCGCGATCAAGGCAACCGTCAGCGCGTGTTTCCTGAATTCTGGCCAGACCTGTTCCGCGCATACGCGAATGCTGGTGCCGCAAGCGCGCTACGACGAGGCGCGCGAGCTCGCCCGCGCCGCCGCCGAAACCTATACCGCTGGCGATCCGCGTGGCGAACGCACGCGCCTCGGTCCGCTCGCGTCGGCCGCGCAGCAGCAACGCGTGCAGCAATACATCAGGCGCGGCATCGAGGAGGGCGCGGAGCTGGTGACCGGCGGCCCCGGCATGCCGGATGGCGTATCGAAAGGCTTCTTCGTCAAGCCGACCGTATTCGGCCGCGTGCATCCGAAGGCCACCATCGCGCAGGAAGAAATCTTCGGCCCGGTGCTGTCGATGCTCACGTACGAGAACGAAGAAGAAGCGGTGCGCATCGCCAACGATTCGATCTATGGTCTGGCCGGCGCGGTGTGGGCGGGCAGCGACGAGCGTGCGCTGGCCGTCGCGCGCCGCATTCGTACCGGGCAGATCAATATCAACGGTGGAGCGTGGAACATGAACGCGCCGTTCGGCGGCTACAAGCAATCCGGCTACGGCCGCGAGAACGGCACGTATGGGCTCGAGGAATACCTGGAGTACAAGGCCATGCAACTGGCGGTAAGCAGGCCGGTGTAGGTACGCGGTAACGCGTTTATTGCACAAGAACTCGACTTGCTCGCGCCGGCGGCGCAGATGTCCATGCGAAGGGGGAAGATGGAGCGTTGGATTCCCTGCGGAAATCTCCTGTAAGTCATTGGACTCACAGGAGATTTCGCAGAGAAAGGACTATTCGCTGTGACCAGCGTTAACCCGTATTACTGCGCCGTATTAGTGCGCTGTATTACTGCGGCTGGATGTTCGCAGCCTGCTTGCCCTTCGGGCCCTGCTTCACTTCGAAGCTGACCTTCTGGTTTTCCTGCAGCGTCTTGAAGCCGCTTCCCTGAACTTCGGAGAAGTGTGCAAACAGGTCTTCGCCGCCGTCATCCGGCGTAATGAAACCAAAACCCTTTGCGTCGTTAAACCACTTCACGGTACCCGTTGCCATTTTGCTGAAACTCCGAAAAGAACTAATGTGTTGGTGACGCCAGGCTGACGTCGCCGGACGTGCCGTTCTCTTCTAACAGAGAACATTGCCGTCCACAATAGGCATTTGTGTCTGAACGTGCGTTGCACTACCCAGTCCTCAATTGCCAGACACGAATAGTGTGCGTTTCATGGGTGAACAGTCAAATATTCCTTCAACTTCGCTTCGCCGCCGGCATTTGCTACTTCGTGCGCAATAACATTGCATCTGTTACCGAAGCAGCATCCCACCCACATGCGAAGTCGATTCGTGAGGGGGCTGAGGCTGCGGCGCGCGCTTTTGGACGGCTGTAGCGCCCGATTGACGGCCTCGCTCAATGGCGCCGATACCGGTGGTTATGTTGCCAGCCCGGACGGCCGCCATAGCCATATCCGTTGCCTCGCCAGTACGGTCGACCCCAGCCGCCGCGATAACCGTACCCGTAGCGGTAGTAGTAGCCGGGAGGCGGTCCGTAAATGACGGGCGGCGGTCGGTACAGGACGGGCGGCGCGCCGTACACCACTACTGGCGGATACCCCTGGTAAACCCCAGGCGGAGGATAGGGCCGATAAACCGGCGGCGGGCTTACATAGACGGGGCCACCGATGTAGATCCCCACGCTCCCGTACGCCGACGCTACATCGCACACGCAGGCCACGACAACTGCGGCGACAAGCGAATTCAGTGCGCGTTTCATGATGGCTTCCGTCCCACTGCGATACGGTCCGCTTACACATGAAAGGATAGGGTCCGCAAGCGCGGACACCTATTACCGCGGCCCATCATTTGTAACCGCGGGTAACGCCAATAATTGCGCGCGGGGATGCGGCGCTGCATCGCCCAAGTCCCGGATCGCAGCGGCGGCGGCCGCTCTCCGGTCGACGCCGGATCACGGCGCAGCCTCACGTGCGAATCACCTGCTTGCCTGCATGCTGCGGAGCACTTCCAGCGCGCTGCGCTCGACCCAGTTGTGCCGCAGCCAACCGTCCTCATCGACCTGCAGCACGGCAGTTCCGGTCATGTCGATCGGCAAGCCGCTGGGTTCGGAACCCATGAAACCATTGTTCTTTCCGGTCACACGCCAGCGACTGACGACCCGGTCGCCCGCTTCGTTCTGGAAGGTCTCGACGACATTGAATTCAAAATCGTCGATGCTTGCGAGAAACGCTGCCACCCACTTCTTGAATGCTTCGCGCGAGCGGATGTCCTGACCGCCGGACGTGACAGTGAAGTCCTCCGAAACCAGCTGGTCCGCGGCGTCCGGATTACGCAATTGCCATACTTCACGCCAGAATCGCTCAGCGATCTGGACCGACGGTTGCCGTGCCATTTTCAAATCTCCGGTGGCTGATAAAACGAGGCGGAAAAAGGGATTCCGATTCGTTGCGGTCGGTTGCCGCGGTAACGCGCTTCAAGAGCGAGGCGAGTTCAAGAATCCTCGTGCGGATACCCAGTAAGTGCTGATCTGCCACGCCAGTCTCGTTCTGCAGTTCAGCATTGGCGGCGACTAGCCGCGCGTGCCATGTTCGAGGTTCGCGATCGCCGAGATCTGCGAACAATGCGTCAATCGCCTTTCTCGCCTCCATTGGAAGCCATTCAGCATCCGCACGAAAAGCATCGCGCAATTTGAGCAGTTCGATTCCAATCTCGATCCACGTCATGCATTCGTCCACTTCCTTTCCGGATGCGCTGGGCAACGCAAGTCGCACGAGGCTGTCGATACTGCGGCTTTGCCATGCGTGATACGTGCCGGTCGTATGCGGCTCGACGGGCGAGTCAACCAGCGTCCCGATTGTGTCCACGATCTGTTTGAGACGCTGCTTGCGCCACCGGTTTTCAACGCTGCGTGACGGAACGACATGGAATGCAAGCGCAGCCAGTGCAGAGCCCGCCAATACGCCCAGCGCGTGTCCGCTCACGGCGCCGGCCGTCGTATGAGCAATGGTTTGCGGATCCGACACGACCAGGAACACAAGGCTGAAACCCGACGCCCAGAACGGATTCGACAGCAACGACGAGATGACAATCGCCAGCAAAACGATGCCGCCTTCCGCGAACGCGACGCCAGCCGCATGTGGAAGGTGTGGCATCACCGTGGTGTAGAACAGCAATGCCACGCCAGCCCCAACTGCACCCGAAGCGAGAAAGTGAATGCCCGTATGGCGGGGATCGGGCCGGATCGCGAACAGCGCGATCGCAATCGCCGTGAAGGCGACGAACAGCGGTCCGCCTTGCCAGCCGGTGGCAATCCAGACGGTGCCGGCTAACAGCAGCGCAAGGCCTGCGCGTAGCGCCGCGGCTGCCGCGTAACTGCGATCAAACGCATAGACCGGCGCGGGATAGCCGGGCGTGGTGCCGTCTTCCTGTTCCCCGGTCAAGGCGGCATAGGTTCCCAACGCTGCGTGCGTTGCGCCGACGAGCGCTGACAGAAGATCGATGCGGCGGCGTTCGATCGGGTGGTCCGCGCGCATGGACGCGAGCCTGCGGCGCAACGCGTGCGTCTGCTGGCGAATGGCGCGCAGCGTTCCGAACTCGCCCGCCGGATCGCCGCGCAATGCGTGCGCAATCGATGCAAGCAATACCGATGCTTCAGCGGCGGCATGGTCGATCCCGGCGCTGATCACATTCTTGCTGGCCGCGGCCTCTTCGAAGTTCCGCTCGACGCCTCGCGACGTGACGAGCAGGTCGAGCAGCGCCGACACCACGCTGTGCGAGCGGCCCGAGCGAGCCCACAACGCCGGCGACTCGGCTATCGAGCCATGAACAGCGCCGTCAAGCGCCAAAATAGCGCCCAGCTGCCCGCGCAACCGTTGCGGGCCGGAGCCATCGACAGCCGGTGCGCGAGGCACGCCGGCAAGCCGCTCCGCGCCCCACGCGCATGCCGTAGCGATCGCGTGCCGAATACGTTGGTTTGCCTGTCCGCCTTGTACGTCGCGCGACAACAGGAGCACGAGCAGCGCGCAGCCGATGCCGATGAAAATGCCGGCGCAGCGGTCTCTGCCGAGCTCGAACAGCTGTCCGGCTTCGCCCGTCACGGACATCGCCACGATGACTGCGCTATAGCCCGCCAGCACCGCCGCGTAGGCGCGGTAGTTGCGCAGCAGGACGCCCGCATAGACGCACGTGGCGAGCCACACAGCGAGCATGCCGACGAGCAGCGGCTCGCTACCCTGCGCGACGAACACCAGAAGCACGCCAGCCGGCGCGCCAACCACGGTTCCTATCGCTCGGTTAAGAGACTTTTGCAAACCGTCGCCGCGCACCGCAATCCCGACGGAAACCACCGTCCAGGCCGCCCAATGCGGTTCGTGCAAGCCAGCCAGAATCGAGCAGAGCAGTCCGAGCGTCGCGGCCAGCGCGGTGCGGCCCGCGAACCTCACAAGGCTGCGAGAAGGGATCCACATCGAACGCATTGTCTTGCCTCGCTATCCCGTTTCGACCTTCGGCACAGCGCGATCTGCCTATGCGAAGAACATTTGAACGAATCGACGATCGCTGCTGCGCAATGCCGCAACGATCGTCATGGCTGACGCGCTGCCGGCTAGCTCAGCACGAACGGGTTTTCGACACCCGGGGTCGGATTGATGAACACGCTCTTCGATTCGAGATACTCGTAGACCGCACGGATGCCGTTCTCACGGCCGATCCCGGAAGCCTTCACGCCGCCGAACGGGGCGAGATAGCTGACGAGCCGATACGCGTTGACCCACACGCTGCCCGCTTCGAGGCGCTTGGGTACCGTCATCGCGCGGCGCAAATCGGTGGTCCAGACGCCTGCTGCAAGACCGTAGTTGCTGTCGTTGGCAATGGCGATCGCTTCTTCTTCCGAGTCGAACTTGATTACTGCGAGGACCGGTCCGAAGACCTCTTCCTGGGCGATCCGCATGTCATTACGCACGTCGACGAAAATGGTCGGCTCCACAAAGAGGCCGTTCTTCGTGCCCGGGCGTGTCGAGCGGGCACCGCCCAGCACGCAGCGTGCGCCTTCCTGCTTCGCCACATCGATGTAGTACAGCGTCTTGTCGAATTGCGGCTCCGTCGATACCGGGCCCATGTTCGTTTCCGGCGACATCGGGTCGCCCAGCCGCACGTCCTGCATGAACTTCACCAGCCGTTCGACAAACTCGTCATGGATGCTCGAATGCACCAGCAGGCGCGAACCGGCCATGCAGCTTTGCCCGGTTGCCGAAAAAATTGCGGTGACGGCACCCTTTACGGCGTCGTCGAGGTTCGCATCCTCGAACACGATGTTGGCCGATTTGCCGCCCAGTTCCAGCGAAACACGTTTGAACGAGCGGGCCGCATTCTCATAGACGTGGCGGCCGCCGCTTTCGCTGCCCGTAAACGCTACACGTGCCACCAGCGGATGACCGACCAGCGGCTCGCCCACTTCCTTGCCGAAGCCGGTCACGATATTGACGACACCGTCCGGCACGCCGGCCTCTTCACACAGTTTCGCAAACAGGATGGAGGACGCCGACGAGAACTCGGACGGCTTGATCACGACCGTGTTGCCTGCTGCAAGCGCCGGCGCGATTTTCCACACCGCGAGCAGCAACGGAGAATTCCACGGCGCGATGGTCGCGACGACACCGAGCGGTTCGAACGTGGTGTAGTGGAAAATGCCTGCTTTGTCGAACGGCGTGACGTCGCCCTGAATCTTGTCGGCAAGGCCGCCGAAGTAGTAAAACCATTGCGGCAGATATTGCATCTGCAGAAGCATTTCGGCCTTCAGCTTGCCGTTGTCCTTCACCTCCATATCGGCCAGTTCTTCGGCATGAGCGGCGATCGCATCGCCGATCTTGTGCAGCACCATGCCGCGCTGGCTTGCGGTCATCGTCGCCCATGGCCCGCTCTTGAAAGCCGCATGTGCGGCGCGCACCGCGGCGTCGACGTCGTCGGCGGTGCCGCGCGGCAATTCGGCCCAGACTTCGCCGTTGTACGGGTTCAGACTTTCGAAGGTCCGACCATCGCTCGCATCGCGCCACTCGCTACCGATGCGCATCTTGAACTGTTCCATCACGTTACTCCTTGACTGGTTGCGATGAGCCGGCGCTTCGTCCGCCTGTGGGACGTGCCGGCTCTGCCGTTGCTCGACGGTCATTGACCGAAATAGATGCTGTCGCGTGCCTTCGGCGCGGTGACGGTTCGACGTCCGCTTTCGGAGCGGCCCGCGGTGGCGGCGCCGACGGCCGATGCGCGGTCGTCCGCGGCTGTCGCGTTGACGGTCTGCGGCGTGGCGGCGGCGCGCAATTGAGCGGCGGGATAGGTGGCGTCGGGCGCATCGAACAGGCCCGCAGCGCGTGCCTGGATCAGTTCGGTGCGCACTTGCGCGCGCGTCTTGCCATCGGCGGCGGGGTCGGCGAACACCGCCGACGATGCGATTGCACCCGCAGCGACAACAGCGGGGATCAGAAAGCGTTTCATTTCGTGCTCCTTGGAGGATAGTTTCGACGCTCAGGCGGCGGATCTGCGAACTGCCTTTTTGCCTTGCGTCGATCGGTGAATGCATTATTGCCACCGGTCTTCTATCCGCCAATTCCCGAAATGTGCGTGTGGTCCAGGAGAAAATGCACAAGGGCCGCCGCGCGGCCCCTGCGTCGGCCGTTAGCCGTTTGTCCGGTTACCCGTTCCCCGGGAAACAGCTCGCGATGAACTGCATCACGCTGCGAATGGCAGGCGCGTGCCGCAGATCGTTGTGGATCGACAGCCATACTTCACGCGTCAAGGGTTCGCCTGTCTCTTCGACGCTGCTCAGACTCTCATCCCAGTCGCCAAGGAAATAGGGCAGGGTAGCGACGCCGACGCCGGCCCGCGCGGCGCTCGCCTGTACGTCGAGACTGTTGCTGCGCAAGACGACCGGACGCGAACCGGCCTGGGCGTCGAGCCAGATCTGTTGCGCCGACCCGTCCATGCTGTCGTCGTAGCCGATGAACTCATAGTCTTCGGGTACGTGCGACGCCAGATATGCCGGCGACGCATACAGCGCAAACCGGATCACGGCGACCTTGCGCGCGACCAGATCCACCTCGGCCGGCCGGCTCAGCCGCACGGCAATATCCGCCTCCCGTCGTATCAGCGATACATTGCGCGTATCGGCAATCAAGCGGACGTACACCGCCGGATGTTGCGCCCGCAACCTGCCGAGATGCGGCGCGATGACGCTGTTTGCCATCGACGGCGGCGCGCTGACCACCACCTCGCCGGACACCACATCCTGTCCGCCGATCGACATCCGCTCGACGGCGAACGACTCTTCCTGCATGCGCTTGCCGCGTTCGGCGATCCGTTCGCCATCGGCGGTCAATACATAGGCGCGCGGGCGGCGATCGACCAGCTTGAGTTCCAGCGACTGCTCGAGCGACGCGATGCGCCGCGCGACGGTCGCGTGGTCGACCTTCAGATGCCGCGCCGCCTTCGCCAGCGATTGTTCCTGGCTGAAGGCGACGAAGTAGCGTAGATCCTCCCAGTCGAACATCGCCTTCTCCTTCTTTTGTGATCGTTCGTTTCTCGAGACGGGACATGCGACAGGCACGGGCGCTGCCGAAGCTTGAGCTGCTTCAATCGAAGCCCGCGATCTGATGCGGCAGATAGGGCGTTTCGAGGGCGGCGATTTCCTCGTCCGTCAGCGACAGCGAAAGGGCGGCAAGCGCATCGCCCAGATGATGCGGCTTCGACGCACCGATGATCGGCGCCGTGACTTCGTGTTTCTGCGCAACCCAGGCCAATGCCACCTGGGCGCGCGGGACACCGCGCAGCTGCGCGATCTGCGCGACCGCATCGACAACGCGTTTATCGCCATCGAGCGACGCATCGTACAGGCCGCTGCCGAACGTATCCGATCCCTGACGCTCAGACGTTTCGTTCCAGTCACGCGTGAGACGCCCGCGCGCGAGCGGACTCCATGGAATCACGGCGATGCGCTGATCGTTGCAAAGCGGCAGCATCTCGCGTTCTTCTTCGCGGTACAGCAGGTTGAGGTGATTCTGCATGCTCACGAAGCTGGACCAGCCATTCAGCCTTGACGTGTAGAGCGCCTTGCAGAACTGCCACGCGTACATCGACGATGCACCGATGTAACGCGCCTTGCCGGCCTTGACGATATCGTGCAACGCCTCCAGCGTTTCTTCGATCGGCGTGCGGTAGTCCCAGCGATGAACCTGGTATAGATCCACATAGTCCGTGCCGAGGCGCCGCAGGCTGTTGTCTATTTCGCTGAAAAGCGCTTTACGCGACAGGCCCGCGCCGTTTGGACCGGGACGCATCCGGTAGAACACTTTTGTGGCGATGACGATGTCGTCACGGTTCGTGAAATCGCGCAGCGCGCGGCCGACGATCTCCTCGGAGGTTCCGTCGGAGTAGTAATTTGCGGTGTCGAAAAAATTGATTCCCGCTTCGACTGCCTGCTGGATCAGCGGGCGACTTGCCTGCTCATCCAGTGTCCACGGATGCGTGCCGCGACCGGGGTCGCCATAGGTCATACATCCAAGGCATAAGCGGGAAACCTCAAGCCCAGTCGACCCGAACTGTACGTAGTCCATCTGTCCGCTCCTCACATTGAAGCAATGCGACAGGTCATCGGCAGCTTCGCTGCCGGATGCACAAACGATGTCGTACCGATGGCCACGATTTTCGTCTGCCGAATGAACCGGCATCATTCGCCCGAGCGGTCAGGCTCAACGAATGTATCGTAATGGTAGAAAGGAACCGGGCGGCATTCAATCGACTATTTCGAGTCTCGCGGCACTGCAGCGCGCTGTTCTCACTTGACGTCGGTGTCAATAATGCGCCTGTGCCCGAAGCCGGCTTCACGCGGGTGATCGGCTTCGGTATCAGGTTCTGGGCGGGCGTTACGCCGCACGCCGGCGCAGCCGTCAGAGCTTGTCGTATTTGAAGCGCATCGCCGTGCCGTCGCGGGTGATCCGCTCCCACACGGCGCGCTTCTCGTCGTCGCTCAGGAACACCCAGTTCGATACTTCGACGGCGGTGCGGCCGCAGCCTTTGCACACTTCGTCGAACAGTGTGGAGCACACGCCGATGCACGGACTATCGGGAAGATCGTGAAGGTTAGAAGCCATCTGAACACAAGCCTTGCGCGGGAAATTCGGGGAACGCGAACGGTCCGTCATGGTAAACGAAAAGCGTGCGGCGCATTTTCGCGTGTCGCGCAGGCGGCGGCGTTCAATCAACGCGCGATGCTGTATCCGATCCGCGCAATCCAGTGCTGGCGAAGGTTGTAGTCGAGGAGATCCTCGCCGTAGCCGTTGAAATAACCCACCCACAAATAACCGCCCCAAGCGCTGCCGAGCACCTTCGCGAGCGGATAGGTCAGTTGCGTGTCGATGCTGCCGTACCAGTGTTGGGTGCCCTTGCGCAGCGTGGTGGCGAGCTGCCATCCATCCGGGCTGCCGTATTTGACCAGCAGGTCGACGTAGCCGCGATAGTCGGCGATATCGTCGTTATCGCTCGTGCCCGCGTACACGTAGAACTTCGGCGACACGACCCAATGCGCCGCATCGAGATTGCCGAACTCCCAGGTCGGGCGCACGAACAGCGTGTCGAGGCCGCGCGAATCGCTGCCGCCTTTGCCGTTCGACTCGTGCCCGACGCCCGCGGCGATGCCCATGCGCGTGAACCACGACGCGCGCCAGCCGGTATCGGGCACGTAGTAGAACAGCTGCGGCTGGTAGCTGGTGTCGCGAAACGGTCGCGAGTTGGCGGTCAGATCCCAGATCGACGTCTGCGTGTAACCAAAGTACAGATTGTCGACGAAGCTTTTCGAGCTCAGGTCGTTGGGCATCAGCACGCGGTATTTGAAGCTCAGTTGCAGGCGCGCGCTGGTATCGCCGTTATGGCCGATGCCGAAGTACATCGGCTCGAAGTACGAAATGCGCGACTGTGTGCCGTGACCGGCGGTAGATAGCGAATCGCCAGGCGCCGTCCAGACTTCGCTGCTTGATGCGGACGCGGGCGCGGGCGCGGGTGCGGATGCGGATGCGGTCGTTGCGCTGCCACTTGCAACGTCCTGGGTGCTCGGCGAGGCCCCGGAGGCGGCCGACGCGGTTCCGGCGCCCGCCAGTTCAGCCGGCTGCGCCGTGCGGTTGAGCGCCACCATCGCCGGCGACGCATCGAAATCCACCGGATTGATCCTGACCTCGCCACGCGCCCACTGCGGCCACGGCGCCGTATAGCGCACCTTGCGGTACTGTCCGGCGCCGAGCGCTAGCGTATCCGGCACGTCCGCCTCGCGAACCAGTTCGAGTGGCTGCGGCGACAGGTCGCCGTCGGTCAGCGTCACGCGGAGGGTGGCGGGCGGCCGTACGGTGAGAGGCGCTGTGTCGTCGGCGGAGTAGAGCAGGGTGATCTGCAGCGGTTCGGAAAAGCGCGCTTCGCGCGGCGGCTGCAGCATCGCGACCGCGGCATCGGCGGGTGCGGCAAACAGCGCGCATATCGCCGCGCACAACGACACAAGGCAGGCCGCGGCAGCGCGTGCGCCGCCCACGAGGCCGAATAACCGCGGGCGGGCGGGGCCGGCAAGCGCGCACACAAAACCAGAGCCGCATAGCGAAGGATCGAAGCGCATAGGCGAGGCGTCCCTTGTTGGTTGCTTGCCGGCGCGCCGTGCTGGAAGCGGTGCGCCCGTTTTTCATTGTAAAGGTCGGCTTACAAGAAGAAAGGACAGGCAATGAACGGCTTCGTTCGCTTGAGATCATTTCCGTTCGCTTTCTGGCCGATCGCGACTCACCGGGTATGGTCGCGATGGCATCCATCCCGCATGCGAGGCCCGGCGCTCAACTCGCGCAACCCACGCTACCGGCGCCCAGCGGTTTTATGACCGTCTATAGTGGCGATGCGACACGCGTGGTGAACCGCTTCACGCGTTCGCCGGCGCGCCCAACGCCCGCCGCGCGGCGAAAACATCGCCAGCCGGGCGTATACGGGTGGACACGCGCCGATAACCCGATAAAATTGCGCCCATTTTGTCGTCCACGGCAACGTGCACGCACCGGCCGCGCGGGCCTTGCCCGCTGTACCGTTTGCGCGACATTGGGGCATTTTTTTTGTGACGCACCAGGTTTAATGGTAGTTTTCGGGGTTTTCAGGGAAGCCACGGGCAGCATGGCCGCGGCATAAGCGGGGTAGCGGCCGGCGTCGGCGGGCCAGGATCGGAGAACGGAATGAAAAAACGGGTGTTGGGCCGGTTGGCGGCCGCGCTTGTCGTGTGCGCGGCGCCCTGGTTGACGGCTGTGGCAAAAGATACGCAATTGAATGTGTACAACTGGTCGGACTACATCGCCAAGGACACAATCCCGAACTTCACGAAGCAAAGCGGCGTCCAGGTCAAGTACGACAACTACGACAGCGACGACACGCTGCAGGCCAAGCTCCTGACCGGCAATTCCGGCTATGACATCGTCGTGCCGACCAGCAACTATGCGGGCAAGCAGATCGCCGCCGGCATTTTCGCGCCGCTCGACAAATCGAAGCTCCCGAACCTCAAATACCTCGACCCCGCGCTGATGGCGCTGGTGGCCGGCGCCGATCCGGACAACAAGTACACGGTGCCCTGGGCGTACGGCACGACCGGCCTCGGCTACAACGTGAACAAGGCGCAGCAGATTCTCGGCAAGAACGCCGAGCTCAACAACTGGGACATCCTGTTCAAGCCCGAGAACCTGTCGAAGCTGAAGGCCTGCGGCGTATCGGTGCTCGACGCGCCGGACCAGATGTTCGCGGCCGCGCTGCACTACATGGGCCGCGATCCGATGAGCACGAACCCGGCCGACTACCGCGCCGCGCTCGAGATGCTGAAGAAAATCCGCCCGTACATCACGCAGTTCAACTCGTCGGGCTACATCAACGATCTGGTCGGCGGCGACATCTGCTTCGCGTACGGCTGGTCGGGCGACGTCGTGATCGCCAAGCATCGCGCGGCGGAAGCGAAGAAGCCGTACAAGATCGAGTACTACGTGCCCAAGGGCGGCGCGCCGGTGTGGTTCGACGTGATGGCGATCCCGAAGGACGCGAAGAACAAGGAAGCCGCGCTCGAGTGGATCAACTACATCGAGACGCCGCAGGTACACGCGGCGATCACGAACGCGGTCTACTATCCGAGCGCCAACGCGGAAGCGCGCAAGTACGTGGACAAGGACGTCGCCAACGATCCGGCCGTTTATCCGCCGGCCGACGTGGTCAAGACGCTGTTCCTGCTCAAGCCGCTGCCGCCTGAAATCCAGCGCCTGCAGACGCGTCTGTGGACGGAATTCAAGTCCGGCCGCTGAGCGTAGCAACGAGCGCGGCAATGCGTACAGCAGTGCAGTAGACCTTGTCATTCTCAAGCCCCCGGTGTCCGCCGGGGGCTTTGTTCATCCAATGCAGCAGGAAAAGCAGCACACCATGAGCGATCAGACTGGCGCGCCGGCGGGGGCCGGCACGCAGCCTACGGGCAATCCTGCCGTTGCGGCAGCCGCCGCGACAGCGGAAAACTTCGTGCAGATCGTCGACGTCGTAAAGAAGTTCGGCGACACGGTAGCGGTCAAAGGCGTGAATCTGTCGGTGAAGAAGGGCGAGCTGTTCGCGCTGCTCGGCAGTTCGGGCTGCGGCAAGTCCACGCTGCTGCGCATGCTGGCGGGCCTCGAAACCATCACGTCGGGCAAGATCCTGATCGATGGCGAGGACCTCGCGAACATGCCGCCGTACCGGCGCCCGACCAACATGATGTTCCAGTCGTATGCGCTGTTCCCGCATATGACGGTCGAATCGAACGTCGCATTCGGCCTGAAGCAGGAGAAAGTGCCGAAGGCCGAGATTCGCGAGCGCGTGCAGCAGGCGCTCGAACTGGTGCAGATGGCGCGCTTCGCGAAGCGCAAGCCGCACCAGCTGTCGGGCGGCCAGCAGCAGCGCGTGGCGCTGGCGCGCAGCCTCGTCAAGCGGCCCAAGCTGCTGCTGCTCGACGAGCCGATGTCGGCGCTCGACAAGCAGATCCGCCAGCGCACGCAGATCGAACTGATCAACATCCTCGACCAGGTCGGCGTGACCTGCATCATGGTCACGCACGATCAGGAAGAAGCGATGACGATGGCCGGTCGTCTCGCGGTGATGAGCGAAGGCGAGATCGTGCAGATCGGCACGCCCAACGAAGTGTACGAGTATCCGAACAGCCGCTTCTCGGCCGAGTTCATCGGTTCGACCAATCTGTTCGACGGCAACGTGGTCGAAGACGAGCCGGACTACGTGTACATCGAGACCCCGGAATTGCCAGTGCGCCTGTACGTGAGCCACGGCATCACCGGGCCGCTCGGCATGCCGGTGACGATCTCGGTGCGGCCCGAGCGCATTGCGCTAACGCGCAAGCCGCCCGAAGGCGCGTTCAACTGGGGCAAGGGCAACGTGATGAACATCGCGTACATGGGTGGCTACTCGCTGTACCACGTGAAGCTCGACAGCGGCAAGACGGTGGTGGCGAACGTATCGAGCCTCGCGTTGAGCGAAATCGAAACGCCCACATGGGGCGACGAAGTGTACGTGCGCTGGAGCGCGTCGGCCGGGGTGGTGCTGACGGCATGAAGACCTCCCTGCAGACGCTCGCCGCATGGCCGGCACGGCGCTTCCATCTGACCGGCCGCACCGCCGTGGTGGCGGGGCCGTTCATCTGGCT
This sequence comes from Paraburkholderia jirisanensis, assembly GCF_054782355.1. Classification (NCBI taxonomy): domain Bacteria; kingdom Pseudomonadati; phylum Pseudomonadota; class Betaproteobacteria; order Burkholderiales; family Burkholderiaceae; genus Paraburkholderia; species Paraburkholderia jirisanensis. Next base: position 111,474 of record NZ_BAAGSQ010000004.1, on the reverse strand, counting down.
GCTGGCATTCTTCCTCGTGCCGTTCCTGCTGGTCGTGAAGATCAGCTTCGCGGACCAGCAGCTCGGCATTCCGCCGTACACGCAGCTGCTGGCGTTCAAGGACGGCGTGCTCAACATCGCGCTCGACCTGTCGCACTACGCGTTTCTGTTCCAGGACAGCCTGTACTTCGCGACCTACGTGAATTCGCTGATGGTGGCGGCGGTCACGACGCTGATCTGTCTGCTGATCGGCTATCCGATGGCGTACTACATCGCGCGTTCGAATCCGGCGTCGCGCAACATCCTGATGATGATGGTGATGCTGCCGTTCTGGACGTCGTTTCTGATTCGTGTGTATGCGTGGATCGGCATTCTGAAGAACAACGGCTTGCTGAACAACATGCTGCTGTCGATCGGGCTGATCCATACGCCGATCGAGCTGTATCGAACCAACACGGGTGTGTATATCGGCATGGTGTATTCGTATCTGCCGTTTCTGGTGATGCCGCTTTATGCGCACCTCGTGAAGATGGACCTGACGCTACTCGAAGCGGCCTACGACCTCGGCGCGCGGCCGTGGAAGGCGTTCTGGCAAATCACGCTGCCGCTGTCGAAGAACGGCATTATCGCGGGCTGCATGCTGGTGTTCATTCCGGCGGTGGGCGAGTACGTGATTCCGGAACTGCTCGGCGGCGCGAACACGCTGATGATCGGCCGCGTGATGTGGAATGAATTCTTCGACAACGCGGACTGGCCGATGGCCTCCGCGGTGACCTGCGCGATGGTGTTGCTGCTGCTGGTGCCGATGGCGCTGTTCCAGCATGCGCAGGCGAAAGCGCTGGAGGACAGGCGCGGATGAAGCCGAACCGGGTTTTGCAGTTTATTGCGCTGGGGATCGGGTTTCTGTTCCTGTATGTCCCGATCGCCAGCCTGATCGTGTACTCGTTCAACGAGTCGCAACTGGTGACGGTCTGGACGCATTTCTCGACGCGCTGGTATGCGGCGCTGTTGCAGGACGATGAACTGATCAACGCGGCGTGGCTGTCGCTGCGGATCGGCTTGCTGACGGCGTTTGCTTCGGTGGCGATCGGCACGTGGGCGGGTTTCGTGCTGGCGCGGATGGGGCGCTTTCGCGGCTTCACGCTATATACCGGCATGATCAACGCGCCGCTGGTGATTCCCGAGGTGATTCAGGGCATCTCGCTGTTGCTGCTGTTCGTCGAGCTGGGACAGTGGCTCGGCTGGCCGGCTGGGCGCGGGCTCGTGACGATCTGGATCGGGCACGTGATGCTGTGCATGTCGTATGTCGCGATCATCGTGCAGTCGCGTGTGCGGGATCTGCATCCGGCGCTGGAAGAGGCCGCGCTCGATCTGGGCGCGACGCCGTTGCGAGTGTTTTTCTCGATTACGTTGCCGCTGATTTCGCAGGCGCTGGTGGCCGGATGGCTGCTGTCGTTTACGTTGTCGATCGACGATCTGGTGCTGTCTGCGTTCCTGTCGGGGCCGGGGTCGACGACGCTGCCGCTGGTGGTGTTTTCGCGCGTACGGCTCGGCCTGAATCCGGAGATGAATGCGCTGGCGACGCTGTTTATCGCGGTGGTTTCGGTGGGCGTGATCGGCGCGAATATCTACATGCAGCGGGCGGAACGCAAGCGGATGGAGATGGCGGTCTGACCATCTCCATTCGATCTGCCGAACGCTATTGCCGCTACCGCGCGAGCATCAGGTCCAGGTTCTGAACCGCGGCGCCTGATGCGCCTTTGCCGAGATTGTCGAACACCGCCGACAGCAGCACGTGTCCGTGCTCGATGTTCGGAAATACGGCGACGCGCATGTCGTTCGTGCCGTTCAACACTTGCGGATCGAGTTGCTTTAGCGCGCTCGACTCCTGCAGCGACAACACCTGCACGTGAGGCGCCTGCGCATAGTGTTGCGCGAGGCATGCATGTAGCGCTGCGCCGTCCACACCGGGCGCAAGCAGCCGCAGCGCCAGCGGCACGGTCAGCACGATGCCCTGGCGAAACGCACCATATGACGGCACAAAAACAGGCCGTTGCGCGAGCCCGGCGTGCTGCTGGATTTCCGGCGTGTGCTTATGCGCGAGCTCCAGGCCATAGACCAGGAAGCCGGGCGCGTTGATGCTGTCCTGCCCCTCGTACTTCTCGACCCCGGCCCGTCCGCCGCCTGAATAGCCGGACACTGCATTGACGCTGATGGGGTACTCGTCCGGTATCAGCCCGGCTTGCCGTAGCGGACGCAACAAGCCGATCGCCCCGGTCGGATAGCAACCGGGATTGGTGACACGCCGCGAATTCGCAATGCGTTCATCCTGTCCCGGCGCCATTTCGGGGAAGCCGTAGGTCCAGCCTGGCTGCGTGCGATGTGCCGAACTTGCGTCGATCACCCGGACCTCCGGGTTGACGATTGCGGCCACGGCTTCGCGCGCGGCCTCGTCGGGCAGACAGAGGATCGCGATGTCACAGGCGTTGATTGCCTCGGCGCGACGCCGCGGGTCCTTGCGCTCGGCCGCCGGCAGCGTCACCGGTCGCAGGTCGGTGCGCCCGCGCAGCCGTTCGTGGATTTGCAACCCGGTGGTGCCTTGGTCGCCGTCGATAAAAACCAGGGGCTTGCTCATGCGCGGAAATCCTCCCGTGAACAGATCGTTGCGATTCGAAGGTCTCCATCATCCGCGCGCTGCTAGAATAGGAAAAGTTGATTTTCATAACGTTGACGTTCAGATTTTCTGAATCAGGATGGCGAGATGCGAGAGATCAGCCTGGACCGCTTGCGCACGCTGGTCGCGATTGCCGACCGTGGCTCCTTCGCCGACGCGGCCCGCGCGCTGAACCTCGCGCCGCCGACGGTCAGCCTGCACATCAGCGAGCTGGAAGAGCGCATTGGGGCGCCGCTGCTGTCGCGCAAACGCGGCGATGTGCGGCCGTCGGCGATAGGCGAGGTGCTGGTCGAGCGCGCGCGGCGTCTGCTGGCCGACGCGGAGCAGGCGCTGGACGACGTGCAGCGTCAGGTGCAGGGGCTCGCCGGGCGCGTGCGGCTGGGTGCGTCGACTGGTGCGATCGCGCATTTGCTGCCGCAGGCGCTCGAGGTGCTGCGCGAACATCATCCGGCCATCGATGTTCAGGTTGCGGTGCTGACGTCGCATGAAACGCTAACCCGGCTGGCCGATGGCACGCTCGATGTCGGGCTGGTTGCGCTGCCTCAGTCAGCCGTGGCCGGGCTCGCGATCAAGCCGTGGCGGCGCGACCCTGTGATGGCTTTCGTGCCATTGCACTGGAAGAGTCCGGCTCGGGTTACGCCGGAGTGGCTCGCTGCGCAACCGCTTATTCTGAACGACACCACGACGCGTCTTTCGCGCCTCACTACCGAGTGGTTTGCGGCAGGAGGGCATCATCCGACGCCGCGCATTCAGCTCAATTTCAACGACGCAATCAAGAGTCTGGTTGCTGCGGGTTACGGTGCGGCGTTGTTGCCGCATGAAGCAACCACGCCGTCACCGGATGAACGCATTGCGATGCGAGCGCTGCGTCCTTCGTTGTGGCGTCGTCTTGGCATTGCGCATCGCACGGAGTACGTCGAACGGTCCACTCAACATGTGCTCGATGTGCTGTGGGAATTTCGCGTGGCTTAGGAGTTGGAGTTTGTTTGTCGATTGGGCATGCGAAAACTCTGAAAATCGCGGGCAGGCGTGGTTTTAGCCGGTTCAGGTGAACTCTCAAAAAAAGTCCGTGCCTATACTTTGCCTCGCCGTCGAAACAACGACGGTCGGGTTGGGAAGCCCGGGCCGGACGATGCACACCTGTTCACGCAGGCTGTGCATTTAACCTACGTACGTTCGTTGCTTATGGGCGGGCCGTGGTTAGGGAGCCGCAAGGCTCGCCGGCTCGTCCGCCCGGTCTTCCCACCTTTCCACTGTGCCCGCTCACCCTTTCCAAACGGGTGGTCCGGGCGTTCGAAGGGAGGCTGCACCATGACTCAACAACTCACGCTCGAAACCCTGCAATCGCTGACGCACGACCAGCTCGCGCGGCGTCTCATTCTGCTCGGCCGCGTGAATGCCACCGCGATGCAAAACGCGGAGCGCTTCAGCAACGAAGCCGCGACGATTGCGGCGCTGGCGCGCGCGATCCGGCGGCAAGGCGCTTCGCTGATCGACCGCGTTGCGATGATCGAACTGGTCGAGCAGATCGCGTCGACGGCCGAATCGGACGCGGCGCTCGACAGGCAATCCATCGAGTACTTCTGCGCATGCCCGCCGCAAGAGTGGGATGAAATCGAAGAGCGCCTGAGCGACCCGATGGATGGAGCAGGCGCACCTGAGATGGCCGCGCAACACTGACGGTTTCGTCTGTGCGGTTTTCTCGTTAGCCGGTGCGGCGTTGCAATGACGGTGCAACGCCACGACCGAAGCATCGAAATCCCTGAGGCTTGCGCGTGGTCTAATGCGCAATCTGCAACGCTAGCTTGCGCATCGAAGTAGCCATTCAACGCGGCGTGAGCGCAAACGGGGTAACGATGGAGGTATCTGGATGGGAACAGCTGATCCGCCTGTGGGAACTGATCGTGATGGTCTGCAAGTTCCTGTGGAATCTGCTGCGGCTGTTGGGTGGCGGTTAAGCGGCGGTTGAAAGCATTGCGTCATGCATTGCCCATCGAAGTCGGGTAACGTAAGGCTCCCGTCACGACCCGATGCGATCCGCCACCATGCCGACCTTTGCCAACTCCACCCAGCGCTTCTCCGATCGCGTCGCGGACTACGTGAAGTACCGGCCGACCTATCCGCGCGAGATCGTCACGTTTCTGCACGACACATGCGGGCTTGCGCCCGATGCGAAAGTGGCCGACATCGGTGCGGGCACCGGCATTTCGGCGAAGGTGTTTCTCGACGAAGGGCATCCGGTGGTGGCGGTCGAACCGAACGACGCGATGCGTTCCGCGGCCGATACGCTGCTGGCAGACTACCCAGGCTTCTCAAGCGTCGCAGGCACGGCCGAGGCGACGACGCTCGACGATGCCAGCGTCGGCCTGGTGATCGCGGCGCAAGCGTTCCACTGGTTCGACCCAGTCACCGCGCGCCGCGAGTTCGCGCGCATTCTGAAGCCGCGTGGGCTCATTGCGTTGTTCTGGAATAGCCGGTTACTCGAAGGATCGAAGTTCCTCGAAGACTATGAAGCGCTGCTGCAGCGCTACAGCACCGACTATCAGGCGGTGGCGGAGCGCTACGGCGACGATGAATCGATGGCCGCGTGGTTCGGCGACTCGTTCGCGCACAACGCGTATTTCCCGAATAAGCAACTGCTCGATCTGGGCGGACTGGAAGGGCGCTTGATGTCGTCGTCGTATGCACCGAAGGTCGGGCATCCGAACCATGAGCCGACGCTCGCCGCGCTGCGCGAACTGTTCGAACGCACGCAGCGCGACGGGATGACCGAGTTTACGTACGAGACGCGCGTGTACGTGGGGTATGCTTCGGCCGCTGTTTAGGCCGTGAGGCACAGAACGGCCGTGCGCTCGTCAATCTATCTCGTGGGCGAGTTCGTATAAAGTGCAGGGCGGCCGCGTGCCATCGCGACACGCGCTCCGACTTCTGGTGACGACCCGACGCACATGGAATCTGCTCTCGACCCGGACGTGGCTCCGGGCAAACGCAAACTGATCGAAGCGGCGCTGCGTCTGACAGCCGGCGGCCGCAGCCTGACGACGCTAGGCTTGCGCGAACTCGCACGCGAAGCGGGGCTCAACCCGAACACGTTCTACCGGCACTTCGAAACGCTCGACGACATCGCACTCGAAGCGATCGAATCGGTGAGCCATAAGCTGCGGCCGATGCTGCGCCGTGCACGCTGGCTGGCCGCACACGACGAGCCGTACGGCCAGCCGCATCACGTGGCGCGTCGCGCATGCGTGGCGTACTTTGCGTTCGTGCTAGAGAATCCCGAAGCGTTTCTGAGAGCACTCGTTGAGTATCACGGCACATCTGCGACGCTGCGCGCAGCGGTGCGTGAGAATCTGCGCGACGTGTCGGCGGAAATGTCCGATGACGTCGTGCAGCTACAGCTGATGCCAGGGTTGCCGCGCGCGACAGTGGATGAAATCTGTACGCAGATCGTGCTGCATCTGTTTCATCTGTCATCCGAATATCTTGCGAGTGCGGAGCAACGCGATGCGCTGCTCGACTATTCGGAGCGGTTTGTCGTCAGGCTGTTTGCGGGAGCGACGGTGCTGGCTCAGCATCAACACGCGTGAGCGACGCAAGATCAACATAAAACAAGGCCCCACCGATTACTCGATGAGGCCTTGTCGTTTCAACGCGAGTTCACGCTCAGAACCGCTGACCGCTCACGTGTCGTTCCAGTTGTTCGAATCGTCGCTGCCCATGTCGACGTTGCCGCCACCGCTGCCGTCATCGCTCCAGTCGTTCGAGCCCTGACCGAAATCGACCTGGCTGTTGTCGCCGCCGCCATCGCCGCCACCGCGGCGGCGCTCGTCGTCGACGATTACGTCACGCTCGACCACGCGATCACGGCCTGAGTTCAGCGCTTCGCCAAGCAGCACACCCGTCAGCAGGCCACCCATGCCGCCACCGAACCCACCACCCGGTTGCTGGATGATCACCGGCGGCTGTTGCTGAGGCGGATATTGCGGCGAATACGGGTAGGGCGCTTGCCCGGGCGGCACTTGTCTGCCGAACTGCGCATCGGCTTCACGCGCATAGCTCGAATCGTTCGGATTCGACGCATAGCTCGGTGCGGCTGCATTCGGATCCGGCCGGCCTTCCGCACGCGCCTTCAAACTGCCGAGTTGCCGCTCGAGATCGTCGAGCTGATACGGTGGCACCGGATTCTTGCGATCGGACAAGCCTTGCACGAGGTCGCGCAATTGCGTCTCCATGCCTTCGACTTCTTTCTCCAGCTGCTCGTGGCCCGGCGTCGTAGACAAACGCACGTCGAGCTTCAGCGAGCGTACGTCGTTCAGCAGATCGGTGGCGCGCTTGAGTTGCGTGCGGCGTTCGTCATCCGAGGTCGCATCGCTTTGCGAGCGCGCGCGCCGCAAGGTCCAGCGCAACACCAACGCAATCGCGCCGATCAGGATCACGATGCCGATCCACATGCCCATCGAAGGCCCGTGACGCGCCGGTGCCTCTTGCGCAAACGCGGCCTGCTGCGAATCGCCGGACGACGATTGCTGCGCGAACGGATTGTGCGTGGTACCCGTGGTATTTGTGCTGGCCACCGCGCCCGCGCGCGCAGCATCGCTGCGAATGCGCGCTTCGGTCTGCGCGAAGCGGCTGGGGTCGGTGAAGCGCACTTGCGGATCGAGCGTTTTGGCCTGCTGGATCTGCGTGAGCGCGTCAGCATGACGGCCTTCCTGGCTCAGCACCTGGGCGTACAGATAATGCGCACGTGCATTGTCAGGATGCGCCTGCAGCACTTCGCGCAGTTCGCTATCGGCCTTCGACCAGTTTTGCTGCTGGATTGCCGTTTCGACCTGAGTGGCGGTCGGCGCGGCAAATGCGCCGCCCGACACGAGCATCAGTGAAACGAACGCTGCTGCAACTAGTTTTTTCATGATGCGGGCCGGGCGCGCAAACGCCCGTCTCCATGGCAATCGCCGCGGTGCGCAATGCAAGTACGGCAGCGCATTACGTACCGCATGTGGCCTGCCGTTACTCGGCCGGCGTGTTCAACTGCTTCTTCAAGGCGGCGAGACGGTCGTCGACCGACGGGCCGCGGTTCAGGTCCGCGAGCTTGTCGTCGAGTGCCTTGCCGCTCTTCGTATCGGCGGAACCGAGCCGCGCATCGGAGCGCGCATTCGATAGCGCAACCTTGTCTTCCAGCTTCTGGAAGTCTTCAGCAAGATTCTTGCCGCCAATGCCGCCCAATGCGGTGGCTGCCGTGTCTTTCGCCTGCGCGATCTGCTGCTTGGCCTGCAGGATGTTCGAGCGGGCCGACAGATCGTTGCGGCGCTGACGCATGTCGTCGATCTGCGATTTCAGCTGTGCGACCGAAGGTTCGAGCGTGGCCAGTTCGCGCGCCAGCGAGTCGCGCTCGGTTTCCGCCGTGGACTGGGCGCCGAGCGCTTCGCGTGCGAGCGCTTCGTCGCCGGATTGCAGCGCGCGCTTCGCGCCGTCTTCGTACTTCTTCGCCTTGTCGGCTGCCACGTCGCGCTTGCTTTGCTGGGTGGCGACCTGCGCCTGGATCTCGATCAGCGAGTTCTCGGCCTTCGCGATGCTTTCGTCGAGTTCGCGCACGATCTGGCGTGCATCGCGCGACGGGTCTTGCACCGAATCGGCTGCGTCGTTCAGCAGACCTTTGAGCGTCCGCGAGATGCTGTCAAAAAGCGACATGAAATACCTCCAATGATTGAAATCGGCACGGTTCGGACCGGCGCGGTTCATCGATAGTTTAGGCCGCCGCGCGCCACGCTGCGCAACCGGCGCGACCAAACATCGGGGCTGCTGCACGCATTGCAAGAGGCCGTGGCAAACAGATTGTGCGGCAACACCGTGACATTGCGAACGATGTGCAACAGCCAGGCGGCCAGTTCGCGGATATTACACCACGTACTCTCTTAAAAACGGCTTAAACATTGCTGCGGCGAGCTTACATGACGACAGTGAAGAGCCGTCCGTGAAAAAGGAAGACGCGACAGGCCAGCGGTATTTCAATGCTTTCGGATCGCCGACAACGCGACACGTTTGCGCCACGTAGTCGGCGTGCCGGTGCCGGCACTGGTCGCCATTGGCAACGGAAAATCAGCAATGGAAATAGAAGGCTGATATCACGCGAAGCGGCCGCGACCTTCGCTGGGGTCGATACACGGCGCGTCATCGGCGCCGGCGCTATCCGGCTTCGATCTTGCCTTCGCCTTGAGCGCGACCGCTTTCGCCGCAGCCACGCGTGCGGCTGCTTCGGCCGCGGCTTGTGCATCCGCCTCGGTGCGGCCTTCGCTCGCCAATGCGGACGCGGCACTGGCCTCGCCCGCCAGCGCACGTAGCGGATCGACCGGTATAGCCGGCACCGCGCGCGCTTCCTGTGCTTCATGCGCCGCATCGTCCAATGCCCGCCGCGCGACCGGGTCCGCCTGTGCATCTCGCGTCTGCGCATCCGCTGCGGGAACGGCCGCTTTCGTCTGCAACGCCGGATGCGTGCTTTCACGCACCTGACGCGTCGAGCGTGCGACGCGCCGCAGCGCTTCATTCAGCGCATCGGGCTCGCGTGGCGCCCGCAGCCGGTCGACGATGCTGGCTGCCTTCACCTGTTCGCTGGTGGCGCCGAACGCGAGCACCGCGCGTCGCATCAGTTCGCTGACGCTGATGCCGAGCTCCTCGGCGGTGCTGGCGATGGCGCGTTTCTGGGCAGGCGACACGAAGACGACGATGCGTTCGCTAGGCTTGTTCATAAGGCGGCTCGTGTGGTTGACAGCTTCGAATCAGGCTTCGAACTTCCGCGGCACAATGGCTCAAGACCCCGTCGCGCGCGTGCAGGGCACGGCGCATGCAGACCATCATAAAACGACTGGCCCGGGCGCGAAACCGGGCGCACGGTGAATCTCGTGTGACATCAACGGTTTGGCGCCGTTCCAGCCGCATTGTCCACAGGTATATGAACAAAATCTGTTGATAACCGCACGGCCACGCGAGATCGGCGTGCTTTTGCATTTTCCGGCGGTTTGTTCGTCTTTTATCGTCGGAGCAGGCCACCGACGGTACATTTCTTACAAAAAAATCCGGTAGCACCCGCCGCGATTTCTTTAAAATGCGCTGTTACATTGCGCCACAGGCCGCTGTGCCGCGCCGTGCGAGGCGCGCCGGAGCTGGCGCGCACACGCTCGCTACCCACACGATTCACGCGCGGCAACCGCAGATTCACGCGGTTCAATGCAGCGCGTGACCATACGGCGCACCACGATGTGCCGACATTTGAGTCATGCCTATCATCAAGCAGCCGCCATCCTCCAGCCCTTCGGGCAATTCAGGCGACCGGGGCCCCGATCCGGATCGCGACAATCCGTATCACCGTTACGACGATAACGAGCCACCGCGGCGCCGTTCGATCTTCGGCCGCCTCGTGCTGGGGTTCTTCGGCCTGATCGTCGCATGTGGCGTGGTCGGCGCGCTGGTGGTCGGCTATGCGCTGGTGGTGATGAACCCGCAACTGCCGTCGCTCGAAGCGCTGACCGACTACCGGCCGAAGGTGCCGCTGCGCGTCTATACGGCCGACCACGTGCTGATCGGCGAGTTCGGCGACGAGCGCCGCAGCCTCGTGCGCTTCCAGGACATCCCCGACGTAATGAAGAAAGCGGTGCTCGCAATCGAGGACTATCGCTTCTACGAGCACGGCGGCGTCGACTTCGTCGGCATCCTGCGCGCGGGTTTCGCCGACCTGTCGCACGGCGGCGCGTCGCAGGGCGCGAGCACGATCACGATGCAGGTGGCGCGCAACTTCTTCCTGTCGAGCGAAAAAACCTACACCCGCAAGATCTACGAAATGCTGCTCGCGTACAAGATCGAACGCGCGCTGTCGAAGGATCAGATTCTCGAGCTGTATATGAATCAGATCTATCTCGGCGAGCGGGCTTACGGTTTTGCGGCAGCCGCACGCGTGTACTACGGCCGCGACCTGAAGGACATTTCGCTGGCGCAGGCGGCGATGCTCGCGGGCCTGCCGAAGGCGCCGTCCGCGTATAACCCGGTGGTCAATCCGAAGCGCGCGAAGATTCGCCAGGAGTACATCCTGAAGCGGATGCTCGAGCTGCGCTACATCACGCAGGATCAATACGACCAGGCAGTGAAGGAAGACATTCACGCGCGGGTTGCCGGCAACGAATACAGCGTGCACGCCGAGTACGTCGCCGAAATGGTCCGGCAGATGATGTACGCGCAGTACAAGGACGAAACCTACTCGCGCGGCCTGAATGTCGTGACGACGATCGACTCGGCCGATCAGGACGCCGCGTACAAGGCAGTGCGCAAAGGCGTGATGGATTACGAACGCCGTCACGGCTATCGCGGTCCGGAAGGCTTTGTCGAGCTGCCCGCCGATGCCGACGACCGCGAGGAAACCATCGAGGACGCGCTTGCCGATCACCCGGACAACGGCGAGATCGTCTCGGCGGTGGTGACGTCCGCAACGCCGAAGCAGGTAGAGGCGCAGATGCAGGACGGCACGAAGGCCACCGTCAGCGGCGAAGGGCTGCGCTTCGTGGCGAACGCGCTATCCGCGCGCGCGGCCCAGGCGCAGAAAATCCGGCCGGGCTCGATCGTGCGCCTCGTCGCCGACGCGAACGGCAACTGGCAGATCACGCAACTGCCGCAGGTGGAGGGCGCACTGGTGTCGCTGACACCGCAGGACGGCGCGATCCGCGCGCTGATCGGCGGCTTCGACTTCAACAAGAACAAGTTCAACCACGTGACGCAGGCGTGGCGGCAACCGGGTTCGAGCTTCAAGCCGTTCATCTATTCAGCCGCGCTCGACAAGGGCGTCGCGCCGGCGACCATCGTCAACGATGCGCCGCTGTACTTCCCGCCCACGTCGCCCGGCGGCGAGGCATGGGAGCCGAAGGACGACGACCAGCCGGAAGGTCCGATGCCGCTGCGCGTCGCGTTGGAGAAATCGAAGAACCTGGTGTCGATCCGTCTGCTGTCGTACATCGGCACCAAATACGCACAGGATTACGTGACGCAGCGCTTCGGCTTCGACGCGGACAAGACACCGCCGTATCTGCCGATGGCGCTCGGCGCGGGACTCGTCACGCCATTGCAGTCGGCCAGCGCGTATAGCGTGTTCGCGAATGGCGGCTATCGGGTCAATCCGTATCTGATCGCGGAAGTGACCGATGCGCGCGGCGTGGCGGTGTTGCGCGCGCAACCGCTGGTGGCCGGGCGCGATGCGCCGCGCACGGTCGATGCACGCAACGCGTACATCATGAACAGCCTGCTGCATTCGGTTGCGACGGCCGGCACGGGGGCGGGCAGCAACGTGCTGAAGCGCTCGGACCTGCAGGGCAAGACGGGTACCACCAACGATGCGAAGGACGGCTGGTTCGCCGGCTATCAGCAATCGCTGGTCGCAGTGGCGTGGATGGGTTACGACCAGCCGAAGAGCCTCGGTAGCCGCGAATTCGGCGCGCAGCTCGCGCTGCCGATCTGGATCGACTACATGGGCCGTGCGTTGCGCGGCGTGCCGCAAGTGGAGCCGGAGATGCCGGCCGGTGTCGCGACGGTGGCCGGCGAGCTGTACTACGCGGATATGGTGCCGGGCATGGGCTTCGTCGCGAGTATCGGGCTTGACGGTGGCGCGGCGGCGTTGGCCGGTGCGAGCGATGCGCAAGGCGGCATCGGGCCGGCAGGGATGACGCCGCAGCAACAGGCGCAGCCGACCGTGTCGTCGACCGAGAAGAAAGAGATCATGGATCTGTTCGAATCGAACAAGCCTTGATGTTCTGAGAGCTTGGGGTTTGTTGTGAAGCGCGTTCGCGGCGTATCGCCGCAACGCGCTTTTTTTATTGCGTGCGACCTTGTGTGCAGCGCGCGCCGAATTCGATGCGCGTTCAACGACTTGGGTGCACTGTCCTGGTGTTATCAACAGGGCTATGAACAAAAACTGTGGATAACGACACGCCACCCACTCGACCGCTTTGCGGGGCCGTCGGCGGGCGCTGGCGAGCTTGCTCCGCCGCCTTCGTCGCTATCGCCTGACACCACACGCCGCGCGCTGCGCGCTGATGTAATGCGCTCGGAACCGCACGACGCGGCCGTGAACGGCGATTGACGAAAGGAGGCGCCATGTTCGAAATCCGGGTTGCAGATTCGTTTCACCGAGGTTCGGGGTATGAGCCAGCGCATGAATCAGGACGGGCTGCCCGGACGACCGATCCCGGCGCCGGCACCGTTGGCCGTCGCGCAGCAGGACAGGCAAGCGCAAGCACTCACGCGGACGACACCCCAACCGGACGCGCGGATGCGCGGGTCAGCGCGCAACACCACATCGGCATGCACGTCGACAGGCGCGAGCCCGGCCCACAGCCGCCACCGCTGCCGGATCGGTATCTGGGCACACCGCGAGGCGAGCTGCGGCGCCATGCTACCGAGGCGGGAATCTGGCTCGACGCACACAATCAAGCTTATGCGCAGGACGGCGCGCGCCACTACGCGGCCAGATTCGATACCGCCAACGACACATGGCGCGCGATCCAGCTGGCGCATCCGGAAAAGCCAGGCATTCCGATACGAATCGGTTCCGATGGCATGTGGCGCACTCACGCGGACGTGGGCGCGCCCGGCGGGCAACCCGGGCATGATGCGGCAGACAAGGCAAGACTCGAACGGCAGCACGAGCAGCTGACGCGGGCTCATCAGGAAGGCAGCGCGAAAAAGCAGGAACTGCTGCTGCGGATCGCGGACAAGGAGACGAGCAAGCGCCGGGCAGAAGATGAAATCTCGGGCATGACGTCCAGAGGCTTGCCAGACGAGATCTGGGGGCCGGTACTCTCTGGGCCGCGTGCGGAGCGGACGCAAATCGACCAGGACCTGGCGAGGCTGCGTTCGGAACTGGATCAGTTGCAACGCGACCAGGAAACGCGAGGGCAGCAGATAGAGCAGGTGCTGGGCGAATTGCTGCGGCATCGAAGCCAATAAACGAAATGATGTAGTGCGCGACATATGAAGCGACATTCGGAGCGGCATTCGGAGCGGCATTCGCGCGCTGCCGCTCGTTATCGACTACAAATCGGATTTTACCGGATCACTAAAATCAATACCGGTTTCCGGCATCGAAACTGACGAAGCTATTGACCGCAATTCAAAACTGAATTGAATAAAAATTCATGTCGGATCCCGCTTGCCAGGCGAAAATCCACGGCGTTTCGCCGGCCCGGTCGGCGCTTCGCATGAGTCTTCATGCACGGGCTTAACCCATAATAATTTTCAGTCGCTGTGATATTTTTATCGGAAAATTAAAGCAGGATTTACGAAATCTTCTGTGAAAAGAACAGCCGACCAGCGACTGTCGAGTATATGACGATCGCTTCTACACATGAAAGGATTGAGCCGATGCTGAAGTTCTGCTTTGAAAAATCACGCTTTATTATCAGTCCACTCGCGGCCGCGTTATTGTTTGCCGCACCGCCATCATGGAGTGCGCAACCGGGCGATGCCGCTTTTCTGCCGCTGCTCGATATGACGGTGGCGCGTCTACATATCGCGCGGCAAGTCGCGCTGTCAAAGTGGGATTCGCAAAAGCCGGTAGAAGATTTGCCGCGCGAGGCGCAGGTCATCCAGGCGGCCGTCGACGACGCGCGTGCGCGTGGTGTGCCGCCGCTGCTTGCCACTCACTTCTTCGCCGATCAGATCGAAGCGAACAAGCTGGTGCAATACGGCTTGCTTGCGCAATGGCGCCGGGCGGGCCGTGCGCCCGACGACAAGCGGGTCGATCTCACGCGAGACATCCGGCCGGAACTCGACCGTCTGCAACGGGGCTTTATCGACGCGTTGGCCGAGACCGGGACATTGCGCGCACAACCGGATTGCAGCGCGCAACTCGCACGCGCGACGCAGCTGTACGCGGCGCGCCATGCGTTGGGCGCGCTGTACGCAACGGCGATGGACCGTGCGCTGGCACGGGTGTGCGAACAGCCGTAACGGGGCACTGCGCAGCGACCTGCCAACGCATCCGCGCTCACGCGAAGCCTCGGTGAGCGCGTCCCCGGCAAACCACGTTTTCGGTCTGTTCATGCGTCTGGATCTGGCCGGTTTCCCGTGCTGCGCACACAATGGGAAACATCCGCTTTTCATTAGCAACGCCACGCCGTGCGTTAATAACAATAACGTTCACATCCGGCAAAAACGACAAAATCTCTCCCCGAAACAGAAAAGCGATTTAGCTGGAAGTTGTACGAATAAGCAATTGTATGATTCAGATAGCGATTATCCCGGCAAATGCTTCTGCGCTAGACTTCGTCCACGCTGTCAAACTTAACTTCTAACGTGTAAAGGCGACGAGCATGAAAACCGGCGCGACAATACCCGAAAGCAAATACGACGATGGCGAGATCGAACGATATCTCGCGCAGGCGAACCGGATGGTCGATCTCGAACAGGTCACTGCGTTGATGTCGCACGAGATGAAACAGCGCATCGCCGCGACGATTATCTATGCGCAGGCGGCGACACGCTGGCTGTCGGCCAATCCGCCCAATCTCGACGAAGCCAGAAGCGCATTGGACGGCATCGTGCGTACCTCCACCAGTTTCAACGAGTTCGTCGATCGCGCGCGTCAGTCGTTTGCGAGCAGGTCGCCGTTGTCAGACCGGTGAACCGGCAGCCGCCGGGACGGGCGGCGCCGGATTCGGATTCAATGCGCAGCGGTGGTGGGCTTCACGAAGCGCAAGGTCATCCGGTCGGATTCGCCGATCGCGGTGTAACGGGCTTTGTCCTTGTCGCCGTCCGCGTAAGTAGGCGGCAGCGCCCACACGCCCTTCGCGTAGTCCTTCGTGTCGCGCGGGTTGCTGTTGATTTCGCTGCGGCCGGCCAGTTCGAAACCGGCGGCGCGCGCGTGTTCGATCACGTAGTCCTCGGTCACGTAGCCGGAATCGATGGTTTCCTGCAGCGTGGTGGCGGGTTTCGCGCGATGCTCCTCGACACCTAGCACGCCGCCCGGCTTGAGCGCCGCGTAGAACGCGCGCAGGTTGGCATCGAGATAGCCATCCTTGATCCAGTTATGGATGTTGCGGAAGGTCAGCACCATGTCGGCGCTGCCGGGCGTGCCTACGCCGTTCAGTTGCCCCGCATCCAGCGAACCGACCACCACACGCCCGTAGTTGTCCGGGTCTTTCGCCAGTTTCTGCCGGTAACGCGCGAGGTAGGGTGCTTCGCGGTCGGCGTCCTGTGCATCGGGGCTCACGTACGGGGCTTCGTAAAGCTTGCCGTTCGTGCGCAGATAAGGCGCGAGGATTTCTGTGTACCAGCCCCCGCCGGGTGCGATTTCGATCACGGTCTGCCGGTCGGTCAGGCCGAAAAAGCGCAGTGTCTGTTCGGGGTGCCGATACGCGTCGCGCATGCGCTCGGCGTCGCTGCGCTGTGGGCCGGCAATCGCCGCCGCAAGGGAGACCGGGCCCGTCGCATGGGCGGCCGCCGCAGACGCCGCCGCAGGCAGGCCGGATAGCACGGCGCATGCGAGGCTCGCCGCAATGGTTAACCGAAGGTACGGTGAGACAGGCTTTCGTAACGGAGCAGTGGTCATGGCGGGCCGGGGATCAGTGAGCGGATTGCGTTGCTCCGGATCATAGCCTTATCGCCGGTTGCGCACATCGGCGCGGGCTGCGTCGGGTTCGCACGTCAAGGATCAAAATCAGCGGCGCCTGAGAATGGCAAGCGGCATTCGCTGTGTTCAGGCATACCCCGGCAACAATCTAAGCCCCTGCGCTTCGCGCACCAGGTCCACCAGCGATTTGATCCCGAGCTTGCGCATCGCCGCGCTACGATGAATCTTCACCGTCACTTCGCTCAGGTTCAACTGGCCGGCGATCTGCTTGTTGAGTTGCCCCGCTATCACGCACAACAGGATTTCTTTCTCACGGGGCGTCAACGACTCGTAGCGATCGCGGAATTCGCGGCTTCGCTTCAAGTGCTGCAGGCGCTTCGCATCCGCGGTCAATGCGTGGTGAACGGCATCCAGCAGATCCTGCTCGCGAACCGGCTTGGTCAGGAAGTCGCTCGCGCCAGCCTTCATGGCGGTGATTGTCATCGGAACGTCCGCATGGCCGGTCACAATGACGATCGGAATCTGCATGTTCCACGCCTGCGCGCGCCGCTGGAATGCCAGCCCGCTTTCGCCTTTCAGGCGAACGTCGAGCAACAGGCAACTCGGGACTTCAGGCCGGTTGGCCTCCAGAAATGCCTGCGTACTGTCGAACGTCGCCACCCACAAGCCGACCGACTTCAAGAGGCTGCCTAGCGCGAGCCTTATGCCTTCATCATCGTCAACGACATAGACCCAACGTTCTTCTTTGAAATCCATTCCACACGACTCGCAGTCCATCTCTTTGATGGGAAGCTCCGAGCTTATCCGGCTGATTGCCAAAGACAAGCCATGTTTGTGGAACCTTGCCTACAACCCATTGGCGGACGCCCGGCCATAGCGAACCTATATCGCGTTGCGGTTGGCCGGATACGAATGAGCCGGACGAGCATCGATTTGAGCCTCACAGGCATTTCTGTGTCGCCAGCGTTTCTTTATTGTGTAGATGCGGGGCGCGACGCGCTACGCATTCAGCGGCCCATGCGGGTGTGCAGGAATGCAGCGGCGTTGTCCAGCGCGTGTCGTGCAGCCTCCAGCTGCTCGACGCTCTGCTGGAAAACATGCTGCATACCCGTCCATTCCTGCAACTGCACGTTATGGCCAAGTGCATGTGCGCGTTGTGCGTATCGCAATGCGTCGTCATACAGGATTTCTTCTGAACCGACCTGGATCAGAAGTGGAGGGAGGCGTTCCGGGATGGCGAGTAACGGAGATGCCCGTGGGTCGTGTGCCGGCGCAGGTCCAATATATCCACGCGCGGCATCGCGCAGATTGCTGGCGTCGAGAAGGACGTCGCGCGCGGCGCGATCGCGAATACTGTCGCCGCTGAGCGTCAGGTCGGTCCACGGTGAAAACACGACCGCGGCGCAAGCCTGGTCGAATTTCGCCAGGGTTGCCAGCGTCAATCCGCCGCCCGCCGAGTCGCCGACGACGCCGATTTTCGCGAACGTCTCACGCAGTCGCCGCGCTGCCGCAGTGGCGACATCGATTGCCACCGGCAAGGCGGTTTCCGGCGCCAGCGGGTATTCGAGGATGAAGGTGGTGCGCCGTGCACGCGACGCGATCTGACTGACGAAACCGCGATACGCGGGCGCGGTACCCATCACATAAGCGCCGCCGTGCAGATAGAGCAGCGCCTGATCGTCGATCCGCTCGTCGGGCACGCAGACCCAACCGGGCACGGCAGGGTCGGTGGACGGATGCAGCGACACATTGGGCAACGGCGCGGTCGCGGCGAAGAACGCGTCGTATCCGACACGCGGAGCAGCCTTGACGAGCGGCCCGGACCAAAAGCGCGTGAAGCTCTGATGAAGCTCGGGCAGCGCGTCGCGGTCGGCACCGGAGATCGGAATGACTTCGACGGATAGACTATCGGGTTCGGGCATCGTTAGGAGCGCGGACATTGCCGACCATGACGGAAGATGCTCAAAGCTTAGCCTGTTCATCACACGGAACAGCATGCGTTTGCGGGACGCTGCATTCAACAGGTTGGAAGATCGCCGGACCACCGCGACCCAACCTGCCCGACGATTTCTCTCACTGAGGCCGCAGCACAGCGCGGCGTGAACCCTGGATTTGCCATGCTGGATCTCAACGACATGTATTACTTTGTGCAGGTGGTCGACCACAAAGGCATCACCGCTGCAGCCCGGGCGCTTGCCTTGCCGAAATCGACCATCAGCTATCGTGTGAACCAGCTCGAAGCGCAACTCGGCGTACGACTGATCAACCGGACCTCGCGACAGTTCGCCGTGACGGAGATCGGCGCGGAATTCCATGCTCACGCACGATCGATGCTGCAGCAGGCGCTTGCTGCGGAAGCCGCGGTGCGCCAGCGCATGGTTGCGCCAAGCGGACTGCTGCGTATCTCCACGGCGATTGCGACGTCGCAATTTGCGCTGCACGGCCTGCTGCCGAAATTCTGCGCGCGCTATCCGGACGTGCGGATCATGCAGCGCACCTCGGATGCCGAGGTGGATGTCGTCGCAGACGGCTATGACATCGCGATACGCGGCCACACGCTGCCTTTGCAGGATTCGACGTTGATCCAGCGTCCGTTGGCGCAAACGCCATGGATGCTGTTCAGCCATCCCGGATTCTTCGACGGAAAAGAAGTACCGCAGCAGCCTGAGGACCTGGCGGGCTATCCGTCGCTGTTCGTGGCGCGCGACGGCGTTCCCTGCGAATGGATACTTCGACGCGGTGACACGGTTCATTCGATGCGCGTGGAGCCCATCATCATGTCCGATTGCATGTTGACGCTAAGAGAGGCGGCCGCAGGCGGGCTTGGCATCGCCGCATTGCCGGCCTACATCTGCAAGGCGGAAGTGCAAAAAGGCCGTCTGATGCGAGTGCTCCCTGAATGGACGTGCGGCGACGCGAGGCTGACCGCGCTGGTGCCGTATGGTCAGAACCAGTTGCCTTCGGTGCGCGCGCTGCTCGACTTTCTGGTCGAGGAAATGCCTGGCGTTGTCGCGATGGAATGACCGCGCATCGACGTGCACGGTGGTCCAACGGCATGGACGCTTTGTCCAGGCGTTTTTGCCGATCTGCGCATCCGTTCCGCATTAGCATGCACGCTCCAGCTCACGTAAATGGAGAGGCAAATGACGAACACGCAGCGCACGAAGATGACCCGGAACAACACGGCCGTGCTTCTGATCGACCATCAGGTGGGGTTGTTCTCGGGAGTGCGCGATATCGATCTGGCTGAGCTCAAGCACAACGTGGTCGGGCTGGCGAGAGCTGCGCAGGTGTTGGGGCTGCCGATCGTCGCGGTGACCACGGCGCGCGACAGCATGTGGGGGGAAACCATCCCCGAGCTGAAGGCGGTGCTCGGCAACACGGAGATTCTCGACCGCTCGACGGTCAACGCGTGGGACGAACCCCGTTTCGTCGAGAAGGTCAAGGCGACCGGGCGTGACCATCTGGTGATCGCGGGCCTCTCTTTCGAAGTTTGCGCATCGCTGCCGGCCATTTCGTGCCGCGCAGAAGGCTTCCAGCCGATCGTCGCGATCGATGCGTGCGGCACCTTCAGCCACCACAAGCGCGAAGCCGGCATCGCTCGCCTCGGCACGTTGGGCATCGAGGTGACGGACTACGCCACCAGCATGGTCGAAATCATGGGCGATAACGCCGACCCGAAAGCCGGCGACGTGTACGCCGCGCTCGATATGCCGTTCGCTACGCTGGTTGCGCAAATGGCGGCGGGGCACCGCAAATAAGGTGGCAGGCGCGGCCGCGTTGCGTTGCATTGAGTGGCCGCAGTCGCAGGCGTCAGGCTGGCGAGACCAGCTTGAGTCCAATCACGCCGCCGAGAATCAGTGCAATGCACAGTATTCTCAGCGGCGCGACCGAGTCGCCCAGCAGCGCCATACCGAGAATCGCGGTGCCCGCCGCACCGATACCGGTCCACACGGCGTAGCCGGTCCCCACCGGCAAGCTGCGCAGCGCCAGCGATAGCAGGGCCACACTCGACAAGCCGGTGGCGATCGTCAGCAATGCGGGTGCCAGTCGCGTGAAACCGTCTGAAGCCTTCATCGCAAAAGCAAAGGCGATTTCCAGAATACCGGCGAGTCCAAGTAGTGCCCATGACATCAGTGACAACTCCGTGGCGAGATGGAAGGATCAGGCGTTGGCCGCGGTGGGCGGCGTACGGAACGCGATGCCCAGCCGGTTGAACGCATTCATCAAGCCGATTGCGTAGGTGAGGTCGGCGAGTTCCTTCTCGTTGAATTCGGCGGCAGCGGCCTGATAGTCGGCGTCGGGAACATGCGTATCGGCCACGCGCGTGACGGTTTCCGCCCAGCCGAACGCGACTCGCTCACGCGTGTCGAACCAGCCGCCTGCTTCACGCCAGACCGGCAGCAGCGTGAGCTTTTCCGACGAGACGCCGCGTTTCAACAGATCGCGCGTGTGCATATCGATGCAGAATGCGCAGCCGTTGATTTGCGACACGCGCAGGTAGACGAGGTCGACCAGTTCCGGTGAAAGCCCGCACTTCTGAAGCGTGGCGTGTACCGCTGCCAGCGCCTTGTAACCTTCGGGTGATGCCTTGCTGTAGTTGATGCGATCGCTCACGATGAATCCCTATGCTGGTTGGTTGAGAGACTCCATCGTGTTGCATGCTGGCCGGTTCAGAAAGAGCCAAGAACAGGCATCCATTGCAGGCCATGTTTCGCGATGCGTGAAACGGGTGGGGCGCTCAGATCAGCTTCAGCATGCGTTTGGCGAATTTCTCCGCGCTGTGCTGGCTGTCGATGTTGGTGAAGCCAACCAGCAAGGCCGGCGGGCTCGCGTTGCCGGTGGTCCAATCCGATAACGCTTCGGCATACAGGCCGTCTTCGCGCATCCGTGCCACCAGGCGGCGGTCCGAGCGCCGGCCTTGCAGGCGCAGGATCAGGTGCATGCCGCCCGGCTGGAGGTCGATGCGCAGGTGCTTTCCGAGCACGCTTTCGAGTCCGGCGATGGTTGCGGCGCGCCGCTCGGCATAGAGCGCGCGCATCCGCTGGATATGACGTGCAAAGTGGCCTTCGGTGATAAACGACGTCACCATCGCCTGCGTCAACTCGGGGCTCCCTCCGGCAAGGACCTCGATCACCTGTCCGAATCGCTCGATCTGCGTTTGCGGCACTACGAGGTACGCAAGCCGCAGGCTCGGCAGCAGCACCTTGCTGAAGGTGCCCGCATAAATCACCCGACCGTCGCGATCGAGGCTCTTCAAGGCAGGTAAAGGACGGCTGACGTAGCGGTATTCGCCGTCGTAGTCATCCTCGACGATCCATGCGTTGTTGCGCGTGGCCCAGTCGAGCAGTTCGAGGCGCCGTGGCAACGACAGCGACACGCAAAGCGGGCTCTGATGTCCGGGCGTGACCACCGCGGCGCGCGCCCGCGGCGCCAGTTTGACGCCTTCGGATACCCGCATGCCTTCGTGGTCGACGGGGACCGGAACGGCGGTGAGGTTCAGGCTCTCGAGCAATTCCCGGGTCGGCGGATAGCCGGGATTTTCGCGCCAGACGCGATCTCCGTCTTTCAGCAATGCGTGTGCGATCAACGCGATCGAGTGACGGTATCCGGACGTCACGAACACCTGCGAAGGAGAGCAGGCGATCCCGCGCGACACCTGCAGATAGGTTGCGATCTCCGTGCGCAACGCCTGCAGACCATATACCGGCGGATGAACCATATTGGCTGCCTGCATCGCCCGCACGCTGCGCGCGCCAAGACGTGCCCAGATCTTTCGGGGGAAGGCATCGAGAGCGGGCAAGCCCATCTGGAACGGCAAGATCGAATCGGGTCGAAAACTGGGCACCGGCGGCGCCTCGCCCGAACGCTGCGGCATGCCGATGACCGGCGCGCGCGGCTTGAGATCCGGCGTCACGATCGTCCCTGCCTGGCCGCGCGCGACGATGTAGCCCTCGGCGGCCAGCAGTGAATAGGCTGCATCGACGGTACCGCGTGCCAGTCCCAGTTCGCTCGTCAACGCGCGTGCCGACGGGATCCGGTCGCCGGGCTTCAGCATGCCGTTGACGATGGCCGTGCGAATCCGGTCGTAGACCTGACGATAGAGCGGCCCGGTTGCGGCGGGATCGAGCGGCGAGATGCTGCCTGTTTGCGCTTTGGCCATGGGCGTGTGTGACTCGAGGTTGCGGGTTGGCAGACACGCCATGATGACCCGGACCGGCGCGATGTCGCAATCCGGCGCGGTGCTCCATTCATGGCCTGGCATCAAACAACGTTCATGGCTCTTTTTGTTAGGCCATCGCACTCATAGAGTAGTGGCTCGAACTGTCCTTAGAGAAAATCAGGAGCCGGAGATCATGGAAATCCTGCATGTTAGCTGCAGCCCTCGCGGGCACGCGTCCGAGAGTCACAGGCTGTCTCTGCGGATCATCGAACGTCTGCTGGAGCGCGAGCCGGACGCGCTGCTGGTCAGGCGGGTGATCGGCGGCGCAACGCTTGCACACATCGATGCGAATTATGCCGAAGCGCAACAATCGGCCGATGCGGAAGTCACGCAACTGGGATCGATCGCCCGGTCCGATGAACTGATTGCCGAACTGGAACGTTCCGACGTGATCGTTATCGGCACGCCGATGCATAACCTGAGCATACCGTCTGCGCTAAAGGCGTGGATCGACCATGTGGTGCGCGCGCGGCGCACCTTCAGTCTGACGAAGCATGGCAAGGTCGGGATGCTGCGCGACCGTCCGGTCTTTATCGCGGTGTCGTCGGGCGGGCGCTTTTCGGGCGAGCACGCACACCAGCCGGATTTTCTGACGCCCTATCTGAAAACGATTCTCGGCATGATCGGTCTTCGCGATCTCACGTTCGTCTCCGTTGAGGGAACCGGTGCAGGAGCGGATGCGATCGCCGACGCGAGAGCGCGGGCCGAGGGCGCGCTACGCGAACACTTTTCGTCGTTTCGCGTCGCCCAGCAGTCGACCGACACGGTATGACGGTTCTTGCCCGCGGCCGGTTACGGTTTGGTCGCCGGCGTGCCGCTCACGCGGTGCCCGGCGTCGCGCGCGAGCCTCGTATATCCGTAGGTCGACGCGAGCATCAGAACGCCGGTGCACAGAAACGCAAAGCGGAAATCGTGGAGCGTGAAGCCTTGTGCGCCCGCAGCGTCGTGGTGGTTGATCGCCGATGCCGCGCGCAAGGCCAGCGCGCCAAATGCAATGCCGAGCCCAATGCCCAGTTGGTACGCGACGTTCCACAGCGTATTGGCCGCACTCGTCTGCTCGGGCGGGACGTCGGCATAGGCGAGGATGGCCAGCAGGGAAAATTGCATCGAGCGCGTGACCCCATAGACCAGCACGACGAACAGAATCCACACCAGCGAAGATTCGGGCGTCAGCAGTCCGCACGCGATGATGAAAACGCCGCCTGCCAGGCAATCGACTATCGCGACGCGCCTGAAGCCGTAGCGCCGCAAGGTGGGCGTGATCAGCGTCTTCATGCCGAGATTGCCGGCGGCGCTGACGATCAGCAACAGCCCCGATTTGAACGCCGACAAGCCGAAGCCGATCTGGAACATCAGCGGCAGCAGATACGGCACCGCGCCGACGGCGATACGCGTCAGCGTGCCGGTGACGACCGTCACCGAAAACGTCGGAATCGCGAGCGTGCTCACGTCGATCAGCGGATGCCGCCGGTGACGCGCGTGATAAAACGCAATGCATCCGACCAGCAGGCCTGCCACGATGATGCCGACACCCATCAGCGGGTTCGTGCCGGGCTGGCTGGCCTCATCCGCGCCATACACGATCGACGTCAACGCGAGGCCGCTCAGCGCGAGGCCGACGATATCGAACGGGCGTCGTTCGGCACTGCGCAGATTGGGTACCCATTTCAGCACGGCGACCAGCGCGGCGACGCACACCGGCAGATTGAGCAGAAAGATCCAGCGCCACGATGCGTACGTGGTAATGAAGCCGCCGAGCGGCGGCCCGATCAGCGGCGCAACCACGCCGGGCCAGGTGATCGTGTTGATGGCCTTCATCAGGTGCTGCTTGTCGGTGGTGCGCACGACGATCAGGCGTCCGACCGGCACCATCAACGCGCCGCCGAGACCCTGCAGCACCCGTGCGGCGGTAAACTCCGCCACGTTGTGCGACATCGCGCACAGCAGCGAAGCAACGGTAAACGTGACGATCGCGGCGAAATACACGCTGCGCGATCCGAACCGATCGGCAACCCAGCCGCTCGCCGGAATGAAAATCGCCAGTGCGATCATGTAAGCGCTCATGCCGAGGCTGAGCGAATTGAGGCTCGCGCCGAACGAGTGCGCCATCTGCGGCAGCGCAGTCGCGATCACCGTGGTGTCGAGATACTCCATGAAAAAGGTGGCGGCCACCACGTAAGGCAGCGGCCCGATTGCACGGGACTGTGAGGAAGAATTGTTCATGACCTTTCGGGTGAGTTCCGGCTCTGGTTCCAGTGCCGGTGCCGGTTCGTCGAAACGCGAGCGCCGGCCGATTGACGGCCGATGGACCAAGGTGTGCTGTGTGCCACATATCTGCTTCGCTATAGTACGAACTGGCCCGACAAAAGGCGATTGCTGTTTTTCGAATCTGTCGTTGATCTTTTATCAACGGTGGCGCGAGACGTTGCACAAGGAGACACCATGACCGGACTCAGCGTCCATACCCTGACGAGACGCATCGACCTGTTCACGTTGAGGCTGTTTCTGACCGTGGTAGAGGAACAGCAGATCCGCCGTGCTGCGCTGCGGGAGAACATCACGCCGTCTGCGGCGACCCGACGGATTCAGGATCTCGAGGAAGTGGCCGGCACGCAGTTATTCGACCGCTTCCCGAACGGCATGGTAACGAGCGCTGCGGGCGAAGTCCTCGCGCGGCACCTGCGTCTGCTGTTCGCGAATCTCGACGTGATGCGCCGCGAGCTGACCGAGTTTACCGAGGGTGTGCGCGGCCGTATCGGTCTTTGCGCGACCAGCACGATCATCGTCCATTTTCTTGCGCGGGAGATTGCCGGGTTCGCGCGAGACTTCCCGTTAGTCGAAATCGAGTTGCAGGAAGATGCGAACGTCAACGTGGTGAATGCCGTGGTATCGGGGAGCGCCGATGTTGCGGTGTTCTACGACACCGACGACGTCGACAGCGAAAAACTCGACATCGTTCAATACCGCGCCGACCGTCTGGTGGTGGTCGTGCCGCACGGACACCCGCTGGGCGAGCGGGCAAGCGCGACGACCCGGGATTTGCTGGAACAGAGCGTGGTCGGATTTTCGCCGGCCACGTCGATCATGACGCAGTTACGCAACGCCGCCGCGGCGCTCGGCCGCGAGCTGCAGATGAAATACGGCGTGAACACGATGGAAGCGGCGCGTGCGCTCGTCAAGGCGAATCTCGGCGTGACGATCCAGCCGGAAAGCATGCTGGCCAAAGAGGATTTCGACAAGGTGAGCATCGTGCCGCTGGATGAGCCGTGGGCGCTGCGGCAGGTTTGCATCGGCACGAAACGCGGTGAAAACCTGACAGCGGCGACCAAGGCGCTGATCGCCCAGCTGATCGATCGCGCGGTGGATCATTAGCGTGCTAATGCCGCAGGCCTGTGTCGCTGGGGTAGGCCGCTCATTTACGTCGCCTCACTGCGGCCCGAGCCGACATCGATCGCGCCCACTTCGCCATTGCGCTCCAACGGCAGCCACAGCGTAAAACGGGTGCCATGCGCGTGCGCCACCCATGTCACCGTGCCGTCGATGGCGCGCGCACGGCGCTGCTGGTTGTGCAAGCCATGCCCTTTGCCTGCGCTCAACGCACGCTCGACATCGAAACCCTGGCCGTTGTCTTCGACGATCACCTGCACGCCGTCCGTATCGGCCGCGGTGCTGACCCGTATCTCGCTGGCACGGGTGTGAGCCAGAATATTGGCGATGCTCTCCTGGACGATGCGCAGGATGTGCAGCGCGCTCGACGGGTCCAGCCAGCTCAGCGTGGGCAGCTTTTGCACGTCCCAGCGCAACGCCGTGCCCGAGCCCTCCAGCCGCGGCTCCAGCCGGAAACGCAAGGTGGCCAGCAACAGCAGCAAGTCGGCCTCGACCGGTTCCATCGAATCGATCGTCAGTTTCAGATCGTCCAGGCAGCTCTTCAGGATGCCGGAAACCCTGGAGCCGCTGCTATCGCCGCGCTCGACCGAACGGATCGCGCTGATCAGCGATGAGCCCAGGCCATCGTGCATGTCCTGCATCAGGCGCCGGCGTTCGTCGCTGATGGTGCGGCGCCGCTCGGCCTCGCGCAGCAGCCGGTGGCTTTCCTCGAGCTCGGCTTCACGCTCCTGCAGCTGTTGCGCGAGACTGAGGTTGAGCTGTTCGACCTCGACAATCGCATTCACATAACGCCGATAGATCAGCAAGCCAAACATGCCGAACGTGACCGCATTCATGTATGCACCGAGAAACCAGCCCTGGCCGCTGACCACATTGTTGTACATCAGCCAGTCGGACACGCCCAGCAAGGTGCAGACGCCCACCCCCGCGGCGACCAGCCGCGCCTCCCACGAGTAGCGCCAGGCGGCCACGATGCCCACGCCGCCGACCACCGTCGCCATGACGATCCCGACGGCGTAAATCAGCGGCACGATTACCGGTGTATTCGGCAGCACCGGCAATACCGCTACGCCAGGCAGCGTCAATACCGTGATCGTCGCGGTCACGCCGACCACGGACCACGTCAGCCATCTGAGCGAGCGCCCGTGCATCTGGCACAGGAAGAAATGCACGACCACGATCAGCCAGAACAGGCCATTGATCGTCAGCCACGCAAACCAGTCGTTGCTGACCGGCAGGCTGACGTAGTAGTGCAGATGCGCGACAAACGAGGTGGCCGCGAGATTGAAGAACAGCAGATAGCCGGTCTCGTGCCGGCGCCGGAACCACACGAACAACGCGAACGTACCCACCAGCAAAAACGCGGTGCTCAGCGTCGCCGGCAATTCGCGCTGCAGCCAGCGGCGCATGTAATAGCGCGCCTGCAGTACGTCCGCGGTGCCTAGCCATAGCGACGTCAAGACTACGTCGGTCGCCGGCGTATGCTCGAGTCGAATCAGGATCTCGTGCAGCGGCGGCGCGCCGTCGCGGCGCTCCAGTTCGACCCACAGCGGCGTGAACAGGCTGTCCCACAGCGGCCCTTGCTGCTGCGCGCGATAGACCAGACGGCCGTCGGCGTAGATCGCGATCGTGCCGTCGGTCTTGATGCGGCTCGCGTACAGCATCAATGGCCCGGCATGGAGAGCCACCGGCAACTGCACCGGCACCCTGATCCACGTCACGCTGCCGATCGTGTTCACCGGCAAGTCTGCCGCATTCGCGCGCGCTTGCGCGGTCGGCAACAACGCATGCGGCAACGTGGTGGGCTGCCATGCCTGCGGCAGCGCGCGACTCTCTACGGTCGGCGCAGGCGCGCTCATGCCGGTGCTTTGCGTGACCTGCCACTGCGCGTGCACAAGATGCGCGCTCGCCGCGGACGGCTCTGAACCGTAACCGGACGTGTACCACATGCCCGCGCCGACCAGCAAGGCGACCGAAACAGCCAGCAACAAAGCTGCAAACCAGACGCGGCGATCTCTCACCTTCGCGTCCTCGCGCAGCCGGCCACGCCAACGCCCGACCGCCGATGCATAGCGGAAAGTGCGCTAGTCGCGCAGCAGCCCGAGTGTTCTCGCCTCATAAATCGCTTCCGCTTTCGATGTGACTTTCAGTTTGCTGTATATGCGCCGCACGAAGCTTCGTACCGTGAAGTGCGACAGATCCATCAGCTTGGCGATTTCCTGTGTCGTGAAGCCCTTGGTAATGAACTCCAGCACCTCGGTCTCGCGGGTCGACAGCGGCGACGGCGGCGACGGCGATGGAGGTGGCGCGGGCAGCGTGACGGCGCGCTGTGCGGGGCTGTGGCTGTCGCGCTGGAAGCGCGTCAGGATCTGCCGCGCGATGATCGGGCTGATCGGGCTGCCGCCGCTCGCAAGGCTGCGGATTTCATCGGCGATTCGCGCTGGAGAACTGTCCTTGAGCAGATAGCCGGCAGCCCCCGCCTCGATCGAGCGCATCACATGGGTTTCGTCGCCAAAGTTGGTGCTGACCATGATGCTGCAACTCGGCCAGCGCAGCGCGGCCGCGCTGATGATGTCGATGCCGGAGCCGTCCGGCAAGCCCAGGTCGACCAGCAGCACATCGGCGGGCTGGCGTTGCAGCAGCGCGAGGCCATCGGCCAGCGTGCCGGCGATACCCGTCAGCCGCATATCGGGCGCGGCCTCGATGATGCGGCGCAGGTCGTCGCAAAACGCGAGGTCGTCCTCGACGATCATCACATGGATGGCGGCTGGCTCGGAACCCGAACAATCGGAGCGATCGGTTTGCATGGTGGCGAATGGTAAAGGACGCAAAGCCGCCGCCCATGTAGCGCGTTTGTGCTACAGATTAACGCGCATTCCTCTGAATATACTCGTTTCAAATGACATTGAAACGGGGAATCCACCATGCCACGCATAAACCGCAAAGCCACGCTTTAAAACGGCACTACGCGTGCGCCTGACCAGCGCCTGACCCGACTTTAACCCGCGTTTAACCGTTCCCAGCCCGAAAGGAACGCGATTGCAGGCTGATCGCGCCACGTGGGTTTTGCATTCCCGTACACGCCTTTCTTTAATGAGGCGTGCGGGCCATCTCGTCTTGTCGTCGTCTTATTCAGGAGAAGTGTTATGAACGATCGCGCTCCCGCCGCGTCGCAAACCTCGCCGGGTCTCAACGTGCTGGACGGCATTCATGTGCTGGGTTGCGGACTCAGGCAACTCGACTGGACCCGGGCCGGGATCACCAGCAACCACGTGCTCGATGCCACCAGCAAGCCTCGCTCGATGAAGATCGACGCGACCGATTACGAAGTAGGCGAGAACGTCGAGTTCTCGAATGCGACCCAAACCTACACCCAGACCCATACTTTCCAGTCGAGCGCCGAATACCACGCGAAGAGCAGCCTGAAAGCCAATGCATCCGGCAGCTATGGCGCATTTTCGGCGGGTTTCGAGGGCACCTTCGATCAGAGCGTCGATATCCTCAATGAGAAATTCGCGGCGGTTTATAGCTACGCCGAGCAACTGTGGATGCTCGAAATCAAGAATGTGGAAAAGAACCTCTGCGAAGAATTCGTCGCAGATGTCAAGCGGCTGCCGGAATTGCAGGACGACTACGGCAATATCGGCGAGTTCGTCGACTTCTTCACCAAATACGGCGCCGACGTGGTCACGCGGGTTGCCATGGGCGGAAGTCTGACGTACTCGATCGTGGTCGAAAAAAATTCGACGCACACCACAACCGACCTGAGCGCCACGGTCAAGGCGTCGTACGGTACATTCGTCAGCGGCAGCGCGTCGACGTCGATTTCCGAGGAACAGAAGAAAGAAGCGCAAAAGCAGAACGTCACGATCAAAACCGCCGGCGGCAAGGCGTCGTTCAGTTTCAACCTGAGCCAGCCGCGCAACTGCAACGCGGAGTTCGAGCAGTGGCGCGCCAGCTTGCCGAAGGCACCGCGTGTCGTCGATATCGTGCTGAAGCCCATTTATGAATTCGTGCCCAGCGGCCTCGAAAAGCAAAAAGAGGCGTTGAAAAAAGCGCGCAAGTGGTATCAGCAATACGAAGTGACGATCGAAGCCGATTGGCAGACCTCGTACATCGCGTTGACGGACGGCGCGTCGCGCAAGGCAGCGGATCACGGGGCACAACTCCACGCTCACGGCAAACCCGCGCTGCATATTGTGATCGTCGCCAACGACCGGCATAAGCGCGTGGATACGTGGCTGCATGCGCCTGGCCGCAACGAAGGCGCGGACGCGTTTGCGGCCTTCTGGCGGCAGGCCACCCAGATGCTGGCCGATGCCAACGCGCAACAGGACGTGGTGCTGCTCGCCACCGAGCGCTGGCCGCGCGATGCGCGCTACTACCCGTCGCAAGCGATGTACGACCAGTTGTGCACGCACGGTGCAGACACGCTGACGCTCAAACGCTGGAAAAAGCTGGTGTCGCACATGCAGCCCTGCCGCATTGCGGGCCTCACCTACGTGCTGGCAGGCAAGCGACTGACGTCACAGCCTACCGATTTCGTGGTGGCCGGCTTCGGCACGCCGGACCAGGACAACATCTGTCCGAGCATCAGCGTGTCGGCGCGCTTCGTGGTGACCGAAAAGGAAACCCGCACGCTGGTTACCCGCTGGACCGAGGAAACCAACACCACACTGCACATCATCAAGAATAACGACGGTGCCGGGCTGGCGATTGCGTCGGACCGCAGCGACAAAACGCGGATCGAAATGGTCGATGCCAATCCGAAAAAGGATGGGGAGGAGGCCTACCTGGGACAGTTCTGGTATCTGTTGCCGTGGTCGACACCCTACGGCGAGATCAAGCATCCGCACATTCTCATCAATTTCGAAACGGGCGCCTGCCTGCAAGGCGATTACAGGAAGGGCGAATGCCGCCTGTTCGAGTTCGGCGACGAACCGCGCAAGCAGCAAGACGACGTGATCTGGGATGTGCGCGACAGCGTGCCGACCCATTTCCTTCTGGTCCATTATCACGGCGACAGCCTTAACCTGATCCAGTCGGACAAGTCGGCGTCGGTCGCGCGCTGGCGCGAAAACTACATGATCTGGTCGCTCAGGACATTCAGGAACTTTAACTGGTAAGCCGGGCCTGCGTCGGCAACACGAACGCCTGAACAGCGCGTCGTGGGCGCATTGGGGCGACCGGTCGAACGGTCCGCCCCATTTTCCTGTGCGGCCGTCGTTTGCAAACTGAACTTATGACAGGGAGGAGGTGCGTGCATCGATTAACCGGGCCAACTCTTCGACATTGACCGGCTTGGTCAGGTGATGATCGAATCCTGCTTCGGCGGAGCGGATGCGGTCCGACGGCAGTCCATAACCGGTGACCGCGATCAGCGTAACGTCGCGACCGTCAACCGACGCGCGCAGTTGCCGCGCGACCGCGTAACCGTCGACGTCGGGCAACCCGATATCGAGCAACACAATGCCCGGCCTGAAACGCTCGATCGCAGCGATGCCCGACATGCCGTCGGCACGTGTCTCGACCTCGTATCCCTTGATGGTGAGCAGCATTGCGAGCGCTTGCGCCGCATCGGTGTTGTCGTCGACGATCAGAATCCGCCCGGAAGGCGCCGCCGCCGGTGCCGTTGCATCGCTGCCGCTCCCGGCGACAGGCGGCGTATCGACCGGCAGATCGACGATGAACTCGCTGCCGCTGATGCCGTCGCTGATCGCCCTGACCGCGCCGCCATGCAACTCCACCAGGCGCTTGACCACCGACAGTCCCACACCCAGCCCATTGTTGCGCTGGCTACCCGACGCAGGCCCCTGGACGAACATGTCGAACAGGTTCCCGAGCATTGCGGGCGCGATACCGCGCCCATTGTCCTTGATGCTGAGCGACAGCCGATCCGCCACGACGGATGCGCCGATGTTGATCGAGCCACCCGGCGCCGTAAATTTCGCCGCGTTGATCACGATGTTTTCGATCACCTGCGACAGACGGGTCGGATCCGCGTACAGCAGGATCGGTTCGTCCGGCAGCGAGATGGACAGGCTGTGATGCCGTTCCTCGACGATCGGCTGACACACCTCGACGGCGCTATGAATGATCGTCTTCAGCGCGACCGTCTGGCGCTTCAGTTCGATACTGCCGCTCGCGATGCGCGTCATGTCGAGCATGTCGTTGACAAGGTGCATCATGGCCTGGCCCTGCCGTTCGATGACCCCGGCAGCCCAGGTCTTGCCCGCTTCCGCGGTGGCCTCCGAGGTGAGCAGCTCTGCCGCCGACACGAGCGCTGCGAGCGGATTGCGTAGCTCGTGGCCAAGCATCGCGAGAAACTCGTTTTTTCGCCGGTCGGCCAGCGCAAGCTGCTCGGCCCGTTCGCGAAGATAGACATTGCTCAGGCTGCGCTCGGTGAGGTCGCGCTCGGTCGACGTGACGCCCGTCAGGTTTCCCGCATCGTCGCGCAGCATCGACAGCGTGAGCCAGATATCGACCACGCGTCCATCTTTGGCGACGCGCTGCGTTTCGTACGAATGCAACGCTTCGTTGCGCAATGCCTGCTGGATGAAATCGAGGTGGTCCTGCCTGGCACCGGCCGGCAGCAGATCCGAGACCGACATCTGCAGCGCTTCCGCCTCGCTGTACCCATACATGCCGACCGCGGCCGCGTTCCACGCAAGGAAACGGCCGGTGCGGTCGAATACCGTGATCGCATCGTTCGAGTCCTGCACGATGGCAGCCAGACGCCGGGCACGCTCATCGGACCGTATCACGTGGGTGATGTCCGTCCAGGTGAGCACGGCGCCGGCCGGCGGCCTGCCGCGAACCACCGCGTAGGGCGACACGCGGCGCACATACCACTGCCCGGTAGCGGTTTCGATTTCTCGTTCCACGTGTTCGGCCACACCGGAAAGCACCTGTGACACGTCTGGCATCAGCACATCGCCCAGCGCGCCATTCAGCACGTCGGCAATGACACGCCCGGTATCGGTAGGGGCAAGGCCGAAGAGCCTGCCCGCGCCCGGTGTAAAGCGTTTGATGAGGGCCTGCTGGTCGAGCAGCAGCGTGGCGATCTCGGTGCTGGCGAGCAGGTTGGTCAGGTCTTCGGTCAGTGCTGCCATCTCGCCGACTTTCAGTTCGAGCTGCGAATTCAGCTGGTTCAGCTGTTCGTTGACCGCCTGCAGCTCTTCTTTCGACGATTCGAGTTCTTCGTTGGCCGAACGCAACTCCTCGTTCATCGACAGGATTTCTTCGTTCGACACCCGCAGGTCGCTGTTGCTTTCCTCCAGCTCCTCGATGGTGCTGCCGAGCGCCGCCTGGGTCGTGCGCAGTTCGCTCTCGAGATGCCAGAGGTCCGAGTCGACACCCGTGGGCGTGGGCGCGGCCGGACGATCGATCACCGGCACGCGGGCAAAGATCACTAGTAGTGCGCGGCCGGAATGCAGCGTGTCGAACGGCCGCGTCACGGTGATCTTGATGGCAGGCGCATCGCCGTTCGACACGATTTCGCTGACCGGCGACGCGGGGCCGTTCCCGGTGGCCCGGCGCAGCGCGATGCGCAGCTTCAGCCGCAGGCCTTCGCGCGCCATGTCGAGAATATTGCCGGACGGCTCACCCGCGGGTTGCCCCAGATATTCATCGACGGAACCGCTCATGTAGAACACCTGGTGCGCCGGACTGATCAGCACGGACGCCGCGTGATGCTCGGCCAGCAGCGTGGCATTCACCAGCTCGGCGTATCCCTTGTTGCGGGCGCCCGCGCGGCTGGCCGGCTGGAAATCGTCGCGGCGAATCGTGCGCGCCGAAAAGCGGTAGCCGGAGAAACCCGACGCGGCGACCGGGCTGCGCTGGTAGATGCGCCAGGCCTTGGATACCTCTTCGAACTGCACGGAATCGGGATCGGTGCTTTCCGAACGGCCAAGAAACAGATACCGCTTCGGATTCAGCGAAAAATGAAACAGCTCGAAGACGCGCTGCTGGGCTTCCGGTTCGAGGTAAATCAGCAGATTCCGGCAGCTGATGACGTCGACCCGCGAGAAGGGCGGGTCGGCAATCAGATTCTGCAGCGTGAAGAGAATCGTCTCGCGCAGATCCTGGCGGACCTGGTATCCGTCCTCGTGGACATGGAAGAAGCGCGCGAGGCGTTTCGTATCGAGCTGCAACGCCACGCCCGGCGCATAGATGCCGGCGCGGGCGCGCGTGAGCGCAGCGCGATTGACGTCGGACGCAAGGATCATGAACTTGCGCGACAGCTTGCGCTTTTCCAGTTCCTCGGTAAGCAGCATCGCCATCGAGTAGGCTTCCTCGCCGGTCGCGCAGCCCGGCACCCACACGCGCAACGGCTGGTCGCCTTCGGGTTCGGCAAGCAGACTGGCCAGCACGCGCTCCGCGAACACTTGCCAGGCTTGCGGGTCGCGGAAGAATTCCGTGACCCCGATCATCATGTCCAGACTGAGCGCTTCCGCTTCTTCGAGCGCGTTCTTCAGTATTTCGCAGTAGGCGTCGAGGCTGCTTACGCGGTGTACCGCCATGCGACGCGCGATACGACGCTCCAGCGTACCGCGCTTGTAGCCCCTGAACTCGGCGCCGGCCGCAGCAAGCGCTCTGAACACCGGCTCGAGATCGGCCGCATGCCCGTCGGCATCGGGCTCGGGCAACATCACCCGCTTTGTCCCATCGATGTAATCGATCAGCGCCGCCGGCATTTTCTCGACCGGCAGCACGTAGTCGACCAGGCCGGTCGCGATCGCATGCCTGGGCATCGTGCTGTGCTCAGCCGTCTCCGGGTCCTGAGCCATCACCATGCCACCCTCGGCCTTGATCGCACGCAGACCCGCGGAGCCATCCGCATTGGCGCCGGTGAGCACGATGCCGATTGCCCGTTCGTGCTGGTCGGCGGCCAGTGATGCAAACAGGCGGTCGATCGGCATCGGGATGTCGGGCCGACCGACCGCAGGCGCAAGTTTGAATACACCGTGCGCAACGGTCGCCGAGACATTGGGCGGAATCACATAGATGTTTCCGCCTGCGATCGGTGCGTTGTCGACGATGGCTGACACGGCGATGGATGTCGAGTTCGACAGCAGTTCGGCCAGGTGGCTTTCGGAATGCGGCGACAGGTGGACCACAACCACAAAAGCGGTGTCGGCCGGCACCTTCGACGCGGCGCCGAAAAAGCGGGTAAGCGCATGCAAGGCCCCGGCGGAAGCGCCGATTGCGACAATGCGCGCAGCGATCGGCTGCTGTCGCGCAAGAGGGGGACTGCGGGTGTCGTTCATTGTCGAGACCTGGGACGCGCGGTTTTCTTCAGTGTAGCGGTAAGCGAAACGACATCGGGAAGAACTGTGCTTGCGACACACATCGCGACACACGCCGACCAGCAAAGTCGTGCGACGCGCAAACCGGAACGATGATGAGAGGGCGCATTGAGTGCGTGGCGCCGTGTCGAGTCGACTCGCTTCTCAGGATGCGAGTCTAGCTTCATCGGCACCGGCAGGGCAATCTGCAAAGCGGTACGCGTCGAGAAAGGTAAGGCAACGTCCACTTGCGACCGGTCTGGTTTTACTGGCGCGAACTGTTTTCAGGAGATTGCGCGAAGCGGTGCACGACGCCGCGCCATGCGCCGATGTGCGCCAGCCTGCCGGCCGGAATGTTGTCGAGCGCGCTGATTCGCTGCACGAGATTGAAGCGCTGAAAGATCACCGCGAGCTGGCGGCGTGCGCGATGGCGCAGCGTTGCCACCGGAACCCCGGCGACTTCGATCCTCGGTGGTGGGCAGCAGCGGGCCGACGCCGAAGCGCAGCGTCTTGTGGGTTTGCGTATCAGCGAGCGGCGCGAGCGCCCACGATGACGCGAGGCCGGCCGCGCCGGCAATGAACATTCTGCGAGTTGTCATCGGAACCTCAGTAGCTGAGACTGGGGCAGGTGTCACCCATGAATTCGGCGCGCGTGGCGCCGCTCCCGATGGTCAGGAATGCTGCTTTCTCCGTTTCGCTTGCGAGGTCGGCATTGGCGAACATGAAAGCGACCGTCGCGCGGTCCGTGTCGTCCTTGGCTCGAGTCAGACCGACCACGAATTTTCCAGCACGATAGGCTCCTGCTCTTCACGCGGGTGGATTGACCGGGTGCTGGCGCCGCTCCACCACAGACGGCATCAGCATTTGATTTCGATGAAGAAGACTCCTCTCTGACCGGCTTTTAGCAGCGGCGCGCATCCTCGATGCCGCATTGTCAGGTCCCGGTAATCGTGAGGTTTTGCACGATCGAACGCCCGATTTCAGAAATACCTGGCGCGACACGCATGGCCGTGCGGTGCTTCAGTTGAGGTATGCGGGTGTGTCAGTGTCGGCGGCGGCGTCGGCTTGCTGTACCCGTGCTGCGATGCCGGGCGACGGCGCGCCGGTTTGCAGCAGCACAGTGCGGAAATGCTCGACCAGTGGCCGCAGATTGACCCGATGCCATACCGCCCACAGCGCGCTGCGAAAACTGAACCACGATAGTTCGCGCAGCACCACGCCGGCGGGCGCCTGATGGCGCAGGCTCTGCTGCACCATCGTCATGCCGAGCCCGGCGGCGACGAGACCCAGTGCGGTGAGCGGCTCGGTCGCCTCCATTGCGATGTCCGGCGTAAAGCCCGCCTTCGCGCAGGCCGCGATGAAATGATCGTGCCGCAGTGCGCTTTCCTTGTGCATCACGCCGATCCACTGTTGCGCGGCGAGGTCGGCGGGCGTGAAGTGGTCGGCTCTCGCCAGCGGATGTCCGTCCGGAATCGCCAGCAGCATCGGATCGTCGAGCACCTGGGCGGATTCGAGTTCGGGGTCGTCGGCGGCGGGCGGCTCGCTCACCAGTGCGAGGTCGAGGCTGCGCTGTCGCAAACCGGTGATCTGTTCGGCCGAATGGTAGCTGTATAGCGCGATATGCACGTCGGGCCGGCCCTCGCGCAGCGTGCGCAGCGCGGTCGGCAACACGCCGGAATGCATCGCGTTTTCCAGATAGCCGATGCACAGGCCGCCTTCGTCGCCGCGGCCGAGCCGGCGTGCCATCGATTCGAGACGGTTTGCGTGCGTCAGGAAGGCACGGGTTTCCTCGAGAAACGTACGGCCGTCGGTGGTCAGGCGAATACGCTGTTGCGAGCGCTCGAACAGCGTCAGACCGAGCTTCTCTTCGAGTTGCGCGATCTGCCGGCTCAGTGGCGACTGCGAGATATGCAGACGCTCGGCGGCACGGCCGACATGCTCGTCTTCAGCGACTGCGACGAAATAATGCAACTGGCGAATGTCAAGCACTTAAGACCTCCACGGACTCAGATGTTTCACATTATGTCTTGGACAGACTCAAGTTGCCAAACTAGACTCGTTTCCACTGACCCCCAACCTGTGGAGCACATCACATGAGCATCAAGGACAAATTGCCTGCCGGCACCCAGCTGGGTTTCGGCGCCGCGCCGCTGGGCAACATGTTCCGCGCGATCCCCGACGACGAAGCGCTGGCCACCGTCGATGCCGCGTGGCAGCAGGGCGTGCGTTATTTCGACACGGCGCCGTTTTACGGCGCCGGCCTGTCGGAAATCCGCCTGGGCGATGCGCTCGGCCGGCATCGACGCGACGAATACGTGTTGAGCACCAAGGTGGGCCGCGTGATTCTCGATGAAGTCGAAGACGTGAGCGCGCGCGACCTCGGCGAAAAGGGCGGTGTGTTCGCGTTTGGGCGCCCGAACCGGATCGTCAACGATTACTCGGCGGATGCCACGCTACGTTCGGTTGAAGACAGCCTGAAGCGTTTGAAGACCGACCATCTCGAGATCGTCTGGGTGCACGACGTCGCACAGGACTTCTATGGCGACGAATGGTTGTCGGTATTCGAGACAGCCCGCAAGGGCGCGTTTCGCGCGCTGACCCGCTTGCGCGACGAAGGCGTGATCAAGGCATGGGGCCTCGGCGTCAACCGCGTCGAGCCGTGCGAGCTGACGCTCGATCTCGCCGAGGTGCAGCCCGACGGCTTTTTGCTGGCCGGCCGCTACACGCTGCTCGACCACGAACGTGCGCTGCAGCGGCTGATGCCGGCCGCGGCGGCACGCAAGGTCGAGATCGTCGTAGGTGGGCCCTATAGCTCCGGCGTGCTGGCGGGCGGTGCGAACTTCGAATACCAGCAGGCATCGCCGGAGATCGTCGCGAAGGTCGAGCGCATCAAGGCGATTGCCGCGCGCTACGGCGTCAGTGTGAAGGCGGCGGCGTTGCAGTTCTCGCTGGCCAATCCGGCGGTCGCCGCCGTGATCCCGGGCGCGAGCCGGCCGGAGCGGATTGCCGAAGACCACGCCGCGGTCAAACAGATTATTCCGGCCGACTTCTGGCGCG
Source organism: Paraburkholderia jirisanensis (assembly GCF_054782355.1). Lineage (NCBI taxonomy): Bacteria > Pseudomonadati > Pseudomonadota > Betaproteobacteria > Burkholderiales > Burkholderiaceae > Paraburkholderia > Paraburkholderia jirisanensis. The sequence continues at coordinate 73,264 of NZ_BAAGSQ010000004.1, read as the reverse complement.
AGATGCGCGCTGAAGGCCTGGTCTCGGCGCACGCGCCGCTGCCGATCGACAACCAGTAGGAGAGAGCATGGCTCAAGCATCTGCAAGTATCGACCTGCCGTATCCGGCTGACCAGGTATGGCAGCTGATCGGCGGATTCGGATCGCTGCCGGATTGGCTGCCTTACATCCCGAAGAGCGAGCTGAGCGAAGGCGGTCGGGTTCGTCATCTGGCGACGCCGGATGGCGACGAAATCGTCGAGCGGCTGATCGCGTTCGATCACGCGGCGCGCAGCTACAGCTACGCGATTCTCAAGGCGCCGTTTCCTGCGGTCGATTACGTGGCTACGCTGAAAGTGGTCGACCAGGGTGGCGGCCATTGCGAGGTCGAATGGTCGGGGATCTTCACGCCCAAAGGCGTGAGCGATAGCGAAGTTTCGCAGCTGTTCCATGGGATTTACGATGACGGTCTGAAGGCGCTCGCGCAACAGATGACGAAAGGGAAGTAGGCGATATGCGCCGCCGGCACCGATGCGATGGGCGTCGGTGCCGGTCGATACCGTGCGCCGTTGCACGTTCCGGTAGCCGACTTTATTGAGGGTTGCATACGAGCGCAGCCGATCCGCATAGTTTCCCCCGAATTCTTGACACCTCGCCGGTTTGCAACCAGAGTGACTCCGCTTCGAATCGAAATGCACGTGGCGTAACCAGCGCGCTTTAAGATGAAAAATCGATAACGCCAGGAGTCGCAATGAACTGGGTAGAATTTGTGGCGGGGAAAGCAGCTTTGAATATGGGAGACGAACTCCCTTTGCTGATGGCTAGCAGCGAAGGAATGGACAACGCCACGAGAGACGAGGTATCCGTTGATCGCGGGGCAGATGTCCCGATGAATGCCGCATTGCTACACCATGTCGGCCCTGGTGGAACCCGTGAGTTCGTGTGGGCAGGGGCGAATACCGTTTGCGTATTACGCAGTCGCGAAACAGGTGGACATCCTTTCCTCGTGCATGGCCGGCCAGTTTATTGCGCGGGAATGCTGGAATACGATTCGATTTTTTTTCATAGCGGGCATTACAAACCTCAAACCGAAAACGTACTTCAGTTCATGTGCAGGCTGGTTGAGCTGTGCTGCGAGCATCTCGGGGCATTGCAGCGTGACCCCGAGGTGGATCGACTGTGCAATATTCCGCTCCAGCTCTATTACGACAATCAGACGGTGGACACCTACAGCACCACCCTTGCAACGTTGATCAACAACGGCCGCATTTACGTCACCGCACCCGTGCGCGGCAAAATGACCATGGCGCCATCGCGCCCGCACCCTGCGATGCTGGCGTCGCGAGCCGCGCCGATCGCGGCGGCGTCTTCCTCCGCTCCGTTCAGGCACGCTACACAAAGCATTCTGGATACCGGCGTTACGCCGGCGATCCAGCATCGACGTACGCTCAAAAGGCCTGGACGACGTCCCGAGTGGCTAGACGATAACCAGATCAACGTGTGCGCTCGCTGCAATACCCGATTTACCCTGTTTACCCGGCGGCACCATTGCCGGGAGTGTGGAGACGTATTTTGCGCGGCCTGCAGCAGTCATACCCAGACCGTGGCGCTACCCGCGATTCGTCCTGGCAGCGCAGAGGAGACAGGCCCGTTACGCGTGTGTGACTGGTGCTATGGCGACCGCGCGGATCGCATATGAAATGGCCACCGTGTCCGATGGGACTCTGCGCACGCCGGGCGGCTGACGGATTGCGTCGATTGTTCCTGTCCCTGCCCAGTAAGCGAACGGAGCGGGCATCTCAACTTCATTGATGGCCGTTCGTCTCGTCAACGCTGAGATCGTCGGCGCGCCGCTGCGCCGGCTCTGAGCGAAGCGCTCGCGCGGCAATTGCCCGGTCGAGGCAGTCCAATGATATGGACGCTTTGTCCAGGCGCATTTGCCCGCCTAGGACACCATTCGCCATTAGCATGCCGTTTGGATCTCCCGTTTCCTCAACGCAAATGGAGAAGCAAATGGCGAATATGCTGCGCACGAAGATCACCCGCGTCCACACGATGAATATGCGTTGCGCAATGCGCGTCACGCCACGGGCAGCGGGGTCCTGGAAATGAAGGGCGACGCAGACGTCATCATCGTTGGGGGCGGGTCCGCAGGCGCGGTGCTCGCCAATCGCCTTAGCGCAGACACCAGGCGGCGCGTGCTGCTCCTCGAAGCCGGCAACGCCTACGCACCCAACCTCTATCCAGCCGTGCTGGCCGATGCCGATCGCGCCGGCGGCGATGCCGCGCACGACTGGGGCTACCAGGCCAGCACCGGCTTCGGCGCCCGTACCATTCCCGCGCTGCGCGCCCGTGTGCTGGGCGGCTGCTCAGCAGTCAACGCCGCGGTGGCGATCCGTTCGCGCGAAGCCGATTTCGCGAAATGGACGGCATCGGGCATCGAAGGGTGGTCGTTCAACGACGTATTACCGGCATTCAAGTCGATCGAGAATACCCCGGACGGTGACGATCACTACCGGGGTCGCAATGGTCCGCTGCCGATTCGCGGCCGCCGACACGACGAACTGACGCCGTCGCTGAATGCATTTGTCGATGCAGCGGTGAGCCAAGGGTTCAATCGCGTCAGCGATTTTAACGGGGCAAGCCAGCACGGCGTGGCGCCGTATCCATTGAACGTGATCTCAGGCCGCAGAATCAACACCGGTATTGCATTTCTGGACGACGGCGTACGCGCACGGCCGAATCTGACCATCGTTTCGAACGTCGAGGTCGACCGCGTGCTGTTCGACAATTCCCGCGCAGTCGGCGTGGTCGATGCCGACGGGAACGAATACCGGGCGGATCAGGTGATCCTGTCGGCTGGCGCATTCGGCAGTCCCGCGATCCTGATGCGTTCAGGCATCGGGCCGGCAGACCACCTGCGCGAGTTGCAGATCCCGCTGGTGTCCGGCTTGCCGGTCGGCGAGGGGCTGCAGGAGCATCCGTTCTACTACAACGTGTATGCGTTAAAGCCTGGCGCCAATAGCATGCACCCCGCTGCAGGCGCCATTCTGTGGGCTGCTTCGTCGCAGGCTGAGCCGGGCGATCTCGACCTGCATGTGTCCGCGACGCATCTGTTCGACGCCACTAAAACGCCGACTGGCGGCGCCATGGTGCTGGCCGTCGCGCTCACGCAACCCGAATCCACCGGCCAGCTTCGCCTCGCCAGCCGCGATCCGCGCGCGGCGCCGATTATCGATTACAACCTGCTCGCGACGGATCGCGATCTTGCACGGATGCTGGAGGGCATCGGCATCTCGCGACGCATCGGTGCGGATCCGGCTTTTGCCCGATGCGTGGAAACGGAGATGTTCCCCGGTTCGTCCGTCACCGGCGAGCACGCACTCAGGCAAGCGCTCGCCGAGCAGCTCGATGTGTATGCGCATCCGACTTCGACGGTGCGAATGGGGCCTCGCGGCAAAGGCGTCGTCGATTCGTCGGGGCGTGTGTACGGTGTCGACGGGCTGATGGTTGTGGATGCATCGATCATGCCGTTCGTACCGAGCGCGCCGCCCAACGTCACGACGATGATGCTGGCGGAGCATGTGTCGACGCGTGTATTCGGCGTAGCTTCCTGAACATGCGGTCTGGAGTCTGAGTCGGGCGCCAATCACGTGCCGCAGGAGGATCCGCACGATCACGCAAACTTGCCTGCAGGCGATTCGCGTCATACTCAAGGCTGAATCCCGGCAGTGACCACTGCACGCTGAACAGACTGGCGCCTCAAGTCTGACGCGCGGATCTCGCGATGTCTCCCGTACACAAGCTGACGTTCGAACATCTTCTGGTTTTTATCGCAGTGGTGGAGACCGGCTCGCTGACGCGAGCGGCTCAACGGCTCGACATGGGCAAGACGAAGGTCAGCAAGAACATTCAGCGGCTCGAGTTCGAACTGGGCGCCAGCCTGATAGTCAGGACCACGCGGCGCATCAGCCTGACGGAAGCGGGCACTTCTTTTTTCAACGCGTGCAGCGCGATCGTGACGCTGGCGGAAGAAGCCGTTTCCGTGGTCAGCCCTTCACCGGATGACCTGCGCGGCACGTTGAAAGTCGCTTCGTCGCTGGAGTACAGCGCGTTTGTGCTCGCTCCGGTGGTTGCACACATGCGCGAGGTTCATCCGGGATTGCGCATCAACATGGTGTCGGGCGACCGTCTGATCGATACGGTTGCGGAAGGGGTCGACGTCACGATCCGGCTCGGCAAGCTGGCCGACTCGAGACATCGTGCGGTACGTATCGGCGACTATTCGAAGTGGCTGGTTGCGAGCCCGGACTTCGTGGCGCACAACGCCGTGCCGGCGGATATCACGGACGCGGTGAATTTGCCGTTCGTCGGGCTTTCGGTGCTACCGCATCCGTCGCGCTGCAATCTGCGTCACGCCGTGCACGACCCGCTGCAACTCGACTTCGCAGCCAGCCTGGTGGCGGACACCGTCTATACATGCCGCGCGGCCGTTGCTCAGGGCGCGGGTATCGCGCTGTTGCCGGATTTCTCGGTGCAGGCGGATATAGAAGGGCGCCGGCTAGTGCGCCTCTATGCCGACTGGGCAACCGACACCATCCCGATTCACGCGTTGCTGGCACCTGGCAAACATACTTCGCCGAAAATTCGCGCGTTCGTCGATATGCTCAGAGCGCATGTCGGGAAAGCATGACGCAAGCGCGCGGGCGGCTGCAGGCCGTTGCCGTGTGGTGCCCGTGTAGTGCGCACGGCAACGGGCGCTGCTGGCGACTGGCCGGGCATCACTGCGGCAAATGACCGTTGCGCAGCAGGATGACGGTGGGTTTCGCCACGAACGGTTCGTGCCGCGCGCCCGGATGCAGGCGCAACCAGCTGCCGGCAGGATAGTGCTGGTCCGCGTCCCGAAGCTCGCCGCTCAATACGAAGATTTCTTCGCCTTTCGAATGGCCATGATCGACGGTATGCGCGCCGGGCTGCCACTCGACAAGGCTCACGCGATAACCGCTGTCCGAAAGAAGGGCCACGCGCATTTGCGGGTTGCGCCCGGTGTGCCACGACCGCTCGGACGCAGGCTGGAGCGTCGGCTCACACACCGCAACAGAGGCTTCGCGATGAACCAGCACACGTGCGCCATGTTGGCCTGCACGGATTGTGGCGTGGCCGCACTGGATCACGAAGTCGTCGGCATTCAGCGCAAGGCCGTCAATCTCAACGGCGCCGCGCAATACGTACACGTTGTAACGCATGCCCGTGTCGAGTGTGTAGCGCTGCGACGGCCCGAGGTCGACGATGCCGGCCCAGCGTGGTTCGGCCTCGTCGGTCAGATGGGTGACCGCGCATGCGTGACCGGGCGCCGCGTCGAGATCGATCTGTTTGTGTTCGAGCAGTTTGCCTTGCATGATTTTCTCCTGGTGTTTTGCCAATGTCCTGACGGCGATCAGGCCGCCACTTCCAGGCCGACCGGCGACCGCGTGAACGGGATGAAACCCGGCAGCGCCTCGACCCGGCGCAACCACCGGCTGACGTTCGAATAGCGGGAACGGTCGACGTTGCCCTCTGGCGCGCGGTCCACATAGCTATAAGCGGCGATGTCGGCGATCGTGACTGTCGAACCTGCCAGCCAGTCGGTTTGCGCCAGTTCGGCATCGAGTACCGCGAGAATGGCGTGCGAGCGTCCTGTCACTTCCTCCGCGTTACGCGCGGCGCCAAACAGTGTGATCAGACGGGCGGCCGCAAGACCGTAGGTGATTTCGCCGGAGGCGATCGATAACCAGCGCTGGACGCGGGCGGCCTCGGCTGGCGTGTCGGGAAGCCAGCCAGCCGGCGCATATTTCTTTGCCAGGTACACCAGGATCGCCGTCGAATCGGCCAGTACGACGTCGCCGTCCGCCAGCACGGGCACTTGTCCGAGCGGGTTCAGACGCAGATGCTCCGGCGACTTCTGTTCGCGAGTGGCGAGGTCGACTTCGACATGTTCGTACGGGATCGCGAGCAGCGACAGGAACAGGCGTACGCGGTGCGAATGTCCGGAAAGCTTGAAGCTGTAGAGTTTCATGTTCGTCCTTGGCAGGGGTTATACGGCGGCTAGATCGTTGCGTTGATTGTGCGCAACGAGGCCGCTCGCGATAAGCCCATGCCGAGGCGAATCAGAATCCGCGTTTCGCGGACAATGCGACTGTCATCAGCGCATGGCGCTGTCTCCAGCAATACCCCCGTCTATGCATTGAACAGTTCACTGCGCGCCGCGTCCATGATCATCGCGACCGCCGGATGACTGATGCGGCGCTCGATCGAGATCGCGAAGAATTCTTCGACGATGGTGCTGATCTGTCCGACCATCGTCAGCTTGTGTTCTGCCTGTAGCTGGCTTTCCAGCACGGTAGGCGCGAACAGCACGCCACGCCCTTCGCGACCGAACGCCATGGTCATCGCGCCATCGTCGAATTCGCCGATGATATGTGGCGCAATCGCATGCAAGGCCAGCCAGTGATCCAGCTTGCGACGCACAGCGGAGTCGGTACCGGGCAACAACACCGGCACCTGACCGAGCAGCTTCGGGAAGCTTTGTTTGTTGCGTTGCATCAGCGCAGGCGCGCCGAAACAGCCCAGCGACGAACGGCCGAGCCGGTGATTGAACGCCTTGATGTTCACGTCGGCAGGAATCGGAGCATCGGCAATGATCAGATCGAGCCGGTGCACCGCCAGTTGCGCGAGCAGCGCATGCAGCTTGCCTTCGTGACAGATCATCCGCAGCGATACCGAGGCGCCCAGCGCCGGCTCCAGCAGCCGGTAAGCAATCGCCTTCGGCACCGAATCCGCAATCCCGACGCGAAACCGCGTTTGCGCGCCGGATTCGCTCTCGCGGCGCACCGCACTTTCGAGCTCCGAGCCCAACGAGAATATTTCGTCTGCGTAGCCGAGCGTCAGGCGACCGACGTCGGTCAGTTCGAGCGTGCGCCCATTTTTTCTGAACAGCTTCTTGTCCAGCGCTTCTTCGAGCAGCTTGATCTGGCCGCTGAGCGTTTGCGGCGAGATGTGCAACTGCTCGCCGGCACGGGCGATGCCGCCTGCGTGCGCCGCCACCCAGAAGTAATGCAGATGCTTAAAGTTCACATGGCCTCCGTCGATCAATCGACGCTACGGTTTTTCCGAATGATTGACAACAAAAATACGAATTTTACATTTTGTCAGGTTCGGTTAGATTCAGACATCGCGCCCGGACGCCAGCGAGCGCTAACGACAGCTGAGAGGTGACATATGGCATCGGTAGGGCAATTCCTTCGTTCAAAACATTCGCAGACAGTGTGGTCTACCCAGGCATCCGCATCGGTTTACGACGCGATAGCGACCATGGCGCTCCGGCAGGTCGGCGCGCTGATCGTCGCGCACGAAGGGCGCCTGGCCGGCATCGTCACCGAACGCGACTACGCACGGAAAATCGTTTTGATGGACCGTTCATCGAGGAATACGCAGGTGCGCGAAATCATGTCGAGCACGGTGCGCTACGTCAGCCCGCAGCAGACAACCGACGAATGCATGGCGCTGATGACCGAGTACCGGATACGGTATCTGCCCGTGATCATGGCAGGCGAGGTGATCGGCATGGTGTCGATCGGCGACCTCGTGAAGAACCAGATTGCAGAGCAGGAGCACACGATCCAGCAGCTGGAACACTACATCCACGGCAACGGTTTTCAGCCTGGCCATAGCGAATTGCAAACGCGATCGGCGGCAAGTATGACCAGCCAATAATTTTGCTATCCGTATTGTCGTCACGTGGATTTTAGAAACGCGTGATGACGAAAGTACCCCGAATCAACAGAAGAGGTCTCTTATGTTCAAGCAATTCATCAATCACATCAGGCATGCAGCCGGTGCGATAACGCGCGGAACCGCGGCGCTCGGTCTGGCAGGTCTGCTCGCACTCGGCGCGGTGGCTTCGAACGACGCCGAAGCGAAGCGGGTGGGCGGCAGCCAAAGCATCGGGCGCCAGTCGCAAGCGGCGCCGCAGTCTGGTCAGACGCAACGAAGCCAGCAAGCCCAGCCTGCGCAGCAGACCGCGCAAACGCCTGCCGCAGCGGCCGGCAACCGCTGGATGGGACCGCTCGCCGGCATTGCCGCCGGCCTCGGCATCGCGGCGTTGCTGTCGTCGTTTGGCCTCGGCGAAGGGCTCGCGCAAATGCTGTCGAATGCGCTGCTGATCGGGCTGGTGATTTTTGGCGGCATGATGCTTTATCGCTTCATCGCCAGCCGGCGTCGCCCGGATCTCGCTTACGGGCAGGGCGCGGCAAGCCGCCAGCAAACGAACGGCTCGTTCCTGAACCGGATCGGGCAACAGCGTCAGGCAGCCGATTCGGGCGGTTGGGGGCGCCCGGCAATGGGGACGGCCGCAACTGCGGGTGCGGTGACGGCCACGGAGCTTTCGTCAAAGGCTGATCAGGCGGCCTTCCTGGTGTCGGCGAAAGACATGTTCATGCGTCTTCAGGGCGCGTGGGACCGGAACGAGCAGGGTGACATGTTCGAGTTGACGACGCCGGAAATGTTTATGCGGCTCAAGCAAGACCTCGAAGCGCGCGGCCGCGAGCGCAGCGTGACGGAAGTCACGCAGCTCGAGGCCGAGGTCCTGTCGACCGAAGGCAATGCGAACGAAACGCTGGTCAGCGTGCGCTTTCACGGTCAGATGCGGGAGGACGACAACCCGACCGCCGAGTCGTTCCAGGAGATCTGGAATATGGTTAAGGACGCACGCGGCGATCAGACGTGGCGACTGGCTGGGATCCAGCAAATCGACCGATAAAAGAACCGGCCAAACGACCGGCCAAAGGACCGACTAAAGGACCGACTAAAGGACCGACTAAAGGACCACTAGAGAAGAAGGGGGCACAACCGGCAGCTGCTGCTGCCGGTTGTCGCATTTTGGCGCGCTTGTTCAGCCGGCGGGAGACTGAAAAATGAAACGGGTATTGCTGTTCCTCGCGACGAATCTCGCGGTGATGCTAGTGCTTTCGATTGTCTTGAACGTGTTGGGCATCGGCCGCTTTTTGACCGGGAGCGGTCTCGATGTCACTGCCTTGCTGGTGTTTTCGTTGGTGATCGGCTTTGTGGGATCGTTCATTTCACTGCTGATCTCCAAACCGATGGCGAAATGGACAACCGGCGCGCGCGTCATCGATTCGCCAAGGGATTCGACCGAGCAATGGCTGGTCGATACGGTACGGGATCTGGCGCAGCGGGCGCAAATCGGTATGCCGCAAGTCGCAATTTTCGAAGGAGCGCCGAACGCGTTCGCGACAGGTGCTTTCAAAAATTCCGCGCTGGTGGCGGTCTCCACTGGCTTGCTGCAATCGATGAACGCGGATGAAGTCAAAGCGGTTCTTGGCCATGAGATTTCGCACATCAGCAACGGCGACATGGTGACCTTGACGTTGATTCAAGGCGTGGTCAATACCTTCGTGATCTTCTTCGCCCGAGTGGTCGGCTACCTGGTGGACAAAACCGTGTTTCGTACCGAACGCGGCGTGGGTCCCGGGTACTACGTTACCGTGATTGTTTGCGACATCGTCTTTGGCGTTCTCGCTTCGGTAATCGTCGCGTACTTCTCGCGCCAGCGCGAGTTTCGCGCCGATGCAGGCTCCGCACACCTGCTGGCTTCGCCGCAACCGATGATCAACGCGTTGGCCCGTCTGGGGGGGCTCGCACCTGGCGAGCTTCCGAAATCCTTCAAGGCGTCCGGTATCACTGACAAGGCGGGCTGGCTCGCGCTGTTTTCCACCCATCCGCCGATCGACAGGCGGATTGCCGAGTTGCAAGGGCGCCGGTAGTTTTCGAGGCACGCTGCGAATCCTGGCGCCTACGTCAGATTTCCCGCCATCCCAGGCTCGTCGATACTCGCTAGAGACACCGTGGCCCGGTCAGCCGGAACCGCCTGACTGGCCCCGAAGTAGGGGACGCAGTAGTCCGGCGGCCCAACGCAGTCGCCTGGCCCGTTGGGCGACGGATGCAAACTGGCGCACGCGGCCAGTGCGCCCGATGCCGCGATGACAAGCGCCGAGCGTATGGCGGCCTTGATGTTGTGCGATCTCATATCGATTCGATGTTCCAGTGTCACGCCGATCTGCTGCGACGCGCCTGCTAAAGCAGGTGAATCAAGCATAGAGATGCGGGCCGTCTTTCAGGCCCATATAAACGTGAAAGAAACTTCATTGTCAGGGTGCTCCGCCTGGAAGCCGCGCCATGCTACGGCATTCATGTCGCGCCTGAATGCCAGTGTCGGACGCACACAACCCGATTTCTGAAAGACTGAATTCCAGGGCGATTCTCGATGCTTCGCAGATATATTGGTGTCCACGCATCGGGCCATCAAAAATGACAAGACCTGAAGTCTTAAAGAATTTATTAGTCATCCTGATGCGGACGTCTGTTATTCGAATTGGAGCATCGAAACGATGAAGAAATATTTAATTTCCGCAGTGGCACTCGGCTCGATTGCCTGCCAGGCGCACGCCGCGGACGGAGACACGATCACGCTATACGGAATACTCGACGTCGCGGTCGGCACGGTCGAACATAGCGCGAACGCCAACTCGCTGTTTCCCGCCACCGTGAACCCCGTCAGCAAGGTCAGCACGCGCTTTAACAATCCCGTTACCGGTGTGTTCAACGGGGGCATTTCCGATCCGCGATGGGGTATCAGGGGCACAGAAAATCTGGGGGGCGGACTTGAAGCATTCTTCGATCTGGAATCGGGGATCAACGTACCGTCCGGAACGCTGAACAATGCAGCCGGCGCGATCGCGGGCAACAACAACAGCGTAGCGGCCGCGTCCGCACTAGACGGTCAGCTCTTCAATCGCGGCGCGTATGTCGGGCTCAAAGACGACAAACTCGGGGCGGTGTCGTTCGGCCGCTCGACCACGCTCGGCTTCGATACGATCGCCAACTACGACCCGCTGTTCGACGCACAACTGTTTTCGCCGCTCGGTTTTTCCGGTTCGTATTCGGCAGGCGGCATCACCGAAGGCTCGCGCACCGACAACAACATCAAATACGTGAACAAGATCGGTCCGGTTAATGTCGGTCTTTCGTACAGCTTTGGCGGCACCGCCGGCGCGTTCGGTTACGGCTCGACTTATGGCGCCAACGTCGGCTACGAGTCAGGGCGATTCGGCGTTCAGGCCACCTGGTACGACGCGCGCGACATCATCCACTCGGGCGCACTGACTGGCGCCAATGCAGCGAACTCGCCGCTGACCGGCACGAATGTCGGCGCACTGACCCTGAACAACGATGAAGATTTTATGCTTGCCGCCAAGTACGGAATCGGTTCCGCAACCGTAAAGGCCGGTTACGAGCGCTTCGAACTGAAGACACCGTCGAACCCGGCCGCGGCAGGCACGACAGTCGACTACTTCGGTTTCGCGGGCAATCTTACGAATAACGTGAGCCCGTCGAAGAACAACCTGTATTTCGTCGGCGGCGACTATCAGGTTACGCCGACGTTCGACATCGCTGCCGGCTTCTACGATACGCAAACCATGCAGTCGGCTGGGGTCGCGGGAGGCAACCAGCTGCAGTATTCGCTGCTCGCCGACTACCGGCTGAGCCACCGCACCGACGTGTACGCCGGCTACATGTTCTCCAAGTTCAACGGTGCCGCATTCAACGGCGACGAGTCGACCAACTACATCGCCGCAGCGGGTATCCGCACGACGTTCTAGAAGCGTATCGGAGATGCCGGATCGACACCGCCGCGGCACGGCATCGCGAAGCCTGATGAAGACGGATGACACGAAACCGTGGCGCGTGTGCTGACGTGCGCCAGAAAACCCACGCACATCGCCACGGTGCTTAAACAATCTTTAATGTTCACCGTGGCGCTTCTTTAGATTGCGCGGTTGCAGTTACCCGATAATTTCAACGTTCTTAAACCGCCGAGGGCGGCGCCGTTATTGTGCGCGAGCGGGCTGTCGTCCGCCGCGCGGCGATTGGCGCATCCGGCCGCGACGCGCGGGCGACACATGCCTGTCTCGCGGCACGCCCCATCCAACTCCCCGTCAGTCAAACAGCACGGCCTTTTCCGAAAAGGGTGGCAGATGAATCAATTGCAAGCCATGCGTGTGTTCATGCGCGTCGTCGAACTCAACAGCTTCAGTCTTGCGGGCAGACAGTTGGGAATGTCCGCAGCAGCAGTGACGAGAAGCGTCAGCATGCTGGAGGCGCACCTGAACATGCGCCTGTTGAATCGCTCGACCCGCAGCCTGTCTCTGACCGAAGCGGGACGGCTTTATCTGGAAGGGTGCAGAGCGGTCATCGACAAGCTCGACGAAGTGGAATCGGAACTGCTGCGCTCGACTCGCGACCCAAGCGGCATGTTGCGCATTGCCGCGCCCGCGATGTTCGCCAGCACGGAACTGGCCCCGCTGTTTCGGGCCTACCGTTCGATCAATCCGCGCGTCGAATTCGAGGTGACCGCCTACGACACGCACATCGACATGATAGAAGGCGGCTTCGATATCTGCTTCGCAACGGATCGCTACGCGGTGAACACGTCGCTTGTGAGCCGCAAGGTGCTGACGGTCAGGGAAGTCGCGGTCGCGTCGCCGGCTTATCTCGCGCGCTGCGGCGTGCCGCAAACGCCGCACCACCTGGCGAGGCACGATCTGGTTACGCTGTCCGAGCAATCGCGCATATGGGAGTTTTCCGGCATCGACGGCGTACAGAGAATCAATGCCAACGCACCGCTGAGCGCAAGCAGCCAGATGACGGTCCGCTCGGCCGTGCTCGCCGATCTGGGCATTGCATTGCTGCCGCTGCCGCTCGTCAGCGACGACATCGAGCGTGGCACGTTGAAAACCGTGCTGAACCAGTATGAGGTGAATGGCGGCGCTTTACACATTTCGATCGTCTATTCCGGCCGCAATTATCTCGCTACCAAGGCACGCAACTTCATCGACTTTACCGTCGAGCAATTCCGCTGTGCGTCGGGTATCGCGCCCGGCATGACGGCATCGCTGCGCGCAGTCGCATAGGAATCGCCGGTGTCCCGGGCAGGCCGCCCGGGTGAATGAAGATTAGTTAACGATTGGAAGGTCAGTCCGACAGGCACGCATAGATATCCTGAACTTACCGGTTGCGCTTAACCGCTGAGTCGCCGGCGAACCTCTTACCTGCCTGATGGAGTTGACCGATATGAAGATCTTCTTTGCAATCGCCGCATGTGCATGTTGTGTGTCTTCGGCATTTGCCCAAAGCAATACGATGAGCCAGTCGGCGAGCCCGTCCGCGAGCCTGGCAAGTGCCGCACCGAGCGCAGCAAGTCCCAGCTATTCGAGCCCACAGGTTGGCGGATGGGTTCCCCCGTATGGTCAGCCGGTCGCGGAGAAAACCCGCGCACAGGTGTATCAGGAACTCGTCGAGGCCGAGAAGGACGGCCAGCTTGCCTACCTCAACTCGACGATCTACGCACACTGAATGGTCGAGCGTGAATTCGCGGCCGGCGCGGCCAGTCAGGCCTCGTTCACCAGCGTGGTGGGCCAGCACGCAACGCTCATCCGCGTGCCCGATCGCGCCTTTACGTTGCCATCGGCAATGCGCAGCGTGAAGTCGTGGACGCGCATGACTGCGGCGACGATGCTCAGCCCGAGGCCCGACCCCGTCGTATGGCGCGCCTCGTGACTGCGATAAAAACGCTGCAACACCGCGGCACGTTCGCCTTGCGGAATGCCGCGGCCGTCATCGGTCACTTCGAGCAAGGGGCCGAGCGCGGTCTTGCCAAGCGTGACGCTGACCGTGCCGCCGTGTGGCGCGAACTTGATGGCGTTGTCGATCAGATTGCTGAACGCCTCGAACAGCAGTGCCCGGTCGCCGTGTATCGCTTCGACCGGCACCGCTTCGACATGCCACGCAAGCTCGCGGCTCTCGGCCAGCGGCTCGTAAAGCGTACCGAGTTCCAGCACGAGTTCCTGCAGGTCGACGATTGCAAAGCCGCCGCGGCGCTTCAACGTGCCGATCTCGGAGATACGCAGCATCGCGCGAAACCGCTCGAGCAGACGGTCGGTTTCCGCGCGTGCGCACTCGAGCAGTTGCGCGCCGTGCGGATCGGCCGCAAGGATCGGCCGCTCGCCGAGACGGCCAAGCAGCGTGTGAACATGCACGAGCGGCGTACGCAGATCGTGTGCGATGCCGTCGCATGCACCCTTGACCTCGCTCATCAGGCGTTCGACTTCATCCAGCATGTGATTGACCAGATGCGCGAGCATATCGAGTTCGTCCCGGCCGCCGACCGGAACCCGCTGGCTCAGATCGCCCAGCGCGATCCCTTCGGTCACGCGCCGGATCTCCCGCGCGCGCGCCAGTTGCCGCATGCTAAGCACGATGCTGCCGGCGGTCGCAACGGCGAGCGCGCCGAGTCCGCCGAACACCAGCGAACGCACGACCACCTCGCGGATTTTCAGCACCGATGTCATGTCGCGCGCGACGATCAGGTGCATGCCATTGGCGCGCACCTCGCCCATCGCGCGCATGATCGGCGCCGGGCCGGCATCGCGCAGGCTCAACGAGCGGTACAGCGTGTACCCGCGGCGATCGAGCGGCAGGTTCGCAGGCGGCACCAGCATGTCGCCGCTGACGTAGGTGCCGTTGGCGAGGAACAGACCGTAGTAGTTCGTGTGCAAGTGCTCGTGTTCGAGCCGCATGCGTATCGCGTCGTCGAGGTGCCGGTCGGGGATCGACTCGAAATAGGTGAGTTGCCAACCCATGATCGAATCGGTGTCGCGCTCGATCGCACCACTGGCAACCCACGCGACGAATCCGACCAGCAAGGTCAGCGAAATGCCGAACAGCGCGGTGTACCCATACAACCAGCGAAACGATGCCGTATGCCATCTGCGGCTCTTGCTGCGCAGTTCGGCAGCAATAGATCGACTTCTCACAGCCTGGCCCCTATCCGAGGATGTATCCCGAACCGCGCACCGTGCGAATGGTGGGTTCCTCGCCGGGCTGATCGATCTTTCTTCGTAGCCGGCCCATATGCACGTCGATCAGATTGGTGCCGGGATCGAAGTGATAGCCCCAGACGGCCTCGAACAGCATGGTGCGCGTGATCGTCTTGCCGGGGTAACGCAGCATGAATTCGAGCACCTTGTACTCGGTGGGTAGCAACGCGATCTCATTGCCGTTGCGGTACACCTTGTGTGCGATCAGGTCCATCTCGAGCGCGCCGGCGCGCAGCGACGTCTCACGCGAAGCGAACGCCGCGAGGCGCCGGCGCAGCAGCACCTCGAGCCGCGCGGCAAGCTCTTCGGGATCGAAAGGTTTTGTCAGGTAATCGTCACCACCCGCACGCAGGCCGCGCACGCGTTCGTCGACGTCACCCAGCGCACTGAGCATCAGCACCGGGGTCTGAATCCCCACCGTGCGCATTGCAGTAAGAATCGAAAGACCATCTACGCCGGGCAGCATCCGGTCTAGCGTGACTGCGCCGTACCCGTCTTCCATCGCGCGCGCCATGCCGTCGCGCCCGTTGTCCACCCAGTCGACTTCGTAGCCGCGCTGCGTCAGTTCACTGATGATTTCGTTCGCGGTGACAGCATCGTCTTCCACCGCCAGAACGCGGACCTTGGTCATTTACGAAGCACTCCGTCGCGTCTGCTGGCGCGACACATTGGGGAGATGTAAGTGTATCGCCGATGCCGCGTAATTTTCTGATCGTCTTCATGAAAAGAAATTTAACTTGCGGCAGGAAAACAGCCGCCACCGCAAGCGGCCGCGCTAGCCGGTATGCAGACGGTAGCCGAGGCGATTGACGGTTTCGATGCGTGCGCGCAGGCCGTGCGATTGCAGCTTGTGCCGCAACCTCGATACGACCAGATTTACGCTCGCCGGTTCGACACTTTCCTTTTCCGGCCACGCATAGCGTATGAGCCGCTCGCGCATCACGGGCGCGTCGGCGTCGTACAGCAGGCATTCGAGCAGCAGATACTCGCGATGGGTCAGCAGCACCCGCTGCGGGGCCTCGACCAGTTCGCGGGTTAGCGGATCAAGCTGCACGGTGCCGCCGCGCTGTCGCGCCCAGGCCGGTGCCGTGCGTTGTAGCACCAGCATGCGCTCCTGGATTTCGAGCATCGACCAGGGCTGCACGAAGCATACGTCGGCGCCGGCGCGCAGCAGCCGCACGCGCTCGTCGCGGTTTGCGCGCGTCAGCATCGCGATGATGGAAGGTGTGTAAGAAAGCCGCGCAAGGCGATCGATATGACCGGCAAGCGCATCGTACGAATCCGCTGAGGGGACGCAAAGAATCACGCAATCGAAAGGTTCGGGCTCGGCAATCGTCAGCGCATAGCCGACGTCGTCGACCACCTCGATGCTGTTGAGGCTTTCACTCAATGCCTTCAACAGATAACCTCGTTCGACATCAGAAGGACAAGCCAGTAGCACCCGCATGTTGCAACACTCTCAAATTCCAGTCGTTCTGACAGGTGGCCGTCGTCGACGGCCACCGGCTTCACACTTCGTTGGCCCAGCAATTGACGACCACGGTGGTTCCCTGGGAGGCACCGCCGATACGCAGCTCGAAACCGTGCAGGCGTGCGATCGCGGCGACGATACCGAGCCCGAGCCCCGTGCCGGGCACGTGGCTCGCGTGCTCGCCGCGATAGAAACGACCCAGCACCGCGCCGCGCTCGTGCGGCGGGATACCAGGCCCGTCGTCGGAGATGACGAACTGTGCACCGCGCGGGTCGCGCCGTACCTCGATGCCAACCCTGCCGCCGCTCGGCGCAAACTTGATCGCATTGTCCAGCAGATTGGTAAAGGCTTCGAACAGCAGCTCACGGTCGGCCCATGTCGGTTCGACGCTTGCAACCGTCACCGCAAGGCGGATGTGCCTTTCCTCTGCCAACGGTTCGTACAGTTCGCGCAGTTCGTCCGCCAGCGACGGTAACATGACGTGAGAGAAACCGCTGCGGCGCCGCATCGCTCCGATCTCGGAGATGCGCAACAATGCGGAGAAGCGGTTCAGGATCGCCTGGGTGTTGTCGCGCGCCGTGCCGACCGCGGCAGCCATTTCGTCGTCGCCGTTGTCACCGATCTGCCGGGCAAGGTTCGCGAGTGTCATGCGCAAGCGGCTCAGCGGTGTACGCAGATCGTGCGCAATCCCGTCGCAGGCACCCTTGACTTCACCGATCAGGCGTTCGATTTCGTCGAGCATGCGGTTGACCAGCTGGGACAGCATGTCGAGTTCGTCGCGGCCGGTTACCGGCAGTCGCTGCGCCAGCTCGCCGTTGGCGATGCGTACCGTTGCATCGCGCATCGTCGTGAAGCGCCGCCGCTGCCGGCTGCTCAGCATCAGCGCGGCGACGAGACTGGTGCCGAGAAAGATCACCCCGCCGCCGATCAGCACACGCAACAGTTCGGCACGCACATGGCGCACATCGGAAAGCGTACGGGCAACGAGCAGCCGCGTGCCGTCGTCACGGGTCTCGCCCATGACGCGCAGTTCGGGTGCGAGGTTAGCCACCTGCAGCGTCCGCGAATGGCCGCTCGTGTGTTCGTGCGAATGGCCGAAATGGTCAAGTTCCAACGGGCCCGGCCAACGCTGGATATCTCCGGCAAGGTGCGCGCCGTTTGCCGCGAACAGGCCATAGTAGTTGCGATGAATGCCGGTTTTACCGAGCCTCGCTTCGATTGTTTCGACCAGTTCCGCGTCCGTTTTCGAATCGAAATAGCGCAACTGCCAGCGTAGCCCGCTGTCGGTTTCGCGCAGCATCGCCCGCGTCACCGAGTAGTCGATCACGCCGAGCAGCGCCATGAACGACAGCGAGAAAATCGTCGCATAGATCGCGAGCCAGCGGGCTGCGGAGGTGCGCCAGCGCACTGAGGTGTTCATCGGCTCGTTACCTGCACATTGGGCGCGGCGGTGTTGCGGGCGACGCTGTTGTTGGCGGACGGCAAGGTTTGCTCCGGTAGCGGCAAGTCGGTGTTGTGCCAACCGCCACCGAGCGCGCCGATCAGACCGATCGACGCTTCGACGCGGCGCGTGTGCAGTTCGACTTGCGCGACCTGTGCGTCGAGCGCCGCGATCTGCGCGACTGTCACGTTCAGATAGTTGTCGATACCATCTTCGTAAAGCTGCATCGCGAGCTTCTGCACCTTCAGCGCAGAGCGCAGCGCGTCATCCTGCTGATGCTCCTCGTCGGCGAGCCGGCCCGACAGCACGAGGTTGTCCTCGACCTGCTGGAACGCTTGCAACACGGTCGCGCGATACTGGTCGCCCGTTTGCGTAAAGCGCGACCAGCTTGCCTGCACCTGTGCGTGACGCAGGCCGCCCTCGAACAGCGGCAGCATCGCCGAGGCGCCGACCGACCACAGGCTATCCGGCAGCGACGCAAGGCCAAAGCCGCTGTCCTCGAAGCCGCCGACCGCGCTCAGGCGGACGTTCGGATAAAAGGCGGCTCGCGCGACGCCGATCTGCGCATTCGCGGCGGCCATCGTGCGCTCCGCTGCCGCGATGTCGGGCCGGCGTTGCAGCAGCGAGGAGGGCACGCCGGGCGGTATCTGCGGCACTGCCATGCGCGGCGCGGGTTGCGGCGGCAGCCTGAAATCAGCCGGATTCTTTCCGGCCAGCACCGCAATCGCGTGTTCGAGCACTTCGCGCCGCGCCAGCACGTCGGTATCGGCCACCTGTGCGGTCGCCAGCTGATTCTCCGCGCGCGCCACGTCGAGGCCGGCGGCGATCTTGTCGGCGAGCCGCATCCGCGTGATCTGCGCGGCGGTCTGGTAAAACCCGATCGCGCGGCCGAGCACCGCGTGCTCGTCGTCGAGACCGCGCACTTGCGCATAGTCGGCGGCCAGTTCCATCTCAAGGCCGAGCCGCGCGCTGGCCACTTGTGCCGCGGTTGCCTGCGCATCGCTCATGGCCGCGCGGGTCATGTTGCGCGTCTGCGACCAGAAATCCGGCTGCCATGCCAGCGCCGCCGCATACTGGTTGGACGCCTGCTCGAGCGAGCCATCAGTATGGCGAAACAACGTGTGCACGGACTCCTTGTTTTCGCTGACGCCCGCGGCGAGACCCAGTTGCGGAAAGAGTCCCGCGCGCGCCTCGCCGACCGCGTCGCGGGCCTGCACATAGGTTTGCACCGCGCTGGCAAGATCGGGATTGGCCGCGTCGAGTTGCGACTCGAGCGCATCGAGCTGGGCGTCGCCGTACATACGCCACCACGGACCATGCTGCAATTGCTCACTAGGATCGGCCTTGACGAACGGCCCATCGCCCTGGTAGCTGGCGGGCAGTATCATCTGCGGCGGCCGATAGACCGGCGCGAGTTCGCAACCGGTCATCAGCAACGCGATGGCAAACGCCGCGCCCAGACGCCACACTGCGCGTCGGGCCTTCATGCCGCGCCGCCCGCAGCTGCGGCCTGGTTGCGCGGGCTTGCCGCAAGGTCGTGCCCGGGTCCCGACACAGCCTGCACCACATGCACGGCCTCGCCGTCCAGCAGCCCGGCGGAAGGGCTCAGCACCAGGCGGTCGGTGCGCGATACGCCCGACAGCACCTGCACCGTACTGCCGAAATTCAACCCGAGCTTGACGTTGCGCAGATGTACCCGGTGATCCGCGCCGACCACCGCCACCTGCGTGCCTTGCGAGCGAAACAGCAACGCCTGCTCCGGCACGACCGGGGTCTTGCGGTCGAGCGGCACGTCGAAATGCACCTCCGCGTAGGAGCCGGGCCACAGAAGGTGGTCCGGATTCGGCACCAGCAACTCCGCCACCACCGTCCGCGTTTGCGCGTCGAATGCATTGGCCGACGTGTCGAAGCTCGCCTTGAACCGACGCTGCGGATACTGCGGCAACGTCAGCGTCGCGGTGAGGCCTGGCTGCAGGATCGCTGCATAGTCCTGCGGCACCGACACGAACACGCGCATTTCATGGACGTCCGCGACGCTAAAGAGTTCGTCGGCGCCGCCGCGCGAACTGACATCGCCGCCCGCCGCATTCACATAGTTGCCGACGTCGGTCTTGCGCGAGGTCACCACACCGTCGAACGGCGCGATGATCTTCGTGAACCCTTCGAGCACCCGATAGCGGGCAACCTGATGGCTCGCGGCCGTCACCTTCGCGCCTTGCGCCTGCGCGTCGGCGGCCTTCACGTCCACTTCCTGCTGCGACACCGCCTGCGTGCCGGCCAGCGCCTGCCAGCGCCGCGCCGTCAGCTGCGCGAGCCGGTAGTCGGTCTGCGCGACGCCAAGGTCCGCGAGCGCGCTTTGATACTGCTCGTCGACCGTCGGCGCATCGATTGTCGCGAGCAGATCGCCGGCCTTCACCGGCGCGCCATAGTCCTTGTACCAGTGCTGCACGTAGCCGGAGACCTGCGCGTAGATCGGTGCCGAATGGTAGGCGCGCACCGTGCCGGGAAAGCTCAGCGTGCGCGTGACCGGACCGTCGACGGGAGATACCAGCTGGACTTGCGGCACCGCCTCATCGGCGGCGACGTCGCGCAGACTCACCATCTGCAGATGCCGTTGTGCCACGCCCACCGCGACCACGCCCCCCGCGACGAGCGCGAGCACCAGTAGCCAGCCGCGCGGTCCGAGCCGGCGCGGCAGGGTTGCTTCGGGATTCACGCTCATGGCTGCACCTCGCCGGCCAGCCGCTGGCTGCGATGCAGCAGCGCGAACACACAAGGCACGAACAGCAGCGTCGCGAAGGTGGCGAACAGCAGACCGCCGATCACGGCGCGGCCCAACGGCGCGTTCTGCGTGTTGCTGAACGACATCGGCAACATGCCGACGATCATCGCGAGTGCGGTCATCAGGACCGGCCGGATGCGGCCGAAACCGGCTTCGATCGCGGCTTGAACCGGGTTGCCGTGCGCGGCGAGACGCTCACGCGCAAACGAGACGACCAGAATCGAATTGGCTGTCGCGGTGCCCATGCACATGATCGCGCCGGTTAGCGCCGGTACGGAAAGCGTGGTGTGCGTGACGAACAGGCTCCAGCCGATGCCGGCGAGCGCAGCAGGAAGGGCGGTGATGATGATGAACGGATCCAGCCACGACTGGAAGTTCACGACGATGACGAGGTACACCAGCAGGATCGACAGTGCGAGGCCCGTCAGCAGCTGCGAATAGGCGAGGCTCATGGTTTGCGCCTGGCCGCGGATGTGGATCGACGCGCCGTGCGGCAGCGTGCGCTGCATGCCGGACACGACGTGCGCGACGTCGGCGTACACGCCGCCGAGATCGCGGCGCTGGTTGCTTACGAAGATATCGATTGCCGGCAGGATGCTGTAGTGCGACGCCAGCAGCGGCGTGCCGGTCTGGGTGATCCGGCTTAGCGCGCCGAGCAGTTGCGGGTGTTGCGACGCTGCGCCCGAGCCGTCGATAGGAATATTTTCGAGGTCGTTCATCGAAGTCAGTTGGCTTTGAGGAGTTTGCAGATTGACGAGGTGCGACACGCCGTTCGCTGTGTCGAGCCAGTAGGTGGGGGCGGTTTGGCCGCTCCCGGAAAGGGTCGCGAGCGTGTTGTCGGCGATGTCGGCTTCGGTAAGATCGATGCCCGAAGCGAAAGCGCGCGACGCGGCGATCTTCAGCGTCGGCTCGTTGAAGGCCTGCTGGATATTGACGTCCGCAGCGCCGGGAATGCGGCGGATCTGCGCTGCCAGCGTTTGTGCATACTCATAGTTCGCCTGCTGGCCACGCCCGGCAATCTGGATGTCGATCGGTGCCGGCAGGCCGAAATTGAGGATCTTTGCGGTGATGTCGCCCGGCAGGAACGTAAACGTCGTACCCGGAAACCGTTTGGGCAGTTCGCGGCGCAGCAGGAAACGATAGTCGTCCACCGGCGAGCGCTCGTTTTTCAGGCTGATCGTAATGTCGCAATCCTGCGGACCGATCGTACCCGTCGCGCTATAGGCCTCGTTGATGCCGCTTGCCGGCAAACCGCAGTTGTCGAGCATGTTCGTCACCTTGCCGTGCAGGATGTCGCGCACCGCGCCGTTGACGAGCACCGCGGTTTTCGACGCTTCTTCGAGCCGCGTGCCGATCGGCGCGCGCATGTGCATGTCGATCTCGCCGGATTTGATACCAGGGAAAAAATTCTGGCCGAGCAGACCGACCAGCCCGAGCGACACCAGCGCGGCAGCGGTGAACACCGGTACGAACACGCGTCGTTTCGCGACGACCTGGGTCAGTACTTCGGTGTAGCGGCTGCGAAAGCGCTCGAAACCGCGCTCGAAACGCTGCTGCAGGCGTGTGGGCCAGCTCGCCGCGGCGGCATGGGTGTGCCCGCCGCCGTGCCCACCGTGCCCGCCGGCCTGGCCGCGCAACAGCCACGCCGCCATGGTCGGCACCAGCGTGCGCGACAGAATGAACGACGCGATCATCGCGAACACGATCGCCTCGGCCATCGGCAGGAACAGATAGCCCGCCACGCCGCCCAGTTCGAACAGCGGCAGCCAGACGATGCAGATGCATAGCGTGGCGACGAAGGTCGGCACGACGATCTGGTTGGCCGCCGCGATGATGCCGGCTTCCAGCGGCGCGCCGGCCGCGAGATGGGTATCGATGTTCTCGATCATGACCGTCGCATCGTCGACCAGAATGCCGACCGCCAGCGCGAGGCCGCCCAGTGTCATCACGTTGATCGTCTGGCCAAGCCACGACAACATCAGCACCGAGCACAGGATCGACAGCGGGATCGATGTCGCGACGATCAGCGTCGAGCGCCAACTGCCGAGAAACAGCAGAACCGTGAGTCCAGTCAGGAGCGCCGCGGTTACCATTTCCTGCACCACCTCGGCTACCGAATCGCGCACGAAGCCCGATGCATCGTTCAGCACCTTGATATGCACACCGGCAGGCAGCGTGCGGATGATGCCCGGCAATGCCTTCTTCACGCCGTCGACGACCGCGAGCGTCGACGCGTCGCCGCTTTTGAGCACCTGTATCAGCACGGCCTGCTGGCCCTTGACGAGCACCGCATTGGTTTGCGGCGGCGAGCCGCGGTAGACGTGGGCAACGTCGCGCAGAAACACCGTCGCACCGTCGACCGTCTTGATCGGCAGATTGTCGAACGTTGAAACCCGCACCGGGCTCGCGTTCGTTTCGACCATCCAGTCGAGCGCGCCCACTTTCTGGTCGCCGGCCGGCAGGACCACATTCTGTGCCTTCAGCGCACTGGCGACGTCCGCTGCGGTGAGACCGTGCGCCAGCAGTCTGCTCTGGTCCAGATCGATTTCGACGTTCAGCGACGCGCCACCGTAAGGCGTCGGAATGGCGGCCCCCGGCACCGAGACGAGCTGCGGCCGGATCAGGTTCGACGCCATGTCGTACACCTGAGATGCGGTCATGCCCGCGGCCGACACCTGCAGGTCCAGCACCGGCACCGACGAAGCGTTGTACGAGAGAATCTGCGGCGGCGTGATGCCGGCCGGCATCTGCTTGAGCACCGTCTGCGAGATCGATGCGATCTGTGCCTGTGCAGCCGCGACGTTGGTGCCGGGCCGGAAGAAGATCTTGACGATGCCGCGGCCATACAGCGATTGGCTTTCGATGTGCTCGATGTTCTCGACGGTCGTCGTCAACGCGCGCTCGTAGTAGTAGATCACGCGTCCGGACATGTCTTGCGGCGACAGACCGTTGTAGGTCCATACGACCGCGACGACCGGAATCCGGATGTTCGGGAAAATGTCGGTGGGCGTTTTCCTGAGCGCCGTGATCCCGAACAGCACGATCAGGATGCTCATCACCACAAAGGTCAGCGGGCGCCGTAGCGCAATCAGAACAAGCGCATTCATCGATCGATACGGTAGAAGCAGGGCAGGGAAGGAAACGGCCCGGCGACGGCAGCTTGCCCGGCGCAGGTGATGAGCGATGATCGTTCATCGACCTTAGCGATGCGGGATGATCAACATGAATTGTCTTTAATGTCTGTCACCGCAGGCCGTGGTGAACGGGTTTTCATTCAATTTCCTAAAAGTTTTTTAACCGTAACGAAGCTTTCGTTACGCACGAGCGGCGCTATGGTTCGAGCGCGTCGGCGAGCGCTCTGCCGCCTACTCAAAAGGAGATTGATATGAAACGCTATTTTTTGACGGTCTTGCTGCTTGTGAATGCGGCTGCGCATGCGGCGCCGTCCGGGATCCATCTGACTCCGCAGCAATGCACCAGTTACCCGTTCGTGGTGGGACAACAAAAGGTCACGCACAAGGACCTGATGCGCGAACTCGAGGAACTCGAAGCGGAGGGCTATTCGATCGACGACAATAGCGATGCGTATCCCGACGATCTATGGGCCGCGCAGGACAAGTTGAATCAGGACTATCAACGCTACTGTGCGCCGCATCCATCGGCCATGCATTCGTCGGCCGCGCTGCCGAACGCGGGATAGCGGGTGGGACAGGGCGCTGCCGGCGGATGTGCCGCAGCGCCTGGGTGATGCGCAGCACGTCATGCCGCTGCGGTTGTTTTCTTCGGTGGTGCTTCGGTGGCGCTTCGGTGGCTATTTGCTGCCTGCGAAGGACGGGGTATTCGTGACCATCCCGATCAGCTCATCAAGGGCCGTCGGCGGAATCGCGAAGCCCGTCCACCCGAAGCCGCCATGCCGCAGAAACAGCACGACGCCGTCGATCATCGGGTACGGAATGGCTCTCCAGCGCGGATGCATTTCGACTGCGTAGCAATCGTCGCGCGACACGTCACGATTGACCTCGGGCAGCAACTCGCATCTGAGCAGACCGAGTTGCCCGATCAGCCGGTCAAGCTCGGATGCGCTGAGCAGCGCACTGTTGCCGCCGAGGCGGATGCTGAGTTCCTGGATGCCGAACTCGTTGACGAGTTCCATCTCAACGTCGGGGTGCATGAGCGACTCCTGCGTTATATCGAGCGATTAGAAGGCAGGCGGCAGCGGCATTAATGCAGCGCTTCGGCCAGAGCCGGACGAGCACGCGCGGGCGCGGCGTCGCGCAGATCCCGGCCAAGCGCGCGCAACTGTTGCGCCGACAGCGCGAATCCGGACCAGCCGATACCTTCGTGACGCATCAGCAGCATCAGTCCGCCGTCCGTGCCGTGGGGCTGTGCATACCAGCAAGGGTCAATCTCGATGTGATATCGGTGCGTGCTCGACATCTGGTCGGGAACTGCGGCGCGCATCGTTGCGCGGAACAGCGCGAGTTGTTCGATCAGTGCTTCCGTCTGTGCCGCGTCGAGCAGCTTTGTCTGCTCGCCGATCGAGATCTTCAGCAACTTCTGTTCGTCGTCGCGCAGCAGGTCGATGTGTAGAGGACGTTGCATTCGTCACGCTCCTTAGGGTTCGGCAAGGTGCCGATACCTTAGCGCTGCGCGCGGCGCGACTTCAACAGCAGCTGCATGAAGAAAAATTCATGGACGGACAAGAGCCTGTGCTGGGCGCGCGTGGGTTTCTGCTGGCCGAGACGGATGGACTCAGCCGGGACTCGCGATCGGCACGATGATGCAGGAGACCGCGGCCTTGATGGAGTGGATAGGCGCGGCATCCGCGATGAATCTCGATGGCGGCGGCTCAAACGCGATGGTTGTCAACGGCATCGATGTTGGTCATCCATCGGATAATTCACCCGCCAATCCCACTCAGCGGGCGGTGGCGACGTCAATCGTTTTGACGGGTAGTTAATCCGTGACGGCGGTCGGTTCTGTGACCGCCTGTTCAGGGTCCGTCACGCGCACGGCGCGGCCGGACCTTGGTGCTGTGCTGATGCATTCTGACAAGCGAGTGTTTCAGGAGGTCAGAGTCGTTGCTGCGGTAATCTAGATATTTGTAATTTAACATAATATAAATTAACAACGTTTTGGATGTAGGTCCAAAGTTCAAATCAACCACCAACTGCCTGCCGGCGAGGCGCAACGGGCGCTGGCGCTGATCCGCGACCGCTACGGGGATTTTGGGCCGACGCTGGCCTGCGAGAAGCTGTGCGAGTGCACGGCATCCTGGCGAAGGAAACGGTCAGGCAGCTGATGACCGACGCCGGCCTGTGGATTCCATGCCGGCAGCGGCCGCCGAAGATCTATCAGCCGTGCAGCCGCCGCGCGCGCCTGGGCGAGCTGATCCAGCTCGACGGCAGCGATCACCACTGGTTCGAGAACCGCGCGCCGGCCTGCACGCTGCTGGTGTTCATCCACGACGCGACGAGGCGGTTGATGACGCCGCACTTCACGGCGACCGAATCGACCTTCAGCTATTTCGAGGCGATACGCACGTACCTGCAGCGCCATGGCAAGCCAATCGGACTCTACAGCGCCAAGGCCTGCGTGTTCCGCGGCACGGTTCCGGGCAAGACCGGCAACCGCCTGACGCACTTTGGCCGCGCGATGCTGGACTGAACATCGGCAGGCACGTTCTGCGTGAATTCGAGTTCCGCCAAGGGGCCGCGTCGAATTGCGCAAAAGCGCTGGCTCCATGGTCAGGGTATACCACCGCTTTATTTATTTTTATGGACATATAATATTTTCCTAGACCTGTAAGAAACTTGTCTCTTGGGCCGGTCTGCGGGAGTTGGTAGTACTCTCGACAGTCCGACCGCCGACATGACCGTTGAGTTGAACCTGGAGGCGTGATGGCAGCAGCAAACGTCAACATCCATGACGTGATCGATCGTGAACCTATTGGAAGAACGCAGGTTGTCGCTCTGGCTCTTTTTGCGCTGCTGCTGCTCTTCGACGGATTCAACATTCAAGCCACCAGCTATATCGTGCCGGTGCTGGCTAAAGAATGGCACTTGCCCAAGTCCATTCTGGGGAGCATCTTTTCAGCCGCCTTCGTGGGGCTGCTCATAGGCAATTTTTGTATCTCGTCTCTCGCGAACCGCTTTGGCCCAAAGAAAATGGCGGTTCTCTCAACCGCCGCGTTCGGCCTGTTCACCTTGCTAACGACGTTTGCGACTAACGTCAACGAACTGATTGCCCTGAGACTCGTAACGGGAATTGGTCTAGGGGCAGCGGTTCCTTGTGCTATCGGGCTCACGTCTGAGTTCAGCCCCAAACGGGTTCGCGCGACCTTCGTATTGCTTATCTACGTCGGATATTCTTTTGGCTTCACTGTTGCAGGTTTCTGTAGTGGGGCCCTGATACCCAAATACGGATGGGGTGGGCCGCTTTGGGTCGGAGGAATCGGCCCGCTCGTTTTAATCCTTTTCCTCTTGCCCTTGATTCCTGAGTCGGCACCCTACGTTGCACGCCGGCGCGGCAACGAGGACCTTCTTTCGATGCTCAAGCGGTTTTATCCCCGCATGGATCTTCCACATGGGACGAATGTAACGTCCAATGATCCGCAAACAAATAGCATCGAGGTAAAAGGTCTTTTCTCCGCGGATCTGCGCGCAGGGACATTCCTGATCTGGGCAGTATTCGTCCTCAACCTGGCCGAATTTTACTTCTTGCAAAGCTGGCTACCGACGGTTCTTACTTCGCTATCCTACCCGCCTGACATCATCGTCTGGGCGACAGCGGTAAGCACGATAGGAGGCATGGTCGCCGGTATCGCCATGGGACCGCTGATGGATCGCATCGGCCCATATATGATTCTGTCCGCACTCTATTTGCTTGGCGGTATCACGATGTTCGCGATATCCGCTGTGCTGGGTGGCGGGAGTTCGCTACTGATATTTACTGTGTTTTGCTGCGGATTTTGTATCAGTGGTGGGCAAAAAGGCGTTGTCGCGCTAGGTTCCCTTTTTTACCCTGCGGGACTTCGGGCCACAGGGGTCGCATGGGCATATGGCGTTGGCCGCATCGGCGGTGCCAGCGGCACATACGTCGCAGGCGTACTGTACGCCGCAGACTGGTCGCCGGATGCGATTTTTCGTGCGGCGGCCGCGCCGGCATTCGTTGCATCGATTTGCGTAGCAATCATGGGTTGGCGCTACAGCGCCGACCGCGGCAGAGTATCTGCACCATCGAAAGCACAAACCGAACGTTGATGTCGTGACTAACAGAGACCGGTAACGGCGGATTGGACAATCCCCTACCCTCCCTACCCAACCTGCTTCCAAGCTAATAATAAATTCGCTTATACAGATATTGTATAGTTAGTCATCTTAATGATAAAAACAAACGATATAAAGTTTAAGGCGGCGGCATGAGCAGAATCTGGAGATCTCAATGAAAAGGCTTGCATCTACTGTTAAATTTTGCTCCGCTACGTTTTTGATTCCATTTTCCGGTGATGTACTCGCCCAGTCGTCGGTGACTTTATACGGTATCGTTGAAGACGGGTTCATTTACTCGAATAATCAGAAAGGAGGATCCGTTGTCCAGGCAACGACCGGCCAAACCAACACAAGCCGATTTGGCCTGACTGGCACGGAGGACCTGGGCGGAAGTTATAAAGCCATTTTTACACTCGAAAATGGTTTCGATCTTTCAACCGGAAAGTTGGGCCAGGGCGGTCGTATGTTTGGACGCGCCGCTTTCGTCGGTATTACGACACCTTTTGGCACTATCACTGCAGGTCGACAACTTGAACCATTAAGTCAATATGTCGGTACGCTAAGCAGCGCAATCAGATGGGCAGGTTGGACGGGAGCGCATCCCGGTGACGTCGACAACATGCAGGTGACAATCAGGCTCGACAATTCCATACAATACGCAAGTCCCGACTTTCACGGATTTTCCTTCAAAGCGATTTACGCTCCCGGTGGGGTATCGGGAAATCTCGCGAGTCAGCGAGCAATCTCTTTCGGAGCAGGATACAAGGCCGGAAATCTGACTCTCGGTGCCGGATATCTGAACATCAATGACCCGTCAATACCGGCTTATGGCGGCACCACTTTGCCGGGTCAGGCCGGCTATACGTCACCGGTGACATCCCCCGTCTACCGGGGATTTGCCTCGGCTGAGACGCTGCAAATCATTGCTGTCGGCGGGATTTATCAGATTGATGCCCTGGAGCTGGGAGTGATCTATTCGAACACCCGGTTTAAGAATGTTGCCTTCACGCCTACCACGCCGCATCACGGAGGCACGCCACAGTTTAACGATGTTGAAGCCAACATACTCTACCGCATCACTCCGGCCTGGCAGCTCGGTGGCGCTTTCATATATTCAAGAACAAGTACAGCCCAATACCTTCAGTGGAATGCTGGGGTCAACTACGCACTTTCGAAAGGGACTAATGTCAGCGTCGTCGGCGTTTGGCAGCGAGCAATCGGAATTGATTCAACGGGAGCACCGGCAGTAGCAAGCATTGCCTCACTGACGCCGTCGGTTACGTCGAGTCAGGTGGCCGTTCGGGTGAACCTCCGACATCGGTTCTGACGGAAATCAGGCTTCGAATTTCCCGGGATGGGTGTTCACTTCGCTACAAGGATGAGCCACCTTACAGCAGGTCTTTTCGGACCGTAACCTATGATTCAAGGACGTCACCACCGTCTCCCAGACTAAACAGCAAGCGAATGCGGGATAAATTTTCTGCAATGCGCGCCCGTAGGAAAGGCACTTTTGATCGGGCGAGCACGGAAAGCATGGAATAGGATATTTATGCGAGAGATTCGAGGTTTCTGCACACTATGTCGTTCTCAATGTGGCACCATCAACACGGTCGATGGAGATTGGCTCGTCTCGGTGCGAAACGACCCAAGCCACCCGACGGGCGCCGCCATGTGCATGAAGGGGCGCGCCGGCCCAGAGATCATCGAGGCTTCGAATCGCATCCTCTATCCTATGAAGCGGACGAACCCCAAGACTGCGAGCGACCCAGGATGGGTCCGCATATCATGGGAAGAGGCACTTCAAACAGTGGCATTGAAGCTGTCTCAGATTCGTGCTGAGTCGGGTGCTGAGTCCGTGGCGTTTGCGGTCACCACGAAAAGCGGAACTGCGATCGCCGATTCGATAGAGTGGATCGATAGATTCGTTCGTGTCTTCGGTAGTCCGAACGTCGCTGGCGCCACGGAAATCTGTAACTGGCACAAGGACAACGCACACAGATTCACTTTTGGGGTCTCGATACCGACCGCAGACTATGCTCGTTCCGAATTATCTATTCTATGGGGGCATAATCCTACGAGCACTTGGCTCGCGCAGTCTGAAGCGATTTCTCAGGGTCGCAAGCGCGGAGGGAAGCTTATTGTGGTTGACCCACGCCCGACTCCCCTCGCATTGACCGCCGACGTTTGGCTCCAGGTTAAACCCGGGACGGATGCGGCACTCGCTCTTGGTTTATCGAATCTTATACTTTGTCAGTCCCGTTACGACGATGAGTTTGTCAGGAATTGGACCAATGCGCCTCTTCTCGTAAGCAGGCACACAGGGCTTTTCCTTCGTGGAAAAGACATCTGGACTGATGGCGGTGACACCTTTGTCGTTTGGGACAAGAAGTCATGTGCGCCGCAGGCTTACGACACAAGCAAGGCGGCCGAGCAGCAGGGCAGCGCAGCTTTTGAGCTGGATGCCTCCTTGAAGATTGAAACTCCAAATGGGCCGCACCACTGTGATACAGCGTTCAGCTTATTCAGAGCGCAATGCGCTCAATGGAATGTTGAAAGAGTGGCGGCAGTGACGGGCATTTCGATCGACAAACTGCTGCAGGCTGCAGACTTGATCGGATCGAGCAAGAAGATCGCCTATCACGCCTGGACAGGTGTGGGACAGGGCCCTAACGCTACGCAAACCGAAAGAGCAATTGCCACATTGTATTCATTGCGCGGATGTTTTGATGATGTTGGTTGCAATCGTATCTATACAAAGCAGCCGGTTAACAAGGTCGATCAACTTGACCTGATCGAAAAGTCTCAACTTGAAAAAGCAGTTGGCTTCTCTGAGCGCCCTATCGGTCCGCCATCGGAGGGGCGAGTCAAACCTGTCGACGTTTTTCGCGCAGTCAAATCAGGTGAACCATATCGGATCAGAGCCCTGGTGGGTTTTGGCACGAATCAACTCGCAACGCAGACTGATGTGGACGAGATCAGGGCTGGACTGGAAGAGACTGAATTTCACGTCCAGTGCGAAATGATCGAAACCCCCACCGCGCGCTACGCAGACATTGTCCTGCCGGTGAGTACACCATGGGAACGCGAGTCACTCCGGATCGGCTTCGAGATCAATGAGGACGCGGAAAATCTCATCCAGCTTCGCCCTGCATTTGTTAAGGCCAGAGGCGAAAGTCGATCAGATCTGGAAATCGTCTTTGACCTCGCGTGCAGGCTTGGATTCAGCGACAAATTTTTTGGTGGGAACATCGAGGCTGGGTGGAACCATATGCTTGCACCCCTAGGGTTCACTGTGGATGATCTACGTCGAAACAATTACCGAATGGTCCGTCCACTTGAGCACCGCAACCGAAAATATGCCGAAGTGAAGGATAATAAAGTCGTTGGCTTTGCTACTGAGACACGCAGGGTTGAACTGTATTCAGAAAAATTTCTTCGATACGGATATCCCCCGCTGCCATCTCATTTGGAGCAGACCGAGACGGATGATCAATATCCGCTCCTCCTGACTTGCATGAAGAGCGGCTACTACACCCACAGTTCCTTTCGCTCGATCACCAGTTTACGCAAGCGGTCACGGAATCCCGTTATGCAGATGAACGACGCAGTCGCTTCGAAACTGGGGATTCGTGCTGGCCAATGGGTACGCGCTACGTCCAGGTCAGGCTTTGCCTGTTTCGTAGCACAGATAGAGGGTCGTCTACATGATGACGTACTGGTGGCCGATTTTGGTTTTTGGGAAGGATCGGAGGGGCTAGCGATTCCCGAGACCAGGCTATTTGGAGAGGGAAACACGAATTTCAATTACCTGGTATCGGCCGGACAGCGCGACCCCATCAGCGGTTCAACCAACCATAAGGCTGTGCGGTGCCGTATAGAACCGATGGTGGATCTTTCGTGGCCCGGATTCACTGAAATGAGGGTTAGTGAAACGCGCTTTGAGGGGGAAAATGCAAGATGGTTGCTTCTGGAGTCACAGCAAGGGCAATTGCTTCCTGACTTCGTCGCCGGGCAATATCTGAAGATCCGCAGTGCGTGCGGACGCTCCGACAAATTTTTCGAGCGGGCATATTCATTAGTCAGTGCCGCTCACGCCGAAGGTCGCACAACCTATGAAATATGTATCGGCGAGGACTCGAGGTCGAAAGAGAACCCCGGCGTGATGTCCTCCTTTGTTCATAAAACAATGAAGGCCGGTGATCTTGTCGAGGTTGCAGCACCTGCGGGATCGTTTGCAATTCCATTGCATACTCGTGAGCCAGTGGTTCTCCTCGCTACAGGAATCGGCATCACACCGTTCATCTCCTATATTCGCTCGCTCGCCAATACTGTAAGCACACATGAGACCATCCTCATTTATGGCAACAAGAATAGCTCGACGCACGCGTTCAAGGCTGAATTGGATGAGCATCAAAGGCGCATATCCACTCTTCACGTCATCAACTGCTACACAGCTCCGCTGGATTCAGACCTGGAAGGACGAGATTATCAATGTCACGGTCGCATTTCGGGTGAGTTGATCCCTAAAGAGCTCGTCGGTCAGGGCGCCCGTTTCTATATGTGCGGGTCTGCTCCGATGGTCAAAGACGTGACCGCGATGCTACGGGAGCGTGGCGTGAGGCCATTCAGGATTTTTAGCGAGCAGTTTGTATCTGAGGCCTCCGCAACTGGTGGAATCCCGCCGGGCCTCGCATTTGAGGTGACGTTTCAACGGAGCGGCAAAGTCGCGACATGGAAGAGCGCTGATGGAAGTCTCCTCTCTTTTGCCGAAAGTCTCGGCATTGGAGCGCCGAGCGGCTGTCGGGTGGGGCAGTGTGAAAGCTGCGCAGTCAAAGTGCTGAAGGGCCAGTTCCAACACATTAGCGGGCAACAACTTGACGAGCCCGACATAGCCTTGGCATGCCAGGCAATACCGTCATCGGCCATCGTTCTTGAATTATAGGTGTTGGTCAAGTTTGATACTTCAACTCATCCTGGAATCGGTCGTCCATAAGAGAAGTCGTGCGGACGTCGGAGCCGATGTTGCAGGTCATGCCTGAGCATCGCTGACCGCTGCTCACGCGCCTTCGACTACAAGTCGTGGAACCATGCGGATGCTCGTCGAAAAGTTCGAGAAGTTTGGTGAAGTTTTCATCACCCGCTGGTGCAACTGCTCCACCAGCTGGCGCGGGGAATCTGATTTGATGCGAACCGCGAAGTGCACGACTTCATAACCGGGCTTGATTTCGGCATTGAGGCCGAGGAACCCACGGAGATCGAGCTTGCCCTCTGTTTCGATTTCGAGCGAATCGAGCTTGATGCCCATCGCTGTAGCATTTGCAGCATAGCCCACTGACATGCAGGCATTGAGCGCCGCCATCAAAAGCTCTTGCGGGTTAGCCGCGGTGTTGTTGCCTAGAAGTTCAGTCGGTTCGTCAGCAGGGATTTCGAAGTTGCGGTCGATCTCTATGCCATTGAGCTCGTATGCAGAGACGGTCGACACCGTTCTGGTCTGCCCTTTCCATTTAGTCTTGACCTTGAAGGCCACCTTCCCTTTTTCGGCGTCGTGTCTCACTTCGTCGACCAAACTGTTCAACGCTTCAACGTCGATTCCATTCAGATTCAGGTCCATCTTCTGCGTTACCTTGAGTGAGTTGAAGAATGACGATTTCAGGCTGGCCTTCCCGGCGGTGTGTTCGATCATCGGCCTGGGGTGTGTGCAGGATGCGGTCGAAATCGTATGCTGTGGTCGCCTCCGCCTCCACACACTGTTTGGTCAGTATTCAAACCAGCGCTGCTGCGGAATCACGCCGGCGCGGCAGCGACAGGCGCCCGAACCTCCCGAGACCATTGCCGGCACGCTCGCCTGCATGGCTTCCGAATATCTACGTGCAGCGCAAACGCCACGCACGCGCCCCGGTTGGCACAAAAAACAACAACATTCAATTGTTTCAGCGGGGCTCCATCAAAGTGGCCTCCCCCCGTAGACTGCAAGCACTGAAACAAACAGGCGCCGGCTTAAAACCTAACTAACGTTAGCTAGTTATAATCCAGCTCCACATACTTTCCGACACTTTAAGGATCTCACCATGAGCATCGAACTCATCTCCCAGGACGCAACCAAACTCGCCGAACTGATTCGCAACAAGGAAGTCTCGCCGGTAGAGGTCGTGCAGGCGCACCTCGAGCGCATCGCCGCAGTCGATTCCAGGATCAACGCGATCGTCACGATCGCCGACGACGCGATCGAAGCCGCGAGAGTCGCGGAAGAGGCGGTGATGAAGGGTGAAGAACTGGGCCCGCTGCATGGCGTGCCCTTCACGGCAAAAGACTCCATCGACACCGCCGGCGTGATGACGCAACGCGCGTCGCCGATCTTCAAGGGCCGCGTACCCGACACCGACGCAACCGGCATTGTTCGCATGAAGAAGGCGGGCGGCATCCTGCTCGCGAAAACCAACCATCCGGAATTTTCGTTCTGGATCGAAACCGACAATCTGCTTTCGGGGCGCACGCGAAACCCCTGGAATCTGGACCGCACGCCGGGCGGCTCAAGCGGTGGCGAATCCGCGGCGATTGCGGCACTGATGTCGCCACTTGGTCTTGCAACCGACGTCGCTATCTCGGTGCGCGGTCCGGCAGCCCTGACCGGTGTGGTCGGGCTCAAAGCCACGCACGGGCGGATTCCGATGACGGGTATCTGGCCGCGCGTGCCGCGTCGCTTCTGGCACCTCGGACCGATTGCACGCAGCGTTCGCGACATCGCGCTCGCCTATTCGCTGCTGGCCGGTCCTGACGGCGCGGACGGTTTTTCGACCGCCCCGCTCAAGCTGGATGCCGGCGTGGGTGCCACACCGGGCCGTCCGCTTCGGGTGGGCCTGCTGATCGATGCTTTCGCCCCCGTGGACGCCGACGTCGCGGCTACCGTGCAGGCCGCGGCCGAAGCGCTGAAAGGTTTGGGCGTGACCGTGGAGCCGGTGCGTATTCCGGTGCTCGAGCAGATCAACGCGCTCGAGTTGTTGTGGAAACTTCAGGTCATGGAAACCAAGCCGGCTTTCAGGAAGGTGACAGCCGGACACGAGGACAAGATCTTCAAGCACGTCCAGGGAGTCTATGACACGCCGGATACGTCGATCGCCGATTTCGTCGATGCAGAGCAGAAGGCGGAGCAACTGCGCGACGGCTTTGCCGAGTACTTCCAGCGCTACGACGCCCTGCTCTGCCCGGTGACGCCGGTGCCGGCACACGCACACGACGCCGCCGAGTTCAACATCGATGGCCAGTCGGTGTCGTCGCTGCACGTGATGACTGCCACTGCGCCCCTCAATGTGACCGGGCTTCCGGGCCTGTCGCTGCGCTTCGGTACGAGCCGCGAAGGGCTGCCGGTTGGCGTGCAACTCGTGGCGCCGTGGCTGGCTGAGTCGACGCTCCTGTACCTCGCCTCGCTGCTGGAAGCAGTAAGCCCGGTGCGTGGTCTCTATCCCGACCTTTCAAACATCTGAATCGCGCCGCGATCCAACGTTCCCCAGCAATCTAACTGTCGTCAATCATTGGCCGTCGCCTGCCGACGGCCCCCTTTTCCGGAGATAGCACCATGTCACAGCAAGCACCCCGCCGCGCGTTGATCGTCATTGATGTACAGAATGAGTACGTGACGGGTAACTTCCGTATCGAATACCCACCGGTCGCGTCGTCGCTGCCGAATATCGCGAAAGCGATTGATGCTGCAAACGCCAATGGTGTCCCGGTCGTGCTGGTGAAACATGTCTTGCCCGCCGACGCGCCGATATTCGCAGAGGGTAGCATTGGCGCGGAATTGCATCCTGACGTAGCGGACCGCCCTCACGACCACGTCGTTACCAAAGTCTTGCCAAGCGTCTTTTCAGGCGCCGGCTTCGAGGACTGGCTGAAAGCACACCAGATCGATACCTTGACTGTCATCGGCTATATGACGCAGAACTGCAACGACTCGACGATGCGCGAAGCCATGCACAAGGGCTATCAGGTTGAGTTCCTGCCGGATGCCGCCGGTTCACTGTCGTATCAGAACAAGGCGGGCCGCGCGAGCGCCGAGGAGATGCATCGGATCATCACCGTCATCATGGAGTCCGCTTATGCGGCAACGATGTCGACCGATGAGTGGGTGGAAAATCTGAAGGATCCGGTCAAGGTCGAGTCCGACAACATCTACTACTCGAATCTCCGCGCGCACGGAAAAATGTGACGCAGCAGCGTGTCGATGGGCCGGCCGGGAAGTAGCGGCCGGCCTCTCGCCATTTGAATTCACCGCCGAATAACGGAATGAAATGGCCACGCGAACTTGAAATCGCCTTACCATGTTCGCGTCAAAGCCCCCGGCAAGCCGCCATCATCAGCTCGCCGCACATCCTCCTCACCTTCTGCACAAGCAATGAACAAACCGTGGAGCGTCGACGGCATCGCACCACAAGACGGCAGGCGCGTGATCGTCACAGGCGCGAATAGCGGCATTGGCTACCACACGGCCGCCATGCTGGCTCGCCGCGGCGCCGAGATCGTCCTTGCATGCCGCAACGAGCGACGCGGCGCAGAAGCCGTCGCCCGACTGCAAACGGAACTGCCTCATGCCCGATTGCATCTCGAGCAGCTCGATCTCGCCAGTCTCGCGTCGATACGCGCTTTCGCGGAGCGCCAGGTCGCGCTGCGGCAACCCGTCGATATTGTCGTCAACAACGCGGGCGTGATGGCGCCGCCGGACCGTGTCGAAACCGCCGACGGCTTCGAACTGCAGTTCGGCGTCAACGTGCTCGGGCATTTTGCGCTGACCGCCCTGCTTCTGCCTGCGCTCGAGATGGCGGCAAACAGCGCGGCGCAGCCCCCGAGGGTCGTAACGATTGCGTCTATCGCGCACAAAACCGGGCGAATCGATTTCGAAGACCTGCAGGCAACGCGCCGTTACCAGCCGATGTTCGCCTACCGGCAGTCGAAACTGGCGGATCTGATGTTCGCCTTCGAACTCGATCGACGTTTGCGCGCACGGCGATCGCGTGTGATGTCGGTGGCGGCGCATCCCGGCGTTGCCGCGACGAATCTGTTCCGCGACGACCGATCGCCCGCAACGCGAGCCGTCCGCGCTGCGTTGGGCGGCCTCATCGGCACCTTCCTCAACAGCGATTTCGACGGTGCGCTACCGACACTCTATGCCGCGACCGCACCCGAAGTCGTCAGTGGCGGCTACTATGGGCCGCTCGGCATTCTCGAGGCTCGCGGCCAACGTGTCGGCCCAGCGAAGGTTGCATCCCGCGCGCGCAACGATGCCGATGCCACGCGCCTGTGGCATCTCTGCGAAACCCTGACCGGGGTATCTTATGGATGATCGTCGAAGCGGCCTGGCCGATTGCCATGCTCGCTTCGATCAAGGCGCGGCCGTGAAGAAAACGCCCAGCCGCGGCATCGTCTCAGCGCGAACCAAACGCCGGACCATTCGGACGAGTCCGGATGCCCGGCGCGAGCCGCGCCCATGGCAGATCGCCGGGATCGGGCGCCAGCGGATCAGATTGCTGCGTCAATTTCATTCGCATACGGCCCAAGCGGCGATTGCGGATCGACGAGTGCTGTGCGAATGAAATGCAATTGGCTCACGATGCGTTGCAACCGATGTCCCTCCTCACGCGGATGTGCAGAGACGGCAATGCTGTGCTGAATGACGGCGACCGCTTCAACAGTCGCGTTCAGCGCACGATCGAGGCGATCGGAACCCGGCACAACGAATAACGCAGTCAGCGCGTCCCGCACGGCGCGCAGGGAGACACGCCACGGCATCGACTCGGCATGCCGAAGGTGGGCAGGCAGCGACGCGATCTCCTTGCGAAGATCAATCACAGCGTTGCCCACCTCGAGCACGAAAAGAAGCCAGCGCAGCGCGTCCCGTTTCGACTCTGGTTCCGTCTGGGCAAGGACATGGATCTGCATGGCAAGATCGCGCGTACCGCTCTCGAAGCGCGAGCGCACTTGCCGGATACCGGCTCGGCTCGCCATCACGATCTGGCGACGGAGGTCGACGAGCAAGCGGTCACGCAACCACGGGGTCGATGGCGGCAACATCACGGCAAACGCGATCGTCGTTACGGCCATCGAAAGCACGAGCGCTAGCGCGTCGTTCACGAAAGCATCTGGATCGTAATGAATCACGTTGTCCGGTCCGGCCAGGAAAGAGAAGAAGATCAGGTATCCCAAACCGCAGCCAGCCAGCCCGGGTCGGGTCGTCAGCCAAATGCCGATCGACAGGAATGGAACAAGCGCGGCGCACAGCAGCGGAAAGCCGTCGATATGCGGATACACGCCAAATACTGTGATCATGCCGGTGATCGACGATAGCAATGCCCCGCAGGTCATCTGGAATGCAGTTCGCTTTGGATTCGGCGACGACGAAATCAGCGCGGTAACGGTCGTCGCGCCGACAGTCAAGGTCAAACCACTCGGCCACGCGGTAGCGATCCAGAAGGCTCCAAGCAACATGGTCAGCACGATCGTGCGCAACCCGGCCGCCGCCGCTCCGATCAGGTTGGTCTTTGGCTCGTAGCGTTCAATCCAGTGTTCGCGCTCGTGCGTATCGAATGACAGCGATGCATAGGTCGCCGTGTATGCGCGCCACTCTTTGATGAAGCGATAGAGCAGTTCTACTCCCGTGTCGAATTCAAGCCGTCGATTTTCAAGGATGGCGTGTGTCTCGTTTATGCGTTGCAGTAGTTGTGCCTCGTACGCTTCGAGTTGCGCGGCCACATGCATCGCACTCCCGGAGTTCGCATCCGGCTCGCCCGCTTTGGCAAGCAGGGGCAACATCTGCTGGAGATACGGCTGCAGTTGTTCTATCGCGAAGTTTGCCTCGCGCGTGCGTGCACTACGCAGCCGGTTGATCAACTGATAGAGGGCATAAAAACGCGTCGAGAGCGTCATAAACTCACTGTTGAGGCGTGCGAGTCGGCGGCCGCGCATGCGCACGTCCGGTGTTTCGAAAATTGCCGCGCTACGCATAGACTCGAAACCGACCACCTCGGCTATCAAGCGCGCGTTCGTTGCCTCAACCTGTTGACGTTCGATACGGCCAGAGAGCGCAACGGAAACGTATTCCGTGAAAGCCACGAATCTATCTTGCAAGGTGATCTGCAGTTGATCGCCGGTGTGACGCGGAAAAACCAGTGCGCTGACCAATCCCGAACTGAGGATGCCGACGATCACCTCGGCCACCCGTGTGAGCGCACCGATAAACGCGCTGTCCGGATGTTGCGACGCCGGGATGCCGATCAGTGCAGCGGTATAACCTGCGAGCACAAAGCCATACGATTTGAAGTTGCGGTTACGCGCCGCGCCTATCGTGCAAATGCCAACCCATATTGCAGTCGAGGCGACGAACATTTCAGGATTCTGTGAAAACACACTAACCAAAGCTAGCGTCACGGCGAGCCCCACAAGCGTTGCGCAAATGCGGTAAAAGCTCTTAGCCAGCACCATGCCGCTTTGCGGTTGCATCACGATAAACACGGTGATCATTGCCGTGCGCGGTTGCGGGAGATCAAGCTTCATCGCGACACCCAGCGCCAGAAAGCACGCGGCCAGCGCCTTGATCAGATAAAGCCACGTAAGCCCGTCGGTACGCGACCATTCGCCGATGGCCGAGCAGAGCACAGTGAACGAACGCACCGGTGTGGTCCGTGAGAAAGGTGTGGGCATAGCGCTTACTTTGACTTGAGGGCGGGCGGCGAATAAGCGCTGATTGTGCCGCTGCCGGTATGGCCTGCCTCCCATGTGCCGCCATTGATACTCGCGCCGTAGCCGCCTGCATTCGCTTTCATGCCGAAGCATTGATCTGCAGCCTGGTTCTGTGTGGTCGATTCGACTTTCGGGAGCGGCTGATTTAACGGCGGAGCGAACGAAGCAACAGGAGCGCCAATGGCAACAGCGATAGCAAGAATTTGAAAGGGAAATTTCACGAGATCACTTGAAGAGGTTGAGTGTTCCATGCACCGCGGACGCCGTTCTCGATTGCTATCGCCTTCGCGGCTGCCGTTTGCGCATGTTACTCATCGACAAGTTCGAAAGATTTCGTTAGTTTGCCAATTTATCTCCAGATTCTGCCAGCACAAATTCGATGCCAGCCCGTGGCGAGTGATTACCGTGCGCCGAGCAGAACAGCGGCTATTTCCTCATCAGCGACTCAGCATCCTGCCTTCGCGACAGCGACGCGAAGTAGCGTGCAGGGGGTTGCCCAAGCGCCTTCTTGAACATCGTGATGAAAGCGGTCACAGACTCATAGCCGAGATCGTCCGATACCCGCTGTACCGATGCCCCGCCCGCAAGCTCTCTGATGGCGAAAAGCAGCTGGAACAGTTGGCGCCAACGCCCGAACGTCAGCCCGGTTTCCGCGACGATCAGCCGGGACAATGACCGCTCGCTGATCGCCACGCGCCTCGCCCACTGCCTGATCGTACTGCGATCGCCCGGATCGGCGCGCAACGAATGCTCGATCTGAAGTATTTTTGGATGGTTACTGACCGGCAAGCAAAGCCTTTCCATTGGCATTAACGCTAACTCTTGCAGCAGCACGCGGGCCAGACGGTCGGTATGCCCATCTATTTCGTAGTTTTGAGGAACGCTCGCGAGGTGCAGGATCATCTCCCGCAGCATCGGAGAGATCGATAGCGTGCAACATTGCCTGGGCAAAACAACCGCGCCAGGCTCGACAAACAGATAGTAGAGTTTTGCGTTTGCAGTCGCACGGTTGCTGTGCAGCAAACCACCGGGAATCCATACGCCGCAATGAGGAGGAACCATCCACAGCGCGTCCTCCACCTGACACGTCACTGCCCCGTGTAGCGCAAA
Organism: Paraburkholderia jirisanensis; assembly: GCF_054782355.1. Lineage (NCBI taxonomy): Bacteria > Pseudomonadati > Pseudomonadota > Betaproteobacteria > Burkholderiales > Burkholderiaceae > Paraburkholderia > Paraburkholderia jirisanensis. The sequence goes on along the minus strand of NZ_BAAGSQ010000004.1, from coordinate 32,491 downwards.
AACCAGTTGGCCCTGGCTATGTCGATGCACCGGGATCTCTTCTTCGTATTCTTTAACCGCGAGGCGCATCGCCATAACAGGCCGATCGCCCGCATCAGCATTCAGATCGGAGATGAGAGCGTTGAGCTTCACGGTCAGCCGGCCGCGTGCGGCTCCAGCACGTGGGTTAGCTCATTCTCCCGGCCTATCTGATCGCCGGATAATGCGTAGCCAGCGATAACGCCACCTTCATCGACGAACGTTGCATATACGCCTGCGCTCATGCTGTTCTGCACCTGCCAACCGCCGCGCGTACCGGCAGGCGGCAACAGTACGCGCACCGGATGCGCTGGCGTCTTGACGTCGATCGGCATCGGCGGATAGTGCACAGGTGTAGCCGCTCCAGTGAGCGTTGCGGCCAATGCCCGCGCACCATGTTGAATCGGCTCGAGAAATGGAAGCACGCTGCCGTCCATTTCTGCGCAGTCTCCGATTGCATAGATGTCCGGTGCGGAGGTCCGCAAATAGCGGTCTACGACAATGCCCCGATGTGTCTCGAATGACGGCACAGCGCGCACCGTCTGCGGTTCAAGTCCTATTGCTGTGATCACCACGTCGCACGCGATCTGAAGGCCGTTGGCGCCTGTGATCGTCAACTTTCGACCGTCCTCCCCCACCGTATCGATGGACTCGATACGTGCGCCGGGATGCCAACGCACGCCCTCGGCGACCAGGGCTTGTGTCACGATATCAGCTGCATCAGGAGGCAGGAAGCGTTCGAGCATACGCATCGACACATCCAGCAAATCCACGCTATAGCCACCAGCGAGCAAGTCGTTCGCGAGTTCGCAGCCAACGAGCCCCGCTCCGATGACCGCGACCCTGGATGCGCCGTCGAGCGCGGCGCGCAACGCCTCGTATTCCGCAAGACTGTTGACGGATAGCAGCCGGCCGGCCGCATTTCCACCGAACTGGGGAAGCCGCGCGCGCGCGCCGACCGCGAGCACCAGTTTGCCGTACCGGATTTCGTTGCCGTCCGACAGATGCAGGCAGTGCGCAACCGGGTCGATCCATTCGACACCAAGATTCGACTCGATCTCGGCATTCAGCCGCTTCGCCATCTGCTCTCTCGGCGTACCCGCCAGTTGTGCAGCGCTCATCTTTTGAGCGAAAGCGTTCGACAACATCGGTTTCGAATATTGGTTGCCATCGTCGAGACTGAGCATCAACAGACCAATATTCCGGTCGCGGCGCCGCAGTTCACGGGCAACGGTGTAACCCGCGAAGCCGGTGCCAACGATAACGACAGGGTATTCGGTGCCGCGGGTCATCGTGTTGCCCTCTTAGACAGGTATGACAATCAAGGTGTCGACGCGACTCGAATCGAGTACGGCGATCTTCTCGCGAAACCGCAAGCCGTCTGGCGTCTCGACGATCTCGTCATGCCACACGCCAGACAGGAACAACATGCTGTCTCCGCTTTCGAGATTGCGTACGATGCTAAATCCCATCCGGGCGCGGATCGCCCCATTCTGGGCGGGTTCCACATGGAGCGCGCCGAGCAGATGCCGATAGCGTTGCGGCTCGAAGATATTGGCCCGCTTCATCGAGTTGATCCGGTCGATCAGCATACCCTTGCTGTTGCACTGGATAATGCCGATGGGCAGCGATTTGAGACGCGCTTCTCGCGTCGTAATCTGATAGAAACATTCATCTTCGAAAAAGCTGGGCCATTCTTCATAGCGCTCTTCGTCGATGCAGTCGGCGTAGGCATCGTATAGCGGCCTCACGCGATGGAAAAGTTCGGTAGATCCGGACACGGTGGTCTTCCTTGGTTAAACAGGTTTTATATCCGCAGCGCGCCATAGCATCGCCACGCGCACCATAGAACTCACTATGGCTGGGTCACAGTTGCATGTACTTGCGGTAGGTTTGCCAGAACCCACGAACCGATGCTTCACTGACGCGCGATTCCTGGCTCTCGACCGATCGCCCGCCCATCTCGAGCACCGTCTCACGACCCTGGTTGCCGACGATCGCACGCTGCACGAAGCTGCCGATCACACCGTCTTCCATCGATACGAGCCCCGCCGGTCCAACCAGATTGCTCAGCGCGACGCGGATATCGGTCTGTTCCTGCGTATCCGATTCGAAACCGAACATGATCCACACCAGCTCGCAACCGTTGACGCCGCGCGGAATCAGCAGGCGCAACGCGAGCGAGTTCTGGATCTGCTGGACGATCAGATTGGGGAAAATGCCTTGAATGGCGTGCGTGATGCCGTCTTCGAATTCCGGCCAGCTTTTGAGAATCCGGCCGTCGTGCAATGCGAATTCGTCGTTTTGCGCGCGAATGGCACCACTTTCGTAATCGGTGCCCGTGCCCGAGTCGGTGGCCATTTTCGAATAGCTGATGTGGTGGCCACCGTCCCCCTCGAGAATCAGGCCGCCCTGCATGGAAAGCCGGTTCAGCTTGAACGTCGTGAAGAACGTATGCAAAAGGCTCGCGTGATACGAGTCTTTTACGTTCTCCATGTACAACTTCCAGTTGTTGTGCATGTACTGCGAAAATGTGCCGAGAATCCGGATCTTCTTCGCAAAGATGCGACGGATGTGCGCGCACATTTTGGGGCCGAGGAATTCCTCGAGATCCGGCGCGGCCTCATCGAACGATACGAACAGAAGTCCGCACAGCTCCTGGACACGCAGCTTCTGAAGATTGTGATCGCAGGTGCGGAAATCGTCCGGCAGGCCACCCTTGCCGCGCACGCCCTTGTGAAACGCGACTGTCTTGAGGTTGCCCTCCAGATCGTACGACCAGTTATGGTAGACGCACGTAAACGCATCGCGATTGCCGGTTTTCTCATAGCAGAGTGTCGAACCACGATGCGCGCAACGGTTCACGAACGCACTATAAGCCTCGGCCGAACTCCTTACGACCACGACCGGCGTGTCGCCGACAAAATTGGTCTTGAAATCGCCGACTGAAGGCACCTCCACGTCGACGCCAACGAAGTTCCAGATCGGCCCCTTGAACAGGGACTCCTGCTCCTCGTCGTAAAGAGCCGCGTCCGTATAGATCTCGAACGGAACCCGGCTCACTCCTGCTTCCGGCCATTTGATATGTTGGCCTTGAAAATCTACGTCGCTCATCCTCGCCTCCTGAAGTTACGTTGAGCACGGACTTTCCCCACGATATCCGCGCCCACGATAGTGCTGTCGCGCACTCGCTGGTGAGTGCCCGACCTTATGCCTGATTGACCGCGTGCGGAATGCGAATCCACACCTCGTCGCCCCGTACTTCCACCTCATAGGTCGCGAGGTCGACGGTGAGCGGCGAGCAAAGCGCCTTACCGGATCGGACATCAAAGCGCCCCTGATGCAACGGACACTCGATCTCTCCGTTTTCCAGATATCCATCGCTTAGCAAAGCAAACTGATGCGTGCAGATGTTCGACGTTGCATAGACCGCACCATCGACGAGATAGACCGCGATTCGATGCCCGCTTACGCTGCACGCCGCCGGATACTCAGGCGTCAGATCGGACAGTCTCGCTACGTTAAGCCAGGACACGTTGACCTCTCTCCAGAAAGCCGCGTAGCGGCAAACATGACGTAACGGCAGCGACACCTCATCCGATTTGCGCTGCCACCTTGCGACAAATCGTATATCGCATTTTTATGAATCGCAAGATATTTCAGCGTCGCGAGCCTTCGGGGTGCGCTAGAATAGGCCTTAAACCCGCATGAAACCGTGAAATCCGATGCTTTCGATTGGGGTGCCGGCTTATTTGTACGAATGTACAAATAAAGATTTCACCCCGGAGAAGCAGCCCGGTTACTGGTTGGAGCGGTAGGCTCGGGCAAGCAGGTGCCGGGCAAGATCGCCTGCGTCAGCAGAAGAACACAGGTTCCGTGTGAGGAAACAAGTCCGTATAATTTCGCACCGTCCCGTCGCTGCATTTCATGCTCCGCGCGACGAAACATCTCGAGGTCCAATTGCGAGAAATGCCCGTGAAAACCCGGTTGGGACGTGCGCTGGTGCGCAGAGAGTCGATGCATGTCGCCATCCTGGAACAGCTTCGGCTCGATATCGTCGAAGGCCGCTGGCAGGCCGGCGAGCGCCTGCCCGAGCCGCTCCTTTGCGAGGAGTTTGGCGTCTCGCGCACGCCGCTGCGCGACGCGTTCCGGATTCTCGAAACCGAGGGGCTGGTGGAGATGATTCCGCACGTCGGCGCGGTGGTGACGGCGCCCGATGCGTCGGACATCATCGGTGCGTTCGAGGTGTTGGCGTTGCTCGAGGCGGCGGCTGCCGAGACCATGGCACGTAGCCACGCCCCGGAAGCGCTACGCAAACTGCGCAAGACGTCTGAACTGATGCAGATCGCGCTGGAAAAAGGCAACCATCGCCGATACTTCGAACTCAACGACGATTTCCACTACGCGATCATCGAAGGTGCCAACAACCCGGTGATGCGGCAGATGCACGAGCACCTGATGTGGCACGTGCATCGCGTGCGGCACTCAATCAACCGTGACCGCCCGTTCAGCCGCGAAGCGGGCACCGGCGAAGAGCACCAGGAGATCATGCGGGCGATCGTCGACGGCGAACCCGAGCGCGCGTTCGCGCTTGCGCGCGCCCACCTGCTCGGCGTCGGCGCCCAGCTGCTCACCCATGCGGGGCTGGCGCAAACGGCGGCGACCGGCGCGCCTGCCTAGCAAGCAGTTATCCCGGCGCGATCACTTCGCAGCCGCAGCCTGCAGGCCGCCGACCACGAAGGCGGTCAACTGCTCGAGCACCTCGGCAGAATCTGCCGGGTTGCATATATCCTTGGCGAGCACGTCGAGTCGGTGACTATCTGAGAATGCGTACAGATAGGCGCCGATCATCAGTGTCACACGCCAGTACAGATCCTTTTCCGGCAATCCCGGCAGCGCACGGCGCATGGCGTCCACATACGCCTTGGTCGACTCGCTATAAGCCAGATTGCGCAGTTTGTACGACACCTCCGGCGGTTCCGTATGCAGGCGCGCCTGCAGCCGGATAAAAGCTCTCCCCGAGACCGTCGCGCGCAACGCAATGATTGGTTTCAGGAACGAGCGGACGATTTCCTCAAGGTCGACATCCGCGCCACGCGATTCTATCTGCGCGAGGAATTTGACCCGATCATCCGATATCTTCGTCGCCCGACGTAGAAATACTTCCTCGAAGAGCTGCTGCTTGGTGCCGAAGTAATAGGTGATCAGCGCTTGCGTCACCCCACATGACAATGCGACCTCACGCAGCGTCGTGCCCGCATACCCCCGATGAGAAAAGTCGACCTCTGCTGCGTCCAGAATGCTTTCTTTCTGGTTCTCGGTGGCGCCGGCAGGCCGACCGAGCGCCCCGCGACGCCGTAAAGCGCCCTGAGCGCGTTCTGGTTGTCTATTCATAACAGTGAGTTCTGAACTCCATCTGTGGCTGGACCGACCGTGGCACGTCTCTACCAAGCCGACGGAAAGGCTTAATTATAAGACCGACCAGTAGAAAGTGGATCGTGAGGAACATCTAGCCCACTCGACGCTTACGGGAACGCTGCGTCCGTCAGCTCAACAACACCCCAGGGTAAACCATAGCTTTAAGTAATTTTATGGCCATATAATATTTTTTTACGGCGTAGAGCTTTCGGTTTCCTGTACAAATATCCTACAGTCGACCTGCCTCCTCGCTCGCTCCGGATCGTGCAGCCCCGCTATACGGCCACCTATTTGAACAAACCCGTTTGGTCTACAGATCGATCGAGCCCGTCGCACTGGAGAGAGAAGTCATGGAAGCACGAAAAATCAATATCCACGAGGTGATAGACCGTCACCGCATCGGCCGAACGCAGTACGTCGGCCTCGGCCTCTGCGCATTGCTGATGTTATTCGACGGCTTCAATACGCAGACGATCAGCTACATCGTGCCCGTCCTTGCGAACGAGTGGCACCTTCCCAAGTCGATCCTCGGCACCATCTTTTCGGCGGCCTTCGTGGGGCTGCTGATTGGAAATTTCGGCATCTCGCCACTTGCGAATCGGTTCGGCCCCAAAAAAATGACTGTCTTGTCGACCGCGCTCTTTGGCCTCTTCACACTCCTGACCGTCTTTGTGACTAACGCGCCGCAGCTGATTGTGCTCCGGCTCCTCACCGGGATCGGCCTGGGCGCCGCCGCGCCCTGCGCTATCGGCCTCACGTCCGAATTCAGTCCACAGCGCACGCGCGCAACATTCGTGTTGTTGATTTATGTCGGGTACTCGCTCGGCTTCACGATCGCAGGTTTCTGCTGCGGCGCGATGATCCCGACTTTTGGCTGGGTCGGTCCGCTCTGGGTAGGTGGTCTCGGCCCCATTGCGTTGACGCTGCTGCTCATTCCCTTCCTGCCTGAGTCAGCCTCATATCTTGCGCGCCGGCGCTCGCAAATCCACCTGCTGCAAATGGCGCAGCGGTTCTTTCCCAAGTTTGCGCTGCCGGACGGCGCGATTCTGACCTCCAACGAAGGCCAGACAGGCGAAACGAAAATCAAGGGGCTGTTCTCTGCGCGTCTGCGCGTCGGCACCTTTCTGCTGTGGGCGGTATTCGTCATCAACCTTGCGGAATTCTATTTCCTGCAAAGCTGGTTGCCGACGGTACTCCACTCGCTCTCCTACACCCCCGACCTCATCGTCTGGGCAACCGCGGTCAGCACCATCGGCGGCATGGTCGCGGGTCTCGCCATGGGCCCGTTGATGGACCGGATTGGTCCGTACATGATCCTGTCCGTGCTGTATCTGTTCGGCAGCATATCCATGCTGGCAATCTCCGCCGCATTCGGCACAGCGCATTGGATACTCGTGCTCACGGTGTTCTGTTGCGGCTTCTGCGTCAGCGGTGGCCAAAAAGGTGTAGTCGCCCTCGGCTCTATTTTTTATCCGGCCGGGCTTCGCGCGACGGGCGTCGCATGGGCATACGGAGTGGGCCGTCTCGGTGGCGCCGCCGGCACGTACCTCGCCGGCGTGCTGTATGCCGCCAACTGGGCACCCGATGCGATCTTTCGCGTGGCGGCAGCACCCGCCGTCGTTGCCGCGATCTGCGTTGGCCTGATGGGCTGGCGGTACAGCGGCACGAGATCGCTGCAGCCCTCGGTCGTCGTTGGGGACGTCTGAGCGTGAGTCAGGCCGAGCTCAAAGGCCCGCGCACAACGCCAGCTGAGTACAGGGCAGCAGACTGGCACTGGCGTACACCGTCTCGCTGGTGACAAGCGCCGCAAGACCAGACGGCGCATTGCGAGCGATCGCCCTCTTCCTGCATCACCGTGGTGGTGCATCTGAAGAGGCGAACGCGAGAGGTCCTGTCCTCCCGGGGTCCACTCCCCATCCAGAATTACTCGAGGAAGTTTGATCGGTAAACAGGTCCGTTGCTACGGGATCGCTCTCCACATAATTAGGATTACCTATGACTAAATCATTGGTTGCGCTTGGCTTGTGCCTCGCCACTGGTTACGCCAGCGCACAAAGCTCGGTCACGCTATTCGGTCAGATCGACGAGGCAATTGCGTACATTAATAACGCCGGCGGCGGTGCGTCGTATCGGATGCGAAGCGGGACGTGGATCGGTTCGCAGTGGGGATTGATCGGCACCGAAGATCTCGGCGGCGGCTACAGGACGTTCTTCCGCCTCGAGAACGGTTTCGATTTGAATACTGGCAAGCTTGGGCAGGGTGGCCGCGAATTCGGCCGGCAATCGTTCGTTGGACTTGGCAGCCCCTATGGCACCCTGACCTTCGGTCGGCAATACGACGAGATAGTCGATTATGTCGGACCGATCATGGCGAATGGTCGAGGCACGGCGCCTGTCTACGACATCGACAATACAGGCAACGACTGGACTACCAACAACGCGGTCAAGTACACCAGCCCGACTTACCGGGGCTTTTCGGTGGCGGCGTTGTATGCGTTTGGCGGGGTTCCCGGTCAGGTTTCCACGAACAGCGTGGTCAGCGTGGGCGCCGGTTATAAAGACGGCCCATTGCAGATCGGTGCCGCCTACACGTCTGTGCGCGATCCCTACGCCGTGTGGTTTGACAGCACTGGAGCATCCAGCATATTGATCTTTGGTAAGTATTTGCCCACCGCGCGAGACTTGAATATTGCCGCCGGCGGTGTTGCTTACACATTCGGCAAGCTGACCGCTCGCGTTGCGATGTCGCATTCGGATCTAACCGAATCGATCAACGGGGCCGATGCCCAGTTCAACATCTATATGGCGCAGCTTGACTACTGGGTGCATCCGGCTTTGCGTGTCGCTGCTGCGGTGGATGTGATCAATGGCAGCATCGGCTCGGTCAACCAGCATCCCAAGTACCTGCAATACAATCTGGTTGCCGACTACTATCTCTCCAAGCGTACCGACCTGTACATGTGGGCCATCTACGGAACGGCAGGCGGTGGCGCGACCCAGATGCAGATCGGTCAACTGCCGGCATCTTCAACCGACAAGCAGTTCAATATCAATTTCGGCATACGGCATCGGTTCTGAGCTTGCCGCGATCATGGAGGTCGTGCGCCAGAGCCTTGGGCGACTTTGAAGCGAATCGGCCGGGCGCGCATGAAGGCCTCCGCGCGGCCGGCCCGTCTTACAGATGGAAACGTATCAGATTGTCCAGCGAAAGGTCAGCGAACGCACTTGCCGATGCTTTTTTCAATAGCCGTGATTGCATCGGTGAGTGGCATGACTGCTGCGTATTTCTGCTCCATATCGAACAGGCTCGCCTCATGCGGCGCAATTGCACGATCGCCCACACAATCGGCAAGTACGAGCGGCCGGAAACCGTACGACATGGCATCCACGACGCTAGCGCGCACGCAGCCGCTCGTTACGGCACCCGCGACGAGCAACGTCTGCACGCCACGCTCGGTGAGCCAAGGGGCGAGCTGGGTGCCGAAAAATGCTGACGGGACCGTTTTCCGTACAACCACTTCACCTTTTTCGGGCGTGAGCTCGTCTACGATCGCGCTATCCGGGTTGTCCTCCGTGAGCGTCGCCATGCCCGGAACCTTGAGCGAAAAGACATTGCTGTCACTCCCATCGCCGGCATAGACGATACGACTATGGGCAACCGGCCAGCCATTACGGCGCGCGAGCGCAAGGGCATCGACCGTACGTGCGATTGCCGGCCCAATGTTACCGCCGCCAAACACGTTCGGATTCGCGAAGCCGGCCACGAAGTCGATGATGAGGAAGCCTACGTTGCCATGAACTGGCAGCGGCGTTCCGAAGCCTTGCCTGTGGTATACGCCCACCTCGGCATGATGCGAAATATCGGTCATGGCAGCCCTTCATTGTCGGACGTTATCCGTCACGTGGCCGTCGGCGACGACAAGCTCGTCGTCGAGTCTTACGGTGCAGTGACGCAGTGGAATATCGATGTGGCAAGTGGTCGTACGACTGCCACCGCCTTCGTTGTTCGGCCCGAGCGAGAACAGGAAGTTACCCTCGAAGGCCCGCGCGTCCATTCCAATGGTGGCTTCCCGGTCATAGAGCCCCAGCGTGGACCAACGCGCGCGAGCTTGCAGCCCCCAGCCGATGTGAGAAATCGCATAGCCTTCGGGATCTTCGAAGGTTTCCATGTAATCGCGCAGCAGCGCTGCGTCGACCCCACCTTCGATCTTCGTCGCGTAGCCCTTTTCCACCGTGAGCACGATCGGCTCGTTGACGTAGCGCTTTTGTGGCAGGAGGATGTCGCCGCGGTCGATCACGATCGTGCCACTGGCCGTCTGGTCGTTCGGGAAGGTCAACGCGAAACCGCTCGGCCAGTGATCCCAACGGCCAGGTTCGTCGACGAATCCGTATTCGGCGATAGCCGGAAATTCGCCCAGCGGACACACCAGCGACGTGCCGGCCCGCGACGTGACACGCATCTCGCGCGCGGCACCGATCTTTTTCGCGGCGGCGAGCACACGTACGCGGTCAGCCTCCGTCGGCACCAGTCGGGCCAGCACTTCGGGGGGCTCGACGGCAAGCAGGATCTTGGTGCCCGACTTAAGGATGTCGTGCTGCTCCGGCGAGAAAAGCAGCGTCATCAGGTCGAGCACGAGATCGCTCTCTTTCAGCGCCGCGATGGCCGCGCGGTTGCCCGTCAGCGGTGTCGTGCCCAGATACGCGAGCGAGTCGCGGCTGAACGCTTTCTCACCATTGACCGGCGGCAGATCGAGCCGGTTGACGATGGCACCCATGGTCTGCGTGGCGATAAGCGCAGTGGCAAGCGTCTGCGGATGGGTCGACGAACTCGTCAGAATCGTGACGGTGTGTCCACGTTCGAGGCGAGACAGCTTGAGCACCTCCTTCCACGCTTGCACCATTTGATAGTCGCTGACAGGCATGAACAGCTCCTTTAAGGCATGAAGAAAAAGACGGTCTTAGACAAGCGGTGCACCGAGGAACTCGCCAAATGCCGCGTAGAAACCTTCCGCGTTGTCCCATGGGATCATGTGCCCGGCGCCCGGCACGCGTATATGCAGCATCGACGGTGTCGCGCCGCGCAGTTCCGCGACATCCTCGTCGCGCACCACGTCGCCCCGCTCAGCCGTGATCAACAGGGACGGCACATGCAGTTGCGCGGCATCTGCGTGGAAGTCGTCGGTGTGGAAACCTTTGTACGATTCGAGTACTGCGCGCTCGTCGCAGGTGTGCAGCCACTCTGCCCTCAACCGCAGATCGTGATCGGTCCAGCTGGGGCAGAAGGCGCGCATCGCTTCGTGATCCGTACCGTCGCGCGCAAGCGCCATCGAGTCGACGTACCACGGCGTCTTGCCCGGATACTCGCGGCGGCCAGGGCCGGACACCGGCGGGTCCACCAGGACGACGCGTTCGAGGCCGGCCGGCTGGTGCAGCGCCGCGCGCGCGGCGATGCGCGCGCCCATCGAATGACCGACCAGCGAGAAGCGCTTCAGGCCGAGCGCGGCCGCGAGCGCGACCACGTCGTCACCCTGCGCGGCCAGGCTGTAATCGAGCGTCGGCGAAGCCTCGGACAAACCGCGACCGCGCACATCGATCAAGTAGGTGTCGAAATGCGCACCTAGCACTTCGCCGACGAAACCCCATGTGACAGCGGGACTCGTGATGCCTGGAATCAGCATGACGGCCGGACGCGCGACGCGCTCGCCGCCCGTGCCGCCATAGCGCAGATAGTGCTGCCGGATGCCGTTTGCGGCGACATTCGCGCCGTAGAGGAAGGTACTGGACATTGGAGCTCCGTTGATAGCCGGTGTCTGCAGCGGGAAATGCCGATGGTCAATAGGCGCCCGAGAGCAGCGCACCGGCACCGGGGACGATCGCTTCCAAATCGAGCGCGCGCAGCATCGCGTAGGTCGTCGCGATCGCGGCGGTGATCACCGGCTTGCCGGTCATGGCTTCGACCTTCGCGACGGCAGGCAATGACGGCATCTGCACACAGGCCGACAGCACGATTGCATCGGCTTGCAGCGTGTTCATCTGCGCAACGATGCCCGGCAGCAGATCCGGATTGTGGCGCCCAACCTCGAGGTTGTCCGGGATCTCGAGCGCGCGATAGTCGAGCACCTCGTAGCCTTCGTTACGGATGTAGTCGACCACCAGTTCGGTGAGCGGCTTCATGTAGGGCGCCACGACAACGACGCGCCGCGCGCCGATCACGCCCAGCGCATCGATCAGCGCTCCAGCGCTGGTGATGACCGGCGCTTCCGCGCCGTTATCCGCGGTATGCGCGGTCAACCGCTTCTGCGATGTGCGGTGGTAGCCGTGGCCCATCGCCATGATCGCGACGAGACACGCATACCCGAGCACGTCGACGCGCGCATCGGAAAGCTCAAGCGCACAGCGATCGGATTCGGCATCCATCGCGGCGAGTTCTTCCTTGACCACCTTCTTCATTCGCATCCGGCTCGAATGGAACGTGAAGCGCTCCGGGCGAATGGTCTCCCGCAGTCGCAACATGGCGGGAATCTCGGTTTCCATCGTGGTGTTCGAACTCGGCACGATCTGGCCGATGCGATAAGTTTTGCTCATGTGAAATGACCTCAATCCGTGGATATGCTTGCGCGTTAAGCTGCCGCTGCGATTTTTGGCTGGAAATCCGCTGCGTTGTACGCGTACACCCAGTCCGCCTGAATGCCCGAAGAATGCGGATTGATCCAGGACTTGAACTTGTAGATGAGGTCGCGTTTGCGCTGGGCGAAAAGCGTCGGCAGGTGATACGTCCGGCCGCGCTCGCGGGATTGCAGTTGCACGCGGCTGGTACGCGGGATCCGCTCCGCTTCGTAGTCGCGCAAAGCGGCGGCCACATCGGAGCCGTGCGCGGCCAGAGACCGTGCCAGCACGTAGCCATCCTCGATGGCCATCGCCGCGCCCTGAGAGAGAAACGGCAGCATCGGATGGGACGCATCGCCGAGCAAGGTGACCCGCCCTTTCGACCACGTCGTCATCGGATCGCGGTCGAACAACCCCCACTTGAATACCGAGTCGACGCGTTCGAACAGTTGGGTAATGTTCGGATGCCAGCCGGCGAAAGCGGCGAGCAGTTCTTCGCGGCTGCTCGGCGCATTCCACGATTCCTCGACCCACTCGGCGGTCTCGTTCACGGCAACGATATTGACCGCCTGTCCACGCCGTACGTAGTAGGTCACGATATGCGACTTCGGCCCGAGCCAGAACGACGAGTCCGGACTCACGAAATCAAACGGCCCGGCGACCGGCACCACCGCTCTGAAACACATGTTGCCGGTGAACTTCGGCGCATCGTCGCCGAACAGCTTGCTGCGCACGGTGGATCGCACACCGTCTGCGCCCACGATCAGATCTGCCTCGAACTCCGAACCATCTTCGAAGATGGCGACGGCGCTGTTCTGCGACTGCCGGATATCGACACATGCCGACGAAAGCGTTGCCACGCCATCCGGCAGCGATTCGACCAGCAGCTGATGCAGATCGGCGCGATGCACGTGGAAAAATGGCGCGTTGTACAGGCGTGGACACTCTTCTGCCAACGGGATACGGAAGATTTCGTTGGCGGTATCCCAGTTTCGGCCGACGATGGCTTGCGGCACGAACGCGACGTTGCGTAGTGCTTCACCCAGCCCCAACGCCTCCAGTACCTTGACCGCATTGGGCGTGACCTGAATGCCCGCGCCGATTTCACCGAACGCGCTCGCGCGCTCAAAGGTGCGCACCTCGATCCCGTGCTGCGCGAGCGCCGTGGTGAGGGCGACGCCTCCGATGCCACCACCCACCACACCAATCCGAAGTTTTCTGCTCATTCTTTACTCTCCGCTGAATGCTTGACCCGAATCAGCCATGTCACACAGACTATTTGGCCAGACAATTAAATTGAACTGCGAGAAATTTGCCTTTCATTCCGACAGTCCAAATGGTTCAAATCAACCGCCACCGGAAAACCGAAGATCCCGTCGATATCGGCAATGCCGGTGCAGGATGGGCGCAGGCGTCCTGCAAGTCGCTCTGGCCAGGCGACACCTGGCCTTTACCTTTAAGCAACGCCGTTACAGCGCACTGTTTCAACGATGCAGCGACACCTGCAAGGCCGCCTTGATCTGTTGCATCGCAGAGTGCATTCCCTCTGTGGCTGCCGGCGTTAATCCGCTATCTTTGGTCGCAGCAATCATGTCCTCCAGAACTTCTGCCGCATCCGCCGACGCGCTGTCGGGCAAGACCGCGGCGATGACGTTGAGGGCACCGACGAGACCAAGAATCTGGCCACGCATGCTTTCAAGCTGATCTTCCATACTCCACTCCTCCGTAGCTTTGGCGAGGCTGTAGTTCCGACTGTGGGCGACTCGCAGACCCGCGCTTCTTGTCGATTTCAGGGCTTACGGGCTAAATTATATGCTTGTAAAAATAATACTTCAAGCCCATCTTCGGTGCACGCGTTCGCCACGGCGTAATCCTTATCCCGTATGGGTTTGAGGGGGAAATCGGCCTGCGAAGTGTGCGACGGGCAAATATACAGAGCGCAGATTCTGCGCACTCTTACAAGAGGCAGGCGGCACTCGCATGCGCCGAGTTCGTGAGTGCCGCGCAGGAGCAAGGATCGCGGCGAACGATGGATCGCATTCACGCGAATGCCTTTTGGCCCCCAACCCGACGGCAAGCTTTAGCGGTGATGGCATCCACGGCGTGATGCTCAATCACTTCGCCGAAGTTGCTGCAAGTCTCACCCAGGACTGCATCAGGGAAAACACGGGGAGCCGCCCTGTTTATTTACCTTCTCTTTTATCTTTATGGAAAAAATTACGCAAAAAACTATAACAATCCAAATGACCGGCAATTAAATCGCCAATCAGGATCAAGACCAATTCAACAATGGATCGCTTCGCACGGATCGCTTATCCAGAGGGCATTGCTGCCGGAATTGGCCATGCCAATTTCCAATAAACCATGCCGGATGAATTCCAGACGAATTGGCGTGCCGTATTCATAATTCCGAAAGGAATATATTCAGAAATTGTTTGATTTCATTCACGAACCTGACTCCCCATTCAATCATGATGTCGCCATCGCAGATTCACTGATAACGACAGGTTGGCTAAATGAAATCACCCGTGTTTTTTGTGATATTAAGCAGTACGCTTGTCATCGCTGCCTGTGGCGATGGCGGCGCAAGCAGCGCGGGTTCCGCACCCACCAGCACCGACGCTTCAGCGCAACAAGGTTCCGCATCGCCTCTGACCGCCGCGAGTCCGGCAACGAACAACACGATCAGCGCAAGTCCCGACAACGCCGCATCCACCCCGGACGTTGCCCAGCAAAGCGTGACCAATACATTACAAACTCCCCCAATCGATCCCCCCTCCGCGCCCATTTCGATGTCGGCAGGCGTGACGGAAACGGTCGATCCGCCGGGCGCGTCCCCTGCGCTGGCGCAAACCATTGCCCCAACCAACGCCGAACCCGCGTCGGTTGTCTCCGAGCAACTCACCCCTGTCGTTCATTACCCGCCAGAGCCTCCTGCTGACTCCAGCAACTGACGGCACATAACGGCAACTGAGCCACTCCGCAGTTCGCAGTAGAAGAAGATTGCCTCCCCCCAACGCAGTACCTATATCTCTCACGAGAGGGTTACTCATGTCTACTTTTGATCGCCGACGCTTTCTAAAAACCGCCGCTTCGACGGCCGGCGCAGCTGCTGCAATGACGGTATTCCCTGATGCGATCCGCAAGGCGCTGGCCATTCCGGCCGCGTCCGGCACGGGCACCATCAAGGACGTCCAGCACATCGTCGTGCTGATGCAGGAAAACCGTTCGTTCGACCACTACTTCGGCCACCTGCGCGGCGTGCGTGGCTATAACGACCGCTTCCCGATCCCGCTCGCCAGCGGCCAGCCGGTGTGGTTCCAGCCGTCGAAGGAAAATGCGGCGACGCCGGTGCTGCCGTTCCGCTACAACGTCAACAAGGTCAGCGAGTGCCTGGGCGACCTCGACCACAGCTGGTACCCGACGCACTTTGCGATCAACAACGGCCGCATGGACGCGTGGCCCGCGAACAAGACCGACATGACGATGGGCTATCACGTGCGTGCGGACATCCCGTTCCACTACGCACTGGCCGACGCCTTCACGATCTGCGACAACTACTTCTGCTCGATGCCGGGCCCGACGCACCCGAACCGCACGTATCTGATGAGCGGCATGGTCGATCCGACCGGCAAGCAAGGCGGCCCGCTGCTGGACAACAACGATGCGGTGGACAGCGACCTGCCGCCGAAGTGGGACCTGCTGTCGTGGACCACGTATCCGGAGCGTCTGCAGGCTGCCGGCATTTCGTGGCAGGTGTATCAGCAAAGCACGAGCACGAGCGACCCGGTGAACGGCAACTTCGGCACCAACATGCTGATGAACTTCACCCAGTACATCAATGCACCGGCCGGCTCGCCGCTGATCACGCGCGGCAACTCGCAGCGCACCCTGGTCGATCTGAAGAACGACGTGCTGGCCAACCAGCTGCCGCAGGTATCGTGGCTGCTGGTGCCGGGCAACTTCTCCGAGCACCCGAGCGCGACGCCGGGCTACGGCGCGACCTATATCGCCCAGGTGCTCGACGCACTGACGTCGAACCCGGATGTGTGGAGCAAGACGGCGCTGTTCCTGAACTACGACGAGAACGACGGCTTCTTCGACCACATCGCGCCGCCGCAACCGCCGGCAAGCCGCGACCAGGGTCTGTCGACCATCGACGTCAGCGCTGAAATCCACACCGTCGTGAACCCGCTGCGCGGCGGCACCTACACCGTCGACAACCTGCCGTACGGGATGGGCCCGCGCGTGCCGATGATGGTGATCTCGCCGTGGACCAAGGGCGGCTACGTCAACTCGCAGGTGTTCGATCACACGTCGGTGATCCGCTTCATCGAACAACGTTTCGGCGTGATGGAACCGAACATCACCCCGTGGCGCCGTGCCGTGTCGGGCGACCTGCTGAGCTGCTTCGACTTCAGCACGCCGGACACCGCGTTCCCGACGCTGCCGAACACGACCAACTTCCAGGCGCTGTCCGACGCATCGTGCATGAACCCGAAGGCGATGGTTCCCGCCGTGCCGAGCATCGAGTCGATCAAGGCGCAGGAAGCCGGCGTGCGTGCCGCACGTGCACTGCCGTACGAACTGCACGCGAACGGCAAGGAAGTGACCAAGGACAACGAGTTCCAGATCAACTTCTCGAACACCGGCACGGTCGGCGCCTGCTTCTATGTGTACTCGACCAACCGTACCGACGGTCCGTGGCGTTATACGGTCGAAGCCGGCAAGGCGATCGCCGATACGTTCAACCTGGAAGGTACGGACGGCGTGTACAACTTCCTGGTCTATGGTCCTAACGGCTTCGTGCGCCAGTTCGTCGGTGCGATCCCGCAAGACAAGAAGACCCAGAACAAGTCCGCCAAGCCGGTCGTCGTGGTGGGTTACGACGCAGCCAACGGCAACGTGATGCTGAAGATCACCAACAACGGCGCGAAGGCCGTGAAGCTGTCGGTGGTGGACAACGCGTATGGCGCGCAGACGCGTCATTTCTCGCTGCCGTCGGAAGGCTTCGTCGAAGAAGTGTGGACCCTGAAGCACAGCCACGCGTGGTACGACCTGACGGTGTCCGACGGTGCCGCGTTCGCATGGCGCGCTGCCGGTCACGTGGAAACGGGCAAGACCAGCTTCAGCGATCCGGCCGCTACGCAAGTCGTGACGGAACTGCCGTCATCGATCACGTCGTCGCCGACGGCCATCGTGATGCAGGACGTGCCGGGCACGATCGACGCCTGAGCCTCGCCCGATAGCTCGAGCTCCAGTTCGAGCTCGAGCCTGATCAAACGCTTCCGCTAGCATCGCAGCCCGCTGCGGCTGGCATCGACAGGCCCCTCGCGGTTGGAGGGGCCTGTCCCATTTTCCCGGGACAGACGTCGCCCCCGCCCGAATGCTCCAATAGCGTCAGCGGGATTGGCCCGGCGCTCTCAGCCCTGCGGCAGCCCCGCTTCCCCCAACCTCTGTCCATCAAGCCCGTGCGATGCCCGACGCATCCTGCGCATGGCCGCTCGCTCGCGCACTTTCAGGAGCTGCGCCATGAATACCCGCGTCGCCGGCATCGCACCCGGTTCGCGCTTCAACCTGCTGTGGATCGGCGATTCTCTGACGAGTGCCGGCACCGCGCTGATGGAATTCGCGCTCGGCGCCTGGGTCTACGCGCACAGCGGCTCGGTCACGGCGTTCGCCGGCGTGCTGGTCGCCGCCACATGGCCGCCGATCCTGTTCCTGCTGATCGCCGGCGGCCTCGCCGACCGCATCGAGCGCAAGTACATCATCGTCGGCGCCGATCTCGTGCTCGATCTGCTGGTGGTCGCGCTGATCCTGTTGTACGCCGCCGACCTGCTGCAGCC
The DNA here is from genome assembly GCF_054782355.1 of Paraburkholderia jirisanensis. Classification (NCBI taxonomy): domain Bacteria; kingdom Pseudomonadati; phylum Pseudomonadota; class Betaproteobacteria; order Burkholderiales; family Burkholderiaceae; genus Paraburkholderia; species Paraburkholderia jirisanensis. The sequence goes on along the minus strand of NZ_BAAGSQ010000004.1, from coordinate 14,603 downwards.
GATCCATCTGTACGTGTTCAACTTTGTCGCGTCGATTGCCGCGTCGTTCCGGCAGCCGGCCTATCAGGCGGCGGTCACGGACCTGCTGACCAAGGACAAATTCACGCGCGCCAGCGGCCTGATGGGTTTGAGCCGGAGCATGTCGGGGCTGGTCGCACCGCTGCTCGGCGGCGTGCTGGTCGCCGCGGTCGGGCTCGGCGGCGTGCTGACGATCAACCTGATCTGCTTCACCTGCGGCACGCTGTTCGTGCTCAAATCGTTCGCCCGCCTGCCGACGTTGCGGCGGGCCGTCAGCAGCGGCGCGCAGCCGACGCTGCTCACCAGCGCGGTGCTGAAAAATCTCGCGGCCGGCGCCGCGTTCTTCCGCCTGCAACCGCTGATGATCGGCCTGCTGGTATACGCAACCGTGCAAAGCTCGCTGAATTCCCTGGCCATCCTGATGGTCACGCCGCTGGTGCTGGCCGGCCACAACATCGAGCAGCTCGGTCTGATCAGCGCGTTTGGTGCGCTCGGTGGCGCATCCGGCGCGGCGCTGCTGATCATGATGCGCAATCCGAAGCGGCTGATGCCGATCGTGATTGCAGCCAACGTGTTGCTGTCGATTGCGGTGCTGGGCATCGGCCTTGCGAATTCGATGGCGGCCTATTGCGCGCTGGCGTTCATGGCGCTGACCTGCGCGAGTGCCGCGGAAGGTTGCGTGAATGCGCTGTGGATGCGCAAGATGCCGGAGCGTTTTCGCGCCAGCATCTTCTCGCTGGTCGGCACGCTGACGCTTGCGATGATGACGGCGATGATGCTCGGCGGCGGCTTTGCGGTGGATCATCTGCTCGAACCGGCGCTGGCGACTGATGGCGCGCTCGCGCATTCGGTCGGCCAATGGCTCGGCACCGGGCATGGCCGTGGCATCGCGTTGCTGTTTATCGGATGCGGCGCAATCGGGCTGGTACTGTGCGCGATTGCGCTCGCCTGCCGGCCGCTGCGCCAACTGGATCTGCGCGTGCCCGACGAGGCGCAGCAGCCCGCCAGCGGCAGCGACGCGCCGCTCGCCACCGGCACCGCCAGCGGCAGCGGCAGCGCGTACCGCACGAACGCCTGACGCAACGTCGGACCGCGCCGCCTGCCGGCAAGCCTGCACGGGCTTGCCGGCAGTTTTGCATCCGCACTCCGGATCTCCTCCCCATCACCTATTCCGTCGCAGCGCCTGTTAATTCTTAGAGTATTCGCGCGACGCGCTTTGCACGACCATGACGTCACTGCATGAAGTCCGTGCAGCACAGCGCGTACAGGAGCAAACGATGGATCTGAGAACGCTGTTTTCGAGTTTGGGAAATCTGGTTGCCAATGCGGGCAAACCGAGCTTTCCGGTTTCGATGCACGAGTTGATCGCCCGCTCGGTGCCGGCCGATTTTCTGTCGATCGAAGCGTGGACCACCGACGAAGCCGGCGAGCAGATTGCCACCGTGCTGGGTCTGGGCAGCGCGGGGCCGGCCGCCGGCCAGCTGGCGGCGCGCGTTCCCGCGCTGTACGGCGACTACCAGGCGGCCCACACGACGGTCCGCAAGATTCTCGATGCACAGGATGCCCAACTGATTCTGGCAATCGTGCTGAACACGCCGGACGGTGCCCCGTTCATCGCCGATGCCGATCCTGCCCGCGCGCTCGCGCAGTGCAACCTGGTGTTTCCGCGCGCGCCGCACCGCTATCTGATCTCGCTGTACCGGCCGTTGCGCGACCGCGATTTTTCGCTGCAGGAGCTTGCGTTCCTGAAGGACCTGTCCGACATCCTGCTGCCGGTGGTCGAATGGCACGCGCTGACGCGCCGCCGCATCGAGCGGCCCGTGCCGCAGATCATCGCGGCCGGCAAGACCGCCCAACCCGCGTTCGAGCAGGTGCGGCAGAACTTCACGGATCGCCTGCAACGTGCCGGGCTGGTGCTGTCGCCGCGCGAAATGTCGGTTTGCCTTTTACTGCTGACCGGCAATACCGTGCCCGAAATCGCGGCCGAACTGAAACTGCGCGCCAACACGGTCGAAACCTACATCAAGCGGGCCGCGATCAAGCTCGACGTACGCGGCCGTCACGGCCTCGCGCGCTGGATGATGGCCGAACCGCTGCCCGAGTTCGCCTGAACGCCGCCTGCGCCATGCACCGACTATCCGCCCTCATGCAAGCTTCACTGCGCGTCGCGCCACCACTCGGCCAGCGCCGCGACATGCGGCCGCTTGAGCATCGTGTAGTGATTGCCGGGGCTGCGCCAGCTGCTCAGCTGCGGCGCGAAGCGGCGCCACTGCGCGCAGGTTTTCAGATGTGCGCGCATGTTCGCGAGCTCGTCCAGTGCATCGTCGCTGGCCCACGCAAGGCGCACCGGGCCCTGGTAGGCGCGCAATGGCAGGTAGGCGGTGCGCAGCGCGGTACCGTAGGTGCGCACGAGGCCGGCGACGTCGGAGGGCTTCGAGCGCGCCGGCATCAGTCCGATGCGCTTCATGCCGTCGTGCAGCAGACGCCATTGGCCCGCCTCGTCCGCCTGTTCGAGACTCTGCGCCGGCACGCCGAGCGATTTGCCGGTGCCGTGTTCGAGCGCGATGATCAGCCGGCTCACCACCTCGGTGAAGGTGTACGGCAGGCCGAGCATGCCGTCGCCGTCGGGCGCCTCGCTGTCGAGCAGCGTCAGCGATGCGATGCGGCGGCCGCGCGCCTGCAGCCGCAACGCAACCTCGAACGCAACCCAGCCGCCGAACGAGTGGCCGACCAGATGCAGCGGCACGGACGGCGCCATCTGCGCGGCATCGATGCCGCGCAGATAGGCTTCGGCAGCAGTCTCGACGTTCGTGTACGGCGCCAGCTCGCCGTCGACCCCGCGCGGTTGCAGGCCGTGCACGGTCCACACCGGTCCGAGGGCATCCGCGAACGGCAGGAAGTTGATCACGTTGTCGCCGGCGCCCGGCATGCAGAACAACGACAGCTCGTCGAGCGCGCCGCTCTGGATCGTCATCAGCGCACGATAGTCGAGATCGGGCGGCAGGCTGCGGCGCGCGTCGGCTTCGTCGCGCAACAGCTTCGCGAGCAGCGTGCCGATGGTGGCAATTTCAGTGGCAATTTCAGTGGCAACCTCGGCGCCAACGTCGGTGGCAACTTCAGCAGCACCGTCGGTGGCAAGCGCGGTCTCGACGGCAGCGTGCGCGTCGGCGCGCACATTGATGTCCGCATTGACGTGGCTTGTGCGCTCAGCCTTGATGTGCGCGCCGCCGTGCACAGCGACGTCCGCCTCGACGCGCCCTTCGCCGCGCGGCGGATACACGCGCTCGACCTTGTTGCCCGTCATCACCGCCCCCCAGCCTTGCCAGCCGTCGAGCCGGGCGGACTGCGCGTCAACCGGCCCGGCATGCAGACTGAGCAGATGCACAGGCACCGTCAGCGGAAACACCGCGTAGTGGTCGCGCGCATGATCGCAGGCAGGCTGCCGTGCGGCGTCGCACGAGGCACGGCGCGGCGCGCTGCTGCCGGCCAGCTCAGGCAAACTCGGCAAACTGGGCAAGCCCGGCAGATCGGGATCGATCAGCCCGACAAACTGCACCCATTGGTCGAGACCCGTCAGCTGGATCGCCGCCTCGTACGCAAGCAGTCCGCCGAAGCCCCGGCCGGCGATACGGTATGGTCCCACCGGCTGCACGTCGCGCAACGTCTCGACGAGGCGTGCCGCAAGCGCCTCGACGGTCGGCAACGCGGGGTCGCCGAGAAACGGGCACGCGAGTCCATAGATCGACATGCCGGGCTCGAGGTACGGCACGAGCGAGGCCAGCCACGGCTCGACCTCGTCATGCGCGTCGATCAGAAACAGCGAACGCTTCACACTGCCCTCGCGCATGAGTACGACGGCGTTGCGTTCGGCCTGCCGTCCAGCAGGGTGCGGGACGGGATACGGAGCGTAGTTCGGGAAGTTCATGTTCATCGGCTTTCCAGGTGCGTGCGCCGGGTTTTCCGCGCTGCCCCTGGCGCCAGGGGCAAACGGGTGCGCGCGACCGCGGCGAAGCGGCGGCGCAACCAGTGCTGCAGATCGTCGAAGGCAACGTATGCAGCGGGTACCAGAAACAGGCTGAGCAGCGTCGACGTGATCAGGCCGCCGGCCACCGTCACCGCCATCGCGGTGCGAAAGCCGTCGCCGCGCGACTCGAGTGCGAGCGGCAGCATGCCGGCCAGCATCGCGAAGGTGGTCATCACGATCGGCCGTGCCCGTTTGCGGCACGCGTCGCGAATCGCGTCGGCGCGCGATAGCTGTCCGGCGCGCCGCGCGGCCACCACATATTCGACCAGCAGGATCGAGTTCTTGGTGCTGATGCCCATCAGCATCAGGATGCCGATCAGCGACGCGAGCGACAGATCGAGACTCATGCAGAGCAGCGCCGCCGCGGCACCACCGAGCGACAGCGGCAACGCGACGAGAATCGTCACCGGCACCATAAAGCCGCCGAACAGCAGCACCAGCATCACGTAGATCGACAGAATGCCGAACGCCATCGCATACGCGAAACTGCCGAACAGATCCGCGAGCGAGCGCGCATCGCCGCTTGCCGCGCGCTCCACGCCGGCCGGCAGATGGCGCACGGCCGGCAGCCGGTCGATCGCGGCCACCACGTCGCCGAGCGGCTGGTTGCCGATCTCCGCATTCAGCGTCACGCTGCGGCGGCGGTCCTGGCGGTCGATGCGCGCCGGTTCGCTGCCGCTGGTCAGATCGGCGACATTCGCAAGCGGCACGTTGCCGTTACGGCCCGGCACCAGCAGCTGGCCGAACAGTCCCGGCCAGTCGCCGCTGCTGCCGCCAGGCTGCGCCACCTGCACGCGGATCGGAATCTGCCGTGCCGGCAGATGCAAGCTGGGCAGGTTCGCCAGATAGTCCCCTTCCAGCGACATGCGCAGCGCCTCTTCGAGCGCCTGATCGGTCACGCCTAGCGCGGCCGCGCGGGCCTCATCCGGCTTGACGATCAGTTCGGGGCGCAGCGCGCTCGCCGAAGAGCTGACGCTGCCAAGATTGCGCAGCCCGCGCATCTGCTGCTCGACCTCACGCGCGGTGCGCTCGAGCAGTGCCGGATCGTCGCTGGACAGCACCAGCGAAGCGGTCTTGCCGCTTTCTTCCGCCGCACTCGAAAAACGCGCGCCGGGTATCGCGACCAGACGCCGCCGCAAATCGGCTTCGATCTGCGCCTGGCTACGCTGACGCTCAGCCAGCGGCTGCAGCACGAAACTCAGGGTTGCCGCGTGCGGTTCGCCGCCCGCCGAGCCTGCGCCTGCTGCACCTGTGCCGATCGTCGCGTAGCTCGAGGTGATTTCAGGCACACCGGAGGCCGTGCGGCGCGCCGCCTCGGCGGCGTTGCGCGCGGTGTCGAGTCCGCTGCCCGGCGCAGTGGTCATGTCGAGCACGATGCGCGAGCGGTCGTCGGAAGGGATAAACGACTTCGGCAACGCGCCGAGCAGCACCATCGAGCCGCAGCAGAACGCCGCGCCGGCCAGCAGCGTGACGCGCGGCCGCGCCAGACACACTTCGACACCGCGCAGATAGCGCCGCAACAGTGCCTGCTGCGTGCCCTGCGCAGGCTGCGCGCGCCGCGTGCTGTGCCGGGGCGCGCGGCGCAGCATCTGCGCGGCCAGCATCGGCGTCAGCAGCCGCGCCACCAGCAGCGACGCGAGCACCGCCAGCGCGACGGTCCAGCCAAATTCCCGAAAATACTTGCCGATATAGCCGCCCATAAACGCGGTCGGCAGAAACACCGCAACCAGCGTCAGCGAGGTCGCGATCACCGCGATACCGATCTCGCCGGCCGCATCGATGGCCGCCTCGCGCGGCGATTTACCGGTCTGCAGATGACGCGTGATGTTTTCCACCTCGACGATCGCATCGTCGACCAGCACGCCGATCACCAGCACCAGCGCAAGCAGCGTCAGCTGGTTCAGCGTGAAGCCGAGCAGCGACATCGCAAGGAAGGTGGGCAGGATCGACAGCGGCAGCGCGAGCGCCGCCACCGCGGTGGCGCGCCAGTCGCGCAGGAACAGCCACACCACCAGCACCGCCAGCAGACAGCCTTCGTACAAGGCCCGCATCACGTTGTCGAGCACCTGCTTGATCGGACGCGCATGGTCGTTGAGCAGCGCGATGCGCACCTGCGGGTTCGCGTGGCTCGCCGCGGCCATCGCGGCGCGCACGCCGGCCGCAGTCGACACCTCGTCGCGGCCCGGCGCACGATAGACGCGCACCGCGATCACCTCGTGGCCGTTGAGCAACGCGATCTGCCGTTGCGGCGCGCTCGTATCGCTCACTTTGCCGAGCTCGCCGAGCGCCACCGTGTGACCGTCGCCCAGCGGCAGCAGCAGTGCCGCGATCTGCGTGAGGCTGGTCGCGCGGTCCGCGAGCAGCACCGGCTGCTCGCCGCCATCGACGCTGCGCAGCTTGCCGGCGGGGTCTCGCGCCAGCATCGCGCGCAATTGCTGCGACACCTGCGTCGCGGTGATCTTCAGCGCGCGCAGATGGACCGCGTCGAGATCGATATGAATCTCCCGCTCCACGCCGCCGACCCGTTCGACGCGCCCGACACCGGGCACCGCCGACAAGGTCTTGGTCAACTGGTTGTCGACCCACCACGACAGGTCTCGCGCATCCATGCCCGGCGACGACACCGCGTAAGTGAGCAGCGTATTGGGCAACGTGACGGGGGCGACGACCGGCGTCTCCAGCGCCGCCGGCAGCTGCGCGCGCGTGCGGCCAACCGCCGCGCGCACCCGTTCGAGCGCATCGCGCGGGTCCTGCCCGAGTTCGAATTCGACGGTGGTGCTCGACGTGTCGCCGCTGATCGTCGACACGAGGCTTTTCACCGAGCCGAGACTCGCAACACTGTTCTCTAGCTTGCCGGTCACCTCGCTTTCGAGCTGCGACGGCGACGCGCCGGGCAAGGTCGCGTCGATCGACACCACCGGCACCTCGAACTCCGGCATATCGGTCACACCCAGCAGGCGAAAGCTGACCACGCCGCCGATGCACAGGCACGCGAAAAACAGGATTGCCGGCAGCGGACGGCGAATCGACCATGCAGAAATATTCAAGACGTCTCTCCTGTATCGGTGTGACTGCTCTGCGGCGGCGTGGCCAGCACGTTGACCAGATCGCCGTCGTGCAACAGGCCCGCGCCGGCCGCGACGATGCGGTCGGTGCCGGCCAGTCCGGCACGCACTTCCGCTTCGCCGCCCTGCTGCTGGCCGAGCGTCACCTTGGTCAGATGCACGCGGTGATCGGCGCCGATCTTCATCACGTACTGGAAGCCGTCGCGCGCGACCAGCGCCGCCTGCGGCACTGCCAGCGCCTGCCCGTGGCCGATGCCGATCGAACCGCTGACGAAGCTGCCCGCCGCGATGCCGCCGTCGGCCGGCAGATCGACGAATACGATGCCGGTCAGCGTCGTGCTGTCGATCAGCGGCGCGACCTGGCGGACCGTACCGGTCACCGAGGTGCCGTCGCCACGCTGGATCCGCACGCTCTGGCCGCTCTGCACGTGCGCCAGATCGCGGCCGTCGACTTCGGCGTGCCATTCGAGCCGCTGCTGCCGGATCATCCTGAACAGATGCGTACCGACATTGAGGACGGTGCCAGGCGTCACGAGCCGCGCGGAGATCACGCCGTCGTCGGGCGCGACGATCGCGGTGCGGCGCAGCTGCAGTTGCACGGCAGCCAGCTGTGCGCGCGCGGCGGCCAACCGCGCGGCCGATACCTTGGCCTGGGTCTGCGCCTGCGCCAGCTGCTGGCCGCTGATCGAGCCCGACGCCGCGAGACCCTGCGCGCCGGCGAGCGTGCTGCGCGCCTGCTCGTCGTTGGCCTGCGCCTCGGCGAGCGCGGCCTGCTGCTGCGCCATGTCGCCGCGCGTGCTGGCCGCGTCCATGCGCGCCAGCAACTGCCCTTTGCGCACACGCTCGCCGACCTCGACCTCGACCTGCTCGACCGGCAAGCCGCCGATCTCGGCATCGATCGTCAGCTCCTGCCACGGCAGCACGCTGCCGCTCGCGGCAATGCGCCGGTCCCATTGTTTCGTGTGCGGCTCGACCGCGAACACGCTGAGTTCGGCGCTCGCGGGGGCCGGCGCCGCGAGCGCGACCCCGCCGCGTTCGCTACAGCCGCCAACCACGGCGCACACGAGCGCGAGCCCCGCGATCGCGGCGCCCCCTCGTGATGGATTTCGTGCGTTCATCATCAATGTTCGACCGGTTCGGGTGCAGTGCCAGGTTTATCGGCTGGTACGACGCCAGGTGTATTGGCGGGTGCAGCGCCAGGAATGCTGGCCACTGCGTCGTGCATATCGGTGCAATCGGCGGCGCCACACGCGTTCGCGGCCACCGGAATATCCCCCCAGCCGCCGCCGACCGCGCGATACAGCGAGATCCACGCCTGCGCGCGCTCCAGCTGCGCGGCCGCGACGCGCTGCTGCGCATCCAGCAACTGGCGCCGCGAGGTTTCCAGATCGAGCGCGTCGCGCGTGCCGCCGCGATACTGCCGCTCGGCGGACTCGAAGTAGACGCGGTAGTTCTGCTCGGCCTGCGATGCCGCGTCCTCGCGACGCACCGAACTGTCTACCCGCGTCAGCGCGTTCTCCACTTCGAGCACCGCTTCGCGGACCTGCTTCTGGTACGTGTAACGCGCTTCGTCGAAACGCCCGCGCGCATTCTCGACATTGGCCGCGCCGCTGCCGCCGTCGAACAGCGGCACCGTCACGCCGGGCCCGAAGGCCCATGGCCGCAGCGTCAGCGTCTGGCCGTCCGCCTGGTAGTGGTTCACGCCGATCGACCCGGTCAGCGAAAACGTCGGCAGACGCGCGGCAATCGCCGCGCCGATTTCCTCACTCGCCGCGGCCAGCTCGCGTTCGCTCGCGCGCACATCGGGCCGCTGCGCAATCGACTCCGCGGGCACGCTCGACAGCGCCGTGCCGCGCGGCACCGGAATCTGCGCGAAGCCCGGCGCAAGCTGCGCATCGAGCTGGGCGCGGCTCACACCGGTCAGGGCGGTCAGTTCGTTCGCATCCTGCTCGCACAGGCTGCGCTGGTCTTCGATCGAATCGACCGCTTCCGCCACCGACGCGTGCGTAAGCGCCGCATCCGCGCTCGACGCAAAGCCGTACTGCACCTTGTGCGCGGTGATCGCCTGCACGGTCTGGCGCGACTGCTGATCGCTTTGCTGGACGCGCAGCAGCGCCTGGCAGGCGCGCAGCCGCGCATACGCATCGCCGACATCCGCCGCGACGCTGACGCGCGCATCGTGCCAACCCGCCACGCCCGCCGCGACGCGCGCTTCGCTGGCGCGGTTCTGACGGCGCAGCTTGCCGAACAGGTCGAGCTCCCACGACGCTTCGGCGAGCGCCGAGCCGGTGTTCAATTCACCGCTTTGCACCTGAGCCGGCTGATTGACGTCGGCCGACGTGACCGCCGTGGTGTTCGCGTTCGAGCGGTTGAACGACGCGGAGCCGTCCACTTTCGGCAGCAGCGCGGCGCGGCTGTTGCCGAGCACGGCGCGCGCCTCGCGCAGCCGTGCGGCGGCGATGCCGATGGTCGGGCTGTTCTGCTGTGCGGTTTCGATCAAGACAGTCAACTCCGGGTCGTCGAACTGCTGCCACCAGTGCGCCAGTTCCGCGACGCTGCCGTCGTGCGGCAGGCTCGCGTGCCACGCGTCGGGCACCCCGAGCGAGCGCGCCGACGGTGGGTGATAGGTGGGGCCGAGCATGCAGCCCGACAGCAGCATCGCCAGTGCCGCGAGCGCACCGCGCTGCAGACGGCGCGGATGGTGCGGATGGTGCGGATGGCTGGCGAAGCGCATCGGGTGGAGGTTCAGACCAGACGGCAAGTGCTTCATCAGGTTCTTTCTGCAGCCGCTTGACGCTCGCCGGCCGCGACTTCCATGCCGCCCCAGCGACGGATGAACGGCACCGTCATCGACGTGGTGACCAGCGCGACGAACACGAGGATCGCGTAGACGCCCGGCGACAGCGCATGCATCTGCAAACCGATCGACAGCACGATCAGCTCCATCAGGCCACGCGTATTCATCAGCGAGCCGACCACGGCCGAGTCCTGCCGGTTCATGCCGCTAAAGCGTGCGCCGAGATACGAGCCGCCGAACTTGCAGACGAACGCGATGCACAGGAAGATCGCGAACCACAGCCACGACGTGAGGCCGTCGAGCGAACTGATCGACACATGCAGGCCTGCATACGCAAAGAACACCGGCAGCAGCACGACCCGCACGAAGCCGTCGAAATGCTTGTCCCACTGCTGCTTCAATCCCGGCACGCTGCGCAACAAGACCGCTGCGAACAGCGCCCCGAACGCGCTGTGCAAACCGAGGTCCGCGGTGGCCCATGCGGACACCAGCATGTAAGGCACCACCACCGCGATCAGCTTGCCCATCGATCCGGCCCGCACCGCGCGTTCGGCAAACGGGCGCACGGCGACGCGCATCGCGACCAGCGACACGACGACGAACGCAGAAAGCCCGATCACGGTGCGCCACAACGTCGATGCGCTGCCGTCGGCCGCCGCGACTGACGCGATCACCGCAAGCATCAGCCAGCCTGCCAGATCGGTCAGCATCGCCGCGGACAGCGCGAGCTTGACGGCCGGATACTGCGTGATGCGCATGTCCTTGACGATGCGCGCCATCACCGGCACGGCGGACACCGACAGCGCGACACCGCCGAACAGCACATAGCGCAGCAGCGGAATTTCCGGCGCGAGCAGCGCATGCGACAGATAGAACGCGACCAGGCCCACCGCGAACGGCAGCACCATGCCGCCGGCCGCGACCGCGAGCGGCGCTTTCAGCGCGCCGACGCCACGCTGTGCGCCGAGCTCCAGATGCAGCCCGATTTCGAACATCAGAAACACCACACCCACTTCACCGAGCTGCGCCATGCCGGCCGATGCAGCCGGACTGAACATCAGGCCATAGAACGAAGGGCTGAGCGCGCCGATCACCGACGGACCGAGCACGATGCCCGCGACGATTTCGCCGACCACCCGGCACTGGCCGACCTGTTCGGCCAACCATCCACACAGCGCGCAGGCGCTGATCACCAGTGCGAGCTGACATAACCACATAGCCATACGGGATCTCCCAATCGAGGACGTCACGTGAAGTTGGATCACCGGAGTCGCGTCGGCACGCTGCTGCGCCGCTTGCGATGGTGTAAGCCGATTTAAGCATGGGGTCCTGAGGAAATCTGTCACGCCTATCCGGGACAAATGCGGATTTCGCTCATACGAAGCGGCGCGCACGCAACCCTCATTTTTCATAGGGGGCCGTGCAGACGCGTCCCGCCTGCCGGGCGCGAGCCAACCGGGCAAAAACGCTGCCATGTCCGGTTTTACCGTGACAGACGCTCGCTTGTGCCGCTGCTTTAATCCGTTCACGCAAAGCCCCAATCGACCTTGCCCCGCGCTGCCTTCGACGCTGCGGCGCCGCTCAGACGAGGTCGGCCCACTCAACGTGTTTCGTCTTTCGTTCCCGGGAGCGCCTCATGGATCAGGTCAGATATCTGCAGTCTGTCGAATCGAACGCCCGCACCTACGCGGGGAATTTTCCGGTGGTGTTCACGCGCGGCACCGGCATGCGCATGCATGACGCCAACGGCCGCGAGTATCTCGATTGCCTCGCGAACGCCGGCACGCTGGCGCTGGGACACAACCATCCCGAAGTCAAGGAAGCGGTGCTGCAGTTCCTGTCGTCCGACCAGCTGCAGCAGGCGCTCGATCTCGCGACGCCGGCCAAGCTCGGCTTCGTCGAGCAGCTGCTGTCGATGCTGCCGGGCGATATGGGCACCACGTCGAAGCTGCAGTTCTGCGGCCCGACCGGCTCCGATGCGGTCGAAGCGGCACTCAAGCTCGCCAAGCACTACACCGGCCGCCCGTCGATCATGGCGTTTCATGGCGCCTATCACGGCATGACGGCCGGCTCGCTCGCGGCGATGGGCAACCTCGGCCCGAAGTCGCGCCCGGGCATGACCACCCACGGCGTGCATTTCCTGCCGTTCCCGTACGCGCTGCGCTGCCCGTTCGGCACCGACGGCTCGCAAACCGACCAGTTGTCGATCAACTACATCCGCAACGTGCTGTCCGATCCGGAAAGCGGCGTGGCGAAACCGGCCGCGGTGATCGTCGAGCCGATCCAGGGCGAAGGCGGCTGTATTCCCGCTTCCGCGCAATGGCTGCGCGAGCTGCGGGCGCTGACGCTCGCGCATGAAGTGCCGCTGATCATCGACGAAGTGCAGACCGGTTTCGCCCGCACCGGCACGCTGTTCGCGATCGAACAGTCCGGCATCAAGCCGGATGCGCTGGTGCTGTCGAAGGCGATCGGCGGCGGCTATCCGATGTCGGTGGTGGTGTACGGCAAGCATCTCGATACGTGGACGCCGGGCATGCATGCCGGCACCTTCCGCGGCAACCAGATCGGCATGGTCGCGGGCCTCGAGACGATGCGCATCATCCAGCGCGACAACCTCGCGGCGCATGCGGCGAAGATCGGCGAACTGCTGGTCGGCGGGCTGAAAGCGCTCGCGCAGCGCTACCCGTTCCTCGGCGAAGTACGCGGCCGCGGCCTGATGATCGGCGTCGAAGTGGTGCGGCCGGGCACCGACGGCCGTGTCGGCGCCGCCGACGGCGCACGCGCCAAGGCAATCAAGATGGACTGCTTCCAGCGCGGCCTGATTCTCGAAACCGGCGGACGCCACGGCGCGGTGCTGCGCATGCTGCCGCCGCTGATCATCAGCGAAGCGGATGCCGGCAACGTGCTCGACCGCTTCGAGCAGGCCCTGCGCGCAGTCGATCGCGGTTAGGCGCAGACGATCGTCACGGGGCGCGCACCGCGTGTGCCGCGACGATCGCGCCAACCCGTTTCAACCTGCACCCATTCGTACCACCCCGCATCAACCCGTGATTCTCATTCGTGCAGCAGGCCGTCTCGCCACGCCGACGCGGTCCGCTGGCCCCAATCGTCGAAAGGTATCGCATATGGCATCGCCCAGCATGGTCTTCGCAGCCGTTCATCCGTCGCCGGACAACGGTGAAATTTACGACCTGTCGTCGGCCCAGCAGGTCGTGTGGATCGATCAGATGGCCCATCCCGATGCACCGCTGTACAACATCGGCATGGCGCTGCAGATCGACGGCGAGCTCGATCTCGTCACACTCGAACAGGCCGTCAATCAGGTCGTCGCGGCCAACGATGCGCTGCGGCTCGTGATGTGCGACGGCGACGGGCTGGCGCGGCAAAAGCGCTTGCCGGCGGTGCGGATCCGCATTCCGCTGCTGGATTTTTCGGCTGAACCGGATGCCGATGCGCGCGCCCTCGCGTTCGTGAAGGACGCGTTCCGCCGCCCGTTTACGAAGCTCGGCGAACTGCTGTGGGACACCCAGCTGGTGCGGGTCAGCGCGACGCGCTACTACTGGCTGCACCGGTATCACCATCTGGTTACCGACGGCATCGGCGTGTCGCTGACCGGTCTGGCATTCGCGGACCTGTATAACCGCTTGCAACAGGATCCGACGGCTACGCTCGAAACGGGTCCGTCGTATCTGGATCTGGTCGCGGACGATCAGGCTTATCTGGCGTCGCCTCGCTTCGCGCGCGACCGCGAGTTCTGGGGCAAACGTTTCGCCAGTTTGCCGCCCCCGCTGCTCGAGCGAAGCGGCACGTTGACACTCGGCGCGTTTGCACCGAGCGCGCAACTGCGCTGGAGTATTGCGCGCGAGTTGTTCGATTCGCTGGCGGCATTCGCCGCCGCCCACGATTCGTCGATCGCCAATCTGTTTCTGGCGGTGCTCGGCGTGTATTTTTCGCGCACGAGCCACGTCGACGAAGTGGTGATCGGGTTGCCGGTGCACAACCGCGGCAGTGCGCGCGCGAAGCGCACCTTCGGCATGTTTTCGTCGGTCAGCCCGGTTGGGCTGCGCGTGGACCAGCAGGCCACCATCGTCGATCTGATCGGCGAGGTGGGCGCGGAGCTGCGCACGTGCTACCGGCATCAACGCTTTCCGATCGCGCAGCTCAATCGCGATCTGAAGCTCGCGCATGCGGGACGCAAGCAGTTGTTCGACGTGCGGCTGTCGTTCGAGAGCCTCGATGGCGACCATATGTACGGTAGCGCGTTGAGCCGCGTGGTAGCGCTCGATAACGGCGCTGAGCAGACGCCGCTGTCGATTTTCGTGCGCGATTATCATCCGCATGAAGACGTGGTGGTGGATTTCAACTTCAATACGGCAGCGTTGACGTTCGACGAGGCCGCGCAGATTCAGCAGCGCGTGGCGCTGCTGCTCGCCACCGTGCTGGAGATGGCCGATGTGCCGGTCGGCCTGTTGCCGCTGATCGACCAGCAGGAACGGGAAAGCTTGCTGGTTGGGTTGAATGACACGGCTGTCGATTATCCGCGCGACACGTTTGTGCATGCGCTGTTTGAACAGCAGGTCGAGGCGACGCCCGAGGCCGTGGCTGCGGTGTTTGAAGCGCAGCAGGTTTCGTATCGCGAGCTCAATGCGCGGGCGAATCAGCTTGCGCATCATCTGCTGTCGCTGGGGGTGCAGCCGGA
>NZ_BAAGSQ010000003.1:0-108409 GCF_054782355.1 Paraburkholderia jirisanensis | reverse complement strand
GGTGGTGTGGGTGGTGTGGGTGGTGTGGGTGGTGTGGGTGGTGTGGGTGGTGTGGGTGGTGTGGGTGGTGTGGGTGGTGTGGGTGGTGTGGGTGGTGTGGGTGGCGTGGCTGCGTGCGGTGTAGGCTGGGCAGTAGGTTGCCGCATGGGTTGCCGCGCGGGCTGCGAACGTGGACTGCAGGCGTCGGCTACGCTGTTGCGCGAAGCGCCAGAAAAAAGGGCGAGCTTTTCGCTCGCCGAGCGCCCGATGCGAGACTCAGTCGAAGCGGCCCGTACGCGCCATCTCCATCAGCCGCGCAACGCGCTCCTCGGTGGCCGGGTGCGTGGAGAACAGTTTCGCAATGCCACCGCCCGCCAGCGGATTCATGATCATCATCTGTGCCGTAGCAGGATGGGCCTCCGCAGTCGGAAACGGAATCCCACTGGCGTAGCGATGAATCTTGTCCAGCGCCGCTGCGAGCGCCTGCGGGTCGCCGGATATCTGCGCGCCGCCACGATCGGCTTCGAACTCGCGTGCGCGGGAAATGGCCATCTGGATCAACGCGCCGGCGATCGGCGCCAGCAGCGCAACAGCAATGCTTGCGATCGGATTCGCCGGACGGCCATTGTCATCGCGGCCGCCAAAGAACATCGCGAAATTCGCCAATGCGGAGATAGCACCGGCCATGGTGGCCGAGATGGTCGAGATCAGAATGTCGCGATGCTTGACATGCGCGAGTTCGTGCGCCATCACGCCGCGCATTTCACGCTCGGACAGCACGCGCAAGATGCCCGTGGTGGCAGCGACCGCGGCATGCTCGGGATTGCGCCCGGTAGCGAACGCGTTCGGCGCATCCTCGTTGATCAGGTACACGCGCGGCATCGGCAGGTTTGCGCGCGTAGCGAGTTCACGCACCATCCGGTAAAACTGCGGCGCGCTCGACTCGTCCACTT
This sequence comes from Paraburkholderia jirisanensis, assembly GCF_054782355.1. Classification (NCBI taxonomy): domain Bacteria; kingdom Pseudomonadati; phylum Pseudomonadota; class Betaproteobacteria; order Burkholderiales; family Burkholderiaceae; genus Paraburkholderia; species Paraburkholderia jirisanensis. The sequence continues at coordinate 107,477 of NZ_BAAGSQ010000003.1, read as the reverse complement.
CCTGCGCGTTGTACATGCGCAGGACCATCTTGTCCGAGAACCAGTAAGAAAAGAAGTTCATGCCAAGCGCGATCAACAGCGCCAGGAACATGCCGCGCTGCCCGCCGATCATGCCGCCGATCACGATGAACAGGGCCGTGATGGCAGCCATCAACATGCCGGTTTTAACCCAGTTGAACATATCCACTACTCCTTGCCCGAACTGCGGGTACAGATCTCGTACCGTCGATGACGGCGAGTGATTGTAAGCGAATTGTTAGATATGGGTGCGCAGGAAAAATTCAATCAGCGGGTGGCGGTGGCGAGTTTAAGACCAAGTCCGACAAATGCGGAACCGACCACACGGTCAAGCCACTTCTTGATGCCCGGCTTGCCGGAAAAGCGGCGCGTAACGCTGCCGGCAATCCACGCGACGAAGCTGTTCCAGACAGTGCTCATCAATACGAAGACGACGCCGAGAACGAGAAACGCGAACGCCTTGTGCTCACTGCTCGTGCTGACGAACTGCGGAAAGAACGACACGAAGAACAGTACGACTTTCGGATTAAGCACGTTGGTCCAGAAGCCCTGCAAGAACAGCTGACGCATGGACTTCGGCGCCACTGTGGCAGCGGGCGCCGCACCAGCAACAGCTTGCGGTGCGGCTTCCGGCTTCGCGAATACCAACCGTACGCCTAGGTAAATCAGGTACATCGCGCCGACAAACTTGATGACCGTGAAGGCTGTGGCCGACGCGGCCAGCAACGCGGTGAGGCCGAATGCGCATGCGAGCGAGTGGACGCAGCATCCCGCCGAAATGCCCAGCGAGGACATCAGGCCCGCGGCGCGCCCCTGCGCGACGCTACGGCCGACGATATAAGCGGTGTCAGGTCCCGGCGTCACGTTCAGCAGGAATACCGCGACGACGAAGAACTCAAAATGGGTGATGCCGAACATGAAAGCCTCTGAAATGGGCGCATTGCGAAACGGATTCTAACGCGCCGCTTGCAGGCTGGGCAGTCGGCCGAACGGACGATGGCGGTGGCCGTGCACCGCTGCTATTGTGCGCTGGCTGGCTGAAAATGCTGGCCGGCAGCGAGACCGAAACCCGTTAGAAATTCACGCACCGGCAGGCGTTTGCCGCCGGGTTTCTGCAGCTGCGTGATGCGCAGTGCGCCGTCGCCGCACGCCACCACTACGCCGTCCGGCGAAACGTCGACGATGGTGCCGGGTTGCGCGGAGACAGTTGCAAGATCGGCGGGCACGGCCGACCAGATCTTCAGCAGCGTGCCGTCAAGCGTCGCCGCGCCGCCGGGGAACGGATCGAACGCGCGTACCTGGCGCGCCAGCTCGGCTGCGGAGCGCCCCCAGTCGAGCGCGGCTTCCTGCTTGCCGATCTTCTCGGCGTAGGTCGTGCCGTCGTCGGGTTGCGGGGTGGCGGGCAATGTGCCGTCACGCTCCAGCGCCGTCAGCGCCTCGACGATTAGTTGCGCGCCGGATTGCGCAAGCCGGTCGTGCAACGTGGCCGTGGTGTCGTCGTCGCCGATCGCGGTACGTGCTTCGGAGATCATCGCGCCGGTATCGAGACCGGCATCCATCTGCATCAGCGTGATGCCTGTTTCGGCATCGCCCGCTTCGATCGCGCGATGAATTGGCGCCGCGCCGCGCCAGCGAGGCAACAGCGAAGCGTGAATATTGATACAGCCGTGCGGCGCGATGTCGAGCACTTCTTGCGGCAGCAGCAGCCCGTAGGCAGCGACCACCATCACATCGTGCGGCGTCGCGCGCAGCAGGTCGATCGCGGCGGCGGCCTCGGCGGGAAACTTCCCGTTACGGCGCAGCGACGGCGGCTGCGCGACCGCAACGCCATGCAGCTCGGCATAGCGCTTGACCGGGCTCGCCTGCAATTTCATGCCTCGACCTGCCGGGCGGTCGGGTTGTGTCAGCACGAGCGGCACAGCAAAACCGGCCGCATGGATCGCGGTCAGCGCCGCTGCTGCAAATTCCGGAGTGCCGGCAAAAACAACGCGCAACGAATGGCTCATGAGCAGCGGTGAAGTACGGTGGAAAACCAGGGCATAACGAAGCACATCACATCGCGTGCGCGAGCTTCTTCATCTTGTTCCTGATGCGGGTTTGCTTCAGCGACGACAGGTACTCGACGAACACCCGGCCCATCAGGTGATCCATCTCATGCTGGATACAGACGGCCAGCAAACCTTCGCAGTCGACTTCGAAGGTTTCGCCCTTCTCGTTTAGCGCCCGCACGCGCACCTGTTCCGCGCGCTCGACGTTGTCGTAGATGCCCGGCACCGACAGGCAGCCCTCTTCGGACAACTTCTTCTCGTTGCTCGACCAGACGATCTCGGGGTTGATGAACACGCGCAGTTCGTCGTGCGCATCCGATACGTCGATCACGATGACGCGCTCGTGCACGTCGACCTGCGTCGCCGCGAGGCCTACGCCAGGCGCGGCGTACATCGTTTCGGCCATGTCGGCGACCAGTTTGCGGATCCGGGCGTCGACGCTTGCAACCGGGCTAGCCACCTTGTGCAAGCGCTTGTCCGGGTAGTTGAGGATATTCAGTAAAGCCATGATCTTGAATGAATTTGAAGCGCCGCCACAGGCGCCGGGAACCGCGGATTGGCCATTCGGCCAGCTTGTCGGCCTGGCGGCATAAGTAGACGATAGATAGTGATCGAACAACGTCGATTCAACGCTTCGACGGGCCGGATCGACAAGCTTTCGCGCCAAAAGCGCGGCGTCACCGTTGGTTTAGGTCGATTTATTTCGGATGATGAAAATTTTAGCATGGCGACCGCCCGCGGTGGCCAGGCGGGGGTTTGGCGTTTCAAATGCAAGCAATAGCGAAAACCGATCAGGAACTGGCCGCATGGCTGCGGCTGGCCGTTACGCCGGGCCTGCGGCCCGCCGCGCTGCGCAGGCTGCTCACCGACTTCGGCTTGCCCGACGCGGTGCTCGGGCAGCCGTTCGATGCACTCGCGCGCTCAACCGACGCCATCACGGCGCACGCCGTGCTGAGCGCACCGGGTGCGCACTTCGAAGCACATCTGGAAGCACTGCTCGCGTGGCGCTCGGCGCCGGGCAACGCGCTGCTCGCACTGGATGATCCTGCCTACCCACCCATGTTGCTGACAATGCCGGATCCGCCACCGCTACTGTATGTAAAAGGCCAGCTGGAGGCATTGCATCGCCGCAGCGTCGCGATAGTCGGCAGCCGCAGCGCGACGCCGCAAGGCATCGAAGACGCCGCGCGCTTCGCCCGCATGCTGTCCAACGCCGGCGTCTGCGTGGTCTCGGGGCTTGCGCTCGGCATCGACGCAGCAGCGCATCGCGGAGCGTTGTCCGGGCCGGGGGGCACGGTCGCCGTGGTCGGCACCGGCGTGGACGTCGTGTATCCAACCGTCCACCGCGTGCTCGCACAGCAGATTGCCGGGGCCGGTGCGCTGCTGTCCGAGTGGCCGCTCGGTACGCCCGCCCGGGCTGCGCACTTCCCGCAACGTAACCGGCTGATCGCGGGCCTCGTTGGCGGCGTGCTGATCGTCGAAGCCGCCATGCGCTCCGGGTCGCTGATCACGGCGCGGCTCGCAAACGAAATGGGGCGCGATGTCTATGCGCTGCCCGGTTCGATTCACGCACCCTTATCGCGCGGCTGCCACCGGATCATCAAACAGGGCGCCAAGCTGGTCGAGACACCGGAAGAGGTACTGGAAGAACTGGGGATTAACGCGGAAGCGAACGCTGCAGCGTTAAAAGCACCGTCAAATCAGACGGCGCCCGCCGGTGCGGCCCTGGCCGCGCTATCGCCCGAGGCGCGCCGCCTGCTGCAGGCGCTCGGTCACGCGCCAGCCCCGCTTGAAATCCTCGCCGCGCGCACCGAAATGTCGCACAGTGACCTTCAGGCGATGCTGCTCCAGCTCGAGTTGGCGGGCCATCTAGTCGTGCTACCGGGTGGCCGCTACGTCCGGGCAAACCCCAGCCCGTAACACGCCGTGCTACATTCGCGCCAAACAACTGGTTAAACAAGCTGCAAGGAACCGTCATGCCCGCGCTGAACCTCGACACCGATTCGGACCGGATCGCGGAACGTGTCAACGAACGCGAGACGCTGTTCGTTGCCTGTCTGTGCGCGGAATGGTGCGGTACATGCCGGGACTATCGCGCGGCTTTCGACGCCATCGCCGACCGGCATCCGGAAATCTGTTTCGCATGGATCGACATCGAAACGCACGCGGACAGATTCGACGATCTCGACGTGGAGAACTTCCCCACCATCCTGATCGAAGACTCCGTGACCACGCGCTTTTTCGGTACAGTTTTGCCGCAGCCAGGCATCGTCGAACGCATGCTGGTCGATCTGACAGCCTTGCCGGGCGCGGTCGGCGCGCCGAAACTGAGGCCGGCGCTCACCGTCGCGTGATGGAGCTTTTAGCCATCGCGTGCAAGCGGCACGCGAATTGCAAAACGCGCGGGGAACCGCGGCCGCAAAGCTTGCTCAATGTATTGGCACGCAATTAAGATGGCTCGCTTTTTCTGGGCGCGGCGGTCCGGTCGAAGCGGCGTGTGCTATAAAGCGGTCGTTAATAGGTACGCAACCAGGTACGCAACCGAGGCAGCAAACGGGCGTCAAACTGAAGGCTTTGGAGCCTCGCCGAAACCCGAATTCACCCACTCACAATAGTCATGTCCAAAGCACTGATCATCGCCGAAAAGCCTTCCGTCGCGAACGACATCGCGCGAGCTTTGGGCGGCTTTACCAAGCATGACGAGTACTTCGAAAGCGACGACTTCGTGCTTTCGTCCGCTGTCGGCCATCTGGTGGAGATCGCCGCCCCTGAAGAATATGAAGTGAAGCGTGGCAAATGGAGCTTCGCTCATTTGCCCGTCATTCCACCGCATTTCGACCTGAACCCGATCGCAAAAAGCGAATCGCGGCTCAAGGTGCTGACCCGGCTGCTGAAGCGCAAAGACGTTGACCGTCTGATTAACGCGTGCGACGCGGGCCGCGAAGGCGAGCTGATTTTCCGCCTGATCCAGCAGTTCGCGAAGTCGAAGCAGCCGGTGCAGCGTCTGTGGCTGCAATCGATGACACCGGCTGCGATCCGCGACGGTTTCACGCATCTGCGCACCGACGAAGACATGCAACCGCTCGCCGACGCCGCGCGTTGCCGCTCCGAAGCCGACTGGCTGGTCGGTATCAACGGCACGCGCGCGATGACCGCGTTCAACAGCAAGGGCGGCGGCTTCTTTCTCACCACAGTGGGCCGCGTGCAAACGCCGACGCTGTCGATCGTCGTCGAACGCGAGGAAAAGATCCGTCGTTTCGTGCCGCGCGATTACTGGGAAGTGAAGGCGGAGTTCGTCTGCGCAGCCGGCTTCTATGAAGGCCGCTGGTACGACCCGAAATTCAAGCGCGACGAGTTCGATCCCGAAAAACGCGATTCGCGGCTGTGGAGTGTGCCTGCGGCGGAAACGATCGTCGCGGCATGCCGCGGGCAGATCGGCATCGTCAGCGAAGAATCGAAGCCGACCACGCAACTTTCGCCGGCACTGTTCGACCTGACGAGCCTGCAGCGCGAAGCCAACGGCCGCTTCGGCTTCTCGGCGAAGAACACGCTGGGTCTCGCGCAGGCGCTATACGAACGGCACAAGGTGCTGACCTACCCGCGTACCGATTCACGCGCACTGCCCGAAGACTACATGGACACCGTCAAGCAGACGATGGACATGCTGAAGGAGAGCAACAACTACTTGCCGTTCGCCAAGCAGGTGCTCGACAAGGGTTGGGTAAAGCCGAACAAGCGGATTTTCGACAACTCGAAGATCAGCGACCACTTTGCAATCATCCCGACGCTGCTGGCGCCGAAGTCGCTGTCCGAGCCCGAGCAGAAACTGTACGACCTCGTCGTCAAACGTTTCCTGTCGGTGTTCTTCCCGGCCGCCGAGTTCAAGGTGACGACGCGTATCACCGAGGTCGTCGGTCATCATTTCAAGACCGAGGGCAAGGTGCTGGTCGAGCCGGGCTGGCTGCAGATCTACGGCCGGGAAACCGCCGGCGAAGATGCGAACCTCGTGCCGGTGCAGAAAGACGAGAAGGTGAAGACCGACAAGATCGCTGCGCACCAACTCGTCACGAAGCCGCCTGCACGCTACAACGAAGCAACGCTGCTGTCGGCGATGGAAGGCGCGGGCAAACTCGTCGAAGACGACGAATTGCGCGAAGCGATGGCTGCCAAGGGTCTCGGTACGCCGGCCACGCGTGCGGCGATTATCGAAGGTCTGCTGGGCGAGAAATATCTCATTCGCGAAGGCCGCGAACTGATCCCCACCGCGAAAGCGTTCCAGTTGATGACGCTATTGCGCGGCCTGGACGTCAAGGAACTGACCGCGCCCGAGCTGACCGGCGAATGGGAATACAAGCTGTCGCAGATGGAGCGCGGCAACCTGCCACGCGATGCGTTCATGCAGGAAATTGCGCGCATGACGCAAACCATCGTCAAGCGTGCGAAGGAGTACGACTCCGACACGATCCCCGGCGATTACGCGACGCTCGAAACGCCTTGCCCGAATTGCGGTGGCCAGGTGAAGGAAAACTATCGCCGCTTCGCCTGTACGAAGTGCGAGTTTTCGATCTCGAAGATTCCGGGCAGCCGACAGTTCGAAATTCCGGAAGTTGAAGAGCTGCTGCAGAAGAAGCAAATCGGGCCGCTGTCGGGCTTCCGCAGCAAGATGGGCCGCCCGTTCTCGGCGATTCTGAAGCTGTCGTTCGACGACGAAATCAAGAACTTCAAGCTCGAGTTCGATTTCGGTCAGGACTCGGGCGGCGAGGACGGCGAAGCGCCGGACTTCTCCGCGCAGGAAGCGGTCGGGGCCTGTCCGAAATGCCATGCGCGCGTGTACGAGCACGGCATGAGCTACGTTTGCGAAAACTCGGTAGCCAATCCCAAGACCTGCGACTTCCGTTCGGGCAAGGTGATCCTGCAGCAGGAAATCGCGCGTGAGCAAATGGCCAAGCTGCTTGAGGGCGGCCGCACGGATCTGCTGACGAACTTCAAGTCGTCGCGCACCGGGCGCAACTTCAAGGCGTTTCTCGTCAAGCAGAACGACGGCAAGATCGGCTTCGAGTTCGAGAAGAAGGAGCCGAAGGAACCCTCGGCCAAGACTGCGGCGAAGACTGCTGCTGCAAAGTCTGCTGCGGCCAACGGTGCCGCGACAGAAGCGGCGAACGACGAAGCGCCGGCCGAAGTCGCGACAGCAGCGCGTCGCAAGGTGCCGGCCAAAGCACCTGCAAAAGCCCCGGTGAAAACCGCAGCGGTGAAAGCCGCGGCCGCAAAGAAGGCGCCAGCGAAGAAAACGGCCGCAAAGTCCACCGCACGTAAAACTGGCTCGTAAGAAGAGTAGGTAACCGAAAGAACCAGGCAAACCGCGCGAAAGCGCGGCTTCCAGGCAACAAAAAGCGCAGTCGCTAACCACGACTGCGCTTTTTTATTTCAACCAGCTTACTGGTGCGCCATCAAAACGCACGCACCCTATGCGACAATCTGCCGCACCTCGGGCGCCACAGTGTGCTTTTCACAAAACCATAAAACACCAAAAAGCACTAGGCGACAGAGACCCTCAACCTCAGCGAACGATCCGCGACGGCAGCGGACCGCGCGTGCGGTGATGCACGGCCGCCGGTTGCTGCGGCCCCAGATCGCGCTCGCCTTGCAGCAAGCTCGCGAGCGGCTCCGCCCCATCAAACGCTTCGGGCGGCACCAGCGTCGCGCCGGCGTCATGCATCGACGACAACGGCAGCGGCTCCAGCCCATCCTTGATCCACTGCTCGCCGAGCAGGCTGTTCGGCGTCTGGCTGAAGTGATCGACCAGATGGTCGATAAACGTGCGCACCTTGGCCGGCAAATGCCGACGGCTTGGATAAGCGATGTTGATTTCGACCTGCGGCAACCGGTAGTCGCTGAGTAGCCGCACCAGCTTGCCGCGCGTCGTATCGCGGCCAATCAGATAGCTCGGCAGGATCGCGATGCCCATACCGAGCAGCGCGAACTGACGCAGCATTTCGGTGTTGTTCGCGATGATCACGTTGGTCGGCCGCACGCGCACTTCGCCGTCCGGGCCCGTAAAGACGCGCTCATCGCCCCAGTATTCGGACGGCAGCGACAGGCACGGATGCTCGAGCAGCTGTTCCGGACGGATCGGCGTGCCGTGCTTTTCCAGATAAGCCGGCGTCGCGCAAACAGTCATGCAACCGGTGGTCAAACGACGCGTGACGATGCTGGCACTGCGCATATGCCGCGCGATCACGACGCCGACATCGAAACCTTCTTCAACCAGGTCGACCTGGCGATCCACCAGCGTGACGTCCGGAATTACCTTCGGATACCGCTCCGCATAAGTTTGCAGCACCGGCGCGAGGTTGTGCAGCCCGAACACGACCGGCGCGACGATCCGCAAGGTTCCAACCGGCTCATGATTGCGCGCCACCACCATTTGCTCGACGTCTTCGAGTTCATCGAGGATCTGACGGGCGCGTTCCAGATAGACCTGACCGGATTCGGTCAGCGACAGACTGCGGGTGGTGCGATTGAGCAGCCGGGTGCCTAGACGGCCTTCGAGATCCGCGACGTGACGGGTGGCGACTGCATTCGAAATATCCATCGCGCTAGCCGCGCGGGCGAAACTACCGAGATCCGCCACTCTGACGAATACTCTCATCGACTGCAAATGATCCATTGACGACTCCTGCTGTGTTGCCGCTTCCTTCCTGGGACATGTACCGGAAGCACATTTGGAATTCTCCTACGACTAGGGAAAACGTGCAGAAGTTGCCCCAACTCGAGCATTTTTAATGAAAATTCGCACCAATTTATTCGTAAGCACAATGCAGGCATAGTGATTGTTCCTGAAACAGAAACAATTTGCTGCATTGCAGCTACACATACTGGGACACTCGAACAGCGAAAGCCGTTGCTTCAGTAAGCGAAAGCTTAACGACAACAGATGCACTTCGCATCGACGCGCGACAGACACGAAAAAGCCGCCCGCAGGCGGCTTGCGTGCACCGGAAAGGAGCGTGCGTCAGACGGCGAGTTTGCTTTCCAAAGTGGTTCGAGTCTCTTTCAGCGCCGGCGGCAACCCATGTTGCAGCGTGTCGAACAGCTCGGCGTGCAACGCCAGCTCGTCGCGCCACGCGGCATCGTCGACGGAAATGACCTGATCGAACTGCTCGCGGGTAAATTCGAGACCGCGCCAGTCGAGGTCCTCATAACGCGGCGACGTGCCGAACGCGTGCTCGACACCCTCCGCCGAGCCCTCGATGCGGCCCACCATCCACTGCAGCACGCGCATGTTTTCGCCAAAGCCCGGCCACACGAACTTACCGTCCGCACCCTTGCGGAACCAGTTCACGCAGAAGATCTTCGGCATCGGCGTGTGCAGCCGTACGAGACTCGCGCCGGTTTTCAGCCAGTGGCCGAAGTAGTCGCTCATGTTGTAGCCGCAGAACGGCAGCATCGCGAACGGATCGCGGCGTACTACGCCCTGCTGGCCGGCCGCTGCGGCAGTGGTTTCAGAGCCCATCGTCGCGGCCATGTAGACCCCTTCGATCCAGTCGCGCGCCTCGGTGACAAGCGGCACCGTCGTCGAGCGGCGGCCGCCGAAGATAAACGCATCGATCGGCACGCCCGCTGGGTTCTCCCAATCCGCGTCGATCGACGGACACTGCGAAGCGGGCGCCGTAAATCGCGCGTTAGGATGCGCCGCCTTGCGGCCGGATTCCTTCGCGATGGCCGGCGTCCAGTCCTTGCCCTGCCAGTCGATCAGATGCGCCGGCGGCTTGTCGGTCATGCCCTCCCACCACACATCGCCGTCGTCGGTCAGCGCGACGTTCGTGAAGATCACGTTCTCCTTCAGCGTGGCCATCGCGTTGGAATTCGTCTTCTCGCTCGTGCCCGGCGCGACGCCGAAATAACCGGCTTCCGGATTGATCGCATGCAGACGTCCATCGCTGCCCGGCTTGATCCACGCGATGTCGTCGCCGATCGTCGAAATCTTCCAGCCGTTGAGACCCTCGGGCGGAATCAGCATCGCGAAATTAGTCTTGCCGCACGCCGACGGAAACGCCGCGGCGACGTGATGCTTGCGCCCATGCGGCGACGTCACGCCGAGAATCAGCATGTGTTCGGCGAGCCAGCCCTCGTCGCGCCCCATCGTCGATGCGATACGCAACGCGAAACATTTCTTGCCGAGCAACGCATTGCCGCCGTAACCCGAGCCATAGCTCCAGATCTCACGCACTTCGGGGAAGTGAACGATGTACTTGGTGTCGTTGCACGGCCAAGGGACATCCTTCGCGCCCGCTTCGAGCGGTGCGCCGACCGAATGCACACAGGGCACGAACGCGCCGTCTTCGCCAAGCACGTCGTACACCTTGCGACCCATGCGCGTCATGATGCGCATATTGGTCACCACGTACGGGCTATCGCTCAACTCGACACCGATGTGCGCGATCGGCGAGCCAAGCGGCCCCATCGAAAACGGCACCACGTACATCGTGCGGCCGCGCATTGCACCATCGAACAGACCATCGAGCGTGCCGCGCATTTCCGACGGCTCGATCCAGTTATTGGTCGGCCCCGCATCTTCGCGACGCTTCGAACAGATGAAGGTACGATCTTCGACACGCGCGACATCCGACGGATCGGACCACGCAAGATAAGAGTTCGGGCGTTTCGCCGGATTGAGCTTGCGCAACATGCCGGCCTCGACCATTTGCGCGCACAGCCTGTCGTACTCCTGCTGCGAGCCGTCGCACCATTCGATGCGCTCCGGCTTGGTCACCGCAGCGATGCGTTGCACCCAGTCGATCAGTTTCCGGTGTTTGACCCAGCCAGGCGCACTGACGTTGATCTGGGCTGCTTCCAGGGCAGGATGATTCATCGAGCTGTCTCCGTTTTAGAAATGTAATTGAAAACGGTACAAGCCCAGGCGACGTTGCAACGGCGGGGTGACGCAATCGCGCCAGACCCGCGGCGAGCGATGATGCTGGTCGCGAAGGCCGATCAGCTTGTTGCGCGCAGCGTCTCTACCCGTGAAACGGTATGTAAAGCGGCTTGCGCGGACATGCAACAAACTGTTAAAAACGAGGTCAGTTGTGTTTTCCGTCGTATGCGCCTTGTAGCGAGCCGTGTTGTGCGCGGTCCGGCAATGGCGGCAGTCTGTACGGTAAAGCATCTATCAAGCCCGGCGTGTTCCCTACAGCACACGATGGGACAAGCAAGCACCGGTTTACGTTCCGCACCTCGATGGTGCGTCGCAAAACACATACGCCATGAAGATTGCCATCCTCGACGATTACCAGGACGCCGTCCGCAAACTCGATTGCTTTCAGCTGCTCGCCGACCACGATGTCAAGGTGTTCAACAACACGGTGCGCGGCTTAGGCCAACTGGCTAGCCGCCTCGCCGAGACCGACGCGCTCGTGCTGATTCGCGAACGCACGCGCATCAATTCGCAACTGCTGGACAAGCTGCCGAATCTGCGCATGATCAGCCAGACCGGCAAGGTGTCGAACCATATCGATCTCGATGCATGTACCGAACGCGGCATTGCGGTACTGGAAGGCGTCGGCTCGCCGATCGCACCTGCGGAATTGACGTGGGCGCTGATCATGGCGGCGCAGCGGCGCATTCCACAATATGTGGCGAATCTGAAGCAGGGCGCGTGGCAGCAGTCGGGCCTGAAAACGTCGGCACTGCCGCCGAATTTCGGCCTGGGCCAGGTGCTGCGCGGACAAACGCTCGGCATCTGGGGCTACGGCAAGATCGGCAAGCTGATTGCAGGATACGGCAAGGCGTTCGGCATGAAGGTGCTGGTGTGGGGCCGCGAGCATTCGCTTGAAGCAGCCAAAGCGGACGGTTGCGGCGTCGCGGAAAGCCGCGAAGCCTTCTTCGAGCAGAGCGACGTACTCACACTTCATCTACGCCTGAACGAAGACACGCGCGGCATCGTCAAGCAGGACGATCTGATGCGGATGAAGCCCACTTCATTGCTCGTCAATACGAGCCGCTCGGAACTGCTGGAAGATAACGCGCTGATCGGCGCGCTCGCGCACAACCGGCCGGGGATGGTGGCGATCGACGTGTACGAGAGCGAGCCGATCCTGCAAGGCTATAGCTTGCTGCGCATGGAGAACGTGATCTGCTTGCCGCACATCGGGTACGTCGAACGCGAAAGCTATGAGCTGTACTTCAGCGCGGCCTTCAAGAACATTCTGGCGTTCGATCAAGGCGACACATCGAGTGTCGCGAATCCGGAAGCGTTGCAACTGGTGCGGCGCAAGAGTTAATTGTGCGCGGCTGCTGCGAATATCTCGGGCAGCCGTTGCAGGAATTGCTCGCCATCCACGCGGCCGAGGTTATACGCGTGCTGCATCTGTGAAGGGCTCGTGTAATCCCAACTCGAGATCGGCACCTTGCGCGACGGTTGCACATACACGCGCCGCTGGTTGCCATGCGGCACGACGAACATCTGCGGACGCGGATAGAGGCGCGTGACCATCACCAGCACATCGCCGGGCGTTGCATCGAGCGCGCCGACCGGCACGTTGTCCACCATCCCGCCGTCAAGCACGGGCCGGCCATTGCGCCGCAAAACCGGTGTGAACGGCGGCGTGCAGGACGATTGCAGGATCAGGTCGGCGAGCTCGTCGACGGTCGCGCAATCCTGTGCGCGCACGAATTCGGGATGAAAGCCGAGCGTCTGGCCGAGTGTCGGGTGCAGCGTTTTGCGGACGTACTTCTCGATGTTGTACGCGATCAGACCCGCGGCCACTCCGCTGCGCGCGCCGAGCCAGCGCGGCAGATGCGAGATGCCGATGCGGATCTCCGGCGCGTGCGCGAGCGAGTCGAACTTGTCGCCATAGATGTCGAGCAGCGCCTGCCGATAGATGCGGTAGTGAGGAAACACCGACTCGGCGCGCAGCAGATTGCCCCAGTACGCGTTCTTCGTGTTGTGACGCAGCGCGTTTTCGTAATAGCGCATGACCCAGTCGGCATCGCGTGTGTACAGCATGCATGCGGTCGCGGCGCCCGCGGAAATCCCCGTGATGACGCGCGGACGAAGGTCGAGATGCGGCTGGACGATATCCCAGAAGCCTGCCTGCCACCAGCAGCGGTTGCCGCCTCCGGCGAATACGACTTGATCGAACATCGGTAGGTGTCGGTTATGCCGGTTGTCAGTCGCGGGGTTTACTCGGTGAGCGCGTAAGTGGTCGTCGCGTGCACGGCCATTTTGCCCTCTTCATCGTGCAGTTCGACTTCGCCGAATACCAGATTGCGGCCGAGCCTCAGCACGCGCGCAGTGACGAGCACGTCGCCTTTACGGACCGCGCGCATGAAGTTGATGTTCAGCGAGACGGTGGTCATCGGCTTGAACCCACCGAGCGCCGATGAAATCGCGACGATCATCGCGGTATCGGCCGCAGCCATGAAGACCTGACCGCAGATCACACCGCCGCTGTGACGCACGTCGCCCGAGAACGGCAGGCGCAGCGTGGCGGTTTCGTCTTCGACCTTCACCGAGGTCAGGCCCAGCGCCCGCACCCACGGCGCGAGCACGCGGTCGAGCAAATCGTGAACGGCGCTTTCGTCCATCTTCTGTCCTTGTCCGGGCCGCGCGACGGGTTGCAGCGCAACGTCGGACATCATACCGGGACGCTTTAGAGAACGCCTTTCTGGGGGCTCGGCCTGCTTACGGCGGGCATGGCGGCGGCCTGCAACAGAATTTTTTGACGAGACAGCGACAAAGGCTTTGCAAACACCCGAAAATGCTGCATAATCTCGCTTCTATTGGGGCGTTAGCTCAGTTGGTAGAGCAGCGGACTCTTAATCCGTAGGTCGAGTGTTCGAGTCACTCACGCCCCACCAAAGATATCAAGCACTTAGCCCAGTCCTCGTGACTGGGCTTTTTGCTTTCTGGGTTTCGTGTAACCGCCATGTAACCGAATTCGGTCGGCACAAATCCATGCCAATCCATTTGGACGTGCGAAATCAAGATTGGCCATCTACCAGTTGCGGTGATTGTCGGTCAGCTTCAGCAGCCAGTCGGCGATCTGCTCATTCTCTTCATTGCGCAGCCGCTCATAGCGGTAGCACGCCTGGCTGATCCCAAATGCCTCGCACGCAAGGCGGATCGATATGCCCCGGCGTGCTACCGCGTCTCTGGCCATCTCGCGGCACGTAGATGGCCGCAATCTTTTTTTGCCAGCGCCTCCGCGCGAATCTCGGCCTTGATCTTCTCTTCGACGTACATCATGCGCAGTCGCGCGTTCTCCGCCTCAAGCTCTTTCATCTATCGCGATCGACTGCGCGGCATATTCGACAATCTGTAATGGGATGAAGTCGACCTGCGTGGAAGCCGGCTTGCCGACAATGTCACCGATGAACAGCGGCAACCAATCCGCTCCATCATGAAAGCGCTCGAAACATGGTGACTGGATCGGAAAGGATCGCGCGAGGTGTGCCGGGACAGCGTGCGCAAGGCTATGCGCGATGAGGAAGGGCAAGAATAAGCGAGGGTGCCGTTGGCAGGCAGCAGTACCTCTCACGAAAAAAATGCAATTTACGTCGATTGCCCGCTGCGCAATTGCTCGGCCGAGATACGCACCAGCTTGCCGTTCTGCACCACGACGATAGCCGTGTCGGTCTGCACGGCAGTACGACGCGCGAGTTCGGCCGCACGTTGCATGGCGGCAAGCGATGCGCGCAAATCCGGGTTCCTGGCCTTGGATAGGTCATGCTGCTTCATCAGTTCTCTCCCCACTCCAGCATGATGGGCGCATTGCCGGAATTATCGAACAGTGCCCAGTCGTCCACCGCGTGACGGTAATGCTGCTCGAAATTCTTCAGGCCGGCAGCAAACCGCCGACGGATGACCAGCTCGGGAATATCGTGGCCGCCTTGGCGTACCCGCTCGGCAACGCGCGCAATAGCGGTTTCCGCGTCAGGGAGGCTCAGGAAAAACAGGCTAACACGGTAGCCCTGCGCTCGCCATAGCCGGACGTGCCGGAGATATGCCAAGCCTGACAGGGTGGTTTCAAACGCGAAACTCTCGCCGAGTCCCGCGTACTGCGCTATTTCTTCCAGCATCAGCCGTGCCGCCTTGATCGCCGCGGTTTCCGGCGCAAACGGGGCAAGCCCGGCTGCGATCAGGTCTGCGTTCACGAAACGGGGAAGCTGTGCCTCGGCAGGCAGGAACGACCTGGCGAACGTTGTCTTTCCAGCCCCATTGGGACCGGCAATGATGATGACCTTCTTGTTTGCGGTATCCGTGTCCATCCTCAGAAACCTTCCGCGCCGGCAGCGGCCGACGGTGACGTAAATGGAATCCCTGCCTGTTCCCGCACCCAGGCCTCGATCCGGTCATGCAAGAGGCGCAACAGGTCAAGCGGGCGGCGGCGATAGTGTTTCTCAGCGATGGCGGATGGCTTATGCCCCTGAATCTGCGCGACGCCCCCAACCGGAACCTCGACCCACCCGGACAGCGTCGAAGGCCATGCAGTGTAACGTGAGGCAGGCAGGCGGCGGCCAGCGCCTTGTTATGCGCGATACGCGGCTCGGCAATCTTGCCCTCCGCCGACGTCTTGCTGGAAAAAAACCATTCGTATGGCGCCCCCCCACGCTCCTTCAAACGAGCGAGCTCCCGACGATCCGGCGGTGTCTCGTTCAGCTGCTTCAGGTTCATCAACACGGTCACCAGATATGGCGTTAGCAGGATCGTTCGCCCCCCCCAGTTCCCTCCACCTTGCCGTCGAGCACAAGGCTGTCCGAGTTGAGCGGTGAGAGGAGCCGCGCGGCCTCGGTGCGAGCGCGACCCAAATCCCACGCCCGAGCGTCCCCGACCGCCACCCTCACTGTTTTGCCAATTGGATCGCCGCATTAGCGTTCGCTCTCAAACCGTATTGCCGGTTTCATGCGCAATAATTTCTTCTCGTCCTGTTTCACTAGCCTGAATTCTGCCGGCAGATTATATTGGCGCGGCCATCAGAAAGAGAGGCAGCGACATGAGCGATCGGGCTTTTCACCCTTGCACCGCCGAAGACCCATACGGACTTGGCCCAACGCCAGGTCTGCTTGGCCCCGGACAATTGCCTGGTCCGGGCTTTTCGTCATTCAGGCGCAACGTGAATATCGTCAATGTGCCGCTTGGCGGCATTTACGCGACGGACAACCTGACGGCATCGCGCTATCTGGTCCAGCAACTCACCACCGATTCGAGCCTTGACCCGCAGCAGCGCGCACAGCAGATGCTATGGCTTGGCGACGCGCTCAAGACGTTGCGCCAGTCGCCAGGCACGGCGCAGAAATCGGAGATCGACCAGGTATACGAGCAGGCGCTGAAGATTCCGGGCTTCAAGGAGTTTCTCGGCGCGACGGTCTCTCCGTCGAGTTTGCCGGGCACGGTAGCCGCCGGTGCCGCATCGCTTCATTCGCTTGCGCAAGCGAAGCCCGTTTCAGATCTGCTCGACCTACCTCCGAATGTACAAAAGCAATTGCTGCAATGGGCAAACAAGGGAGGAAATCAAGGCATCAAGTCCGCCCAAAAGAAACTCGGCAATGCGATCAAGATTACGAAAGTAGAGGGTAAGTTTGTCTTTGAAATTCCGAAAGGCGAAACCGCCAAGGCATTCATCCTGCGCGGGCAAACTGCCGAAGACGTGATCCGCATTCCAGCGTATCGGGCACTGGCACAAGATGCATTGCAATCGCGCAATGCGATTAGCGTGAGCGGCTACGGCGCGACTCGCATCGGCGGCATATTGAGCAGCGCGAAAGTGGGCGCAGCCCTGGCCTTCGGCCCGCAGATGGCGCTCGACGGAATCGACTCGCACAGCTTCAGCCAATGGGTGAGTCTCGAGGCGCATCATCAGCCCGGTAATGCAGCCGCATGGCTGACAGGACTCGGCGTGACGGCCACCGGCGTTGCCCTGGGGCTTTCCGCTCCTATCGTGATACCTGCTGCACTCATTCTTGGAGCCGGTGCCGCCGTGGTCGTTACGATATTTGGCGTAGATACATGGATCGGCGACCATGTCGATCACTGGATTGGATACCGTCGATGATCACGCCTGCACAGCGCGTCGGGTATTTCAGGTTGCCGTTCATCTTGCTGGCGATCAGCGCGATGATCGGCGGCATCGCCACCATCGCGTTTCCGATGTCCGGTATTCCAGTGCTGATTGCGCTCGCGTTCGTCCTTTTCTGGGCGGTTCGTACCGCATGGTTTAGCCGTTCGCATTTATTCTGTCTCGGTGGATATCTACTGATCCTGATCGTGGATGTCATCTCGATGTTTTCGTTGATTGCCGCCGGACTGGGCCGACGTTTGGCGACGCCGGGTAGTGACGTGCTGTGGCTTGCGGTCTACGTGCTGTATGCGGTGGCGGTGCTTGCCATTACGTTCCATCTCGAACGCCGCATCGCATGGAAAGAATTCCAGACAACGAAAAGCAGTTTGCGCGTCACGGTTGCGAACAACGAAGTGCATTGGACCATCAAGAGCAAGACGCCTATGCGAGCCGGGATGGCAGCGCTGGCGATCGGCGGCGGCGCCTTGCTCGTCACGCTTGCCAATGCCTACTTCGGCAAAATGAACGCCCAATTGGCAATTGGTCTGGCATGCGCACTGATTGCGCCGCCATTTATCTTCGGGTTTGCAGCGCGCGGTTTTGTGGGATGGTACGAATTGCTGAGACTCGAACGAGCAAGCGGCCGGCGCTTTGCTATCCCCGATGCCGATGCCATTCAGCGGGCGCGAGCGGCCAGCTGGTTTGGGCGATTGATCAATCCCGAGGTGCGGAAGGTCATTTGAATCGCAAACGGGCAAGCCACGAAACGCACAGCCTCAAATTCACCTGAGACATCCCTCCCACGGTGCAAAAGCGGGTAACTTTCACAGTCCCATTACAAACCCGCTTACCCCGAAAGAGGACACTCGATGCGCGCTCCAATCCTGTATGCCGCGGCCATGCTGATCGCCAGCACGTCGGCGCTGGCCGCTCAACCCGACTGCTCGAACGCGACCACCGAGGCAGCGATGAACCAATGCGCGGCCAACAGCCTGAAGGCATCCGATGCGAAGCTGAATCAGACCTACCGCGCGCTGCTAGCCAAGGTCAGCAAGGACGGCAAGACCAGGCTGCAAAAAGCGCAACGCGCGTGGATTACGTGGCGCGACGCGCAATGCGATTTCAATACATCGGGATCGCGTGACGGCACGATTCACGAGATGGTTCAGACAAGCTGCGTCGACGATCTCACCCAGGCACAAACCAAGTTGCTGGATAGCCAACTGCATTGCCAGGAAGGCGATACTGCCTGCGGCAACCAATAACGCATCAACCCTCCAGCGCGCGCCTCGCATCCTCTTCGGTGCGCGAAAAATGCTCGCACAGCAACCGGCTAGCGAGTTCGACATCGCGCGTCAGCGCCGCATCGAGTAACGCGGCGTGTTCGGCCGTTACATCGCGCGTACCCTGCACATCCACCTTCGTAGACAGATGCCGATACCGGTTCATCTGCTCTCCCAGCGTGCGCACGAACTGCATCAACCAACGCGAACGGCAAGCCCCAAGCAGCGCAACATGAAACTCCACGTGCGCCGCGTCCCAATCTTCCGCAAACCCAAGCTGCCCGCTTTCGCCGCGCGGCGCGAGCCGGCTCAACCGATGGTGCGCGGCAATCAGCCGGGCTTCCCACTCCACATCGCCATGCTCGAGCGACTCCTTTAACGCGCGCGTCTCCAGCGTCCTGCGCAGCGATGCAAGATCCTGCAACTCCTCCACCGAAATCGGCGCAACACGAAACCCGCGCTGATCTTCCGCCACCACGAGCCCTGAGCTCGATAACCGCGCAAGCGCTTCGCGCATCGGAATGACGCCCGCCTCATAGCGCACGGCCAGCTCCGAGATCTTCAATTTCGATCCTGGCTCAAACACGCCGGCGACGATGTCGCGGCGCAGTTGCTCGACCAGCGCACTGGCCTGCGTCTTCATTGGATACAGAGAGTTAGCGGCAGCAGGCGACATGGCATTGACCGGTGAACTTGGGAAAAACCCTGGCGAACACAACTCGCATAGGCGTATACACTTTGCAAAAATATATATTTTCCAAGCAATTCTATATGAAAGGAACGCGATAATGAAGCTTCTGCGATATGGTCCGCAAGGCGCCGAACTGCCCGGCCTGCTTGATGCAACCGGCACGCTGCGCGCGCTCAGTCCGATCGTCAAAGATATCGACGCTACGGTGCTATCGCCTGAAGGCCTGCGCTTCCTCACCGCGCTCGACGCAACCAGACTCCCCGCAGTTGAAGGTTCGCCTCGCCTCGGCGCGCCGCTCGGCGCAATCCGCGAAATCGTCGCAATCGGCCTCAACTACCGCGACCACGCGATCGAGTCCAACTTGCCGATCCCCACCGAGCCAGTCGTATTCAGCAAGTCGACGTCATCGGTATGCGGCCCCAACGACGACATCGTGTTGCCGCACGGCTCGCAAAGTACGGACTGGGAAGTCGAACTCGGCATCGTGATCGGTAGTGTCACATTGCATGTCGATCATCAACAGGCGTGGGCCAGCATCGCCGGCTATTGCATGGTGAACGACGTCTCCGAGCGCGACTGGCAACTGCAGAAGGGCGGTCAGTGGGGCAAGGGCAAAAGCTTCGACACATTCGCGCCGGTCGGACCATGGTTCGTCACCGCCGACGAGATCAGCCGCCCGGGCACACTCGAACTGAGCCTCAAGGTCAACGGCGAGCAGCGTCAGCTGGGCAACACCGAGAACATGATTTTCCCGGTCAATCACATCGTCAGCTACGTCAGCCAGTTCATGACGCTGCGCCCCGGCGATCTGATCATCACCGGCACGCCCGCCGGTGTCGGCCTCGGCATGAAGCCGCCGCGCTATCTGAAAGACGGCGACGTGATCGATATGTCGATCACCGGTCTCGGCGCGCAGCACCATCGCGTGAAGGCAAGCTGAGCGCCGCGCCTTCAGATTCTGTGCGGGCGGCCGGAGCGCATTGCGATGAACCATCGTGCTGCGTCTCGTGGCCGCCAATCCGTGATCATCAGCGGTTCCATTCCAACTCGCCATGAAGAAGATCACTCTGACATTCGACAACGGTCCCACGCCTGGCATCACCGAACCGATCCTTGAAATCCTGCGGCGGCGCGGCGTGAAAGCGACGTTCTTCGTGATCGGCGGCAATCTGTCCGAGCCCCGCGCGCTGTCGCTACTCGACGATATCGCTGCCTCCGGCCACTGGATCGGCACGCATACGCTGACGCACTCCGTCGCACTCGGCGAAAGCAACGAACCGGGCTACGTCGAACGCGAGATCGGCAAGCCGCAGCAACTGATCGGCACGCATAGCCACGCGGAAAAGCTGTTCCGCCCGTACGGCAATCTCGGCCTGATCGGTGAACATCTGTTTAGCGAACAGGCCGTCGCTTACCTTCTCGCGCACCAGCAAACCTGTGTGCTGTGGAACAGCGTGCCGCACGATTGGGACGATCAGGCGCATTGGGTTGAACGCTGCCTCGACGATGTCGCGCAACAGGACTGGACGGTCGCGGTTCTGCACGATATCGCCGATGCGGCGCTTGCGCGGCTCGACGAACTGCTCGACCGCTTGCAGGCAGCGAAGGTCGAGATCGTGCAGGACTTCCCGGATGAGGTGATCGTCACGCGCGGCGGAGTGCCGGTCTCGCTGCGGGACGAGTACGTTGCGGGGCGAAGCGGGAAACGTCACCACTAGACACCCACTAGCATCGTCAAACGCCGCACCAAAAAACAAAAACAAGCCTCACCGACCTTGGAGACACGCATGCCCAGCACCAACCAGCCCGCCATCACCGACGCGCTCGCCGACGACCGCGCGAACCTCTATCGCCGCGTCGGCTGGCGCCTGCTGCCGCTGCTGTTTCTCGGTTACGTATTCGCGTATCTGGACCGGATCAACATCGGCTTCGCCGCGCTGCAGATGAAAACCGATCTTGGCTTCACCGACGCAATCTACGGGCTGGGTGCGGGCGTATTCTTCGCGAGCTACTTCGTCTGCGAGGTGCCGAGCAATCTGCTGATGCAGAAGATCGGTGCACGCCTGACGATCGCCCGCATCATGATCTGCTGGGGCATCGTGTCGTGCTGCATGATGTTCGTGCACAGTGCGGGCAGCTTCTACGCGATGCGTATCTTGCTGGGTATCTTCGAGGCGGGCTTCGCGCCGGGCGTGATGTTGTACCTGACGTTCTGGTATCCGCGCGAACGGCTCGCGCAGATGACCGCGCTGTTCCTGAGCGGCAGCACGATTGCCGGCCTGTTCGGCTCCCCATTGTCGGGCCTGATTCTCGATGGAATGAACGGCGTTCTGGGCCTGCGCGGCTGGCAGTGGCTGTTTCTGCTCGAAGGCTTGCCGACAATCCTGATCGGCGTGCTCGCGCTCGCAATCCTTCCTGACGGCCCGCACACCGCACGCTGGCTGACGCGGCAGAACCAGGATTTTCTCGCAAGCCAGGTATCGATCGGACGCGATCGCAAGCACCACGGCTTTCGCGACGCGCTGCGCGACCCGAAGGTCTACGCAATCTCGCTTGCGTGGTTCACGATCGTCTGCGGCATTTACGCGGTTTCGTTCTGGATGCCGATGATGCTGCGCGAAGCCGGCATCGCGAAGGCATCGACCATCGGACTATGGGCCATCGTGCCGTACGGCGCGGGTGCGATCGGCATGGTCGTGCTGTCGCGCAGTTCGGACCGCTCGATGGAGCGTCGCTGGCATGCTGTGGCCTGCTGTGTTGCGGGTGCGGCTGCGCTGATGCTGCTGTCGTTCGCCGCTCACAATCTGGCGCTGACGCTACTCGCGCTCAGTATCGCGACCGTCGCAGTGTTCGCCGCGATGCCGATCCTGCTTGCCGTACCGATGGCGACGCTCGCACCGCAAGCCGCGCCGGGCGGCATTGCGCTGATCAACTGCATCGGTCTGACGGGGGGCTTCTTCAGCCCGTTCATGCTGGGCTGGATCAAGACTGCGACGGGCAATCTGAACAATGGCTTGTATCTGATCGCTGCGTTGCTTGTGGTGGGTGCGGTCATCATCGCCGGTGTGGTGCGCACGCCGGCGGTCGCACGGGCAAGCTGACACGCTGATACTCGATGTAAGGACTCGCCCGGGCCGCGCTTCGCGCAGCCCCGAGCGAACCCACGCATGTGACTGGCCAATTAAACCAGCACATGCCCCCCATCAACCACAATCACCTGCCCCGTGCTGAACCCCTGCTGCATCAGATACAGGAAAGTCTGCGCCACATCGCTAGCCTCACCCACGCGCTGCACCGGCATCTTGCCCGCGATGAACTCGTACAGGCCATTGCGATCTTCCTCGGTCATATTGCTCCACAGGTTGGTGCGCAGCACGCCAGGCGCAACCGCGTTCACGCGCAGCGGCGCGAGCTCCACAGCCAGTGCCCGCGTCAGCGCTTCCATCGCACCAAGAATGCTGGACGGCACCACCCACGTCGGCAGCGGCCGCGTCGACGCCACACCGCTCGTCAACGTGATCGATCCGCCGGCACGCAGATGCGGCGCCGCATACTTGACCGCCGTAACCGCGCCCCAGTAGCGTACGTCGAAGGTCTTGCGCGCTTCCTCGATGCTCATCTCGGCGACCGTCTGCAGAAACAGCGACTCGCCCGCCGTATAAGCCAGATGATCGAACGCACCGACCTTGTCGAAGAATGCCTTGACGCTCGCTTCATTGGTGAAATCGATCGCCTCGCCGCGCGTACCGGCAGGCAGTTGTTCGAGCGCCGCATGCACGCGCTGTGCGTTGCTCGACGCGATCGTCACTTCCGCGCCGGCACGCGCGGCTGCCTCGGCAACGGCAAAGCCGATGCCGGACGTTCCGCCCGCCACGACGACGCGACGGCCTTGAAGAGAACTTTGCTGATGTGCGCTGGTTTCCATGATCGCTCGACAAGAACCGCATTGATCAATGCAGTTCGATAAATGAAGTTAGGGAAGCGGAGTGTAGCGCGGAATAATTTATTTTTCCGGCGCTCCATTATTGAACCGCGAGTCAACTTTATAAAAAGCCGACAGTTTTCTTTAAAGACAATTATTCAAAATAAAAAGCCGGTTGGCCAAAGCCAACCGGCTACCCATCTTGGCGCATCACATTCAGCAAACCATTCGGCCAACCAACCGCACGCCGGCGCGAGCCACGCCATTTACCGCCCCTCAACCTGCTGTCGCACTCGTCAACTGCGCATACACGTCGTGCGCAATCTGCAGCATCACGTTCCGGTCGATCCCGGCCGATACCGCATAGCCGAAATTGCCATCCACCCAATAAAACACATTCACCGGGCCGTCCTGATACAGCTTGAACGCCGTCGTATTCGAACTGGCCTTGCGATGCGAAATCACCAGCGTCAGACGCTCGCCGTCGGCATTGCGGTACATGAACTGCGCCATCGGCCCGTCCTTGCCCGGCAACATGCGCCCGCCGTCGAGCTGGAAGCCGCTTTTCGTCAGCATCGGCGGATGCACGTCGGTGCCGAGCTTGTTCGACAGGAAGCGCACGAAATCCTCTTCATGCCCTTGCCCCATCTCGGCCGGACGGCCCACCTGCGGCATATACACGACGTGCGCAATCGCCACGCGCCGCGCGAACATTTCCGTGCTGTCGGCGCTCACCGGCCGCGTATCCGACTGCGTCGTGCTCGCCATCCCCACGCCGGAATCCGGCACGCCGCGGCCCATATTCGTTCCCACACCGATGCCGACGCCCAGCACCAGCGCCGCCGCCATGCCGGCGAACTGCGGCCAGTTCATCGCGTCGCGCCAGTTGCGTTCCTTGCGCGGCCGCAAACGCGCCGGCACCGGCTCGTTCAGCACGCGGTCGTAACGCTCGTGGAACATGCTGTTGAGCGAAAAGTAGTCGCTCACCTTCGCGGCGAGCGCGGGATTCTGTTCGAGCGCCTGCTCCACCTGTGCGCGGCGTTCTTCGGATAGCGCGCCGTCCACATACGCGTGGAGATCTTCTTCGTTGACCGAAACCGGTTGATCGTTCATCGCACCACCTGTAATTTCGCGCCGGGCTGCGCACCCGCCATCAATGCCCTGAGCCGTTCGCGGCCGCGCGACAGCCGCGACATCACGGTCCCCACCGGAATCTCCAGCGCGAGTGCTACCTCCGTGTAACTCATCTCCTCCAGACCAACCAGCAGCACCACTTCGCGCTGTTCGGCAGGCAAGCGCTGCAACGCATAGTCAAGGTCGCGCACTTCGAGCGATTGCGTGTGCGCGGCCTGCACCGCGAATTCGGTTTCGACGATGCTTTCGTCGTCCACCGACACATGCACCGCCTTGCTCGACGCCTTGCGCACCTGATTGATAAACACGTTGTGCATGATCGTGAAAAGCCACGCACGCAGATCGCTGCCAGCCTTGAATTTCTCGGTGCGAGACAGCGCACGTTCGAGCGTGTCCTGCACCAGATCGTCGGACAAGTCCCGATTGTTGACCAGCGCTCGCGCATAGCGGCGCAGTCGCGGGACGTGTTCCATCAGTTCGTCACGGATGTCCATTTCCTGTACTCGTCAGGTAACGCGAGCCGCGCACCCGACACGGCGCACGACGGTATCTACAGCAGCGAACAACTTTTTTTGGATTCTATTCCAGCAGCCGGGCGATATTTTTGCATGACGCATACGTGCGGCGCCATGCATATGTGCTGAAGCACAGCTTAGTGAAAGGTTGCGGCGTCGGCAGCCTTCATCATTCCGTGCGTATCGGCGCGGCCGGCCAGCACGTAGCGCTTGCCGCCGGTGGTCCACGTCAGCAGGCGCAGTTCGCCGACCCGGTGGCCCATCCAGTGCGGCCGCTCGGGCGCAAATGGCGCGCGGGTCATCAGCAGCACGACCGGCTGGCCTTGCGCGTTGCGGTAGTCGAATTCGGTCGCGCGCGACAGCAGCGTGAGCCGGCGCGGCTTGACGGCCGTCAGCTTCCAGCCCAGCTGCGCGAATTCCGTCGAAAACGGATCGATCTGCGATGACGGTGCGGCAGCGGCGGCAGCCTGTTGCAGCGCCGCAGAATCGGCGTCTTCCGCGTAGCTCATCACTGCGGCGGAGTTCAGCGTTTCGTCGGGCACCACGGTTGCGAAGGCCCAGCCGCCGACCACAAGAGCCAGCAGCACGATGCGCTGTGCGACGCTGTTGCGCAGCACGCCAGTTGCGCGCCGCAACCACGCGCGCGGGCCATGCTTCGGCTCGGCTGCGGCAAAGCGCGCGTCGTCGGCCGCCACCGCGGGCGCATCTTCGAACGCGCGTTGAATCTGCCCATTCAACCGACGATAGAACGCAATCCGGTTCGCCTCCCCCGGCATGTCGCCGAGATAGCGCTGCACCCGGGCGGCGCGCTCAGGCGAAAGCGACCCGTCGGCAAATGCCTGAATGTCCGCTTCGGTAAGCGGCGGGTCGGTGGGAAGGTCGGTGCGAGCCATCGGGTCGGTTTGCGTCGGTAAAAGTAGCCTCTTAATGGCGCAAACAGCAGCTTCGACCGCTTTATTCCAGCCCGCGGCGGGTGGAAAAGAGTGTTTCGGGCGCGCCTGCCGCTCGCGCCCGAGGCCATACCGTCTGCCGCTGGGGCAACCGGCTAGACCAGATCAAACCAGACAACGCGGTCCCGGCGCAAGACCCGGCGCGGCCGTGAACTGCCTTATTTCGCCGAAACGTCGATATCGCCGAAATACCGCTTCGCCAGCGCCTTGACCGTGCCATCGCCCTGAATCTTGACGATCGCCGCGTTCAACTGGTCGCGCATCGCAGTATCGCCTTTGCGGATGCCGAACGCGATACCGCTGCCGAGGATCTTGTCGTCGCGCACCGGCTCGCCGACGAAACTGAACTTCTTGCCTTCATGGCGTGACAGAAAGCCGGTCAGGCCGGCCGGCGCCAGCACCAATGTCCCGTCGAGGCGGCCCGCGACCAGATCCGCGTACACCTGATTCTGGTCCTGATACGACACGACGTTTACACCAGCGTTTTCCCAATGCGCTTTTGCAAACGTCTCCTGAATCGAGCCCTGCAATACGCCGACGCGCTTGCCCTTCAGCGATTCAGCGGTCGGCAGCAGGCCGCTGTCTTTAAGCGCGATCAACTGGGTCGGCACGCGATAGATCACATTGGTGAAATCGATGGCCTCGCGGCGTTTCTCGGTTGCGTTCATCGCCGAGTTGATCGCATCGAATTTGCGGCCCTGCAGCGCGGGAATCAGCCCATCGAACGACGTTTCGACCCAGCTGCACTTGAGCTTCGCGGTCTTGCAGACCGCGTTGCCGACGTCGATGTCGAAGCCCTGCAATTCGCCGTTGGCGCCCTTCGATTCGAACGGCGGATATTGCGCCTCGAGACCATAACGCAGCGTGGTTGCATCCGCGGCAAGCACGGACGCCGATGCGCACGCACAGACGAGCAGCAGCAATGTCTTCAGCAGTTTCATGATGTTGATCTCCGAACCCTGTTTATAGGTGTATGACTTGAGAGCGGCCGCCGGTGCGTCTAGTCCGGCGTTGCCTTTGTTGTCGATGCAACTTGCTGCGGCGCTACCGTTGCGGGCGTCGCGATACGCCGATGCGTCAGCACGGGCAGGCGGCCACGCGTTTCCTGAAGCAGCGCCGGGTCGAGCGTCGCGACGGCGAGGCCCGGGCCTTCGTCGTGCCGCGCGAGTACTTCACCCCAAGGCCCGATGATCATACTGTGACCAAAAGTGCGCCATCCGTTCGAATGCGTACCGCACTGTCCGGACGCGAGCACAAACGCCTGGTTCTCGACGGCGCGGGCGCGCAGCAGCAATTCCCAATGGGCGAGGCCGGTGGTGTGCGTAAAGGCGGCAGGCACTGCGATGACGTCCGCCGCAGGCCCCGCACGATACAGCTCCGGAAAGCGCAAGTCGTAGCAGACCGACAGACGCAGCGTGCCGAACGGACCGTGCGCGGTGCCGACGCTATCGCCGCCAACCATCGTGTCGCCTTCAGCGTGCTGTTCGGCGCCCTGATTGAAGCTGAACAGATGGACCTTGTCGTAGCGCGCGGTGCACTGGCCGCTCGGATCAAACAGCAGTGACGTGTTGTACGCGTGCGTGCCCACCTGCGGCCCCTGCGACGGCCTGATCGGCACCGTGCCGCCGATCAGCCATGTGCCCGTATCGCGCGCGAGCTGCGCCAGCGCTTGCTGAATCGGGCCATCGCCGAAGGCTTCGGCCAGCGCGACACGTTCCGTTTCTTCGTCGCCGATCCAGCAGAAGTACTCAGGCAGGCTGATCAACGTTGCGCCAGTGCGCGCGGCCTCCTCAACCCAACGGCGCGCTTCGCCAAGATTCTGCTCGACGTCGGCCGTACTGCTCATTTGCACGGCGGCGGCGATCAGCGGCTGGGGCATCGGCGTATTCATCGTGTGGTGTCCTTGTCCTGCGCTCGTCAGATCGCGCACAAACGGCGGGCGCCTTCCAGCAGCGTCGCGTCGTCCTTGGAAAAGCTCAGGCGAATCACGCCCAGGTCGGTGGCATCGGTATAGAACGCCGACAACGGAATCGTCGCCACCTGCGCATCGCGAATCAGACGCAGCACGAAATCGCTGTCCGATTCTTCAGAGAAGCCGCGAAAACGCGCGAGCATGAAAAAGCTGCCTTCGCTCGGCAACAACTCGAAGCGCGATTCGCGCAGCGCGTCGGCAAGCAGATCGCGCTTGGCCTGATAGAACGCTGACAGACCGAGATAGCTTTGCGGCTGCGCCAGCGCGGCAGCGAACGCGTATTGCATCGGCGTATCCGCGGAAAACATCATGAACTGATGCACCTTGCGGATTTCATCCATCAGCGCGGCGGGCGCGAGGCAATAGCCGACTCGCCATCCGGTGACGTGATACGACTTGCCGAACGACGACACGATCACGCTGCGCTCCGCCAGTTCCTGATGGCAAGCCATGCTGTGATGCTTCGCGCCGTCGAACACCACGTGCTCATACACCTCGTCGGACAGGATCACGATGTCGGTGTTGCGCGTGACGGCCTTCAGCCGCTCGATGTCGTGGTCGGCGAATACGGTCGCGGTGGGGTTATGCGGTGTGTTGACGATGATCATCCGCGTCTTCGGCGTAATCGCTGCGGCGACTTCGTCCCAGTTCACGCGAAAGCCTTGCGGCGACAGTTTGATCGGCACCGGCGTCGCGCCTTGCAGACGCACGATCGGCGCGTAGCTGTCGAACGACGGTTCGAAGTAGATCACCTCGTCGCCTGCGTGGACCAGCGCGCTGATCGCCGAATACAGGCCCTCGCTCGCGCTGGCGACCACCGTCACTTCCGATGCCGCGTCATAACGCGCGCCGTACAGCGTCTCGATCTTGTGCGCGAGCGCTTCGCGCAGCGCGCCGATGCCGGCCATCGGCGCGTACTGGTTGTGCCCTTCACGCATTGCGCGTGCGACATCGTCGATCAGCTGCGCGTCCGGCATGAAGTTCGGCGCACCTTGCGACAGGTTCAAAGCCTTGTGTTCGGCAGCCAGCTGGCCGATCACGGTGAAGATCGTCGTGCCGACGTCGGGCAGCTTCGAGCGGGTTTGCATCGCGCTCTGCATGAGGTTCCTCCAGTTGCATCGGGCATGCGAGCGTGCGCGCCGTGCATGCGTGCACGCGCGCCGTCGTCGCCGGTCTAGCGATTAGGCATCAACCGGCGGCCCACTACAATCGAAAGTTTGTCATGCGGCGCATGCGCTTTTGTAATAACGCGACGCATGCCGCAGGTTTCGTAGTTCCTTGTGTCTACAAGGCTACAAGCAGTGCACGCCTACCCAGGGTTTATCCCGAACCCATGAGCCAAAGTGATGCAGTGCATTGAGCATATGACCCGCGCGTTATTCGTCCATCAACCGGACTTTGACCTTCTTGCCCTTCACCTTGCCGGCGGAGAGCTTGCGCAGCGCGTCGCGCGCAATGCCCCGCTCCACCGCCACATATGTCGAAAACTCGGTCACGTTGATCTTGCCGATCTGCGTTGCGCTGTAACCCGCGTCTTTGGTCAGCGCGCCGAGTACGTCGCCGGGACGGATCTTCTCCTTGCGGCCACCGAGGATCTGCAGCGTTTCCATCGGCGGCAGCAGGTGTTCGCTGCTGCTCGATTTGAGCTCGGCCAGCGGATGCCATTCGACCTCACGCCCCTGGACCTTCTCCAGGCTGCCGACGCGACCCATTTCGTTCATGCTGGCGAGGCTCAGCGCCCAGCCGTCCTGATCCGCGCGTCCGGTGCGGCCGATCCGGTGCACATGCACTTCCGGGTCCGGCGTCACGTCTACGTTGATCACCGCTTCAAGCTGCGCGATATCGAGCCCGCGCGCCGCGACGTCCGTGGCCACCAGCACCGAACAGCTGCGGTTCGCAAACTGGATCAGCACCTGATCGCGTTCACGCTGCTCTAGCTCGCCGTGCAGCGCCAGCGCGTGAAAGCCCTGCGCGCGCAATACGTCGAGCAGATCGCGGCATTGCTGCTTGGTGTTGCAGAACGCCAGCGTACTGACCGGGCGATAGTGGTCGAGCAACAAGCCCACCGCATGCAGGCGTTCGTCTTCGGTCACTTCGTAAAAACGCTGACGGATCTTGGTATTGTCGTGGCGCTCCTCGAGCTTCACCTGCTGCGGGTTGCGCAGGAACTGCTGGCTCAGCTTCGCGATGCCGTCCGGGTAGGTTGCCGAGAACAGCAGCGTCTGCCGTTCTTTCGGACATTGGCTTGCCACCGTCACGATGTCGTCGAAGAAGCCCATGTCGAGCATGCGATCCGCTTCGTCGAGCACCAGCGTCTTGAGCGCCCCAAGTTGCAGCGTGCCGCGTTCGAGGTGATCCATGATGCGTCCCGGCGTGCCGACGACGATATGCGCGCCGTGCTCGAGGCTGGCCGCCTGCGGACGCATCGGCGTGCCGCCGCACAGCGTCAGCACCTTCACGTTTTCCTCCGCGCGGGCGAGGCGGCGCACTTCCTGCGCAACCTGGTCGGCGAGTTCGCGGGTCGGGCACAGCACCATGGCCTGCACGTCGAACTGACGCGTGTCGAGTTTCGCCAGCAGCGCCAGCGAAAACGCCGCGGTCTTGCCGCTGCCGGTTTTCGCCTGCGCGATCAGGTCGTGGCCGGCCAGCGCGATCGGCAGGCTGGCGGCCTGGATCGGCGTCATCTCGACGTAGCCGAGCTGGGTGAGGTTGGCCAGCACGGCCTCTGAAAGCGGCAGCGTGCTGAAGGGTGCGGCAGCGGTGGGGCTGTTCATCTGCGAATTTCCGGCGAGTACGGCTTAGTTGTAGGGACGGCCTTCGATCTGCTCGTAGACGATGGTGCCGTCGTCGGCGTCGAAGCGTTCCATGTAATTGCGCGCGCCGCACATCGGGCAGCGGAACAGCAGCCCTTGTCCTTCGTTCTTGATCACGACGTCGGATTGCGCCCACTGCGCGCCGCAGGACTGGTTTCGGCAGGTAAACACGTTGATTCCTTGAATGATTGGGGGCGGGTAGCGAGCCGCTGTATGCAGGCCAGGCGGCGATGCGGGTATCGCCTCGGTGTAGGTCCGGCCTGCCCGATCTCACGCCGCAGCGCGCACGAGCATCTTGCTGCTGCGGCTGGCGATCGGTTTGACGTTGGGGGGATTTTAACGGAAGCGCGCGGCGCGCCGGTGGGAACGCGGCGGATGCCGGTGCGAAACAGCTCAGGTTAACCGCACGCCCGCGTCAGTGAGCACGCGCAATATCGCCGAGCGCGGCTCGGGCGGCCTTCAGTGTATCCGAAGGGCGGACGCCAAATAGTTTGCGATAGTCGGTCGCGAACTGGCTCAGATGCCAGAAGCCCCACGCGGCGGCGATGTCCTGCACCGACTGCACACCGCCGCCCGACATATCGCATAGGTCGCGCCGCACGCCGTTCAGGCGAATCACGCGCAGATAACTGGCCGGCGCGATGCCGAGCACGTCTTCAAAGCAGTATTGAAGCGTGCGGCGGCTCACATGCAGGTGTTCGCATAACTCTGGCACATTGACCGCACGATCGCGGTTCGCCAGCACGTAGTCACGCGCCTGCGCAACGATTGAGCGCCGGCGCGGCCGCAACGGCACCGTCGATGCCGATTCGCCCGCTGCGGGCACGCATGCGCTCAGCAAACTGCCGAGCACCGACGCCCGCAGGTTATGCCGCGCCTGTGCATTCAGCGAGGCACTGCCGCCCTCCGCAAAGATATGTGCGAGCAGCGTGCAGAGCTGCGCCTTGCTGGTGGCGTCGATCGGTACCACTGCGGATTTCGACAGCTGTTCAACGAGGGCGTTACTCCCTATGCCGCTTGCGTGACGACACAAAACATCGCCGCTCACCACCACGCCGAACACTTCATAGCCGGCTGGCGTCAACAGTTCGAATTCCATATCGCCGGGGCGCACTGCGAACGAGTCGGCGTGAATCACGTGGCCGTCGATACGGCCTGTCGCGCCGCCCCGCACCGGAATGCCGAACCAGTAAGCATCCGATTGCACCTCGCAGGTTTGCCGCAGCGTCTGGCTGGTCGACTCGCGAAACACATGCATGTCGTCGACCTGCAGGCCTGTCAGTTCGCCGAGGAAGCAGCCTGCGGTCAACTGGTCGTAGGTTTGCCGCCAGCCGTGCAGATTGCGCGCCTGTTCGTCGGCATCGTGTGCGATGCGCGTCTGCACGCAGCAGGAGTGGCCGCTCTGTGCCTGATCGGCATTCATATCGCGCCGGCCGGAGAGGGATGCGTTGTCGTCACGGGCAGGTTCCATCCGAAGTTGCGCATGGAAGACGGCTCGACTGTATCTGCAAAAAAATGCGCTGAACAGCAGCGTTCAGCGCCGGACACATTCGTTATCGCATACGCATAGCGAACCGAACTTCGCGCTGTTCAATTCATGAACAGCGCCCGGGACACTGTTCACATTCCACGCATCGGTGAAAAGACACATCGCCGATGCGCAACGCCCATGCATCGCGACGGTGCCCGCTGCACCGTCAATCAACACCGCGCCCCAGCTTGGCATGCTTCTGGCGTAACCGGGCCGCGGCACATGCAGCACGACGCCGACCCAAGTCGAACCGACACATGTGAGGAGCAGACAGATGAACCATGCAGACATGCAGTTCCTGACCACCGATTACCCGTATAAAAAGCAGTATGGGAATTTCATCGGCGGCGAATGGGTAGCGCCTGCTGGCGGCGAGTACTTCGACAACATATCGCCGATCACCGGTGAAGCATTCACATCGATTCCGCGCTCGCGCGAAGCGGACATCGAACTCGCGCTCGACGCCGCGCATCGCGCCAAAACCGCGTGGGGCAAGACACCGGTAGCCGAGCGCGCCAACATCCTGTACAAGATCGCCGACCGCATGGAAGCGAATCTGCCGCGCCTCGCGGCAGCCGAAACCATCGACAACGGCAAGCCGCTACGCGAATCGATGGCTGCCGATATTCCGCTCGCGATCGACCATTTCCGCTATTTCGCCGGCTGCGTGCGCGCGCAGGAAGGCTCGATCTCGCAGATCGACGAAGACACGGTGGCTTATCACTTCCACGAACCGCTCGGCGTGGTCGGTCAGATCATTCCGTGGAACTTCCCGATCCTGATGGCCGTATGGAAGCTCGCGCCCGCGCTTGCCGCCGGCAATTGCGTCGTGCTGAAGCCGGCCGAGCAGACGCCGGCATCCATCCTCGTACTGATGGAGCTGATTCAGGACCTGCTGCCCAAGGGCGTGATCAACGTGGTCAACGGCTTCGGTCTCGAAGCGGGCAAGCCGCTCGCGTCGAACAAGCGCATCGCGAAGATCGCGTTCACCGGCGAGACGACCACCGGCCGCCTGATCATGCAGTACGCCAGCCAGAACATCATTCCGGTCACGCTGGAACTGGGCGGCAAGAGCCCGAACATCTTCTTCGCCGACGTGATGGACCACGACGACAGCTTCTTCGACAAGGCACTCGAAGGCTTCACGATGTTCGCGCTGAATCAGGGTGAAGTGTGCACCTGCCCGTCACGCGTGCTGATCGACGAAAAGATCTACGACAAGTTCATGGAGCGCGCGGTGAAACGCGTCGGCGCGATCGTGCAGGGCCATCCGCTCGACATGAAAACGATGATCGGCGCGCAGGCCTCGCAGGAACAGTTCGAAAAGATCATGTCGTATATCGACCTCGGCAAACAGGAAGGCGCGCAATGCCTGATCGGCGGCGAACGCAACAGCCTGTCGGGCGAGCTGAACAACGGCTATTACGTAAA
Organism: Paraburkholderia jirisanensis; assembly: GCF_054782355.1. Lineage (NCBI taxonomy): Bacteria > Pseudomonadati > Pseudomonadota > Betaproteobacteria > Burkholderiales > Burkholderiaceae > Paraburkholderia > Paraburkholderia jirisanensis. Next base: position 74,110 of record NZ_BAAGSQ010000003.1, on the reverse strand, counting down.
GCCCACGGTATTTCGCGGCCACAACAAGATGCGCATCTTCCAGGAGGAAATCTTCGGGCCGGTGGTGTCGGTGACGACCTTCAAGAACGAAGACGAAGCACTGCAGATCGCCAATGACACGCTGTATGGTCTGGGCGCCGGCGTATGGTCGCGCGACGGCACGCGCGCGTATCGCTTCGGCCGCGAGATTCAGGCCGGACGTGTATGGACGAACTGCTATCACGCGTATCCGGCGCATGCGGCGTTCGGCGGCTACAAGCAATCGGGGATCGGCCGCGAGACGCACAAGATGATGCTCGATCACTATCAGCAGACAAAGAACCTGCTCGTCAGCTATAGCGACAAACCGCTTGGCTTCTTTTAACGCGTAGTGCTCCTGTTGGGCGGGCTGCCGATGCAGTCCGCCTTTTTTGCGAGGTTATGCGATGGCGGTCGAACGCGTAGTGGCAACCGATGCGGCGGTAACGCTGATTCAAAAGCTGGCTGCCGAGCATGGGTCGATACTGTTTCACCAGTCGGGTGGGTGCTGCGACGGCAGCGCGCCGATGTGCTTTCCGACCAATGAATTCATGGTGGGTTCGTCGGATGTGAAGCTTGGTGTGATTGCGGGGGTGCCGTTCTATATGAGCGGATCGCAGTTCGAGTACTGGCAGCACACGCAGTTGATCATCGATGTGGTGCCGGGTAACGGCGGGATGTTTTCGCTGGAGCGGCCGACCGGGTTGCGGTTTTTGACGCGCTCGCGGTTGTTCGACGATCCGGAAAATGAGTGGCTGGCTACGCATCCGGTGGAACGGGCGGACGCTTAGGTTATTTCTTTGCGATGTGTGCGGTGTCTGCGGCGTTCACCGTGTTCACGGAAAGCGCTGCAGACAGCGTATCGGATGCGGGAGTGTTTTCCAGCAATGCATCGCTTTCGTCTTTCAGGCCGACGCCCGTCAAACCGAGGCGCCGCCCATGCGTGAGCAGATAGTGCAGCTTGTGCGCGGCCGCTTCGAAATTCAATCCTTCGGGGCGAACGTTGGAAATGCAGTTGCGCTGCGCATCGCTGCAGCCCACCTTCGGCGCATGCGTGATGTAGATGCCGAGACTATCGGGCGAGCTGAGCCCCGGACGCTCGCCGATCAGCATCACGACAAACTGCGCGCGCAAAATTTCGCCGATTTGATCACCCAGCGCAACGCGCGACTGGCGCGCTACGACGACCGGGCCGATACGCCAATCCGGCAGCCGCGCGTGAATGGCCTGCAGCATCGGAATCGATTGCCGCAACGCCGCGAATGCAGACAGACCATCCGCCACGACGAACAGCACATCCGGCGAGGGCTCGCTCGCCGCCTGCTGTAACGCCAACTTGCTCTCATCGGATAGCTGCCGACCCAGATCTGGGCGCCGCAAGTAATGCTCGCGATCCGGCGCTGCGCTGTGTACGTCGAGCGACGCAAACCCATGCGCACGCAACTGTTCATGCAGCGCTTCAGCTTCCAGCGGATGATGCACTGCGTCGCGCGCCTGCGCATGCGACAAGTTGAACGCAAGCAACGGAGCAGTCGGCAAACTATTGCCAGCCCGTCCCAACGCAATACGTGCGTTCGTGAACGTCTTCAACGCGTCCCACGGGTTCTTTTCGACAGAGTCGCTCATGGTGTCGCGCCCACCCATTCGCGTGCGCCTTCGAGCAGCGGCTGGTGCGTATTGGCCGCGCTCAGCAACCGGCCGCGTATATCGGTGACGTGCATCGCTTCCAGCCAGGCCTCGAACTCCGGCGCGCGGCGCAAGCCGAGCGCGTCGCGCAGATACAGCGCATCGTGGAACGACGTGCTCTGGTAGTTCAGCATCACGTCATCCGCACCGGGAACACCCATGATGAAGTTGATACCTGCCACGCCGAGCAGCGTCAGCAGGTTGTCCATATCGTCCTGATCGGCTTCCGCGTGGTTCGTATAGCAGATGTCGCAGCCCATCGGCACGCCAAGCAGCTTGCCGCAGAAGTGGTCTTCAAGGCCGGCACGCGTGATCTGCTTGCCGTCGTACAGATACTCCGGGCCGATGAAGCCAACCACCGTGTTGGTCAAAAACGGCTTGAATTGCCGCGCGACCGCATAGGCGCGCACCTCGCAGGTCTGCTGGTCGACACCGTGATGCGCGTTCGCGGATAACGCACTGCCCTGGCCGGTTTCGAAATACATCACGTTGTCGCCCACCGTGCCGCGCTTAAGCGATAACGCCGCCTCATACGCCTCCTGCAATAGCGAAAGCGAAATGCCAAACCCGGCGTTGGCCTTCTCCGTCCCTGCAATCGATTGAAACACGAGGTCCACCGGCGCGCCCTTTTCGATCGCCGCAATCGTGTTTGTCACGTGCGTCAACACGCAGGACTGCGTCGGCACCTGATAACGCTGACGAAAATCGTCGACCATCTGCAGCAGCTTCGTGATCGCGGCGAGACTATCCGACGCAGGGTTGATGCCGACCATTGCGTCGCCGCAGCCGTACATCAAACCGTCGAGCATCGAAGCCGCGATACCTTTGACGTCATCGGTCGGATGGTTCGGCTGCAGGCGCACCGACATGCGCCCCGGCAGGCCGACCGTATTGCGAAAGCGGGTGACGACCGGCCGCTTGCGCGCCACTGCGATCAGATCCTGGTTGCGCATCAGCTTCGATACCGCGGCGACCATCTCCGGCGTCAGGCCTGCGGTGATGCGTTCCAGTGCCGCGCTATCGGTGCTGGTCGACAACAGCCAGTTGCGGAAATCGCCGACGCTCAGATGCGCAATCTCGGCAAACGCATCGGCAGAGTGCGTATCGATGACGAGACGCGTGACCTCGTCGTCCTCATACGGGATCACTGCTTCGCTGAGAAACGTGCGCAACGGCAGCTGCGCCAGCGCCATTTTCGCGGCCACCCGCTCTTCCTCGCTGGCCGCCGCGACGCCTGCCAGCTGGTCGCCGGAGCGCAGCGGGCTTGCCTTCGCCAACAGCGTCTTCAGGTCCGCGAAGCGATAGGTGCGCGGACCGATCGTCTCCGTATAGCTCATCGTTAAACTCCATGGCCGCGGCCGATAGCGCGGCTCGGGTTGTGTGTCTGTGCCGGCGGTTTCGTCACGATAGCGCCAAATACTCGCAGCGTCACGGACCGCATCATTCCTTCAGCAACGCATCGGCCGGTGCAGTCTCGCGCTGATGCCGGGTCAACAGGAAATAGCCATACCCGAGCAGCAGGAACACCGCGAACACCACGGCAACGAGAAAGTTGAAGTACACCATCGTCGCGAGGCAGATCACCGCGGCAACCAGCGCAAACGCCGGGAAATACGGAAACAACGGCGCACGGAACGGTCGTTCCATATTCGGCTCGATACGCCGCAGCTTGAACAGCGCCAGCATGCTGACGATATACATCACGATCGCGCCGAACACGGACATCGTCACGATATTGGCGGTCAGCGTCTGGCCGCCGAACTGGATCAATTCATCGCTGTAGATCGCGGCGATGCCGACCACACCGCCCGCGATAATCGCGCGATGCGGCGTCTTGAATCGCGGATGCACCTTGGCCAGCCATTCCGGCAGATAACCGGCGCGCGCCAGCGCGAAGATTTGCCGCGAATAGCCGAGGATGATGCCGTGAAACGACGCAATCAGCCCGAACAAGCCGAGCCACACGAGCATGTGCAGCCAGCCGCTGTTTGCGCCTACGATGTATTTCATCGCTTGCGGCAGCGGGTCGTTGATGTTGGCGAGTTTGGTCCAGTCGCCCGCGGCGCCGGCGAACACCATCACACCGATCGCCAGCGCGACCAGCGTCAGAATGCCGGTCACATAGGCAATCGGAATCGACCGCTTGGGGTTCTTGGCCTCTTCCGCAGCCATCGCGACGCCTTCGATCGCGAGGAAGAACCAGATCGCAAACGGAATCGCCGCAAACATGCCGTTGAACGAGCCCAGCGAAAAATGATCCGCGCCCGACCAGCCGCCCTTCGTGAAGTTGGCCCACTCGAAACCCGGCGCCACCACGCCCATGAACACCAGCAGTTCGAAGATCGCGAGCAATGTCACGCATAGCTCGAAGGTGGCCGCGACCTGCACACCGACGATATTCAGCGCCATAAACACGAGATAGGCGCCCATCGCCGCGTGCTTCGGCTCGAGCCCGGGAAACTGCACATGCAGGTAAGCGCCGATTGCCAGCGCGATCGCCGGCGGCGCAAACACGAATTCGACCAACGTCGCCGCGCCGGCGATATAGCCGCCCACCGGTCCAAACGCATGCCGTGCATACGCAAACGGCCCACCCGCATGCGGAATGGACGTGGTGAGTTCGGTGAAACTGAAAATGAAGGTGGTGTACATCGCCGCGATAAAAATCGCGGTGATCACGAAGCCGAGCGTACCGGCGCTGGCCCAGCCGTAGCTCCAGCCGAAATATTCACCGGAGATAACGAGGCCGACTGCAATACCCCATAGTTGCCACGTGCCCAGCGTCTGCTTCAGTTCATGATGTGTGACGGTGCCGACATGCTGCGATTTCGCTTCGGATTTCATGTTGGGCTCCCTGAGTTGAGCGTCCGCCGCGGTTCGAACCGCAAACCGCGGACGGGCACGCATCAACGCATGCTAGGAAGCCATAAATCCGGGTGTTATCGAAATTCGGCAATTCTCGGCCCGGACCCAGGCTATGCCCCAGGCGCCGACCGAGGCTCGCACGCAAGCTCAGGCCGCCGGCGCCACCGATGCACCGTTAATACCATGGCGCGCCAATGCCGCCTCGACAAAGCCGCTGCGCTTCATATCCTCGACAAAGCTGCGCAGGTACTCAGCGGCCGCTTCACCGCGGCTTTTCGGCACGCCCATCGCCTGCGCGATCACCATAAAGCGCTCGTCGAGCAAACGCAGGCCCGACGTCTGCGCGGCATCGGCTTCCAGCTGTTGCTTCACACCCGCGGCCACTTCCAGCTTTTCGTCGAGGAAGGTCTGCACGACCGTCGGCGAGCTTGGCGCGCGCACGATAGCGGCCTGCTTCAGTTCTCGTGTGAGGAACAGATCGTATGCGCTACCGCGCCCCACTGCGACGCGATGGTTAGCGGAATCCACCTGTGCGTTGCTTTTGATCGGCGATTCGTCGCGCACCAGATAAAACCCCTCGATCAGCACGTACGGCGCGCTGAACGCGATATTCGCGCCGCGCAGCGGATCGACCGCAAAAAAGCCGATATCGGCTTCTTCGTTGGCGACGGCTTCGACGGATTTGCCGGCGGTATCGAACACCACCAGTTCGATTTCCACGCCAAGACGCTGCGCGAGCGCATGGGCGAGATCGACCGAGACGCCGCCCGCCGCACCGGTTTGCGGGTTACGGTTGGCGAGAATCGGGTTGCCGAGGTTGATCGATGCGCGCAGTTTTCCCTGCGGCGTGAAGGCGGAGCGAACGGTATCCTGGCTCATGGAGTGAATGCGATTCGTAAGACGGAACAAGGGGCACGCGTAACCGACGACGGTACGCACGTGAGCAGCACGCCTTAGGATTGGCCGGGCACGTCACCTTCCCAAAGCGACCGCATTTCGCGCCGCGCTTCGCTGCGGCAAAAGGGCTGCGGCAAATGATTTCGACAACATGACAGCCGCGATCCACAACACCAACCGCGACCACCCGTGATGTTACCGGCTGCGCCCACCCAGCGCATCAAGCATGTGGCGAGCGCTTAATTTGCCGACGCACCTCTTCATATCGGTTCGTCCTGGCGAGCGCAGCCCACGCCGCTGATCAGCTCACGTGCGCGTGCAGACAAGGTTTTGTTCGCTGAAGCAAAATTTCCCATTATTTTGGATTCTTAGCATGTCATCGACGGATTGCTCAAAGACCGCCCAGGTCATTCGACGAGGACACGTGAGACCATGTCAGCCCCCGCTTATCGTGCGCTGCGCACGCACGGACGCTTCACCTATTCGCCGATCACGCAGCGCCAGCCGTTCCGCTGGCCGGAAGGCGAAGGGCTCGCGGTCTATATCGGCTTCAACGTCGAGCACTTCGCGTTCGGCGAAGGACTGGGCCCGACGATCGGCCCGGTCATGCCCGAGCCGGACGTGCTCAACCACGCGTGGCGCGAATACGCGCTGAGGGTCGGAGCATGGCGCTGCCTCGATATGTTCGACGAGCTTGCGCTGCCCACCGCCGCGATCATCAACACAGCGCTGTACGACCACTGCCCGGAGCTGGTGGCGGCCTTTGCCGCGCGCGGCGACGAACTGGTCGCGCACGGTCATACCAATTCGGAACGACAAGGCACGCTCTCTGAAGAAGACGAACGTCGCCTGATCGTGTCATGCCGCGAACGCATCGCCGAAGAAAGCGCGCAACAGCCGGCCGGATGGCTGTCGCCGTGGCTATCGGAGAGCCTCGTCACCAGCGATCTGATTGCGGAAGCGGGCTACCGCTACACGCTGAACTGGTGTCACGACGACCAGCCGACCCGCATCGCGACACGCGGCGGCCAGCCGCTGTGGGCGATTCCCTACCCCGAGGAGGTGAACGACATCCCGATGATCCTTGCACGCCAGATGGACGCCAGCGAATTTGCGGACCTGATCGTCGACAACTTCGAGGAGATGCGCAAGTACGCCACTCGCCAGCCGCTGGTGATGGGCATCGCGCTGCATGCGTACCTGATGGGCCAGCCCTACCGGCTCGCGCATTTGCGCCGTGCGCTTACACATATCGCCCGCGCCCGCGATGAAGGGCGCATCTGGATCACCACGCCGGGCTCGATCGCCAGTCATATGGATGCGCTGGGCCGCTAGACGCGGCGTGGCGCGCCGCATCGGTTTCGTCTGCTCGATGCGGGCCTGAGTATCCCCCGCCTTCTTTTCATCAATGCTTGAACCTGTGGAGCCTTCCATGTTTATGTCGAAGACAATCAAGCTGCTGCTATGCGCGTTTACCGGTTTGCTGTTCGCGCACGCTGCATCAGCACAGCAGACCTGCGAGCCATCGAAGGTCGCGCAGAAGTATCCGTCGCTTGCGGGCAAGACCATCAAGATCGGCGTCGATCCGGAATCGCCGCCGTACGTGTTTCGCGACGGTAAAGACTTCAACAAGCTGATCGGCGCGGATGCGGACCTGGCCCGCGCGGTGTTCGATTGCGCCGGCGTGAAGACGGAGTTCTTCACCGGCGGCTGGTCGGGCTTGCTGCCGGCGCTCAGCGCAGGGCAAATCGACGTGATGTGGGACCTGTTGTACTACACGCCCGAGCGCGCCAGGCAGACGAGCTTCGTCACGTACATGGAAGCGGGCACCGGCGGCCTCGTTCAGGCAGGCAACCCGAAACATCTCGACGACATCTCGAAGCTATGCGGCACCGTCGTGACCGCGGGCGTGGGCACCACCGAAGAAACGATGGCACGCGCACAGGCCGCCAAATGCAAGGCGGAAGGCAAAGCCGAGGTGACCATCATGACCTGCCCCGATATCGCATCGGGCGCGCGGCTCGTCGCCAGCCATCGCGCGGACGTGATGATGTACGACCTCGCGTTGGTCGACGGTCTGGCCAAGCAGAACCCGTCGATGTACGAGCGCGGCTTCAAGGTGGTGAGCGGCATGAAGATCGGCGTCGGCGTGAAGAAGGGCAACCAGGACGTGATCGCTGCGGTATCGGATGGCCTGAAGGTGATGCAGGCCAACCAGACGCAAAAGAAGATCTTCGAAAAGTATGGCGTCGATGCGGGTCTGCAGCGGCCGACCGTGCTGCTGACGCAGTAAGCGGGCTCTGCCCTTCCCTGACGACGCCGCGGTCATTGGCCCTGCACTAGCCGATGACCGCGGCGCGCGTCGCAAGCCCAAACCGTTTGGGTACGCGCGACGTGCTTCACGAGAGCCCGATGTCCCATTTCAAACGCTGCTGCGCGCTCGGCGCGATTACGATGGCGGCCGCATCGCCGGTGCTGGCCGCAGGCCTCACCACGGCGCAGGTGGTCGATGGATTCAAGGAACTGGGCGGCTACATCGGCTCCCCGTTTCTGCTGGGCGGCGCATGGGTCGCCGTGAAAATCACGCTGCTGGCGATGACCATCGGCCTCGCGCTGGGGCTTGGACTCGCGTTGATGCGGCTGTCGCGCTGGAAAGCTGCGCGCTCGGCGGCGTGGGGCTATATCTGGTTCGTGCGCGGTACGCCTCAGTTGCTGCAACTGGTGTTCATCTTCGATGCGCTGCCGCTGATCGGCTTGCGCTTCGACGAGATCACTACGGCGGTGATCGGCTTCGCGTTGAACGAGGCGGCGTTCAGCGCGGAATTGCTGCGCGCGGGGATTCTGTCGGTCAACCGCTCGCAGTCCACCGCAGCGGCAGCGCTCGGCATGGGCCCGCTGCTGACGCTGCGCCGGATTATCCTGCCGCAATCGATGCGCGCAATCATCCCCGGCATCGCCAACGATACGATCGGCATGCTGAAACTGACGTCGATCGCATCGGTGATCTTCGTCAATGAGCTGACCTTTCGCTCGCAGCAGATCGTCGGGCAGAACTTCAAGTTCTTCACTGTGTTTGGCGCGGCCGCGGTGATCTATCTGATTCTGACCAGCGCGATTTCCGCCGCGCAGCTTTGGCTAGAACGTGTGTTCGATCACGAGCGCGAAAAACACATCGGCATTTCGTGGCTTGGTTTGCGCGTGAAGCCCGCGGCATCGTCGGCACCGTCGTCGCAAGCGAATGCCGATGGCGCGGCAGGTCCCTCTTCTACGCAGGAAAAACCCGAAGCCACCGCACAGCAAATCGAAACAGAAAGCCACGCGTGGATCGAAACCTTGCTCGAACGACGCAAAGCATCCACCGCCGCCGACACCACGCCCTTCGTCGATTGTCGCAAGGTGTGGAAGTCATACGGCGGGCGCGAAATTCTGCGCGGCGTCGATCTGTCGATCAACTATGGCGAGGTCGTCGTCATCCTCGGGCCGAGTGGTTCGGGCAAGAGCACGCTGCTCAAACTGATCAATCATCTGGAGCCGCTCGACTGGGGCTCCATCAAGGTCGACTCGCAATACATCGGCTACCGCGAAATGCCGGGCGGCAATCTGCGTCCGCTGCATAACCTCGCGCGTGCCCGGGCGCAGGCACGTGTCGGCATGGTGTTCCAGCACTTCAACCTGTTCAGCCATCTAACCGCGCTCGAAAACATCATGGAAGCGCAGCGCCAGGTCTATTCGGTGCCGAGCGCCGAAGCCGAAGCGCTCGGCCGCGAACTGCTGAAAAGCGTCGGCCTCGCCGCGCATGCCGACCATCTGCCGCACCGGCTATCCGGCGGGCAGCAACAGCGCGTCGCGATTGCCCGCGCGCTGGCCGTCAAACCGAAGCTGATGCTGTTCGACGAACCCACTTCCGCGCTCGACCCTGAACTGGTCGGCGAAGTGCTCGCGCTGATGCGTGCGCTGGCCCGCTCCGGCATGACGATGATCGTCGTCACGCACGAGGTGCGCTTTGCGCGCGAAGTGGCAGACCGCGTGGTGTTTATGGACGGTGGCGAAGTCATCGAACAAGGCCCGCCGCAGCAGGTGATCGATAACCCGGTTCACGAACGCACCCGGAAATTTCTCAACGTCGTTGCTCATTAGTTTCACGGAGGGGACCCGCATGGACTTCGAAACATTCAATCTTGGCAAGGTCGCACTGCAGTCCGGCGCGACGTTGCAGGACATGCAGCTCAGCTATAAGACCTACGGCACGCTGAACGCTGCGCGCGACAACGCGATCGTCTATCCGACGTTCTATAGCGGCACGCATGTGCACAACGAATGGATGATCGGCGAGCAGATGGCGCTCGATCCGCGCCGCTATTTCATCATCGTGCCGAACATGTTCGGCAATGGCGTATCGAGTTCGCCGAGCAATCATCCGCAGCCATACGACCGCGCACGCTTTCCGCATGTGACGCTGTACGACAACGTGAGGATGCAGCACCGGCTGGTAACCGAGCATTTCGGCATCGAGCGGCTGAAGCTGGTGACGGGTTGGTCGATGGGCGCGATGCAGGCGTACCACTGGGCTTCGATGTATCCACAGATGGTCGAGCGGTTGCTGCCGCTGTGCGGATCGGCGCGCTGCTCGAGGCACAACTATGTATTTCTCGAAGGATTGAAGGCGCCGCTGTTGATCGATCCGGCCTGGCAGGACGGCTTTTACGACAAGCCGCCAGTACGCGGTATGCGTGCCGCCGCGCGCGTGTTCGCGGGTTGGGGTTTTTCTCAGGCGTTCCTGCGGCAGAAACTGGATATCGAAGCGCTGGGCTTCGGCTCGCTCGAAGACTTCATCATGAACTTCTGGGAAGGCGACTTCCTGACGAAGGACGCCAATAACGTGCTCGCGATGATCTGGAGCTGGCAGCACGGCGATATCGCGGCCAACTCACTCTACAACGGCGATTTCGATCAGGCGCTCGGCAGCATCACCGCAAAAACCATCGTGATGCCGGGGCGCACCGACCTGTATTTCCCGCCGGAAGACAGCGAGTACGAAGTATCGAAGATGCGTAACGCCGAGTTCCGTCCGATCGAATCCGTCTGGGGACATTTCGCCGGCGGTCCGGTGGCAAACCCGGTCGACGTGAAATTTATCGATCAGGCCGCACGCGAGCTGCTGGAAAGCTAAGGAACAGGAAGCGCCAAACTCCGCAGGATTTGGTAAATCGACGTGTGCTAACGTGAAGTTATCCCACTCGGCACTGCCACGGCGGAGATCCACGTGAATGACGTCAGCGAGCGTTCCCGTTATGAATCTCGGCTCCACCGCGTGCTCGACTACATCTACGAGCACCTCGACGAACCGCTGGATATCGACCGTCTAGCGGAAATCGCGTGTCTATCGCCGTATCACTGGCATCGCATCTATCAGGCGATGTACGGTGAAACGATCGCGACCACGGTGCGGCGTCTGCGTCTGCATCGCGCCGCCGGGCTGCTGGCGAATGGGACCTTACCGATCTCCGGAATCGCGACGCTGTCCGGCTACAGCAGCTTGCAGTCGTTCACGCGGACGTTTGGTGCGGTGTATGGCATGCCGCCCGCGCGCTATCGGAAGGAGGGTAATCACAGCCGGTTTCGGCCGGCCCTTTCAGGAGGCGACGCGATGGAACATCGAGACGTGGAGATACGCGAGGTGCCGGCAATGGAAGTCGTATCGATCGACCACACCGGCGATTACATGCAGATCGGCAAGGCGTTCGATACGCTGGACCGCTGGCTGGTTACGCACGATCTGACGGGCCCCGAGATTCGCATGATCGGGATTTACTACGACGATCCGGATGTGGTGCCAAAGGAGCAGCTGCGCTCGAAGGCCGCTGCGTGGGTGCCGCGCAAGGTGGCAGTGGACAAGCCGTTCAGCGTCACGCCCGTGCGCGGCGGTCAATACGCGGTGCTGCAGCACAAGGGGCCGTATGCAGACTTGCCTGCGGCATACGCGTGGCTGTACGGCGAATGGCTGATGAAGTCCGGTCGGGAAGCGGACGATGCGCCTGCGTTCGAAGCGTATCTGAACGACCCGAAGCAAACGTTGCCTACGGAATTGCTGACGGAGATTCATTTGCCGCTGCGGTGAAATAACCTTAAAGCGCTGCGCGCGCTCTACGGCTTACTTTATTTGCGCGCGCAGTGCAGCGAGGTCGGTCTGATCCCAGTCGCCGTCGGTGCTTAGTGAAAGCGAGCGCCAGTTGTTCAGATCGGCTTGCATGCTGGCCAGCTTTTCTTCTGCTGCGCCAACAGCGATCGATCCTGCAAGGAAGCGCAGCGGTGGCACCGCCTGGTCAGCGAGATGCAGCAATGCTTGCGCAAATTTCACCGGATCGCCGGGCTGCTTTCCGTTGCGTTGCGCGATGCCTTCGTGAAACTGGGCTCGACGGTGAGCGTAATCGGGAATCGGTGCGTGCTCGAAGCGGCTCGACGCGGAGGACAGAAAGTCCGTGCGGAAAGGGCCTGGCTCAACGATAGTGACGTTCACGCCGAATGGCGCAACTTCCTTCGCCAGCGATTCGGAAAAGCCTTCGAGCGCAAATTTGCTCGCGCAATACAGCGAAGCCATTTGCCCGCCCATGAATCCGCCAATCGACGACACGTTGAAGATGTGCCCGTTGCGTGCAGTGCGCATCGATGGCAGCACGGCCCAAGTTACGTTCAATGCGCCGAAAAGATTGGTCTCCATCTGGTCGCGTGCGTCCTGCAGCGTCAACTCTTCAAAGAAACCGTGATGGCCATAACCGGCGGCATTGACCAGCACATCGATCGCACCAAAGCGTGCAAATGCAGCTTCTGCGGCGGACTGTGCTGCCTCCGCGTTAGTCACATCGAGGTCGACGCACAGAAGACTGTCGCCGTGCGGTCCCAACGCCTGCGCTGCGGCCTCGCGATTACGGCTCGCGGCAACGACACGGTCTCCCGCATCGATAGCAGCTTTCGCGATTGCTAAACCAAGCCCACGGCTTGCGCCGGTGATAAACCATGTCTTCGGCATTTGAACGCTCCACGCAGATAACGGATGATGTGTATGAAACCATCCACGCGACGCCCACTGCTAGACTGATCCTCTCAGTGTCTCGCACGATCCGCTCACAACCGCTGCAGCAAGGTCCAACTCAAAAATCACGTCGATGCATCCATTGGCCGAAATCCGCTCGCTGATCGCCCGTCATACGCGGCCTGGCGAGGTGTACTCGCCATTCGACGGCATGCGGTTGATCGCGCAGACAGCGCCCACGGTTCCAACCAGCTCGATGCAACGGGCTGCTTTTGCGCTAGTCGCGCAGGGCGTCAAACGTACAGTGCTCGGAGATAACGTCTACGAATACGGTGCGGGAGATTTCATCGTCGTGCCGCTTGACGTGCCAGTTGTTGGACAAGTCGTGAAGGCAAGCTCGAAACAGCCCTACCTCGCGTTCGTCTGGGATTTGCAGCCGGCGTTGATTACTTCGCTGATGCTGGAAGGCGGCATCGACACGCGTGTGGCACGGCAAGCAACGAGCGTTGCGGTAAGCCACGCGCCGGACGCTTTGCTCGATCCGATCGCCCGCCTGCTGCGATTGCTGGATCAACCTCAGGACGTCGCCATATTGCGGCCCATGCTCGAGCGCGAAATTGCGTGGCGCATCTTGACCGGCGAACAGGGCGGCGCACTAACGGCTATCGGCCTCGCCGACAGCCAGTTGTCGAGAATCAACCGCGCGCTGTTGCAGATTCGCACGTGCTACGCAGATACGCTACGCATCGAAGATCTGGCGGCAACCGCGGCAATGAGCGTTGCTACGTTCCATCGGCACTTTCGCGCGATCACCGCGCTAAGCCCGCTGCAGTTTCAGAAGCAGGTGCGGCTGCATGAAGCCAGAGCGAAGTTGATGGCCGGGACACGGGATGTCGCGAGCGTAGGTTTCGAAGTCGGCTATCAGAGCCCATCGCAGTTTAGCCGCGAATATGCGCGATTCTTTGGGGTCAGGCCACTGGAAGACCTGAAGCAGAGCCGATCTGGAATCACATTCAATAGTGAATTGAGCTAAGTAGATCAATCGACGTTTTCCGGTCGTTGCTGTGCATGCGCACACGCACGCCTGTCGCACTTCAGGATTCTGATCACACTCGCGACACACACGCCGCACGTGTCTGTGATAGCGTGAACTGCCAGCGCCGCTCCGCTTCCTTCCCTTGTTCGACAAGCGATCTCAACATGAAATCCAGTTTTTCCGAAACCATTCGAGTGGGCCAATCAGAGGTAACGCGATTCGGCTATGGCGCGATGCGTCTTAGTGGGCCTGGAATGTTCGGCTTTCCCGCCGACGGGGACAACGCGCGCAAAGTGTTGCGCCGTGCAGTGGAACTCGGCGTCAACTTCATCGATACGGCCGATACGTACGGCCCTCAAGCTAACGAAATAACGATTGCCGAAGCACTCGCGCCCTATCGCTCGGATCTCGTTATTGCGACGAAGGCTGGCTATGCGAACGGCGGCTCCAACACGCCGCCGCCGTGGCCGGCAATCGGACGGCCCGAATATATCTATCAGCAAGTCGAGCTTAGCCTGCGCAGCCTGAAGATCGAACGGCTGGACCTTTGGCAACTGCATGCGGTCGACCCGGCCGTGCCGATCGAAGAAACACTCGGCGCCGCAGCAAAGCTACAGGCGCAAGGGAAAATCAGGGATATCGGCTTGAGCAACGTCACACTGGAACATATCGAGCGCGCACGCAACGTAACCGAGATCGTCAGTGTGCAGAACCTGTACAACATCGCCTATCGCGAACAGGAACCGGTGGTCGAATACTGCGAGAAACACGGCATGGCGTTTCTCCCGTACTTTCCACTGGGCGGCAAATGGCTACCGATGCCCGGCGACGTGCTCGCGCAAGCGGCGCAACGTTACGATGCGACTGCTTCGCAGATTTGCCTCGCATGGTTGCTGCACCGCAGCCCGGCCATTCTGCCGATTCCGGGGACGTCGTCGCTTGCGCACCTCGAGGAGAACATGAAGTCGACTGCGCTCTCGCTGACGGACGAGCAGTGGGCGGAGATCGAAGCGGCGGTTGCTGCCACTCGCGGCGCGGCGTAGTTTTGGCACGGCCTGGTCGCCGCCCCCTGGTGACGAACGGCCGCTGCTGTTGCACACTGCTACTCTCTGATAACTCTCGAGATCGAGGTACTTTGTGCGAGTCGGTCGTCCGGTCAAGGCTCTTCCCCAACCGCATTGCGACTACTGCGGCGAGCGCGCGCAGCTCGCGCGTTTTGGGGATGAGCCGTACCCTTATCGCGACGACTATGGTCCAGTCTGGATCTGTACGCCGTGCCAGGCGTGGATCGGCGTGCAGCCGCGCAGCAAACATCACACGCCTTTAGGCCGGCTGGCGGACAGCGCGCTACGCGACGCGAAAAGTCATTTGCACGATGCGCTTGAACCGATGGCAAATGCCAAGGCGCGACGCGATAGCGTGAGCGTGTTCGAGGCGCGCGCCAAAGCTGTGCGATGGGTGGCAACCGAGCTTGGCTTCGATCCGCTGCCGCATAGTCTGCATGCTTTTACGCTGGATCAATGCGAGCAGGCGTTGCGGTATGTGGAAACGTGGAAGGCGCAGCGGCGGGCTGAATAAGCCGACTCACGTCGAGAGTGCGCCGGCAGCGCGACGCCGGCATGTCGCCACGTCGACATCGCGCTGCACTCAACCTCAGATCAGCGGCGGAAACGCCAACGAATTACACGGCGCAGCCGGTTTCGCGGTCTTGCCGAAAATCACATCATAGGCAACCGTACCCATCGCCGTATAACCCTGGTTGTCCATGTGGATCGGGCTTTCGGGATCGTAGCAGGCGGTCGCGATACCCAACGGCGTAATCGACGGATTGCCGACCACCGACGAGAAATCGATCACCCCATCGTAATTCCCCGGCGTCGCGATCCACGCGTTCAGTTGCTGACGCTCAGCCTCGTTAGCTGGCGAATAAAACCCCGTCGAAACCGTACTGCCATCCGTACCGACGATATCGCCAATCGGCGTATTCAACCCGCCGTAGACCTTGATGCCTTGCGCATGCGCCTTTTGTATCAGAATCTGATAGCGGGCAATGATGTCGTTGACCGAGTGACTGCCGCCGAGGTCGTTGTCGCCTGCGAGGATCACGATGTCGGTGGGATTGCGCGACAGCACGTCACGGTCGAAGCGATCGAGCAGATCGACGCCACAGCATCCAGGTCCGCCAACCGTCGTGTTGAACAGCGAGTTACCGCCGATCCCTGCATTCCCCACCGCAACGGTACTCGTGCCCGCATTCGCGAGACCCGCAAGCACCGCCGGCCACGGATGCTGGATACCGACCGCGCCGCGCCCATCGGTAATCGACTCGCTCATCGCGATGACCACACGCGTCTGCGCCGGCACCTGCACTTCGACTTCGCTGAGGCTGAATACGCCGTTAAAGGTCTCAAACGAGATCCCCGAGAACGACGGCGTCGTCGCCACGTTCTGGCTGCGCACCACGTAAAGCCCGGGCAATGGAGTGACGCTGTCCGAATGGCCGTCCGCGTATTGCGCGAGACCGTTGAAGTGCATCGTCACCATCAGGTCCGACAGCTTCGGCACGCTCATCGCCACCGGATCGCTCAATAGCTCTTCGCCCGGCGCCACTTCAGCGAAAGTCTGACCGTTGTTGAACGTGACCGCATGCAACGTGCTCGCGTTGATCGCGGTCGGATCGTTCGGCTTGCTGGCGTCGGGCAGCGCGACATTGGCCGTGTCGATCACCATCGGCTGCGTGCCGAAGATGTTCGACAAACGGATTCTGACTCCCGTGCCGCCCGCGCTGGTGTGAATACGCGTGCGCGTCGTGTCGGAGACAAAGTTCTGCAAACCGTTTTGCAGCATCGCCGATTCCCACGTGGTCGCCCAACGCGTTGCCGCTGCGGCCGCGGTACCGGTTGTTTGCGGCGCTGGCGCTTGCGACGCCAGCGAGTTCGCACCGCCGGCTGAGGCTGGGCCACCGTCGCCGCCGCAAGCGCTCAACAGGCCACTGATCAATGCAGCGCCTAGCAGCCAGCTACGGCCTTGGTACCACGAAGATTTGCATCGGTGATTCGCGTTGGGGTGCATACCGACTCCTTAGGAATGGCTACGGGTGGGGGGTGATTCGGTTCTTTGTCTTTGTCGTTGACGTTGACGCGTTAGCGCATGGCGCACGCAGCACGGGATTGTAGAGGTCTGCTGAAATCGCAAATGGCACAGCGCGAAAAGATGTATGGAATTTCGCTAATGCGTTATGCCGTTTGCTTTAAAGGCAGTGTCTGTAGGTGTTTCCGCACACGTTGACGCAATGCTCCGTACAGCGATTGGATGTCACATAACGGTCTTGTGAAAATGAGTCAAACATTCGAACTTAGCGATGCGCCCCATTACTAACGAATTCCTTTCAACCAAGTGGAGTTCTTATGAAAGAGCTGATCAACCTGATCGCCAAAGACCACAACTGGAACAAATGGGTCGCTGCTAATTCGTCGAATACGGCCGGCTGCATCTCCGGTGCGAAGGACGGTTGTATCTCCGTCGCCAAACAAGGCTGCATTTCGATCGCGCGCAATCAGGCGGCGCCCAAGGCGGGTTGCATCAGCTGAGCAGCCTTGCAACCTGAGCCGTCAGGCTGAGCTGCATTGAGTCTGATGGTTCGTTTCACGTACGAAGCCCCTGTGCTTGCGCAGGGGCTTTCCTTCGTCGTGGGAGTATCCATTGAGTCTTGCCTATCAGCCGGACGCCGAGATGCGCGAGCATGTGCGGGACATTCCGATCTATCGTCATGCGATCGAGCGGAACTTCTTCCCGATTCTCGAGAAGCCGGAAATTGCGCGTGATTTCCCCAATAACTGGATGACACCGCGTCTCGCGAGCGCGCTGAAAAGCGGTGCAGCGGAATTCGTCATGTCGACGGGGACGCATCACGCGCGGATGTCTATCATCCGGCCGCCGTATTTCCTGCTGAACTCTTATTACCAGCTGTGGGGCGCTCACCCCGATATCCGTTTTACGTGGGAGCAAGGCTGCCAGCGCGTTTCGCTGACTACCGTCCTGGCCACTGAGCATGTGGCAAGCGTCAATGCGCGCAAGCACGGCCCTACGCATCGTGATGCATTGGACACGGCATCGCGCCGCCTCGATGCGCGCACGCTGTATCTGAACAAGACGCTCGATCCGGCGCAATGGACGCGGGCGGAGCTGGAACGGATGCTGGCAGAAATCGAAAAGGCTCGTTGCATGCATCCGCAGGGCTTCTACCATCTCGATTGCTCCAGCTACCATCTCGCGCATTTCGTGTTGAAGCTCGCCGAGTTTGGACTGGAGCGCGATTTTCCGCAGCCTGCAAGCATCGTGCATGCGTATGAATACACGCCGGGCAATGTCAGGCGATTGCTGCACGACCGGTTTGCGTGCCCAATCATCGATCTGTTCGGAAGCACCGAGCTCGGCTACATGTTCTACAGCGACCGGCATGGGCGTTACACCGCGCATCTCGACAAGATGCATGTCGAGCTGTTGCCGTTGGCGCCGGGTAGTGCGATCTACAGCCTGATTGTTTCCAGCATTCGCAACCCGTATATGCCGCTGATTCGCTATCGCTCAGGCGATTGCGCGCAGACCATCGATCATTCGCCGGACCCGGCAAAGATCAAACGGTTTTGCGGCCGCGAGAAAGAGATGTGGCACACGCGGGTTGGCGTCACGTCTCAAGCCGATTTCGACGATCTGATCCGCGCGGCGTCGGCGGATATTTTCGTCTATCAGTTGCAACGCAATGGCAACGAGGAGCCGCAATTGCGTTACACGACCTTCAGCGGTGAGCGTGCCTCGCACGACGCCGTAGCGACGTTGCAGGGCGCACTGCGCGCAGCAACTGGGCTAACCGTCGCGATCGAACACAGCGCGCATATCGCAATTGGCAAATCAGGGAAATACGCATGGCTTCTGCAATGAACGAGATCATCCTGTCGCCGGCATCCCGTGTGCACGCTGAGACACTGAAATCGCTGCTCGATGCCGCGGTCTATCGCGAAGCCGTTCAGGACGTGATCCGGCGAACCGGCTCCGATCACGCCGATGCCGAACATCAGGTGATCGAATGCCTGCGGTATCTGTACCTGCTGTCTGTGTATCCGCAGCAACTGATGGGCCTGTTCTTGCCGGTCGAGCAATCGATCGATGACGTGTGGCACTACCTGATCCTGCAGACGCGAGAGTATCGGGCACTGTGCGAAGAAGGTCTGCCAGGACGCATCTTTATCGAGCATCGCAGCTTGCCGTATGCCGAATACCAGCAAGAACCAAGGCGCGAGCATTTGATCGAAGAGGCGCTGCGCTGGCTGCCGTTGTACCGCGACACCTTTGGCGCGTTCGACGAACACGGGTTGCCGTACTGGACTATGGCGCGCTTTCTACGTGACCAGATCGGGCTGTCGAATGCGCAGATTGCCGCACTCGGAAACTGAGCAGGCAGCTGCGTTGCCGGGTTCGCTCGTGAAATGCGCCGCTGCGGGCACGTCACAGCACCAACCTGAAGCAACAACGCGTTCCGGCGCGTTCACGCTCGTGCTCGGCTGTCAATTGATGATCGTTCTCGACGGCACGATGATCTACATGGCGTTGCCGCTGATTCGCGCAGACCTGGGGTTGTCGACCGCGACGCTGTCGTGGGTGCAGAACGCGTACATGCTTGCCATCGGGGGATTCCTGCTGCTCGGTGCGCGGGCCAGCGATCTCATCGGACAGCGCCGGGTGTTCGTGGTGGCCAATGCGTTGTTTGTTGCCGTTTCAGTGGCGGCCGGATTGGCGTCGTCGGCACACTGGCTGATCGGTGCCAGAGCTGTGCAAGGTTTGGCTGCGGCATTCGCCGCGCCTTCGGCGTTCGCCTTACTGATGACCCTGTTCCCAGAAGGCCCCGTTCGTACGCGAGCGATTGGATTGTTCACCGCGGTATCCGGTGGCGGCAGCGCGTTGGGGCTCGTGCTCGGTGGCGCGTTTGGCAGTTTTATTTCGTGGCGGGCCACACTGTTCGCCAACTTGCCGATCGGCGTGATGCTCGTTGCGTTGAGCCCGCGCTGGCTTCCGGATGTTGCGCGTCAACGCGGCCGGTTCGACCTTGCCGGTGCGCTGAGCGCCACCGTGGGCATGACGGCACTGATCTACGGACTGGTGCTGGCTGCGCATGAGGCCGCACCGCGGATCCAGATTGCTGCGGCGCTCGTTACGGCGGCCACGCTGTTGGGCGCATTCGTTGTGATCGAGCGCAGGGCGCAGCATCCGATCGTGCCGCTTGCGCTGTTTCGCAGCGCTCGACGGTCGGGCGCCTATGCGATCAGAACGCTGCTGATCGGCGGCATGCTCGGCACGTTCTTCTATCTGACGCAGTATGTACAGGGCGGACTCGGCTTCAGTGCGTTTGAAGCCGGCTTTGTGATTCTGCCGCTTTCCGTCGTGCAGTTTTTGATGGTTATCTACGGCGTGCCGCGACTGATGCGACATGTTGGCGGCACCCCACTGCTGGCGGTCGGGCTCGCCACTGCGCTCAGCGGAATGCTCGGGTTGAGCAGAGTCGGTCCGGATACCCAATTGCTGACCGGCTTGGCCCTGCCGATCGTCCTGCTTGGGCTCGGCACCGGCGCAGCGCTCGTTCCGCTCGCGACTGCCGGCGTGGCAGGGGTCGATGCGCGTCATGCGGGTGCGGCCGCGGGGCTTCTCAATGCCACGCATTATCTGGGAAGCGCGTTGGGAACGGCGATACTGGTTTTTCTGGTGAGCGTCACGTGTAAGCCGGCTGGAGTTGAGCCCGCGATGGCTGCCAAACTCGAGTTGGCGCACGCGCTGTCGGTGGCTGCAAGCGGTTCAGCGGTCTTTTTCTTGCTGGCGCTGGTCATTGGCGCAGCAACGATGCGCTCACATCGATAGGCACACTTATAAGCACAAGCGTGGCACGCGGCGCTTCGAACCCCGCACAGATTCGTTAGAATCGTCACTTGGCCGGCACTAGCGTGCGCATGTGCAAATACATTTGTTTTTGCTTTGGCACTCCGGATACCAGCAGCATGCCTCACGCCGAAGCGGCCGCATTTCCCCTGGAGCATTCTTGAGCCCAAATTCCCTGTCTCCCGGCTTGCTGCTTGTGCACGGCAATCGCTCCGAGCGTCTGCGCGATCTGCTGGTCGAGTGGATGAAGCGCTATCCGCTCGCGCCGCTCGAAAACGAGACGATCCTCGTGCAGAGCAACGGTATCGCGCAATGGTTGAAGCTCGCGCTCGCTGCGAATGCCGATCCGGCGACAGGCGAAGGCGGCTGCGGCATTGCTGCGGCGCTCGACATCCTGCTGCCGGCGCGCTTCATCTGGCAGGCGTATCGCGCGGTGCTGGGTAATGACCACGTGGCGGAGGAATCGCCGTTCGACCGGTTGCGGCTGGTGTGGCGCCTGATGCGCGTCGTGCCGGCTCTGGTCGAGCGGCCGGAGTTCGAGCCGCTGCGACGCTTCATCAACCGTGACGACGATCGACGCAAGCGCTATCAGCTGGCGGAACGGATCGCCGATCTGTTCGAGCAATATCAGATGTACCGCGCCGACTGGCTTGCGAGTTGGGCAAAGGGCGAGGACGTGGCGATCGATGCGCGCGGCGAGCACCATCCGCTGCCAGATGAGCAGCGCTGGCAAGCGGCGTTGTGGCGGGAACTGGTCGCGGAAGTGGCGCATTCCGAAAGCGGCACAGCCGGCGATATCGCATCGCGTGGCGGCCGTGCCGCGGTTCACGATGCATTCATGCGGCGCGCCACCGAATGGCCGGACGACGGTACGCGTCCGAAAGGTTTGCCGAGGCGCATCGTCGTGTTCGGTATTTCAAGCCTGCCGCGCCAGTCGCTCGAAGCGCTTGCCGCGCTGTCGCGCTGGAGCCAGGTGCTGATGTGCGTGCCGAATCCGTGCGCGCACTATTGGGCCGACATCGTGCCCGACAAGGAACTGCTGAAGGCCGCACATTCGCGCCAGACGCGTCGCGACGGCGCGCCGGCCGAGTTGGACCTCAAGCAGATGCATCTGCACGCTCACCAGTTGCTGGCATCCTGGGGCAAACAGGGGCGCGATTTCATCGGCCTGCTCGACGAATTCGACAATGCCGAGGCTCGTGCGCGCTATTTGCCGCAATTCACGAATATCGGCGAGCGCATCGATCTGTTCGAAGAGCGCGAAGCGGACACGATGCTGCAGCAGTTGCAGGACGACATCCGCGATTTGCGCCCGATGCGCGAGACGCAAGAACAATGGCCGCCCGTCGACCCCACCATCGACGAATCGATCCGCTTCCACATCGCGCACGGCCCGCAGCGCGAGGTGGAGATTCTGCACGACCAGCTACTAGCCGCGTTCAATGCCGACCCGACCTTGCGGCCGCGCGATGTGATCGTGATGGTGCCGGATATCGAGGCCTACGCGCCGCATATTCAGGCGGTGTTCGGTCTGCTCGAACGCAGCGATCCGCGCTACATTCCGTTCAGCGTCGCAGACCGCGGGCAGCGCGCGGCGGATCCGCTGGTCGGCGCGCTGCAGACGCTGCTAGGCCTGCCGCAATCGCGCTTCACGGTAAGCGACCTGCTGGATCTGCTCGACGTGCCCGCGCTGCGCGCACGCTTCGACATTGCCGAGACCGATCTGCCGCGGCTGCGCGCATGGGTGCGCGGTGCAAACGTGCGCTGGGGGCTTCACGCGGAGCAGCGCGCGAGCCTCGGCCTGCCGCATGACGACGAAGCGGCCGCGCCGCATACGTGGGCATTTGGCTTGCGGCGCATGCTGCTCGGCTACGCGGTGGGCAGCGATGCGGATGCGTGGAACGGCATCGAGCCGTTCGGCGAAGTGGGCGGGCTCGATGCTGCGCTTCTGGGGCCGCTGGCGCGGCTGCTCGATGCGCTGGACCATGCGTGGCGCACGCTGCGCGAACCTGCAACCGTGCCGGATTGGTGTGCGCGGTTGCTCGCGCTGCGCGAAGCCTTCTTCGCGAGCGACGATCCTGACGACGTGTACACCTTCGCCCGTCTGGACAACGCGCTGCAAAACTGGCTCGACATCTGCAACGAAGCGGGCCTCGACGACGAACTGCCGCTTTCGGTAGTCGGCGACTACTGGCTTGCGCAACTCGATCAAGCCGCGCTGTCGCAGCGCTTCTTTGCGGGCGCCGTTACGTTCGCGACCTTGATGCCGATGCGCGCGATTCCATTTCGGCGCGTCTGCCTGCTCGGCATGAACGACGGCGACTATCCGCGCGCACGCGTGCCGATGGATTTCGATCTGATGCGCGGCTACTACCGGCCGGGTGATCGCTCACGCCGTGAGGACGACCGCTATCTGCTGCTCGAGGCAGTGCTGTCGGCGCGCGACCATCTGCATGTGTCATGGGTGGGACGCAGCATCAATGACAATAGCGAGCGGCCGCCTTCGGTACTGATCGGGCAATTGTGCGATCACCTGGCGCAAGGCTGGACGCTCGAGCAATACGACGACGCGGAAGATGCTTCGCTGATCGATGCGATTACGGTTGAGCATCGTCTGCAGCCGTTTGCGGCTGAGTATTTCCATGTGGGCGATATGCAGGACCCGCTCTTTACTTACGCCGCCGAGTGGCGCAAGGCGCCTGCCGCTACTGACAACGAACGCGAACGGCAAACTGCCTACGACGCGCCGCTTGCCGCGCTAGAGCGCGAAGAACCGCTGTCGCTGCGCGAGCTTTCGGACTTCGTGAGAAACCCCGTCAGGGCGTTCTTTCGCGAACGCTTGCGCGTCGCGCTTGACAATGAACAGGCCGCGAGCGTCGACGAAGAGCCGTTCGAACTCGACGCACTCACACAATGGAGCCTGCAAGACGAACTGATCCACGCGCAGGCAGCGGGGCCGCTCGACGATGATGCGCTTGCCGATGTGCGCGAGACGCGCATGGCGGCGATCCGTCGGCGCGGCGATCTCGTAAGTGGTGGCTTTGGGGATCGCCAGAGCGACGCGCTGCTCGAACCGATGACCAGACTTTTCAAGGACTGGCGTACCCAACTGGAGCGCTGGCCGGTGGAGGTCGAGCGCGACCGCGAGATCCGTTTTCAGGCCGAGAGCGTAAACGCAGCGAGTGCATTGCCGCTGCTCGCCGACTGGCTCAGCAATTGGCGCAAGAATCCGGAGGGCGATACGGCCCGTCTGTTGCTGTCGACGAGCGCGCTGGTTGATGGCAACCAGTATCGTTACGGCCGGCTCGTTGCTCCGTGGGTCGAGCATCTGGCCGCGAATCTGGCGGAGCGCGTGACCACGGTAATCGTCAGCAAGAAAGGCACCGTTGAAATTGCACCGCTCGAAGCTGGAGCCGCGGAGAAGCATCTGACGGAACTGATGCGCCTGTGGGCCGACGGTATGACGCGGCCTTTGCCGTTTGCGCTGGAGACCGGGCTCAAGTGGTTGTTCGAAAACCAAAGCTCGCCTGAATCGGCCGATGCGAAAGCGCGTGCCAAATACGAGGGCGATGGGTTCAGTGTCGGCGAAGTGCAACAAAGCACATCGTTGCAGCGCGTTTATCCTGGCTTCGCTGCGCTAGCCGCGAGCGGTGAGTTTGCCGAACTCGCGAAATGCATGCTGGAACCGCTTACTGCCGCTGTCGTCAGGAAAAAATCTTCCCGCGCGACGCCGGCCGGAGCTGACGCATGAGCGCACAACCTATGCCTATGCAAAACCATCTGCCGCAGCCGCTCGACCCGGTGCACTTTCCGCTTTCGGGGCGCAGCCTCATCGAAGCCAGCGCGGGCACCGGCAAGACCTTCACGATCGCAATGCTGTATGTGCGACTCGTGCTCGGCCACGATGGCGGCGATGCGCAGACGCGCCCGCTTATGCCGTCGGAGATTCTCGTCGTGACCTTCACGGATGCCGCGACCAAGGAACTTCGCGATCGGATCCGCAGACGTCTGACGCAAGCGGCGCACTACTTTCAGCAGGACCCGGATGAAGTAACGCCACCGGCGGCTGACGACGAAGATCTGCTGCACGAGCTGCGCGCTCAATACGAGCCGACGCAATGGCCGTTGTGCGCGGACAGGCTGCGCAGCGCCGCCGAATGGATGGACGAATCCGCGGTATCGACCATTCACAGCTGGTGCAATCGCATGCTGCGCGAGCACGCATTCGACAGCGACAGCCTGTTCAACCAGACGCTTGAAACCGATCAAAGCGATCTGTTCGCGGAAGTCGTACGCGATTATTGGCGTACCTTTATGGCTACGCTTGATGCGACGGATGCAGCACTGGTCGACACATCGATTGCGAGCCCCGCGAAGCTGCAGAAATCGCTGAACCGACTGGTCGACGTGGCGACGCTGCTGCCCAGCGCAGAAACGCCTGCTGAGGTCCTGGAAGAACGCACGCGCCGACTCAACGCGATCAAGGAACCGTGGAAAACATGGCCCGCCGAGATGGGCGAACTGCTCGACGCCACCCGTGCGGCAAAGCAGTTCAGTGGGCAATCGTATCGCAAGGATTACTGCGACAAGTGGCTGGCAACACTCGTCGAATGGGCGCATGACCCGCATGCGCTGATGCCCGACCTGAAAACCGGCTGGGCGCGGCTGACACCTGCCGACCTTCAGGCGAACTGCAAGGGCACGCCGCCGTCGCATCCGGGCTTCGAAGCGCTCGCCGTGCTGCGCGACCAACTCGCGGCGCTCGATACGAGCCGCAGGGACATCCTCACGCATGCGGCGCACTGGGTGGCTGAACGCTTCGCCGCGGAACAGACGCGACGCGCACAGATGGGCTTCAACGACCTGCTGGTGCGCCTCGAAGCCGCGTTGTCCGGGCCGAACGGCAAACGCCTTGCGGAAGTGATTCGCAAACAGTTCCCCGTGGCGCTGATCGACGAGTTCCAGGACACCGACCCT
Source organism: Paraburkholderia jirisanensis (assembly GCF_054782355.1). Taxonomy (NCBI): domain Bacteria; kingdom Pseudomonadati; phylum Pseudomonadota; class Betaproteobacteria; order Burkholderiales; family Burkholderiaceae; genus Paraburkholderia; species Paraburkholderia jirisanensis. Next base: position 48,674 of record NZ_BAAGSQ010000003.1, on the reverse strand, counting down.
GTCCAGTACCGCATCTTCGACACCGTATACGGCACAGGTGAGGATGCCGCGCTGATCATGATCGGCGACCCTAAGCAGGCAATCTACGCGTTCCGTGGCGCGGACATCTACACGTATCTCGCCGCGCGACTATCGTGCGGCACGCGGCTCTACACGCTCGCGAAGAACTTCCGCTCTACGGACGCAATGGTCGCGGCGGTCAATCGTTGCTTCGATATGGCCGAGCGGCGCTCGGACGGCGAAGGGGCGTTTCTGTTTCGCAGCAAGGCTGGCAATCCCGTGCCGTTTATCAACGTGAGTGCGCAGGGACGGCGCGATGCGTTCGTCGTCGACGGCGATACGCCGCGCGCGCTGACCGTCTGGTCGCTAGAAGGCGGCGCGGATGGTGGCGCAACCGGCAAAGGTGCTTATATCGCGCAGATGGCCGAGAGTTGCGCAACCGAGATGGTGCGTCTGCTCAATCTTGGCTTGCACGGCGCTGCGGGTTTTGAAGGCGAAGCAGGATACCGGCCGTTGCGTCCCGCCGATATGGCGGTGCTGGTCAACAACCGGCACGAAGCGGAAGCGATTCGTCGCGAACTCGGCGCGCGTCGCGTGCGCTCGGTGTATCTGTCGGACAAGGATTCGGTGTATCTGAGCGAGCAAGCCGGCGAACTCGTGCATTGGCTCGCAGCCTGCGCCGAGCCGGACGACGGACGGCTGGTGCGCAGCGCCCTCGCTACGACGACGCTCGGCCTTTCCCTTGCTGAACTCGACGCGCTGTTTTGCAGCGAAACGCGCTGGGAAGCATGCGTGCTGCAATTTCGCGGCTACCGCGAATGCTGGCGCAAACAAGGCGTGCTGCCGATGCTGCGACGCCTGCTCAACGACTTCCACGTGCCGGCGCGGCTGCTGGGTCTGGATGCGCGTGAAGGACGCGCGAGTACGAACGGCGAACGCGTGCTGACTGACTTGCTGCATCTTGCCGAACTGCTTCAACACGCGAGCACGCTGATCGAAGGCGAGCATGGGCTGATTCGCCATCTGGTCGAAGAGCGCGAAGCCGCGCAGGAAGGCAGCGGCGGCGATGCGCGGCAGATCCGCCTGGAAAGCGACGGCGATCTCGTCAAGGTCGTGACGATCCATAAGTCGAAAGGGCTTGAGTATCCGCTGGTGTTTCTGCCGTTCGTGTGCGCGCATCGTCCGGTGGATGCGAAGGACTCGCCGATCAAATGGCACGACGACGAAGGTGCACTGCAAGTGGCCGTGGATAGCGCCCGCGCGATGCTGGGGCGAGCCGATGATGAACGCCTCGGCGAAGACCTGCGCAAGCTCTACGTGGCGTTGACGCGTGCGCGCTACGCGACATGGATCGGCATGGCGCCGCTCGAAGGGTTGGAGCGTAGTGCGATAGGTTATCTGCTGAATGGTCGACAGCCGCTGGTTCCGGAGGCATTCGAGCGAGCGCTGCAAGATGCTTTTGGCGAATCGCGGCATGTGGACGTGCTGCCTGCGCCCGCTGCGGGTGTGGAACGTTTCGAAGGTATCAACGATGACGTGCAGCGCGGCACGGCGCGCACGTCGGAGCGCGTGGTGCGCGAGCCGTGGTGGATCGCGAGCTATTCGAGCCTCAAGACGGCGGACGGCGCGCATTCTCCTGCACCGGAAACGCCCGACGAGGACGTGATTCTCGAAACGCGCGCTGCGGAATCGGAAGCCGAAGGCGACGACACAGCGACATTCGATGATGAAACGCCGCTGAACGCCGTTACGAGTGCGGCTACCACACGCGACGTACACGATTTTCCACGCGGCTCGGAACAAGGCACCTTTCTGCATGATCTGCTCGAATGGGCGGCACAGCACGGCTTTGCGGAAGTAGCCGCAGACCCTACGCCATTGCGCGAACTGATCGCGCGACGCTGCAGCGTGCGCGGCTGGCAACGCTGGATCGATCCACTCACCGGCTGGATGCTGCAGCTGATTTCGATGCCCTTCGCGCTCAAGGCAGAAAACGGCATGCGAGCCACGACGTTGGCACTTTCGGAACTGCCGGTGGCGCTCGGTGAAATGGAGTTCTGGTTTGCCGCCGAACGCGTCAACACGCTCGAACTCGATCGGCTCGTGTGCGCCCACACGTTCGACGCTGCCGAACGCCCGGCACTCGAAGAAACGCTGCTGAACGGCATGCTCAAGGGCTTTATGGATCTCGTGTTCGAGCACGAAGGGCGCTACTACGTGGCCGACTACAAATCGAACTGGCTCGGTGCAGAGGATGCCGCCTACACCAACGAGCGCATCCGCGCGCAGATGTTGCGCTCGCGCTACGACATGCAATTGGTGCTGTATCTGCTCGCACTGCATCGGTTGCTGAAAATCCGGCTGCTGGACTACGACTATGACGAGCACATTGGTGGCGCGGTTTATCTGTTCATGCGCGGGCTGAATGCGCCTTCGCAGGGTGTGTGCGTCGAGCGTCCGTCGCGTGAGCTGATCGAGAGGCTCGACGCGTTGTTTATGGGCGATGCGGCGCGCGCGCTGGCAAACGGTATGGAGGTCGCATGAGCACGTCGTTCTTTGCACCGACCGCCGAAGGTTCCGCCGATGCCGACGCACGCCGCGCGCGCGACGATGCGCAAGCTGCCGTGCAACTGCTGGCGAGATGGGTCGAGCGCGGCTGGCTGCGCGATGTCGATGCTGCGTTTGCGGGCTTTCTGGCACGCGAAGCGAATGACGCTACCGGGCTGCTGATTCTGGCGGCGGCACTTGCAAGCCACCAGCTTGGGCGCGGACACGCCTGTCTGGATCTGAATGCGACGCTGTCGAATCCGTCTTTTGTGTTGTCGCTTCCGCCGGATGGACATGCAGCTCGCGACGACAACGACGATACGAGCGATACACCGCTGCTACCGGCAAACGTGCTCGAAGGGGTGACGCTGGCGCGCTGGTTGAAAGCGCTTGAGCATTCGGCGCTCGTCAGCGATGGCGCGGGCGAAACGCCGCTGGTGCTGTCGGGTACGCGTGTTTATCTGCGGCGCTATTGGCGCTATGAGCAGAATGTATGTAGCGCGATTCGCGAACGCATTGCGGGTGACGACGCAGCGCAGCGGCAGTTGCAGCTAGACCCGACTGCCTTGCGTAGTACGCTCGACGCGCTTTTCCCCCGACAAAAAGGAGCGGCTGCCGGTCGCACCGACTGGCAGAAAATCGCCTGCGCGCTTGCTGCGAAAAGCGCGTTCAGCATCGTCACGGGCGGCCCCGGCACCGGGAAGACGACCACCGTGGTCAAGCTGCTCGCGTTGCTGCAAGCGCAAGCGCTCGCCGCGGAACACGATGCGCGCCCGTTGCGCATCCGGCTTGCTGCGCCGACTGGCAAGGCAGCGGCGCGGCTGAATGAATCGATCGCCGGCGCAGTTGCGCGCTTACCGCTCGACGCGTTCCCGCACGGCGAGGCGATTCGTGACGCGATTCCTGTCATGGTGACGACGCTGCACCGGTTGCTCGGCACGGTGCCCAACTCGCGGAGGTTTCGTCATCATGCGGGCAATCCTTTGTCGCTCGATGTGCTGGTGATCGACGAAGCGTCGATGGTCGACCTCGAGATGATGAACGCCGTGCTCGCTGCGTTGCCGCGCGACGCGCGCATTGTGCTGCTGGGGGATAAGGATCAGTTGGCGTCCGTGGAGGCGGGTGCGGTGCTAGGTGAGTTGTGCAGGCGTGCTGCGGCGACGCACTACACGCCTGAGACGCAGGCTTGGCTCGAGGCGGCGAGCGGCGAGCAGATCGACACGAGCTTTGTTGATGAGGCGGGCGGCGCGCTCGATCAGGCAGTGGCGATGTTGCGCGAAAGTCATCGGTTCTCGGCGACGAGCGGGATCGGTAAGCTCGCCGATGCGGTCAACGACGGAGACCCGAAGCAGATCGCGGCGGCTTGGGCCAAAGGGTATGACGACATCGTGTTCGTCGACTGTGCGGAGCGCGGCGATACGCTGCTGAGGGCGCTGGCGATAGAGGGCGAAGTGCCGCTCGTAGCGGGCGTGACTGGCGATCTGTTTGCTGCACAGACAGGCGAGCAGCGGTATGGATATCGTCACTACCTGCAGACGCTGCGCAAAGCGCAGCCATCGCACGGTGCGGACGCCGAGGCGTTTGATCGGTGGGCGCGTGCGGTGCTTGTCACGCATGGCGAGTTTCAGCTGCTATGTGCGCTGCGACGCGGACCGTGGGGCGTCGAAGGTTTGAATAAACGCATCGCGCGCATGCTACAGGAAGAAGAACTGATCACCATCAGCGGTCATGCCGAGTGGTATCTCGGGCGGCCAGTACTCGTTACGCAAAACGATTACGAGCTTGGGCTGATGAACGGGGATATCGGTATTACGCTTGCGTTGCCGGTATCCGATGGAGCGTGGAGCCTGCGCGTTGCGTTTGCAACCAGCGATGGTACTGGACGTATTCGGTGGGTGTTGCCGAGCCGGTTGCAGGCGGTGGAGACCGTCTTTGCACTGACCGTGCATAAGTCGCAGGGATCGGAGTTCACGCACGCTGCGCTGGTGCTGCCTGACAAGCTTAGCCCGGTGCTGACGCGTGAGCTGGTTTATACCGGGATCACGCGGGCGCGTAAATTTCTGACGCTGGCTAGTGCGGGCGGCAAGGCAGTGGTCGATCAAGCCGTGAAGGCGCGGGTGCTGCGTGCCAGTGGGCTTTCTGCGGCTTTCGATGTCGAGGCGACATAGCGGGACATTGCGTTTTCGCCGTATTGACGTGAGACGGTCATGACGACGCGCCGCCGATGTTGCGGCGGGCCACTCTAGCTCTAGCCCTGGCCCGCTGATTCGCGCGGTTCAACCCTGCGGTCGATCTCTGCGCGCGTCGGCAAGGTCTTCAGATCATAGGTTGCCTGCAGGTTCATCCAGAACTCGGGTGTCGTGTCGAAATAGCGCGACAGCCGATAGGCGGTGTCGGCGGTGATGCCGCGCCGCTCCTTCACGATCTCATGCAAACGCGTGGCCGGCACACTGAGCGCCAGAGCGAGCGCATTCACGGTGATTTCCAGCGGCACGAGAAATTCCTCGCGCAGGACTTCGCCCGGATGGATCGGGCGCATGCCGTTCTTGACCATACAAACTCCTTCTCAGTGGTAGTCGACGATTTCGACTTCGGTGACGCCTTCGCTTGTCCAGCAGAAGCACAGACGCCATTGCCCGTTAATCCGGATGCTGTGCTGATCCGCCCGGTCGCGGTGCAACGGTTCAAGGCGATTACCCGGCGGTGAGCGCAGGTCTCTTAGAGCATGGGCTGCGTCGAGCATCTGGAGCTTGCGCGTTGCAACCGCCTCGATCGCACGAAACCGCTTTGGCGACTCGCCGTTGTAAAGGGCCTCGCTGTCTTTGCATCGGAACGACTTGATCATTACGTTAATGGTATTACGTGTTGCGTAATACGTCAATAGGAAGCCGAGGGATCGGACGGCGCCTATGACACAAGCCAGGGAACCGCACCACTGGACTTAGACGATACAGAGGGAATGACGCGAGGGTAAGCTGGCCGAATGGCCGAGGAGACTAGACTTGCAGCGCTAGAAGGGCATATCGTCGAAACGCGTCGCGGCCAACGACTGCTTCACCATCTTGAGCCAGTCCTTCAGTTGCTTGACGTCGTCGAACACACGCAGCTCGTGTTGAAGGGCATGCAGGCTTTGCTGCAGCGACACGATATCCGCGCCAAGAATGCGCATGATCGTACCAGGCGACACGTCGACCGATGCTCGAATTCCAAAGCGGTCTTTGAACTCGGTCTCGACGCGCACGATTTCGCGGTCTAGTTCTACCACCTGTTCGGTCAGAATCTTGTTGTAGTGTTTCAGCCGTTCTTCGCCGATGTTGTCGATGACGGTTTGGTCTATGTGTTCTAGCTCCAGCTGCAATTCGAGCAGTTGCAGCAGGCTTTTTTTGTCGTAGGCCTGATTGACCTTTTGCATCAGCGCGGTTTTCCGGTCACGCTCCTGCGGATCCAGTTCGCGGTCGGGGTGCAATGCACTTGCCAGCTTGCGATAGACGTCGCGAATCGACAGGCTGGTTTCGGTCTGTTCCGCCTGTTGTCGCGACTCTGCTGCGCGTTGTTTGAGCGTCTTTTTCCGTTTCGCGCGGTGTGCTTCACGAGCCTCGCGCGCAGCGGCTTCTTGTGCCTCACGCTGTTCCATTTCTTCATGCGCACGCTGCATCGCAGCCTCGGGCGAGCTCATGTCGACGTCGTCGCTCAGGTCGGCTTCGGGTAGCGGTTTGACGTCATCCGGCTCGGCGGTGGCTTGGTTGTCGAAGTCCGATTCGCTGTACCGGTTGCAAATCGCCTTCAGATCTGGATCATCGGTCCGCGCAAGCAGCGCCCCTGCCAACTCGCTGATCAGCTCGGCCATCGTGCTTCGATCGGATTTGCTCAGGCCCTTCTCGTCGTACGCGTGGTCCATACGGTGCACAAGCTGGATCCGCAAGTCGATCGAGGTCTGCTCGAGCGGAACATATTGGTTCACGTATTTCCGCTGGAAGGCCGGCATGGCAGCCTCCCACGCGCTCAGCCGCTCACGCCGCTTTTCGATTTGCTGGATCAGCGTGTTGAACGCCTCTTGCACTTTCGAGAGGTTGGCCTTGTTGTGGTCGGGAGCGATACTGATGGACCTGCGATTCGCCTTGGCCATGCGATGATTTCCGCGGATTGAATGAAGAGCGAGCCCGCTATTTTAAGTCATGGCCGCGTTCGCAATCGCTCGCGTTCTTCTCACCGCAAATCAGCGACTCTCATACACACGCGTCTCGACTCCGGTCACGCTCAGGGCTTTGCATCGGTCGAGCAGTATGCGAGCCATGGTGTGTCGGTATCGTTGTCTTGGATACTCACACCGGTTTGCGGTACATCGCCGCAAGCGCGCGTACTTCATCGGCGAATTCGGCACGCAGCGAGGCCGGCTCCAGCACCTCGACCGATGGCCCAAACGAGCGCAGCCACCAGCGCAGACGCTGGCTGAGCAATGCGGTGCCTCGCACCTCCAGAAACTCGCCGTTTCGCACCGCCTTCTGATTGTCGGCGAATGGCGTTTCCAGCAAATGCTCGCCGGCGCCATTCGAGAAGCGCAGCTTCAGCGGAATCTCGCCTTCGACCATGAAGTCGAATTGCCGTTGCTGCTTGACGTAGTTTGCGAGGCGAAATGAGCGCGGATAGACGAAGGTGTCGAGCATCGCATCGGCGCGCCGGATGCGATCGACGCGATACATGGTCGGATTCGGCTTGCCTTCCGTGCCGCCGATCAGATAAACCAGACCGCCGACTTCGACCAGCCCCAACGGCAAGACCAACTTGGCATCCGCGTTGTCCTTGTTGTTGCGCGGCTGATAGACGATCTCGAGCTTGCGTTCGTAGAACAGCGCGCGTGACACCGCGCCGAACGTCTCCGCGTCGATGACCGGATACTTCAGCATGTAGCCGCCACCCTCGACTGCTACCTTGTCGACCCATTTCAGATAGCGGCGCTCGTCGTCGCTATGTGTGCGCTCGAGCCGATCTTTCGCGACCTCGAACATCGCCGACAACGATTCGGCGACCAGCACCGGAATCTGTCGTGACGAGAAGCGCTTGAGTGTCTGCAATGCGAGCGCCTCATCGCGCGTCATCATCGAGCCGGCTTTGGCGGCCATGCCGCTTGCGCCTGCCCGTTTGCGCCAGACTAGCGATACCCCGCGCCGCTGCTGTTCGACCAGTCCATCGTCATGCATGCGTTCGAGCCGGCGCTGTACGGTCTTGACGACCGGTGCCTCCGGCTCGATCAGGCACACCCGGCGATGGACCTCCGGCGTACTGATGTAGTCGTGATTGGCAGCACCATCTGGTAGTACGCTGATGATCGAGTTATCGAGCATAGACATGGTAGTAGCAGCAGTTAGAGAAGCAGCGTAGGCACACTGTTATCGGCACCACGGCCGGCGTTCTTGAGCCGGTGTGCGGCGACGCCCATGTGCTTAACCGCGCGCTCAACCATGCGCTGAACTACATGCTCAACCGCGCGATCGGCCCGGGATGTACGAAAGCAGATTGGTCCACACCAGTTCGCGCTTTCGTTCCTCATCGATTTCGATGACCAGCGAACCGATCGCCAGCACGTTGGCGAGCTTGCCGCCGCAGGCGCGCATCACCAGCTCGCAGAACAGGCGGCATACCGGCACGTCGTGGAACAAGCCATGCGAGAAGAACGACATGCCAGATTCGTCGACATCCGCGCTTGCGCCGGTCGCGTCGCTGCCACCGCTAGCGTCGCCGACATCGAGGATCGCGACCACGTCCCGTTGTTGATCCGCGCAGTCCAGCAACGGCTCGCGGCGCAGGCATAGCACGCGAGCATGGTGCGCCGACTGCGGAGGGCTGTCCGTCGCTGATGGATCGCGCAGATCCGGCGTCCATGTGCGGATCCATTGCTCCGCGTTCGCCAGTTGTTCGTTCAGCAGGCGCAACGCTGCAATTTGCCGCACGTTCAGTTGCTCCACTTCGAACTCGATACACGTCACCCTGCAATTCATCCAGACCTCCGGTCACCGATTGCACGTTTCGAACGAAACGCGACTTTATCGGCGCATCGCGACAGATCGTGTCCGGATCGGACCGCGTATCGACTTCAACGGCTAGCTGATGCACAGGTACGTGCATCACGATGTCGAGACACCGAATGTCCCGAGCAGCGCGTAGCATCGCGCGAACGCTCTATGGCGCGTCTCTGCTCAATGCGCAGCACTCGACGCATCTGCGCTGCTTTTCCCTGGTCGCGTGATCCAGATCAGCGGGATGATCGCAATGAAGATGAACGTCGACATATAGAAGAAATCGTCGAGCCCCATCACCGCGGCCTGGCTGTTCACCCCCGCGTTAAACAGCGCGTGCGCCGCGTTGGAATTTAGATCCAGCAGCGTTTGCGTCGACCCAGTCGACTGCATGAACAGCGGATTGTCGATGCTCGCCTGCTCAGTCAGCCTGACGTGATGCAACGCGGTGCGGTTATTCCAGATCGAGCCGGCGATCGCCGTACCCGCCGCGCCGCAGAAGATCCGTACGAAATTCGACAGCCCCGCCGCAGCCGCGATGCGCTCTGGCGGCAGACCCGACAGAATGATCGACACCAGCGGCACGAACCAGAACACCGTCGGGATACCCTGCAGCAGCGTGGGCAGCGCCAGATGGAAAAAGTCGGTATCCGCCAGGTACTTCGAGCGCATGAAGAAGATGCCGCTGAAGCCGATGAACGCGAAAGTCGTCAGCACACGCGCGTCGAAGTGGCGCAGCGCGCGGCCCATGAACGGCGACAGGATCACCGCGAAGATGCCGACCGGCGCAGTCGCGAGGCCCGCATCGAACGCGCGATAGCCGAGGTCTTCCTGCATCCATTGCGGAAGCAGCACGAGGTTGCCGAAATAAAGCGCATAAGACACCGAAATCGCGATCGTGCCGCCAGTGAAGTTGCGTAGCTTGAAGAGTCGCAGGTCGACGATCGGGTTCGGCTCAGTCAGCTCCCACACCAGAAAAAACGCGAAGCTCACCAGCGAGAAAAGACCGAGCGACACGATGACGGGCGACGAAAACCAGTCGAGGTCATGCCCCTTGTCGAGCATGATCTGCAGCGCGCCGACCCACGCGATCAGCAACATCAGGCCGACTACGTCGATCGGCAGCTTGCGCGTCGGCGTTTCGCGATGCCGGTACATCGCCCAGATCACGGCTGCCGCGAGGATGCCGACGGGGATGTTCACGTAGAAGATCCACGACCAGTTGTAGTTGTCGGTAATCCAGCCACCGAGCAGCGGGCCGGCAATCGGGCCGACCGTCGCGGTCATCGCCCACAGCGCGAGCGCCATGTTGGCCTTGGCCTTCGGATACGAACTCAGCAGGATCGCTTGCGAGAGCGGAATCAGCGGGCCCGCCACCACGCCCTGCAGGATGCGCGCACCAAGCAGGAACGGCAGGTTCGGCGCGATCCCGCATAGCCACGATGCAAGCACGAACATCAGGATCGCGCCCACAAACAGGCGGATCTGGCCGATACGCTCGGTGAACCAACCAGTCAGCGGAATCGCGATCGCGTTTGCGGCGCCGAAGATTGTGATGACCCATGTGCCGGCGTCAACCGATACGCCGAGGTTGCCGGATAGGTCCGGTACCGCGACGTTGGCGATTGAGGTGTCTAACACCGTCATGAAGGTGGCGAGCGCGACCACGATGGTGGCGATTACGAGCTGCACGCCTTCAAGCGGTGGATAGGGTGGTGCGGGCCGCGAGACTACGGTCTCTTCGTCGTTGGTTATCGAACTCATGAGGCACGCCTCGCCGGCTTGTAATGCGGGGGCGAGAGGCGGGAGTTGAAGCGTGTCATGCGACGTGGGTCGGGGCTAGTCCGCGTTTATAAATTCATCGAGTGATGAATTTCGGATGCTAGAGATGGAGGTCGCCGGTGTCAAGCGGCAGCTGTAGGCGGGGGGTGGAAGGGCGAGCGGAGGCGAGTGCGGTAAGCTTGCGGAAACCATTGATTGCAAGGCACGACGAGTGTGACGACCACGCCACCCGACACCCTGAACCCGACTGAAGGCGAACGCCGTTCGCGCGGCCGCCCCGCGCGCAGCACGACCGTCGATACGGAGCAGTTGCTGAGGCAGGCCCGCAAGATATTCGCGCGGCATGGCTTCGATGCGACGAGCGTGCGCGATATTGCTCGCGGCGCCGGCGTGGACGCGTCATTGATGACGCATTACTTTGGGTCGAAGCACGCGCTGTGGGCGGCGGTGGTCAAGCACATTGCGCATGATGCGATGCCGCTGGTGAAGGCGACTACTGCACTGGCGCAAGCGGATCTATTGCCGCGCGAACGGCTCGAGCGGGCGATTGGGATTCTAGTCGATCGTGTGTTCAAGGAGCCGGACATCGGGTTGTTCTTTTCGACGGCTGCGACTGAGCATGGCGAGCGGGTGGATTTTCTGGTCGAGCATCTGGTGCGTCCGTATCACGATGCGATGCTGCCGCTGATCAAAGGTGCGATGGATGCTGGGGTGCTTGCGAGCAATGAGCCGGAGATCGTTTACTGGATGCTGGTGAATGCGGTCAGCAGAACAGTTGCGTATGGGCACGTGATCGATGCGTTTTCGCCGCTGCCGAAGCGACCGGCGGCGTTCAAGCGGGCGGTGCTGCAGATGGCTTTGAGTATGTTGGGTGGACAGACGGCGGAAGGGTAGCAACAGACCTTCCTTCGCTGCAAAACGACAAAATTGGCCGTTACGGTGACGCTGCGCGACAAAACGAGCCGGTCTCGAGCCGAACTTTCGCTGGAAAACGACAAATCCCGCCGCCAGGCGCTCTTACCGATCATCCGAAAAACTCAACCGCCCCCGTTCGAAGGTTGTACATCGCGCCGGTAATCTTGATTGCTCCACTGGTTTCCAGTTCCGCGAGCACCGGGCTATCCCTGCGAATACCGGCGATGGTCAACTCGACATTCTTACGCGCCACGGCATCCACGAAAGCATAGTTCGTCTCGGAACGGTCGCCGGTGTAGGTCGTCGCCTGCACGGCGGATTTGATCCGGTCCAACAAGGCGGTGAGATTGCCGAGCTCGGCGTTGGCAATGGCTCCTTTGATGGCGCCACACGCGGTGTGCCCCATCACCAGGACCACCTTTGATCCCATCAGCTTGCATGCGAACTCCATGCTGCCGAGGATATCGTTGTTCTCGATGTTGCCGGCGATTCGGCAATTGAAGATATCTCCAATGCCCAGGTCCATGATCACTTCTGCCGGCGCGCGTGAGTCGATACAACTGAGCAGCACGGCCGCGGGATATTGTCCGCTAGCGCTTGCCTTCTGCTCACTCAGATAGTTTCGGGGCTTTCTCTCACCGTTACGAAAGCGCTCGTTCCCTCGCTTCATTTTCTCGATGATCTGGTCCGGCGTCATGCTGTCGCGCTGCGCCTTGGTGAACGCATCGGCGCTTGTCGTACGTAAGAATAAAGAGCTGCCAGTGAGCCCCAGCACGGTCGCGGTTCCGGTCAATCTGAGGAAATTCCGTCGACCTGAACCGTAGTGACGCAGAGGAAATTCGTATGAGTCGCACATGACCGTTTCCTTTTTCTGACGATAGCCGCCTGCGGAAATCAGCATTCACGTTGTCTGTTCGCCTGCAGCCCGTTACAACGGGCGTGATTCGCTGCAATGCACTATGACCCAGCGATAACTCAAGGCTTGAAAAGTAGAATAGGCTGGGCTCACAACAGTTTCCTGATTATTTTGTGATTGCTGCCGCGTTATAGTGGCGGTCGCTGTGCCACCACAATCCGATACCGGAGACTGATTGCACCATGTTGACCTATTCCATCCAGAAAGTCGGCTACGACTACCAGCAACTGGACGCGCAAGGCGAAACGGATTTCACGTCGTTCATTGCGGCGTTTGAAGCCTTTCCGTGGGGCGAGCAATATCGCGAATGGAATGAAACTCAGGATGGCCCGCTTCCCGCGCTCGTCCTGCAGTACAAGGAGGATGGCCGCGAGTTGTGGGTCAGCGCGTTGAGCAATGACCTCACACGTGATTTCCAGCTGAACTCCGTTTCGATGCGTACGAAGAAAGGGCTGTTCGGCATCGGCAAAGAGACTCAGCAACAGCACGTCGAGACGTTCGACATCAGGTTGCGTGATGATGTCGACGCACTGTGCCTGGCGTTCTGCCAACGGCAATTTGAAGAAGTGGACCGCCTGGCGCGTTGGTACGTCGAGAACGATCTGGAGAATGATCGCACTGAGTAGGTTAATTCCGCGCTCGTCCGGGGTCACTGTGTACGGCACGCCTCACGCACTGGCCCGCTGACGCAGCTCGGCATTCGACAAACGAAGAACCTGCACGGCCGACGTCAACGCAAGCACCGACATCACCGCTGCGACAAACAGATCCGGCCACGCAGAGCCCGTACCGAACACACCGAGCGCAGCGAACAGCACGGCAATATTCCCGAGCACGTCGTTGCGGGTACAAAGCCACACGCTGCGCATGTTGCTGTCGCCGTCCTTGAATCGAAACAGCATCGCGGCCACCGCGCCGTTTGCGACAAGCGCACAGGTGCCGACAATCCCCATCGTCGGCACACTCGGCACGCGGCCTGTGTACAGATGCCACGCTGCGAGTCCCAGCACCCACACGCCGAACGCGAGCATCGACAAGCCCTTAAGCCGCGACGCAAGCGCACGCGTAGACAACCCCATTCCCAGCACAAAGAGACTGATGCCGTAATTGGCCGCATCGCCGAGAAAGTCGAGCGAATCCGCCAGCAGCGAGGCCGATCCGCCGCGTAGTCCGCTCGACACTTCGACGGCGAACATGACGAAGTTGATCGCCAGCGCGACCCACAGCATTCTGCGGTAGCCGACCTGTCGCAGGCTGACTTGATCGTCGCAATGGTTACAGCAATCTCCTGGCATCGTGGCCCCCGGCGCGTTGCGAAAGAAGTATGCTGAACCCTGTAGCCGCTACAGGGTCAAGCCATGACTGAAAACTACTCCATCGGCAACCTGAGTCAACTCTCGGGGGTCAATGTTGAAACCATCCGCTATTACGAAAAAGTCGAGCTGTTGCCCGCCACGCGTCGGGCTAGTAATGGATACCGGCAATACGACACAAGCTCGCTGGAGCGTCTGTCGTTCATTCGACGGGGGCGGGAACTGGGGTTCACTATCGATGAAATCCGGGAGCTGATTACGCTTGCGCATCATCCTGATCGTCCTTGCGCGGACGCGGATCGTATGACTCGCGCTCACCTCGAAGATATCGAGGGGAAGATTCGAGATCTGCAGCGGATGCGACAGGCGCTAAGGCAGGTGGCGGATTGCAGCAGCGGAACTGCTGAGCATTGCGAGTTACTCCGGGCGCTTGGCCGACCAGAGCAGCGTTTGAAAGCGGTGAAGTGTCGTTGAACGGTCAGGCACATATGCCGCACGCATGAACCCAAAGATTACGCGATTGAATCTTCCAGCTTGGCAATCGCGCCGCCGTGAACCATTCTTATATATTTCCAACTGCGGCAGTATTTCCCGATTATCTTCTGGCACCCGGAAATTTTTGGACTGACGACCGGATTCTCATAAGGCTCTTTCAACCCGGCCCGGCATTTCCCGAGACAAACCTCCAATAAATTTCAAAGACACCCGGCAAAGATCGTTATTTATCTTTGTTGCATTTGCTATAGTCACCGACCTGACGCGTCAATCAAAAGCATATCGAAATACACCGGCAGCGTAGATCGGCGCATTGCCGGATTCCTTTGCGATGGGTGATATCACCCAACGGGGTAAAACATGAGTTTTGCACTAAATGGAAACGGCAGCGGTCTGGGCGGCAGTCCGACAAGCATTGCCGGCGCAAGCGGTAGTGGATTAAGCAACCTAGGCACGATCGCGGGTCTGGCAGGCCAGCTCAGTTCGCTCACCGGCATGCCGGGCGCGGGCCTGATTGGCGGCGCGGCGCGCGCGACGCAGCTCGCGCAAACCGGCATGACACTACTCGGCAAAACCCCTGCGAATATCGCCGATTCAATCAACAGCGTAACGGGCGCTGCGAAGCCGAAGCTCACGCAGGATCATCGCTTCGTCAGTATCGATACGCCGCTCGGGCCTGACGTATTGCTCGTCAATACGATGGTCGCCGAAGAATACGTGAGCCAGTTGACCGAGATTCACCTCGATCTGCTTTCGCACCAGAACAATATCGAGCTCGACAAGATCGTCGGCCAGTTAGTAACGATCACGCTCGATCCACAAGGCGCGAATGCGAGTCTCACGCAAATCGTGGCGAGCTCTGCCAAAGGCGGCAAACGGTATTTCCACGGCTATGTCGTGTCGTTCGGGCGCGTCGGCAATTCGGGCACCGTTACCGAAAAGTGAAGATGCAGAGAAGAGCGTGCGACGGGCTCGCGCTGAGCCCGCCAATGCAGCATACGCCATACTTAAGCCACCTGCTTCCTATTGCTCTCTTCGGTGCCCGTCAAGGGGATGTTGGCGCTAGCGACTGCCGACATTTCGGCGGCTTTTTCGGATGCTTCCGCAGCCTCAACAAGCTCGATAGGCATCGCTGAACGAGGGATCTTGGGCAGACCAGGACGCTGTAGATATGAGGCGTACCGCTGCTGAATCCGCGTTAAAAAAGGACTCAATAACCGGCCTTTACGTAGATCTTTGAGGTCGGTCCATTTACGCTGATAGACATCCTTAAACTTAAAAGAAACGGAATGTCCGTCCAGCATGGCGAAAACGATGGCCTCGTCGTCGCGTTCAGAAAACGAACCGCGCGTAACATCCAACCTTTGAACGTGTTAGCGTCAACTCGCGGCGCGCGCTGGTTGATGCCGATGAGTATTCCGGCTATCAATAAGTAAGACCCATAAATTTCTCAATTTATGGGTCCGCTTTTCTCAGGTCATGCGCCTATCTACCGTAGGGCGCCACAATTAGTGCACTTGGGCTTTTCAAAGAATCAATCACTTACCACTCGCCCGCGCCACAGTCCCCTCCAACCCGCGACAAAGTTGACGCAACTGGCCTACTTTCCCGCCAAAGTAAGTGCAAATGTCGAGGCTCCCTCTGGAAACCCTTGCCAGAGCTGTGTTTCAACGACCCGATCATAAATTTCCTGAGGTCCCGTCGACCACAAAGTGCGATGCTCTATGCTGGACCCTCGCATGGAGCCGCCCATGAACACGACCCGTCGGTGCCTCGCCTGCGGCAGGCCATTCCATCCCTGTTTGCATGTCCCCCATCAGCGGTTTTGCTCGACTGCCGCATGTCAGCTCGAGCGACGTCGGCGCTGGCAACGCGATCGCCTTCGTTCTGACGCCGACTATCGGGAAAACCAGGCGCGGGCCCAGGCCGACTGGCGTGTTCGACACACCGACTACTGGCGGCGATATCGCACGGCTCATCCGGCGTACCTCGAGCGAAATCGCGTCCAGCAGCGGACGCGCAATGCTGCGCGACGAAGCGCTGAACCGGTTGCAAACATGAACGTGTTGCCGTCTGTGCGCCCGCTTGCCTCCGGCTTCTACATCCTGAGGCGCACGTTCAGCGCCGGGATTGCAAAGATGCACGCGTGCACAGTTCACATCGCCGTGCTCACGGCGCCAGGACGGCCACGAGCGCCTGATTGCAAAGAGATGACGTGATCGACATTGACGCGGCGCCTGCTACCTTTGCCTTGTACCCGCTCCGATTCGAACGCTGCTGCCATACACCTGGCAGATGACGTATCAGGGGAAGAGGCCTGCCGGCAGGCTCGTTGCCAGCATGTTTGCCAGGAGCGGGAAACATGACTGCAGTCGGAGCGAAACGTGTCTCCCGATCAAACAGACGAAGCAGCCACGACGCCAGCACCCTCGATTCGTGCGGCTGAATACGTGCGGATGTCGACAGAGCATCAGCAGTACTCGACCGAGAACCAGCGCGATCGGATTCGCGAATATGCTGCAAGACGCGGTTTGGAGATCGTGCGCACGTACGCCGATGAGGGCAAGAGCGGCCTGCGTATTGACGGACGCCAGGCACTGCAGCAGCTGATCGCGGATGTGTCCGGCGAGCGCGCCGACTTCAAGGTTATCCTCGTCTACGACGTCAGTCGCTGGGGACGATTCCAGGACGCCGATGAGAGTGCGTATTACGAGTACGTTTGCCGGCGAGCGGGCATCCAGGTGGCGTATTGCGCGGAGCAATTCGAGAACGATGGGTCGCCGGTCTCGACCATCGTCAAGGGTGTCAAACGAGCGATGGCCGGCGAGTACAGCCGTGAGCTTTCGGCGAAGGTTTTCGCTGGCCAATGCCGGCTGATCGAACTTGGTTTTCGGCAGGGAGGACCGGCAGGTTATGGATTGCGCCGCATGCTCGTCGACCAGCACGGGCTGATGAAATCTGAGCTGACTCGAGGCGAGCATAAAAGCCTCCAGACAGATCGCGTGATCCTGATGCCTGGACCCGAAAGCGAAATCAGGATCGTCAATCTGATCTACAGCTGGTTTATCAACGAGTCACTTAACGAGCACGATATCGCCGCCCGTCTGAACGGCATGCGCATCCGAACGCATCTGGATCGCGAATGGACGCGGGCTACGGTGCGGGAGGTGCTCACCAATGAGAAATACATCGGTAACAACGTCTACAACCGGGTGTCGTTCAAGCTGAAGAAGGCCCGCGTCGTCAACACTCCGGACATGTGGATTCGCAAGGAAGGAGCGTTTCAGTCGATCGTACCTAGCGAAACCTTCTACACGGCACAGGGCATCATGCACGCACGTGCCCGACGCTATTCAGATGAGGAGCTCATTGAGCGCCTGCGCAAACTCTATCGGAATCGGGGCTTCCTGTCGGGCGTGGTAATCGATGAGACAGAAGGTATGCCTTCGACCTCCGTGTACCTGTACCGCTTCGGCAGCCTGATTCGCGCATATCAGGCGGTTGGATTTACACCCGGCCGAGACTATCGTTATCTCGAAACCAACCGGTTCCTCCGGCAGCTGCATCCGGAGATCATCATGACTACGGAAACGAAGATTGCCGACCTTGGCGGTGAGGTAATCCGGGATGCTGCAACCGACCTGCTAACGGTAAACCGCGAATTCACGGTGTGCATTGTGCTGTCACGGTGCCAGGCGCACGAGAATGGCCATAATCACTGGAAGGTGCGTTTCGATACGAGTCTGCTTCCTGACATCACGGTGGCAGTGCGGCTCAATCATGGGAATAGCGGCACGCTTGATTATTATTTGCTCCCACGACTTGATTTCGGTCAGCCGCGCATCAGCCTTGCGGATCGGAATCCGGTCGAGTTCGAGAGCTATCGCTTTGACACGCTCGACTACCTCTACGGTATGGCAGAACGTGCCCGCTTGCGGAGGGCCGCGTGATGAATCGACAGATGGGCGAAATCCGCATGATCCCGATCGACCAGATCGAGGTCATTAACCCTCGTGAACGGAACAGCCGCGCCTTTGACGAGATCGTAGGCAACATCAAGGCTATCGGTCTGAAAAAGCCGATTCTCG
This sequence comes from Paraburkholderia jirisanensis, assembly GCF_054782355.1. NCBI lineage: Bacteria > Pseudomonadati > Pseudomonadota > Betaproteobacteria > Burkholderiales > Burkholderiaceae > Paraburkholderia > Paraburkholderia jirisanensis. The sequence continues at coordinate 30,604 of NZ_BAAGSQ010000003.1, read as the reverse complement.
TGACGCCGCGCGCGACGGCCAGCGGAATCGAAAAATACCTCCTCGTTTGTGGCGAGGGAAGGCTCAAGGCGTTCCGCTCGCTCGGCGAATCGACGATTCCGGCGCTTGTCGTCAGCGTGAGCGACGAAGACGCATTCATCATGAGCCTTACCGAAAACATTGCTCGTCGCCAGTGCCGGCCGCTGGAACTGCTTGCCGGTATCCGGCAACTGCAGGAGCAGGGATATGCGCCTAAGGCCATCGCGGAAAAAACCGGGCTCAGCCAGCAATACGTGCAGGGCATTCTCACGCTGCTACATCAGGGTGAAGAGCGACTGGTCATCGCAGTAGAGAAGGGTCGTATTCCACTCAATGCGGCCCTGACAATCGTAGGCGCTGGCGATAACGACGAAGCGATTCAGAGTGCGCTGCAGGAGGCGTACGAATCCGGAAAACTCCGCGGCAAGCAACTGATCAATGCCCGGCGAGTCATCGAGCGGCGCAAGGCACTGGGGCGCACAGCCGATCGCAATATGTCGAGCAAGAGCTCAGGCGTGACAACCTCGTGCCTCGTGCGCACGTATCAGCATGAGGTGGAGCGGCAGAAGGCAATGGTACGCAAAGCCGAGTTCACACAGCAGCGCCTGCTGTTTGTTGTAGGCGCGCTGCGGCAGCTGTTCGATGACGGGAATTTCGTGAATCTGTTGCGCGCCGAAGGGCTGGCGACATTGCCCAGATACCTCGCGGAGCGCGTCTGGACATCCGGGAGCGTCACATGACCGGCGTCACGTTAGGCTTCATTCCTGAGCCGCTCTCTGTCCCTGTGGTGAACATACTGCCTTCGCGACGGACACCGCCGGCGATCACGGAGACGCGCAAGTTCAAGCAGATCCGGGCGTCCATCATCGAAGTCGGACTCGTTGAACCGCTATCCGTTACCGCAGCAGAGCATGGCACCGGTCATCATGTCCTTCTCGACGGACACCTGCGCCTGATGGCACTGCAGGATCTCGGTTTCAGCGACGCTGCATGCCTTGTCGCCACCGACGACGAGAGCTACACCTATAACAACAGGATCAATCGGCTATCGACGGTCCAGGAGCACTACATGATCCGGCGCGTGATCGAGCGAGGCGTTTCGCCCGTGCGATTGGCGAAGGCGTTGTCCGTCGATGTATCGCAAATACTGAAAAAGATGAATCTGCTGGACGGCATCTGCCAAGAGGCGGTCGAACTGCTGGATGACCGGCAATTCTCGCCGGAGCTCGCAAGAGCGTTACGCAAGATGAAACCTACGCGCCAGATAGAGTGCGTGGAGCTCATGATTGCGGCAAACAATGTGACCGTCCCGTATGCGGAAGCGCTTCTGGTCGCGACTCCGGCCTCCCAGCTTGTCGACGGCAAAAAGCCGCCGAAGCTGACGGGCGTCACGCCGGAACAAATGGCGAAGATGGAACGGGAGATGACGAACCTGCAGGGGCAGTACAAGATGGTTGAGCAGACCTATGGGCAGGACGTGCTTAATCTGGTTCTCGCCAAAGGCTACCTAGGCAAGCTACTGGAAAACGGGGCCGTTGGTGATTACCTTCGGCAGCATCAGCCTGATCTTCTATCAGAGTTCGAGACGCTCGTTGAGACGGCTTCCATCGAACAGCCACATCTGGAAGTTGCTGCCTGACGCAACATAACCGCGGCACGCTAGTTTAACCGCCTGAATCACCGAGTCCACTGCACCGCACCTTGAGTGCGGGATCACGCCGCACTCACGCCACGGATGATTGCAACATCCGGCGACAACTCAACGGACGCTCGCAGAGCGAAGTGGCCCTTTTTAGGCTGGCAGGGCCACACGCGCTACGGAATACAGGCGCCCTTCGGCTGACCGCTCTGAGAGGCCGCGGCAAATTTTGGGGGCGATGCTACACTGCGCTCAAAGGGCTGCCCGGCAAGGGGTTGCGGGCGCGTTCTGTCAAACCGAACCGGGCATCGCAGGGAGAAAGCTTGGGAGACGCCAAACGACGTGGGACGCGCGCTGATCGCATAGCACAGGCGCAGGTCGCACGAAGCCAGCAACGCGCCCATGCGTGTCGGCCCGAAGCGCAAGTCGGTATCGCTCCTCCAGACCGCTTCGTTGCCGCGGCGGAGGCAGGCCACCGCATCGAACCATCCGACGCGGTTCTGCCGGTCGTGCTACGAAGTGACGACAACCGCCTGCAGGTTATCGGCACAGCCTTCTTCGTTGGCCCCGGGCTCGTTGCGACCGCCCGACACGTGGTTGACGAGGCGCCGGCGGAGCGGCTGGCCTGCATGCACCTCCTCAATGGCGCGGGCACGTTTTACTTTCGTCGGCTCGAAGAGATCGTACGCCACGAGAAGTCCGACATCGCGCTCTGCCGGTTGCAGCCGATCATGCCGACCCGCGATGGAGGCCTGCTACCAAATCATGTCATGCGCCTCGGCGGCCCGACCCCAGCGATCGGCACCGCAGTCGCCACCTTCGCCTATCCAGACACGGTCTTTGCAGTGGAAAACGGGAAGCCGCATCTCGCTCTTAACCCGCATTACTACGATGGCGAGATCGAAGAAGACTATCCGATCGCACGCGACCAACGCATGCCATTCCCCTGTTTTCGCACCTCGATCCATCTTCACGGCGGTGCCAGCGGCGGCCCCGTCTTCAACCCCGCCACAGGGGTAGTGTTTGGCGTAAACTCCTCGAGCTTTGCCGGATACACCAACGTGTCCTTCGTCGCGAAGATCGCCCCGGTCCTAGATCTCTCTGTCCCGGGCATGCTTCTGGGACGTGGCGAAGCGGGTGCGTTAAGCTTGCGACAACTGGCCGCACAGGACTTGGCGCGGATCGTACCAGCCTCCCTGCTAGAACAGCCACTCGGGAAGACACAGCCATGAAGCCGGCGCACGCCGGCTGACGTGACAGGACTTCGCGCTCTACCACGGCTGACTGGAAGGCGCCGCGATCGAGGGGCTGCATTCGGCGTACGGCGAGGCTGGCACGGACGTGTGGCTGCCCGTCGGCTGATCGCGACGATGCACGACACGCTGGCCGTCGCGGGCCCAGCGCGCGCGAAATCTAGGCTGCGCACCTGCTGCGCCTCGAGTCCGGGACGACACACCGTCTCTCAAGGACTATCGCGCGCAGCCGATCGGACGGGGTATATGGCGAGGCGGAACTGATTGAGCTGGAGCAGGCCGACTTCCTGTCGCAGGCCTTGCCGCGCGTGGACCGGAAAATGGCCGGCAACACCCGTCTGTGCATCCGCCGCCAGGCCGCGGCGCTAGCTCGCATGGAGCAAGGCTCGCCGAAGACTCCGCATCCGGACAACTCGGTCGATGACTCGTTCGGGCTAACGCTCGCCGCACGCCTGACGTAGACCGCATTAAAATCTGACAACGTTACAGCAATGAATGAATCAACTGGCGAGGAAGCAACTCAACGACGCTCTATGCGCGATGGCTTGGCGCCCCCTACCGCATTGTCGTCGGCCCACAAGCCAGTTGACTCACCGACAGCCGATCGTGGATGGCAAACTTCCGATGCCGTCCGAGGGCGTGTGAAAACGCAAAGCAACGCGTTTTTAGCGTGTCGCTTTACCCTTCCAGGGTCGCAGTGAAGCCAATACAGCGCGATCTGAAGGCGCGAGCTTATCGAGTGATAGGTTCGACACGGGTTTTCACACGGCCTCATGGTCGCCGGAACGATCGTATGGGCCTATGGTTGTCTACGTGGGCGGATCCTTTAGTCACCAGTATCCGCAAACGAAAACCTGACTGGTCACGTGATCTGTGAGCAGCAACTGCGGATGCGAAGACGCTACTCGAAACGATGCGTGCACTACACAACGAATTGTGAAGCGATTCCTGCTGCTTGTCTGTCAATAGCTTTGCGCCCGAATGCTTCTTCACCGCTTTCCTCGCCCAGAGAGAAATACGCCTGTACGAAATCGTCGTCGACAAACTGGTTGACAGTCGGTTCATGCGGGAAGCCAGCATCGTACGCAGCTCGCAAGCGCAGGGGCAAGGACTGCGACTCAAGTGCGGAAAGCTTGATGTAGATGAGCTCTGCCGGTATCGCTGAGTCTGCAGTGGCGTATCTTATCTCTCCGCGCGTCACCACCGACGGTTGACCACGTTTAATATCCAATTTGATGGTCGCGCCGAAGTCCTCAAGGCAACGACGGGCCGCGATCGCAAGATCAAAATATTCGTAGTCGGGATCGTAGCCAGCATCCACAACAACGATTCTCGTGCATTTGCGCGCCACGAGTTCATACAGACCCAGATTCTCGAAGTGACCACCGTCACTTAACCTGATCCAAACGTCCGACGGTGCATTCACCTCAAGGAAATTTCTGATATTGCTCATGAAGCTTGGCCACGATGTTGCAAGCTTTGCAGTGACGCGGGGATTGCGAACCCATATACCCAGACCGACGTTCAGGAACGCAAGCGCCATCCGCTTAATGGGTGACATCCAAGTCGGGTGCGTGTCCACCGCAGCGGCCGATGCAGCAACAAGTGTCCAAAACCTGTCTTGCGCAATGGGCTTGAAGAACATTCCCTGTGACTCCCATTGCGAGGTCGCACGATAATCTGTCGCTCGTGATCCGCAATAGAAAGGCGTGCAAGCGAAATTGACGCCGCCTCGGCGCTTCATTTCACGGATGGGATCAACTGTCGCGCCTTCAAAGCCCCTCTCCAGTGCGTCTTTCGACTGGCCATTGACGCGCGAGAACTGCGCAAAGCAGTTGATGATGTGAATCGGCGACGTTTTTGACGATGCCGTGTCGCGCAGCCTCAAGCCAAATAGCCCTTCCCATTCTGGTTTGAAGGTAAATCGCAAACTGAATCGGTAATATAGTAGCGCGCCATTCAGCGCGTTGGGACTAACCCACACGATCAGCGAGCACCCTAGCGCAATGAGAATTGTCACGATCGACACGTTTTCGAGCCCTAACCACTTGCCGAACGCCTCAATGCGGTTCTGTCCAGCTAGCAGGCACAGTGTGGCCGAAAGCATAACCAGCGGTAATGCGGCTGGCTTGATCCACTTCTGACGCCGCCTGATGTGAGGTTTGTCAGGCGCTGCGCATAACAAGGCAAGAGCGACGAGTACCAGCGACGCAAGAATTCCGGCGTAAAACCAGAGGTCTTTTGCTGGTGAAAACCCAAATGATCTGGCTATCAGGAACAGCAACGCAAATGCTAGATAAGTAATCCCTAGGTCAAGAAAGCTCGCAACTTTATCGTTTTTGAAACAATTAGAAATGAAGCTGCACGCAAACAGGATGATTGCACCGCCCCCAAAAACAATCCCTGGCATCCACAAATGCTGTTGCGCCGCGACCGCCAACGTCGCCACGACAAACAAAAAACTTGTGGCTGGGATAGCGACCGAGAATGCGAACGTGAGGAGAAACGGAAGGGCGGGTAGCAGCCAGCTTGACAGGAAGCCGCCCCGAGCTTTCATTCTTTCGCGGACGTCTTTGATCATCCCTACGTCCAGTGGCGCGTCGCGTCTCATGCGTCGTGCGAGAGCTGCTGCTGTGTAACCTCCCCCCGACACGCTGGACATGTAATCAACTTCGTTCCAGCGTCCGTGCTTGAACATAGCCGAGATAACGCCGAGGCAAAAGCAGGCGGAGCGTATCCCGCCACCGGAAAGAGCGAGACCAATCTTGGTGTTCGGCTTGGAATCTACACGCAGGTGCTCTCGGCGCGCGAGGTAGTGTTCCTTCTCTTCAGCCAGAATTTCATCAAACGTCGAAGTTTCTTTTTCTTGTTTCGTCATCGATCGAAGCCCCGAAAAATGTGGTTTATTCATTATCAGGAGCTCAGGACTGAACTGCATGCCGTTGGGAAAGGCCGCTCCTCACCTCGCATGCTGCCCGGCTCATAACGCTGGAGTTTAACCCGTACCTGACGGCTGTGTTGAGGCTAGCGCAGACCGAAGTTACTTCAATGCCACGGAGATCAAGTTTGTTGATTTTCACGGAGTCCACAGTTGCTCCCTGCAGTCCTTCTCCAACAAGTGCACAGAAGACCCAGTGGATCAAGACGCCTGGTTAGCGAATTATCAGAGTGCGTGGAACTCATGATTGCGGCAAACAATGTGACCGTGCCGTATGCGGAAGCGCTTCTGGTCGCGACCCCAGCCTCCCAGCTTGTCGACGGCAAGAAGCCGCCGAGCTGACGGGTGTCACGCCGGCGGTTCCGCGTTCCGCTTTACGAACTGGCGAACATGGCAAGCCGAATTTTGATGGTCTGTCGCATTCGGAATCAAGGTCTTTCTCCGGCTTCAACTTCTGTGGGGCTCGCTTCCACGCAGGAACACGTGGAACTTGCGCTCGCACCGCCCATATCGCTTCGATACGACAGCAGCCGTGGCAGCGCAGTCAAAAAGGCATTATCGACAGACATTGGCGCCCGTATGCGCATGCCATCTATGGGCCTCCCTTCAACAATTTCGTCGAAAGGCACCTAGATACAAGGCTCGACAAGAGATTACGTCACGCAAGTATCTTTATGTCCGCAATTTTCTTGAACTCCCTCAGATAGTCGGGGCGGTTTTCAGACAGCCACAGAACGACTTTTGCATCTGCTAAAAGCGTTTGCAGATAGGTTTGAACGAACATCAGCTCAAGATTGTTTTTGCTGAAACTCTGTTCATAATGACGTGTCTCTTCGTGTAGCGATGCGACTTCGCGCTCAAGCCGAGCGTTCGTTTCGACCTGTCCATTGTTCGGCCGTTTCACATGCGCGCCTTCGACGATCTCGTTAGGCGCACTCGCTTCAAGCATCGCGTTCGCGAACTTGAGCGAGTAGTTGCCGAAATCGACCATACGCATTGCCGCCTCGATCTGCCGCAGCGGCTTCATCTTTCGCAACACATCGAACACGGCAAGCGCACAGCGCTTATCGGCCAGAATGTCGGCTGCTTCACTGCAGATTCCATGCAGCAACCGAAAGCGCGCCTTGATCACATCGACGGAGTAGCCCAGCGCCTGTGCCAAGGCTTCCGCAGAGACATTATGATCCAGGGCCTTCGCGATCATTTTGTGCATTGTTACAGGCGTCATTCCGATGTGGTGCCTGTTATAGGTGAAGCTCTCGTCATCGAGTGAGACCAGGCACTCCGTCGATCCGATCTCGCATGATCGAAGCGCATGCAGTCGTACGTGTCCATCCAGCACGAGGAACGCCCCTGCCTCAGCCGGGTGTTGCTTTACGACAATGGGCTCCACGAGCCCGATTGCTTTCACTGATGAGAGGATTTGCAGATACTTTGCACTTTTCCAGACCGAGTCCGGGATTGTCTTGCTCGGCCGCAACGACGAGAGGGACAATCTGATCCGCTGCAGCTCGAAGGCAAGAGTAACGGGTTTGGGGCCGTGTGGCGCGTTCATGCTGCACCTCCTTCCCGATGCATGACGGCCTCTCGTAGAAACTGGGGCATCGAATTGTGCTTCTCCTCGGAGAGCAAGCGCACAAACTCTTCGATCTGCAGCAGCTCACGGAAGGCCTGCGTCACCCCCATCAGCCGTCGCTGCGTCAATTCGGCACTCTTCACGAAGCGCTTGTGTTCATTCGCAGCGGCCTCATACATCTTGCGGAGATCCTCCGGCTTGTACGTCACGCTGCGCGACTTCTTTGCAATGCCATAGCCCGCCGCCTTTCCAGACTTGGCGCGTCGTTCAAGAATCCGCCGGACGGTGACGAGTTTCTTGCCTTTGAGTTCACCTCGATCGTAGGCGTCCACCAGCAGGTTCTGGCAGTCGGCATCAGGAGCGCGTGCGATTTCTACTGCAAGACTCAGGGGCAAATAGCCTGCCTCGACGGCGCACAGCAATCGCTTCTCGCCTTTTTCGAGAAGTAGCTCGACGTTCTTGACCCACTCGGCCGAACATCCGATCTTCCGACCGATCTCGGCGTTCGAGTAGCCGTGAAGACGCAGCTGGGTGACGCTCTCAAGAACCTCGATCGGGCGAGCCTGTCTTCGAGCGAGATTTTCAACGAGGCTTTTGACGAGACACTCCTGCTCGCTCGCCGTGATCACCTGCGCCGGGATGAATCTTTGCCCAAGCATCATGAACGCTTCGAGCCTGCCTTGACCGCATACAAGATCGTACACGCCAGTTTCCGGTGTCTTATCGGTTCTGCAGACGGTGATAGGCCGCTTCAGCCCGACGGATTCGATGTTCCGAACGATCTCCTGATGCATACGGCGATTTCGTGTGCGCGGATTGAGAACGCGAATGTTGGCGACGTCGATGAGCTCGATCGTCTGGCCCGGTTCTGGTTCGTTCATGCCGCCTCCCTGCATGGTGCACGTGCACATAAAGCATAGAACAGCGACAGGTCGTCGAATCGGTAAGCTTCAAGGAAGAACTTGTTTTCTTCCCTCAGCTCCGGCATCTGCTGAGGAAAATCGAAAGACGGCATCACAAAGTAGTCTTGAGCAATCGCATTTGTGGCATCCATCCTCACGATGATCGTGATGTCGGGGACAAGCGCCCGATCCAGGTGGACGATCCATCTCCGTCGGCCAGACGGAGTTGTTCTACACCGTGCCACCACGATCGAAATCGTAAGCTCGTTATTGACGAGAAGCAGGTCCGCGACCTTGCCTCGCGTAACGCCACCGCCGACGCATTCGACGCCCCGAACAATCTCATCGACTATAAGAGGATGAAGACGACGCAGTGCTTCGTTTATTTCGAGATAGCGATAGTCATGCTGGGGCTGATAACCGACCAGCGAATATGCACGCAGAAGACCGCCGAATCGTGAGACATACGAACTGCTGGACGGAAGGCTTTCCTGCTCATCGATTACCCAGCCGGACAGGAAGCCCTTACGGGCGAGCACCGTTCGAAGTGCATCCAGCATCTCCGAGTCACTCGGGCGACACTTTCGATGAGCCATCAGTTTTTGCGCAGCCTCGAAAAGGTCGGCCGGCACGATCTGCTGGAAGGCGCCATCGCGGCGCACCCATTCCTGTGTTGGATTCCGCCGGTGCTTGATCTTTAATTTGAACGACGTCCGATTCCAGACATTGTTTCCGATGTACTTTTCGTTGGTTAGCACCTGACGAACCGTAGCCGCGCGCCACAGTCGCCCAAGGTCTGTGCTGACCTGTAACGAATTCAGATGATTTGCAATCTGTGTTTCCGTCCAGTTATCGCGCACGAACCATTCATACATGCGGTGGACGATAGCAACTTCCTCACTCGGGCCCGGTACCAGAATCACACGGTCGGTCTGCAGATTTTTATAGTCACCTCGGTTTAGATAACCCTTTGGTGCGCCATGTGCGTCGATCGACATTCGCCGGATGCCGAATCCCGGAGGACCTCCCTGGCGTACTCCCAGCATGATTAGAGTGCGCTGACCGGCGAAGACCTTCTGTGAGAGATTTCTGCTGAAGTCCCCGGAAGCCATGCGACGCACTTGGCGCACAAGCCCAGCGACAGGGCTGCCATCGTTTGCGATGTCATCCTCGCAATAGATGACTCGGATACCGGCTCGACGGCAAAGCTGTTCGTAAAATCCGCTCTCGTCTGCATCCTGAAAGCGCCCCCATCGGCTCACGTCATACACCAGGATAGCGCGAAAATCCGCACGCATCTGGGTTACGTCGCCAATAAGCGCTTTGAGTCCGGGGCGTCCCTTAAACGTCAGCCCGCTCTTGCCCTCGTCGATGTATGTGCGCACGACAATCATATCGTGCTTGAATGCATATTCGGCGATAGCCTGTCGTTGATTCTCAGTCGAGTATTGCTGGTGATCAGTCGACATGCGAAGGTATTGCGCGACAGGCATGAGCATATCGCGATCGGCCGCTGCACCTTGACGAATGGCTCCAGGTGACATCTTCACCTCCCTTCAGCCTCTGCCAACAGATGCTGCGACCAACCTTGTGTCTGTTTGATGACAGGAATGAGTGCATCGACCGGGCACGCTGCTCTTCGTTCGCGAACGTTCGTTTCGACTTGCTCAAAAAAAGCCTCGCTCACATCGAACGAGGCCTCAACGAGGAATGCGCTTGCTCTTCTCACGCGAGCACTTAACGGTAGTACGGCACCAGCCACCAGGCAAGGATTGCGATCACGTCAACTGCATGCCGATAGCGAATCGTCCTGCATAAATTCGCTGCTGGAGTACGACCCGAAGCCGGCGTTTACAAGCTAAAGCAGGCCACCCAATGCGAGGCATTCGAGCCGCGTCGAGGCGATAACCCCTCCGATTGCTCAGGCTGCGACAAGATGCGCGCGCAGACCTTGCGAACTGTGGGGCTAGCTGCAGTCTGCGGGGACTCCAGTGTGAGCTCACATCGAAACGTGCAGGTCTCTGAGAGCGAGCAGCTGAGCCGTCCTACGTCTCAAACCTTCACGACAGGGTGGCACTTTCACGGGAAATCTTGCCGTGCTTGCTCGCCGTCACATCAGCCGCTCAAGCGCGTCGACGAGAGCAGTTGCGGCCTCGGCATGACGATTAGAGCGCTTGATGACTGCCGCGAATCGCTCGACGACGCTTTGGGATTGCGAATGCAAGCCGCTGGCCTCAAGCTTTTGCAAAGTCACAAGAAGTTTTTGCAAATTACCACCATCCCTCTTCATCTGCCCGTTTTCAAGGCGCGATAGTTGTCCGACGTTCACGGAAGTGATCTTTGCGATCTCGGTGAGCGTTTTTCCTAGAGATTTTCGTCGCTCTCGAAGCTCTGCACCAAGTGCTTTCGGATCGACGACGGGCTTGCGTGGCTGTGTCATTTTGCATAAAATTATGCAAATTATTTTGTGAGAATGCAAGCATGGCCGTCTACGTTGATGACGAGCTGATTCCTTGGCGCGGCAAGCTCTGGTGCCATCTGGTAGCTGACACCCTTCCAGAACTGCACGCTTTCGCTCAGCGATTGGGGCTTCGCCAAGCTTGGTTCCAAGGTAAGTCTGCCTATCCGCACTATGACGTGACTGTCAGCATACGTGACCGCGCATTGACCATGGGCGCAAGCATGGGCGATCGCCAGACCATCATCACGTGTGCAAAACTCCTTAAACACGAGCTAAGATCAGAGGAACAGGCTGCGTCACAGTCGTGACACCAAAGTTGGGCGGGGGACAACAATATGAAGAATTCGGGAAAGGCAGGCAACAGTCAGCCGCCGATGTCATTGCAGGCATATCAGGCTCGCGCGGATGCTGCCAATCAGTTCAAGGGCAAGCCAGACGCGCTGAGTAAGCTGCGATTCGGCCTTTTCGGGGAGGTGGGTGGGTTGCTCGCTGCAGTGAAGAAGTCGTACCGCGACTTCGGAATGGCTCAGCAAGCGGTCATCAAGGAAGAGCTCGGAGACTGCTTCTGGTACTTGACGGAGGTCTCAGTCGAGTATGGGCACACACTCCCCGTGGTCGGAGCCGCGGGACTGGTCGAATTGCAACGACGGTTCAGCGTCTCTAGCCCGCCATCAGTGGGGCAACTCACTTTCATGCCGTTCGATGGCGTCTACGCGATGTGTCACGAGCAGCTTCCGTCACTTGACCGCACCAAACAGCTTTCCGATCTCGGTAGCCACGTCGGACAGCTCATGAGCATCACCAGCACACCTGATCTCGTGAGTTCGACGCCGTCGCAGTTGCTCGCCAAACTGTTAGCCGATCTGGTGACCGTAGCGTGGATGTTCGACCTTCGGTTTGCCGACGTGATCAGCGCCAACCTTGAGAAATTTGAATCACGTTGGCGACAGGAGGGCGCACAGTACACTGCACCGTTCGACAGTACGTCGCCTCCGCACGAGCGATTCGAGCGCAAGTTTCATGTGCACTTCATTGAGCGCTTTTACAACGAGGGCCAGGACAATGAGCGACCATACGTCATTCAGCAGATACAAGGGGTCAACATCGGTGACCGCCTGACGGACAATCGCACCGAGCCCGACGGCTACCGGTTTCACGATGTATTTCACCTTGCCTACATCGCGCATCTCGGTTGGTCGCCGGTCATCCGGGCCTTGTTGAAACTCAAGCGCAAAAGCGACGCGAAGCTTGATGAGAATGAGGACGGCGCCCGGGCCGCAATCATCGAAGAAGGTATCGCGACATGGATCTTCAATCACGCCGATCACCACGACTTCTATGAGAACACCGAGGTCGGCAAGCTCGAGTACGGGTTGCTCAAGCAGGTGCATGACATGGTCGAAGGCTACGAAGTAGCGGCCTGCCCGCTTTGGCAGTGGGAGCAGGCCATCCTTGAGGGCTTCAAGGTTTTCCGACAATTGCGCGACACCGGAAGTGGCATTGTCACCGTCGACATGGACGCACATTCCATCACCTTTACTTCTCTTGAAGTGTCGCCTGAACCTGTCTTGCCGCCGAAGCCGCGCCGACCAAGAGAGATCGGCGCCACTTTGCCTCCCAAATCTGAGACGAGATCATGACTCCACGCGCATTCGTCGCCGCCCTAGCGGACGTCCAATTACACGATGTCTTTAACCCCTATCGCGACCATTGCGAAGTACACGATCGAGCCAATGCGCCTGCGATGAGACGCAAGAATCTGCGCGACTATCTCGCTGCCGTCGAGAATCTTGGGACTGACACGATCTGGATGGGCCGAGACCTCGGGTATCGAGGCGGCCGACGCACGGGCTTAGCGCTTACGGATGAAGCGCGACTGCCAATGTTTGCAGCGTACTATCCAGGGTTCGCGCCGAGCAAGGCCACGAAAGGCCCATCGGTTGCCGAACGTACCGCAGCCGAGATATGGGCGGTGCTTGCACGCCTGGAGCGACCGCCGCTGCTCTGGAACGTATTCCCGTTCCATCCGCACGATCCGGACGATCCGATGACTAACAGGCGGTTTGCTGCACGCGAACTGTCCGAGGTCACCGATCTCAACCAAACGCTCATCACTTGGCTAGGCATTCGACGCATCGTGTGTATCGGGCAAGACGCCACGGCATATGCGGCGACTTTCGGTGTCGAAGTGGAATGTGTCCGCCATCCCAGCTACGGAGGCGTCACCGAGTTTCGGCAAGGCATGCAGCGAATCTATGGCGAAGAAATGAAGCCGGTTGAGTCTTTATCTCAAGCTGCGCTGTTTTGAGGGCTTGCCTGCCTAAGCGTCACGCGTTCAAAACGGAATTCGTCGCTTCCACGCCGCCCCATTTGGAGACGTCGAGTTCTGCGTGCGTCGACAAGCAACTGAGCGTACCCACCTCGAGACCGCTCTCCTTCGCGACGAAGGACAGGAGCTGCCCCAAGCCGATCAGATTGCCTAGTGCTCGTGCGCAGTAGTGATGCGCACGGTAAATGGCAGTCAGGTCGACAGCGTGGCCGTGGCCGCGAGGCACACGTTTAAAGCTCAGATGGGAGAGGCAGGGAAGGCCCAGCCACTCCCGCATATCGAAGGCCGGGTCATACGTCGGCACATCCCCGCCAGCGTCAATCTGAGACTGCAGGTCTTCCTCGGGATCAGCCACGCTCAACTCATACGTTGCAACGAACGAGACCTTCTTCCCATCCTTCCGCTGGGGCTGGCCTTCGGCGGCCAGCTTGTTCACCAGGTAGTCGAGAGGATTAATCGTCGTGCCGGGCTCTCTGCCCGGCCGTTCAATCATCCGATGCGCGTAAGTACCCCATGTGTTTGCCTGCTGTCCACGCTTAAGCATCTCCTTGTACTTCTCGTAGTAGCCCGGGCGTCCGTACTGCTGGTACATCGCGATCGGAAAAATAGTTCCAGCGACGGTCCGAAGGGTCAGATTCTTGTGGGCCAGCGCCTGATCGACCCTAGCCATCACTGCGTGGTCGTCATCGGTCAGATCCAGAGGATGCGTGATCTCCAGCAGCAGGTTCTTCGCATGCCTTCCTCGCTGCGCGTTCAGATGGCGTGCAGCGGCGAGCCAGGTGGGGACAATACGTTCGTGAGTGTGGAACAGCGTAGCCATGGTTAGATCAGGAAGCCTTCAATGAGGAGGATTTCAAGGAGCGCCATGGGCATCCATGCGTGACCGGCTCGGCCCCACGATGTACCCCAAGAGTTGCGCAAAAGCACGTGGCCTTCGCGGGTGTCGGAGCAGATGCCCACTCCAACGCCAATGACGGCATGGTACTGATCTGGAAGGACAAAAGGATCGAAAACAATGACGCCGTCCTTAGGGGCCATGAGTGCTTGGCAAACTTGGACGACCAGGCCGACGGGTTTTCCGCTGGTCAAGTGCTTTACCACTTCTCCCGCCGTCATGTCTTGCCGACGCGCTGATGGGGAGGCATACAGCTCGAACTCACCCGTCGGCTCGGTGAGAGGTGTGTGGTGACTGTCCTTTTGATACGGATAGAGCGTCTCGAGTGGCTGGCCCGGAGCGCAAACCGCGCCAAGGATGTGGTCCATCTGGAAGCCGTGGCCCGGCTGCCAGTCTCCAGACAGCTTCGCGGCGTAATAGCAGAGGAACTCAGCGCTCAGATGTGCGACTCCCTTGGTCGCGGCATTGAGGTCAGATCCAGCGAAGGCCAGGCAAGTGGGTCGCTGCCCTTGGTCCCGAGCGATGCCCAAGCTGGCTGAGAAATCGATTTGAGTCGTGATCATCAGTTGCGCCGCGTCCTCGCCAATCGCCGATCACGTTCGGGCTGAGGCAACCCGTCTTCGAGCCTTTCGAACTCAGCGTACAAACTGAGTTGGTCGATAGCAGCTCGCTCCTGATTCCACGCGGTGCGTTCGTTGAGCGAAATCGTTCTCTTTCTTGACTTCAACGTTGACACGATCTCAATGTCATCGGTGTCGCCAGGCGATGGCAAAGCGAAAGGGGTCGTCAATTCATAGCGAAGCGTCGAACCATCACCGCCCACGGTTATCTCTGCATCGCGACGCGGCGGCACACGGCGCGCATCGCGCACGAATGGCTTAAGCAAGAAACCTTCGCTCTGAGCTTCGTCAGCGGACCAGATACATCCCGAGCCAGCGTGGTTAGGAAGGTCGAAGACCATTTGGTCGCCCAGACCAGGCTCCAGGATACGATCTCGATCTGCCTCGGTCAGCATCCAGACGTCGCTTCGAGAGTTGTTGAGAGCAATGCCTCCGACTATGTCGCGCTTAATCGCGATTGGCTGGACGTCAACGATCTTGAGTGCCTCCGATACGGTCAGGTGGCCCAGTCGATTGAGTGACCACACCATGGCCTTGTAGCTCATGCCCAGTCGCAACGACATCTGATAGACGACGGACGGATTGCGAAGACTGTTGCGGCCCCAACGCTGGCGACGCATAGTCTGCGCAACCAGCCAGGAAGGGGCCAGCAAGGCGTACGCGAACTGATTCGCAGTGCGCTCAACCAGTGCTGCATTCTTGGAGACGTCAACGGTTGTATCGGAGGTACTTTCGTGCCCAAGCGCGAAGTGGCCGAGTTCGTGAGCGCAAGTCATGTGCACCAAGCCACGTGGACGGTCCCAATTGACGATAATTCCTGGTGTTCCGTCCTCCAGCAAAAAGCCGCCGAGCAAGAGCTCGAATTTCCGATACATGACAACGACGTCCGAGGCTGATGCGATGTGCTCAGCGTCGATCCGCGTGTAGCCGGCATCGATGCGTTTCTTGGCTTCGAATTCTTCGAGAACTTCGGCCGCTCGGCGCGCTGCGGCCATCAGGGCGTCGTCGTCGGTCTTCATCGAGTGCGCTTCTTGGCGTTCGGCGAGTTCTTCAGAAATGCCGCAAAACGGGCAAGCTCCTCCATGTCACTGTCAGACATGCCCTTGGTCGCGCGCGCAAGGAAGGCAACGCGCGTATCTCCGGACGGAGCGTTTCCCGTCAGCAAATAGTCCACGGTTCTGCCATACAGCTCGCTTAGCTTATTCAATTCGAATGCCTCGACCTTTCGCGTTCCGGATTCAATGTGCCCCACCGCCGGACGAGATATCGAAAGCGCGAACGCCACCTCTTCCTGCGAAAGGCCAACGTACTCACGCGCTTCCCTTAGTCGCCGCCCCAATCGCAATCGGTCTGGCTCCTCGGCGCCTCCAGCTGCCCGGCTCATGATTTCGACTTCTTGGCCACATAGGCCAGTACAGCCGCCCCAAGCTTGTTCACAAATTCATCTTTCGTCTTGTAACCGCCAACCTGGATGATGGAATTTGGTAGCTTCAGTCCCGTAATCTTGTCCAGAGTCACTAATACCTCGACGGCGATCATGGATTCGACAGGGCCAACGAGCTCATCGACCGTGGTCGCGGCCCCGGCTTCTGCTGGAATCGCGTGCTCCTCCCAAAAATCTTCTAATGCGGCCTTGATCCTATCTGCCAGCTCACTCATCGCCGCCTCCAATAAATCGACATTCAATGTACGAAAATCGTACATTGGAAATGTAGCATATGCAAGCGATCGGCGCTGGACGACTACGCCGCGGACATTCGTCCAGAAACCCGTGCGTCTGAAGCAGCTGTCACCGTACTGAACGACGTAATCTGCTTCCTACCTGAAAGGCGTCCATCAGCTGATAAAGCAGTGACGCAGTTGGAGACGACGACCAGCGCGCGGCTGTCACGCGCAACCGCATCCGACAGGACGCTGCTAAGCAACCGCCGACGGAGTCACTCATGGACCGATCGCCACTCATGCGATAGGCATACAGAACCTGCAATTCCCATGCGCTGCTAGTGGGTGGCGGCCGACAAAGCTTTCGACGATTCCACGGCGCAACCTTCAACAATCGGTCGTTCGCTGGTTCGATGTCCCCCGGTACGCGTTTGTCACGCATTGCCGACTGCCAGTCGTAAATGGTCGTTGTTGCGGCCAAGACTTCAGATTTGACCTTTCACTGCCGATATCGCATTAGCATTTACGACAAAAATCCCCAATGAAGATCAACAACGGCGATTTCGCCAAAATCCTGGAAGTTCTCGACAGAATGAAACCTCTAGCGCCCGAAGCGATGCTTACAGCATTCGATCGTCTGGTTGCCCGAATTGCATCACGGCTACTATGGTCAGGTGGCGCATTATTCATTGTCCTTGCCTCGTTCGCCGGATGGGTGCGTTTTGTCGGTCCGCTTCGTGGCTGGTGGCTGACAGCAGCAATATGCACAGGAATCGCGTGCATGGTGCTGGCGCTACTGTCGATAATTGTAGAGACACTACCAAGCGCCGTCATTGCCCTCCGGTTTCGAAAGTCTGCATACAGACGAATGTTACTCGAAGTCGAGCATGACTTGAGGCATGCTCAGCAACTTTGTGTATTCGATAAACGGCTTATCGAACGAACTGACACATTCCTGGCGTTGAAGATTGAGAGACTTAAAGGGCAGCTAGGCTTTTTTCTCGGGGGAGCCGATAAGGTCGCAATGATAGCTCTCGCAGGCATGGGATGGGCCGCATTTAAGGAATTTCAGAGCGTTGTGGAGGGCTTGCACCACGACATATTCATCTACGGGCTGGCATTTTCCGGTGGCATAGCGTTTGGTGGAGTTCTCCTGAATATTGTCGCCCGACGCTATAGCTATCAACGTGATCTGCTAACGCTCGCTCTTGATATATTGCCGTAAATCGCGACTGTTAAGCGCACCATAACGCATGTGTCGCGCGTTATCTCGACCCGTCCGATGGGTGAAAGCCACTCATTATCTGTACAGTTGTCCACAATCGTCCGCGGGTGTGCGCGATCGTTTTCCCCTGTGTTCGTTGCGCGAGGTCAGCGCGGCATAGAGGGGTAGAGCCAAAGCAATGACTACTATTCCGACGACCACCAGGGCGACGATACATAGGCACATAACACCGCCGACCCTATGCTTGTCGAGTTGTGCCACCAAATTGCTGGCCGCGTCAATGAGCGTAGCGCCGTCCACGAGTAGGCTTGCGGGATTTTTCATTGGCTCAAACTCCTACGTTAAAGCCGGTGTCCAAAGGTAACGTGTTTAACACTTCGACTACTCATGCCTTAGATGTCGTTCATAGTGGCACTGCCATTGAGATTTCGGTCCGAGCTTTTTCCGAATAGCTGCACGGACATACCTCGGCCACGTCTCAGTCAGGATACGAAAAGCAACCAAGGGTATTCAGAACGCAGAAGACCGTTGGTGGTGGTTGCGGAAAGGAAAAGCGGCGCGACATGAGTTCAGATGACGTGTTAGCGGGCAACTACCGTCCGTCTCTTCGCCCCCGCCGGGCGAAGGATAGGGCGACGGCGCTGAAATCGGAAAACGAGACGGATGTCGTTGTGATTGTGCTGTTAGGTGCTAGAAATCGTACCTGCCGATGATGCGACTTTTCACAATTGGAATTGGCGCGGCGAGTTCCATCGGCGTGCTCTGGTTAATAACATCAGGCGTGGTTACGGTTTGCAGTTAGCCATCGCCGGCGTCGTCACTCCTGCAGCGCTGCCACACCGGCCATGACCGGTCAGGCGATTGCGGAAACGTCTAGCGTCCGCGGTCAGCAGATCTTCGATCTGCGGGGGCACGTAAGCGCGGACTGTATATGGCACCCGAATCCGCCACGGAAACAACGAAGACTCACCTAGAAATACTATGACTGGAATATCGATATTTGCGGCAGCACTACTAGTCGTCAGCTTACCTATCATCGCTTCATGGATCGTGCTTTGGTGCATTCCACAATGGTATGAGACAGTTAACGCCAAACAGAAAGCAGAGGACACTCTCAGACAAGCATTCGATCGATCTAGCTCTGGTTCGCTGACGATCGCAGCAACTAGCGTCGTCGTTTTCCAATTTTTTGGAACTTATGTGCTGCTTCACGCAGCTGACATTGAAACCTCGGTCGCTTGGCTTTTTGGCATAACGTTCGCCGGCGTGATGATTTCGCTCTACTTTGTTGGTCGCTTCATGCCCGCCCCATCTATAGTGAATTGCCCCGGATGTCAGTGGCTATGGGGACTACTGGTGCTTATCGGAATATGGTTCGGACGCGCCCGCACCCAAACTGATCTCGCACATATATTTGGTGCGGTTTCACAAAAATTACCAACGGCTACGAACGTAGGTGTTTTTCTTCGAGCATTCGGGCATATATCGCTCGCCATGGCCGCCATGACATGTATCGTTGAAGTACTGACACTCGTTGCTTATTTTGGCTTTGACAGGTTTTTTGGTAAACCAGGAAGGGACAATGAGCTGAAGCGAGCCCGAGGATGGGTCGCCGTGTTCAATATGTTGATGATGCTAATCGCGGCAGGTATTTCATGTGCTTCCGCATCTGCGCTGGGGTTCAATGCTCAACCAGTGTTAGCATCGGTTGCTCGCGTCGCGACTGACATCGACCTTCTGCCTGAGGCAGCGTGCACGGGCAATGCCACCGACACGCAACGCCGGATCATTTTTCGCAGTGACGAATTACAGCAGGCGCTTGTTTTCAGTATGCCGCAGGACATGCTCACAGGAAAGCCATTTACCAAGCTGTTGAGATACTGGAAAGCCGAGGACTACTCGAAGGCCATGCCGCTGCTTGTCGACCTGGACAAGGACTGCAAACTCGTCACGAAGTAAAAAGCGCTTACCTGTCATTGCCAGCGCGATTTTCAGATTAACGACGATCTGCCGTAACAGCGCAGCGTTTCACGTCTCGGCGAAAAATTACACACATTGCCTCCTATCGACGACCATGAGATCGACGAACCGCCCTTTCTGCCGCCGTATCGCACCCAGCTTGCTTGAGCGAACGCGTCAATATGGGACATATGTTTGTGGTTTGCGTTGATGATATCTGGGTAGCTACACTCACGACGCTACGTTCGCGGAGATACGTTCACGAGCACCAAGATTTTGGTCAAGTATCGGGAGAGGGACGGTAAACTGCCAGCGTGGCACCTTCACACCGAGGCGTTCGAAGAAGCGGACGTGGTTTAACTGGAACTGGAAGGTGCGCAGGCCGAGGTGACGATGATTGACAGCCCGTGGGAACAGTCCTCCTGCGCCTGCCAACAAGCACAGCGAGGCAGTTAGGTTTGGTGACACAGACGTGGTCGAAAAAATAGTTTAGCTACTGGCTCTGGTGCATGGCTGCTGATCGGAACGGGAGGAAAGGCGCGCGGGGAAACTATCTGGCGCGCCGTATAGCCGGCAGTGATCATCTGGGCTCCAAAGGCTTGGATTGGGGAAACATCGCCATACCCCGACGTACGGGGTGGACGACCGAAAGCGCCGCGGCGACAAGATCCATTGCGGGCCGCTCCCGATCGAAGTTCTGAAGCCGGACTGTGCGTGTAAAGGTCGCGCCGTCACGCTCGAAGTACGTGAGCATCACGTCGTAGTGACCGGTCCATGCGGTACCGGTGTCATCGTTCACTATACTGAGCTGCGCGATCGGTCGCGCGAGTGCTTCGTCTCCGTCCGGAAATAATTCAACCGTTACCCGTAGCATCGGTATCCTCCATCGCGTAGCGGTTCGCGTGTGCATCAGCAAGTGCGTGGTGCCTGCCGCCGTGAATACGGTAATAGTCTTCTGATCGGTGACGATCAAGCAACCCGGCCACATTGACCGCTTGCCAGCCGGCCGGCGGCCCATCGAGCAGATCGCACAGCAGCTCCCAGTCCCCGCCGTAGTCGAAGCACAGCCATCGTTCGGTTTCGTGCTCGAATGTATCGAGCCACGTGCGTAGCGCTTCGCACAGGGCGTCGCGCCTAAAAACGCACCTAGGGTCCCGGCCGAGTTGGGGCAGGACCGCCTCCCTCACGAATGCGCTGCAACTCGCCGCGTCGTAGTCGGAGCGTTCACCATAGAACTCGCGGCCATCCTCTGACACAAGCGCAACGCTGATCAAATCGCAGTCGAGGAAATCGGTGAATTCCGTGTCGACAAAGACGCGCACGATGTGGCTCCGTAACTAGGCGTCAGCGCGGAAAGCCCCAGGGCAACCGGTCTTCCCCTGATTCGCCCCGCGCGTCAACCACTCCGGCAATGCCGAGAGACTCAGAATCGTCAATGCTCCCCTATAAACTGCGCCGGTGTCGATGTTGATAACGTTGCCTCGCACGGTCGGCTCCGGCACAGGCGTGTGCCAGACAATCACGGCGGCTATTCCCTGAATGCAGCGATGCGGATCGGTCAGCGGTGCAGTGGAATGCGTGGCCGTTCTTCCAAAAGAGCGCCGCAAGCCTCGTCGGCACCGGCTTACTCTCGCGCTCGCCAGACTCGATCCATCGAGTGCGCTGCCACAGCACCTTCCTGCGAGTGAGGCCACGGCGATCTTCGCGCTCGAGCACGGAGACCAGTTCACCCCGTTTTCGCGCGGCGCATCGGCATGCAGCAAACCAACAGGGCCGTGGACCGTGTCAATCTCGATCGCATACGGCAGCGATGCCATGAAGCGGGCGATTGGCCGCGCCCGGCCGCTACCATCAGCGAGATCCATGAACCAACCACCGCCGTTCATCATGACGGTTTCAGCACCGTGCGCATCTTCGAAACACCAGCGGACCAGCATGTCCTCATGGTTACCCAGGATCGCCTTGATTCGGTGCCGGCGCACCGCTTCGAGTACGGCGGCTGACTCCGGTCCCCTATCGATCAGGTCGCCAACACTGAACAGCCGATCATTGATCGGGTCGTAGCCGAGCTCGGCCAGTCGTGTATCGAGTCGGGAAAAGCAGCCGTGCACATCCCCGACGACGAAATCGCGGCCCGTGATGTTGCGCGGATAGCGGCGCACCGCCTGATAGGGTTTTCTCATGCTACGTACAGATGGTTAGGGCGCGACATGCGATTTAACGCTAGCGACTCTTCTATCAGCATCATTGTGGCAACAGCATGTGAGCCAGATCTGCGTCGGTCGACTGTCATGCCGCACATAGTGCCAGACTTCACCGTCGACACACGCCGGCCAACGGGGAGGCTCAGGAGCATTATCCGCCTCGATGGCCCGCGAGCGAACAAAAGCGATGCCTTTTGGCTCAGTAAGCGACATCGCCCGATTTACGCCATCTTGACGACAGGGCAACGTTACTTGCACCGGGCAAGTTGATCTTTAGACATCGTCTCCGACGCTCCGGGAAATCTCCACGCCGGCCGGCTTCCGAATCCAGTACTGCCGTCCGCCATCGATCGATGGTCCTGTGACGATCTCTATGCCTTGCTGCCGGGCCCAGCGAGGCGCTTTGCGCGCAGAAATCCCCATTACCTTTGCCATCGCGAACAACGGCACAAATTGATCCGTGAATTCTTGAAGGTCGTCAACATCAATGACCCGAGCTGCTCGGCGCCGCAGTTTTCCCGTTCGAGTCCTGACCAGGCCTATGTTGATCAGGTGATACATCACCTCCTGCTTGACTCCGAGCCGACGAGCCGCCTCAACAATAGATATCTGTGAACTCTCCGCGATCGGCACGGCTACAGCGGACGTCACCGAGCTGCGGTCGACGAACATATAGCGCAACGTCGGAGCACCGTCCGGCTCGCGGGCAAGGCGGACGGAACGGCTCATGAGCCGGTCGAAGAATGCTGCTGATACCTCAACAGGTACGTAAAGGCGCAACGCCTCGGCTAAACTAACCCGATCTTCTAACGCTGACGCGTCACAGTCACAAGCCGTCACGAGTTTGCCAAGCAGGGAATCGACTGACCTCATCTCAATTCGCGCCCTGGATGAGGTAATCAGGCCTGCGTTCGCCAGTGCCTGCATACGCCGAGTTGACATTCCGGCATATCGGGCCGCTGTCTTCACTGAAACCAGCAAACTCTGTGTTTCGCGAAGGGCATGCAACTCCGCGCGACTGATCACGAACTTTTGCCGTCCGGATCGTGTTCGCCTGATGGGTATAACTACGTCCGTCTGCTCTAGCATGGTGGCAATGGTAGCGTTGCGTGCCTTACGGCCGTTGTACATCCCTTCGTCCAACGATCCGGCAATACCCTTTCTTTCCCATATCAGAGCGGATCCGCGAAGGGAAGAACACCTGGTGTACGTACTCAGCAAGTCAAGCATCCAGCCGCGTTCGGCCTGATTCAACTGCTTGCGCAACATAGTGGGCAGTCGCGGGAAGACTTCCGACAGCAAGGGGACGTTGTTTACGCCAATCTGGGGAGTACGAAGGCGATCAAGCAATTTGAAACAGGCTGACTGATCAGCGATCAGCGATGCACCGGCGGTCACCAGCAACTGTTCGACATGTTCCGTCTGACGTGTCGCCTTCTTCAATGGCTTGCCCTGAAGGCCGAAACGATCCAGTGCCCCAATGAAGCGCGCGAGGTTCCAGCGGTCCCCAACCGATAGCAAGTCAACATTCAAATCCATTTTTTCGCCAATCAGCCACAAAAGGTCAGGCGAAAAGTTGTCAACACTCATATCATGCAACGATGCGCCACACGTACACGTTACAAAGCGTACCTGCTTCCAGCGTAACGTTCGCCTGCAATTGCCGCATGCAGAGGCAAGCCAGCAACAATGAGTGAAGCAGGCAGCCCAACCGCTGTACCATTCCTCCCGCCAGTAGCGATCCGGCGCCGCAAGGCAATGTGGGCACCATCGGGCAATGCCATGTGTCTTCGGCAAGTTTCTGTCGATGCACTCAAGCCAGTTGGGGTTGGACAGCCCGTTAGCGTTGGCTATCCGCAGGCGAAAGCCTAGAAAGCTTTCATCCGAGCGAGCCGAAGGGCGAGCGAGGAACTGCCCCGCGAACAGGGCCGTTCCCTCGGAGCGCCAATCGACACATTGGACGGGCTTGTAAGTCACAACGCTAACGCAATCTGACGAGTTAAGTTCGCCTTATGTCTGCGCCTTGCCGCGTAAAACCTCTTGAGAATGCGCACACGCTCCAGCGCGGTCTCGTCGACAAAAAACGCCGCCAAGCCGGGGGCTTCGATTTGTCGGTAAATCGGGAACTTGCCGGCGAACGCTTCATTCAGCAATTTTATTGAAACCGCCCCCCCGTTACTGGCCGCAGCGATCAATGTCCCGAACAACGGATATAGGTGAGTAGCCGCAGTAGGGTATGGCCGCGACACATCCTCCATCCGTCGACACAGATCAGCCAAAAGGTCCCTCGGAACGAACTGACGGACGCCGACCTCCACGGGACGAAGCATCCCTGCGCGAACAAGGACGAAATAGGCACGTCGACTGATATGAAGCTCTTTCATCGCGTTCTCGTGGGTTGCGTGTGACGCATACCATCTACGGCACGCCTCTACTGAACGGAGGGGAAGGTCGGCGCGCCGCCTCTGCCCAGGCGACAACGCTTTCATACCCGGAAGAAACTCATTACGGACGAGATGACTTAAACAGTCCGAGGTGCATCCGACGAGCAACCTCGCATTCTTGAAACTCGTATAATCTTCGGACCATGCTTGATGTCGATGTGCCATGCCTGGCGGCCACCTGCCAACCTCTTTCCGACCATTATTCAGTAGCATCATTCGAAATTCGGCAATGGGCAGACTGGACAAACATGTAGGCCTGTTCGCTTCGTCTATCAGCATTCGACGTAATCGCGCGAGCGCTGCCCAACGATGCCTCGGTGCCGCGATCAGCTTCATGAGCGAGCATATTCCGCCAAAATCCGGCGTCACCGGATACTCGAATTGCTCAACAAGTTCGGCAAAGTCCGCTGACCGTAATATTCCGAATTGCAGACATCTCCGGCCGCCTCCCCAAGCTGCGATGGCGTCAAAAAGTGCATCAAGAACCAGGATAAACGGCAGCGTTTCGATAGCGCCTCGCACGTCGTCTTCAATGATCGAACGTTCAAACCCCGACCACAGGCGCTCAACATACCGTCGCTCACTGGGCATCGGACAGACTGCACCTTCCCACATCTGTTCGTCCGTCACCTCGGTGACGAAGTGTTTCCCAGACTTGCCGTAACCCCTCGTCATCACAGGTTCAGCCAGGTCGTCTTTCAGGCGGATATAGTGAATGGTACAAACCTCGAATATTTTGAGGCGCCACCTCGATCGGATATGCCTCGATTCGACCATGCACGCGGGGCAGTACCGGATGCTGTTAACACGGGTGACTACGCCCCATCGGGGTAACGTAATGTCACCCCATAGTGGATAGCCGTCAGGCTTGCTGCGAGCGGTAGTCACGAGCGTCTGGCGAAGGTAGTCAGCATCTTTCAGCCGAGGGCGTCGAATACCATTCGCGCGTGCAACACGGAAAAGATAAGTCTCGGCCCACTCGTCGGGGAGCATCACCGGACGACAGAGTGGTTGAACGGCTTTGCATTGGAAGTCCATGTCAACGCTCCACCGGTGCGAACGGCTCGTCGCTCTTCACGAGAGGCATCATATCGAATGTCCTGTGAAACGGATTCCGGCTATTTGGCGCGCCTGCGTAAATCACGGTCCGGAACGCCTCGGCCAAAACCATATCTGTCAGTCTGGGATCAGGTGTCTCATAAGCCAACTCGACCGCTCGCACAAGAAGCTTACGGATCTCGCGCAATCGTCCATCGGTGGCGAAGGCGAACAACCGCGCGATCGCGGCACCAGAGATATCTATAGTCGGAAGATCTCTCATACAACTTTTGAAGTGCTTGAGGGCGCTACGGAACTCACGTTCCGCGGATTGGTTTGCGACCGAAAACCGGTCGATTTGGACGACCTCCCGCAATCTCCCTCGCAACTGATCGTTGGTTGCGAGCAAGCGTCTGACTCGGGGTATACCTACGAAGACGAAAGAAACCCGCGAGTCGTCGATTACGCACTTGAGCCAGTCGGCCGCGGCATGCAAGGTTTTCTCGCCTGCACCATCGATCAAGTGGTTAGCCTCGTCTACGATCACGAGTCGAGCGCAACATGTCCTCAACAAACCGATGAGTCGCTCGGTCAACTCGGGCTCGCTGCCCCTGCGCCAGAATTGATCTCCGAGGGCACGCAAAAATGTCTGGGCAAGGGCTCTTCGGGTTGGCGACGGACTGAGGCGCACATAAGGCACCGGAACTTCGGTAAACTCATCGTGTTCGACCCTGGGATACTTATGGACATATCTCCTAACCAACGTTGATTTCCCGACCCCGGACTCACCTAGCAAGATCATGTGTTCTGCCTCTTCATTTTCACATCGATAGTGATATAGGCGATCTAGTGCAGCTTGGATCCGCACAATGTGCGGGAATTTTATGAAGGTTGATCGGATATCCTTAACAATCTCAACGCTGCCATTATTGATCGTCATGATCCACCTCGGCATTGATAGATTCAACTTCGAAATCCGAAAGTCCATCAGAATCATAAGTGAATGAGTGAGGCTGGTTAGCGATCCGAGGTTCCGGTCTGGCAGCTTTGGGGCGATTGATCGATTTCGATGTTGTATGTGCCTGACGAGCCCCTCTTTTACGCGTTGCTAGATCCTTCGACTGCATCGACTCCTTGGCGCTTTCGCGAATCCATTCCTCGCCATTTGCCCGGGTCCGCTGATGGGAATCGGAAGTCGCGTAGCCGCGCTTCAGAGCCTTCGCTTGCTCTACCGTCAAGTTGTTGTACTGTTCATCGGTGTTATATGCGCGGATGTATTTGTTGTCGAACAGGTCCCACACCCAGATTAAACCGGCGTTGTCGTACGGAGCTTTGATTTGCACCTTCGTTTTGACCGGCAGCATCCGACCCAAGGCGAGTAGCTCGGGCGATGCATACCGAAAGGTATTGAAGTCGATGCCGTAACGCTGTACCGCGCATTCGGCAAATCCACCGAATTCAATGCTGAGATCATCAGCGTTGCATTTCAGGAGAGGCGGAAAAGCGGCCGCACTTTCTTTCCACACATCGATTGGTGCGCGCCCCTGAAGACCTTTATGCGGCCGTAAGTGGTACACGGATATGATCCAGATGTGGACCATCTCATTGAGTTGCTCGAATGTGATGCAGGCTTCATCTTCCGCTTTAAAACCAATTCGTTGGTGAACCTTGGCTAAGGTCGTTCCTGGAAGTTTGTGTATGAACGAGTAGTTGAAAGTCCTGAGAAAGCGCTCAACAAATGGCTTATCGTTCGGATCACGTGACGCCGCATATTCGCAGATCACACCAAGGTTCGTCAGAGCATCAACGACGGCATGTGCATGAAATTCACGCCCATTGTCCATGAGCAGGCGTTCAGGCCAGCCGTGGCAAGGCCATTCGAGATGCAGTTCAGGGAACCGTTCTCTCAGATAGCTCTTTGGCATCATTGAGTGCCGCAACGCCTCGAACACGGCGTGAACGCCGTGACCCGCCGAACTGATACAGAATCCAAGTACACATCGCGAGAATCGGTCAAGCACGACCGTGATCGTTGGTCGATCAATCACTCTGCCATCGGCGTCCGTGTACATCACGTCCATCGGCGTATGGTCGATTTCAACGATCTCGAGGATTCTGGTCACTTTGCGCGCGCAAAACTGGTCGCCGAACCGGCGCCGCGCTTCACGTTCACCATAGCGGGCAACTGCGTGTTCGAATGCGTCTATGCCCCGGATTCGCCTCTGGATGGTTCGAAGCCCGGGTACTTTGAGCCATTCGGACTCTATGCGAAGCGTGTTTAATCGCTGGATTTCGAGGAATACAGCGTTATAGACCTCCTCGGCCGTTCCGCGCTTACTGTTGAAAAATGCTGTATCGATTTTCTCCTGGACAATGCCTTCAACCACGGGGTCCAGTCGTGACCCTCCTTTTCCTCCCTTCCGATAGGTCTCATCCAGCAATGCGCGGATATCAAATTTTGCGATCCGGTACCGCCTGCGCCAGCGATATACAGTAGTTTCATGAGGGGGTTTAATTTCATTCAGTTTTGTCGCTACGCTTTGAATCGCCCGGCGCAGAGCATATCGAGAACCGTCGAATGCACCTAGGTCTTCGAGCATCATTAGATAGTTCACTCGCCGGCGTGTCTCGAAGTTTCCTTGCTTGACCGATGACGTTGCGGCCTCGAGCGCGTCCTTGACTACGTGAGAGCCCGGCGGTCGCTGGTACTGCTTACTGTCGATTGTGCGGAGATATCCGCGCAAGTACTCTTCCAGCAAGTCCTCTTCATTGTGGTTTGAAAGTTCACCTGTAACGGTGTTCTCCAGATAAGCAATGTCATCCTGTACGCGAACGAGTCGATATCTTCCGTCGCCGCGGAAAATGATTTGATCCTTAATGAAGTTGGCCATGTCAGATATTCCTATTAGCGGGTGCAAACCGATAAAAGATCGTCCGGATCGCGGTTCATGATCCGGCGAAGCAGGTCATCACATTGACGCTTCGCGTCTTCCCATTGCTGCTGTATCTCGGGTGAAGGAAGCGTGCCCATCTCCGGATCCCAGAGAGTTGGATCTATATCTGTGCGGAATTTGATGCGACGTGGGCGCTGCCGGAGTAGCCGTGCAAGCTGTTGGTCGAGTGCGTTTGTAATCAGATCGGACCGGAGAACGATGTGTAATCGCTCACCGCGCTGGCGCAGATACGGTAGCGCCGCCCGTAGTCGCGCAGCAGCTTCCGAGTTCGGAGTGAAGTTATCGTCATCCTTGACCTCGAGAAGCGCAGTCTCTTTTGTAGCACCGTTCTCCACCTCGATTTCTACGTCGGGCGTATAGCGTCGACGGCGCGTACCGTCCGTGTATTCGAACACTCGTGGCTGAGTTGCGATTGATTTGACAGACGGAGCGACTTCCAGAACGTAGAAGGCCATTTGTTCCACAAGGCTTTCGAACGCGGCCATGGTTGCTTTCCGGATAGGGAGATATCCCCGCGCGCCTCGTCCTGAGACGGTAACGATGTTGCGCGGCTTGCGTGGCGAGGGATGCTTCGCGGGAGTTACTAAAACGAGGCTGCTGAACGGCGTCTGCGACTTCATCAAGATGCCTCCTTTCGGCATAGCGCTGCCCACTCATCAATAATTTGTTGACGAGTTTTCGCCCCAATGGACGAGCGTGGTCTCGTGACTTGACACGGGATGGTCAAGTCACGAGCGGCAGCGAATCGATGGGAAACGGAAGGGCTTGACTCTGAGGTCGGGACAGAGCAGACTCGAATTGGCCATTCGCGGATCTGCACAGGTCCCGACCAGAGAGCGCTGCACTCCCTTTGGGGTTGCGGCGTTTTTTGGTTTACATGGTTCCTCCTTCGGTTCTCTTTGAGACGTTCCCGGCATAAGACTTTCGGTTCTGGACTAACGCCGAATGAACGCTTGCGATAATCTCAATATCCTCTTCACTGAGTTGCGGAAGATCATCCGCAATTGCCATGAATACGGCGTGCTTGCGCGCCGAAAGCTTCTCGGGCAAGCGGAAAAATCGCTGTGACCGACGCGCCACCATGAATAGTTCGCGAAGCTGATCCCCTTCTAGTTCCAAGGCCCGCCCCAAAATTCCCAGGAAGGGCGAGCCATCGGGCGTCCTGCGCCCGGTTTCCACAGCGCTGACATATGTGTCATCGACGCCGATTCGCGTCGCGAGCGCAGCCTGCGTGAGGCCGAGCTCGTTTCGGCGATCTCGGACAAAGCTACCTAAAGCGGCCATTTGGTCGACAACGTAAAGGAGATGGGAGTCACCTCACAGGATAGCGACTGCCTAATCGATGGGCAATTAGCCGTCAGCATCATCGATTCTCAACACTAGACACGCAGATTACGAAAATGGTCCTTATCGAGGCTCAATTAGATATATGTTTTTCTTCTCTTTATTGGTGTGCGAGATTTAACATCGGCCCTTTTGGTTGATTTTCAATTAATTGTGGTGGGCGATCGAGGTGCTAGGTGCGTCAAGGCTCGAAGGTCTATTTGTGACTGGCGCGCATCAACGGGTCATCATACTGAGATGAAATTTTTCTATTGATTTATAGATGCGTTAGCCACCGTCCAAAGCTCGCGCTTGCGTTGCACTTCGGAGGAGTAGTCACGGTGCCCCCCACGCGTCGCGGTTCGGCGGCAGCAGTCCGAGTCATCTTTGCATCGAGGGTGGCCTTCGAGCAATGGGCACGCCGGCGAAGACGATTGTGCACGGGGAAGGTCGACGGACGGCGTTCAGCGACGTAGTATGAACGTTACGGATAGTTGAGCATTGCCTCAATGTCGCTGTTCTTCGGCAACAGGACACCTGTTCGGTCGTCAGCGGGGTGACCGCCTGATGCCGACGTGGCACGGACGAAGTGATCATGCTCCAGACGCAAGAGCAGTCAAATGCTTTCGAATTCGAGCTTCATGCCATTGCGCTGCAAGTCCGACGCGCCGCTATCTCTTACCATTTCTGATGATAGACGCGATGGCTACCACCGCAGATAGTCGTTGCCGGCTTGTCTGGAATATGCGCGGAGGACTATCGAACAACCACCGGAAACGCGCATGGAGCAAGGCGCCTCCCTATTGTTGATTTGCACGGAACCGTGACCCGGGGGGGATGCGGATAAAATCCTGGACTGGTTAAGCAATGATTCCCAGACTTTTCCGGTACTCGACTGGGCTGAGTGCGCCCAGCGAGATTTTGATCCGCTTTTCGTTGTACCACCGGATATAGGCGTCCAGCGCACCGATGAACTGCTCAATCGTCGTCGATTGCCAATTCCTCGGATAGAACAGCTCGCTCTTCAACCGACCGAAGAAACCCTCGCACGCCGCATTCTGGTGAGTATCCCTTGCGTGACATCGAGCGAATCAGCTTTGCACGGGCGATGCGGGAGATCCAGCCTGGCCAGCGATAGTGCGCACCGCGATCGGAGTGCACGAT
>NZ_BAAGSQ010000002.1:0-364923 GCF_054782355.1 Paraburkholderia jirisanensis | reverse complement strand
GAGCCAGGATCAAACTCTTCAGTTCAATGCCTGTTACTGTGTTCGGTCCATTTCTGGACCGGTCGCTCACTCAACGTACTGACGTTCGTGTTTCCGGTTACCCGGAAACCTTACTATCAATTACTGTGTGAGACATTTGATACTTTCGCTATCCGGCGAACCCGAAGATCCGCCGCGCGCCGCCATCAGATGCCCACACTTATCGGCTGTGAATTGTTAAAGATCGTGTCACAAAACCGGCTTAAACTGCACAGCAGCCTTTCGCTGCTACCGCCTGTTTCGTGTCTGCCGCATCAGCAGCAGAGAAGCGAGATTATGCAGACTCCTTCTCGCTTCGTCAACAGTTTTTTTCGCTTAGCGCTTAAAACCTGCTGACTTACTGCACCGCCGCTTTCGCGGCAGCCCCCGTCCGAAAACGGGAGACCGAATAGTAGGCGACACTGCCCTACCTGGCAAGTCCCGCAGCAAGATATTTTTTCTGGCGCTCACCTGGCTGCCGAACCAACCAGCGATGAAAGCGGAATCGCCTCCGCCATCGCCGCGTAGCCCGCATCGCTAGGATGAATGCGGTCGCCGCTATCGAACCCGCGTCTGAGCTCCGTCGGTTGCGCCGGGTCGCGCAATGCCGCATCGAAATCGACCACACCATCGAACGCCCGGCTGGTCCGGATCCACTGGTTCACTGCCACGCGAATACTCTCCCGTTGCGGCGACAACGACGCCGGCGTCAACGTCGCGCCCAGCAGCCGGACGCCGTGTGCATGCGCGTCCGCAATCACCTGCCGGTAACCATCGATCAAGCTATCAGCCGTCACCTGGGTATGCGGTGCGTCGCAATCCAGGCCGGCGCGCGGCGGCATGCCCGCGAAATTGATGTCGTTGATACCGATCAGCAGAATCGCCGTCTTCACTCCGGCACGCTCCAGCACGTCGCGTCGAAAGCGCGTCGCGAGCGCGTCGCCGTAGCAAGGCGAATCGCTCAGCAGGCGATTGCCGCTGATGCCGAGATTGATCACTGCAGTCGACCGGTCGCCGGCCCGCGCCAGTCGGCGCGCCAGCGCGTCCGGCCAGCGGCGGTTCTGATTCAGGCTCGAGCGCATGCCGTCAGTGATCGAATCGCCGATCGCCGCCACCGCCGTCGCCGATGGCGCTTCAACTGACAACGCCGTGACCCACGCGTACTGCGTAAAGCGCTGACGGTAAGCGGCGTCGGCGGTGTCTTCGGTGTGATTGCCCGGCGTTGACAGGTAATTGGTCTGGCTCGATACCCGGTGCCACGCCACCATGCGTTGCCCGGCGCCCATGTATGAGCTCACCGCGTAAGGCGCGCCGGCGACGATATCCGTATGCAGCGCATCGCTATCCAGTTCCGCACCCGGCGCCACAGTAACCGCACCCTTCCCGGAGAAAGTGACGCGCGTACCGCTGCCCGTTTGCGTTTTCGCGCCGGCTACCGCGCGCGCAAGCACCATCTCTTCAATGACGAGTGGCGCCTTTCCGTACGCGTTGCTGATGTGGATACGCGCCGCGCTGCCTGACAGCGTCGGGTAGATGATCTGACGCACGGTGCGCTGCGCCACCTCTGGCACGCGATACAGCGGCGGCGGATCGGCGAGTTGCGGAATCGGCTGCAATGCGGTCGCCCAGGCGGTGGTCCATTGGCCGTGCGGCTGAGCCGCGGCAGCCGCGAGCGGCGCCGAGCAGATCAGCAGCGCGGCGCAGGCGGAAGCGAGCGAGCGAAGGTTCATGGAATCGGTCGAAAGAAAATGGACCGCACATTGTGCCCGATCGGCCTTGCATGCACCTTCGGCGAGGCGCCGTCGGGTCCGCGAGGTTCGTATTTTCCCCGAGCGGAACCGCGCCGCGCCCGGCGCAAGCGTACATCAACCATGCAATGCCGACGGCAGCCACCGTACAAATCAAAGCATCGCCTCCCGCCAAAACAAGCCACAACCCCCTATTAACCGACCGACCGGTTGGTTTATACTGCCGAACACAGCCCATCCGCACGACGAGAGCGTCCGCCATGTACACGCAATCCCTCGACATCCCCGGCAACGCCGCGCAGTCGGCCCCCTCCAGCGCCCCAGCGGACGAGGCGCGCTTTGACGCCGTGATGGCCGCCGACGGCAAGATTGAGCCGCAAGACTGGATGCCCGACGCCTACCGCAAGACGCTGGTACGGCAGATTTCGCAGCACGCGCATTCGGAGATCGTCGGCATGCTGCCGGAGGGCAACTGGATCACGCGTGCGCCGAGCCTGAAGCGCAAAGCGATCCTGCTTGCAAAAGTGCAAGACGAAGCCGGCCACGGTCTTTATCTGTACAGCGCATGCGAGACACTCGGCGTGTCGCGCGACCAGCTGGTCGACGCGCTGCACGCGGGCAAAGCCAAATACTCGAGCATCTTCAACTACCCGACGCCAAGCTGGGCGGACGTCGGCGTGATCGGCTGGCTGGTCGACGGCGCAGCGATCATGAACCAGATCCCGCTGTGCCGGTGCACATACGGTCCGTATGCACGCGCGATGATCCGCATCTGCAAGGAGGAGTCGTTCCATCAGCGCCAGGGCTTCGACGCGCTGCTGACCATGATGAAAGGCTCCGCCGCCCAGCGCGCACTCGTGCAGCAAGCCGTCGACCGCTGGTGGTGGCCGGTGCTGATGATGTTCGGTCCGAGCGACAAGGACTCGGTGCACAGCAACCAGTCGGCGCGTTGGGGCATCAAGCGGATTTCGAACGACGATCTGCGGCAAAAGTTCGTCGACGCCACCGTCGAGCAGGCCAAGGTGCTCGGCGTCACGCTGCCCGACCCAGCGCTGACGTGGAACGAAGCGCGCGGCCATTACGACTACGGCACGATCGACTGGGAAGAATTCTGGCGCGTCGTCAACGGCGACGGGCCGTGCAACAAGGAGCGGCTCGCCACGCGCGTGAAAGCGCACGAAGACGGCACGTGGGTTCGCGAAGCCGCGCTCGCGCACGCGGAAAAGCAGCGCCGGCGCGCGCAGCAACACGCCGCCTGAACGTCAACGAGCGCGCTGAAGCGCCCACGCGCAAGCAACCTCGCTCACCGGGGCCGCTCGATAAACGCGTAGCCGCCAAGAGAATCAGCATCGAAGGAGATCGACGATGAACAAGGAATGGCCAATCTGGGAAGTCTTCGTACGCAGCAAGCAGGGGCTCGATCACAAGCACTGCGGCAGCCTGCATGCAAGCGACGCATCGATGGCGCTGCGCATGGCGCGCGACGTCTACACGCGCCGCCAGGAAGGCGTGAGCATCTGGGTGGTGCCATCGTCGGCGATCACGGCATCGGCGCCGGAAGACAAGGCGGAGCTGTTCGAGCCGGCGGCCGACAAGATCTACCGTCACCCGACATTTTTCACGCTGCCCGACGAAGTCAACCACATGTAAGCCCGCCATGGACACCACGCCTGAACATCTCGCCTACGTGCTGCGTCTAGCGGATACCGCGTTGATTCTCGGCCAGCGCAACGCCGAATGGTGCGGCCACGGTCCGGTTCTCGAGGAAGACATTGCGCTCGCCAACATGAGCCTCGACCTGATCGGCCAGGCGCGCCTGCTGTACGCGCATGCGGCCGAACTCGAGCGTATCGCAACCGGCCGCGAGCGCAGCGAAGACGCCTACGCGTACTTCCGCAGCGAACGGGAATTTGCGAACTACACGCTGGTGGAACTGCCGCATTGCGGCCCGCTCGGCGGCACCGCGCACGCGGACAAGGACTACGCCGTGACGATCGTGCGCAACTTCCTGTACGCCACACTGATGGCGCACTTATGGACCGCGCTGACCGCCTCCGCCGACCCACAACTGGCCGCGATCGCCGGGAAATCGATCAAGGAAACGCGCTATCACGTACATCATTCACGCGAATGGCTGATCCGCTTCGGCGACGGCACCGACGAATCGCAACGCCGCGCGCAAGCGGCGCTCGACTATCTGATGCCCTACACGCGGGAGTTCTTCAGCAGCGACGCAACCGAACACGCGATTGCCGCGCAGCACGTCGGCCCGCGCACCGCCGATCTCGAAGCCGCCTGGCAAGCGGACGTGCAAGCCGCGCTCGACGAAGCGACGCTGACGCTGCCGGCAGCAGTCAAGCATGTGAGCACCGGCAAGCACGGCGAACATTCGGAGCACATGGGCTTCCTGCTTGCCGAGATGCAAAGCGTCGCACGGCAGCATCCTGGCGCCACGTGGTGAGATTGCGCGGAGCATGCCAATGACGATCCCCCAACCCGCCACCCCGAGCGTCGACGCCACGCTCGCACATGCATGGCATGTGCTCGAGGCTGTGCCCGACCCCGAAATTCCGGTGGTGTCGATTCGCGAGCTCGGTATTTTGCGCGATGTGCGCCGCGCGGCGGACGGCACGCTGGAAGCGGTGATCACGCCGACGTACTCCGGCTGCCCGGCGATGTCGCAGATTGCCGAGGATATCGGCCGCGCGCTCGACGACGCCGCACTCGCACCCCACCGGATCGTCACAGTGCTGGCGCCCGCATGGACCACCGACTGGATCACCGCCGAAGCACGCGAAAAGCTGCGCGCATACGGCATCGCGCCGCCCACCGGCCTCTGTGCAACCGGCAGCGGCGACAGCGCGGGCAGCAAGACAGCCACCGGCGAACCACAAGTGATCCGCTTCGTCGCCCGCCCGCCCGCGCCGCCGCCGTGCCCACGCTGCGGCTCCGCGCACACCGAGCGTCTCGCGCAATTCGGCTCGACCGCCTGCAAGGCGCTCTACCGCTGCCTCGCGTGCCG
This sequence comes from Paraburkholderia jirisanensis, assembly GCF_054782355.1. Lineage (NCBI taxonomy): Bacteria > Pseudomonadati > Pseudomonadota > Betaproteobacteria > Burkholderiales > Burkholderiaceae > Paraburkholderia > Paraburkholderia jirisanensis. The sequence continues at coordinate 360,135 of NZ_BAAGSQ010000002.1, read as the reverse complement.
CGAACCCTTCGACTATTTCAAACCCTACTGACATGGCCACTCCGCAATTTCACCCGCTGCGCATTGGCGAAGTGCGTCCGGAAACGGCCGACGCCGTCTCGGTCGCGTTCGAGGTTCCGGCCGAGTTGCGCGAACAATACCGCTTCACGCAAGGCCAGTTCGTCACGCTGAAGACGCATATCGACGGCGAGGAAACGCGCCGCTCGTATTCGATCTGCGTGGGCGTCGCCGATTACGAGCGCGACGGTGAATTGCGCATCGGTATCAAGCGCGTGCGCGGCGGCCGCTTTTCGAATTTCGCTTTCGACACGCTGCAGCCCGGCCACACGATCGACGTGATGACGCCCGATGGCCGCTTCTTCACGCACCTGAACGCCGAACAAGGCCAGCAATACGTCGCCTTCGCGGGCGGCTCCGGCATCACGCCGGTGCTGGCGATCATCAAGACCACGCTGGAAATCGAGCCGCGCAGCCGCTTCACGCTGATCTACGGCAACCGCAGCGTCGATTCGATCATGTTTGCCGAAGCGCTCGAGGACCTGAAGAACCGCTTTATGAACCGCTTCGTGCTATATCACGTGCTGTCGGACGATCTGCAGGACGTGCAGTTGTTCAACGGCGTGCTCGACCGCGACAAATGCGCGGCATTTCTCGACACGCTGGTGCCTGCCGCGCACATCGACGAAGCGTTCATCTGCGGCCCGGCGCTGATGATGGACGCCGCGGAAGGCGCCTTGCAGGCGGCCGGTGTCGCGCCGCAGAAGATTCATGTCGAGCGCTTCGGCACGCCGCTGCCGCAGGCGGGCGTGCCGCCCGTCGAGATCACCGGCGACACACCCGCCGCAGATCTCGAAATCGTGCTGGACGGCAAGCGGCGCAAGCTGCGCCTGCCGTACGAAGGCTTGAGCGTACTCGACGTCGGCCTGCGCGCGGGCCTCGCGCTCCCTTACGCATGCAAGGGCGGCGTGTGCTGCACGTGTCGCGCGAAAGTGCTGGAAGGCGACGTAAAAATGGACAAGAACTACACGCTCGAAGAGCATGAAATCCGCGACGGCTTCGTGCTGACCTGCCAATGCCACCCGCTTACGGACAAGATCGTGGTGAGCTACGACGAACGCTAGGCATAGCGGCCGGCGAGGCCAGGCCGCGCCGCGGGTCATGACGCACCTCGCGACGCTTGCCGCGCTTTCGGCACGGCCGTGATCCGCTTACACTAGGGCCGCTTGCGCGCGGGCACCTGCGTGCACGTGCGCAAGCGGTCCTTTTTTCGCCCACGCTGCATCCGGGAAAACAACAAATCATGGCCCGCACCCGAGCCCCAGACCACGAAACCCAACGCGACCAGATTCTCGATCTCGCCGCCCAGAAGTTCGCCCAGGCCAGCTATCCGACTACCTCGATGTCGGATCTGGCTGCCGCGAGCGGCACGTCGAAAGCGCGCCTCTATCACTACTACGAGAGCAAGGAAGCGATCCTGTTCGATCTGCTCGACCGCTACACCAAGCGGCTGATGCTGATCATCGCGGAAGTCGAAGGCGCCAGCCAACGGCGCGGCCTGACCGAACGCGAGGCGTTTGCCGAGCTGATTCGCGCGTTTCTCGGCGAGTACGAGACGTCGCACAGCCGGCATGTCGCGCTGCTCAACGACGTGAAGTATCTGGTCGACGCGCAACGCGAAGTGATCCTCGACCGTCAGCGCGACATCGTCGCCGCCTTTGCCCGGCAGCTGGCGCGCGCCTACCCGTCGCGCGTGAGCCGCGACAATCAGACCGCGCTGACGATGATGGTGTTCGGCATGATCAACTGGACCTTCACATGGCTGAAGGCGGGCGGTCGCATGGGGTATAGCGAATTCGCCGAGCAGGTGATCGGGATGATCGACCACGGGCTTTCGGCGCCGCAATGATGCGCCCCGCTATGCATCGTGGTTCAGCTGCGACAGACAGCCTCGCTTTCGGCACGCCAAAATTCAACGATAACCCATTTTAATTCAATCACTTACGCACTTTAACCGTGCATTCAGAACGCATCGGAATACTCCGAAATAAGGGTTTTCCCTAGTGATTAAACCGGTTCTCCATTACAATCTCTGCTGCGGCGCATCATGCCGTCAGATGAATAGGAGAACCCGTCATGAACAAGACCACCGCTTCAGCCAACGAGCCGATCGCGCTACCGGATCGGCAACTTGCCGCTGCCAGTCTGGCGCCCGTTCTGGTGCGGGAACTCAGCGTCAAAGATCGTGAGCGCCTGCTCAACCACTTCCTGAGCCTCGGTAAAGACGACCGCCTGCTGCGCTTTGGCCAGCTGACGCCCGATCACGTCATTCACAACTACGTGCGCACCATCGATTTCGACCGCGATACGGTGTTCGGTGTGTTCGACCGCGATCTGGAACTGGTTGGCGTAGGCCACCTCGCCTATCTGCCCGACGAAAGCGGCAAGCGCACTGCGGAGTTTGGCGTGTCGGTGGTCGAACGCGCGCGCGGCCAGGGCATCGGCAGCAAGCTGTTCGAGCGTGCCGCGATCCGCAGTCGCAATACGCATGTGTCGACGCTGTACATGCACTGCCTGTCGCGCAACCGCACGATGATGCACATCGCGAAAAAATCGGGCATGAAGATCGAGTACGCGTACGGCGAAGCCGACGCTTACCTCACCCTCGCCCCGGCAGATCAGTCCAGCATCCTGTCGGAGATGCTCGAAGAACAGGCCGCTGCATTCGATTACGCGTTGAAGCGCCAGGCCCGCCAAACATCCACGCTGATCGAATCGCTGCTACCCGCCGAACTCGCGGCCTGAGCGTTCACGAACCTCATTCACCGCGCTTGCGTTTCAGCGGATCGGCAAAGCCGTCGTTTCCTTGAATGCCTCGAGCGCGAAGCTAGTCTTCACGTCGATCACCGACGGATGGTGCAGCAGCACGTCTTGCACGAAGCGCGAGAAATGCGCCATATCGGCTACTTGCACGCGCAACAGATAGTCCATGTCGCCCGCCATCGCGTGGCACGCCACCACTTCCGGCCAGGTTTGAACCGCGGCGCGAAACAGCTCGGCGTGCGTCGTGCCGGCGCGCGCGTGCGAGGCGTCGCCAAGCGTTGGCCCACCGCGTTTCTCGAGCCGCACGTTGACGAACGCGAGCAGATCAAGCCCAAGCTTTTGCGCGTCGAGCAATGCAACGTAGCCGCGAATCACGCCGCTCTCCTCCAGCCGGCGGATGCGGCGCAAACACGGGCTGGGCGACAGATTCACCCGCTCCGCGAGTTCCTGATTCGACAACCTGCCTTCCTGCTGAAGAATCGTGAGAATGCGCCGATCGATCGCATCGAGTTCTATCGTGGGCATGTTCTGCCATCCGTTGCACAATTGGCGCTATAAATTAGCGCAATCGTAGTGTCATCCATCTGATTTCGCAAATATCCGTCTCGGGCACGCGCCTAAACTTGCGCCATGCAATGCAGTCGTATCGAACAGCATCGCGTCTTCAGGAGACAGATATGCAAGTTCCCACCTGGGACAACCCGGTTGGCACCGATGGTTTCGAATTCATCGAATACACCGCGCCCGATCCGAAAGCCCTCGGCAAGCTGTTCGAGCAACTCGGCTTTACTGCGATTGCGCGCCATCGTCATAAGGACGTGACCTTGTACCGGCAAGGCGACATCAACTTCATCGTCAACGCCGAACCCGATTCGTTTGCGCAGCGCTTTGCGCGCCTGCATGGGCCATCGATCTGCGCGATCGCATTTCGCGTGCAGGACGCCGCGCAGGCCTACCAGCGCGCGCTCGACCGCGGCGCGTGGGGCTTCGACAACAAGACTGGCCCGATGGAACTGAACATCCCTGCAATCAAGGGCGTCGGCGATTCGCTGATCTACTTCGTCGACCGGTGGCGCGGCAAGAACGGCGCCGCGCCGGGCAGCATCGGCGACATCGGCATCTACGACGTCGATTTCGAGCCGATTGCCGGCGCCGAGCCGAACCCGTCCGGCCACGGCCTCACCTATATCGATCATCTGACGCACAACGTGCATCGCGGCCGCATGCGCGAATGGGCCGAGTTCTACGAGCGCCTGTTCAATTTCCGCGAAGTGCGCTACTTCGACATCGAAGGCAAGGTAACGGGCGTGAAGTCGAAAGCGATGACCTCGCCGTGCGGCAAGATCCGCATTCCGATCAACGAAGAAGGGTCCGAGACGGCCGGGCAGATCCAGGAATATCTGGACGCCTATCACGGCGAAGGGATCCAGCATATCGCGCTAGGCTCGCAAGATATCTACCGTACGGTGGACGGCCTGCGCACAGCGGGCATCGCGCTGCTCGATACGATCGATACCTACTATGAACTGGTCGAGCGCCGCGTGCCCGACCACGGTGAACCGCTGGAAGAGCTGCGCAAACGCAAGATCCTGATCGACGGCGCGCATGACGACCTGTTGCTGCAGATTTTCACAGAGAACCAGATCGGCCCGATCTTCTTCGAGATCATTCAACGCAAGGGCAACCAGGGCTTTGGCGAAGGCAACTTCAAGGCGCTGTTCGAATCGATCGAACTGGATCAGATTCGCCGCGGCGTGGTGAAAGACAACGTGTAGAAGAAAAACGGGACAAGGCGCAAGCGAGACCCGCCATGCGCCGTTTCTTTCAGACGGCCGGGATTAGTCGCCTGACGGGGTGGCCCGTTTGAGCGCAGCCGAACGGTTCGTAGCGGACGTAGCCGGCGTTGCCTGGCTCGTGCGCGGCACCGTGACACTCGCCTGCGCGCTGTTCGAGCGCACCGGTGCGCTCATGGTAAAAAAAGCGGCTGAGACCAACAGGAAGGTTTGAACGTGCTTGCTGTTCATGCTTACTCCTCTTTCTGACTACCTGCGCTGCGAAGCTCCACCTCATGTGGAACGTTGCGGGAAAGCGCAGGTGGGTGGTTAGACAGCGGCGCGACTCCCGGTTCCGGTAACCGGCGCCTTTTACAGGTTGTTACACCGGCGACCAAAAAGGAATATCCGGCGCACACAAGTGTCATTAGAGATATGGTCAGCGACCGCGCATTGCCGCGGAAGTTGGCCGAGGCGGCGGGTTTTTCCCAGTGCTACCATCGATGGAAACCCGTCAATATGGCGGCGGCGCGTATGCGCCACCCGGTCAAGGCGTTCACGAGACGCCGAGGCCAGACAGTATTGGTGATCCCAAATTGCTGGAGGAGTACCCATAATGAATGCCCCGCTAGACGCGGATCAACGCGCATCGCTTGAAGCCGCGCTATCTTCCGTCACGCTTGACGACAAATACACGCTCGAACGCGGCCGCGCGTACATGAGTGGCATCCAGGCGCTGGTCCGGCTGCCGATGCTGCAACAGCAACGCGACCACGCCGCTGGGCTCAATACTGCCGGTTTCGTTTCAGGCTATCGCGGCTCACCGCTTGGCAGCCTCGATCTGTCGCTGTGGAAAGCCAAAAAGCATCTCGCCGCGCATCAGATTGTGTTTCAGCCCGGCGTGAACGAAGACCTCGCCGCCACCGCCGTGTGGGGCACGCAGCAGGTCAATCTGTATCCGAGCGCGAAGTACGACGGCGTGTTCTCGATGTGGTACGGCAAAGGGCCGGGCGTCGATCGTTCAAGCGACGTATTCAAGCACGGCAACTCAGCGGGCTCTTCGCGCCATGGCGGCGTGCTGGTGCTGGCCGGCGACGACCACGCGGCCAAATCGTCGACACTTGCGCATCAATCCGAGCACATCTTCAAGGCCTGCGGCCTGCCGGTGTTGTTCCCGTCGAACGTGCAGGAATATCTCGACTTCGGCCTGCACGGCTGGGCGATGAGCCGCTACTCGGGCCTGTGGGTCGCGATGAAATGCGTGACCGACGTAGTCGAATCGTCGGCATCGATCGATATCGATCCGCACCGTACGCAGATCATTCTGCCCACCGATTTCGCGATGCCCGACGGCGGCCTCAACATCCGCTGGCCCGACGCGCCGCTGGTGCAGGAAGCGCGGCTGCTCGACTACAAATGGTATGCGGCCCTCGCGTACGTGCGCGCGAACAAACTGGATCGCGTCGTGATCGATTCGCCGCATGCGCGCTTCGGCATCATGACCGGCGGCAAGGCTTATCTCGATGTGCGCCAGGCATTGACCGACCTCGGCCTCGACGACGAAACCTGCGCGCGCATCGGCATTCGCCTGTACAAGGTCGGCTGCGTCTGGCCGCTCGAAGCACAAGGCGCGCAGGCATTTGCGCGCGGTCTCGAAGAGATTCTGGTGGTCGAGGAAAAGCGCCAGATTCTCGAATACGCGATCAAGGAAGAGCTGTATAACTGGCCCGATGCGCAACGCCCACGTGTGTTCGGCAAGTTCGACGAGAAAGACGGCGCAGGCGGCGAATGGTCGGTGCCGATGGGCAACTGGCTGCTGCCGGCTCACTACGAACTATCGCCGGCGATCATCGCGAAAGCGATCGCCACGCGTCTGGACAAATTCGATCTGCCGTCTGACGTGCGCGCCCGCATCGCGACGCGCATCGCGGTGATCGATGCGAAGGAAAAGGCGCTCGCGCGGCCACGCGTCGCAGTGGAACGCAAACCGTGGTTCTGTTCGGGTTGCCCGCACAACACGTCGACCAACGTGCCCGAAGGCTCGCGCGCGATGGCCGGCATCGGCTGCCATTACATGACGGTGTGGATGGACCGTAGCACCAGCACGTTCAGCCAGATGGGCGGCGAAGGCGTCGCGTGGGTCGGCCAGGCGCCGTTCACGAACGACAAACACGTATTCGCCAATCTCGGCGACGGCACCTACTTCCACTCGGGGCTGCTGGCAATTCGCGCAGCCATCGCGTCGAAGGCGAACATCACCTACAAGATTCTGTATAACGACGCGGTCGCGATGACCGGCGGCCAGCCGGTCGACGGCACGCTGACCGTACCGCAGATCACGCATCAGCTCGCCGCCGAAGGCGCGAAGCGCATCGTGATCGTCACCGACGAGCCCGACAAGTACACCGCGAATGTCGGCCTCGCGCCCGGCATCAGCGTGCATCACCGCGATCAGCTCGACGACGTGCAACGCGAACTGCGCGACATCGAAGGCACCACGATCCTGATCTACGACCAGACCTGCGCGACCGAAAAGCGTCGCCGCCGCAAACGCGGCGCCTATCCGGACCCGGCGCGCCGTGTGGTGATCAACGAAGCGGTCTGTGAAGGTTGCGGCGATTGCTCGGTGCAGTCGAACTGTCTGTCGGTGGAACCGCTCGAGACCGAGTACGGCACCAAGCGGCAGATCAACCAGTCGACCTGCAACAAAGACTACTCGTGCCTGAAGGGTTTTTGCCCGAGCTTCGTGACCGTCGAAGGCGGACAGTTGCGCAAGCCGACGGTCACCGCTGTCGCAATCGACGCGATGCCACCGGTACCGGAACCGGAGCTGCCCGGCATCGACCGTTCGTACGGCGTGCTGGTGACCGGCGTGGGCGGCACCGGCGTGGTGACGATCGGCGCGCTGCTCGGCATGGCCGGGCATCTGGAAAACAAGGGTGTCACGGTGCTCGACGTGACCGGTCTCGCGCAAAAAGGCGGCGCCGTGATGAGCCACGTGCAGATCGCCAATCAGCCGACCGACATTCACGCCACGCGCATCGCGATGGGCGAAGCGAATCTGGTGATCGGCTGCGACGCGATCGTTACCGCGAGCGACGACTGCATGTCGCGGATGCAGGTGGGCCAGACGCACGTCGTGCTGAACAGCGCACCGACGCCGACCGCGGCTTTCATCAAGAACCCGGACTGGCGCTTTCCGGGCGCGAGCACTGAAGCCGACGTGTGCGCGGCAGCAGGCGAAAGCAACGTATCGACGGTCGATGCAAACCGCTTTGCGGTCGCGCTGCTCGGCGACGCGATCTACACCAATCCGTTCGTGCTCGGCTACGCATGGCAACGCGGCTGGTTGCCGCTCATGTATCGATCGCTGACGCGCGCGATCGAACTGAACGCCGTGCAGGTGGAAAAGAACCTGGCGGCGTTCGAATGGGGCCGCCGCGCCGCGCATGACCTTGCCGCCGTGCGCAAGTTCGCCGACGCGCAAGGGCGCACACCGGACACCGATACGGCCGGCAGCAAGGTGGTTTCGCTGCACACGCCGAAGGCGCTCGATACGCTGATCGACAAGCGTGTGCAGTATCTCGCTGCCTATCAAAACAACACTTATGCAACGCGCTATCGGCAGCTGGTCGACGCGGTGCGTGCCGCAGAAACGGCGCTCGATCCGGCCGATACCCAGTTGCCGCTCAGCGAGGCGGTCGCGAAGAACCTGCACAAGCTGATGGCCTACAAGGACGAATACGAGGTCGCGCGCCTCTACTCGGACCCGGCGTTCCTCGACAAGGTAAAGGCCAATTTCGAAGGCGACTGGAAGCTGAAGTTTCACCTCGCGCCGCCGTCGCTGTCGAAGCAGGATGCGCATGGGCATCTGGTGAAAAAGCAGTTCGGCCCATGGATGCTCAGCGCGATGCACGTGCTGGCGAAGTTGCGCTTCCTGCGCGGCACGGCGCTCGACGTGTTCGGCAAGACCGAAGAGCGCCGCACCGAACGCGCGCTGATCGTCGAATACGAGGCGCTGGTGCGCGAACTGATCGGCAGCCTGACGATCGACAAGCGCGCGCGCGCGGTCGAACTGGCGAATCTGCCGGACGGGATTCGCGGCTACGGCCACGTGAAGGACAACAACCTGAGGGCGGTGCGCAGCAAGTGGTCGACGCTGCTGGCAAAGTGGCGCTCGCCGGCCGGAGGCGAGACGCGACACGTGGCTTGACGGCCTGGACAGCCCGGCGCGGCATCCTTTATCGAGAAAATATCGGCCACACCGGTATTTTCATTTTATCGGCCACACCGATATTTTGAATTTACCGGTATGGCCGATATACTGGCGATAAACCTTCGTCCATACGGCCTATGCACCGTCTGCTGACCACCTCCGCGCAGGCCGGGCAAGTCCTGCGCAGTGCCCGCCGCAAAAAGGGTCTGTCTCAGGCCGAGGCGGCAGCTCGTCTCGGTCTGAGTCAATCGAGGATTTCAGAGCTCGAAAAAGATGCCAGCGCCATCACTCTGAGCCAACTACTGGCCATGGCGGCGCTCTACGGGCTCGAGCTCGAACTGTCCATTGAATCGCCGCGCTCCGCCGCCTCCGATGAAGCAGCGTGGTAAGCATGGGACGTCCTTCAAACACCCGCGCCTTGTCGGTCTGGACTAACGGTCTGCGCGTCGGCACCTGGCGCATCCCCACCAATGGAAACATGGAGTTCCAGTACGACGCAGACTGGATCGACTCCGACGAGGGCCGCCCGCTTTCGCTGTCGTTGCCGTTCGGCTTCGACACGTCGCCGCTACGCGGTGAGCGCGTACGCAACTTCTTCGACAACCTGCTGCCCGACAACGAAGCGATCCGGCGGCGGCTCGGCGCGCGCTTCCGGACCCGCTCTCTGGACGCATTCGATCTGCTGGAAGCCGTCGGGCGCGATTGCGTCGGTGCGCTACAGATCCTGGCGCCCGATGCCAAGCCGGACGGATTCGACCGGATCGAAGGCCGTCGACTACGCGAAGACGACATCGAAGATCTGCTGACGCGCGTCGTGACGCCCGGCACAGCCGCCGACCAGGACGACCCGGACGATCTGCGGCTGTCGCTGGCCGGCGCGCAGGAAAAAACGGCGCTGCTCTATCACGACGAACAATGGTGGGTGCCGCACGGCGCGACGCCGTCCACCCACATTCTGAAGCTGCCATTGGGCCTCGTCGGCCACGCGAAGATCGACATGACATCGTCGGTCGAAAACGAATGGCTGTGCCTGCAGCTTCTCGAAGCGTTCGGCCTGCCGGTGGCGGCAGCGGAGATTCTGCGCTTTGGCGCGCAAAAGGTGCTGAACGTCACGCGCTTCGACCGGCGCATGAACCCTGTCGCCCCGTGGCTGCTGCGGCTGCCTCAGGAAGATTTTTGCCAGGCGCTGGGCGTCGCGCCGCACCTCAAATACGAAAGCGACGGCGGCCCCGGCATCGTGGATATCTGCGAAATCCTGCGCCAGTCGGCGCAACCGGAGGCGGACCTGCGCACCTTTCTGACCGCGCAGATTCTGTTCTGGATGCTCGCCGCACCGGACGGACACGCGAAAAACTTCAGCCTCCGGCTGTTGCGGCGCGGGCGCTTCGAGCTGACGCCGCTGTACGACGTGATGTCGATCTGGCCGGTCGAAGGCAATACGGGCAGCCAATGGTCGTGGCACAAGGCGAAGCTCGCGATGGCTGTGCCCGGCCATCACAAGCGCTATCGGCTCAAGGATATCCGGCGCCAGCACTTTAATGAGATGGCCCGCTTGTGCTTCTTCGGGCAGGACGCGGAGCCCATTCTCGAAAGCCTGATCGAGCGCACGCCCGCGGCCATCGAACAGGTCGGCGCGCGGCTCCCCGAGCACTTTCCGGAACGCATCGCGCAGCGCATTTTTGCAGGCCTGCAGCACTCGGCCGATCGGCTTGCCGAGATGTCGCGCTGAATTTATCCGCAAACAAAAAAGGCTGGGCTCCGTTCATCCGGAGCCCAGCCCTGAGCGATGCTTTAGTGACCCGCTACCGGGCCTATCCCAGCACCCGCCAGCTCATCACTTTCACCACACTTACTTCGCCGCAGCCTGCCGCACCGTCGCGTTCGCCGATGCCACCGCCGTCATGTTGATGATGCGGCGCACCGTCGCCGCCGGCGTCAGGATATGCACCGGCTTTTCCGCGCCGAGCAGGAACGGCCCGACCGTCACGCCATCGCCGCCGATCATCTTCAGCAGGTTGTACGTGATGTTCGCCGCTTCGACGTTCGGCATGATCAGCAGGTTGGCTTCGCCTGCCAGCGTGGTGCCCGGGAAGGCCGCCTTGCGCACCGCTTCGGAAAGCGCCGCGTCGCCGTGCATTTCGCCGTCCACTTCGAGGCTCGGCGCACGTGCGGCGATCAGCTTGCGCGCCTGCGCCATCCGCTGCGACGCCGAAGACGGCGAGCTGCCGAAGTTCGAGCTCGACAGCAGCGCGACCTTCGGCGTGATGCCGAATTTCTCGATCTCGCCTGCGGCGAGCAGCGTCATGTCGGCCAGCTCTTCAGCGGTCGGGCATTCGTTGACGTACGTGTCGCAGATAAACAGATTGCGGCCCGGCAGCATCAGCAGATTCATCGCCGCATAGTTGCCGACGTTTTCCGCCTTGCCCAGCACCTGCTCGATGAACTTCAGGTGGCCGTGGTACTGGCCGATCATCCCGCAGATCATGCCGTCCGCGTCGCCGAGGCGCACCAGGATCGCGCCGATCAGCGTATTGAACTTACGCATCGCGGCCTTCGCGACTTCCGGCGTCACGCCTTCGCGCGCACCGATCTCGTGATACGCCTGCCAGCACTTCTGGTAGCGCGGATCGTCTTCCGGATCGACGATCTCGAAGTCTTCACCGCACTTCAGCTTCGAGCCCATCTTCTTCAGGCGCATTTCGATCACCGACGGACGGCCGATCAGGATCGGCCGTGCAATCTTCTCGAGCAGCACGAATTGCGCGGCACGCAGCACGCGATCGTCTTCGCCTTCCGCGAACACGATGCGCGCCGGTTGTGCCTTCGCAGCGGCGAACACCGGACGCATCACGAGGCCGGTGCGGTACACGGTCGCGCCGAGTTCTTCGCGGTACGCGTCCATATCCTTGATCGGGCGCGTCGCCACGCCGGAATCCATCGCGGCCTGCGCGACTGCCGGTGCGATCTTGATGATCAGGCGCGGATCGAACGGCTTCGGAATCAGATACTCCGGGCCGAATTCCAGCGAGTGGCCTTCATAGGCCTTCGCCACTTCATCGCCCTGATCGGTTTCTTCCGCGAGTTCGGCGATCGCGCGCACGCAGGCAAGCTTCATTTCCTCGGTGATCGTCGTGGCGCCCACGTCGAGCGCGCCGCGGAAAATAAACGGGAAGCACAGCACGTTGTTGACCTGGTTCGGATAGTCCGAACGGCCGGTCGCGACGATGCAGTCCGGGCGCACTTTCTTCGCTTCTTCCGGACGGATTTCCGGTTCCGGGTTCGCCAGCGCGAGAATCAGCGGCTGCGTGCCCATCTCCTTGACCATCTCAGGCTTCAGCACGCCGGCGCTCGAGCAGCCGAGGAACACATCGGCGCCCTTGATCGCATCACCCAGCGTGCGCGCTTCGGTGTTCGCCGCGTAGCGGGCCTTCGACGGATCGAGATTGCCGCGCCCTTCGTAGACCACACCCTTCGAATCGGTGACGAGAATGTTCTTCTTCTGCAGGCCGAGGTTCACCAGCAGATCGAGACAGGCGATCGCCGCGGCGCCCGCGCCCGAACAGACCAGCGTCACATCTTCAAGCTTCTTGCCGACCACTTTCAGGCCGTTCAGGATCGCCGCCGAAGCGATGATCGCGGTGCCGTGCTGATCGTCGTGGAAGACCGGAATCTTCATGCGCTCGCGCAGCTTCTTCTCGATATAGAAGCATTCCGGCGCCTTGATGTCTTCGAGGTTGATGCCGCCGAGCGTCGGCTCGAGCATCGCGATCGCTTCGACGAGCTTGTCGGGATCGGTTTCGTTCAGCTCGATATCGAACACGTCGATGCCGGCAAACTTCTTGAACAGACAGCCTTTGCCTTCCATCACCGGCTTGGCCGCGAGCGGGCCGATGTTGCCGAGACCGAGCACCGCCGTGCCGTTGGTCACGACGCCGACGAGGTTGCCGCGCGACGTGTACTTCTGCGCGTCGAGCGGTTCGTCGAAAATCGCCATACAGGCTGCGGCGACACCGGGGGAATAGGCTAGCGACAGGTCGAGCTGGTTCGACAGCGGCTTGGTCGGCGTGACCGAAATCTTGCCTGGCCGGGGATTCTGGTGATACGCGAGAGCGCTTTGCTTCAGTTGTTCGTCCATTTTTTTGCCTGCGAGACGTGAAAAACCAGTGAGAAAATCGGCCCGGCTCGCAAGCCACCCTGCAGCGATTCCTGACGACGGGGGAGTCGACGGCGACGATTCATGCGTGCGCCAGTTGGGCGCGGCATCGAACCGGAAGCGGGAAGACGGGCAACGCGAGCGATTTCGGGGCGGTTAGTGTACACCCCGTATGGATGCCGAAACGTCGAAGACGACGTGAGAAAGCACCGCCAGCTCAACGACGGGCGCCCATGCTGCAATGCGATACGAGAAGCTTTTTGGGGTGCATCAAACACTTGGAGCAATCGAATGATGCGAATGTTTTGCATTGCATCATTCGCTCTCTGATCAGGCAATTAGTGCATTCAGCGCATCTATTTATTCGAGCGCGGCGCCGCGGCGCTCAGGAATCAGCAACAAGGTCGCGACGATGTCGAGCACGTAGATCGACGCGAGCAGTGCAAGCGCCGCGCCGAACGAGAATCGCGCCGCCAGTGCGCCGACCACCACCGGCCCAAAGCCGCCCACCGCGCGGCCGATGTTGAACAGCACGTTCTGCGCAGTAGCGCGCGCCTCGGTTGGATACAGCTCGGAGATCAGCGCACCGTAGCCGCCGATCATGCCGTTGACGAACACCCCCATCGCCGCGCCACCGATCAGCAATGCGTAAGGCGTGGTTAGCTGCGCGTAAACGAACACCATCACCACGGCACCGGCCTGATAGAACAGAAACGTCGGCTTGCGGCCGAACCGGTCCGCGGCGAGCCCGAACAGCCAGATGCCCGCCGCCATACCGAGCACGGTTACGGCGGTCCACACGCCTGAGCGCGTCAGCGAATAGCCGAATGTCTTCGACAGATAGCTCGGCAGCCAGATCATCAAGCCGTAGTAGCCGAAGTTCTGCACCGAACACAGAATCGCGACGCCCAGGCTCGTGCGCAGCGCACGGCCATCGGCGACCAGCAGCTTGAGCGGCTGCTTGCGCGTGCCGCGCGCTGCGCGTTCGGTGAACATCTCAGGCTCCTCGACACGCCGCCGCACCGCGAACGACACCAGCGCCGGCAGCAGCCCGATCGCAAACATGCCGCGCCAGCCGACCACCGGCAGCAACAGCGGCGTGAGCAGCGCCGCAGCCAGCACGCCCGCCTGCCAGCCGAGCCCGACATACGACGACGCGCGCGCCCGCTGCGCCGCCGGCCACGCTTCCGCGACGAGCGCCATGCCGATGCCGAACTCGCCGCCAAGACCGATCCCGGCGATGGTGCGATACACCAGCAGATCGGCATAGCCTTGCGCGAGCGCGCACAGGCCGGTGAACACCGCGAACAGCAGGATCGTCCACGTCAGCATCCGGACCCGGCCGAAGTGGTCGCTCAACATGCCGAACAACAGACCGCCGGCCACCGCGCCGACCAGCGTCCACGTGACCAGCGCACCGGCCTGCGTCGACGACAGATGCAGGTCCGCCGCGATCGCCGGCAGCATGAAGCCGAGAATCAGCAGGTCGAAGCCGTCCATCGCATAGCCAAGCGCCGACGCAAGCAGCGCGCGGGCGGCATAGCCGGGTCGTGCGCCTGGGTCGGCGGCATTGGGTGTGACAGCGTTCATCGGCAGGGGTCCTGGGGGCGGCGCTGCAGGTGCGTTTCGAGGGCGCGGCGGCCGCGCTTCGGCGGCCTGACGCACAACGCGGCTGGGCTGGCCGCGCAAAGTCGCGTGAGTGTAAAGGCCGTGCAGACGGGTCACAAGCGCGCCAAAAAACGCGCTGCGGGCTCATTACGGCGACGCACGGCTCGTCGCAGCAGGCCGAATCGGGTAAAATCGCGGCCTACGCGCGCAGCATCCGGTCTGCCTTTCGGCAGATAGCGAGGCTTGCGCATCTCGCGCGTGGTTCATGCGCTTCGCCGTCACCTTGCACGTGCTATTGCTATTGCGCGGACAAATCCACGGCGTCCCGGCCGGGTCATCCCGGGCATCGGGCATACCACGCCAGAGTGCGCAACGCACCGTTTGCTGTGCCATCGGGCCGTGCCCGCCCTCACGCTGACACCCAAGGATTCGCCCATGACAGGCTTCGATCGCCAGACGATCTCCGACACGACCGCCAAAATGCTGCTGGAAGTACAGGCGGTGCATTTCAACGCAGAAAAGCCGTACATCTTCACGTCCGGCTGGGCGAGCCCCGTCTATATCGACTGCCGCAAGCTGATCTCGTATCCGCGCGTGCGCCGCGGCCTGATGGAGATGGCCGAAGCCACCATCCTGCGCGACGTCGGCTACGAGCAGATCGACGCGGTAGCGGGCGGCGAAACCGCCGGCATTCCGTTCGCCGCGTGGCTGTCGGACCGCCTGATGGTGCCGATGCAATACGTGCGCAAGAAGCCGAAGGGCTTCGGCCGCAATGCGCAGATCGAAGGTTTGCTGACCGAAGGCCAGCGCGTGCTGCTGGTCGAAGACCTGACCACCGACAGCCGCAGCAAGATCAACTTCATCAATGCGTTGCGCACCGCGGGCGCGAAGGTGAACCACTGCTTCGTGCTGTTCCACTACAACATCTTCAAGGAAAGCGTGTCGGTGCTCAAAGACATCGACGTCGATCTGCACGCGCTCGCTACCTGGTGGGATGTGTTGCGGGTCGCGAAGCAGTCGGGTTATTTCGAGACGAAGACGCTCGACGAAGTCGAGAAGTTCCTGCACGCGCCGGCCGAGTGGTCGGCCGCGCATGGCGGCGCTACCGGCGCACCGCAATAACCTCGCTTTGACGTAAAGCAACAAAGCCGCATGTCGATTAACGACCTGCGGCTTTTTTGTTAGCTAGCGAATTTACGCGCAATTTTTAACAAATTTTTCTGACAAGCATTAAGACTCGTCTGTCAGATTACGTTCAGAATTTTCTGCGGGTTCACTGGACACATAAGAAGACAAATTCATCAAGCCATTGCTTTGCGCGTATTGGAACAGTTCGGAATCGCGTTCGAGACCGAGTTTGCGCATTGCCGTGTTTTTCTGCGTGCTGATCGTCTTAATGCTGCGACTCAGTTGCTCAGAAATTTCCTTAATGGTCAAGCCGGATACGAACAGCCGGACCACTTCGAGTTCACGTTTGGACAGGATCACTTCATCGCTCTTGCCGCCTGCATTCATACGCAGCGTATCGAGCGACGCCTTCACCGACGGACTCATGTATTCGAGATGGCGCCCGACGTGCTGCACGGCAAGGCCGATATGGCTTAGATCGTCCGCCTTGTTCACCACCGAGGTCACACCCAGCTCGCTCAGGCGCTTCAATAGCGCAGCGTTTTCCAACATCGTCAGGACGACGATCGGCAGGTTAGGAAAGTTGCGGCGCAAATAGCCGATCAGCGGTAGACCATCGCCGTACTGGCCGCCCGGCATCGCGAGATCGGTTACCAGCACATCGCATGCAACAGTCTGCAATATTTTGACAAGCTCAGTGGATTGACGCGCGCGTGCCACGACCTGAATACCCGGGAATTTGAGCAACGCCTGCTCGGCGCCAAACAAAATCACTGGATGGTCGTCAGCTACGACGACTCTGATTGGATTTTGCATTGCGCTCCCTTCGCCTGATAACCCATGCTCCGAAACTTCTGCCATGCAACTATTCTTTAGTTCTAAATGAATCGGTTTGCTGCCGCCCCACAAACAGGCAAGTGTCCGACTATAGCCGATTTCACTACCCGCGGACTGTCCTATCAGCAAGAATAGCCTCAGACAAACGGAATGTTAGACTCGATTCGTCTTCACGGGATAAAACAGGGACAATAGCAGCGTAGCCAACCCGCCCTTGGCCCGTGACAGGAGAATCGGCACATGCGTGTGCGTTGCCCGGTCGTTCGACTCTCTGCGCTTCGTCGTGATTTGCCGTTCCATGCACGCGCGCTCGCGTGCGTCGCGGCGCTACTCGCGCTGCATCAGCCGGCCCACGCGCAGCCGGTTTTTACAATCAGCAGCACTAGCGTGCGGCCAGGCGGTATGGTCGCGTCCGCGCAGGTGTTCGACCAGAACGATTGCAAAGGAGCGAACCGCTCGCCGGAGTTGTCGTGGCGCGACGCGCCGGCCGGCACGCGCAGCTTCGCAGTCACCATCTACGACATCGATGCGCCCGGCCGCGGTTGGTGGCATTGGGCAGTAGCCGGCATTCCGGCGAACGTCGGGCAGTTGCCGGAGAACGCCAGTGCGTCGGGCTTTCTGCGCAAGATCGGCGCGATCGAGGCGCGCAACGATTTCGATGTCGACGGTTACGGCGGTCCGTGCCCGCCGCCGGGCAAGCCGCATCGCTATGTGATCACCGTTCATGCGCTCAGCACCAGCGACCTGCGGCTCGCGCAAGGGCGGCCTGCGCTGATGTTCGATCATGAGATCGGCACGGCGACGCTCGGCTCGGCACGCATGACCGTCATGTACGGACGATGAAAGCTGGCGCTGCGGAGAAGGGGCGCTGTCGCGCGGCGGTGGATGCGCGGCCTTAGCGGGTCTGCAAAACCGGCAGCAGCGCGCGGGGATGCGCCGCCACGTGCGGTCACGTTGGAGCAGCCGTTCACCATGGCCGCTGTTGCGCTCGCCGAGTTCGCCGAGTTCGCCGAGTTCGCCGAGTTCGCCGAGTTCGCCGAGTTCGCCGAGTTCGCCGATCGCAATCCGCCATGCAGCGTTCGTCATGCGCATGTCATCGACGTGGCGCACCGTTTTTCCACGTCCCCCCTCAACCGTCTTAAAATGGCGGTCCGGCGTACGGACGCCCCGCGTATGGACGCCCCGCGCACTGACGCCCCCGTTTCACGAAGCGAGATCAAGATGAGCACGAAAGTTTTTGTCGATGGGCAGGAAGGCACGACCGGCCTGAAAATCTTTGAATATCTGTCGCAACGCGCGGACGTCGACATCCTTCGCATCGACGATGCGAAGCGCAAGGATCTCGACGAGCGCCGCCGCCTGATCAACGCATCGGACGTGACCTTCCTGTGTCTGCCGGACGTCGCGTCGCGCGAATCGGCTTCGCTGGTCGAAAACGATCGCACCGTACTGATCGACGCGAGCACCGCGTTTCGCACGCACGCCGACTGGGCATACGGCCTGCCCGAGCTGACCCGCGCGCAGCGCGATCGCGTGCGCAACAGCAAGCGCATCGCCGTGCCGGGCTGCCATGCATCCGCGTTCGTGCTCGCGATGCGCCCGCTCGTCGAAGCGGGCGTGGTCGCGCCCAGCTTCGACGCGCACAGCCATTCGATCACCGGTTACAGCGGCGGCGGCAAGAAGATGATTGCCGAGTACGAAGCCGGCGGCAATGCGAAGCTGGACAGCCCACGTCCGTACGCACTCGGCCTCACGCACAAGCACCTGCCGGAGATGGCCGCGCACACGGGTCTTGCTTCGGCGCCGGTGTTCACGCCGATCGTCGGCAGCTTCTACAAGGGGCTCGCGGTCACGACGTACTTCTCGCCGTCGCAACTGGCGAAGCGCGTGAAGCCGCAAGACGTGCAGGCGCTGTTCGCCGAGTACTACCAGGGCGAAGCCTTCGTGCACGTCGCGCCGTTCAACGCGGACGACAATCTCGACGACGGCTTCTTCGACGTGCAGGCCAGCAACGACACCAATCGCGTCGACCTGTTCGTGTTCGGCAACGAAGAGCGCTTCGTGACCGTGTGTCGACTCGACAACCTGGGCAAGGGCGCGTCCGGTGCGGCGATCCAGTGTATGAATCTTGCGATCGGCGCCGACGAAGGCAGCGGCTTGAAACGCTGAGCGCGGAGCGAGTCGAAGGCGCGGCATAAGGTTGCGCACGGTCGTTTCCGCCGAGGTGAAATCATTTCATCCGGCTGATTCCGTAAAGACATCGTAATATTAGGCCGGCTTGTAAAAGCCGGCCTTTTTTATTCAATCCGCTTTAAAGCATTGCGCATTACGCATGACCACTCATTTCAGTCTGGCGTGCGCATGCGTGAATCCCACTATATAACCAGAACCGGTCAACCGTTCCTCGTCCATTCAAAATCCCAGTAGCATCTTCCGTATAGGGATAATCCCGATTCTTTTGCGAACGCACGTTCACAGATGATGGTCGGCTTTGCCTTTCGCCCCACACGACAAGGCTGAGCGCTCCACCATCAGCACCGACGACGCGCTCGAAAATCGCCATTCTGTTTTAAAGACCCCGCCTCCCCGCTGTATCGCGTGCTATCGCAAATTGTCATTGTTTGAATCGGGTTTTTTAGACGGTTCTATCAATTGACACCGAATAGCCACAAAGCCAAATTACGTCGCACAAATACATGAAGGGAGACAACAGGATGTCGCACGCCTTTTCCCGGGGCCTCGCGTCGGCGCTCGCCGCGGTCCCATTTTTGATTGCTTGCGGTGGTAATTCCGGCACCCCCGGCGCGATCAATTCCGCGCAATGCTCGGGACCGAATTGCCCGGTGCAGGGTCCGCCGCCGTCGACGCCGGCAGCGAACGCACTGTGCCCGGCCACCGCCGACATCGTAAAGAACACCTACCTGGGCGGTGCAGGCAGCGGCGAAGTGGTGAGCCTGAATATCGACGCCACGGCGATGGCCTACAAGCTCACGTGGCTCGAATCGCCGATTCCGGTAGCGGCCGGCGCCACGCAACCGACGCGCGCCGGCATCACGGTGGCCGGCAATCTCGCGCATCCGCCGGCCGGCTTTCTGCCGACCGCCGAGCAGACGCGCTGCGCGTTCATCCTGCTGCCGGGCAGCGGCACGGTGCCGCCGCACAACCCGGCCAACCCGACCTATGACGGCACCACGTATACGACCGTGACGAACCCGCTCAACCCGCCGATGATCCTGGTCGGCCAGGGTGGCGTGGCGGGTGGTGGCATTCCTGGCGCCGAGATCGCCTTCTCGGGTCTCATATTCGATGCGTCCACGTCGCCGCTCTTTCCGATTCCGGATCGCACGTTCGACTTCTATCCGTTCATCGGCTTCGCCACCGTCGACACCAACCTTACGGATCTGGCGGGGACCTACAACTCGCTGATGTACCACATCCAGCCGACCAAAACCTACAAGGCGGTCGGCACGCAAAGCGTCGAAACCTTCGATACGAACGGCGCGTGCACCTCGCCGTCCGGCGCCTGCGCGACGACCGGTCAGCCGTGGACCACGAATGCGTCCGGCACCTACTTCACCAGCGCACTCGCGCCGCAGACCACCGGCCCGAACGTGGCGCACGTCGAAGACCTGATCATTCCAGGCGGTATCCCGTTGACGCTGCCGCTCTCCGCGAACGCAAACATGATCCTCGGCAAGGTCAACGGGGCACTGGTACCGCTGATCATCCGTACCGGCGTGGCCGATCCGACCAACATCGTGCTCGACGACGAATCAGGTATTGCGCTGCTGTCACCGGCCAACGCCGTCGTCTCGGGCGCGGTCGACGGCGGCTACGTCGGCGCGGACTCGAACTTCAAGTACACCGCGACGCTGATCAAGGGCGCAACAGGCACCTTCATCAATCCGTCGACGCAAGCCGCCGAAAGCGGTTTTGGCCTGCAATACGGCGGCGCAAACCCGGGCCTCGTCACGGCGGCCGATGCGCAGAGCGGCACGAACGGCTTTGTGATCTCGGCGGGCAGCCTGTACGCGGTGCTGCTGCAGGGAACCACCGGCAACGAAGTCGAGAACGGCGGCATCACGCCATCGTCGGCGATCCCCGGGCAGCCCACCAGTTCGATGCCCTACTTCGGCATCGGCGCGCAGATCAGCAAATGACGCGGCCCGCGCATGGCGGGCACATCGGACACAAACGGTTTCACCGTAAATAACAAGAACCCAGAGGCGGCTGGACAGGGAGCCGGCCCCTCGCGATAACGAAAATCAAGGAGATGCAGGATGGACTGGAGATTTCCTGCGGCGCTCGCGCTCGCGGCACCGCTATTGGCAGCATGCGGCGGAGGCGGCGGCGGTGGTAGCGGCGGTGCGCCCAGCACTCAGGCACAGGACGCGCGGCTTTGCCCTGCTACGCTCGGCTACGACACGGTGTTCACCGGCGGCGCCGGCGACGGCGAGCTGATCAAGTTGCAGCTCGACACCACGAAAATGACCTGGCTGGTGACCTATGTCGCGTCGCCAATTCCGCAAAACCCGGGTTCCGTGCAACCGACGCGCGCCGGTCTGACAGCAAACGGCACGCTGACCCAGGAAACCGGACTGCCCACCACCAAACTAAACCAGTGCGCGTTCCAGCTGAACGGCGCCAGCCTCGACCCGACCCGGCCGGCGCGCATCTTCGTCGGCGAAGGCGTCGCAGGCGGCACGATTCCGGGCGCCGAGATTTCGTTTGGCGGCGTGCTCGGCGTCGGCGCCGTGCCCGACACGAAATTCCCGTACTACCCGTTCATCGGTTTTTCCGCGATCGAAACCGACATCACCAAGGTGGCCGGCACGTACAACCAGGTCGGTTACCACCAGGTGCCGTCGCAAAATTTCGCGCCGGTTGCGGTCGACACGCAGATCACGATCAACGCCGACGGCTCATGGACCGAATGCGACCACACCGGCGTGAACGCCGGCAAGTGCCAGCAGCCGGGCACCAACCTCGCCCAGACCGCAGCCAGCGGCGGCGCATTCGAGACCGACAACTTCCTCGGCCAGGTGAAACCGACGCTCGCGCCGACACCCGCCGCGAAGGGCTTCATGATCGTCGGCAAGCTGCGTAACCAGCTGGTACCGATCCTCGTCCGTACCGGCTTCGCCAGTTCATCGCCGACCATCACGCCGCAGGGCGCGCCGCAAGGCCCGGTGGCCGACGACGAATCCGGCATCTCGATGCTCTCGCCACAAGCGACCATCGCGCTGCACTCGCAGGACGGCGAGTACATCGGCGTCGACAGCCAGTTCGACTATCGCACCACCGCGCTCGAAGGCCTGCAGGCGACCATGCTCGATCCGTTCAACTCATCGCAGGCGTCGCTCGCCACGGCGCTCGATCTCGACTACACGCAGTCGGTGCCGGGCATCGTGACGACCGTGCACACGGGCGCGGCCGCGACGCCGACCGGCAAGTTTGCGTTCTCCGGCGGGGTATTCGGCTTCCTCGACCTGACGACGCCCAGCGCGCCGTACTTCACGATCGGTGCGTTCGTCCAGTGATGGACTAACGCGCATTCAGAACCCGACAGGGCGGCTGCGCCGCCGCACCGCACGCCGGCCGGCCAGGCTTGTCCTGGCCGCGTCGCGCTGGCGCGCGCAGCACGCCCGCTGGAGGAGGACATCACAACATGAAAAAGATCCTGGTTGCGGCGCTTGCCGCGTGTCTATCGACGGGCGCCCTGGCGCAGCATGCGGGCGACAACCTGGTCGCGCTCGGCTGGTTCCACGTCGCACCGCTGGATTCGAGCTCAGAGCTCACCACTGAGGTTGCGCCGACGCCGATCATGACGCCGCTGCGTCTGCCGTCGTCGTTCGTGTCGCAGGGCACCGGCCTGTCGACCGATAGCGCCGATACGCTCGGCCTGATTTTCAGCCACTTCCTGACCGACCACATCGCGCTGACCGCCGTCGCGGGCGTGCCGCCGACCTTCCAGCTGTACGGGCACGGCGTGATCAAACCGCCGGGGCCGGCCGGCGCGCTCGGCATTCAGGATCTCGGCGACCCGGCGTCGAACCCGATCGTCAAGAGCGTGCGGCAGTGGAGCCCGGCGGCGATCCTGCAGTATTACTTCGCCTCGCCCGATGCGAAATTCCGGCCATACGTCGGTATTGGTGTTTCGTACAACTGGTTCTCGAGCATCCAGCTGAACCCGGCTTTCATCCAGTCGACCCAGCAAAATCTCGGCGCGGTGCTGGCGGCCGGCGCGGGCAAGACGGGCACGACGACGGTGGAAGGAAAAGCGTCGTCGTCGTGGCAGCCGGTGTTCAATGCGGGCGCCATTTATAACATCACCGAACATTGGGGCATCACCGCGTCGATCACCTACATCCCGCTGAAGACCACCTCGTCGCTGATCATCAAGGCACAGGACGGCACCGAGCTCGGCGTGACGAAGGGCCAGTTGAAGGCCAATCCGCTGATCTCGTTTCTGGCGGTGTCGTATCGGTTCTGAGTGTGCGAGCTGGCCGCCAGCGTCGCGCCGTGGGCGCGGCTGGCTTGCTGACGGCGCTCGCGGGTGGCGCTTGATGGCCGCTAGGCGGCACGCCCCAGCCGCGAGCGCCGCCCGCCGGCCGCCGCTCGCGGGAGGCTTTTGCCCCCCGCTGTCTCGTTCACGCCGCCTCCTTTCATCGGCGCTCGCACCGCGCCTGCCGCACGTCAAACCGGTGGCCGGATCCCTCCGCGGGACCTCGCGCGCCGGGCCAAATGCGGCCGCGTGAAAAAAACCTGAAAATGAAGGTGAACTCACTGCAGCGCCGCGAGACCAAACCGCAGACAAAAAATAATCTGCGCGCGTCGCAGTAACGAGTTGACCCAGCATGGCGATCGCATGAAACTATGCCATTCGCATATCAAACCGCCTTTTACCGCTTCGACACCTGAAGTCGCTTCCCGTCGAAGCTGAAAATCCGCGCGATTGCTCCAGACTCGTTACACTGCGTGTCCAGAAAAACCCATGCCGACGTTTGTCGAGCCGGCATCGCATTTGCGGCCACTCTCGTTATGTGCGGCTACCGGTTGTGCCTATTCAACACCGCCGGTATAAGTCCGTCGAACTGCGAACTCTTAGTGCAAAAAAGATGAAAGGTAAGATTGTCGATGGCGAGGCCCGTGAGCGCCTCATCGTCTGGATGCGGCGGCGCATGGAGGAATTCGGCATCACGCTTGATGCGCTCGAAGCGTCGATTCAGGAAGAACTCGATCACCCACCGCTGTATCGGGACGCGCGGGGCAACGACTGGAATGGCGTCGGCGACATGCCGGACTGGCTGAAGGCGGCCAAGCATGCCGGCGTCGATCCAGACTTTTTCCGCGTCGCGCCGGAGCAAAAGCGCGAGGCTGAAACCGAAGCGTCGCTATTTCGCACGCAGGTTGATCTGTTCGATTCATGACTGGCTGCAGGTGCGGTGTGTGGCGTGCGCTGCCGTGTCCCGCATCGTGTGGCGGCAACTGAGCCCCACGTGCGCCAGCCAGGCTTCTCCGGTATGCAAGTCGCCTGTTAAAGGCGAACCGTCGCGATGTGTGTGAACGCGCAAGACGGCGCAGTTCGTCCCCCGCTTCGTCTTCTGTGAATATGGGCGAAAAAAAAGCCCGCCAAAAGCTTGGCGGGCTGAATCCATATCAGAGGAGACATGGAGGAGACAGGAGTAACTATAGCAAAAGCTTTGGTGCGACGCAACATCTACACCGCGTCCCCGCTCCTCTGTTGCTTCCAACCCACAGCACGCTGTATCGCCCATCTGGCGCGGCTCGGCCGTGAAATTTTTTGTGCTTTGCGTCATGCGCGAAATCGGGTTCGCGCATGACGGACACTCCCGGCGCGCGCTGAGCGTGCGCTTTGGCGTTAGTGCCGCACCAGCGCCATCGCCGCACCGAAACTGACGAAGATCCCGCCGGTCAGCTGATTGAACGCCTTCATGAAACGGGGCCGCTTGAGCCGCGTGCCGATGTGCGTGCCGAACATCGCATAAACGATGTACCAGCTCACTTCGAATACCGCGACGGTGGCAATGAGCACGCTCAATTGCGGCAGCGTCGGCTGCGACGCATCGATAAACTGCGTCAGCAGCGCCGCGCAGAACAGCACCGCCTTCGGGTTGCTGCTGCCGACCAGAAAGCCGTTGCGCACCTGCGACCACCGGGACGTGACGGCGCGCGCCGGCGCACCATCTGGAGCAACCGCCTCACCGCCCGCTTCTCCATCCGCTTCAGCCTGCCGTGCAAGCGGCGTGCGCCAGGCCTTGATGCCCAGCCAGATCAGGTAAGCGGCGCCGATCACCCGCAGCGTGCTGAACATCGCCGGCCAGGCCTTCAGCACGACGCCGAGGCCCGCCGCCGAAATCAGCAGCATCAGCAGCAGCGACATCAGGCAACCCACCATCGTCGGAATCGTGCCGCGCAGCCCATGCCACGCGCCGTGGGTGATCATCAACAGCATGTTCGGGCCGGGAATCGCGCAGCCGACGAAAGCCGTGGCCGCGCACAGCCACCAGGTGTGCAAACTCATGACGGAATGCTCAAAGGCAAAGCAAAGGGAACCCGATTATGCCCGTTCGCATAGCGCGGCGCGTGACCCGGCACGCGCTGCCGCGCAGTACGGCGAACCGCCGGCCTGCTGGGCCGCCCTAGCCTGCCGAGTCGCCCGCGCTCTCCAATGCATTACCCGTCGGACCGCCGAGCGACCATCGCCAGAGGACTAAGCCCGCCCCGCGCGGCGCGCCGACACCTGGCCCAGCACCGCGAAGTCTTTCTCGCCATCGCCGTGCGCGATCGCGTCGATCAGGCTGTCGCGCACCAGGCTCGCGATCGGCAGCGGCGTCGACACCGCGTCAGCCGCGGCGAGCGCGAGACGCACGTCCTTCAGCCCGAGCCGCGCCTTGAACAGTGCCGGCTCGTAACGCTGCTCCGCAATCATCTTGCCGTAGCCCTGATACACCCCGCCCGGAAACGGCCCACTCGTGATCACGTCGAGAAAGTCCTGCATCGCCACGCCGTGTCCCGCCAACAGCGACGCCGCCTCGCCCAGCGTTTCCACCGCCGAAGCGATCATGAAGTTCGCCGCGAGCTTCATCACGTTTGCCTGTTGCGGCAGCGAGCCGATCCGCCAGGTTTTCTGGCCGATCGCGTCGAACACCGGCTGCACGCGATCGATCGCTTCGGCAGGACCGGCGGCAACGATGATCAGCTTGGCCGCGGCGGCCGCATCCGGGCGCCCCAGCACCGGCGCCGCGACATAATTGAGACCGCGTTGCGCGTGCGCATGCGCGAGCTCTTCAGCAAGCGCAACCGAAATGGTCGCCATGTTCACGTGAATCTGGCCGCGCGGCGCGTGTTCGAGCAGTTGCGCGCTGATTGTCTCGCGCACCGCCGTATCGTCGGCGAGCATCGAGAACACCGCGTCGCCCGTAAATGCCTCGGCCACGGTGCCGACCGCTCGCGCGCCCAGCTCCACGAGTTTTTGCGTGCGCTGCGGCGAGCGGTTCCACACCCGCACCTGATGTCCCGCTTTCAATACGTTTTCAGCCATCACAGCGCCCATCTCGCCTAGGCCGATAAAACCGATGTCCATCTCTGTAGCTCCTGTTCGACAGAACCCGCAGTAAAGCACATGCGCCTCGCGTGTGCAGTTTGTCGCCGACGCGGCGACGCCGCGACGCGCAAGTGCGATACTTGCGTGATGGTCACGGCAACCTTCCGTTTCTATGAGGAACTGAACGATTTCCTCGCACGGCCTTTGCGCCGGCAGTCGTTCAGCTGCGTCTGCGCGAGCGCGGCGACCGCGAAGCATATGATCGAAGCGCTCGGCGTGCCGCACACCGAAGTCGAGCTGATTCTGGTGAACGGGGCATCGGTCGGTTTCGATCATCAATTGCAGGACGGCGACCGCGTCGCGGTCTATCCGACCTTCGAAACGCTCGACATCGCGCCGCTGCTGCGTGTGCGCGAGAAGCCGCTGCGCGTGATGCGCTTTATCGCCGATGCGCATCTCGGCGGCCTTGCACAACTGCTGCGGCTGGCCGGCTTCGACACGCTATACGACAACCATTACGCGGATGCCTACATCGAAACGCTGGCATCCGATGAGCATCGCGTCGTGCTGACGCGCGACCGCGAGCTGCTCAAGCGCCGCACCATCACACACGGTTGTTATGTGCGCACGCTGAAGCCCGAAGCACAGTTGCGCGAAGTATTCGGCCGGCTCGATCTGGCGCGCAGCGCGCAGCCGTTCCGGCTGTGCCTGACCTGCAACGTGCCGCTGCGGCGCATTCCGAAGGAAGAAGCGATCGGCCGCGCACCCGCTGGCGTGCTCGAGCGTCATACGCAGTTCGTCACCTGCGACGTGTGCGCGCGGGTGTTCTGGGAAGGCTCGCACTGGCAGCGCATGCGCGCATTGATGGACAGCGTGGCAGGCGCGCCGGGCTGACGCGCGAAGCGGATCGCGGCAGCAGCAGATACAGCCGCGATGCCAGTTTGAGCATGCGGGATGCTCAACCACCCATTCGAAACCAACTCAAAGACCAAAGAAAAAGCCGAAGCATCCGCTTCGGCTTTTCCCAACGTGCCGCCGGCCTCAACCACCTCGCATGGCTGCGACGCGCGGCCCGACACCGCACGTCCCGGACGAGCGGCGCGCGGCTTAGTTCGGTGCGCCCTTGTCGTTCGTGCCTGCTGCGGAAGCGGCTGCCGACACGCCGGCGCGCTTGCCGTGCGTCTTCAGTTGCTTATGCGGCTTTTTCGCCTTCGTGGTGGCGGCCGGAGCAGTTGCACCGGAGGCTTGCGCGAAGGCTTGTACGGACACCAGAGCAACTGCGGCGGTGACGAGCGAGGCGATAATTTTCTTCATGTGTGATCCCCAAACCGATACGACATTAATTGACGTGAGTGTGAGTGGAAGCGCTGGGCCCCACAGCCTTCTCAGCCGAAGGTCGGCCCGGCACTCCGCGGGCGAGTATCACGCACCGTAGGCAGTTTGTCATCCCGGATAAGCCCATATGTATTTTCCGGGAGACAGACAGCTTTCTTATTCCTTTCGAATCGACTTCGGCCGGCACCGTTTATCATGTCGGCTTTCCCGCAAGCGCTGCGCCTTGCACCTGATCCGCGCCAAAACCGGCGCGCATGGCGCTGCACGCATTCGATACGAGATCTCTTCGCTTGAACTCTCTTGCTCGCCAACACCTGCGCGCCAACCTGCTGATGCTGATCGCCGCGATGATCTGGGGCTCGGCGTTCGTCGCGCAACGTCTTAGCCTCGACGTGATCGGGCCGTTTCTGTTTACCGGTTTGCGCTTTCTGCTGGGCGCGGCAGTCGTGTCGGTCTTGCTGATATGTGTGCGGCCGTTCACCGTCGCACGCGCGCGCACCCAACTGCCGGCGCAACGCGCGCAGCGGCCCGACCGGGCCGCGCTGTGGCGCGCCGGAATCGTGCTCGGTCTGCTACTTGCGGTAGCGATTTCGCTGCAGCAGATCGGGCTGCGCTACACGAAGGTCGCGAATGCCGGCTTCATCAGTTCGTTGTACGTCGTGATCGTGCCGCTGATCGGCGTCGCGCTGCGCCATCAAACCCATTTCGGTACCTGGCTCGGCGCGTTGCTCGCGGCCATCGGCATGTATTTTCTCAGCGTCGACGAGCACTTCTCGATGCTGTACGGCGACTGGTACCAGCTGGCCGGCGCACTCGTGATTTCCGCGCAGGTCTTGCTGGTCGGCCGTTTTGCGCGGCGCCACGATCCGCTGATGCTCGCGCTCGTGCAGTTCATCGCGTGCGGGCTCACGTGCAGTGCGATCGCGCTGGCCATCGAGCCGCTGCGCATTGCCGATATCGTGCGTGCCGCGCCGACCATTCTGTATGGCGGCGCGTTGTCGGTCGGCGTGGCGTATACGATTCAGGTGGTCGCGCAGAAAGACGCGGCGCCTGCGCACGCAGCGGTGATTTTCAGCATGGAAGGCGTGTTCGCCGCGCTCGCCGGCTGGCTCGCGCTGGGCGAAACGCTGACTTCGCGTGCGTCGCTGGGCTGCGGCTTGATGCTGGCAGGCCTGATCGTCTGCCAGGTTATGCCGCTTTGGAGCGCACGCCGTCAGGTATCGCCACTCGGCTAGCGCGTGGTGACGCAGCACGGCGAGGCAAGTCGGAAGTCGGCGGAAACACGCACCAGCAGCCGTCGTCGTGGCGAAAGAAGAACAACGCATGCAGGCCACTCGCCGAATGCGCTTCGACCCGCACGTAGCGCGTGCCGTCGGTGCGTGTGCGGCTGAATTCAGTGACGCGCACCGGCATCGAAGGCGCCAGCCACTTGTCGACCAGACTGCGCAGCGATTGCTCGCGCGCGGCGCTCACGAGGTTCTCCACGCGGGCTTGTTGCTGGTGTCTTCGCGCGCGGTCTCGCGGCTTTGCTCTTCCTCTTCTTCCGCTTCCACGACCGCCAGCTCCATCTCGCGGATCACCGCAGCCGCCCTTAGCGTCCTGCAGTTCGCCGAATGCCGGATGTCCGAAAGCAACCGAACCATTTGCCGCGCTGATCTGCGTTTCATAAGCCACCCCCGCACTGCACAAGAGTCTTGATAAAGCACTTTAACTTTATGCCTGGATTACTCGTTGCTGTATAGGTTTTGACGAAATAGCAACAGTCGTATTCGAATCGTTGGTTCGAATGGTTCCAGTGCGCTCAGTGTGCAGGCGGCGAGCGGGGCGGGTCTGTGCGCTGCCGACCGCAACGGCATCACTACTTCAGACAAAAGCCGTCGCAGCTGGCATCGGGCATGCGCGCGAAGGTGCGCGTCAATTCATCCACGAAGGAAACGGGTCGTCGAATTTGCGCCATGCATCAGCGCCGCGTGCCAGTTCGTCGTCGTTCAACAGGCAAGCGTCGAACGCGGCGCGCAGTGCGGCTTCGTTCATCCCCGTGCCGATCAGCACCAGTTCCTGTTGGCGGTCGCCGAACGGCCCTTCGGAGCGGTGCTCGATGACGGCTAGCGCTTCCGGGTCTTGCGGCCATGACGCTTTCGGCACGGCAGCCCACCACGTGCCTGCGCGTCCATGCCGCGAAATCGCCCCAGCCTGCGACCAGTCGCCTACCAGATCGTGCCGCGACGCGAGCCAGAAGTAGCCTTTCGAGCGCAGCACGCCCGGCCACTCGCGCCCAATCCAGTCGAAGAAACGGCGCGGGTGAAACGGCCGGCGCGCACGATAGACAAAGCTGACGATCCCGTATTGCTCGCTTTCGGGGATATGCTCGCCGCGCATTTCCTTGAGCCAGCCCGGCGCTTGCGCGGCCGCTTCGAAGTCGAACAGGCCGGTATCGAGAATCCGGTCGGTCGGCACGCGGCCGAAACTGCTCTCGACGATCTGCGCACGCGCATTGAGTGCGCGCAGTACCGCCTTCATCTGCTCGAGCTGCCGGGCGTCGATCAGATCGGTCTTGTTGAGCACGATCACGTCGCAGAACTCGACCTGCTCGGTCAGCAGATCGACTACCGTGCGGCGGTCTTCGTCACCGAGGCTTTCGCCGCGATCGGCGAGAAAATCATGCGAACCGTAATCGCGCACGAAGTTGTACGCGTCGACCACCGTGACCATCGTATCGAGGCGCGCGATATCGGACAGGCTACGGCCTTCCTCGTCGCGGAACGTGAACGTCTCGGCAACCGGCAACGGCTCGGAGATCCCAGTCGATTCGATCAGCAGGTAATCGAAACGCCCGTCGCGCGCGAGCCGCTGGATTTCGATCAACAGGTCTTCGCGCAACGTGCAGCAGATGCAGCCGTTGCTCATCTCGACCAGCTTTTCGTCGATGTGCGACAGCTGGGTGCCATCGCGCACCAGTTGCGCATCGATATTGACCTCGGACATATCGTTGACGATCACCGCCACGCGCTTGCCCTCCCGGTTGTTCAGCACGTGATTGAGCAGCGTGGTTTTGCCCGCGCCGAGGAAGCCGGACAAAACGGTGACTGGAAGCTTGTTCATGGGGTTCTCGCGGGTCGTTCGGTTCGTTGGTGAAGTCTGCGTGCGATCGCACAAATGTTATAACATAACATTCAGAGCGTGCACGCGTATCCTTCTGGCCGATCGAAATCCGGCGCGAGAACTTACAGCAGGCGGGGTTTAAGGCCAAAGCAGACGGACTAGCCTGGCAGATCGGCCGGCCGTTCCCGCCGGGTAAAGGGAACGACGCAGATCACGTGACAGCGAAGGCGGCGTGCGGGTTCGCATCCGCAGGTTCGCGTGCGCGGGTGCGCACAAACGCGCACCCGCCGGCATCGATTAGCTGAACAAGCGCAGCGCCAGCTCGGCCACATGCTTGCCCTGGAAGCGCGCGATCTCGAGCTCGTTAGCGCTCGGCTGCCGCGCGCCGGTCGGGCCGGCCAGCGTCGTCGCGCCATACGGCGTGCCGCCGCTGATCTCGTCCATATTGACCAGTCCCGCGCACGCATACGGCACGCCGACGACCACCATGCCATGGTGCAGCAGCGTCGTATGGAACGACGTCAGCGTGGTTTCCTGGCCGCCGTGCTGCGATGCGCTCGACGTGAACACGCTGCCGATCTTGCCGACCAGCGCACCCTTGCCCCACAGGCCGCCCGTCATGTCGAGGAACAGGCGCATCTGCCCTGCCATATTGCCGAACCGGGTGGGCGTACCGAAGATGATCGCGTCGTAGTTGGCCAGATCGTCGGGCGTGGCGACCGGTGCCTGCTGGTCCAGCTTCGCGCCGAACTGCGCGGCCTTGTCAGCCGGGATCGTCTCGGGCACGCGCTTCACGTCGACGCTGACTGCCGAACCCGCCGAGCGCGCGCCTTCCGCGATCGCGCCGGCCATGGTTTCGATATGTCCGTACATCGAGTAGTACAGGACCAGGATTTTTGCCATTTTTACTCTCCGGGAAGAATCTGCGCATACCGCGAGTGGTGCGCGCAGGCATGTGCGAAAGATACTAACGAGGTCTTGCGCGCCGCGACAGACACACGATGCGACGACGGAGCAGGCGGCGCGAACCCCGCACAGTGATAGCACCGTCGTGTGACCAAAGATAATTAAACCTGCGGTCTTGCGAATAAACGAAGCGCGGCATGGCGCCGCGCCTTGCACATTCTGGCAGATCGAGCCCGGCTCAGATCACGTAGAACACGCCCGCGACGATCGAACCGAACAGCACCCATTTGACGACGTAGTAAGTCGGCCGATGCCATGCCTTGATCTTCTTGCCGACGCGCCGGATCGCGTACACGTACTTGAAGGTGCGGTTCAGCACGCCGGTGCGGTCGCATGCTTCGTTCGGCGAGGTGGCCGCGCGCATCAGCGTGTTCGACACGAAGCGGTTGATCGCAGCGGCCCAGCGAAAACGCATCGGCCGCTCGATGTCGCAGAACAGCACGATGCGCGACACGTCGGTGCCGTTCTTGGCGTAGTGAATGTAGGTTTCGTCGAACAGCACTTCTTCGCCGTCGCGCCAGAAGTATTCGTTGCCGTCGACGCTGATATAGCACTTCGGATCGGCCGGCGTGACGAGACCGAGGTGATAGCGAATCGAACCGGCATACGGGTCGCGATGGCGCACGAGACTCGCGCCCGGCGGCAACTGCGCGAACATCGCCGCCTTCACGGAAGGTATGTTTTGCAGCAGCCGGGTGGTGAATGGACACAGCGCTTCTGCGGAAGCATGCGGCGCGTCGTACCACTTCAGATAGAAGCGTCGCCAGCCGGTCTTGAAGAACGAGTTGAAGCCGATGTCGCTGTAGTTTGCCGCGGCGGCGATTTTCTGCGATGCATCGACCGCGAGCGCCTCTTCGCGGATTGCCTGCCAGTTCGCGCGCAATGGTTCCAGTTCGGGGAACCAGGACCGCTCGATGTAGGGGCCCGGCTTGATCGGGGAAAGCAGATAGCACCATAAATTGATCGGTGCGAGGAAGGTCGAGTGATCGGATAGCTGACGGCCGAAAGTGAACCGTTCAGTGCCGCGTCTGAACACATAAATCACGCTAACGACGACCCACGCCAGGACAATCCAACGCATTGCGGCTCCTATCAGGTTTCCGCTTGATGACAATGTCAAAAAGTTTAGCGTAGATGGGGCCGCATTGCAGGCATGGGGTGCCCAAAGCCATACTGGCCGGGGCTGACGGCGAATCGGCCGCCGCGCGTGTGCGTCAAATAAGCGAGCGCAACGGGCGTCTTGAGGCAGGCGCCGCGATGATCGCGCAATGCAAAGGAAGATCAGTTGGAGAACCGGCGACGATGAGCCGCCGGCCGCGCGTGTGCGCAATCAGATGATGAATGTGCGCACGCCGTCTGCGAGGCGTGAGCTCGCAAGACGGCGTGTGTTGCTGCTGCCAGGAATCTGCAATAACCGCAAAGACCGCAAGACCGCAGAAGCCTAAGAAACCTTAGAAGCCCGCTGCCAGCCCATCGCGACGGCTATCGCTAGCCGCCACATAGCCGCGCTCCGGCTCGTTGCGATCGAGCTTCCAGATGAACTGGCCGGAGCCGAAGTCCATATACGGATCTTCAAACGACTTGATCGTATGGCCGAGGCCCTTCAAACCGCGCGTGGTGTCCGCGTCGAGCGTCGCTTCGATGTCGACCGTGAAGTCGCGGTTCACCTTCCAGCGCGGCGCATCGCACGCGGCCTGCGGCTGCTGGCCGTAGTCGAGCATGCGCACCACAGTCTGCAGATGGCCTTGCGGCTGCATGTCGCCGCCCATCACGCCGAAGCTCATCACCGCTTCCTGGCGACCATCCACCTGCTGCGTCAGGAACGCCGGGATGATCGTGTGGAACGGACGCTTGCCCGGTTCGACGACGTTCGGCGAGCGCGGATCCATCGAGAAGCCGGCGCCGCGGTTCTGCAGCGAGATGCCCATTTCCGGCACCACGATGCCCGAGCCGAAGCCCATGTAATTCGACTGGATAAAGCTGACCATCATGCCGCTCTCGTCGGCCGCCGACATATAGATCGTGCCGCCCGCCTTCGGCATGCCGAAATCGAAGTGCGTCGCGCGCGTCGGGTCGATCAGCTTGGCACGCGACTTCAGGTATTCGTCGTCGAGCATCTGCTCGGGCGTCACTTCCATCGAACGCGGATCGGCCACATAGCGGTAGATATCGGCGAACGCGAGCTTCATCGCTTCGATCTGCAGATGCTGCGATTCGAGGCTGTCCACCTTCAGCGAGGCGACGTCGAACTGCTCGAGGATGCCAAGCGCGATCAGCGCGGCAATGCCCTGGCCGTTCGGCGGAATCTCATGCACGTCGTAACCGCGATAGCGCTTCGAGATCGGCTCGACCCAGTCGGCCCGATAGCCGCGCAGATCGTCGAGCGTCATCGCGCCGCCGCATTCGCGCGAGAACGCGGCGATGCGTTCGGCGATCTCGCCTTCGTAGTAAGCGCGCGGGCCTTGCTCGGCCAGCATGCGCAGCGTCTTCGCGTGGCCCGGATAGCGGATCAGTTCGCTGACGTTCGGCGCACGGCCGTGCGGCATGAAGGTCTGCGCATAGCCCGGCTGATCCTTCAGTTCCGGCACCGCGGCGGCCCACTTGTGCGCAACGACGCTCGCCACCGCGTGGCCGCGCTCGCACACTTCGATGGTCGGCTCGAGCAAATCGGCGAACGGCAGCTTGCCGAACTTGCTGTGCAGCGCTTCCCAGCCGGCGATCACGCCCGGCACCGTAACGCTATCCCAGCCGCGCTTAGGCTGGATCGCGATACCGTTCTGCTCGCCGTACTTGCGCTTGAAGTAGTCGACGTTCCACGCCGCCGGCGCGGTGCCCGACGCGTTCAGGCCGTGCAGCTTCGCGCCATCCCACACCAGCGCGAACGCATCGCTGCCGAGACCGCACGACACCGGCTCGACGGCGGTCAGCATCGCGGCGGCTGCGATTGCCGCATCGATTGCATTGCCGCCTTTCCACAGCATTTTCAGGCCCGCTTGCGAAGCGAGCGGATGCGAGGTCGACACCACGTTGCGCGCGAACACCGGCAGACGCTGGGTCGGATAAGGGTTTTGCCAGTTGAAGCTTGTCATCGGAAAACTCGTACAGATAAAAGATGAATGGGCGCAGCAGCAATGGCAGAGTCAGAGGCGGCTGCAGTGAGACATGGCTTTCGCCTTACGACTCGCGCGGATCGAGCGCATCGCGCAATCCGTCGCCGAGCAGATTGAAGCCAAGCACCGCGAGAAAGATCGCGATACCGGGGAAGATCGACATCCACGGCGCCTGGCTCACGAAGTCTTTGGCCGTGTTCAGCATCGAGCCCCACGACGGCGCCGGCGGCAACTGGCCAAGCCCGAGGAACGACAGGCTGGCTTCGGCGATGATCGCGGTCGCGATGGTCAGACTTGCCTGCACGATGATCGGCGGCAGCACGTTCGGCAGGATGTAGCGCACGATGATGCGGCCGTGGCCGAGACCGATCGCGCGCGCACCTTCGACATACTCCTCCGCTTTCACCGCGAGCGCCTGGCCACGCGTGAGCCGCACGAAGCGCGGCATCGCCGAGATACCGATCGCGGCCATCGCATTGGTGAGGCTCGGGCCGAGGAACGCGGCAAGCGCGATGGCGAGAATCAGGAACGGAATCGACAGCAGCGCATCGGCGATGCGCGAGATCACGCCATCGACCAGCTTGCCGAAATAACCGGCCACCAAGCCAAGCGGCACGCCGATCACCACCGCGATGCCCACCGACACGACGCCCGCCAGCAGCGACGCGCGCGCACCGTACAGCAGACGGCTATACACGTCGCGGCCGAGTTCGTCGGTACCGAACCAGTGCACGGCGGAAGGCGCCTGGCGCACGGTGAGGAAGCTTGCCTGGACCGGGTCGTAATGCGTGAGCCACGGCGCGAACAGCGCCATCACGACGATCAGCGCCACCAGCGCGGCGCCGAACACCGCGGCGCGGTTGCGCATGAACTTGGTGAGCCCGCGGCGCTTGCGGCGCGGCAATGCGGCTGCGGTCGTGGGCGCGGCAGGTGAGCGGACGGGTGCTGCGGGAGTAGCCATCAGCTGCGTCTCATGCGGGGATTAAGCAAAATATAGAGCACGTCGGCAAACAGATTGACGATGATGAAGCATAGCGCGGTGACCAGCACCACACCTTGTACAACAGCATAGTCGCGGTTGAACACCGCATCGACGATCAGCTTGCCGAAGCCGGGAATCGTGAACACCTGTTCGGTCAGCACCGCGCCGGCCAGCAGTTCGCCGAACAGCAGCGCGAGCACCGTGACGATCGGAATCAGCGCGTTGCGGAACGCATGCTTGACGACCACCGTGCCACGCAGCAACCCCTTCGCGCGCGCGGTCCGGATGTAATCGGTGCGCAGCACGCTCAGCATCGCGCTGCGCGTGTGGCGCATCAGCTGCGCGCCGAGCGCGGCGCCGAGCACGAAGGCCGGCATCAGCATCGTCTTGATGCTCATCCAGAAGTCTTCGCCGGGCGGCACATAGCCGGACGACGGCAGCAGATGCCAGCGCACCGACACGATAAAGATCAGCATGATGCCGAGCCAGAAGTTCGGGATCGACATGCCAGATAGCGCGAAGATATTCGCTCCGTAATCGAGCGCACCGCCGCGACTCGCCGCAGACAGCACGCCCGCCGGAATCCCGATGCCGATTGCGAAGATCATCGCCATCAGCGCGAGCTGCAGCGTGACCGGCAGCTTCTGCGCGATCAGCTGCGTGACCGGCACGTCGGTGCGCAGCGACGCACCGAGGTTGCCTTGCACGACATCCTTCACCCACAGCGCGTATTGCGTCGGCACCGGCTCGTCGAGGTGATACTTGACGCGCAGCGCCGCGATCAGCTGCGGATCCTGGTCTTCGCCGGCGAGCGCCGTGACCGGGTCGCCGGGCAGCAGCTTCTGCAGGCCGAAGATCAGCATCGACACCAGAATCAGCGTCGGCACCGCCACCAGCACGCGATTAGCAATGATCCGCAGCATGATCGATCAGCCCTTGATGCTCACGTCGCGCAGACGGATCAGCCCGTCCGGATACGCGGTGAAGCCCTGCACTTTCTTCGACAGCACGAACGGCCACGGCTGCACGTAGACGAACAGCAGCGGATCTTCGTCGGCCAGAATCTTCGCTGCGGCATCGTATTGCGCCTTGCGGTCGGCGACGGTCTGCTTCACGCGAGCCGCGTTCAGCGCATCGTCGACCTGCTGGTTGCAGTACTTGCCGTAGTTCAGGTTGCCGGCGCAGGTGGTGAACTGATGCAGGTTGCCGTCCGGATCGACGCGGCCCGACCAGCCCAGATACATCGCCTGGAAGTCGCCGTTATGCGCCGCGTTCAGCTGCGCCGCGTAGTCGGTCGGCCGCAGCTTCAGCGTGAAGCCGGCCTCGCCGACCATCGCCTGCAGCATCTGCACGATCTGGCTCGACACCGTGTTGTTCGGATACGCGAACTCGATCTCGACCTGTGGGTGGCCGGCCGCCTTCAGCAGCGCCTTCGCCTTCGCGACGTCACGATGCACCATCGGCAAGCCTGCGTCGAAGTACGGGCTCGCCTTCGGTAGCGCCTGGTTGGCCGGCGGAAAAATACCGGCGCCGACCACCTGGTTGATCGCATCGCGATCGATCGCCAGATCGAAGGCCTGCCGCACGCGCTTGTCGCGCAGCACCGAATTGCCGCGCGGGCCATTGTTCAGGTTGAACGCGACGTAGTAGTAGCCGAGGCCCGGCGTCGCCACGAACTTCAGGTTCGAGTCGCCCTTGGCCGAGTTCACGTCCGAAGGCGCGAGGCGTTCCAGCATGTCGAGCGAGCCCGAGCGCAGATTCGCGAGGCGCACGGTTGCGTCCGGAATCGGCTGGAAGATCACGCGCTGGATCGGGTACTTCGCGGCATCCCAGTAGCCATCGAATTTTTCGAGCACGACGCGGTCGTTCTGCACGCGCTGCACGAACTTGTACGGGCCCGAGCACACCGGATGCGAGGCCACGCCAGCCGCATCGGCAAAGGTCTTCGGCGACAGCATCATGCCGGCGCGGTCCGACAGCGACGCGAGCAGCGATGCGTCCGGCTGCTTCAACACGATCGCCACCGTGTTGGCGTCGACCACGTCGATATGATCGACCGAGGCCAGCTCGCTCTTGCGGTTGCTGGTCGGCAGCGTGCGGTCGCGTTCGAGGTTGGCTTTCACAGCGGCGGCGTTGAACGGCTCACCGTCCTGGAACTTCACACCCTGGCGCAGCTTGAAGGTGAGCGTCTTGCCGTCGGCGCTGGTGCTCCACGAGGTGGCGAGCATAGGCGAGAACTTCAGGTCCGGCGTGATATCGACCAGCGAATTGCACAGCGACGCGAACACCACGCGGTCGACGAACTGCACGCTGCGGGCAGGATCGAGCGTGCCGATATCGTCCTGCAAGCCGATCCGGATCTGGCTGGTCTGCGCCATCGCGGCGGACGCGCCAAGCGCGAGCGCGGCGCCTATCAACATTCTTCGCATGCGGACTTCCTTTCTTTTGTCAGTACATGAAGCGGTGTGGTTTGGATGACGATCGGCGTTCGCGCTTTTCTATCGGGCTCAGGTGCTTCACTCGGCGGTGACGGTCGCGGCCGCTTGCGCCGTCTGCCGTTCGCGGTACAGCGCGAGGCGCTCGGTCAGCTTCGTGCTGACGCGCGCGGCCAACGGCGCGCCGCTGCCTGCGTTCTGGATCTCGCGCCAGAAGTGACACGCGACGCGCCGGCCGTCGGGCAGCGACTCGCTCACCGGCCGCTCCTGCACGCACTGCGGCTTCATATGCGGACAGCGCGTATGGAAACGGCACCCCGAAGGCGGCTTGGTCGGGCTCGGCAAATCGCCAGACAAGGCCGGCCGCGTGCGCCGCTCGTGTGGGCTGCTAGCCGGAATCGCGCTGAGCAGCGCCTGGGTGTACGGATGCAGCGGCGCGTCGAACAGCGCGTCGACATCGGCGAGCTCGACGATTTCGCCGAGATACATCACCGCGACGCGATCGCTCATATGGCGGATCACTGCCAGATCGTGCGCAACCATGATCAGCGTAAGGCCGAGGTCCTGCTTCAGCGTTTCGAGCAGGTTGATCACCTGCGCCTGCACCGACACGTCGAGCGCCGAGACCGGTTCGTCGCCGACGATCAGCTTCGGCTCGCCGGCCAAAGCGCGCGCGATGCCAATGCGTTGCCGCTGGCCGCCGGAGAACTCATGCGGATAGCGATCGGCGTACGCGGCCTGCAGGCCAACGGTACGCAGCAGATCGGCGACGCGCTCGCGCCGCTCGGCGCCGTTGCGCGCGAGCCCATGCAGCGCGATCGGCTCACCGACGATCTGCCCGATCGTCATACCCGGATTCAGCGACGCGAACGGATCCTGAAAAATGATCTGCATCTCGCGACGCAGCCGCCGAAGCGGCGCGCCCTGCTGATGCGTAATGTCCTTGCCCTGATAAAACACGCGGCCCTGGGTCGACTCGATCAGGCGCAGCAGCAGGCGGCCGAGCGTCGACTTGCCGCAGCCCGATTCGCCGACGATCGCGAAAGTCTCGCCCGGCTGGACCGCGAACGACACGTCATTCACCGCATAGACAGTCGGCGTGCGCGTGAACAGCTGACGCGTGCCGCCAAAGTGTTTGGTCAGCGAGCGCGCTTCGATGATCGGCATGCGCGGATTGGCGTCGGATGGGTTTGTCGTGCTCATGCGACCTCCCGGCGCGGCGGCGTGGCGTCGTTGTGCGATTGCATGCTCTGTTCGACCGGCGCGAGCCAGCACGCTACGCGATGCACACCATCGAGGGTCTTGTCCGGCGGCGCCGCATCGATGCAGCGTTGTTCGGCAAACGGACAGCGCGGCGCAAAACGGCAGCCATTCGGCATCTGTTCAGGCGAAGGCACCGAGCCGCGGATCGTCGCCAGCGCGCCTTCGCGCTTGCCGACCGACGGAATCGCGCCCATCAGGCCAATCGTATAAGGATGCTGCGGATCGTCGAACAGGTCGGTCACCGTGCCGTATTCGACGATGCGGCCGGCGTACATCACCGCGACATGGTCCGCGACTTCCGCCACCACACCCAGATCGTGCGTGATCAGCACCATCGCGGTACCGGTCTCGGCCTGCAGATTGCGAATCAGCGACAGCACCTGCGCCTGGATCGTCACGTCGAGCGCGGTAGTCGGCTCATCGGCGATCAGCAGACGCGGACGGTTCGCCAGCGCCATCGCGATCATCACGCGCTGACGCATACCGCCCGACAACTGATGCGGATACGCATCGAGCCGCGTCTCCGGCGCTGGAATGCGTACGAGGCGCAGCATTTCGAGCGCCTGTTCGCGCGCTTCGGCGCGGTCGACCCCACGATGCCGGCGAATGCTCTCGGCGATCTGCTCGCCGATCGTGTACGCCGGATTCAGCGACGTCATCGGCTCCTGGAAAATCATCGACAGCCGGTTGCCGCGAATATCCGCAAGCTCGCGCTCGGACAGCGCGAACAGATCGCGGCCGTCGAACAATGCGGTGCCGGCCACGCGTTGCGCCGGTGGACTGGCGAGCAGCCCCATCAGCGCGAGCGACGTGACGCTCTTGCCGCATCCCGATTCACCGACGATGCACAGCGTCTCGCCGCTGCCGACTGAGAACGACACGTTGTCGACCAGATTCGGCACGCCGGGCGCACGCGAGAATTTCAGGGAAAAGCCGTCGACCGCGAGTACGGGCTGGTGCTCGCCGCCGTTCATGCCAACAGACTCCACATGGGGCTGGTCGCCTCTAGACGCTTGGTTAGACCGTGATTATCGCGTGCACAACATGACAGAAAATATTAATATTTCTTGCCGACACTTAAGTTTTACTTGAACAAGCGATGCCTACGCTGCGCATGTTGAGGACCTTTCGAGCCGTCGCGCGGACCGGATCGTTCGCGGCCGCCGCGGAACGGGTCGCGCTGACGCAAGCCGCGGTGAGCCTGCAGATGCGCGGGCTCGAGGAAGCGCTCGGCCGCCAGCTGTTCGATCGCAGCGGCCGTCAGGTGATGCTGAGCCGCTACGGGCAGGAAATCTGGCCGAAGGTCGAACAGATTCTCGACCTGCTCGACGAGCTCGGCTCGGACCGCAACGACACGATGGTCGGGCCGGTG
Source organism: Paraburkholderia jirisanensis (assembly GCF_054782355.1). Lineage (NCBI taxonomy): Bacteria > Pseudomonadati > Pseudomonadota > Betaproteobacteria > Burkholderiales > Burkholderiaceae > Paraburkholderia > Paraburkholderia jirisanensis. Next base: position 319,468 of record NZ_BAAGSQ010000002.1, on the reverse strand, counting down.
ACGATCGGCGCGGTGGTGTCGGTGATCGGTGCGTTGTCGCTGGTGGTCGCGCGTTTAAAGACCGCGCATCCGCAACTCGACGTGCGGCTGTTGTCCGCGCGCTCCGACGAACTCGCCGCGATGGTCGAAGCCGGCGACGTCGATATCGCCGCGGTGGTCGCGCGTGCGGACGCGACGCTCGCCGACACGCTCAAATGGACCACGCTGTATAGCGAGCCGCTGGTGCTGATCGTCAACAATGAAATCGCCGATAGCGATCCGCAGCGCATCTTGCGCAGTCACGGCTTTCTGCGCTTCGACCGGCGCGTGCGCACCGGCCGCGTGGTCGATCAGGCGCTGCAGAAGGCGGGCTTGAGCGTCAACGAATATCTCGAACTCAATTCGATCGAAACCATCGTCGCGTTGGTGCGCGAGAACGTTGGTGTCGCGGTGCTGCCGCTGCTGCATCGGGGCAACTGGCGCAACGATCCGTCGCTGCGCGTGTTGTCGATTGCGAATCCGCCGATGTTGCGCACGGTAGGCATGATCCAGCGCGCGTCGTACGACCGGCCGGCGATCACGCAGGCGATTATCGATGCGCTGCATGGATGAAGCACGCCGCGCACGTCTGCGTTTTCAGTGTCAGTGCGCGACCGTCGTGGTCACTTCATGGGCGTGCCGGATCCGCACCGATGGCACCAGCATCGCCAGCAACAGCACTGCAACCGCCACCACCAGCAGGATCACGAAGGTCAGATGCAGCGATTGCTGCAACGCGAGCCGCACCGCCATATCGCCACTGATGCCGACCTTGCCGGCCGACGCATCGAGCGCCGAGCGCAACTGATCGGTCGATACCGCGCCCAGCCCTTTCGCGTGCGCGAGGCCGAAATTGAATACCGCGCCGAACAAGGTCGCACCGAGCGTACTGCCCAGATTGCGCGAAAACAGGTTCGATGCGGTCGCGACACCGCGCTGCCCGCCTTCGACGATCTCCTGGATCAGCACCAGCGCGGAAGTCGCCGCGAGCCCCATGCCGAAACCCATCACTAACGAGCCGAGCCCGGGCAACAGCGGCGATGCGTCGATGTTCATCAACGCGAACACGATGCCGCCAATCGGGATGAACACACTACCCACCACCAGAATCGCGCGCAAATTGAAGCGGCGGAACAGCCGCGCGGAAATCGTCGCGCCTACCGGCCAGCCGAACATCATCATCGTCAGCGCCATGCCGGCCACCACCGGCGAGCGCTGCAGCACGCCTTGCACGTAGATCGGCAGGAAGGTCGTCGCGCCCATCAGCACCATGCCGGTCAACAGCGTCGACGCATTGGTCGCGGCAATCGGCCGGCGCGCCCATAGCTCGAACGAAATCATCGGCTCAGGCGCGCGGCGCTCCTGCAGCACGAACAGCACCGACGCCACCACGCACACCGCGCATGCGTACAGCGCATGTTCGGTGGCCGACGTGCCCGCATCGGTGAGCGCGATCATCAAGGCTGCCATCGCGATCGTGAACAGCCCCGCGCCGGCGACGTCGATCGACGGACGCTGCTGGCGCGGCGCTTCATGCAGGAACGCGATGTAGCCGGCGGCAGCCAGCAGGCCGATGGGGATGTTCATCCAGAAGATCCACGCCCACGACAGATCGCGGATGATCAAACCGCCGACCACCGGGCCCACCACCGCGGAAATGGCCCACACGCTCGCCAGATAGCCTTGAACCTTGCCGCGTTCATGCGCTGGATACAGGTCGCCGACGATCGTCATGCCGACCGGCTGGATCGCGCCGGCGCCGATACCCTGGATAAGACGAAACACGATCATCGCCGGCATCGACCACGCGAAGCCGGCCAGCAGCGAACCCGCGAGAAACACCGCAATGCCGACCAGCATCACCGGCTTGCGGCCGAACAGATCTGCGAGTTTGCCGAACACTACCGTCATCGCAGTCTGCGCGAGCAGGAACGACGAAAACACCCAGCTATACAGATTCAAGCCGCCTAACTGTGTCGCGATTTGCGGCATGGCGGTTGAAACGATCGTCATCTCGATGGCGATCATGGCCATCGATGCCATGACCGAAGCAATGACGAGCGCACGTCCGGACTTGCGCGATTCGCTCATGTCGTAGTGTGAGGAGTTTCGATTGCGGGGGGCGGGGGGTGACACGCAAGCGCGTCACTTCAAGACCGCATTCTGCCAGCCGAATGCAAATCGCGCTTGAGCTTCCTTGAGGATTGCCAGAGCGTTGCCTGAGTGTAAGCAGCCGCTCACGTACACCCGGCTATCGCGGCGTGCACGCTGATTGCAGCCGGTTGCGCATTGCCGCGATACAGCGCCAGCGGCGCAGCGAGAAACGATGCGAGCAGAATGCCGGCCTGCTCGTGCGCTTCGGTATACCAGGCTTCGACATGCGTCAGATTCATTGTGCCGACGCAGCGCCCGTCATACGCAACGGGAATATTCAGAATCGAACCGAGCCCCATGCCGACCATCAACGCATGATCGTCGAATGCGGCGCGGATGCCCTCCGGCGTGGTTGCGCGAAACGGCTGCAGGTTCTCCAGCGTCTGCACGCCCCACGCGCTGCCGCGTTTTTTCTTGCGGCCGCCGAGCGGATAAAGCGTCGGCGTATTGGTGAACAGTCGCTCGACCTCGTAGCGATCCGCATCGAACGACATGATCGTGAACAGCTTGCAGCCGATGGTCTCGCAGGCAAGCGCATAGACTGCGCGAAAAATCGTGTCGGGTTGCAACGCGCCGCGCAATGCGTGCGCAAGCTGCGACAGATCGGCAACGGTGAGTGGGCGCGGTTCGGCGTGCATGAAAAATCCCGTAAGCGAATCAGCCGTGCAACTCGGTCGAGCCGCGCAAGCCGCTGACGCCGCGGGTTGCGCCCAGCTCCTGTTTTTCGATGTCTTCGAGCGAGCGGTTGCGGGTCTCGATGCCGAGGCAGAACACGATCGCGGCGCCGATCACCAGCACCGCGGTCGTCATGCCGAACACGCCGACAAAGCCAAACGCCGGATAGACGAAGCCGACCAGAATCGGCGCGCTGACCGAACCGATGCGCCCAAACGACGACGACGACCCGACCCCGGTAGTGCGCACCGCTGTCGGAAAGATTTCCGGCGTGTACGCGTAGACGCCGGCAAACGCGCCGTTCATGAAGAACGACAGACACATGCCCGCTGCCATGATGCCGAGCTCGCCATGCGAAAGAGCCAGAAACACCGCCGCGATCGCGCCGAGCAGCATGTACGACGACACCACCGCCTTACGCCCGATGCGCTCGTTCAGATACGCAGCCGAGAAATAACCGGGGATTTGCGACGCATAGATCGCAATCGAGTAGCCGAAGCTTTGCGTGATCGTCAGCCCTTGCTTGACGAGCAGACTCGGGATCCACGAGAAAAACGAGTAGTACGCGAACGCAACCGAGAACCACATCACCCAGCTGATCGCGGTCACGCCGGCGAGGCGCCGCGACCACAATGCGGCCACGTTGCTGAATGCACCGCCGCGCGTATCGTGAAGCGGTTGCGGATCGACGGTTGCGGCGGCCGGCGGCAAGCTGATGCCGCGCCTCTTGAACCAGTCTTCTACCTGGGTGACGATGCGCTCCGCCTCGCGCGTCGAGCCGCGGCTTTCGAGCCAGCGCGGCGATTCGGGCAGCGACCGGCGCCACCACAACAGCATGACGACCGGCGCCGCGGTGAGCATCGCAACATAGCGCCAGCCTTCGTCGAAATTGCGCACCACCGTGAAGCCGAGAATCGACGAAGTCAGATAGCCGAACGACATGAAGCCGACCAGCGAGCCGCAGAAAATACCGCGATAGCGGCGCGGCACGAATTCCGCGAGGAACGGCGCGATCACCACCGCTTCCGCACCGGAGCCGAAGCCCGCGACGATACGCAGCGCAAAGAACGCATGCCAGTCGTTGACGAGCGCGCTCGCGAACGAAGCGACGCAATAGATCGACAGCGCGCTCATCATGATGCGGCGCCGGCCGATCACGTCCGCGCTGACGCCGGACAGAAACGCACCGAAGAAATAGCCGATATACGTGCTGCTTGCGACCAGCCCGGTCTGCGCGCTGCTCAGATGCCACAGCTTGCTGACGATCGGCAGCAGAAATGCGAGCGACGACGAATCGAGCCCGTCGAACAGATAACCGAGGCCGCCGACGATCAGCAGCTTGCGATGGAAGCCGGATAACGGCAACCGCTCGAGCCGAGCCGCAATCGAAGACATGGCGCTACTCCCCTGAAAATCTGCTGATGGTCAATATTGGCGATGCGGGCTGCGGCTCTGCGGCGGCCTGTGCTTTTGTCGGCTGCGCGTGGGCCATGCGTTGGCTCTACGCTTTGCGTCGCGTCGACCTCGCCGGCCGGGTTGCCCCTGCTAGCGGCCCACCGCGTACGCCTGCATCTGGCGCGGCGTCGCGGCGCCACGCATCAAGCCGTCGCGCAGACCCACTGCGCAGACGCGGCCGAGCGACCACGGTCCCGCTACCGTCAGGTCATGTCCGCGCGCGCGCAGTTCGGCCAGCGTGCTTTCCGGGAAACGCCCTTCCGCGGACATCTTGCCGAGCGAGATCGCGCGAGGATAAAACGAGCCCGGGAAATGCGCAGTCTGGAACGACGGCGCATCGATCGCAGCCTGCAGGTTCATGCCCGCGTGCACATGCCGCAGAAACAACTGCAGCGACCACTGATCCTGCTGATCGCCGCCCGGCGAACCGAATGCCGCGTACGGCGCGCCATCGCGCGTGACCAGCGTCGGCGACAGCGTGGTGCGCGGCCGGCGGCCCGGACCCAGCGACGACGGCAAGCCTTCTTCCATCCAGAACATCTGGGCGCGCGTCGTCACGTTGAAGCCAAGGCTCGGCACCGCGGGCGACGCCTGCAGCCAGCCGCCCGACGGCGTGGCCGACACCATGTTGCCCCAGCGATCGACGATGTCGAGATGCACGGTGTCGCCGCGCAATTCGGGCAGCGGCGCGAAAGTCGGCTCGCCTTGTCCGCAACCGCCTGGCTGCTGCCGGCCGGCGTTCGCGAGCACCTTCTCCATACGCAGCCGGCTGTCGCCGATTTGCCCGGGACGGAACTCGAACGATGCGCGCGCGGGGTCGATCAGTTTGCGGCGTTCGTCGTTATAGGCGTCGCTCAGCAAGGTCTCGAGCGGCACATCATTGAAGCGCGGGTCGCCGTAAAACACTTCGCGATCCGCGAACGCGAGCTTTGCGCATTCGATCACCGTGTGCACGAAGTCAGGCCCGGTCGGATCCATCTGCGCGATATCGAAGCCTTTCAGCAAAGCCAGCTGCTGCAGAAACACCGGCCCCTGGCCCCACGGCCCGGTCTTGTGCACCTTGAGGCCTGCGTATTCGTAACTTGCCGGCTCTTCGTAGCTCGGCATCCAGCGCGCGAGGTCGTCGCCGGTCAACAGGCCGGTATTGCGTCGGCCTGAGGTGTCCAGCACCGCCGTCGTGCGGAAGTACGTATCGATCGCCTCGGCGACGAAGCCTTCATAGAACGCATGACGTGCGCGCTCGCATTGCTCCGTGCGGTCGGCGACCGCGCTGGCTTCTTCAAGAATGCGTTTGTAAGTTGCTGCGATCGACGGATTGCGGAACAGCTGGTTCGGCTGTGGCGCCTCACCGTCGATCAGCCATTGCTGTGCCGAGGTTGGCCACTCGCTGACAAAGAAATCCTTGATCGCGACAATCGATGCGGCCATGCGCGGCACCACTGGGTAGCCGTTTTCCGCATAGCCGATCGCGTAGCTGAGCACGTCTTGCAGCGGCAGCTGGCCGTAGTCGCGCAGCAAGGTCATCCAGCCGCCGAACGCGCCCGGCACCACCGCGGGCAGCAAACCGGTGCCCGGCACGACGTCGAGCCCCATGCCGCGCATGCGCTCGATGGTCATCGTTGCGGGCGTGACGCCCTGCCCGCAGAGCACCCGTACGCGCTGCTCGCGCGCGCTGTAGAACACCACCGGCAATTCGCCGCCCGGACCATTCAGATGCGGTTCGACGATCTGCAACACGAAGCCCGCCGCCGCTGCGGCGTCGAACGCATTGCCGCCCTTTTCGAGCACCGCCATCGCCGATGCAGTGGCGAGCCAATGCGTCGAAGCCGCCATGCCGAACGTGCCGATCAGTTCCGGGCGCGTGGTAAATGCCATGAGTTTGCCTTTCTACACCTTGCATTTTTGAACCAATCTATATTGGTTCAAAACCTGTACCCGGAAGGGTTTCTTGCGGGTTTCTCATCGCACTATCGTAATTTGCTTCATAATTTACGGTCAATAAGTATTAGTCAAGTTAAACGTCAGGGTGTCATGTTACCGTGATACATTGAACCAATATCAATTGGTTTGAGGTAAAGAGAATATGCCTGAAACACCCGTGCTCGACCGTGTCGTCGACTACATTGCGAAGCATCAACTAAGAGATGGCGATCTGCTGCCGGCCGAGCGCAAGCTTGCCGAAGATCTGTCGGTGAGCCGGCGCGAGCTGCGCGGCGCGCTGGCCACGCTGGAAGCAGCGGGCCGCATCTGGCGCGGCGTCGGCCGCGGCACCTATCTCGGCGCGCGTCCGCTGAAGTTTTCACCCACGCTAAGCGGGCTCAGCATGGGCACCAGCCCGACCGACGTCGCCGAGATGCGCCTGATGATCGAGCCTGCGCTGGTGGCTCTCGCCACAATGAAAGCGAGCCCCGACGACCTCGAAGAACTCGAGAAAGTCGCGCGCAAGAATGCCGCGACCAAAGACGACTACGAATGGCAACAGTGGGACCATCGTTTTCATTCGCTGCTCGCGCAAGCCACGCGCAACCCGGCCATCATCGCTTTGCTCGAAGCGATCAACGGCGTACGCGTGAAGCCCGCGCTACGCGAGAAAACGGTGGATCAGGAAACGCGCCGGCATTTTGCCGAGCAGCATCAGGCGATCGTATCGGCGATGGCCGCGCGCGATAGCGAACTGGCCGAGCGAAGAATGCGCGAGCATCTGCTTAGCGTGCAGACGAGAATGGCGGCGCGGGAGAAGCATGCGCAGCGTGTTGAGAGTCTGCAGCGCGCGTGAGGACTGTGATGCGCGTCGAAGCGACGGCTGATGGTGGTTTGACCCGGCCGGCCGCGTGGCTTGACGTCGCGCGGCCGGCCGGTTGATCGGACAAGGTCTGGCTTGAGGCTTGTGGTGCGAGCTCGAGGCGGCGCGAAGGTTGTGGGCCGCGCCTCGTGTCAATGCTTCGTATCAGTGCCTCGTGCCTCGCCTCGCGTTAGCCCGTATTAGCGCCAGCCGTGATGCTCGCGCCACTCACGCCGCTCATGACGGCGCCATTCGCGCTCACGCCATTCCCGATGTTCGCGCCAGTACGGGTCGTAGCCGCCGTTGTATCCATACACCACCGGCGCCGCGTACACCGGCTGCGCCGGCACATAGGTTTCGACCGGCACGCCCAGTCCCACCGCAACGTTCACGTGCGCCGACGCTGCCGCCGATGCACCCAATACCGCCAGACCCAGCACTGCGCCAAGCATCATCTTCTTGTTCATCTCGACTCCTCGCACATTGCGTGCATGACTTGTGAACCCGGAATCGAGTGTAGGAGCCGATGGCTGACACAGGTGCAACGGTGTTGACAGATTCGTAACAGGAATTTTCGGTTGGCTTGGAACGAAGCGGCGGCTAAAACCTCACTGCGCCTTCACGCTGGTTGCGCGTGCAACGTTGCGCGCCATCTCTGCCGCGGCACCGAGATAATTCGCCGGGTCCGTCAGCGCGCGCAACTGCGCATCGCTGAAGCGCCCGGCGATCTTCGCGTCGGCCGCCAGAACCTCATACAGCGTACGGTTCTGTTCGATCGCGATACGGCACGCGTCATACACCACGTCGTGCGCGTGCTGACGTCCGATCGCGGGTGCAAGGCCCATCATCACCGCTTCGGCGACGATCAAGCCGCCGGTGAGATCGAGATTGCGGCGCATCCGCGCGGCGTCCACCTGCAGGCCGCGCAGCATGAAGTTCGCCTGATGCAGCGCGCTCGCGGCCAGCAGGAAGCTCTCCGGCACCGCGCTCCATTCCAGATGCCACGGGCCGGTCGCGCGTTCGAAGTCGTGCATCATGCCGTCGAGCATCAACGCGGCGCGCTCGCGCAGCATCTTCGCGGCGGCGAACATCAGTTCGCTGGAAATCGGATTGCGCTTTTGCGGCATCGTCGAGCTCGCGCCGCGGCCCGGTACGAACGGCTCGGCCACTTCGCCGAATTCGGAGGCCGCCATCATCATCACGTCGAGGCCGATCTTGCCGAGCGACCCACCGATGCTGGCCAGCAGCGAGACCAGTTCGTACAGGCCATCGCGCGCAACGTGCCACGTGATTTCCGGATCGCGCAGGCCAAGCTCCTCTGCGAACAGCCGCCGCGTTTCGAGTGCGCGCGGCACGTCGTTGAGCGACGCAAGCGTGCCCGCCGCACCGCCGAACTCCACCATCAGCGCGCGCGCCTTCGCCTGTTGCAGACGCTCCGCATGACGGTTCAATGCGGACAGCCACACGGCAGCGCGAAACCCGAACGTCACCGGCAGCGCGTGCTGCAAATGCGTGCGGCCCGCGGTCACCGTATCCGCGTGCTGATCCGCCAGATGACGCAGCGCGTCACGCACTTCGTCGAGTTGCCGCTCGATGATCGCCACGCCGCGCGCGCATTGCAGCATCGTCGCGGTATCCATGATGTCTTGCGTCGTCGCGCCCCAGTGCAGGTAGCCGCCCGCTTCGCCGCACATCTCGCTGACCTGCTTGACCAGCGGCAGGATCGGATAGCCGACGATCTCCGTCTCACGCCGCATCAGATCGAGATCGAGCTTGCTGAAATCGGCACGCTCGGTGATCTCGCGCGCGGCATCGGCGGGAATCAGGCCGGCCTTCGCCTGCGCACGCGCAAGCGCCGTCTCGGCGTCGATGCAGCGCGCGATATACGCGCTGTCGGAAAATACGTCGCGCATCTCGGGCGTGCCGAACATGTCGCGGAACAATGCGGAGTCGAATACAGTCGTTGCCATCGTCAGTTCCTTCGTCAAGCTGCAAGGCGCGCCAGCCATGGGCGCAAACCATCTTTTTCTTCAAGACCGAAACCGGCGGCTTCGGTGGGCCGTACCAGACCGCCGCCGACGCCGCAGCCGGCCGGATAGCCGCCGAACGGCTGGAACACGCCGGGGTACGCTTCGCAGCCGCCCAGTTCGAGGCCGACCGCGATGTGCAGGTTGATCAGGTGGCCGCCGTGCGGATACGCCTGCGCGCGGTTGAAACCGAAGCGCTCGATCAGGTCGATCATGCGGGCGTATTCGGTGAGGCCATATGCGAGGCCGGCGTCCATCTGGAACACGTCCTTGCCGGCGCGCATGCCGCCGAACAGAGCGAGGTTCTTCACGTCCGGCACGGAGAACAGGTTTTCGCCGGTTGCAATGCGGCCGTCGTATGCCTGCGCTACCTGGCGGTTCAGATCGAAGTCGAGTGGGTCGCCGATCTCTTCGTACCAGCGCAAGTCATACGGCTCGATCGCGCGCGCATAGGCAAGCGCGGTATCGAGATCGAAGCGGCCGTTCGCGTCGACTGCGAGGCGTTGCCCGGCGCCCGCGACGCTCAGCGCCGCGTCGATACGCGCGAGGTCCTTCTGCAAGTCCGCGCCGCCGATCTTCATCTTGAACGCGTCGAAACCCAGCGCGCGATAGCTGTTGAGTTCATCGATCAGCCGCTGCGCGCTTTCTTCCGGGTAGTAGTAGCCGCCCGCCGCGTAGACGTCGACGCCTTCGAGCTTGCCGCGCCGGCCGAAGCAGCGTGCAATCGTCACGTGCGCCGGTTCGTCGAGCAGCTTGGCGTTGAGGTCCCACACCGCCAGTTCGAGCGCGCCGGCTGCCGCCGCGCGGTCGCCGTGACCGCCCGGCTTCTCGTTGCGCATCACCGTCTGCAGCACCTTCTGCGGATCGAACAGTTCACCGCTCGCATCGAGCAGGCTTTCCGGTGCCGCGGCGAGCAGCCGCGGAATCATCCGGTCGCGCAGAATGCCGCCTTGCGCAAAACGGCCGATCGAATCGAACGCATAGCCGATCACCGGCTTGCCGTCGCGCATAACATCGGTATGCAGCGCAACCAGCGAAATATCATGTTCGGCAAAGCTGACGAGCGCATTCGCGACGTTGCCTTCGAGCGGGACCGACGTCTCCCGGACCGCAGTGATACGCATAACTTTCCCTTGGAACTTGAATGAGCGGAATCAGATGACCTTGCCCGGCCGCGCGCCGAACACGCGCTGATATTCGTCGCGCGCAGTGTTGGCATCGAACTCGCCGGACGACTTCGCGATCACCAGCGTCGCCACGCTATTGCCGATCGAATTGCAGATCGCCACCGCCTGCGACGTGAAACGGTTGATGCCGAACAGGATCGGCAAGCCTTCGATCGGCAACAGGCCGGACGCCGTCACGGTGGCCGCGAACACGATGAAGGTGCCGCCCGACACGGTCGCCGCGCCCTTCGACGTGACCAGCATCAGCAACAGCAGGCCGATCTGCTGATGCAGGCTGAGCGGCACGCCGTACGCGTTGGCGAGGAACATCACGCACAGCGACATGTAGACGGCGGTGCCATCGAGATTGAACGCGTAGCCGGTCGGCAGTACGAGGCCGGTCGCCTGGCGCGTGCAGCCGAGCCGCTCGAGCTTTTCGAACAACCGCGGCAGCGCGCTTTCCGATGAAGCAGTGGCGAACAGCAGGAAGATTTCTTCCTTGAAGTAGCGCAGAAAGCGGAACACGTTGAAGCCGTACAGCCGCAGCACGATGCCGAGCACCACCACGACGAAGAACGCCAGCGACAGATACATCACGACCAGCAGATAGCCGAGCGAGATCACCGCGCTCATGCCGCTGCTGCCGATCGCGAACGCGATCGAGCCGAATGCGCCGAGCGGCGCGAACTTCATGATCACGTCGACGAACTTGAAGAACACTTCCGACATGCGCGTCAACGCATGCTCGACGCTGCCGCGCTGCTCGTGCGTGAGCATCAGCAGCGCCGCGCCGAAGCCGATCGAGATCACCAGCACCTGCAATAGCGAGCCGTTCGCGAACGCGCCGATGAAGTTATCGGGGAACAACGTCAGCATGAAATGTTCGAACGACACCGGCGCGGCCTTGCCGTATTGCGCATGTGCCGCGGCCGCCGCATCGGCGCTTTGCGTCAGATGCATGCCGATGCCGACGTCGGACAGGTTCGCCACCACCATGCTCAGCGCCAGCGCAATGGTCGAGACGATCTCGAAGTAGATCAGCGCGCGCAGGCCGATGCGGCCGACGTTCTTCAGGTCGCCCGCCGCGGCGATACCGAGCACCACATTCAGGAACACCAGCGGCGCGACGATCATCTTGATCAGGCGCAGGAAGATGTCGCCGAGGATCTTCATGTCGACTGCCAGCTTCGGCGCGATAAAGCCGAGCGCGATGCCCACCACGATGCCCACGACGATCTGCACGCCGAGGCGCGCATACACCGGGGGCTTCGCGCGCGGCGCGGCGCTGGGTGCTTCCGCGCCGGAGCGGCTCGCGGTGTCGGTCTGAAAAGCCATGGTGGGTCTCCGTTTCTGCCTGTCCGGGAAAGCACTGGACAACACCTCAATATGTCCGTACTTTTAGAATATGTACGGACTATATTAGCCGCTCGCCCGATGGGTCAACCTCGGGTTTACCTGTAGCGGACTCGCCGCTATTTGCGCTGCGCCCCGTCCCGCTTGGCAATGCGCGGCGCGCGGGCTAGCATTAGCGCGCCGCAGCAAATGCCGCACCCCGCATACCGCAACCGATTGAGGATCGCTGTCCATGAAACCCCGATACGCCGAGTTGGCGGACCAGCTTATCCAGGCGATCGGCGACGGCACCTTCGAAGTGGGCTCTTCTCTGCCGAGCGAACTGGACCTTTCCGCACAGTACGGCGTGAGCCGCGCCACGGTGCGCTCCGCGCTGGAGAAAGTGCAGGAACTGGGGCTGATTTCGCGTCGCAAGCGGGCCGGCATTCGCGTTGAAGCGAGCAAGCCGCGGGTCGCGTTCGAGCAGTCGATGTCGAACCTCGAAGACCTGATGCAATTCGCGGTGGTCACCGAACGGCACGTGCAGGCGATCGCCGAAGTGTCGGCGAGCCCGGCGCTCGCCGCGCAGCTAGGCGTGCCGGCCGGCTCGCGCTGGCTGCGGGTCGAATTGCTGCGCGTCGATCCGGCCAAGCCGGAGCGGCCGATCTGCTGGACCGATGTGTACCTGGATGCGCCGCTCGGCGCGGGTTTGCGGCGCGAATTGCGCAGCAACAGCTCCGGGTTGATCTGCGAGATGGTCGAGCAGCGTTTCGGACGCGCGGTGCAGGAAGTGCGTCAGGAAATTCGCGCGATCGGCGTGCCGGCCCGGCTCGCCGAGCCGCTGGCCGCCGAGGCAGAGGGCCACGCGCTGGAGATCACGCGCCACTACGTCGACCAGCATGGCGCAGTGTTCGAGGCTACCGTCAGCGTGTTTCCGGCGGACCGGTACACGTACGCGTTGCAATTGCGGCGTCAGGGGTGACGGCAGCGGTGACTCAAACGTCGCTTACGCCGCGCTGAATTGCCCGCCGACGAATTCCAGATGCTGCGCCATCGCTAGTGCGGCGCCGTCCGGCGCGCCCTCGCAGATCGCGACATAAATCTGCTCGTGCTGCGCAAGACGCGCCAGCGACCGCTCTTTCGCATGCGCGAGATCCTGCGCCGTGGCCGTGTACGTGTTGCGGGTAATGTGATCGCGCAACTGATCGATGACCGACGTGTAGAAGCGCGTCAGCATCGAGTTGTGCGCCATCGCGGCAAGCGTCATATGAAAGTTCGCGTCGCCGCGCGCTTCGGCTTCGACGTCGTCGGCAGTGACCGCGCGCGCCATGTCGCGCAGCGCGCTGCCTAGCCGCTCGCGTTCGTCGGCAGTAGCACGCTCTGCAGCAAAGCGCGCCACGCAGCATTCGAACATTGCACGAAATTCAAGCGTTTCGCTGCGCTGCGGCGCGCCTTCGTCGCTGCGCAGCCAGATCGCCATCGCATCGGGCATCGCGTGCAACGCATGCTGTGCAGCGCTGACAAACACGCCGCTGCCGCGCCGCGTCTCCAGCGTGCCGCGCGCCACCAGCCGCTGGATCGCCTCGCGCACCGTCGAGCGCGACGCGCCGAACGATTCGGCCATCGCCCGCTCGGAAGGCAAACGCGCCCCCGGCTGCAAATCGCGCTCGAGCAGCCGGCTTTCAATCTGCTTGATGACATGACCCAGCGCGCCGTCAGGCATGCTCCGCTGTCCCATGACGTCTCCTTGTTTATCTGTGGTCGGGCTATTTTGCGGCAGTTGGCAGGACTTCGCATACTGCTGCACCCCACATGATGCCCGACGCTAGCGTGCATCGCCAAACGGAGACGAATCATGGCTGATTCAGGCAATGCGTTGCCCGCTTCGCCGGTCACGAAACTCCACGCAGAAAGCCGACGCGCGCGGCTTCAGACATTGTTACGGCATCGTCAAGGCATCGGCCAGCGCTTGAGTACGCCCGATCCGCTGCCCTCGTCGCACGCCGGCGACGCGAAACGGAACACGCCCTTGCCCGCTTCCTTCGCGTCATACAGCGCGACGTCCGCACGCTTTAGCAGCTGCTCGATCGACTCGCCGCTTTTCGCAAACGCGATGCCGATACTCGTGCCGATGCTGATCCCTTCGCCAGTGGACAGCATGTAAGGCTTCGCCAGCTCGCGAATCACGCGCGGCGCGAGCGCCTCGCAGGCGGCCGACGTGCCGTTCTCCAGCACCAGCGCGAATTCGTCGCCGCCCAGCCGCGCGACGAATTCGCCAGTCCACAGCATTCCTTTCAGGCGGCCTGCAACGGTGGTCAGCACTTCGTCGCCGGCATGGTGGCCCAGGCGGTCGTTGACCTGCTTGAAGCCGTCCAGATCGAGGTACATCAGCGCGACCTCCGGCGCCGCGCCGGCGGCCGGCTTGGCCAGCAGTTGCTCGAGACGCTCGTACAGGTCGCGCCGGTTCGGCAGCCCGGTCAGCGGATCGTGCCGCGCCAGATGCAGGATTTTCGCCTCCGACTGCCGACGCTCGGTCACGTCCTCGATGATGATCACCGCACTGCCGTCCGGCACCGGGTTACGCGTCATTTCGAGCTGACGGCCGTCGTCCAGTTGCAGATCGAGCGCGCCGCGCTCGCCCTCGAGCCACGCGGTACAACGTTCGACCATCTGCTTTCTGAGCGTCTCACCGAACTTCGCAACGCCGACGTGCCCGATGAACTCCGGCAGCGGCACGTTCAGCCGCAGCATTTCGACCGTCGCGCCGAACAGTTCCGCTGCGCGCCGGTTCGCGACGATCACCTTGCCGACGCTGTCGATCGTGCACAGTCCGTGCGGCATATGGGTCAACGCCGCATCGAAGCGCGCCGCCAGTTCCGCATGCCGCTGCTCGGCGGTCATCAACGCGACCAGGCCCTCGTAATGGCGCCGCACCACCGACACCATCGCAGCCAGATACGCGAACAGCGGCGGCACCAGAATCCATGCGCCACCACGCGGCGCGAGCAGCGCACCGATGCCGATCGGAATCGTGCCGATGAAGATCTGCATGATCGCCAGACGCGGCAGCGCCGCATTGCGCGACGCGATGCCGCCCAGAATACCCGCGGTCACCATCAATGAGAGCAAGGCCAGTTCGGTATCGGACGAGATGATGCTGGCCATCGTGCCGAGGCCGAAGGTCAGGCACGCGAGCAGCGACATCGGTGCATAACGTGCGGCCCATGGCCCGGGGTGAACCGGCGCCACGCGATTGCGTGCCACATAGAGGCATGCGATGCCCATCCGGGCGCTCAGAAACACCACTTCGGCCACGAGCCACAGCCACGTCCACGTTTGGTGCAGCCGCACGCATGCGACTGCCGCGACGAACAGACTCGACAAACCCGACATAAACAGCGGGCGCGTGTTCTCGAATAGCGTCGACAGCAGCGACGCGCGAATCGATGCGGTGACGTGGCCGTTGCCTGAAGCCGGCGTCTCAAGGAGGAAATTGAACATAAACGGCCTGGCTGGCATGGTCTACCGCATTCGGCGTTACTTTTCCGTCCCGTCGGAAAAGGGACGGTGATCTCTGCGTTTACGGCGCCGCAAGTCGGTTCCTTGATAGCCGCACACGCTGCCCGTCGCGAGGGACGAGGCGCCCGAATTATGCCAGCAGTCCGAATTCGTCTTGTGATTGGCGGGCAATGTACACAGACGAGCGCGGAATTTCATGTGGCTGAAGCGGTGATTGCTGCCCGCATCGCCGCCCGCATCGGGATATGCGCGATCGGCTTGCAGCGCGGCGCGACGCTACCTATCGTGTAGAAGCAATCCTTATTTGGGAGGCCGCCATGCTTGCGAACGCAGTCGATGTGCGCTTCGATAGCGCGCATCTGTTTCTTCAGCTATCCGACGGTCAGGCGGTGGAGTTTCCGCTGCGCTGGTTTCCTGTGCTCGAAGCCGCGACGGCAGACGAACGGGCGCATTTCGCGATCTCGCTGGATCGCCAGCAACTGTATTGGCCCGAACTGGATGAGGATGTGAGCGTGCCGGCGCTGCTGCATTCGCTGCCTGGTGAGCGACATTGAGATTTTTTGATTCAGGTGTCTCGCAGCGGGAAGCGTCCTGACGGGGTTGCGCGAAGCGTTGCCGCAAGAACTGCCACGGCAGCGCAATCGCCGCGCGTATACGCGAATACAACCGCGCGTCGCGATTGCGCTCATACTCGCTGCTTGTACCCGCTGCTCGTACCCGCTTAACCTGGCTTCGGCTCGTGCTTCAGTTCGCGGGCGGCGCCGTGATGTACACCGTGAAGAGGATCGCGCCGCACGAGGCGCCAGTTACCGGGCCGTTCGCGCACGCGCTGCTTCGCGCAAAAACGCTCCGCGCGTCGCAAGATTTTCAAAAGCTTCGCATACCGTAGCGGCTTGCGTATAAAACGGTAGACGCGCACTCGCGGCGGCAGTGCGCTGTTGTAAGTCAGGATCACCGGCACGGTAGACAATACAGGGTCCCGGCGCATCTCGCGCACCAGGTCCGCACCCCCGATACCCGGCGTGCGCGCGTCGGATACCAGCACATCGGGACGGCTCGCACGCGCGAGATTCAGGGCCTCGATGCCGTTCGTGGCGGTACGCACCACGTAACCTTCTGCCGCAATGAAGAGGCCGAGCGTGCTCAGCAGATGGGTGTCGGCATCGACAATTAGGATCACTGCCATATTGTCTCCCTCCATAAAGCTTATTTTAGCAAGCCGCATTCCATACGATAGGCTTCTTTGCACGGAGTGCAGCAAGATCGCACGCTACGCGCGAAGTACTTCGTATGCTGCTTCGCACAATCGATCCGGCCAGCTCAGGCCCGCCACATGCTCAAGTACCTGCGACGGCATGTGTCGTCCACTTTGGAGAGCCGCGATGAACAAGGATCAAGTGAAGGGTACCGTTGAGAAGGTTAAGGGCAAGGTCAACGAGGCAGTGGGACGCGCGACCGACAACCCTGCACGTGAACTGAAGGGCGACATCCAGCAAGAGGTCGGCCAGACGCGCAAGGACGTTGGCGACATGAAGGAAGCGGTGAAGGATTCCGCCAAGCGCAAGCACTAGCCAACGCATAAGCCGCAGCCGGGCGCATCTACGCGCCCGCGCTACCGCATCTAATGCGGTCTCGCCCCGCCGTGCCAGATTGTGCGGGCAGCGAGGTCCGCCCGAGCGGCCGCCCACGCGGCCGCTTTTCCCGTTGCGCTTTTCTCGTCATTTTTTTGTAATGACCGGGTAACCGCGCCGTTCGCGCGCGCTTATTAGACTTGCCATCACGTTGTCCCCCAAACCAATTGACGTGATGCCGGACTAAGGCCGGCTGGCGCCATGTTTACGAAATCCTTACGCACGACGGTTATAAGGTGACCTTGGTGCAGGAACCGCTGACCTCGTTCGACGAAGACGTCACCGCCACCAAACGCGTGCTGGCCAGCCTCGACGGCCGTGCGTGCTGGTAGGCCACAGCTACGGCGGCGCGATCATCACCGAAGCCGGCAACGATGCGCACGTGAAATCGCTGGTCTATATCGCAGCGCATGCCATCGATGTCGGTGAAACCGAGGCAGGCAATGGCAAGAAATACCCGAATTCGACCAAAGCCGTGGTGAAGACGCCGGACAACTTCCTGTACCTGAACCCGGCCGATTATCCGGCGGACTTTGCCGCCGACCTGCCGCGCGCGCAGGCAGAATTCGAAGCGCAGGCGCAAATGCCGACTGCGGCCTCGGTGTTTACCGCGCCGATTCCCGATCCGGCATGGAACACCAAGCCGAGCTGGTATATGGTCGCGAAGGCGGACAAGATCATCAAGGAAGTGGCGGCGCTGATCGAACAGGCGGCGCAGCAATCGGGCCAGTAAGCGGTCGTGACGACGCCCGAAGCTTAGCGCTCGTCGTGCGTAGCGGCCGGTGCATCCTGCGGGATGCGCCGGCCGCTTTCCGCTGGTAGCCTGATGCCCCTTACGCCCCCCCCCCAAAGGCACGACAAACGCAAAAGCAGCGATATGAGAATTCTGGTCATCGAAGACGAAACGAAAACCGGCGAGTACTTGCAAAACGGTTTGACCGAAGCGGGCTATGTGGTCGACGTGGCCGCCAACGGCATCGACGGTTTGCATATGGCGCAGGAGATGCGCTACGACCTGATCCTGCTCGATGTGATGATGCCGGAGATGGACGGCTGGACCGTGATGAAGAAACTCGGTGCGCGCAGCAATACGCCGGTGCTGTTTCTCAGCGCGCGCGGCACGCTCGAAGACCGCCTCAAGGGTCTCGATCTCGGTGCCGACGATTACCTCGTCAAGCCGTTCTCGTTCGCGGAGCTGCTTGCGCGCATCCGTATCATCCTGCGTCGCGGGCAGCCGCAGAAGCAGGAAGAAGTGCTGGAAATCGGCGACCTGCGCATCGACGTGCCGAAGCGGCGCGTCGAGCGCGGCGGCACGCGCATCACGCTCACCAACAAGGAATTCAACCTGCTGCACTTTTTCGCGCAAAACCCGGGGCAGGTATTGTCGCGTGCGCTGATCGCGTCGCGCGTGTGGGACATGAACTTCGATAGCGACAGCAACGTCGTCGATGTCGCGGTGCGCCGCTTGCGGCAGAAAATCGACGAACCATTCGACGCCCGGTTAATTCATACGGTGCACGGCGTCGGCTACCGTTTCGAGCACGAAGCATGAAGCGCCTGTCGCTGACCACGCGCCTCGCGCTGCTGTTCGCGCTGCTCGCTTTCGGTTCGATGGCGGTGATCGGCTACGTGCTGTACCGCCGGCTCGAACAACAACTGGTGATACGCGACGACGGCGCGCTCGTCACGCGTGTCGATCAGATCCGTACCTTGATGAGCGATATCGACGCGCGCGATCTGATCCACGACAAGCCGCATCTGTTTGCCAACATGCTGGGCAACACCGAATCGCTACTGGTGGTGCGCTATCCGGACGAAGCGCCGCTGATCGTCGTGAACCCGGGCGACACCGCGATTCCCAACGTCGCACCGGTGCCGCCGGATGCCGCGCTTTCGCTGGACGCCGTTCATCATGCAACCGAGCCCGACGGCACGCCGTTCATCTACGTCGCTGCCACCGCGCAAGGGTTGCGCGGGCAGCGCGAACTGCAGATCATCTCAGGCCGGCTGATGACCGAGCGCACGCGCATGCTGCGCGAGTACCGCAATCAGATCCTGCTGTTCGCGACGCTTGCAGCCGTGCTTGCCGCGCTGATCGCCTACGTGCTCGCGCGGCGCGGCATGCAGCCGCTGCAGCGGCTTGCCGCGCAAACCGCATCGATCGGCATGGGCAACCTGTCGACGCGCATCGAGTGGCGCGACGCACCGCGCGAACTCGATGCGCTGATCGGCGCGTTCAACGGCATGCTCGACCGGCTCGAACGCGGCTTCACGCAACTCAAGCAGGTGTCGGCCGATATGGCGCACGATCTGCGCACGCCGATCGGCAACCTGCTCGGTCAAACCGAAGTGGGTTTGAGCCAGACTCGCGAGCCGGCGTATTACCAGCGCCTGCTGGGCTCGAATTTCGAGGAACTGCAGCGCATGTCGAAGATGATCGACAACATGCTGTTCCTCGCGCGCGCCGAACATGCGGACCATGCGATCGAACGCAAGCTGCTGCCGGTAGCGGACGAATTCGAGCGGATGGCCGAATACTTCGAAGATCTCGCCGATGATCGCGGCGTGCGTATCGAGTGGCGCGGCGATGGCGACGTGTACGCCGATGCGCTGTTGCTGCGCCGCGCGCTTGCGAATCTGCTAGCCAATGCGGTGCGCTATGCCGAGCCGGGCACTGCCATTTCGATGGTTGCGCAGCAAGGGGCGCAGAGCACCACCGTGTACGTCGAAAATCGCGGACCGACGATTGCGCCTCAGCATCTCGAACGGCTGTTCGACCGCTTCTATCGTGTCGACGAATCGCGGCAGCGCTCGGCGGAATCGAGTGGGCTCGGGCTTTCGATCGTGCGCAGCATCATGATGCTGCACGGCGGGAAGTGGCACGCCGCGAGTGGTGACGGCGTGACGCGATTTACGCTTGAGTTTCCGCGCGGTTGAGCCTTGCGACCCAGCGGCGCCGGTCGCGCGACGTCAGGGCCGATGTCCCGGCGGCGGCGGCCGGTGCGGCGGCGGCGGACGATGCGACGGCGGCCGGTGATGAGGATGACGGTGCCGCGGCGGCAACGGACGGCAGCGGCGCACCAGATGGCCGTGCACCCAGACCTTTCGGCACTGCATGCGCTGGTGGGCCTCGGCGGTGGTCGGCAGACTCAGCAGCACCGATGCAGCGAGCGCGGCTGCCAGGACGGTTTTCAGCATTATTGCGGGACCTCACAGTTGAAGAGTGATTCGACGCGGTTCATCAAAATGACATCGGCGCGCAGGGTGTCGCACACCGATGCGGTGTCGATCGCGCGCCACGCCTGTGTCGGCACCCACGCCCACGCGACGCGACGAAACTTCGCGCTTGCGGCGCAGCCCTGACGCGCTGCAGGTTTAACGGCGCCGCCACGCAATTTCCTTAGAGTAATCGGAACGCACGCAAGCTGCTCGCGCGCCGCCTGGCCGCGATCGTGCATCGCGCATACCCGCTTGCCGCCGCCGGTTGGCCAGCTTGCCGACGGCCCAGCCGGACAGCGGTGTAGACTTGTGCGACACGGCGCTGGCTTTATGCGGGTTGATTCCCGCCCGGACGCCCATAAGTGCTGAGGCTGATGACGAACAGGAAACGAAGAGCAACGGGCATCATGAAACGTGAACTCACTGAAACTGCGAACGCGCGTGCCGACCTGCTGTGCTTTCTGGTGGCGATTGCCGCGGCATCATATGCGCTGACCGAGCAGTGGCGAGTCGACCACGTGGTCGACTGCTGCCGTCAATGGCTGAACAAGAATTCGACGACGATGCACTGGCTCGAGCGCGTACGGATCGGCCAGCTTGCGCTGAAGATCGCGCAACACGATCTGGAAAACGCCGGCATCGCGGTGCGATTGTCGAGTGTTTCGGCACTGTTTACCGACAAAATGGAACTCAACGAAGCGAGCACGATGGTGCAACGGATGAAGACGTTGTGTCAGGAAGCGTGCAACTGACGTTGTAACCTTGTGACGTTGCGACCTTGTCCGACATAGCGAGGATTGCCGCACGCAGTTACACGCCTTCACCCGATACACCCGCTAGCTGGGCCGCAACGGCTCAATCAGCGGTGCGGCACACCGCCCTTCCATTCGCTCCAGTGCGACACAATGTCCTGCACCAGCGGATTGCCCGCCAGGAACAGATTGTTCAGCGCGACCGTAAAGCCGCCTTGCGCCGCATAGTTGAGCAGGTTGTCCACGCTGGTCTGGCCGGCGTACGGGCGATCGAAATCCGAGCCGGCGCGCAGCACCGCAACGCGCTGCAGATCCACGCGATGATCCGCAGCCGCACGCTTAAGCGCCTCATACGTCGAGTTGTCCTCCTGCTGCGTCGTGCAATAGGTGCCTTTGCCATCGGTGAGGATCCTGGTCCACTGCCGCGCGCGTTCGCCTAGCGCCGTGCCGGACCACCACGTGTCCCCCGCCAGCGTATCGCAGCGGATCACAGCCGGCGGACGGTTGGCCGGCGCGTAGTTGAATCTGGCGCGCGCTGCCTGCGCCTCTGCGCCATCGGACAGCGTCACGTTGCGCGACAGCGCGAACGCCGCGTCGGTCAGGCGCGGGTTCAACTGGAACACTTCGGTGCGGTAGTCGAGCGGCGGCTTGTCGCTGGGGCTTTTCGTGTTGATGCCGAGATAACCGGTGTTCCAGCTCGACGGAATCTCGCGCGCATCGATCTCCCACTGAATGCCGAAGTCGACCAGATAGTCGGCCCACGCCGCCGAACCCACGGTCCCCTGCTGTGGATCGATCCCGGCTATGCCCGCCACCATGAAGTACGTGTGCCGCAAATCGAAACGCGAAGAAAAGGTCAGCGCCATGATCGAAGCGGCCGCATTGGTGTGCCCCATGCCGGTCGTCATCACGCATACGTCCTGGCGGTTGCATTGCACGGCCGGATAGTCCGGCGACAAACCGGGTACCGTGATGCTGCGCCACGGGCCCAGGTGGTCCAGCCACACCTGGCCTTCCGGGCCGAACATCGAGATGATCATCACCTTGACGGGTTGACCTTTCGATCCGCCGTCGCCGCGGGTAAGATTGTCGTCGTCTTGTGCGGTGGCGGCGGTGGAGCATGCCGCTGCGCTAGCGGCTAGCGCCAATGCCAGTACCGTCGACTTGCCCGGAATGCGATTTACCATGACAGCTCCTTTTATTCGTTCGTGTCTTATGCTGATCGGGAGGGGGACGCTGCAAACTGAGCTGTGAACTGAAATGCATCACGAAGCGATGCAATGCTTGTGAAAGCTCAGTTCATAGTTGTAGGTGAGATGCGCAACGGGCGGTAGCTCGCCTGGCATAAAGTGCGGGAGGGGTTGTGATGCGAGCGATGCAGGATGATTGCCGACGCCTTTGCTCAAGCTGAAGGCAGATGACTACCGCGCGACTGATCGCGAAACTGTCTGGGTGTGGTTCCGGCGAGCCGCCGAAAAAAGCGCGAGAAATAGGCGGGTTCGGCAAAGCCAAGCCGATCGGAAATCTGCGCGACGCCCATCGTCGTGTAGGTGAGGTTGCGCTGCGCCTCCAGCAGCACCCGCTGGTGCAGAATCTCCAGCGCGCTTTGCCCGACGAGGCGCCGGCAGACATTATTCAACTGCACCGCAGAAATGCCCAACCTGTCCGCAAACCGGCTGACGGGCCAATGATCGGCGTAGTGCCGCTCGATCAACGTTGAAAAGGCGGCCAGGTGAAATTCCGCGCGGTCCAGGTTGCCGGCGGCTTGATACATTTCCCTGTGCTGTCGCTCCACCCATATCAGCAACGCACTGAGCAGGGATCTCAGCAGAAGGTCCCGGCCGGGAGCGGGCGCCGCGTATTCCTGCGTGATTTTTTCGTAGAGAAGATCGATATACGCCTTGTCCGACGCGACCGCGTAGCAGCCGGGGTGCTGGAATGGCGTCTGCAGGTCACGCAAGTTTTCTCTAAGCCATTGGATCAGAGGAAGCGCGACCGTCAGAACATAGCCCTCCACATTCTTGCTAAAGCGAAAACCATGCACGTGCATCGGCGGCACGATCTGGATAGCGGGTTTGTCGATACGCGTGACCTTGCCTTCGACGTCGAGGATCACGAGCCCGCGCTGCACGTAGAGCAATTGTCCAAGATCGGCATGCCTGTGCTGGCGAATCTCCCAGTTTGCCGGACCGCTGCGTTCCGGAATGGATTCGCAATGCAGCAGGTCGGGAGTCGGCCATCCGACACCCTCTCCATACAGCTTGAATACCGGTATGTTCGAAGCCATCGCAAGCCCGCCGACTTTTCGGGAGTTTCGAAAAGTGCAAGTTTAGTTTGGAATATTGCCTTGTTGTCGCGCTCCATATTACTAAAAATACAACTTCGGAAAACGAGGATGTCAGAAGATATCCCGGCATGTGAGGAGCAGACAATGAAGACAAGAATCGCCATCATAGGGGCCGGCCCTGCAGGGTTGCTGCTGGGGCAATTGCTCGACAAGGCCGGCATCGACAACGTCATCCTCGAACGTCAGTCGCCTGACTATGTGCTTGGACGCATCCGGGCCGGTCTACTGGAGCAAGGCACGGTAGATTTGCTGCACGAGGCTGGCGTCGGTGCCCGCATGGACCGCGAGGGGTTGGTTCACGAGGGGATCGAACTCGCGTTCGATGGCCGCCGCGTACGGGTCGATCTGAAAAAGCTGAGCGGTGGAAAGACCGTGATGGTTTACGGCCAGACCGAGGTGACGCGAGATCTGATGGAAGCCCGGGCAAGCTCCGGCGCTCACACTGTCTACGAAGCGGCCAATGTCGCGTTGCACGATGTCGCGACCGCAGAGCCTTATATCACCTACGAGAAAGATGGCGAAGCATACCGGCTCGATTGCGACTACATCGCGGGCTGCGACGGATTTCATGGTGCGTCGCGCAAGGCCATTCCCGCGGACGTACTAAAGGTTTATGAACGCGTCTACCCTTTCGGTTGGCTCGGCTTGCTTGCCGACACGCCTCCCGTTAGCCACGAACTGATTTACGCAAGCCACGAGCGAGGGTTTGCGCTATGCAGTCAACGCTCTAACACGCGCAGCCGATACTATCTGCAGGTGCCTTTGACCGAGACCGTTGAAAACTGGTCAGACGAGCGGTTCTGGCAGGAACTCAGAACCCGCGTGCCTCACGATGTCGCGGCGCAACTCGCCACCGGTCCCTCGCTTGAGAAGAGCATTGCCCCGCTTCGCAGCTTCGTGGTGGAACCGATGCAATACGGCCGCCTCTTTTTGCTTGGCGACGCTGCACACATCGTCCCGCCAACGGGCGCTAAAGGATTGAACCTCGCCGCAAGCGACGTTCGGACCTTATATGGCATTCTTCGCGGCGTCTATGAAGACGGACGCATCGACCTGTTGACGAAGTATTCCGAGCTGACCCTCAAGCGCGTGTGGCGCGCTGAGCGCTTCTCATGGTTCATGACCTCACTGCTGCATCGTTTTCCCGACGCCGATGCGTTCAGTGCGCAAATGCAGCACGTCGACCTGCTGTACTTCACCGAGTCCGATGCCGGGATGCGCACGATTGCCGAAAACTATGTCGGCTTGCCCTACGAAGCGATCAATTGATAACTTGATTGCCCGCTTTGCTTAAGCAAGGCGGTCGAACGCAACACTTCCTGCCTAAACTCCTGTCTCGCTCAAAGAGCGCAGCCAACCGCGGCTGCGCTTTGTCGCTCAACTCATAGCCTTGGCGCTATGAACGCATAGTTCCCTCGGCAATTGTTTGGCACGGCTGCTGATGGTTACATTGCGTCATCAGCCCAACGGTTTTGCGCATGCACGCGACGCGACTAGCCGACTAAAAAAACTGGAGACAAGGAAGTGCGCTTCTCGATGAATACCGCAACACTCATAGTGTTGGCGGCTGCGCCGGGCATCGCCTGCGCGCAGACGTCCGTCTCGCTTTACGGTTCTCTTGATGGCAATCTTCGCTATCTGACGCACGCGGATAGTGCCGGCGACGGGCTACTGAGCACAGGAGGAAAGGGCTTGCTCGAATCGAATCGCTTTGGCGTGATCGGCACGGAAGATCTCGGCGATGGGCTTCAGGCGCACTTCCGGCTGGAGTCCGCGTTCGATGGCGGCACAGGTGCGTTAGGCACGCCAGGCGCACTATTCACACGCGAAGCGACGGTCGGTTTGAGCGGCCCCTGGGGCGGCGTGAACGTCGGCCGGCAGTTCTCGGTCAGCGCGCGCACCGTGTCGAGCTATGACCCGTTCAGCTTTCGCTATCTCCCCATCACGCCGATTTCAAAAGATATCGTCGGCACGTCGTCGGACCGCTTCGACAACGATATTCAGTACATCGGCAATTTCGGCAATCTGACGGCACGCGCGGAATACATGCCAGGCGGCACGGCGGGCAGCATCAAGACCAACACCGCGCTGGCGGGCGGCGCCAGTTACAGGATCGGCGGCGCGCGCATCGGCATGGCTTACACGCAATGGGACGATTTCGGCGGCCCGGGGTTGAACCGCAACCAGTTGACGGCGGGCGGCGACTATCGGGTCGGCGACTTGCGCGTGGCCGCTGGTTATATCGGCGATTGGCAGGACGCTCACGGTGGCGATCACTCCACGCGCGACTTGTGGATCGGCACGGTCTATTCGTTCAACGCGGCATTCGCGTTGACGGATGCGCTTTATCGCACCGACTATGACACCGCAGGCAAGACAGGTTCGAAAACCCTGCTGATGGCAGGCATCACTTACCAGCTTTCGAAACGGACGACCTTGTATGCGGAGGTCGACAACACCCGCTTTAAGGGCAACGCAATCACAAGCGGACAAACCAATCAGACCGGTGTCGCAATCGGCATCAACGAGCGGTTCTGACCGCGGAACACCACACCGGCATTTCATTCAACGTCACGCTCCTCGCGGACGTGGCTTAACGGAGATGAATCATGCGCATTCTCGACTCTCATTTTCACTGGTGGCCGCGCTCGGTCTTCGAAGCACTGTGCACGCGCGAAGGCTATCCGCGCGCGCAGTCCAACGGCAAGGGCGGCTATACGTATTGGCGGCAGGAAGGCGGCACGGCGCGTTTCAATCTGGGGCAAGAGTGGTTCGATCTCGATCGGCAGATGGCGCATATGGACGGGCTCGGCTATGAAGTCGACGTGATCTGCTCGACTGGACCTTTCTCGCTGCATTTCTCCGATTTGCCGGTGGAAGAAGGACGCGCGGCCGCGATGCTGTGGAACGAGGAAATGGCTGGCGCGCAGCGTCGCTATCCGGGCCGCTTGTGGGCGAGCGCTGCGGTGCCGCTGCGCGACACCGCGGTCGCGATCGAAGTGGTGGACCATGCGATCGGCAAGCTCGGCCTGATCGGTGTCAATCTGCCCGGCAGCGTCGGCTCGCTCGACCGGATCGACGCAGCGCGCCTCGAGCCTTTCTATGCGCACATCGAGAAGCTCGGCGTGCCGTTGTTCCTGCATCCGACCGATTCGATTTTCCCGGATATTCTCGATGGCTATGACGGCGCACTGTATTTGAGCCTTGGGCGCGTCGTCGATATCAGTGTGTCGGCGTGCCGGCTCGTGCTGTCGGGAATCATGGAGCGGTATCCGGAACTGAAGGTGATCATCTCGCACACCGGCGGTGCACTGCCCTACCAGGCAGGCCGCATGGACAAGAACGCCAAGGCTGCCAGGCTGCCGAAACCGCCCAGCACGTACATCAAGCGGATGTACACCGATACCGTGTCGCCGCACGAAATGGGCATCCGCTATGCGATCGAGTTTTACGGCGCGGATCACGTGATGTACGGCAGCGACTATCCGTGCTGGGATCCGGCTACGGCATTGCAATTGTTCGAAGAAGTCGGCGTTTCGAAAGAAGATCAGCAGAAGATCTTTTACGGTAACGCGCGGCGTTTGTTCGGCTTGCCGGAGACGAGTATGTCGAACGCTGCCTGAACCGATCTGAATCAGCGCAGCAGAGTTCAGGTGCGCAGCACGACATCCGTGCTGCGCGAGCGTTTTTTCTCCAGCTCCGACGTCTTCACTCGAGCACGCCCCCCCATGACACACGAGCACCCGATCGATATCGAAGCGCTGATCGATGAGCGCAAGCTGGGCCGCTTCCAGATTTTCGTTGCCGCCTTATGCGCCGCTGCATTGCTGGTAGACGGCTTCGACACGATGGCGATCGGCTATGTCGCCCCCGCGCTGATCAAGGCGTGGGGCATCGACCGCTCGGCGATGACGCCGGCGTTCGCCGCCGGCCAGATCGGCCTGATGCTCGGTTCGATGGTGGTCGGTCCGCTTGCGGACAGGTTCGGACGACGCCCGGTGATGATCTACAGTTGCGTCGCTTTCGGCCTGCTATCGCTGGCGACGATGTCGGTGTCGTCCATCGGCTGGTTGATCGTGTTGCGCTTCGTTACTGGTTTCGGGCTCGGCGGTGCGATGCCCAATGCGCTGGCCCTGACCAGCGAATACATGCCGTCGCGCGTTCGCGTGACGGCAACCATGGTGATGTTCTGCGGCTTTTCGATCGGTGCGGCGCTAGGCGGTTGGGTCGTCGCGCGGCTGATTGCGCAACACGGCTGGCAGGTCGTGTTCCTGATCGGTGGTGTGATTCCGCTGGTGCTTGCAGTGGTGCTTGCACTGCTGTTGCCCGAATCGCTGCGCTATCTCGCGTCGACGGGAAAGCATCGCAAGCGTCTCGCTGCCTACGTGCGCCGCATCGCACCCGGCACGGATCCCGATGGCCGCGCGACGTACGTGATGACTGAAAGAAAGACCACTGGCTTCGTGGTTCGCGAACTGTTCAACGATGGCCGCACGCGCATGACGCTGCTGCTGTGGGCCATTACCTTCATGGTATTGCTCGATCTCAATCTATTGTCGAGCTGGCTGCCGACGATGCTGCGCGATTCCGGCCTGCCGCTGGAAATCGCGGCAACCGTCACGATCGGCTATCAGCTCGGCGGCACGGTCGGCAACGTGTTGCTGGGGCGCTTCGTCGATCGTTATGCGCCGTTCCTTGTGCTGGTGATCACGTTCGTCGTCGCGTTCGTCGGTATCGTGGGCATCGGGCTGGTGGGAACGAATGTTCCGCTGCTTGCCGTGCTGATCTTCGTGGTCGGATTTTGCGTGATCGGTGGCGTCGGCGCGTCGGATGCGCTGGTAGCGACCTGCTATCCAACGAGTGTGCGGGTTACGGGTTTAGGCTGGGCCATCGGCGTGGGCCGCATCGGCGCGGTGGTCGGTCCGACCATCGGCGGCCTGGCACTGACGATGGGTTCAAGCACAGCAAGTTTCTTTGCGATCGGCGCGCTGCCGATGCTCGGTTCAGCTGCTGCCGCGTGGGCCGTTCACATGAGCTCGCGCAACACGCAGCGCATCGTGCCATCCATGCACGGCTCGTGAACCGAATGTTGCAGCACACGCTACGCGTGCACAGTCTCCGCCTGCCGCACCATCGCTACAAGCCGATCGATTTCCGGCATGTCCGATTTCGGGTTGCGCACGTAGTGCAGCATCAGGTGCATCGGTTCGACATCCACATCGAGTTCGACGATCGTGCCCGCCGCGATATCTTTCTGCACCGCACGCCGCAACGAGCACGAGATGCCGATTCCCGCGATCACCATATTGCGCACCATGCTCATTTCCTGCGCCTGCGATGCGACATTCGGCTCGGGCATGCCGGCCGCGCGCAGCATGCTGGCGATCGTACGGCCGAAGTAAGAAGTATCGTAGGCCACCACGAACGGATGTTGGGCCAGCGTGCGAATGCTGATATTGCTTTTATTCGCTAACGGATGATTCGGCGAAGCGATGAACGCCAACCGGTAACGCCCCAACGATTCGCTGGACAAACCCGGTACGTCGCCGCGACTAAGCATAAACCCGACATCGACCTGCCCGCGCGAACAAAGCGTATGTACTTCCTCGAACGTGCCGGCAAGGGCAATCAATTCGATTTGCGGAAACTCGGCGGAAAACTCGCCCAAGGCCTTAAACAACAGCGAATCGGCGACAAAACGCTGAGCTGCAAAGCGCAGCTTACGTTTACTTTTCTTGAGATCGGCGGAAATTGCCGAGGTGCGTTCAAGCGTTTCAAGTGCGTAAGCATAGAACGCTTGACCTGCGGCCGTGAGTTGCGGGCTGACACCCGGACGACGTTCGAACAGCGCGCCGCCTAGTTTGGATTCCAGCTCACGTATATGAACGCTGACGGAAGGCTGCGTGATGTTGAGCGCCAACGCTGCTGCGCCGAAGCCGCCTGAATCCACTACGGCTACGAATACCTGCAGCCCGCGCAAGGTTACCGGCAACATCTGTCCGCCCTCCATCTGCGATAAGTCATAGCGATCTTACTATGAATCCATAGGCCTATGGCGGATTGCCTGGCTGCGTCGCGGTCCCTTAATGTCTGCCCACAGGACAAGAAAAGACGAAGGAGACACACACCGTTGGTCATTCCTTGTTCTGCGGCACTTAGCTATGCCGGAACACAAAATTTTGACTACCTGGGATATGCGATGAATCAAGTAGGTGTGGACATAGGCGGGACATTCACGGACCTGGTGGGCTATCGGGGCGGCGAGCTGTTGCTCGCGAAGACCTTGACCACCCCGGCCAATCCCACGCTAGGTGTAGCAACGGCGCTCGAGCTCGCGGGCACCGAACTGGGCGAACTCGACGAGTTCCTGCACGGCTCGACGATGGCGATCAACACGGTGCTCGAACGCAAGGGCTCCGCCACCGCGTTGATCACTACCGCAGGCTTTCGCGATGTCTACGAGATCGGCCGCGGCAATCGGCCCGATGCGTTCGACATCCATTTTCAACGCCCGCAGCCGCTGATTCCGCGCAATCTGCGTTTTGAAGTGAGCGAACGGCTGAACGCCAAAGGCGAAGTGCTGATGCCGCTCGATGAGCAGGCTGTGCGAACGCTGGGCGCGGAACTGGTTGCGCAAGGTATCGAATCGGTAGCGGTTTGCTTTCTGCACTCTTACGCGAATCCGCAGCATGAACTCGCGGCGGGCCGCATTCTGCGCGATGCGTATCCGGATCTGTTCGTCACGCTGTCGCATGAAATCCTGCGCGAATTTCGCGAATACGAACGCACGTCGACCACCGCGCTCAATGCCTATGTCGGCCCGCGCGTGCGGCGCTATCTGCATACGCTGAAGTCGCATCTGGACGAACGCGGCTTTAGCGGCGCGATCCAGATCATGCGCTCCAACGGCGGCAGCATGTCGCTCGCGCATGCTGCAGTAGAACCGGTGTCGATGATGGAGTCTGGTCCGGTGGCCGGCATGATCGGTGCAGGTCACGTCGCGAAACTGCTGGGCATCCGTCAGGCGATCGGCTTCGATATGGGCGGCACGACCGCGAAAGCGACGCTGATCACCGACGGCATTCCCGCGATCGAAGACGGCTATTACATCGGCGGCTATGCGACGGGTCAGCCGATGCAGTTGCCGGTCGTATCGATCGTCGAAGTCGGCACGGGCGGCGGCAGCATCGCGTGGCGCGACAAGTCGGGCGGCCTGCATGTCGGCCCGCAAAGCGCGGGCGCCGCGCCTGGCCCCGTGTGCTACAACCGCGGCGGCACGGAGCCGACCATCACTGACGCCAACGTCGTGCTTGGGCGCCTGAACCCGGATCGCTTTCTGGGCGGCGGCATGGCGCTCGATATCGATGGCGCGAAACGGGCACTGGTGAAAAACGTTGGTGAAGGGCTCAACCTGTCCGCGAACGAAGCAGCGATGGGCGTGGTGCGTATTGCCGACTCGGCGATGGCGCTTGCGGTGCGTGCTGTATCGGTGCGTAAAGGCGTCGACCCGCGCGATACGGCGATGATCGCCTTCGGTGGAGCGGGGCCGGTGCACGCAGTTGCGCTGTGCAAGGAAATCTACATCCCGACGCTGGTGATTCCAAAGCTGCCGGGCAACTTCTCCGCGATGGGCATGCTGCTCGCGCCGTGGCGCCAGGACCTGGTGCGCACGCTGGTGGGCGTGCTGGGCAAGCTCGATCAGCAGACCGTGCTTGCGGCATTCGACGAACTCACCGCAGCGGCCAAACGCCAGCTAAGCGAAGACGAACTCGAAGATCACGCCGCGCAGTTCGACTTTGCGGTGGACCTGCGCTATCGCGGCCAGGAACACAGCATCACGGTGCCGCTCGCCGGACCGGATGCGCTGTCGCCCACGAACACGGCGATGCGCGAGCGCTTCGACGAACTGCATGACCAGCGCTACGGGCACTCGGCTTCCGGCGAAATCATCGAGGTGGTCAACCTGCGACTCACCACGACGGTCGCGCGCGGCGACGCGATCGACAGTTTCATCGGCGCGAAATTCGAAGCCGAGCAAGCACCGCCTGAGCAACTGCGCGATGTGATCTTCGACGATCCCGAGTGCCCGCTGCAGGCACGCATCCTGTGGCGACCGTCGCTGGCCCCGGGCTTCGAAGTGGAAGGGCCGGCCGTGATCGAGGAGCCGCATTCGACCACGGTCATTTTCCCCGGCGACGTCGCCCGCATCACCGAACACGGACACATGGTGGTGTCCATCAAACTGCCCGAAGGAAATCTGCAATGAAGACCACGCAAACCTCTCAAGCGCAAGCCGCGATGCCGACGCCGCGCCGCGCCGCGGTGGATCCGATCACGCTGGAAGTGGTCAGCAATTCGCTGAT
This sequence comes from Paraburkholderia jirisanensis, assembly GCF_054782355.1. Classification (NCBI taxonomy): domain Bacteria; kingdom Pseudomonadati; phylum Pseudomonadota; class Betaproteobacteria; order Burkholderiales; family Burkholderiaceae; genus Paraburkholderia; species Paraburkholderia jirisanensis. Next base: position 288,028 of record NZ_BAAGSQ010000002.1, on the reverse strand, counting down.
TGCCTACGCGGAAGAGATGGCGCTCGCGCTGTGCAAGTCCGCGTACAACATGATGATTTATGAAGTACGCGACTTCTGCTGCGGCCTGATCGACACTGAAGGACGGATGATCTGCCAGAACGAAGGCGGTCTACCGATTTTTCTCGCGGACCTTGGCATTGCTGTCAAGGATGGTATCGATCGTTATGGTCTGGACGGCTTCGCGCCCGGCGACGTGGTGATCATGAATCACGCCGGCGTGTGCGGGCAGCATTTGAACAATGTCGTCGTCTACACGCCGTGCTTCTTTGAAGGCAAGGTAGTGGCGTTTGCGGCCAACCGCGCGCACTGGGCCGACGTCGGCGGTTTGCGCACCGGCTTCGGCAACGTGCAGACCTACGAGATCTTCCACGAGGGCATCCAGATGCGCTCGATCAAGATCTACGACGCCGGCCGCCGCAATGACGGCGTGTGGCAGATGATCTCGGACAACATCCGCTTTCCGGAAGCGTCGCTGGGCGATCTCCGAGCGCAGATCGCCGCGTGCCAACTCGGCGGACGCCGCCTTGCCGAACTGTATGGCCGTTATACGGTGCAGACCGTGAGCGATTGCATCTCAGCTTCGTGGGATCAGGCTGAAGCCGAAGCGCGCGCCGTCGTGCAAAGCATTCCCGATGGCGTCTATACCGCCGAATCGCGGCTCGACAGCGATGGTCGTCGACTCGACGTGCCGTTGCGCGTGAAGGTGACCGTGGTCGTGGAAGGCTCGAACCTGACGATCGATTACTCCGACATGAACGAGCAGGTGCCGGGTCCGCTGAACTCGGGATACTCGGGCGGTCTGTCTGCCGCGCGCGTCGCGTTCAAGTGCATCACGATGCCGCATGCACCGGTCAACGAAGGCTGCTTCCGCGCGCTTACGCTGATTTCGCCGGAAGGCACCATGCTCAATGCGCGACCGCCCGCAGCACTCGGCCTATGGAGCATTGCATTGCCGACCGTGATCGACACGCTGTTGCGCGCGCTGTCGCTCGCGCTGCCCGACTTCGTGCCCGCCGCGCACAAGGGCGATATGGGCGGTTGCTCGTTCTACGGGCAGCGCGAAGAAAACAACGAGCGCTATGTGTTGATGAATATTTTCGGCGGCGGCTGGGGTGGCCGCGCGAAAGAAGACGGCGCATCGGCATCGGTGTCGATCTGCCAGGGCGACGTGCGCAACACGCCGGTGGAGCTGCAGGAAATCCGCTATCCGTTTCTCGTCGAATGTCATCAGCTGCGCGAAGACAGCGGTGGCGCTGGCCGCCAACGCGGCGGGCTTGGCGTCGTGCTGCGCTATCGCGCGCTGCAGAAGAGCACCGTCAACGTCAATCTCGAACGCATTATCGAACCGCCGTGGGGCGCTGAAGGCGGCAATCCGGGCGCGAGCAACGCGGCAATGATCCGGCGCAACGATGGCACCGAGCGTTCGGTGACGAAGGAAAGCAATATCGCGCTGGCCGCGAACGACACCATCACGTTCTGGACTGCGGGCGGCGGCGGTTACGGCGAGGCACGGGAGCGTGCGCGCGAACGGATCGAAGACGACCTGCAACAGGGCTACGTGACCGCGGCCGGCGCGTTGCGCGACTACGGCGTCGCGCTTGGGCAAGAGGAGTTGACGCAATGAGTGCGCAACTTAGTCAGGAGCGCTCGGAACGGCTGCGTAATGCGATGGCCGATGCGGGCGTCGATCTGCTGGTGGTGCCGGGCGACGCATGGCACAGCGAGTATCTGCGCTATGCGCTCGACGTGACGCCGATGGAAGGACAGGCAGTCGCCTGCATCGGGCGCGACGGCACGTTCCGCCTGTTTGTGGATAGTCCCGCCGAAGCGGCGAGATTCGCCGCCGAGCTGTCTTCTTCAGTACAGGTGTCGTGGTCGCCGCAGCCGCTGGCGGAAACAGAGACGTGGCTTGCGGCGCGCGGCACCTCGAAGGCGGCGATGGCGGCGCCGACGGTCGCGCCATCGCGTCTTGCCCGTGGCCCGCTCGGGGCAGACATAGCCGCGACGACCGCATGGTTCGACCGGCTGATGGTCGACAAGAGCGCGGCTGAGGCGGACGCGGTAGCGCGCACCACCGCACTCGCCGATGCGGGCTACGAAGTGTTCAGGAACGCCGCGCGCGTCGGCACCAGCGAATACGAACTGATCGCCGAAGTCGAAGCGTGGTTTCGCGCGCAAGGATGCCCCGAAAACTTCGTCATTCTCGGCACGGGCGGCCGCGAAGTGCGTGGCATGCATCCGCCGGGCGAACGGCGCATCGCAGCCGGCGATCTGGTGACGACCGAATTGACGCCGTGCGTCGACGGCTACTACGCGCAGATCTGCCGCACGCTGGTGGTCGGCGAACCGACTGATGCGCAGCTACGTGCATTTGCGGTCTATCAGGAAGCGCTTGCAGCGGGGATCGCCGCGGTGCGGCCGGGCGCGACGCACGGCGACGTCGCGCGTGCGCAGAACGATGTGTTCCGCCGCCACGGCCTTGGCGACTATGTAACGTCGGCCTATACACGGGTTCGCGGCCACGGTGTCGGTTTGTTTGTCGACGGCGTGCATGTGCTCGAAAACGTCGACCTCGTGCTTGAACCCGATATGACGCTGATCGTGCATCCGAACACGTATCACCCGGAGGTCGGGTACATGGTGCTGGGCGATATGGTGCGCGTCACGGCCACCGGATGCGAGGTCCTCACGAGGACGCCGCGCGATCTGTTCACTGTGCCGGCGTAAACGCCGGCACTTGCAGGAGGAGACAACTATGCGTCGAGGACTGGTTAGTTGGTCACGGGAAGAGGTTCCGCAAGCGACTTTGGACGCGCGCGTAGCGCGGTTGCAGCAGGCGATGCAGACGGCCCGGCTGGATGCGGTGCTGGCTTATACGTCGTTCGCGCAGCCCGCGCCGGTGCAGTGGCTTACACACTTTGTGCCGTATTGGAGCGAAGCGCTGGCAGTCGTGCTTCCGCACGGCGCGCCGACGCTGCTCGCCGCGCTGACGGCGCGGGTGCATCCGTGGATTCGTGAAGTGGCGCATCTCGCCGAAGTCGTCGCGGCGCCGCGGCTTGGGGACAATGCGGGTGCTTTTTTGCGTGAACGGTTGGTTGCCACAGGAAAAGACACAGCGGAATTGCGCATCGGCGTGATTGGTCTGGATGCGTTGCCGTGGTCCGTGGGCGAGCCGCTTGTGAATACATTGGGTGCGGACGTGCTGGTCGAAGTCAGCGACATCTATGCTGCGCTGCGACTTACGCCGGATCAGGCTGAACTCGATCTCGCCAGACGAGCAACGGCAATCGGCGAAGTTGCTCTACGCGCGATTCCGGCCAAGGCGGTGCGTGCATCGGAGGTGCTGGCGGCCGTCGAGGGTGCAGCACGCAGGTTGGGCGCTGAAGAAGTGTTGCTGCGTATCGCGCCGGATTTTGCACAGATCCCGACGCTGCGGCGCATGGAGCGCGATATGCCGTTGGGCGAGCGTTACGCGGTGGAGCTTTCGGTTGCGTACAAAGGAAGCTGGGTGCGTTTGAACCGCTGTGTCGCGGCGAATGACACGCCCTCCTCATGGAAGTCGGCGGCGGAGTGGCTTGCGCAGACTGCGTCGTCGATCAACGCTGGTCAAACGTCGCCTTCCTTGGCAGACGCTCCCGCGAGCGGCAAGGTCAACGCCTGGACACTCGAAGCTTGCGTGGGCATGTATCCGCTTTCGGTAGTGGCCGCGCATGATCGGCCTCCTGTGTTGGCGCTGCGCGCGGGTAGCCTCGCGGTGTTGTCGGCGGAGCTCGAGTTACCGGATGGGCCGTGGCGCGGCAGCGTGCCGTTAGCAGTCGGCGCGGCGGGAAGTCATAGCACGATGCTGGTTTCGTGAGCGGGCCGGCCGTGTCGACTGTGATCGAAGAGCTCGCGCGTTTCGCAGCGTCCGCGTCAAGCGAGCGGCATCGTGATGCGATCGGCCTGCAGCTCGCCGATTCGGTGATCGCTTTGCTGGCAGGCGCGGCAAGCGCAGAAGGTCGGGCCTTGCAACGCTTTACCGCTTGCGCCGACGGCGGTCCGCTCGCTATGTGTGCGAGCCTCGCAGCAACGATGCGGCTGACTGAAATCGACGATATCCATCGGGCCAGTGCGGTCACGCCGAGCGCGATCGTATTGCCGGCAGCACTGGTGATGCGTTCGTCGTACGCGCGGCAAGCGTCGCCGGCCTGTTTTGCCGATGCGATGTTCGTCGGCGAGGAACTGTCGATCCGTTTTGCACGCGCGTTGGGCGGTGTGTCGCTACTCGCGCGGGGTTGGTGGCCCAGCTATCTGGCGGCTCCGATTGGCGCGGCGGCCACCGCGGGACGGCTACTTGGCTTGTCGCCGGAACGGATGCAACATGCGCTCGCGCTGGCCGCGGCGCAAACGCCGCCGCCGATCGGCCGCACGGTGGGGCAGCGCCCAGGCCGCTGGCTGCTGTTTGGGGAAGCGGTGCGTGCCGGTTGCGTCGCGGCGCTTGCGGCGGCGGATGGCATCGATGGCGATCCCATGCTGCTGAGCGATGCGTGGCTGCGCCGTATCGGCGGTGATTATGTCGATGTTGGCTGGCTTGCTCCGCACGAAGGCGATTCCCCCGCGCGCCTGCAGATCAGCGTCAAGCCTCACGCCGCTGCAAAGCAGGTGCTGGCGGCAGTCGACGGATTGCGGGCGCTGCTTGCGGGCGGCGTCCGTGTTGGCGATATCGATGCCATCGAGGTTGCGGTGCCGACCGCCTATGCCGCGATGCTCGATCGCGAGCCGCCTGAGACTGGACGGCTGGCAAGCCTGGTCAGTGCGCGCGGGCAACTTGCCCTCGCGGCGTTGCAGCCTGCCTCGCTCGACGATGTTGCGCGCGATGGCTTGCGCTGGACGCCCGAGCTTATCGTTTTCGCTGCGCGCGTGCGGGTGAGTGCTGACGCAGCCCTCGACGGTCTTTATCCCGAGAAGTGGCCAGCGCGAATACGCGTACATGTGCGTGCTGCGGGCGGGACGTACGAAGTCACCGTGGAAGACAGCGCCGGCGATCCATCGCAGCGTTTCACCTTTGACGACATCGCCGACAAGGCATCGCGGATACTCGGCGAACATCCCGCGCGCCGCTTGCTCGAAACCGCCCGGCACGCTGTAACGGACGGCACGCAACTGGATGCCCTATGCGTCCATTTCACCGATCGGCATGTCGGGTCATAGCGTCCGGGCTATGCAGCCATAGCCCAATGAACAATTGTGGTGGTCTGGTTCGATCCGCTAACGTGTCCGCGCAGCCTCGCGCGCGGGCGATCAGGTTGCCTTGTGCCGACGCACCTGGATGGGTCAGGTGCAGGCGCGCAGGCAGCCGCATCCCGCGCAAAGAAGAGAACAATGGAGACAGACGATATGAGCAGCACCCCGACGGGCACGACGACGGAACTGAACGTCGCAACGTTTATGAGCAATCAGCCGCTACGGTGGCTGCATGTCCTGATCGTCGTGCTGCTGGGGGCGACGATGGTGATCGACGGTTACGACATCTTCATGGTCGGGCTGATTCTTCCGGCGCTGTCGAAAGGGCTCAATGTTCATCCCGCCGAGTTGACCCAGGTATTCGTGATCCAGCAGTTCGCGTTGCTGATCGGGACGCTGGTGTCGGGCCCTATGCTCGACCGCTTCGGGCGGCGACGCGTGCTGCTGGTCGCGATGCCCATATTCGCGTTGCTGACGATCGCGACATCGCAAGTGAACACCGTGCTGGAACTCGATCTGATGCGCTTTGCGGCGGCATTGTTTTTTAGCGCGGTGATTCCCGCAGCAATCACGCTGGCCAACGAGTTCGCGCCGGGAAAACATCGGGCTGCGGCGGTTTCGGTGGTGTTTTGCGGGTATGCAGGCGGAAACCTGATCGGTGCGAGCGTGCAGGCGTGGATCCTGCCGTTCGGGTGGCAGGCGGCGTTCTGGGTCGGCGGATTGCTGCCGTTGCTGATGCTGGGCTTTCTGTGGCGCTGGCTGCCGGAATCGGTGCAATTCCGTGCGATGCGCAATCCTGCCGATGCGTCGATCGGGGCGACGCTGCGGCGCTTCGATCCGTCGTTTGTGATTGACGCCGGGCGGCGCTATGTCGTGCAGAGCAAGCAACAACGGCAACGTCGGCTATCGCCGCTGGTGCTGTTCATGAACGGACGCGCAGTGATTACGTTGCTGCTGTGGCTCGCGTATCTTGCGACCGGCATCTTCAGCTACATCAACAATTCGTGGACCACGACGCTGCTGCATACGACGCGCAGCATGCCGATGGTGCATATCGCGGGGCTGATGGCGGCGAGCGCGATTGCAGGTGTACTCGGCACCGCGAGCAGCGGGTTTGTGATGGACCGCTTCGGCGCTGCGCGAGCGTTGCCCGCTTATCTGGCGGCGGCAGCGCTCACCATCTGGATCATTGCGACGATGGATGTGTATTCGCAATGGACGCCGTTGGCTTTTGCGGCGCTGGGGTTTCTGTATAACGGCGGTTGGGGTGGGCTGAATGCACTCGCTGCGGCGATTTCGCCGGCGGAAATGCGCGCGACGAGTGTGGCCTGGGCACATGGGGCTTCGAAAGTCGCCGGGATGATCGGGCCGGCTATCGGCGGCGCGCTGGTTAGGGCGCAATGGGACTTTACGCCGATCTTGCTGGTTGCCGGAGCGTTTGAACTCGTTGCGGCGACGGCGGTGCTGCTGTTGTTGACGCGGCGTAAGGTGGCGTTGGTGCCGGTTCAGGTTTAGGTGTACGGTATTTCGGCGCGTCTAGCGAAGTTGTCTCATGCGACGCCTATCATGTCTTAGTTACGAGGTCTAGCGATTAAGACAGACGTGGCGGTAAAATACGCGGATGGAACTGACCGGAATTGGCCTCTATACGCTGCAGGAAGCGGAGCGACTCACTAGCGCTAAAGCGCGAGAAGTGAGTCGGTGGCTGTTCGGCTATAAATCCAAGGATGGCACCAACCCGCCGCTGTGGACCACACAGCTGGCTGGGCTTGACCAGAAGGTTATCGGCTTCAAGGATTTACTGGAGCTGAGAATCGTAAAGGCATTTCGGAATCACGATGTTCCGCTGCAGGTAATCCGTGCGGCGATCGATAATGCCAAGGCGATGTTTGGGGCCGACTATCCGTTCACAGCGAATCGCTTTCTTACCGACGGTAAGACTATCTTCTGTGAAGCGCTGAAGGAAGGCGGCGTCGAACTGACCGACCTCGTTCGCCGACAGCTGGTATTTGAACATATCGTTCGACCGGAACTGTATGCCGGCATTGAGTTCGATGCTGACGGGCAAGCCAAGCGCTGGTTCCCGGTGAAAGATAGCGAAGAGATTGTTCTTGATCCGGAGATTTCTTTCGGGAAACCCGTGCTCACCGAATACGGTGTGAGAACGGAACTGGTAGCGCAGACGTACAAGGCAGAACAGAGCAAGAAGATGGCCGCCTCGTTGTATGGCGTTCCTGTTTCCGCAGTCGACGCAGCCATCCGCTACGAGCGGTTGGTTGCATGAAGTATTTCTTCGATAACAACCTGTCAAACCATCTTGCTCAAGCGATCGGCGAATTGTGCAAGGTGGAGGATTCTGTCGACACGGTCGTTCACCTGCGCGACAAGTTTGCGGCCAATGCCAGAGATCACGACTGGATAGCTTCGCTGGCCGACGAGGGTCACTGGATTGTGCTGTCGCAAGACAGCCTGCGTAAGAACGATCTGGAGCGGACGGCACTTCGCGAGTCTGGACTCAACGTGTTTGTATTGCACCGTCAGTGGGCACAGCGGCGACATTGGGACAAGGCCCAGAATCTGGTCAAGTGGTGGCCTGCGATTCTGGAGCAAAGCCGACGTATCAGAGCAGGCGCAGCTTTTCGAATCCCGTGGAGATTCGGCGCGGGGCAATTCGAGCAAATCAAACTGTAAGCGCAGGCCGTTTTGCCAGGCGTGTTTTCATGCCCGAGCATGGCTGTTAACGACAGTGGCATCCACCACCACAGTATTGGCGATGCGGTCATGCAAAGCCTGAGCGCGCGGGTTAAACCAGACCCAAAGGAACCCCGCGCCGCACATCGCAAACGTGAGCACATAGCCAAGCGTGCGCAGCAGAACCTGCTTTCGGCTCATCGGCTCGCCGGTATCGGCGTCTACGATTTTTATCCGTACCACGCGCTTACCCGGCGTAGTGCCCCAGAACGCCCACATTACGCCAGTGATGACGATCGGAATGCACTGGCCTATGAACAACCAGAACACGACGGTCAAAATCAGGCTGTCCGGGTTGGCCAGCATGTCGTCGGTCGAAGGACCGAGCGGGATGAACAGCACAACGACCGTCCACCAGATCGAATCGATGAAAAGCGCACGGCCGCGCTGCGAGAACGTCGCGTAGCGCATCACGGGGTGAAGCTCGGTTTGTGCTGCCTCAGTTCGCGCTGCATTACCCACGCTTGGCCCGCTCCAGTTCAAATAACGAGATTAACCACACTTTGTGAAGCGTAGATTGCATGAGCTGATCAAGTTGCGCCACCTAAACCCACTTTCGCTCAGTGCGGCCGGTTGGCGTCAATCCAGGCTTGCGTCGCGGGCATTGTCAGCCGGTAGCGCGCGCAGTTGAATACCTCCAGCTTCGTCAACTCGTCGAGCAACATTGCCTGGAAACCTGGGGCCTGGTCTTCGGTGAGTCCGAGTTCCTCCACCACGACTTGCGCCAATTTTCTGTCGCGAACCACCAGGCCAACAGCCTCGGTCAAATGCTCCCTATAACGCAGTCTCAGAGGATCCGGTGCACCCATCGATTCCATTACGACAGCGTATTTCTTCATCGACCGACGATAGGTCCACGCGAACAGGTCCACCGCACACGAAACGTCCAGGAATTCGTACACGCCCAACATTGCCTGAGCGTAGTCGTAAGGGTTGACGTCAAGGAAGGACAACGGCGAACAGTTGTACAGCATCAGCGGAATGTTTGCTGCGAGGCGACTGGTGCGCTTGTTGCCATCCTCGAATGGCTGCAGGTAGGCAAGATTCACCCATAGGAAAAAGGCGGCCTCGATCGGATTCTTGATGAGTTTGCCCTTGGCCAGAATGGTCTCGAGCATCTCTGTCAGCAACGCTGGCACCTGAGTCGGTACGTAGGCCGTGCCGCTAATGTTGACCACCTTCTTGCGAATCGCGCCCAGTACATCGGTATCAACCGACAGGTCCCGCATGAGGACGGCATGCAGATTTTGAACCAACGCAGTTGAAAGCCCCTGCAACGGCACAGCGCCAACCAGAAACTCAATGGCTGCTTTGTGATTGAGCAGCATCACGGCGTCAGTGTCACTGCCGGCGACTCCGCGATTGAACAATTCCTCTGTCGCCAGCAAGGTGTAGCGGTTTCCCTCCAAACGAGAAGACGACCAGGACAGGTCGATGAGTAACTGCTCCAGCACCTTGCGCGCGTAGGTCCCAGCCGGTAGTCGCTCGCGCAGGCTGGCATCGCGATGGAGCTCTTCGGCCAGGCTGCGCGGCATCAACCACGTCTCGTTGGGAACGTAGCCTTCGACGAATGTGCGCCGGTAGGTAACTGGGTCGCGCGCAGCTAGAGCCACGTCGAGCTTGCGACCGAGTTCGATGGCGGCCGGTGACCACACTGGATGCAGGTCAACGGAGCGATCCTGTGTGGGGGCAGCGTTCGGCACGGCCGCCACTTCGGTCAGCCGGTAGCGCGACGCTCGCGCGTTGCCACTGCGTGTGAGCTGCCCATCGGCGAGCAGCGCGTCCAGGTGGCGGCGGACCGTCGCCGAACTGCCGTAAGTGGCATTGATGACGTCCGAGGAGGAAACCTCTGATTGGCCCGCTTGCGCTAAGCGCTGGATGGCGTCGAGGACGGTGGTACGGGTCAATTTGCTCATTTATCTGCTCAGTATCTGCTCAATGTTGAGCAGATTCATGTCCGATTGAGCAGATACTAGGCTTTTTGAGCAGATACGGCAAATTTTGAGCAGATACTGAGCAGATTGTCGCCTAGGCTAGTCCACGCTCTGGCGGCATCCAACGACCGGCGGAGACTTGCCACCGCTTCAATCGCAACTAAGGAGATATCCGTGGCAAACATTCTCGCAAACGCGTCGATCGACATCAGCGAACTCAATCAATTCGACCTCTGTCATCGAAGCAGCCGATGGTCCTGTCGCGGTGTTGAACGGCGGTAAGCCGATTGCTTATCTGGTGCCTGCTACCGAATGGGAGGCGATTTGCAACGCGCTTGAAGACTGCGAACTCGCAAAGATCGTAGAGGAACGCGCCGGCGAAGAGACTGTGATCGTCGATCTGGATGACCTATCCCGAACTCGTCATCGTTTCTGATGTTCTTCGAGATCACGTCGATGGTGAGGCGCACCGCACATAACGCGAAAGAAGCCAGCAGCGTGGCGGGATCGGCAGCAAGCGTCACCGAGCGCAGCAACGAAATGATGACCGAGGTGGTCGCATCGATGCGCGAAATTGCCGACGGCTCGAACCGGATGGTCGACATTATCTCGGTGATCGAGGGGATCGCGTTTCAGACCAACATTCTCGCGCTCAATGCCGCGGTGGAAGCGGCACGTGCCGGCGAGGAAGGACGCGGCTTCGCGGTCGTCGCGGGTGAGGTGCGTACGCTGGCGCAGCGCAGTGCGAATGCGGCGAAGGAGATTCGCGAACTGATCCAGAACTCGGCCACCAAGGTCGGCACCGGTTCGGCACTGGTGGAGCGCACAGGCGTCACGCTCGAACAGACGCGTGATGCGATCGCGCGCGTCGTGAGTCTCGTGCATGAAATCGCGGCGGCTGCGCTCGAGCAGAGCTCGGGGATCGATCAGGTCAATATCGCGGTGACGCAGATGGATAGCGTCACGCAGCAGAACGCGGCGTTGGTGGAAGAGGCTACGGCCGCGGCGCATGCGCTGGAAGAGCAGGCGGTGCGGCTCAGGGAATCGGTGGCGGTGTTTCGGGTGGCGGCTTGAAAGTGCGCGCTAGTGCAAATGCCCTGTTGACCTGCCCCTTGGGGCCGCCCTTATGTTGGCTACACTTGGTCAACATCGCAGAGGGTGGCTCATGTGTTCTTCTCATTCGTGCCTGAACGCTTCCGAAGCAGCCAGACGGCTCGGTGTAACGATCAAGGCTCTGCGGCTGTACGAGCAACAAGGCTTGGTAAGCCCAGGCCGCACAGCTGCCGGATACCGGGTGTATGGACCAGACGATATGGTCCGCGCCGCCGAGGTTGTCGCTCTGCGGAATCTCGGGCTCAGCCTCGCTCAGGTTGCACGCGTATTGGACGGCAATCCCCAGAGTCTAAAAGCGGCGTTGGCTGCTCACGAAACGGCGCTCGACAATGAAATTCGTGAGCTCATTCGTCGATTGGATAAAGTTCGGAGCATGCAGGCCGATCTTGCTCAAGGCCAAATGCCCTCAGACGGCGAATTGACTGGGCTGCTCAATCGATCGACAGATCTCAGAGCATCGTTTGAGCTTCCGTGGCCTTGGGGTGGCGAATGGTTTGAAGTTCGCGATGTTCGCCCGTTGAACTACATCATCGGTTCGCTTGGCAGCGGAAAGACCAGGCTGGCACATTGTCTCGCGCAGGCCCTGCCTGATGCGACCTTCGTAGGCCTTGACAGATTGGACAACGAATGCGCCACAGCGCGGGCCCTATTGAAAAACGATCCGCCTTTGAAGTCGCGCGTCGGTCAGGTCCTGGAGTGGCTCGTTGACGAGGGTGCGACAGAATCCGATGCTCTGATCGCTTTGCTCGTCGCACTGGAAACTGAAGGGCCCGCAATCCTGGTTGTCGATATGGTGGAACAGGAACTCGAACAGCCCACTCAGGAAGCGTTGATCGCGCACCTTCGCCAACGCGCGAAAACCGGAGGACGCCCACTCTTCTTGATGACGCGCTCTTCAGCCATCCTGGACCTCACTGCGGTTGGACCAGATGAAGCCATCCTTCTTTGCCCGGCCAATCACAGTCCACCGATGCGCGTCGCGCCTTACGCTGGCGCGCCAGGCTATGAGGCTGTCGCGACATGCCTCGCTTCACCGGACGTGCGAGCGCGAATCGCTCGGCGCCCTGAGATGGCCTGACCGCGCTCAGCACCTACACACGCTGCTTCGACGCTAGTCGCTCCCACGCGGACTGAAGGTCCGCGGGAATACAACTGGCGTCTCACGATCTATCAGGCAGTATCCCAACGCCGGTCGATTCGAGTCTCCTGCTACGTAGCCAACCTCTTTCAGGAAACCCGCAGCGAGCATCCGGGTACGAAAGCCACTTTTGTCGACAGGCCGATCGAGAACAACTTCATACACCCGCTGTAGTTGCGGCAATGTGAATGGCTCCGGCAACAGAAACGCGGGCAAAGACGTGTATTCGACCTTACTACGTAGCCGTTCAACGGCGGCCTGAAGAATCTCGTTGTGATCAAACGCGAGCCGCATTTTCCGAACGACCGCGTCTACATCGAACCATGCCACCTCCGCAGCATTCGCCCCTCTTGCCAGTTCCACATCCTGCGCAGCAATAAGCGCGAACCACACATGCGTCGCAGACCAGCCCCGCGGGTCTCGTGTCGCACTGCCCCAACTACCAAGTTGCTCCAGATACGGACTTTCCACACCCGTCTTTTCAAGCAGCTTGCGTCGCGCACAGTCCTCGAGCGTCGCATCAGCGATTACGTCGACGAACCCACCCGGCAACGCCCACCCCGCAGGAAACGGCTCATCCGCGTCCGACGGACGCTGCACGAGCAGCACCTTCAATGCGTTCTCGAGCACGGTAAAAATCACGACATCGACAGTGGTATACGGCTGCTGAAACGCAACCCCACTGGATTTACGCCGCGCGGTAACAGGTGCTTTGCTTGTCATGACAGCTCATCCAAACTTGACGACCTCAATTCTAGGTTGTATTGTACAACTCACACAAGTTGCACAGAACAACTCTGGAGAACGACCATGTTCGGGTTTCGATTCATCAAGTCACAGCCGACTGTTCACCTGATGCAGTTTCGCGGCGGCAAGCTGGTGCGCGAAGGAGCTGGGCAATCGTTTTTTTACTACGCGCCTGCGTCGACCCTGGTGTCGGTGCCGGTGGCGAGTCAGGACCGTCCGTTTATCCTCGAGCTGGTGACCGCGGACTTCCAGAGCGTCACCGTGCAAGGCCAGGCCACGTACCGCGTCAGCAATCCGCGCCGCACCGCTGCGATGATGGATTTTTCGCTGGGCAAAGACGGCCGGTCTTACGCGTCCGAAGATCCGAAGCGACTGGGGGACCGCGTGGCGATGCAGGTCGAGGTGATCGTGCAACAGGCCGTGCAAGCACTGGATCTGAAGGAAGCGCTGCGCTCGACGGCATCGATCGCCCGCACCGTGCAGAGCGGACTCGCGACCCAACCCGAAATTGAAGCGTTGGGACTGGAAATACTCGGCGTGTCGGTGATGGCGGTGAAGCCCACTCCGGACATCGCCCGAGCGCTCGAAGCCGAAGCACGCGAATCCAACCTCAAAGCCGCTGACGACGCGGTTTACCTTCGGCGCATGTCGGCCGTAGAAAACGAACGCGCGATCCGGCAGAACGAGCTGGACACCGATATCGCGGTTGAGCACAAGAAGCGCGAGATTCGCGAAACGCAGATGGCGGCCAAGGCCACCTTGATGCGCAAAGACAATGAACTGCGCGACGAGCAAATGGCCGCGGATATTGAACTCGAGGAAAAGCGGAAGGCGTTTGTGGCTGGGCAAGCGCATAACAGCCGGACGCTTGCTGAAGCGGAGGCGCATCGGGTCGCGGCGGTGATGCAGGCGCTGGATAAGGCTGATCCGCGCATCGTCAATGCACTTGCAGCGGCGGGAATGCAGCCGGGACAGTTGATCGCGCAGGCGTTTGGTGGGATTGCTGAGCGTGCGGAGCGCATCGGACAGTTGAATGTGTCGCCTGAGTTGCTGCAGGGGTTGATTGGTGCCGGGGCGGCGCAGGCGCGGGCGGCGTCATGAGTGAGCAGACACGGAAGGTCGTGCTGGTGACGCGTCGCACGCGGCTCGAAGACCTGATCGCGCGGCATCACACACTCGCACAGGCGAAGTTCTACATTGAGCATTTGGGTGCGGATTTCTCGGACTATCTCGCGGAACATGATGCGTACGCGCGTAGTCTGGAGTTGACGCTGGGTAAGCTTGAAGCGTGGGGACGGTATCAGATCGTCGATCGGAGTTATCTGCCGAATTTTATCTTTGCAGCCGACGATATTGTGGTGGCGCTGGGGCAAGATGGGCTGGTGGCGAACTCGATGAAATATCTCGATGGGCAGCCGCTGATTGGGTTGAATCCTGAGCCGGCGCGGTGGGATGGGGTGCTGTTGCCGTTTGAACCCAGTGCGCTCGGAGCTGTGTTATCGGACGTCATCCATGGGCGTCGCCCGGTGAAAGCCGTGACGATGGCGGAAGCCAAACTCTCCGATGGGCAAGTGATGCGGGCTGTCAATGATCTGTTCATCGGCCCGCGCACGCATGCTTCAGCACTCTATGAGATTGAAATCGGCGGGCGGCGCGAATTTCAATCGTCGTCGGGGATTATCGTTTCTACAGGGCTGGGGTCGACGGCCTGGTTGAAAAGCGTTGTATCGGGATCGATGGGTGTTGCACATGCGGTGCAGCAACGCGGTGAGACTTTCCAATATCAACCTCAAGCCTGGGATTGCCCTGAATTGACCTTCGCAGTGCGGGAGCCGTTTCCGAGCCGCGCTTCAAAGGCAGAGCTGGTTTTTGGGCATGTGGGCGCGCGCGAGCCTCTAAAGCTGCACTCGCGTATGCCGGAAAACGGCGTGATTTTTTCCGATGGGATGGAAGCGGACTATCTGCGGTTCACAGCCGGAATGGAGGCAACCGTGTCGGTTGCGGCGAGACAGGGGTGTCTTGTCATCTGATTCTGCTCTTTACGCGATTGAGAACCGGGTACTACACTCGTTTGGGCTAACACATAAACATCCGTGCGCAATCTGACAACTGCGTCCACCTGCCAGTTTCGTTAGCGGCCTACGCGACCGCTACGGTCGAGTTGAATGCCGTGCACCTTCGAAACCTGTCAGGCCGCCTTCTAACTAACAAGAGATGGGGGTGGTATGTATCAGATATCGGTCGTGAACCGTACCAGCAGTATTGCCGAACGCGAAATCCACCGGGTCGTCCGTGCAATCAACCGGCAGATTGCCGAAGACTTTGAGCCTTACTGGGCATTTGGCGGCAGGCTGCGTGTCGAAGGGCCAGCCGGCGAGGATGCGGACCTTGCGCAGTTGAGAGAACTACGCGGTGATGCGATTCTTTATATTCTCGACTCCGCGGCGTCGAACGACGTCCTCGGTTTCCACGACCGGAACCTGTCCGGCATCCCATATGGCTTCGTCTACCTCGACTTGTGCAAGACGCTGGGAGACGACTGGTCAACCACGTTGTCGCACGAGGCGCTCGAGTTGATTGGTGACCCCCAGTGCAATCTGTTGGTACAGGGCCCAGACCCGAATGATGCCGGACGCACGGTCTACCATTTCTTCGAGATGTGTGATGCCGTGCAGGCGCAGAGCTATGCCATCGATGGCGTCAATGTTTCCGATTTCGTGTTGCCCAACTATTTCACGCCCAGTGAAGAAGAAGGCGTTCGCAACGACTTCTGCGGGACCTGTCTCAAGTCTTTTGGTGTCAGCTCCGGCGGGTATATCGGCTACTTCGACCCGGCGAAGGGGCAATACAGCCAGTATTTTGCTCACGACGAACTTGCTCAACGACGACTGGCGGCAAAGGCCGGTGGACTCGGCCGGGTCATTCGCCGTAGCCAAATGGAGAGTGAGCCCGCGACAAGCAAATTGCGGATTGCCGAGCGCCTTGCTGCCGCCGCGCCTTTGAAGGGCAATGTACCGAGTACGATACCCGGCGACCCCATCCGCCATGTCGTCGTGCTGATGCTGGAGAACCGGTCGTTCGACCACATGCTGGGAGTACTTCGGCAATCTGATTCGAATATCGACGGTGTCGACCCAGACAATCCCGGCGTCAATATCGACAGTGCCAATGGAAAGACACCGCGCAAACAGACTCCGACTGCGGCGCCGTTTGTTGGAAAGGACTTCAAGGTACCGCACGAGTTTGCTAACGTCATCGCGCAAATTAAAGACAGCATGGCGCACTTCGTGGATGAGTTCCGACGTGTGAATCCGGACGCTCCTGATTCGGAAGCAGACCAGGTGATGGCGTACTTCAAGGATGGCGATTTGCCGGCGCTACATACGCTCGCAAAATCGTTCACTGTGTGCGACCGATGGTTTTCGTCAATGCCCGGGCCGACGTGGCCAAACCGTTTCTTCGTCCATAGTGGCACCAGCCTCGGTGATGTATTGATGCCCGAAGGCGCCATCGATACTGTCCGCATGTTTTTCGGCCGATACAGTCAGCGAACGCTGTACGACGAGCTCAACGACAAGGGCATTTCGTGGAGGATTTACCACGGCGGCATACCGCAATCCATCGTTCTCACCCACCTGAAGCGCCTTTACTTCACCGACAGCTTCCAGGGGATGGATACATTCTTTAGCGATTGCGCGGGAGCCGAGTCGGCCTTCCCGGCGTATGCATTCATCGAACCGCGCTACTTCGACGGGCTGCATGGTGCCGAGAATGACCAGCACTCGCCTGCGGGCGTGGAACCGGGTGAGCAGCTGATAACGGACGTCTACAACGCGATTCGTTCAAATCGGGAGTTGTGGGAATCTACGCTGCTTGTTGTTACCTACGATGAGCACGGCGGCTTCTATGACCATGTCGTGCCGCCAAAGACAGTCGCGCCTGACGAGCATATTGAAAACTATGCGTTCGATCAGTTGGGCGTACGGGTTCCCACTATTCTTGTTTCTCCGTGGGTGCGTAAAGGGGTGGACCATACGCAGTACGACCACACCAGCATCTTGCGCTACGTCTGCGAGAAGTGGGCGTTGCCTGCGATGTGCGTTCGCACAACGCCTGCTGCAGGCGCGTATCAGACGGGTACGTTTGCTTCGGCTATTTCAGAAGCAACGCTGCGTACAGATACGCCTGCGGCTATAGCGGCACCTGCACCAAAGGGATTGATGGCGCAGAAGGCTCAGCCAACGCCGTCAAGCTTCGACGATGCGCAGACTGCTCTCGTTTCCTATGCGGAGCTTGTACGACAGCAGCGGGAAGGAGAGATCGGAGGTGGAACATCGGCGCTTCATGCTTTTGCGATGAAGGGCAACGGAAAGACAGAGCCGGAGCCGGTAGTTGACCGTGCAAAATCAGTGGAGACATGGCTGGCCAACGAGAAAGGCGCCGCTTTGCCCGAGATTCCTGCGAAGCCGATTGCCATACCATCAAACGTGGACGCATCTGCGCCAGGCAAAAAGCCCAACGCTCCGCGCGCCGGTTCCGGACAGCCGCAACATGCGAAAGGACGAAAGCGTACGACGAAAGCGAACCGTTCGTGAGGACGAATTGTTTGGTTGTGAATGTTTGGACGGCAACGCGAGAAGTCGTAGGATGGTCGACCACGGGACTGATATTCAGCCGCCGGCAGCTGTCCGGCGCTACTTTGGGAGCTGCGGGCCACTGCGAGCGCGTAGTATCCGCAATTTTGGCTATCGTTAATGGACCTTTGGATTCAACCCTGCGCACAGTGCGCTGACCTGTACGGGAAATCGTCGGCGGAGCTTCCGCACAAGGACCTGAGGCCTGGCGGCGCAGGCGCGGCAAAAGATGCGCGAGTTGAAGGACACTACACGTGCGTTCGGTGCCGCGGGGTGTTTGCGCGCATTGTCGCCGGGCCGCCGACGCGTCAGATCTGGATGCTGCTGAATGCCGGCCAGCACTAGCGCCCCAAACAACTACACGCTGAAAGGCCGACATATAGGGCCACACCGATTCTCGCATCGCGTTGATGAATCCGGTCGCGTATATCCCCCGTATACGCAGTCAGGGACCGCGCAATCAAGCGTGGTCACTCAGGGGGAGCACAGCATGAAAACACCCAATGGCGAGTTACCGACCTTCACGGAGCACGGCCATCACAACATCATGGTGATGGATGTCGATAATGTGCTGATGCCAGGGTAGCCATGGAGTGCGTACTGTCAAAAGCTTAGCCCGCCTGCGGCGCTGTCATTTCTGGCGTCGAGCCGCGACTGAGCCACATGCTTCAAATCTGGACGCAGCATCTCGCTGCTCTGTTCAGACGCGAGCAACTGCTTGCGCTTCGCCGCTACGCGACCAGTGACCCTTGAGCGGCATATGAGATTTCGGCGCTGCAAATGCGCGCCGACATCATCGGAGAAAAGATCATGGAACAACATTCGAAAATGAGCGCTCTGTTTGCGCGTATTGCTGTCGCTTCGCTCTGCGCATGCGCTGCGAGCTTTGCGTACGCCGGCGGTAATGGCAATGGTGGAAACGGCAGCGGTGGTGCGCATGGTGCTGCAACCGCTGGGATGACTTATCACAGCGAGCCTGTGTCGAGTCCCTGGAATCGTGTTTCGGGTGATATGAGTCGGAGCGCGGATACTGGGAGTGGGATGAGCAGCATGTCTGCGCCGCGGCCGGACGACAGTGGGATGGCGACGAAGCCTGCTCAGTAAGGCCTTTCGCGGCGCCGGGCACGAGGCCTTTCGAGTTGTGACGGATCGGGGTAAAGGAGCCTGGGAAGATCGGCTAAAGGGGCCGCTTGGAGTGGTGCGGAAACGCTGCTTCGAATGAGGCTAAGCACCTTGGCTTTTGGGCCCGTTTTTCAATGTCTGAACTGGGTGGGTCCGGCGTGATCCAGGTGACCCGCCCCTCCTGAAATCTATACGTGGCGCAAGACTTGAAATATAAAGCTGGTTCGCTATAGGAGTCTTTAACTCTTTTCAAGCACGACTAGCTTTATCTACGTATAAGGCATCCAATGAAAAGAGCTCTCTTTATGGCGAGAAAAAAGAGTTGCTTGCAATGAGCCGAGTCTGCTGCGCCGGCTTACCGACTATGCGAAAGGAAGTCCGCTATCGGCAGGTTTCGCTTAATGACCCGCAGCTGGCTGACTTTTTTGCCTATGCCACGGGCATGAACTGACCCACAACAGCGTCAACTTCCTCGAGGGGGTCACTCAACCGTTCGGAAAGTTACTCTGGGAAACAGTCATCAACAATTTACGCGCACTGCATTCATAGCCAGATTGGCAACCAATGCACGCCGCTTTTGCCGCAGAAGTAAAAAATACGGTCTTGCAGAGCGACGCGGTAAATCATGGATGTTTGACAGCCTTATGGCAGCCTGTTATTTTCGGCGCCGTTCATTCGACAATTCAAAGTCAAAGCAGATTGCCCGTTCTCTTAAAGAATTTTCGGGAAATTTGTTATGCATAACAGCTATTTCCACATCCGGGGATTAGATCGTGGGCTTGTCAGCATTGCAGCGCGTATTCACCGGTGCCCTGCCCTCGCAGGACAGCCGACCTTTCCGGCTGTTTTGGCGCAGCTCCGAGAAAGAACTCGCCGGGCTGCTGCTGATTCAGCGCATCGATATCAGGGAAGAACTGTGCGGTGGGATCGAAGGCCATCTTTCGTGCATCTCGACCAGTACTGGTTTGCCGTTAGAAACATTCCTCGGTCAGCCGGTAACCGTGCAACTTGTGACCGACCAGGGAGAGCTGCATTCCATTTGCGCTATCGTTACCGATGCGCATGAGGGCGAGTCGGACGGATCGCTCGCCACATATCAGCTGGTAATGCGCGACGCGTTGTCGATTATGGAAAAGCGCGTCAACACGCGAATCTTCCGTACAAAAAACGTCATCGATATTATTCAGACGCTCGTGAGTGAATGGCGGCGTAAAAGCGCAACGCTTGGTGCGACATTCGATCTGGACGTGTCAAGTCTTAGTGCTTCCAGATATCCAGCGCGCGAACAGACAGTGCAGTTTGACGAATCGGATGCCGACTTTGTCCGGCGCCTTTGTCGTCGCGAAGGAATTGCGTGGTTCGTGCGCGCCGGCAGTAGTCAGAATGGCACCGATGTCGCGACGCAGCCTTTTCACACGCTTGTGTTGTTAGACGACGTGATCAAGCTCAAACAGGCGGACGCAGGGAAGGTTCCTTACCATGCCGACGCGACCATAGGCGAGCGTGACTCGATCACGTTGTTGTCGTTCGGTCGGCAGATGGTACCCGGCTCGATCCGGCGCGCGAGCTGGGATCTCAAGCCGAGCCGGATCGATAAAGTGCAGGGGCCAACGCGTGTCGACCAGGGCGCCACCGGCAATGACCTCGCCAGGATGCTAACGGATGCCCGGCTCGACTCTCCGCATATGGGCGACTCGTGGGCTGACTATGAGCGCATTGGCATTGCGCGGGTGATGTCACACGGCGCGCGCTCGGCAAGCGTCGACGGCGCAAGTGGCGTGCGCAATCTGGCCGTCGGCTACTGGATCTCGGTGTCCGGGCATCCCGAACTGGACCAGTTGCCAGAGCAGCAGCGCCGCGTCGTGATCACATCGCTTCGTCACACGGGTGAAAACAACCTGCCCAAAGACCTGAACGAGCGCGCGCAGTCTCTCTTCACGGCAAGTCGCTGGCTGTCGGATACGCCTCCGGTGTCGGTCAGCACCCACGAACGCCCAACAGCATTCGACGGGTCATCGCAAAGCCGCTATGAAAATACTTTCAGCGGTGTGCCCCAAGGCACGCCGCTTACTCCGACCTACGATCCGCGTGTCGATCTGCCACGCGTGTACCCCATCATCGGGAAGGTCGTCGCCAGTCAAAACGAAGAGGTGACTTGCGATCAGTACGGTCGCATCAATGTGCAGATCCAGGGACTTGATGAAGCGGATCACGAGCATGCCAAGGGCGCCGGCACGAACGGCACGCCAGCCGATAGCGCATTGGTGCGAGTACTGTCGAGTTGGGCCGGCAGCAACTTCGGGCAGCACGTGGTCCCACGTGCCGGCATGGAGGTGCTGCTGGACTGCCTCGGTGGAGATCCCGACAGGATGTACGTGGCGGGCGTGTTCGCCAACGGGACCAACATGCCGGCAACATTCAGCCGCACGGGCGCGTTGCCCGGCAACCGTTATCTGTCTGGGATGCGGTCGAAGGAAATCAAGGGCCAACGATACAACCAGCTCAGACTCGACGACACGCCGTCGCAGATCAGTGCGCAGCTGGCAAGCGAACACGGCTTCTCCGAGTTGAATCTGGGGTACATGACCCAGCCGCGCGATAACGGCCAGGGCGCGAATCGCGGAGAAGGTGCGGAACTGCGTACCGACGCTGCCGCGGCGTTGCGGGCCGCACAGGGCATCCTGCTGACGACCTATGCGCGCACGCAGGCAAGCGGCGGTCAGCTCGATCGCGACGAACTGGTTCAACTGCTCGGTGAGTGCGCGGAGCTCTTCAAATCGCTGGGCGATTACGCTGGCCAGCACGGTGGACAGCCGACGGACACGACTGGCCAGCAAGCCGTCGCCTCGGCCTTCAAGGGCTGGAAACCCGGCGAGGGTCAGACGGGAACGAGTGGCAGCGCCGCGGCAGGCTCACAGGCGCTTATGGCATTTGGCGCGCAGGCCGGATCAGTGAACCTGACGCCCAAGACACATGTCACCTACGCCGGCGAGAACATCGACCAGGTCGCGCAGCAGCATCTCCAGTTGATGAGCGGGCAACGCCTGAATGCAACCGCTGGACAGGGCATGCAATTGTTTGCACGAGGCAAGGGCATTCAGGCAATAGCAGGCGAAGGTCCTGTCACCATCCAGTCCCAGGCTGACGCTCTAACTGCGAGTGCGCAAAAGGGCATTCTGATCAGCAGTAGCGAGAATGAAGTGGTCGTCACTGGTCCTACGATCCGATTCGTTGCGGAAGACGGTAGCTATATCAAGATCGGTGGCGGAGTAACGCTTGGGACCAACGGAGACATCAACCTGCTTTCGGCCTCTCACAAATGGGGCGGTCCGTCGACTGAAAGCGCGCCGAAGACGGCATTTAACGGTAAGCCGACCGATCAACGTTTCCGCTTGCACTTTACTGGTGATAAGGCGGATGCGCCGCTACCGGCTGCGAATCAGGCGTATCGCATTACGACTGCCGACGGACAGATCATCGAAGGTGTCACCGACGCGAATGGACTCACGCAAACCGTGAAGGACGAGGGGATGAAAATTCTCAAAGTAGATATTTTGCAGCCGGACCTGTAGGCGGGAAAGACCATGACAGATAGCACGGCAAACAATAACGTGATCGGCTCCGGTGCGGGCGTGACGCTGCCCGACCGTACTATTAATCGCAACGTCGCACGCCCAAACGATCTCCCGGGAATAGTGATATTTTCACATGGCGTGAATGATCCGGGTGCGAACTATGAAACGGTCGAGGACGGCCTGTGTCAGGGACTTAATGATCGACTGGATCGTACGGACATGTTGAAGGGCGTCTACGGCGCCGAATACAAAGCGGTGATAGCTGCCAAGGCAAAGGGAAAGAGCGGTAGCCAGATCGACTCGATTGCCAACGACCCAGATACTTACCTCTATGCGCGAGACGGCTCGGCCGCGCATTCGGTCTTCATCCCGTTCTATTGGGGCTACCGGGCGTCCGGCAAGGACATCCTCAAGGACAAGTCCGGGAATCCGGTGAAGCTGCGTAGCCAATATCAGGACGTCCGGGGCAATCGTCTCGACGCGCACTTTGCCAAGGCTGGGGGCATGTTTAACAACGCGACGGTGAGCCTGCCAGACATGTACGGTCCTGGGTGGAAGTCGACTTTCGCGAGTCGCCGGGCAATGGACGTCGGGATGAGCAACTACCAATATTCCGGCACGAGTCCACCAAGGCTCTACCAGGTAATGGCTGCGCAACGGATGGCCATGCTGATTTCGACAATCCGTGCCGTAGCGCCCGACGAAACGATAACGGTCATGGCGCACAGCCAGGGGACCATGATCACCCTGCTTGCACAGGCGATGTTGCACGACCAGGGCAAGCGATATGCCGATTGCATCATTCTTGTCGACAGCCCGTATTCATTCAATGAGGACCACTGGTTGGCGAATAGCGTCGTGCAGTCGCATGCACCCATCCAGACGGTCCAGGCAAAGCTGCAAACACTCGTGAACATCGTAACCGAGTGCACCAAAACACCGTACCAGGTACCCGCCCTCAGCGAGCTCGTGTACACGAACCCAAAGTCAGGCGGCCGCGCCGGACATAACTGGACCGCCAAGGCTGGCAAGCGCCAGGACTTGCACGGGAAGCCGATCACGTTCGACGAGCGCGACAATCGGGGCCGCGTCTACCTGTATTTCTGTCCATCGGATACGACCGTGGGACTAATAACGGTACGCGGCATCGGAAAGTTTGGTATTCCCGATACCCTCGATGCCAAAGATTATTTCTGGGACGGAAATCACACGCGCCCCCAGAGTGCGACCAATACATATCCCGCTATGAACGCGCTCGAGAAGGTTAACTTCCGGCAACGCGCATGGCAGGAGGTGAAAGGTACGGCCACTCCGCCTCTCGTGGGAACGAAGCCTCAGGTGACCTCCATTTCCGACTTTGGGAAGCGAAACATCAATGGCGATGAACTCAAACCGGCTTTTCCTCCGAGAATGCATGGAGGCGAAGCGGTAGTCGGAGACGGCAAGGAGGCGCCAGATGCAGTGAGTCAGGATCTCGCGCTGGGCAATTCTCATGCTTCGTTCCTATGGAAGCCGATCGCTTCCACAGGTGATTCGACGACTGACAGCCTTAAGGCTCAATTCAATGCCGGGAAGAGCCCGGACGACCAGACAAATGACGTCCAGTTCCAGGGCCAAGGCTTCGGGAGCATGAGCGCCTGGCGCGAGGAAACAGCCAACGAAGCGCGAGCACGCATGTCACAGAACCCTCAGTCATTGGACAAGAACGATCCTTCAGAGGTGCTATCTTCGAATTCGTACCATTCCGCTATTCTTCGCGATCCTTGGAACCAGCGTTGGGGAACATCCATGGACGTCGCCATTGGGCAAGCAAAGACACTGGATAGCAAGGATTGGAATGCCCTGTGGACCGCGATTGCGGATTGGAAAACGCCGATCGAGAAGCTACAGTCCTTGCCTAAATTCCATAATTTGAAGAGTTTGAAAGACGCATATGACCTCGTCGTGCAGACATGCGACTACTATAAGACCGGAACTCTTCCTCCGTCGGTGGTATCGGCCAGTCAGCCAGGCCTCCTGGTTAGCGAAACGACAGAGCAACGAGCCAACCCGGAGAGACCCGTCACTCCCCCGATGAACTGGAATTTCAATGGATTGTCGCGATGAATGCTTTCGAAAGCCAGAAACGCATTCTTGCGATTGCCAGCCTAGTCATCGCGACCGTGGCTATTTTGTATGCAACGGGTCCGCGTGTCCTTCCTACCTTCGGGGATCAACCCACAATGACATCGGTAGTTAAACTCTTTCTGGCAGTCGCGGCGCTCGTCGGCGTTGCCATGTTCGCCTGGCTTTGGGGGGGCAAGCGTTCCGCTACGGCCGCCCCCACCACGTCGGCGCCAGCACAGCAGATTGCGGTGGCATCGATGGATTGCGGCAAGCCCGTGAGTCGATTGCAGGTACGCGGCGTTGGCATCACAGTGAACGATCTGACCGGCGTTGAAATCCTCCAAGGTTTTGCCGCAAAGGCACAAACGCATGCGTCCATACTTTCCACCAACGCCTCGGACTACCCGTCGACCTGGACTAACAGAACCGCCTTGTCTTCGATGCGCAATGGGCTTGCGTTCAAGCTTGGGGCAGGGCCGGCAGTCGACTACACTCCATTGCCGGTTCTGGTTTATGCCCCGCCAAAGCATCCGGAAAATGAGATTGGAGCGGCGTTCACGATTGCCGGCGCGCGACAGCAGGGCAGTTTGCCGTTTCACCTGTTCATGACGCAGCATGCGGTCAACGGTCCAGGTCCGAGTCTCGAAGAAGTGTTCAAGTTCTTTGATGCCAATCCCGATGCCCCGGCGGCGATTGTTTTTGTCTCGGACGGCATGGTGACCCGGAAGTTGCTCGAAAAGCCCGGCTCTGGATTGATCGCAGACAGCCCCGCGGTGCCCGCCGTATTCGACAGCAATGTTGCGCTTCTGGTCACGTGCCCGGACCGGGTGGACCGCCTGAGGCCGTTTGCGGTCACTGAGCCGGCAAGCGTCGATACGCGGGAAGTTCAGTACGATGCCGTCAAGCTATGGAATTTCTACTGGGACGACACCGATGCGTTCGACAAGCACTACGGTACGGAGGCAGCGGCGCGGGGAATGAGTGAGTTCATTACACCGGGCACGATGACCGTTGACTGGTGGCGCTCGCGAGTCCCGGATCTCTGGAAACAGACTCAGAACAAAGGGCCGGGCGAATATCACCCGAACGTTTGGGCGCCTGTGCGGTGGACTGCCTGGCAGTTCAAGGAATACGATCAATCGCCGGTCGTGGGCTACCTACAAAGGCCCGTGCAGGTGCACCTGACGGACGACCACGGTGAGCCTTTGCGAGAGTCGTTGCAAGCGGCTGCATTCAAGGATGGCTGGCAACACCTGATCAGAGCGACGGGTTCAGCGACTCAGCCATCCCGCGTTTTCTTCGACACAACCGGAAACCGGCAGTCGGTGATCCCCCTCACACAAGCTCTAGGCACGGAGCCTGATGCTCCGTCCACGGGGGATGTCAAGGAGGGTTACGACATTGGCTATCGCCTCGGTAACACCGGAATCACTTCAGGCGTCGTGCAGATTGCTCTTTCGCTGATGGCCGGGTACAAGGACGGGAAGGCGAGTGCGGCGGTGATCCGGGATGCAAGGGGCAATGCGGAAATGGTTTTGGTAACGCCACCGGACGATGTGGACAAGAGCCGCAATGCTGCGGCCGATCAGAAACCGTTCAATTGACGATGAGTGAAGCTTTGGACAATCCGGCCACGAAAGAAGGCGACACCGTCGCCAAAAGCCCTGGTAAGCCCTTCTGGGGGAGATTCGCGGGACTCGCAGTACTCGGCGGCTTGCTGGCAATAGTCGCTATCGCGGGCGGGTCGACAATCTATTGTCAGAGCCTCCCTACAGCGGTGTTCTGGACGATTCTCGCAAGCTTTTGGCTCCCTGTCGCTGGACTTATTCACGAGCCGGACGTTGTTCTCTGGCCGCTCGCAGCCTACCTCGTGGTTGTCTATGCGATCGCCCGATATACGCGGCTGCGCCCTACTCTTTTGAATTTCACCATTGCTGCCGTTGCGACTTATGCGCTGAGTGCCGCGATCGACTGGGGACTGGGGTGGACGAACGGAGTTTGCACCCTTGCATGAACCCATTCGAATACAAATGACTGATATTTCAGAAGAGGCGCAGTCTCATGATCGCGCAGCAGCACAGAACGAAGCGCGCACCACTTCCATGTGGGGAAGATTTCTCCTGCTCGTGGTAGCAGGTACGGTCATCGCGGGTTTTGCGTTTCTCGGCTACTCGAGTCTCTACTGCCGCGATTTTGCAGGAGCAGTGATATGGACCATTCTCATTGGCGTTGGCGGCGTCGGCATTGCGGCAGTCGAGACACCCGAGCTGTTCTGGAGCGCGCTCCTTGCGTACATAGCAGTGGCTTTCATCGTTTGTCGATATACCGCGTTTCGTCTTGCATGGCTACGATTCGCGATCGGAATCGTCGCGGGTTACATGGTGGCCGCCGTGATCACGTGGATTTTCGTGTCCCCGCACTCGTGCAACTTTGCCTGAGCGGCGCTTTTGTTTGCCAGGGTGTGTCTCGCAGTAAGTGAATGTAGACAGGGGCCGGTCACGTCACGTGACGGCCAGAGGGATCGTTCATGCGCGGCGTAATTCGTATAGGCGACTCCACCAGCCACGGTGGAAAGGTTGTGACGGGGCAGGACAAATCCGTTGTTATGGGCCGCGCTGTTGCATGCGTGGGTGATAAATGTACTTGCCCGAAGTCGGGCCACAACAATTGCGTGATTATCGAGGGGGACGACAAGGTACAGATAAATGGCCGAGCGGTCGCATTCCACGGTCATAAGACCTCGTGTGGCGCGACTTTAATTGCGAGCTCGACGACGTCGGGCCGCTCTTAACGCCAGATAAAAAACGAGCCCCACCGAAACCGTCAAAGACGACGTACAACGTTATCTCAGCCTCTCTCGTCAGCGCCAGGTTGACAACGGGCTGGCGCCGTCCGTTCAAGTTTTAGCTGCCATTGCCGATATTCAGAGTGCTGTCTTTGCATTCAATCGGAAA
This sequence comes from Paraburkholderia jirisanensis, assembly GCF_054782355.1. Taxonomy (NCBI): domain Bacteria; kingdom Pseudomonadati; phylum Pseudomonadota; class Betaproteobacteria; order Burkholderiales; family Burkholderiaceae; genus Paraburkholderia; species Paraburkholderia jirisanensis. The sequence goes on along the minus strand of NZ_BAAGSQ010000002.1, from coordinate 260,710 downwards.
AACAACATGCGCACTCTAGTTTCATTGGTCGCGGCGGTTTCCGCGTTGATCATCCTTCCTGGATGCTCCACCACTCAAAACGTCACCGCGGGGCCTCAAGCGAAAGGCTCGCCGATGACCACGGCATGCTTCACCGCACACGGCGGCAGATCTGCGGACATGGACGCAGCAATCCAACGCAACCTCGAGAACCACGGCGTGTCGGTGACACTGGCGCCCGCATGCGACAAAGCCGACATGAATGTGAGCTATACCGACAGTTGGTTCTGGGACGTTGTCATGTATCTGCGCTCGATGGACATTCGTTTCTACAAGGCGCCAAGCGGTGGTCTTATCGCATCTGGGCATTGGAAAAACTCCGTCCTACACCAGTTTCCAAACGCCGACGGCGTCGTCCAGGATTTGATGGACGACATGTTCAAGCAAACCGGTGAACCTGGCGTAGTCAGGACTAAAGCGGCCTCGAACTAACCCACTGCTGGCACGCATCAACCTGAACGGATTCACATCCTCCCCCAACGCTCACTCGCCAAGCGGACAAGGCTTCCAGATCATTTGTAGACGATCTCCCCAAGAAACCCAATCTCCGCTAGTGCGAACACGAGTTGCTTTGCTGACGGCACGTCCATGGTGATAACGGTCGCCTCGCTTAACGCGAGACAACGATCAACGACGCGCTTCGCATCTGCAAGACCGAGACGCGAATGCTGGCGAATCAACTCGATTGCCCGGACTTTGTTTGCGCCTGCTGACCACCCGGTAAGCCTTATCTGCGGTTGTTCACTTGCGTTCGGATTTCCGCATGCGCGGTACGCGTCGATGGATTCAGCAATGGGTCTTTGGTAACTGATAAAAACCGCCTGTCCGTCCTGCCGGCTAACGAACAACGGTGCGTTTCCAGTCAAACTATGCTGAATATCACCGGTTTCGAGGAAACGCGACGACTGATAGAAGAACACCCAACCGACATCGAACTCCCGGGTTGCATCGCAAATGATCGCTGTGTCATTTGCGGCACATGAGGAGGAAATGATTTGCTGCGCCCGCTGTGCTGCCTGTTCAAGTGTCCAAGTCATATCGATGTCGATCTCGCATCGCGTCTCTCCCACAACAGCGGCAGCAACTCGCCTGAATCGAGCCGCGCCTCGTCTTGCCCGATCTCGCCAGGCAGCGCATGCCACGGAATTGCGGGGCTGCGATGGTGCTGCACATGCAGATTGATGTGATACGGCCACAGCAGCAAGCGTCCGAGGCAACCCACGCGCCATGAATAGGTCCAGTCGGCCCAGCCCGGCGTTTCAAAAGGGCCGCCGCTATGCTCAGCCATACTGCGGATCTTCTGGATCATCACCGAAAGCGTGAGCAGAGGCCCGAACCACAGCAGCGCGACGATCGCGAGCGTATGCGCCGAACAGATGGAGACCAGTGTCGCGACAATCGCAATCCAGACCGCCGATGCGGCAAAAAACGGCATCCTTAAGCGCACCGGTTGCGGATTCGAGCGCCGATAGGCTGCCATGTTGCGGACCATATTCAGCACCAGCAGATCACCGAGCAGTTGCCGCGCGAGTGCGAACGCGTCGAGCGGCCGGAACTGCCAAGGCTGTGCGTAATAAAGAAACTGGCGCTCAGGGTCGCGCGGCGTGCCAACCTCGCGGTGATGGGCCAGATGCAGCGGGCGATAGAACTCGACCGGCACGAGACCGGGTACGCCGATCGCGGTATTGATCAGGAAGTCGTTGGCACGGCGGCGACGCGTCAGTTGGTAATGCGTCGCGTCGTGATAGAGGATAAAAAGCGCATTCTGCCGCGTCGCAATCACGAGCGCGGCGAGCGCATACAGGTAACCATCACCGCTTACGACGGCAAGCCGCAACGTGATGACAACGACGCCCCATTCGGTGAGCAGCGCACTCATGGTCCGCAGATCCACATCAAGCCGCAGCAGCAGAAGTGTGGCCGCCGACGCGATCAGTCCCACCGCGATTCCGTAGCCGACGTCCGCTACCATGTGCTGTCCGGTCGTCAACACTGTCACGGCTAGCAGCCCGCTCCAGGCGCCGAACATCGCACTAATGCGCTTACGAAAACCGGCAAGCACCACCGCGATCGCAACGGGCAGCGCAACATGCCCGCTCGGCGACGCGGCCAGCGGCGAATCGATCCGGTACAGCCAGGCGAGCCAAGCATCGACTGCGTCGGGCCGTACGACCTCAGTCGGATGAAACAGATGGCAGAACAGGCAGACGACGGCGGCGAGCGCACCCGCGAAAAACGCCGGCAGCAGCCACGTGCGGTTGTGCCCCACGGCGACAAGCACCGGCATCACAAGCAGATAGCTGAGGTAGAGGGGCACGGTGAACGACCAGTGCGGGATCGCGCCGTCGAGCGTGCCGTGCCCTATCTGCTCAACGGGGCCGAGTGGAAAATGAGTAACGAAACCGTAGAACAGCCCTGTGGCAGCCAGGTAGATCGCGAGCAGGAGCCAGGGCCGGGACAGCAGCACAACGTTAGCGTCGGGACGAGGTGAGGCAAGTACCATGTTCGGGGCCAAGCGCGAGCGAGCGGCTATGATAACAAGCTGTTCAAAGCGGGAGAGACATGCGATGGATCTGCGCGCCAGTGTCGTCGAGCGTGCGGCTTTGTGTTCCGACGAAGTCGAGCGGATGTTTTCGCTCTACGCAGCCTCGTATCGCGACACGGCTCCCGCGCGCTTTCTTGACGATCTCCGCGACAAGACGCATTGCATTGTCCTGCGCGACGGCAACGGGACGATCCAGGGATTCTCGACACTCAAGCTTTACGAGACGCGCTGGCGCGACAGGCTGGTCCGCGTGATGTTTTCGGGCGACACGATTATCGACCCCACGCACTGGGGCACGCAGCAACTGGCTTTCGCGTGGATTCGCCATGCGGGCGAGGTTCGGCGCGCCGCGCCCGCAGTGCCGCTCTACTGGTTTCTGATCTGTAAGGGGCATCGCACCTATCGTTATCTCGGCGCGTTCGCCCGCCATTACCTGCCGCGCGCCGACGCTCCGGCAGATGGGAGCAATTCGGCCGACGCTGCCGCGCAGGATCTGCTCGACCATCTCGCGACCGAGCGTTATGGCCGCGCCTACGATCGTGCGGCAGGCATCCTGTCCTTCGATGTGCCACAAGGGAGGCTCGCGCCCGAACTTGTGAGCGTACCCGACGCGCACCGCCGTATCGGCGACGTCGCGTATTTTCTGCAGCGCAACCCCGGTTACGCGCGCGGCGACGAACTCGTCTGCCTCTGCGAATTGTCGGCGGCGAACCTGCGGCCGCTCGCGCGGCGGTTATTCGATGGCGCTTGAACAGCAACGGCCCATGAAAATCCGCCAGGCGCTGCCCGACGACAATCCGCGCATCCTCGACTTTCAGGCACGTCACGCGATGCGGGGAAGCCTGCCGATGCGCTTCGATCGCGCGCCCGACTATTTCGCGCTGCATCGTTGCCACGGCCCGTCCCATGAAGTCTGGTGCGCCGAGGACGAAAAAGGCACCTTGAAGGGGATCGCGAGCCTGGTCCTGCGCGATGGTTACCTCGATGGCGCAGCGCGGCCGGTGGCCTACCTTGGTGATTTGCGCCTGATGCCGGACCGGCACCTGTCGCGCGAATGGATGAGCGTGGTGCGCGATCGCCTGGCCGCGCTGCGAAGCGAAGCTGGCGTCGAACACGCGTACTGCTGCATGATTCGCGACAACCGGCTGGCCGTGCAATCGCTGGTGCAATCGCGGCGCACGAGCCGCCTACGCTTCGCGCATTGGCGCGGTTACGAGAACGTCTCCGTCTATGCGCGGCGTGGCCTGCGAGATTCAAACCGGGTACCCGCCGGAGTGCGCATCGTCGAGGCACAGCCGCATCATGCCGATGCGCTGCGAGCGTTCCTCGATGCGCAATCGCGTCAACAACCATTCGGCTGCGTGTTCTCTGAACAGGAGTTCGCCCGCCGCCTCGACACCTGGCCCGCGTTCGGCATCGGATCGTTCCTGTTGGCGTTCGACGCGCGCAACAGGCTTGTTGGGTGCGTCGCGCCTTGGGATGCTTCCGCGATCAAGCGCATCGTGCTCGAACGCCTGCCGCTGTCGCTACGTGCCGTGCGCGCCGTGTTCAATGGGCTCGCGCCGCTGCTGCACAGGCCGCGCATCGCGGCGCCCGGCGAGCCGCTGGGTGATGTGTACCTCACGCATCTGCAAGTTCGTGAGCGCGAGCCGTCGATCTTTGCGGCGTTGATCGACGCTGCCTGGCGCCGCCTGCGCCAGCAACATGCGCTGATGCAGCTGTGCCTGTACGACGGCGATCCGCTTTGGGCCGCGATGGGGCATTACCGTCATGCGAGCACCCCTATGGATCTGTACACCCTGCCGACCGGGGATGCAGAAGTTGCAGTGTCAGCCGATCCCATTCCCGGCTTCGAGATCTATCTGGTCTGAGGTCCGCGGGTTTCACCACGCGTTATGTGTAATAGATCGGCAAGCGCGAGCCAGAAACGACCTACGTCGAAACCGAGGCCTCCGATCACGGGCTGGCCATGATCGAGTCGCGGCAGACAAATTTGCGGATGGCCCGGCAGCACCTGGTGCTCGAGGTAGAACTGGCCGTCGTGCGCGCAGCCGGGGCGAAAGCCATTCAGCTTCGCGTGATGCGAATCGAAGCGCGTCGACGCAGTAATCGACCAGCTGACCGCATGCACGAGATGAAGGTCGTCAGGAATCTCGGCCAGCATCGCGCCGACACGCGGGTCGCGCCGGCTGCTGATGTCGCGTGTGCCGCCGGCCGCCCAGCGCGAGCTCAGCAACCGGCGCGCGATACGTTCCGTCACCGATGCGCTCACCACCGGCCCGGATTTGCCCACAGACTCACCAAAGATCGCATCGATGATCGTCGACGGGCCCACAGGCGGCTGCACCAGCGCGATACCCTTGCAACGCGCACGTAACGCCGGATCACCGATCAAGGCGGCCAGCGTATCGATGCCCCCCTTACTGTGCGTAAGCGCGACGAAGTCTCCCGATATCGGCAAGCGCGCACGCAGAAACGCGGCGATATGCGCGCCCTGGTCGAACACGTCGCGTGCTGAACGTACCGGCACCGTTAGCACCGGATAACCCGCCGCGCATAAGGTCTGGCGCGCGGCGCGATGGCAGCCAGGTAACCATTCCGAATAGAGTCCCGCGATCAAGACGATCGTCGTGGTGACAGGCAAACGCGCCGTGTTGCGTATCCAGCTTTCGATGAAGCGCGACGTCAGGTCGAGGCTGGCTTCCTGCGGGCGGAAAGGCGTTGTAGGGTAGAACGTCCGCCAGTCGTTGAAACCGTCAGGCGCCCACTCGCCCGGCATCAACGCGTCGGTTCCGCGACGTCCTGACCGACCGCGGCGATCATCCGAAGGTCGATGTGACGATGCGTGACGTGCGGCGTGAGGAAAGGGATCAGGCATCGCGCAGGATACGTTTCCGGTCGTTTGTGCATCTGATGTATTCTCCGGGCAATTCAACTCGATTTCGAGTCATGAGCCTACCAACCGCCCCTGCCGACGCGGCGCAGACCCGACGCTACGATCGGGCGAACCTGCTGATCTGCGCGTTGCAGACCTGCGCCTGGGCAGGCACGCTGACGTGGCTTTCGCACACCGATGCGGGTTCGATCAAGTGGCTCGCGCTGGTACCGTTCTGTCTCGTGATGCAGGGCGTGTTCTCGATGATGCACGAGTGTTTCCACGGTTCGGCGCATCGTCGGCCGGGCGTGAATTATACGATGATGGTCTGGGCCTCTACGATGTTCGGCGCCGCCGCGACGCTGATCCACGTGAACCATCTCGGCCACCATGTCCGCAATCGCACCCGTGCCGAGCGTGCCGACTTCGCGCTGCCCGAGGAGTCGCTGGCCCGCAAGTGCGTCGAGTACTACCTCGCGATTCTCGGTGGCATCTGGCTGGGCGCGTGCCTCGGCAGCATCTTGCTTGCGTTGCTGCCCGCCTCGGTCACGGAACGTTGGTCGATGCACGGCGGCAACAACACCTATGCCAGCGCATTCGGCGAATTCAGCGCCGCCGATTTCCGGCGCATCCGCTATGAGACGCTGGGCGGCATCATCGTCTGGCTTGCGCTGGCTTGGCTGCTCGGCTGGTCGCCGATGGTCTTGCTGATCAGCTACGTGGCGTTTGCGTTCTTGTGGTCGTCGCTGCAATGGGTCTACCACATGCGTACGCCGCTCGACGTGGTCGAAGGGACCTATAACCTGCGTGCACCTCGGCCGGTGCGGTGGCTGTTTCTCAACTTCAACTACAACCTCACGCATCACCGGCACCCTGCGTTGCGTTGGCAGCAGATGCATGCGGCGTCGGAGCCGCGCGAGACACGGCCGCTCTGGTACGGCTGGCTCGGTATCTTCCTTCCGCCCCGCCGACTGCCCGACGATCTCTCGCAACTCGACAAGACCTACTTTTGATGAACGCCACGACCTTCGAGCCGTCCGATGCGTGGGGCATGTTCGTCCGCGCGGCGCAGCCCGACGTCGAACGCTGGCAGGCAGCACTCGACGAGCCGGGCACGGTGCAGGCGCGCAGGCTCGCACAATTGATCGAAGCTGGCCGCGATACCGCGTTCGGGCGGCAACACGGCTTCGCGGAGATACGGTCTGTCGACCAGTTTCGTGAGCGCTTGCCGATCCGCGACACGGCTGCGTTCTTGCCTTGGCTCGAACGCGCAGCGCAGGACCCGGAGCCGGTGCTCACGCGCGAGCGGCCGGCGTTCTTCGAGCGCACGAGCGGCAGCACAGCACGCAGCAAACTGATTCCCTATACGCCTGCGTTCCTGCGCGAACTGCAGGCGGCGATGATCGTCTGGCTCGCCGGCATGGCTCGCGAGTATCCGGACATCATGACAGGCCGTGCGTACTGGTCGATGTCGCCTGCGTTGCAGAGTCCAGGCACGACGCCGAACGGCATTGCAATCGGCTCGGCTAGCGATCTCGATTATCTCGGCGACAGCAGCGCGGCGGCGCTCTCAGCCACGTTGCTGGTGCCGCAGCTCGACGGCGACGCCACCACCTGGCGGCGGCAGACGCTACGCACGCTGGCGGCCGATGAGACGCTGGCGATGCTTAGCGTCTGGAGCCCCACGTTCCTGACGAGCCTGCTGCGCCCGTTGTTTTCGCCGGAAGAACCGGACAGCACGCGTGATCTCGAATGGATCGAGGCAAACCTGCCGGCTCCGCGCGCGGCGGCGTTGCGGCAAGCGATCTCGTGCGGTCGGTGCGACACGTTGTGGCCGCGGCTGGCAGCAGTGAGTAGCTGGATGGACGGCCCTAGCCGTGTCTATGCCGAATCGCTGCGCACGCGGTTCGCGGCGTCCGTGCAGTGGCTGCCGAAAGGGCTGCTCGCCACCGAGGGCGTCGTCAGCATTCCGTTCGGCGAAGGCGACGGCTGTCCGCTCGCGATCGGCAGCCACTATCTCGAGTTCGTGTTCGACGATGGCCGTGTCTGCAATGTCTCAGGCCTCGCGCCTGGCGATGAGGCGACCGTGCTGCTGACAACGGGCGCCGGTCTTTATCGTTACGCGCTTGGCGATCGAGTACGCGTAACGCGGTTCATAGGGCGCACGCCGTGCATTGCCTTCATGGGCCGCGCGGGCGCGAGTTGTGACCTGGTCGGCGAGAAACTCGACGAGCGCATGGTGAGCGATGCGCTCGCTCCCGTGTTCGCGAGCGGGGCGAGTGCCTGCCTCGTTCCCGATGCGCACGCGGATGTCCCGCAATACGTGATGCTGCTGGCGGGTGTGCCGCGAGAAAACGCGGAAATGCTGCGCGTCACCATCGAAACACGGCTCGAGCAGATTTTTCACTATGCGCATGCGCGCCGCATCGGTCAGTTGGGTCCGCTGCGTGTGCGCTGGCTGTCGAATGCGCCGGCGCAACTCGGCGACTTGCTGCAGCATGCGGCGGAGCGCTCTGGCATTCGTGCTGGCGACGTCAAGCCAAGCCCGCTTGTCAATCGGCTATCGCTGGCCGAACTTGTGCTCGGCACGAGCGAATGGTGGCAGCATGAATAAGCGGACGATCGCCTTGATACCCGAAGCGGAGCAGACAGACGGAGTAGCGCCAGCTTCCGGGCCAGCTGACGGCTGTCGTCACGAGCACTACACGAGCGCGCACGGGCAAACCGACGGCCTGCACGAACAATGGTTTGTCGTTTGCGCCGAGTCTGAACTGCGTCGCGACAAGCCGCTGCGTGCGAAAGTGCTCGGCATCGGCATCGTCGTGTTCCGTGACCGCGACGGCAACGTGGCCGCGCTGATCGACCAGTGCGTGCATCGTGGCACGCGGTTGTCGGCCGGCAAAGTCGACGACGGACAACTCGTCTGCCCATATCACGGCTGGTGCTACGACGGCAGTGGGCAGGTCGTGCGGGTGCCGAGCATCGACGGCACGCGACCGCTCGCGGCACCGCGCGACTATCCGTTTCGACAACGCGCGCTGCCGGTGCAGGTGCTCGACGGCCTCGTCTGGGCTTACCTTGGAAACGGCGATGCGGCGGCGCAAGCGATCTTCCGGATGCCGCTGCGCGATACCACGCCGTGGCAGTCGTATTACATGATCAACACGTTCGACGGCGACATCGGCATGCTCGCGCAGAATTTCATGGACGTGCCGCATACGGTGTTCGTGCACGATGGCATCTTCCGCAGCAATCGCGGCAAGCCGATGGACGCCACCGTGACCACACGTCCCGATAGCGTGCTAGTCACCTATCACGATGGCGACGACCGCATCGGCTTCTGTCTCGACTGGCTGACCAATCCCGACCGCGTGCCGCTCGCACATACCGACCGCTTCATCGCGCCGAACGTGACACGTTGTGAGTATCGATGGGGCGAACGTTCCGGCTTCCTGATCGTCAGCCAGATCACGCCGATCGATGCGCGCAGCTCGCGCGTTTATACCTACATCGCCTATCGCTTCCGGTTGCCGCGCTGGCTGCTGCGGGCGCTGCGGCCGTTGTTGCGCCTCTACACGCATCTGGTGATCCAGCAAGACGTGCGGATCATGCGCGCGCACCGCGAGGGGCTCGACAACGCGCCCGATTTCCGGCCGCACAACGTACGTGCGGATGCCGTGCACCGGTCGATTGACCGTCTGCTCGATGCGGTGAAACGCGGCGAAACCCTGGCCGACGAACATTGCGGCGAGAAGCCCATGCGCTTCGAGTTGTGAAGGGAAGGTGCTGATGTGTGTCAGCGGTGCAGTGGTACCGCCTCGGCTAGCGTCTGCGCTAGCAGATGACGATGCACTGCTGGTAGATGCTCGAGCGCCAGCGCCGGATACGCGTGATGGACCTGATGGAAGCCGATATTGCGCGGATACAGCACTAGCTTGCCTATCCAGCCCAGCGTGAGCGTACGCGTCATGCGCCAGACCGTTTCGGGCGAACGATCGGGGATCGTCTCGTGCTCGTGTTCCTGAAGCACGCGGTTCGCGTTCATGATGCCGCCGAGGATCCACGGCAATCCGTAGTAGCTGAAGAACGGTAGATTCCAATGGGTGATCGCCGCGATCATGAGCACATACGCCGCGCAATGCGGCAGGTCACGTTTCGCGCAGGCGATCACTTCGGGATGTTGACGCAGGTCGTTACGCGAACGGTCCTGCATGAAGCCGCGTGCGTAGAGAGGCCGATAGGCGGGAAAAAGCAGCGCGAACGGAGAAGTCAGCGCGCGCAAGGGCCACCAGATCGGGAGCAATGCGCCGCGCAACATCATCGCGCGGCGAATCCAGCCGCCGCGAGCGGCGAGTCGGTGCAGGTAGGGGTCTTGGGCTGTACCGACGGCGCGGTGATGGCGCAGGTGGTGATAACGCATCGCTGCGATCGAAGAGCCGATTGGCCAGCCGGCTAGTGCGTCGACGAGTGCGAGTGGCGACGTCATGCGACGCGTTGGCAGATGGCAGGCATCGTGCAGAATTACGCCCAGTGACTGCAGCCGCCCGGCTATCAGCACGATGCCGATTGCGTGGATCAGCAGGCTCGGTGCTGATGCCATTACGAACCAGCAGGCGAAAATGCCGAGCCAGTCGATGCAGGCATAACGCACTAGCCGCCATGGGCGCGCGCTGCCGATGAATGGAAGCATTCGGGCGAGCTCGGCGGGTGTCGGGAGCGTGGTGATGGGCATTGACAGGTGCGTGCGTTGATCGGCGGTGGGAAGCCGCGGTTCGCTGATTGCCGTGTGTCGGGGGAGTGTACATTACGATCGCGGGCGGCAGGCTGGCAGCCTTCGGCCGCTTCTTTGATGGGCTTCTCTACGCATCCTTGTTCAGCGTAGGCGGACTACCCGCGCCTCCGGTACCTCTCCCGGTACCTTGACCAGTGAGTCACCCAAACGATGAGCAGCAACGAGTTCGAAGCGTGGGCTAAAGATCCCAAACGAGCAGGAACACTTCCGTATGCGATCTTTGAGCCTCGACACGCTCACCGAGGCGTTGGCGCTGCCGTGATCGTGCGCGCGTGCCTGTATTTCAAAGGCGGCTTTACGGTCAATAAGCGCGAGACACTTGCGTGGGCATTCGACGAGTACATCAAGCTCGCGCGCAAGGCTGCTGGCAGTAACGACGCACCAGTCAAGTGGCTTTGGTTCAACGGCCGGCCGGCCTTATCGGTCGACATGGCGCCAACGCTGGCGACACTGGCGAAACGGGTGCGGGACAACGAGGGATTCGATGCAGTCTACGTCGGAGGGGAAAACGCCAAGGACGCATCGTTTTACGAGTTCAGATCGTTCTGCCTCGAGAAGTTTCAGGCGGACCTCGGAACGCGTGGGCTCGACGTACTGGTGTTCACGCTGCCGGTACCATTTGTCCGCGACAACCCACAGGCATTCGTGAACCTTTTCCGGGAGTTCGCCACGGCCCTTGACGCCGTGCATGGGCATGCCGGCCTCGCTGTAAATCTTTCGCCGTCCGGCCGCGCGGAGAACGAAAGCAGCGAATATTTCATGGCGCAGCAGCTGGGACCCGGCGTAGACATTGGTGACCCAATGGCGATGAAGGTCCGCAAGCTAACCGAACATTTGAAGACGGTGGACTGGCTCACGCTCATAGACGACGCAATGCTGGAGCGTGTCGGCGCTATCGAGGTGCTGCAATCCGAGCTGCCACCGGATTGGTTTGCCCTTGAGTGCTGCGCTCGCGGCTTGCTTATTCGCGCCGGCGTCACTCCGCAGGCCGGTACTTCTCGCAGCGACGATCAATCCACTGATGCTCCACCAGCGTACGTCGTGTTGAACGCGGCTTTGCGGGCAATTCTGGTGGACAGTGTGAGCAGTTTGCAGCGAGGCACAGCTAACGGCGACGCACCGGTCTACAACACCCCGGCAAGCAGCGATGCATGGCTGCGCCGCTTCGACGTGTCGCCGCAAGCGCTGCTCCTTGCAAAGGCCGCGGTTCTGGATACGCCGAGACTACTTCCGTCGGCTTGACGCAAGCCTTGCATCAACGGTCTGTTCAGACGAAGTTCTGCATGACAATGTCTGCCAACCGCATTACTAATTCGACGCGAGCCGCTGCTGAATGTGCTGCGCCCGCGCTGCCGAAGCCGGATGCGAGCTCAGGATGCTCGACTTTCCACCATCAAGCTTCGCAAGCTTGGTGAACGCGGTGACAAGACCAGACGGATCCTGGCCTTTTTTCTTCTGAATATCGAATGAATAGTCATCCGCATCCATTTCCTGCGTTTGCGAGAACTGCGCGTTGATCAGTTTCTCAGAAAAGTCGCCTAGCTGAGACGCGGAAATCGCGCCCGCGACGCCGCCCGCCGACGTCGCTACCGAACGCAGCGCCGACGTCGAATACGCGACTTGCATCGCCTTCTTCGTGTGACCGAGTGCGACGTGTCCCATTTCGTGGCCGACGACACCGCGCACTTCGTTGTCCGTCATCATGTCCATCAGGCCGCTATAGACACGTACGCAACCATTCGCCATCGCCCACGCGTTGACGTCCTTCGTCATGTAGACCTTGTAGTTGACCGGCACGCCGTTGATGTTATTGCCCAGTTGCGCGGCAATGGTGTTCAGGCGCTTCGTGTACGGGCTGTTAGCGGGTGCGATCTGGTTTTCCGAGTCGAGCTTCGCGCACGATTTGTCGGACAGCGTGCGCACGTCGGCGTCGGCGAGCGACGCGGCCTGGAGTGCCTGTGAGCCGGATTGAGCGAGGGTATTCGGATCGAGGTTCATCCCCGAACAGGCGGCGAGCACGCCGCACGCGGCGGTAGCCAGAGCAATGCGGATTGTATTCATGTCGAACGTCCTTTGGTGGTTGCTATTGGCAATCATCCGTTTGCGCCATGCATCGCGTATGCACTCAGAATGACGCACCCCGGTCGCTCCGTTCAGACGGGCGGTAATAGAATATCTGATCGGTAGGCATTCTTAGCATATTGAAAGGATATTTTGACAAACTCTTACGTAGCTTGAATATGCATAAGAGCGCGAGGAATCGACGATAGGTAAGTGAGCGCTGGCGCCACCGCCCTGTGCCCGGTTGTCGTTGACGGGAAGCTGCACGGTCACGCGGAATTGCATCCGCATCCACGGAACATAGCGGTTTAGCCATGCGTCACAAAACGCGCACGCGCGTTGGCCGCGTCCTCACGATGCAACAAGGCATTTTCAGAAAGCTCATGTAGTCCGTCGCGACCGACGGCTGATCTCATCGCACTACCTTGCTCCGACAACTTCACGCTCGTCGACCGATGGGACACATCCGTCGGGACAGAGACACGCGCGATGATCGACACGAAGGCTACGTCTGGCAACCATGCGTTCAATTTGAGATGCGACACCGCGTAAACCTAGCCAAAAGATATAGGACACGGTTTCTGACGGAATACCTGTTGCAACTCTGTCGTCATCCACGGAAAATACGTTGGAACGCTAACTAAATCAGAGCGGGTCTCTAAGGGAAGACCTGACGACAAGGAGAGATGGAGGAGAAGAAGCGCGGGCCGCATGGGCGGCAACCCAAACGACCCGCTGACCACAACCAACTCAGACAGGAGTTGATCATGGCTAAGGCCGATGATAAAGCAGTAAGCGATGTTTCTGTTCGAATCTTGACGGTGGCGAGAAAACACCAACGGTGGCAAGTTCCTTTGTGTTACCCGCCCCATCTCGACTACAAGCCGGACGGTCCGGATGTGCCTTGGATTCGTCTTTCCGGGCAATGGCTCGAGAGAGCTGGCTTTGCGATTTCGAGCAAAGCCCGTGTGGAGGTGAGTCAGGGGAAGTTGGTGATTACGCCGGCTTGAGCGATCGAAGTTGGAGACTGATGCCTCTCTCTTTTGAATCAACCGCGTGACGGCTCCCCGCAAGGCGTGGCTTTGCGGGGCTTAGCACAGTGCTGGATGCACATACTCTCGTTGCGCCATCCGATTTCGCTTAGAAAAAAGGCCTCGCAAATGCGAGGCCTTTAAGAGGTGGGGGCTTAAGCCTACGAGATTGAGCAGCTACGCTGCCGTTTCCTTTCGGGTCGCGCCCCGCTTAGACGGTGAGCCAACATCAATTGGCCGAAAACACAAGATATCCGACGTGCCTAAAATTGTCAATCCGCTGGAGAAGTCCGCAGTTGTGCGCCTCCTTGAATTTCTCTCAGAACGAAAACCTTGGTTCCGGTCCTTATGGGGCGTTGGCATCGTGTTGGCGATGGAGGAACTGTATGAGGCATGCACTGCCCTGCGACAAGGACATCTCAGCGAAGCTGCAATCAAGAAAATGGCGTCGTCCCTGCAGAAGCGAGCCGGCATGCACCCGGCCTTCACCGAAGCAGAGAAACAGTTCCTTCGTCAGCAGTTGCACCATATTCCACGTGCAGAAGGTGCGGCCCACTTCGGGCTTCGAGAGCTTTCCGTTTGCATCTCGTCGGACTACCTAACACGCTGGAGCCGCGCAGTCGCCGCAGGCAGATTCACTGTCGAGCACTTCGCTCGAAGCGTCGCTGCGTACTTGCTTGATGCAGGTTTTTCTGGTCAGTATCTGCGTGACTTTATTAAGGCGCGGCTCGATGCGCCAGAACCGATCACGCTGCCGCAACTTTGTGACGCACTTCAAGCAGAGATGTTGGCAAGCCCTCTCCGAGAATTCGAGGTGTTGCTGGCATTCACAACCATCCCCGCAATGCTTAACGGGGTACCCCCTTCGTGGCTGCGAGGCGTGGCTGTCATCACGTGGCTGAAGGAAAACGGTTTCGATACGGCCGGAGTACGTGCCCCTGCCGCGATAGTCTTGAAGGTAAAAGCCAGAGATGCAATTGGCGCGGCGCAAGCAGCACGAAGCGAGTCTGATCGCCACGTAGCACGCGCGCTTGTTGCCACCGGCGAGCAGCTCAATCGTGTGCCCATGCTTGGGGTGAAGGGTTGTGCCGCACCTGCGCCTATGAAAGGGGCTTCCCGAGAAGTAGGAGTCAGAGAACTGTTTCGCGAGGATCGTGTTTTCTCTGCGGACGTGAGCCAGAGTGTGGACGCTGCGCTAGAGTTGCTCGCCCACCTGGAAGGAACTTCTGCTCCGGCAGCAGTGGCCGGCGGTTGGGGTGCGATCGAAGGATTACTCGCAGATCCTAGCGATCGCGCCAGTGCTGCGGACAATCTAGCAACGTTGGTCACCTGCTCGTTTCCACGCGCAGAACTGACAAGCTTGTCTTATCGCGCACAGCGCGAGCATCCAGAGCAATGCACTGAGCTTGAGGGCGTGGAGACAAATCGGGAGCGCTCTCGCATTGTTGCCAAGATGATCATCGATGGGCGATTGCCGGACATGACTAGCGTGGAAGACCAAGCGGCGGTGGCTCGGCTTACGAAGTTGCTTGAGAATCCAGGACCTGAATTGCAAACTATCCGCGATGCTATTGGTGACTCGTTTCACAGGCTTTATCGGCAGAGAAACCTCATCCTTCATGGAGGTCGGCTTGATAGTGTGGCGCTTACGGCCAGTCTCCGTACCGTAGCCAAACTTGCTGGTGCCGGCATGGACCGCATCGTGCATGGACACTACGTTCAAAAGTTGAAGCCGCTAGAGCTCGTTGCGAAGGCCAATTTGGCCCTCGCGCTGGTCAGCCGCGAGGCGCCACTGGATTGCGTAGATCTGCTGGAGAACGGCTAAATGAATGCCGCTGAGCAAGAAGCAGCAGGTGTCAGATGTATACGGACGCCGCAGCATTGAGCAATGCTTGATCACTGCCCCTTTGACTTACGGCGTAGGTACTTCTCATACTTTTCCGCGAGTGTGTAGACATAGTCGAAGATTGCGATCGTGAAGTCGATGATATCTTGAGCATCCTCCCTTGTCGTCTCGGTGTCAGACGCGTGTGCTCCGATGTTGCGTTCGACGCGCAACGCATCAGCCCAATCGTGAAGGCGATCGTCAATGATGCCTCGTGTCTTCAACTCGGCTAGACCCTTAGCAAGGGTCTGCGACTTACCGGTTTTCTCATTGATGAGTCGCTCGAGCGCACGTCCGCACATAACAGCCGCAGCAGGATAAATTCCGTGGCTGAAACACTTGTTGGCCGCGCTCACGTCATGCCGCGCGGCCACGGGCACCGAAGGTCCAAGATCTGAAACCGCTGATGCCGGCCACAAGCGCTCAGCGGTATCCCATCCCCAGTTGCCGTATTGGTCTCTGAAAACGGAAGTCGTGCCGAACAGCGGTTGCTGACAAGAAGGACATTCAACAAGCACATAAGCCTGCTCCTCCGCGTTGCCCACCCAAGTAGTCGCACCGGACTTTACACGCACCTCACACTGCGGACAGTCGATGACGATAATTTGATTTTCGCTCATGAGTTTCCTCGTTGACCGTCAAACCGTTTTTCTCTTTGTGTCTGGCACCCAAATCAGCATTCCGCATTTGCAATGGTACGACTCGCCCGGACATTGTCATGTGTGGGTCTGAGCCAGGAATGAATGTAACAGGCGTGGTCGTTTCGACTTATCCCGGGCAAGTCTTGACGCATGTCGGGTGAAACCAACGTACAGCGGACTGATTCTTCGACGACAACAGGCAAACTCGCCAAGTTCTGAGAGAATTCAATTTCAAGAAAGAAAAAAGGAGAGGACTATGTCGTCGGCGACCGCAGGAGGCAGTCGTTATTGGCGATAAGCCTCGATCCAGGGGTGTATGCAATTCGCATACAACAGAACCACATTGAGACCAATTCACAATGAAGTTTAGAATCGCAATTTGCCTCTTAGGCATCCTGCTGGCACCGTGTGCCTACGCAAGTGGCTCGGTCTATGCAATTTTGA
Organism: Paraburkholderia jirisanensis; assembly: GCF_054782355.1. NCBI lineage: Bacteria > Pseudomonadati > Pseudomonadota > Betaproteobacteria > Burkholderiales > Burkholderiaceae > Paraburkholderia > Paraburkholderia jirisanensis. The sequence goes on along the minus strand of NZ_BAAGSQ010000002.1, from coordinate 244,397 downwards.
CCGACGGTCCGACGATGTTCTTTGTCGGAGCGAACCTCGTTTTAACGTGGTATTTCGGGTTTCACCGATTTAACCGCTTCTCTGTTTCGCACGGCCCTGAAATACTGACGACCGTCGGTATCCTTGGCTGTTTCTTCAGTATCGCCTTGGCGCTGCTGAATTTTGACGCGACGAACGTCTCGGATAGTGTGCCGCATCTACTCGAGGGCGTGAAGACAGCATTTTGGGCGTCCGTGAGTGGCGTGTTTGGCTCACTTGTCCTTCGCTATAGGCACTATACCCACAAGGCGCCGATCCCCCAGACCGAGGGTGCACCGAAGTCGGCTACGCTCGATGACGTCGTCGCCGCGACTCAAGCTCTGCAGCGCAGCCTGTCTGGGACCGAAGAAGGCAGCCTGCTCTCCCAGCTCAAATTGATGCGCCAAGAGCAAGGCGACGAACTACGGTCACTCCGCTCGTCGTTCGATACGTTCGCTCAGCGTATGTCTCAAGACGGCTCGAAGGCGCTCATTGAGGCACTGAAAGAGGTCATCCGTGACTTCAACGCGAAGATCAGCGAGCAGTTCGGCGAGAACTTCCGTCATCTCAACTCTGCGGTCGAAAAGCTTGTCGTTTGGCAACAGCAATACAAGGAAGAACTGGACAAGCTCCAGGCGCTCCAGAAAGGCACGGCAGAGGACCTGCGGAGTGCATCTGCAGGTCTCGGCGTCTTTATTGAACGAGCAGGTGGATTTGCCGCCACCGCGGCAGCTCTCGAATCCACGTTGCGTGGCCTCGCACAACAACACCAGCTGATCGATCAGTCGCAGCGTTCGATGACTGAGGTATTGCTTCAAATGAAGGATGTTACGCCGCAGTTCTCGCGCAAAGTCGATGAGATGACTGAATCGATGAAGCAAGGCGTGGCTAAAGTGCAGGCCGACGTGTCTGACATCGTCAAAAACCTTGGTGCGCAAATGCAGTCCTCGTCTTCGGAAATGAAGCAGCTCCTCACCGATACATTGCGAAAGTCTCAGACGGAAGTGAACGACGGTCTGACGCGTTCGATGGAGGCGGTACGTCAAAGCGTCGTCGCTCTTGATAAGGGCTTGCAGGAAGAACTCAACAAGAGTCTCGATTCGCTCGGCCGGCAACTCGCATCGTTGTCTGAAAAATTTGTGGCCGACTACACGCCGCTTACCGACCGCCTGCGTGAAGTCGTGCGTATTGCCGGTACGGCGTGAGGTGAATAGTGGACTCGGAAAGCAATCAGTCGTATTGGATACCGATGGCCGATCTGATGACCGGCCTCATGTTGGTCTTCATGCTTTTGACCGCGGCGTTCATGCTTCGTGTCGAGAAGACGACGACTCTCGTCGTCAAAGAGTATGAGACAACGAAGAAGGACATGCAGCTAGCGCTGCAAAAAGAGTTTGAAAAAGACCTCAAGCAGTGGAACGCGGAAATACTTGGCGACATGACCATCAGGTTCAATGATCCGACCGTGCTATTCGCAACCGGGTCATCGGATCTTCGCCCGCGCTTCAAGGAGGTACTGGGTCAGTTCTTCCCTCGCTACGTGGCGCTGCTCACCTCACCGCAGTTTAAGGACGCAGTCAAAGAGATCCGCATTGAGGGGCATACGAGCGCGGCTTGGACGGGCACCGGTGACGAACGCACGGCGTATTTCAAAAACATGGAGCTGTCGCAGGCACGTACTCGCAGCACACTCGAATACCTTCTGTCACTTCAAAAGGTGCAATCGAAAGAGAAGTGGCTGATTCAGCACGTGACTGCAAACGGCCTATCGTCTTCGCACCCGATATCCCCAGATGAACATTCGGCAGCGGCACAAATTGCTAACCAACGCGTCGAGTTTCGCATTGTTACTAATGCCAGCGACAAGATGGATCTTATCGCTCAGAAGCTGAAAAAATGACGATCAAGCTACCTGACTTTCTGATTTGGTCAGCTTTTAACGGGCTGCGGCACAGGATGGGTGCACCATTAATCGATCGATTTGGTGCCGAACATATAGTCACTGAGATAGATTTGCCGTTAATCGACAGGCTGCAAGGCGCGGGCATCGATGTTACTGCTGACCAAATTCAGGTGCTGGAGGACGGCACGCTCGCCTATAAGGGCTACCGCGTCTTGGTATACATCAGAGACATTCCGTCCATCGGAACCCGCGGGAGCATGCCAAAGTATCATTTTGCGCACTGCCGAACGCTTCAGACCATGTATAGGAATCACCGGTCAGACCGGTATGTCGTGGCCATTTCGGATACGGGCATGTTTAAGGTAAACGTCTTGGACAGTGGCGTAGCTTCCGAGTCAGTCCGATTGGATGTCTGCCAGAACTGCCTTGCTCACATTCGCTGGAAAGGCTTTGACATGCAAACGGCACGCCCCAGCCGCATTTCTATTGTCAACCAGTTCAATCTTTCAGAGTTCTTTTCCAAATACCCTAAAGATTTGCTGTCAACCGTGCCGAAGCATATGTCAGATACAGCACCGCTCAATACCTACACCGATGATTGGAGCGACGTGTCCGCTAGAACGCGCAGCCAGCGTGGCTTCAAGTGCGGGAAGTGCAGCATAGTATTGGCGGGTGCTCAATCGAAATATCTACATGTGCATCATCGGAACGGGCAGAAGCATGACAATAGTGACGGAAACCTTGAGGTCCTGTGTATCGGCTGCCATGCAAACGAGCCGCTGCATGTGCACATGAAGGGTCTTCCAGAGTACCGCGATTTTGTTAATCGATATCGCTAGGCACGTGTTGAGCCAAAAGACCCTGACTGGACACACCGATTGTGTCATGTCGATCGTCAGTTTAGGTCTGCCCGATCGACTCAACTCTAGATTTCGCGTTTCGAATACGAATCAAGCATCGCAATCGCGCGACTTTCGAGATGTACGTGGCAGTTGCGAGCAAGAGAGAAGCGCGCCCGCAGCGGGCTACATGTGCAGATTTCGTTTGCCGCGTAGCACTTAGAGTCATGCGTTGCTCGTCGCTTATAGAGACGTCAAAAAATTGACCACCAAAAACGATGCAAACCACACCTAATGTGCTTATTGACGAGCCGTCTTCTGACGACTCTCTTGGCGGTGCGCATGAAAGAATCGCGCGGACCATTGCTTCACTTGTCCGAACGTCACCCGGCGGACAAACCATACGACTTGACGGGAAATGGGGCACAGGGAAATCGACTGTCGTAAAAATATTAACGAACCTCCTCGAGAAAAATTCAGACGGCTATCACGCCGCCCCATCTTTGGACATAGTTGTCTTTCTTTATGATGCGTGGGTACATTCCGGCGATCCCATGCGCCGCGCATTTCTATCCAGCCTTGTAACGCGACTCACGGACGCTCAATGGCTTAGGGAGCGCGGTATCGGTAACGAAAGCGTGGATTACTGGACGCAAACGCTAAACCGTTTGAGCCGTCGATTTAAGACTTCAAATAAAAAGTCCATACCAGTATTCTCTCCCATGTCTAAACTAGTGCTCTCTGCACTGGTCGGACTTGGCGTAGTCGCACCTTTTTTCGGCGAGCTTGAAAAAAAGATTTCTTTGAGCATGGGAGGAATCCCATTGACCGCCTTGATCATAGCAGTAGCGATCATCGTCTTCGCCGCTCTTCATCTTCTCTCAGATGGCGCGATGTCTTTGCTATTGCGCCGTTCATCTGACGAGGAGACGATCGAAGTACGAGAAGATCCGGAGCCAACCTCGATCGAGTTCCAAAACACTTTCAAGGAACTTGTCAATGCCGTGTTGAAGAGCGACGAGCGACGGCTCGTTATTGTCGTCGACAATCTCGACCGGATCGATTTAGCCGAAACGCGTTCGGCTTGGGCTTTACTTCGCTCCTTTCTTGATAGCCCGCAATTTGTCGGTCCTGACGCATTACGTAAGTTATGGGTAATTGTGCCTGTTGCAGACGAAAACCGGATGCTCCATGCGACGCCTAGTAAGAATAGCGCTAACGAGGCGGAACCCCATTTTTTCGAGAAAGTTTTCCAGCTGAAGCTCTCTCTACCGCCACTTATGCTGCATTCGTGGAAGAACTACCTTCATGCGTCCCTCACATCAGCGTTCGGAGAGGATGTCACCGGCGACTTCGACGAAATTCTGCGTTTGTATGAATCCATCCGCTCTGAAAAGGTGACTCCTCGAGCGATTGTGTCATTCGTCAACGAGCTAGTTGTAGCTCAATTGGAGTGGCAAGACAAGGTCAGCATTTCAATCCTCGCAGCGTACATCCTCTATGGTTCGCAATTCGAATCCAGCGGTTTGAAAATTCCTGAAGTCGTCGGAAGTATTCTTCGCGTCCCCACGCTCGAAGAAACATTCAATATGTTGCATCACCGAGCGAGCACACCTGAGGAAGCGTCATACCTTACAGTGTTACCACGTCTCGAGTCAGCGCTAGACGATGGAAATTCTGATGCACTTGAGGCATTGTTGAACAGCAGCAAAGCCAACGATTATGTGCTTGATAGGCATATCCGCGAAGGGTTAACTCAGCTTGAAAAACAACAAGAGCGCTTACTGCAGGCTGTAAAAGCATTAGCCCCGTTCGTTTCGGGAACTGAGGGGAAGCCAAAGCTAAGCTTGACAGCAATTGCGCATCTACGAACCGTGATACGCGAAACATTCGAAGCAGGGAAGGTACTTCGCCTAGGCAATCCCAACTTGAGCAGTGGTCTGCGCGCACTTCTAGATATCTCCATCGATAGCCATGAAACAGCCAATACGATAATCCGAATGCTTAGGGGAGGCGACGGTTCTTCGGAGGCTTCATTTGTGAATCGTGAGAAGGAGTTATCTCAGAAGTGGCGATCTTGGCTACCGAATTTTCAGACATGCCTATTGTTTGATGAGATAAGACCACTTGTACGTGCTGAAGATTTTGAGAAAATTCCATTGCCCGTTGATTCCGATGCGTGGTCGTGTATCTGCGAAGAGCTTGCGCCTAGCGAGTTCGCATGGATGCTTGATTGCTGCCGGAGTTCTGGCGGAACAGATTCCGACTTCGCGTGGCTCATGGGGCAAGTGTCCTCTCAGACTCGTCCAAACACGCTTGCGCTATTGAAGTATCACGTAGAGCACGGGCATAGCGAATTTTTCGATGAAATTGCGAGAGCTGTTGCCGCGGATTCGCAGCGACCGGGGAACAATGTGGGCGTCACCATTAATGCCGCTCTGTTTTTGTTTCACTTCGATCGCGATCGCGCAAAACCGTATCTGAAGCAGCTTTCAACAAATACTTTCCTTGAAGCGATCGGCGGTTACCAAGCCTCCTCCTTATTAAATGAGGGACTCGCGCAAATAATCCTTCTTGTCATCTTTTCGACGGACGGCATTCTCTCTTTAAGTGCATCAGCATCACCCATTGCTAGCAAATATGCTCACACGGGTTTGGGCATCGTAACAAGCTACCTAAGTGGACAACTGACTTTAGACGAAAAGCGTGCCGAAGTTTTTGCTCAGTCCCTTGATAATATAAGGATATTTGAGGTATTGCCGATCTGCGCCCAAAGGGGCTTGACGAACTTCCTGAGGAGTTTGGTACTCCAGCTTGCGAGAACTGATTCCTTTTGCAAGCGCTTCATCCGCGATGGCACTCTGGATACTGAGCTAGCGAAATTTGGCGAAATGTATATTCCCGACATCGATCTTCGCACGGAGTTCACGGAGCATGCTCTGGCGACAGTTGCGATGACAACACCTCAAATCTCCGCATCGTGATACCTGATACGGTACACATTGAGACGTTGCTTTGGCTTTTTGTCGCACAGGTCAGCAAAGCTGAATCTGTGCGACAGAGTTCTTATCCGGGATGCGCAGAGTTGGGAAACTTTGAGCTTTGCACAACGGTGCGCTTAAGGATAGTTTCGGTTTCGATTCACAGATGCTTTACTCCACCGTCACCGACTTCGCCAAATTCCGCGGCTTATCGACGTCGGTCCCACGTGCACAAGCCGTGTGATAAGCCAGCATTTGCAACGGCACAACGTGCAGAATCGGCGACAGCAGACCATAGTGTTCCGGCATCCGAATCACGTGCAAGCCTTCGTCGTTAACGATTCGCGTATCAGCATCCGCAAACACATAAAGCTGACCGCCCCGCGCCCGCACTTCCTGAATATTCGACTTCAGTTTTTCCAGCAACGCATCATTCGGCGCCACCGTAACCACCGGCATCGCCTCAGTCACCAGCGCCAGCGGCCCATGCTTAAGCTCCCCAGCCGGATAAGCCTCAGCGTGGATATACGAAATTTCCTTAAGCTTCAACGCCCCTTCAAGCGCGATCGGATAATGCAACCCACGCCCCAGGAACAGCGCATTTTCCTTCCGCGAGAACTCCTCCGACCAAGCAATAATCTGCGGCTCCAACGCCAGCACACTATTCAGCGCCGCCGGCAAGTGCCGCAACTGCTTGATGTAATCCGTCTCTTGCGCATCACTAACATGCCCGCGCATCTTCCCAAGCGTCACCGCCAGCACAAACAGCGCCACAAGCTGCGTAGTAAAAGCCTTAGTAGAAGCAACCCCAATCTCCCGCCCAGCATGCGTCAAGAACGAGTATTCAGTCTGCCGCACCATCGCACTACTGCCCACATTGCAAATCGACAACGTATGCTTATGCCCCAGCGATTGCGCATGCTTCAAAGCCGCCAACGTATCCGCCGTCTCCCCCGACTGCGAAATCACCACCACCAGCGCCTTAGGATTCGGCACCGAATCCCGATACCGATACTCGCTAGCAATCTCCACCTGCGTCGGAATCTTCGCCACCGACTCCAGCCAATACTTCGCCGTCACCCCTGAGTAATAGCTCGTCCCACAAGCCAGAATCAGCAGGCTATCGATTTCACCAAACGCCTTAGCCGCCCCTTCCCCAAACAGCGATCCATCAAACGCATCCGCGTTCGGAATCGTGTCGCTAATCGCGCGCGGCTGTTCAAAGATTTCCTTCTGCATGAAGTGGCGATACGGCCCAAGCTCAACCGCGCCGCCATACGCCGCCACCTGCCGCGCTTCGCGCTGCGCCGGCAGGCCTTCGCGATCCACAATGCGCACGCCGTCGAGCGTCAGTTCGCACACGTCGCCTTCTTCGAGGAAGATAAAACGATCCGTGCTGCCCGCCAGCGCCAGCGCATCCGATGCCAGGAAGTTCTCGCCTTCGCCTACCCCCACCACCAGCGGCGAACCCTGACGCGCGCCCACCACCGTATTCGGCTGATCTTTATGCAGCACCGCAATCGCATACGCGCCATGCAGCTGCCCCACCGTCTCGCGCACCGCCGCGAACAGATCGCCGCGATACAGGCTATGCACCAGATGCGCAATCACCTCGGTGTCGGTCTGCGACACGAACTCGTAGCCCTTGCCGCGCAGCATCTCGCGCAGCTGCTCGTAGTTCTCGATGATCCCGTTGTGCACGATCGCCAGCGCATCGCGCGAGAAGATCGGGTGCGCGTTGTTCGTCACCGGTGCGCCGTGCGTCGCCCACCGCGTATGCGCAATCCCCGTCACGCCTTCCAGCTTCGTGTCGCGCACCTGGTCGTCGAGATCCGCCACCCGCGCCACGCTGCGCGCCCGCTTCGGCTCGCCGCCCGCCAGCACGGCCACGCCGCACGAGTCGTAGCCGCGGTACTCGAGGCGCCGCAGTCCTTCAATCAATACCGAAACGATGTTTCGTTGCGCAACCGCGCCGACAATGCCGCACATAGCTAGTTGTTCCTTTGCAGAGTTGGGTTCCGAAACGCGCGTGAATCGCCTTGCCCACGCGCACGTTTCCCGTCAGCTTTTCTTTTTGGTCGGGCGCACGTAACCGCGTTTGCCCGTCTGTGTCTTGTCGTTCAGCACCAGCAGACCTTCTTCGACATCCTTCCACACCGTCGTGCCGGCCGCGATCGTCGCCCCCCGCCCAACTCGCACCGGTGCCACCAGCTGTGTGTCGGACCCGACAAACACGTCGTCTTCGATGATCGTGCGGAATTTGTTCGCACCATCATAATTGCACGTGATCGTGCCCGCGCCGATGTTCACCCGCGCGCCGACGTCGGAATCGCCAACATAGCTCAGGTGGTTCGCCTTCGAGCCGCGCCCGATCACCGCATTCTTCACTTCGACAAAATTGCCGATGTGCACTTCGTCGTTCAGCGTCGCGCCCGGGCGCAAGCGGGCGTATGGGCCGAGCACGGCGTTGGCGCCGACTTCGGCGCCTTCGATGTGCGTGTACGCGTCGACGCGTGTGCCGGTGCCGATCTTTGCGTTTCGGATCACACAGTTCGGACCGATGGTCACGTTGTCAGCCAGCGTGACGTCGCCTTCGAACACGCAGTTCACGTCGATCGAGACGTCGCGGCCGCAGGTCAGCGTGCCGCGCACGTCGATGCGCGCGGGGTCGGCCAGCGTCACGCCGCCCACCAGTAGCGCGTCGGCCACATTGCCTTGATGGATCCGCTCGAGTTCAGCCAGTTGCTGCTTGCTGTTCACGCCGAGCGTTTCCCATTCTTCGTCCGGCTGCGTCGTCACCACTTCGTAGCCCGCTTCGATGGCCAGTTCGACCACGTCCGTCAGGTAGAACTCGCCCTGCACGTTGTCGTTCTTCAGCGATGCCAGCCAGTCGGCGAGGCGCGCGGTCGGCATCGACACGATGCCCGTGTTGATCTCGCGGATCTCGTGCTGCTCGGGCGTGGCATCCTTGTGTTCGACGATGCGCTCGACCTTGCCCTGGGCATTACGCACCATGCGGCCGTAGCCCGTGGAGTCTTCGAGCGTGACCGTTAGGATGCCGTAGCCGCTGCCGGTTGCGTCGGTCAGACGCTTCAGCGTGTTTGCACGCGTGAGCGGCACGTCTCCGTATAGCACCAGCGTCGGTACGGATGGGTCGAGCAATGGCAGTGCCTGCTGGACCGCGTGGCCCGTGCCAAGCTGCTGTTCCTGCACGGCGAATTGCAGATCGGGCGCGCCTACCGCTGTTCGCACCGCTTCGGCGCCGTGGCCGATCACGACGACCAGCCGTGTCGGTTGCAGCGAACGAGCGGTATCGATTACATGCGAGAGAAGCGGCCGGCCGGCCAGAGGATGCAGCACTTTCGGCAAAGCAGAACGCATCCGCTTGCCAGTGCCTGCCGCCAGAATCACGATGTTCATGTCGTGGGCGTTGGACGAGTTTGGAGTGCGCAATTCTAGCACGCGACCTTTGCGTAAAACGCCACTTTGGCGGCTTTTACAAGGCGTTTGCGCTCGTTTCGCACGAGGAAATGCGCGTTCGTTAAAGCAGCTGTTTTTACCTGGGATGCAGCGGCAAACGTTTTACGATGCGGTATCTCGCGTTTGAGTTAGATGAATCGCATAAAAGCGCGATTCCGGTTAGCCTGTTCGATCCAATCGATGTTCAATGCATCGTCGCTGGAGAATGCTCTTGGATGTGCCTTCACGTTCGCCTTCACCTTCGCCTTCGGTGAACTCGTCGCAATCGCAGATGCAGCCGGATGTGCCGACGGGACAGCCGTCGCTGGCGACGCCGCCGTCGCCCGCGCCGTCGTTCCGGCAACCGCTGCTGGAGCTGCCTGCGTCGCGGTTGTCGTCGCTCGAATTCGTACGTGTGCTTCGTCACAACGGCCTGCAGCTGTGGCCGCGCGAAGCGTACGAGGCGGACTTTATCGAGCAGCATCTGTTCGGCCGCAAGCGCTTTCTGCTCAACAAGCCGGACATGATTCATCGCGTGCTGGTGGAAAACCATCACAACTATGGACGCACCGATGCGTCGATCCGGCTGCTGCGGCCACTGGCCGGCAATGGCCTGCTGCTCTCCTCCGGCGACGACTGGAAGCACCAGCGCCGCACCATCGCCCCGACGCTCGCGCCGAAAATGCTGCCGGTGCTGACGCGTCACGTCGCGGCCTGCGTCGATGAAGAAGTGGATGCGCTGAGCCAGCACGGTGGCGCTCCGCTCGATCTGCTTGCCGCGATGCAGGCGCTTGCATTGAAGATCGCGGCGCGCTCGATGTTCTCGCTCGAGATGCGCGAGTACGGGCAAGCGGTGCGCGGCGCGATGCAGGACTTCAAGCTGCATCACACGCGGCTCGGTATCGGCGACCTGGTGTTGCCGATCGGCATCCCGACGCCGCGCGATATCGGTCGCGCGGGCTTTCGCAAGCGCTGGCTGGCGTTGCTCGATGACATCATCGAGGTGCGCGCCAGACAACCGGATGAAGGCGGCCCGCGCGATCTGTTCGATGCGCTGCGCGCCGCGCGCGATCCGGAAACGGGCGCTGGCTTCAGCCGCGCGGAACTGCGCGATCAGATCGGCACGATGATCGTCGCGGGTCACGAGACCACCGCGTTGCTGTTGTTCTGGGCGTTGTATGTGCTCGCCAGCGCGCCCGCTGAACAAGCCGCGGTGGCGGCTGAGGTCCGCAATGTCGATTTGAGCCCGGCGCATGCCGGGCAAATATCAGACTCGCTGCCGTACACGCGTGCGGTGGTCCACGAGACTCTGCGCCTCTATCCGCCGGTCTGGCTGATGGCGCGCAAATGCCTCGCAGCAGACCACGTCGATGGCTTGAATCTGCCGCGCGGCACGCAATTGCTGATTAGTCCGTGGGTGCTGCATCACCATCGCGGACTGTGGGATCAACCGGATCTGTTCGACCCCGCGCGCTTTCTGCCCGGTGCGCCGGCGCCTGCGCGCTTCACGTGGCTGCCATTCGGCAGCGGGCCGCGCGTGTGTGTCGGTGCGCAGTTCGCGCTCGCCGAAGCCACTATCGTGCTCGCGCGCCTGGTACAGGCCTTCGAGATCGAGTGCACCGAGAGTAAGCCGGTGCACCCGCGTGCGCTCGCAACCACCACGCCGGAGCGTGCGGCGCTCTTTAGCTTCAAACCGCGCCGCGCTTGAGCCGCGCTTTGCCGCGCTTTGCCGTGCCGTGCCGAGTCGCGCCGTGCCGAGTCGCGCCGAACCGAGTCGCGCCGAGTCGAACCGGGCCGGCCGGGCCACACTGTGCCGCGCTAACACACCGCGTTGCACCCTAGCCCCCGCCCCCGCGAACGCCCGTGCGCCCAGCGCCCCAACCACTCCAGAGCCCCCACCATTTGGTTGTATCATCGTGGCTTGGCCCAAAACGGCCCCCGGCCGCGCGCCTTTTGCCGCGGCACCGCCCTCCGATTTCCGTGTCAGCCCCATCATGAAAGCGTCAAACAACTTCTTCCGCCTCGAAACGCGTCTGCAATCGCAAGCCGGCAAGGCGATTCACGACTTCAACATGATCGAGGACGGCGACCGGATTCTGACCTGCATGAGCGGCGGCAAAGACTCGTACACGATGCTCTCCGTGCTGCTCGCGCTGCAAAAGCGCGCGCCGGTCAAGTTCGAGATCATCGCGATGAATCTCGACCAGAAGCATCCCGGCTTTCCGGAGGACGTGCTGCCGCGCTATTTCGAATCGATCGGCGTCGAATACCGCATCGTCGAAGCGGACACGCATTCGATCGTCAAAGAGAAAGTGCCCGAGGGCAAGACCACCTGTTCGCTGTGCTCGCGGTTGCGCCGTGGTGTCATCTATCGCACCGCGAAGGAACTGCGCGCAAACAAGATCGCGCTCGGCCATCACCGCGACGACATCGTCGAGACGTTCTTTCTGAACCTGTTCTTCGGCGGCAAGATGAAGTCGATGCCGCCCAAGCTCGCCACCGACGACGGCGCGCACATCGTGATCCGCCCGCTCGCATATTGTAAAGAATCCGAAATCGCCAGCTATGCGCGCGATATGGAATACCCGATTATTCCGTGCAACCTGTGCGGCTCGCAGGAAAACCTGCAGCGCAAGAAAGTGAAAGACATGTTGCATCAATGGGAACGCGAAACACCCGGACGGGTAGATAATGTGTTTCGCGCGCTCTCTGACATCGTGCCGTCACATTTACTTGATACGCAGCAATTCGATTTTCGTGGGCTTGCCACTGGTCTCGCTAAAGTCGATGAGGAATCTTTATTTGGCGACGCTTCATATGCACAGACTCCGCTGGTGTTTTCTCACTCCAGCGAGAACCGTATCGAGTTCATTCGGCCTTCCGAACGTATCGTCAGCGCTTAACACTTTGGTATAACCGCCGCCATTAGTGTTTGCGTTACGCGCAAGCGCAAGACGGTTCCGAATAACGAAGACCCGCTCCAGTCAGGCAACTCAAGATGTCATCGCGCGCAATGCTTGCACGCGATGACATCATTGTTTTTTCTGATGGAAGGCATTAAAAAAATTCGGTATCCAGAGCCAGGCGCGCTGCATAGAGTGGACGCTCAACGCTCGCGCCGTTCCAACTGTTGTCACCTCATCCCGGTTATCGGGAGTCTCAAACGCCATGCTTTGATGGCGTCACACTGACGCGAGCTGTGCACCCGCACATATCACGAGGCCTTGTTCAGGCGCCACCGTGATCGCTTTTCTCCGTCGAAGGAATTTTGTTATGGGTAGGGGTCCAACCTTGTCGGCTTGTGTGGAAGCGCTGCCACAGTTATGGTTTTTTGCCTTGCGCCTCACTTCCACCAGCGCAGCAGCCGAAAGTCTGGTGAAAGATTCTTACCAGACGCTTGGTGGCAAGCGCTATAGACCAGCGACACATGTGTCGCCGCGCGTCGCCATGATGGCGACGATGTTGACGCTATGGAAAAAGTCGCAGATGAATGCTGGCTTCGTCAGAAGCGCTGCGGTGCATGTGGAGGCGGATTGTGATGAGAGCCGCCGTCTGCTGCAGATCGTCGATACGCTGCCGGACGATGAGCGCGTCGCGCTCATCCTCGTCGAGGCCGAGCATCTGAGTCGTGACGATGCGGCGTGGGCACTGGGCATCCCGCCGGCCGCGCTCGAACAGCGGCTCGAGCGCGCGCATATTGCTGTATCGATTGCCTTTGAAAACACGGCGCGCGCGGGCGCGACGCGCTTTGCGCAGCTCAGCAAGTCTGAACGCGTGCGCGCCTGAAAGCGCGGCCAGTTCTGCAAGGCGCTGCGCCTCGCGCCGAAACAAGGCGCGGCGCGCGCAACCGCCGGCACGCGATGCCGCGCATCACGCTTCCTTGATACGGAACACCTCGACGCCCACCGCGTCGCAATCCGGATAGACATCCGGCTTTTCCGTGGAAACACGCGCCGCGAGCACCTGCGGGTGCTCCAGCATGATCTTCACCAGATCGTCGCACAGCGTTTCCTGCAAATGGATGTGCCCTTGCTCGACGCGCCGTGCAATCGTCGACCGCATGAAGTCGTAGTCGACCACTTCGCGCAGCTTGTCTTCGTGCGGCGTGGACAGTGCGAGCGGCACATATAGATCGACGTTGATCACCACGCGCTGCTCGCCGCGCTTTTCGAAGTCGTGCACGCCGATGTTGATGTGCACTTCGTAGTTGCGCAGAAACAGGCGCCGGCAGTCGGCAAGGCGCGGATGAAGCAGGGCGGAGTGCATGTTCGTTCCTGTAGTAGTAAGCGTGTGAACACGCGGTTAAGGCGTGGCGGCTAGTGCGCGTGTCGCGCGCCGCCGCACACGACGGCGGCGGCGTCAGGTCTCAATTGCCGGTCAAAAACATCACGTCGCGCGGCAACGGCACCAGATGCTGGCCGCCGTCGACCACCAGCGTCGTTCCCGTCACGCCGTTTGCATCGGCCAGGTACAGCGCGGCGGCAACCAGGTCTTCCGGTCGCGAGGCGCGGCCGAGCGGCGTCACCCGATGCGCGGCCGCGAAACTCTCCGGCGTCTGTTCGGCCGATTGCAGCGTCAGTCCCGGCGCGAGCCCCACCACCCGCAGCTTCGGCGCGAGCGCCTGGGCCAGCACGACCGTTGCCGCTTCCAGCGCGGCCTTCGATAGCGTGTACGACAGGTAATCCGGGTTCATGTTGTACAGCTTCTGATCCAGCACGTTGATCACGCAGCCGCGCTGCGTTTCGTCGTGGCGCGCGGCGTCAGGCGTCGCGTCGTGCAGCAGGCGCGCGAGCACCAGCGGCGCGCCGACGTTGACCGCCGTCATATGCAGCAGCTTGTCGTAGCCGACGTCGCGTGCGGTGTCTTCGTCGAAGCGCGACGCGTTGTTGACGATGCACGACACGCGTCCGAGCGCCGCGATGCAGTCGTGCAGCAGACGTGCGACGTCGGCTTCTACCGCGAGATCCGCATGCAGCGCGACCGCACGGCGGCCGAGCGCGACGATCTCGGCGACCAGTTCGTCGGCCTCGTCGCGCGATGCGCCGTAATGCACCGCTACGTCCCAGCCGCGCGCGGCGAAGCCCAGCGCAAACGCACGGCCGATGCGCCGCGCGCCGCCGGTGACGAGCACCACGCGCGGCGTAACTGTGCCCTGCGCGCGTTGCTCTCCGTCCGTACTGCTGCCCGCGCGGCTGTTGGTAAAACCAGCAGCGCCGGACGACGAGACTGACAAATTGTCGTTAGAGACGGTCATTTACAATGCGGGAATGAATCCGAAGGCTCACGAACCGAATAGTTTACCCGCTCCGGATGCGGCAGCGCTGGCTCAGTCCGAAGCGCTCACCGCACAGATCCGCGCGGAAATCGCCGCTGCCGGCGGCTGGCTGCCATTCGACCGCTATATGGAACGCGCGCTGTACGCGCCGGGCCTCGGCTATTACAGCGGCGGATCGGTCAAATTTGGCCGGCGCGCCGAGGACGGCAGCGACTTCATCACGGCGCCCGAGTTGTCGCCGCTGTTCGCCGAGACGCTCGCGCGGCCGGTTGCGCAGGCACTCGAAATGAGCGGCACGCGGCAGCTGATCGAATTCGGCGCCGGCACCGGCAAGCTGGCCGCGGGTCTGCTGAACGCACTGTCCGCGCTCGATGCGCCATTCGATACCTACTCGATCGTCGATCTGTCAGGTGAATTGCGCGAACGCCAGCGCGCGACGATCGAGGCCGAAGCGCCTGCGCTCGCCGCACGCGTGCACTGGCTCGACGCGTTGCCGGAAAGCTTCGAAGGCGTCGTGATCGGCAACGAAGTGCTCGACGCGATGCCGGTGCGGCTGTTCGCGCACGCAGAAGGCACCTGGCAGGAACGCGGCGTGGCCTTGAACGCCGACGGCGCGCTCGCCTTCGCCGATCGCCCGCTGCGCGCCACGCGCGATGCCGCACTGCTCGCCGAGATCGAAGTCGAATCAGATGACGCCTACGTGACCGAAACCCACGAAGCAGCGTTCGCGTTCACCCGCACGATCTGCACGATGCTGACGCGCGGCGCGGCATTTTTCATCGATTATGGTTTTCCGCGCCACGAGTACTATCACCTGCAACGTACGCAAGGCACACTGATGTGCCACTACCGGCACCGCGCGCATGGCGATCCGTTTTTGTACCCGGGCTTGCAGGACATCACCGCGCACGTCGAATTCACCGGCATCGCGGAAGCAGGCGTCGATACGGGCGCCGAGTTGCTCGGCTATACGTCGCAAGCGCGCTTTCTGATGAACGCCGGCATTACCGACGCGCTCGCCGAAATCGATCCGTCCGACCTCAAGCACTTCCTGCCAGCCGCCAACGCGGTGCAGAAACTGCTGTCGGAGGCCGAGATGGGCGAGCTGTTCAAGGTGATCGCGTTTTCGCGCGGTATCGATGACACCCTCGACGCGTTCGCTCGCGGCGACCGTTCACACACGCTATAAAGGCTGCGCGATGATCCGCTGGCTGCTCACTACGTTTATCGCTGTCGCGGTACTGTCCGCATGCTGGCCGTGGATGCGCAAGCTCGGCATCGGCCGCATGCCCGGCGATGTGACGCTGCGGATGTTCGGGAAGGAGTATCCGTTTCCGTTTATGTCGACGCTGGTGCTGTCGATGGTGCTTTCGTTGCTGGCGCGGTTGCTTTAAGGAAAATGCGGCGAGCAAATCCGACCTGCGGCCAGCGCTACGAAGGATAGCGACTGCGTTGCACTGAGGTCTATATTGCATCGGCCTTATTGGCCGGCTCGCCTTCATTGCTCCAAGTCACTCCGCCGTCGCGCCCGGCGTCAACGGCCGCCGCGGCGTGTCGAACTAAGGCAGCCAGGCACGCGCCGCCTATTCGCCCTCACCCTCACGCAACGCCTGCGCCACCGCACGGATGCGCGCACGGTGTACCGCATCCTTGATTGCCGTCGGGTTATCCGCGAAGTTCTGCGCGATCGCGCCCGCGTCGACGCCGCGCGCCGCCACCAGCGCATCGCGCAAGCGCTCCGCCTGCGGATACTCACGCGTCTCGAAGCCCAGCCGGCCGCGTGCATCCGCTTCACAAGCCTGCAGCGCTTCGGCAAAACGAGCCGGCTTGCGCAGCGCGTCGCTACGCTCGAACAGCCGCACAAGGCCTGCCGCCTTGGTCTCCGCCACGCGATGAATATTGCCGTGCTCGCGCGCCACCAGCACCGCCAGATCGCGGCATTCGTTCGGCACCCGCAGACGCTCGCACAACGGCTTCAGCAAATCGACGCTGCGGCCCTCATGGCCAATATGCCGCGGCAGCACATCATCCGGCGTGGTCGCCTTGCCCAGATCGTGCGTCAGCGCGGCAAAGCGCACCGTCAACGCATAGCCGCGCGCGGCCGCATAGTCGAGCACCATCATCACGTGCACGCCGGTATCGACTTCGGGATGGTAATCAGCGCGCTGCGGCACGCCATACAGCGCATCGACTTCCGGCAGAATCCGCGCAAGCGCGCCGCACGCGCGCAGCAGTTCGAACATCCGCGACGGCTTCTTCTCCATCAGCCCGCGCGACACCTCTTGCCACACCCGCTCCGGCACCAGCGCATCGACCTCGCCCGCGTCGACCATCTTGCGCATCAGCACCATCGTCTCGGGCGCCACGGTGAAATCAGTAAAGCGCGCCGCAAACCGCGCGACACGCAGAATCCGCACCGGGTCTTCGAGAAACGCATCGCTGACATGGCGGAACACGCGCGCCTGCAAATCCGCCTGGCCGTTGAACGGATCGATCACCGGCCCGCTCTGTTTGCCGTCGGGCCGCACCTCTTGAGCCATCGCATTGACCGTCAGGTCGCGGCGCGCGAGGTCTTCTTCGAGCGTGACATCCGGCGAGTAGTAAAACTGGAAGCCGTGATAACCGGCGGCCGTCTTGCGCTCGGTGCGCGCGAGCGCGTACTCCTCGCGCGTAACCGGGTGCAGGAACACCGGGAAATCCTTGCCCACCGGCTTGAAGCCCTGTGCGGCCATCTGCTCCGGCGTCGCACCGACCACCACGTAATCGCGATCCTGCACCGGCATGCCGAGTAGTCCGTCGCGGATCGCACCGCCTACAACGTAGATATTCATGCGCAGATTTCGTACTTGTCGATCTGGTGCGGCTCGGCGAGCGCGTCGGCAATCCAGGCGGCCACAGCGGGTGCCGCGGTGACGCGTTGCGCGTAAGCCGCAGCTTCAGCCGACAGCGCCGGCTGCCACGTGTTGAAGCGCATCACGACCGGCGCATACATCGCATCGGCAATGCTGAACTCGCCAAACAGGAATGGGCCGCCGTGTGCGGCGAGGCAGTCGCGCCACAGTTCGTCGATGCGCGCGATATCGGCCAGTGCGCCGGGCGTCGCGCCCTTGCCCGGAAACGACGCGCGGATGTTCATCCACATGTTCGAGCGCAGGTCCATGAAACCCGAGTGCATCTCGGCGCTGATGCTGCGCGCGCGGGCGCGAGCGGATGCATTGCGTGGCCACAGCGGATACTGCGGGAAGCGCTCGGCAAGCGTTTCGGAGATCGCGAGCGAATCCCAGATCGACTGGCCGTCGTCGGTGATCAGGCACGGCACGCGGCCTGACGGCGAATGCTTGAGGATCGATGCAAGCGTATCTGCCTGCGCGAGCTGCACCACGATCTCTTCGAACGGGATGCCGAAG
Source organism: Paraburkholderia jirisanensis (assembly GCF_054782355.1). Lineage (NCBI taxonomy): Bacteria > Pseudomonadati > Pseudomonadota > Betaproteobacteria > Burkholderiales > Burkholderiaceae > Paraburkholderia > Paraburkholderia jirisanensis. The sequence goes on along the minus strand of NZ_BAAGSQ010000002.1, from coordinate 226,515 downwards.
TGCTTCAGCAACACCCATGGCCGCATCGACCACGACGAATAGTTCTTGTCTCCGATAACGAGTTTCATGCCTGAACGAGAGAAAGAGTTAAAGGAACGATGCTCGACAACCCGCGCTAACTACGTGCGTTACAGCCCGCGCTGACCACTCGCGTTAGCGGCCCGCGTTGGCGCGGAACGCATTGAACCGCGAACGTTGCGACGCGCCAGTCAGATAGACCGGTGCGATAGTTTCGATGCTGGCGGGTTCGATATCGAGCTCTGGCGCGATCGGCCCGGTCATCACGGCGTCGACTTTCATCGAATCGAGATTGTCGCGCGAGATCACCGGTTCGCCAGGCGCCATTTCAAAGGTCAGCGCCTGCAGCCGCGCCAGCACATCGGGCAAACGGATGATGCGCGCGTCCTTGCCGATCACGCTGCCGCAATACTTCACCAGTTGCTCGAGCGTATAAACCGACGGACCACCCAACTCGTAGACCCGTCCGTTCGCCGCATCGAGATCGAGCACGCTGACAATCGCCTTCGCCACATCGCCGACGAACACCGGCTGGAATTTCGCATCGGGCATCGCGAGCGGGATCATCGGGAACACGCGCTGCAAGAACGCGAACTTGTTCAGAAAGTCGTCCTCCGGTCCGAACACGACCGATGGCCGGAACACAGTAGTGGCCAGCGTCGACGCACGCACCGCCTTCTCACCATCGCCCTTCGAGCGCAGATACATGCTGGGCCCACTCGGGTCGGCATTCAACGCGCTGACGTGAATCAGCCGATGCACGCCCTTGCCTTCGCAAGCCGCAACGATTTTGGTCGGCAATTCGACATGCATCTTCGCAAACTCGGGACCATACGGATTGCCGCGCCGGCCATTCAGCGTGCCGACCAGATTGATCACCGCGTCCGCATTCTCGATAAAGCTTGCAAGCTGCACCGGATCGAACACGTCGGTATCGATCACGTCGATGGGCAGCAGTGTCAGATGTCGCGCGTTATAACGGCGGCGCGTCGCCACGCGCACCTTCTTGCCGACTTCGACAAGCGCATTGATGAGATGACTGCCGATAAACCCGGAACCGCCGATCACCGCAACGGTTTGATGTCGCATTTCGGACTCCCAGTTGGAAGCCGCGGCAACGGCTGGCTGACGGAATGAACACCGGATCGAGCACCGCCGCATCGTGCATAAGCAGCACGCGCGGCGGCGGCGCGCTGTTACGGTGCGATGTAACCCAGACGCGCCTTCAGCGATTGCGGACGGCCTTCGAACAACGCCGCATAGTAGACCGTGTTGGACAGCACGTTTTTCACGTAGTCGCGGGTTTCCTGGAACGGAATCGCTTCGGCGAAAATCGCGCCTTCGACCGGATGCTGCAACGATTGCCGCCAGTTGCGCGGCCGGCCCGGACCCGCGTTGTAGCCGGCGGTTGCAAGCACAGCGGACCCGTCGAATTCATTGTAGATCATCGACAGGTAGTTCGTGCCGAGCAGGATGTTGGTGTTGATGTCGTTCATCTGCTCGCGCGAGATCGGGCCCAGGCCGATCTTCTTCGCGACCAGCTGCGCGGTGCCGGGCATCAGCTGCATCAGGCCGCTTGCGCCGACTTCCGAGCGCGCATTCATGATGAAGCGCGATTCCTGGCGGATCAGACCATACGCCCATTCGACGTCGAGCCCGTTCGATTGCGCATCGCGCTCGACGATATCGCGGAACGGCGACAGGTAACGCAGCGAAAAGTCGTGCTCGGTCTTCGTGCGATCGGCGGTGTTCACCGCGCGGTCGTACAGCTCGATACGGCGCGCGTACTCGGCGGCCGCCAGCAGCTGACGATCGGTCATCGTACGCAGCGGCCAGTTCCACTCGCGGTTACCTTCCAGCCGCAGATTCAGCTGATAGAAACGCTGCGCCAACGCAAAGCCCGGCGTGTTCGCTGCCTGCTGCACTTCGGCATCGGTCACGGCGGTCTTCGGCGGCACGACGATTTTCTGGCCGAGCTCTTCGCTTGCAAGCTGCCCGTAGTAGTTGAAGTTCTGCGCGATCTGCGCGAATTCCTGGTTGGCTTGTGCGGTGTCGTTGGCCTGCTTCAGTGCGCGTGCATGCCAGTACACCCACGACGGCTGACTGCGCAGCGCCGGCGGCATCTGTTCGATCGACCAGCGCACCATCGTCCAGTCGCCGGCCAAAAGCGCGGTGCGCGTGCGCCATTCGTAAGCCGGCGTCGACAGCGGCGCGTTCGCCGACAGCCGGTACCAGTCCACCGCGCCGGGCATCTGCTTTGCCGCCGCCTGATACGCAATCGTGCCCCAACCGATCGCGCGCTCCGGTGTGGTCAGCGATGGTGCGAGCGAACCGAACGTCGCAGCCGCCATCGCCGGATCGTTGCGCGCCATCCGCGTAATCGCGAGCAATGCAAGCTGATGCGATTGCGGATCTGCGCCGACACCGCGCGCGAGCAACAGCGGCGGCGTAGTCGTAGCCTGGTTGAACAGGTCCGGGTCGGGCCGCTGGTTGCCGAGCCCATCGAGCAGTTTCGACCCGACGCCGGTCTGGTTCTGCTCGTAAGCAAGGCGGATCTGCTGCCACACGTCGTCGTTGCTGAACTGCTGGTTGATCGCAAGCGCGGTGATCAGGTCGACGCAGCCGTCGCCGTAGTTACGCGGCTCGACCAGCAGCGCGCGCGCCGCATCCACGACGTTCTCGCCGCGCGCCGCACGCGATTCGAGCGCGTAGCACTTCACCTGCGTGTCGTCGTTCAGCACGAAGCGCGCGTATTGATCGTCGAAATTGCGCCAGTCGTGGCGCGCGCCGAGTACGGTCAGGTAATCGTTGCGCAGACGGTCCGCGATGGCCTGGCCGTCGTACTTCTGCAGGAACGCGAGCACCGGCGCGTCCGGCGCATCGAGCCGCGCATGGCCCGACGAATCGAACAGCTGCGGCTTCAGCTGGAAGTATTCGATATACGACGGCGCCGGATAATCCGGAATCATCGCGGCAAGTTGCGCGGCACGCACCGGGTCGTTATTGCGCGAGGCCTCGCGCAATTGCACAAAGGTCTGGTCGGCGTTGGTGAGTTGGGAAAGCGGGACAGGCTTGACGGCGGACGCCGTGCTGCAAGCGACCAGCGCCGTAGCGGCCAGCGCCAGACCAACCGCGCGATATACTCGAAATAGGCGTGTGGACATCGTTGTTTCTGGAGCGCGAATTGAACGAAAGCATAGCACGCAACCCTGTCGCGAAATCGAAAAAGGAGCTGCGCCGTGCGCTGCTGGAAACGCGTCTGCAAGCGGCGCGCGAGCCGCTTGCGAACGAGGCTTTGCAGCGGCGTGTAAGCGAGGTTCTACGGCGTTGCGCGCCGCGTTGCGTGGGCTTTTACTGGCCGCTCGACGGCGAGTTCGATGTGCGTGGCGCGCTGTCTGACTGGCTTGCCGAGGACGCTTCGCGCGTGGCCTGTCTGCCGGTGATTACCGCGCGTGGCGCACCGCTGGAGTTTCATGCGTGGTCGCCGCAGATGCCGATGCGCGTCGGTGAGCATCGGATTCAGGAGCCGGCATCGGGGCAGGTCGTGATGCCCGATCTCGTGCTGGTGCCGTGCGTCGGATTCGATGATGAGGCGTATCGGCTTGGTTACGGCGGCGGTTATTACGACCGCACGTTTGCGCAATGGCGCGCGGCGGGCGCTGCACTGCCCCACGCGATCGGCATCGCATACGAAGCGTGCCGCATCGGAGATTTGCAGCGGGAAGCGCACGATATCCCGCTCGACACGATCATCACCGATGCCGGCGGCTACCCACGCGACGCGTGACACGTGACGCGTCAAACCAAGGCACGCACACGCTACAACGAAGCCGCCGCCCGCGCCGCCGTGTCGTACAAGCCCGACGCATTGCGCATCAACTGCGCGGCCTCGCCGATCTGCTGGTTAGTCAGGCCGCTTTCCTTCAGCGTCGCGATCAGACAGCTTTCGCGCACCTCGCGGTATTTCAGGCATAGTGCCCGGCCGGCCTCGGTTGCCGAGAAGAACACTTCCTTGCCGGTTTTTTCGCTTTTTACATACCCTCTAGCTACCAGCTTTTTCAGCGCGTAAGTGGCCACGTGCGTGTCTTCGATGTTGAGCACGAAGCAGATGTCAGCCAGTTTCTTGCGGCGTTCGCGATGGCTGACATGATGCAGCAACGACACTTCGATCGCGGTCATGTCTTTTTCGCCTGCTGCGGACATGCAGCGCACCATCCACCGGTTGAACGCGTTGCCGGCCATGATCAGTGCGTATTCGAGCTCAGAAAGCTCTGCACTTTGCTCGGAAACGAGATGTTCCGATGAGACGATTTTGGTTGGATGACGCGACATGAACAAAGCTCTCGGAAGCTGCTGACCGGTAATTTGATGAGTGTGCGCAGTGTACGACAGCCGTCAGCAACTGAAAGCCTGGCACAAACTCTTATTAGGAAATTGTCGAGAAATTAATGAGAATGTACGCTGTCTCAAAAGCGTGAATGCTGCGGGTGCAACGCTTGCGAGCCCGACCTCCGATCATCGACGAGACACATGAGTCCATCGAAGAGCCCCACCCCAAGCCCGCCGCGCATCTACACGCTCGGCGATTCGGCGCTCGTCTGCGAGTTGCCGCCGCCCGCCACGCTGGCTTGCCAGCAGCGCGTCTGGGCCACTGCGCAAGCGGCACGCGACTGGCCGCATGTGCTGGAAGTCGTGCCCGGTATGAATAACCTGACGCTGGTCCTCGATCCGCTTGCCGCCGATCGCGAGGCGCTGGCCGAACAGTTGCGCGCCGCATGGGACACCGCCGGCGCCGCGTCCACCGCGGGGCGCGACATCGAGATTCCTGTCCACTACGGCGGCAAACACGGCCCAGACCTGGATGCGGTCGCGGCTCACACCGGCCTCACCGCCGACGAAGTGATCCAGCGCCACGCACAGGGCAAATACATCGTGTTCTTTCTCGGCTTCCAGCCTGGCTTCGCTTATATGGGTGGTCTCGAAGCCGCGCTGCATACGCCGCGCCGTTCGGAGCCGCGCGTCGAAGTGCCGGCCGGCTCGGTCGGCATCGGCGGCGCGCAGACCGGCATCTATCCGGCCGTGTCGCCCGGCGGCTGGCAACTGATCGGCCGCACCGACGTGCCGCTGTTCGACCCGACAAGCACGCCGCCGACGCTGCTGCAACCCGGCGACCGCGTCCATTTCACGATCGCGGAGAGCCACGCATGATCGACGTGATCCGCGCAGGCTTGCTGAGCTCCGTGCAAGACCTCGGCCGCTATGGCTTCCGTCATCTTGGCGTCGCGCAAGTCGGCGCGCTCGACCCGTTGTCGCTCGAAGTAGGCAACCGTCTGGTCGGCAACCGGCCTGACGTAGCAGGTATTGAAATCACCTTCGGACCAACCGTGCTGCGCTTCCTGCGTGCGACGCGCATTGCGATCACCGGCACCGAGTTCGGCGCAACGCTCGACGACAAACCCGTCTATTCGTGGTGGAGCCTGCCGGTGCAAGCCGGCCAGCAACTGACGCTGAACGCCGCCAAACGCGGCATGCGCGGCTATGTGTGCGTCGCGGGCGGCGTCGACGTGCTGCCGATGCTGGGCTCGCGCAGCACCGATCTGGGCGCCGGCTTCGGTGGCCTCGGCGGCCGCGCGCTGCGCGACGGCGACCGGCTGCCGATTGGCGTGCCGCCGCCGCGTGCACGCTCGAGCGGCTTTAGCCCCGACGCGCCCGAATTCGGCGTGAAGGCGCCCGCATGGTGCAAGTTCATCCTCGTCGACGAACCGGTGCGGCGCGGCCGGCACGCGACGGGTATCGCATGGGCGCCGCCGATCCGCGTGCTGCGCGGCCCCGAATACGACAATTTCACCGATGCCGCGCACGAAGCGTTCTGGTCCGACGAGTGGCTGGTCACGCCGAACAGCAACCGGATGGGCTATCGCCTCGCCGGCACGCCGCTCGAGCGCAAGCAGAAGAGCGACCTGCTGTCGCACGGTGTGCTGCCCGGCACGATCCAGGTGCCGCCGAACGGCCAGCCGATCATCCTGATGAGCGACGCGCAGACCACCGGCGGCTATCCGAAGATCGGCGCAGTGATTCGCGCGGACCTGTGGAAGCTCGCGCAGATTCGCCTGAACGGTGCGGTGCGTTTCATCCCGACCACCGAACGCGAAGCGCACAACGCGCTGGTCGAGGAACGCAAATACCTGCGGCAAATCGATGTGGCGATCGCCATGCATGACGAACGCTGCGCGCGCGAGATGGCGCCCGCGGCGGTGTAATACCTGGGAGGAAGGAGGAACACGATGGAAATCGACCTGAATGCGGATCTCGGCGAAGGCTGTGGTTCCGACGAAGCGCTGCTCGATCTGGTCAGCTCGGCCAACATCGCGTGCGGCTGGCACGCGGGCGGGCCGAACGCGATGCGCGAGTGTGTGCGCTGGGCGGTGCAAAAAGGCGTGTCGATCGGCGCGCATCCGAGCTTCAACGATCCGGAGAATTTCGGACGCAAGGAGATGGATGTGCCGCCGGCGGATATTTATGCCGGTGTGTTGTATCAGCTTGGCGCGCTGTCGGCGATTGCGCAGGCTGAAGGCGGGCGTATCGCACATGTGAAGCCGCATGGCGCGTTGTACAACCAGGCGACGCGCGATGCGGGTATCGCCGATGCGATTGCGTCGGCGGTGCATGACTTCGATCCGTCGGTGGCGGTGTTTGCGCTGGCTAACAGCGGGCTGGTGACGGCTACGCGTAACGCGGGGCTGGTGGCCGTGGAGGAAGTATTCGCGGATCGCGGCTACCGTGCGGATGGCTCGCTGGTGCCGCGTAAGGAGCCGGGCGCGCTGCTGGATGATGAAGACGAAGTGCTCGAACGCACGCTGATGATGGTACGCGACAAGCGCGTGCAAGCGGTCGATGGCCAGTGGGTGCCGATCAACGCTCAGACCATCTGCCTGCACGGCGATGGTCCGCATGCGCTGGCGTTTGCGCGGCGCATCCGTAGCGCGCTGCAGGACGCGGGGATTGGTGTGCACGCGGCGGTCAGCGGGCGGGATTGACGTCTACAGCGTGCTGCCGATGCGCTGGACTCGTCCGCCGTTGCAACATCCCGCGGTAGCAATAGCAGTCGCAGCAATCCGAAGTTGAAATTGAAGTCACAGTTGCATCGATCACCACCAAGCGGTCTCCAAGAACCGCAATAAGAAGAACGGCGCGTGTCACGTCACGCACACCGGCCGCGCCGCAAATTCATCCGCTTCAAGCAAACCACAAGCGGACCATAAGCGGCACCCATGCCGTATTCATTTGGAGATTCTGATGCAGTCAACCATAAGTCTGTGGCCGCTGATCGGAGTGGCCGTGATCATCGTCGGCTTTTTATTACGGTTTAACCCGATGCTGATCGTCGCAGTCGCCGCCGTTGTCACGCCGCTCGTCGCGCACTTCCCGCCGGACAAAATCCTCGCCGCTATCGGCAGCGGCTTCATCAAGACCCGCAATATCCCGTTAATCATCCTGCTGCCACTCGCGGTCATCGGCCTGCTCGAACGTCACGGCCTGCGCGAGCGTGCGCAAACATGGATCGCCACCATCAAGGCAGCCACCGCCGGTCGCCTGCTGATCGTCTATCTGCTGGTGCGCGAGTTGACCGCGGCAGTCGGCCTGACCGGCCTCGGCGGTCATCCGCAGATGGTGCGTCCGCTGATCGCACCGATGGCCGAAGGCGCAACCGAAAACCGCTTCGGCAAACTGAGCGATGCGGTGCGCTACCGGCTGCGCGCGTTCAGCGCCGCCACCGACAACGTCGGCCTGTTCTTCGGCGAAGACATCTTTGTCGCGTTCGGCGCGATCGTGCTGATGGTTACGTTCCTGAAGGAAGCCGGCATCACCGTCGAACCGATGCATGTCGCGGTAGCGGGCATTCCAACAGCGATCTGCGCGTTTCTGATTCACGGCTTCCGGTTGTATCTGCTCGACCGCAAGCTCGATCGCGAACTCGGGCGCGAGCGCTTGAATGCCGATCAAGGCCAGCGCGCCACCACGCGCGACACGCACGCCGCTCAATCCACCACAGGAGGCGAAGCATGACGCTGACCGTCAACTACCTGTTCTGGCTGCTCGGCATCGTGCTGCTGGTGGTCGGCGGCATGATCGTCACCGACCGCGAGCATCCGCGCCGCTTCGCCGCAGGCGGCTTCTGGATTCTCTATGCACTGATCTTCCTCGTCGGCGACCGGCTACCGCCGGCCGTCGTCGGTGTGCTGGTGATCGCGATGGCGCTGATCGCCGGCTTCGGCGGCGTAACCGCCGGCAAGCCCAAGGTACTGCCCGAAGGCATACGCAAAGCCTCCGCACACAGCCTCGGCAACAGGCTGTTCTTCCCCGCGCTGACGATTCCGCTCGTCACCGTCGTCATCACGCTGGCGGGGCGCTACCTGGTATTCGGCGGCGTGCCGCTCGTCGAGCAGAAGAACGTCACGCTGATCGGCTTCGGCCTCGGCTGCGTGATCGCCCTTGCGTACGCATGCGTGATCACGCGCGACAGCGTCGGCCAGTCGATGAAGGAAGCGCGGCGACTGGTAGACGCGCTGTCGTGGGCCGCCGTGCTGCCGCAGATGCTCGGCATGCTCGGCCTCGTGTTCTCCGACGCGGGCGTCGGCAAGGCCGTCGCGCACGTCACCACCGAATACATCAGCCTCGACTACCGGCTGATCGCAGTCGCGACGTACTGCATCGGCATGGCGCTGTTCACGATGGTGATGGGCAACGGCTTCGCCGCGTTTCCGGTGATGACGGGAGGCGTCGGCGTGCCGATCCTGATCAACGTGTTTCACGGCAACCCGGCGGTGATGGTCGCGATCGGCATGTTCTCCGGCTACTGCGGTGCGCTGATGACGCCGATGGCTGCGAACTTCAACATGGTGCCGGCCGCGCTGCTCGAACTGCCGGACCGGAACATGGTGATCAAGGTGCAGATTCCGACTGCGCTGACGTTGCTGGTTGTGAACATCCTGCTGCTGAACTGGCTGATGTTCCTGTAGCGCGATACACGGGCTCGGCGTCTTTGTGCGAGAGCGTCAGCCGCAGCGACGATCGCACTATCAGAGGCCGGCCGAAAATTAGGATATGTCTGATCGCAGCGCAATGCGCTCGCACATAACCTGACGGGCATCCGAAATCCAGGCGCCGGCAGCCAGTCGCCGGCACGCCACCCGACCTGCGCGATGCCCGATTCCACCGTTTCCGATACCCCTAACGCCACGCACGCCGCTCACGCGCGCCCCTCTGTCCAACCGCCCTCTGCCGTCACCTTGGCCTTCGCGCTCGAAGCGCACCGCGCGGGCCGCCTCGACGAAGCCGAACCGCTGTACCGCGAAGCCCTCGCGATCGTTCCCAATCATCCTCAAGCGCTGCACTACTACGGCGTACTGCGCCATCAACGCGGCGACCACGCGCACGCGTCGATGCTGCTGAACCGCGCGCTGACGCTCGAAGAATCGGACGCGGATTGCTGGAGCAACCGCGGCCTCGTCGCTGCGGCAAGCGGGCAGGATGTGCTTGCGCGGCAATGCTACCGGCGCGCGCTCGCGCTGAAGCCGGACTTCGCCGATGCACACAACAACCTCGGAGTCGCACTGCAAGCGGAAGGTGAATTCGACGAAGCAATCGAACACTACCGCGCCGCGCTGTCGATCGACCCAACGCTCGTCGACGCCCATACCAATCTCGGCACCGCGCTCAACAAGCTCGGCCGCCACGCCGACGCATACGCCTGCTATCGCACGGCGCTCGCCCTCGATCCGCAATCGGCTAACGCGCACTTCAGCGCCGGCAATGCGCAGCAGGCACGCGGCGAGCATGCTTCCGCGATCGAACACTTCCGCCATGCAATCGCGCTGGCGCCGGGCTTCGCCGATGCACACGTGAATCTCGGCACCGCGCTTGGCAAACTCGGCGAATATGCGGCGGCCGAGCAGCACTACCGGCAAGCCATCGCGCTCAAGGGCAATGCGACGAACCTCGTGTGCCTCGGCGCGTCGCTTGGCGCGCAAGGCCGTCACGATGAAGAGGAGGCGTTCTATCGGCACGCACTGGAGCTCGAACCCGAGCAGCCGGATGCGCATCAGAATCTCGCGTGGCTGTATCTGAAGCGCGGCGACTACCGCGCAGGTTGGGCCGAATATGCGCAACGCTGGCGCGCCGCCGATTACGAAGCGATCGCCGTCGAAGGCATTCCCGAATGGCGTGGCGAGCGCCTCACCGGCAAGACGATCCTGCTGGTGCGCGAACAGGGGTTCGGCGATCAGTTCCAGTTTCTGCGCTACGCGCGCGTGCTTGCCGAGCGCGGTGCGATTGTCGATGTGTGTGTGCGCGCTCCGTTGCTCGACATTGCGCAGCGCGTGCCGGGCGCGCGCCGCGTGTGGTCCGGCACGCCGGGCGGCGACTACGACTACTGGATCTCGCTGATGAGCGTGCCGGCCTGCGTCGGCACCGAACTGCACACGATTCCCGCTGACGTGCCGTATCTGTTTGCCGATGCGGCCAAGGTCGAGCACTGGCGCGAACGCGTCACCGCAGCGGCCGCCGGCACGCGAGGCAAGATCGGCCTCGTGTGGGCCGGCAGCCCGACCTTCGGCAACGACCGCTACCGTTCGATGCCGCTCGCCGCGCTCGCACCGCTGTGCGAAATGCGAGACATCGCGTGGTTCAACCTGCAGAAAGGCGCGGCGCACGCGCAACTCGCGGCGTTACCCGAACCGCTGCGCCCACATGATTTCACCGCTGACTTGAATGACTTTGCGGATACCGCCGCGCTGATCGCGAATCTCGATCTGGTGATCACCGTGGATACCGCGCTCGCGCATCTGGCCGGCGCGCTCGGCAAGCCCGTGTGGGTCTTGCTGCCAGCCAATTCCGACTGGCGCTGGCTGCAGGATCGCAGCGATTCGCCGTGGTATCCGAGCGCGCGGCTGTTCCGTCAAGGCACGCTCGGCGACTGGGCGCCGGTCGTGGCCGACGTACTCGGCGCGTTGCAGCAGCATGCATAGCTGCCAGCGCCACGCTACAAGTTGAATTGCGCCCACACCGGCGCGTGATCCGAACTGAAACGCTTGACCGAAGATATCTCCGATTTATCCAGCGTCATACCCCAGGTCGTTTCAACGGTCACGAGCGTGTTGTCGCCGCCTGCGGAAAGCAATTCGAGATCGCGATAAAAGATCGCATCGTAGGGATTGTCGCTGCCGTACGGCTGAACCCGCAGGCTGGTGTCGTTGCTGCATGCGAGCGCCAGATCCGGTTGCAGCGCGGTCTTGACGATACCGGTATCCATGTTGAAATCGCCGCACAGGATAAGCGGGAATCCGATCAACGAAGCGACGATCTTGATGTAACCAATTTCTTTCACATCCATTTCACTCGGGTTCGGCGCGTGATAGACCATCACGACGAACGGCGTCGGATTGGTTACACCGACGCGCGCGAACGGCATCACGCAGGGAACGCGGTTCTTGAACGCCAACGTGGACTGAGTCGTATCCTGGTACACGAGTGTGGGCTGTCCGTACGCCTGCACCCGGCTGCTGCGCCACATAAACGCGTACAGTTCGCCCTTGTTCTGCTCCTTGACCGCATTGCCGCCGCTGAACGCAACCTGCCATTCGTCACCCAGCAGTTGCGCCAGTTGAGCGACGACCAGCGCGCCCTGACTATCGTTGTAGCCCTGATCGAACTGCACCTGCTTCACCGAAGGCCTGACTTCCAGCACCACCAGAATATCAATCGACCGGCTTTCGACAATCTCCTTGATCTGATGCAGCCGCGCAAACTGGCCATCCTCCTCCTTGCTGGGATTGAAATTGAACTGCTTGATGTTCCAGCTCATGACGTTCATTTCGCTCTTCTCCCAGACGATGGCTTGCCCATCAGGATGGTTTCAAGGTGCGCCGCACCGAGCGAATCGTAACTCAGCTCGGCTCGACCACGAACCCGCGCTGCCGCAACAACTGCAGCACGCCATTCGGCCCGCCCAGATGCAACGCGCCGATCGCGACGAACACCGGCTTGTTCGGCGCCGCGATCGCGATCATCCGGGCGACGAAGCGCCGGTTACGGTCGTAAAGAATCTTGTTGTCGATCGACGCCGAAATCCGCTTGTCGCGCGCGAGCTTCTCGGATTTCGCCACTTCCCACGCGGAGATCGCATCGGCATCGCCGACTCGCCATAGCCGGTGCAACGTTTGCACGTCGGCGACGTTTTCAGCCGGCGTCTGCACCAGATCCTGCGCGAGCATTTCGCGCTGCTGCGCGAGCGTGAGCCCAGTGAACGCGCGCATCTGCTCGGCAAGCGTCTCGAGCCCGACGATCTTGCCGCGCTGACGCAAGTAGACGTTCTGCAATTGCGCCTCTGTGCCGTACTCGGTTTGCAGGCCGGCGCTCAGCGAATCGTAGGTTTCGACCAGCAGCGAAGCGAGCCACGGCCGCATCTTGCGGATCTCGTCGAGCGCGGCCGGATTGCCACGCAGACGCATCGACAGCTTGCGCCACAGCGGGTCGGGCAACAGCCGCGGCAGACACGGATAGTTGCACACGCCGTACTTCGATACGTCGTCCTGCGACACCAGCAGATCGTCCGGCGACAGCTCGAGCGCGAGCGTAGGCGACGCAGCGAGCGCCGCGAGAATCGGCGGGCGAAATGGTTGAGCAGCGGGGTAGTCGACGGGATCGCCGACGTGCAGCGTGCCGAGTACGTAGATGGTGGTGGTGCCGCGCGTGGCGACATAGAACGGCATGCGGGCCGGTTCCGGCCGCACCGGTCCGCCGGTGGTGGTAGCGCGCGACGCGCCCGAAGCACCCGACGCGCCGGGCGCGGCCGGCGGTGCGGAGCGCGTCTTCGGCGCAGGCTGGGCGGGTGAGGCCGGCGGATGCGGTAACGGCAGCGTCGGGCGGCCGACCTGCGCATGGATATCCGCCGCCGCGTCCGCCGCCCATGCCGCGGGTAGCAACGGCAACGACGGCAACGACGGCGGCAACGGTGTCAAACCACATAACCCCGCAGCCAGCACCGCACACGCGAACCACCGCACCCGCGCCCGCCATCCGGCGAGCACGCGCGCAACGGCCTGCGTGGACACGACAGCCAACTCCGGCCCGCGCGCCACAGCCTGCATGAACACGACAGCCAGCTCCGCCCCGCGCGCCGGGCAGCGCGCCGCCGGCGCTTCAGGCCGGCGCGTCCCCGACCTCCTCGGCACGGTGACACGACACCTGACGGCCATCCACTTCACGCAGCTTCGGTTCCTCCTGCCGGCACCGCTCGATCGCATACGGACAACGCTGATGGAAAGTGCATCCCGACGGTGGATTCAGCGGCGACGGCATTTCGCCTTGCAGCTTGATCTGGATACGTCGGTCCGCTTCGAAGATCGACGGCGTCGCGGACATCAACGCGCGCGTGTACGGATGCCGCGGCCGTTCGAAGATGGTCTTATTGTCGCCGAGTTCAGCGACGCCGCCGAAATACATCACCATCACGTCGTCGGCGATATGCTCGACCACCGACAGATTGTGCGAGATGAATACGTAACTCGTCTTGTACTGTTCCTGCAGATCCATAAACAGATTGAGAATCTGCGCCTGGATCGACACGTCGAGTGCGGACACCGGTTCATCGGCGACCACGATCTGCGGATCGAGAATCATCGCCCGCGCAATCGCCACGCGCTGCCGCTGGCCGCCGGAGAACATGTGCGGGTAACGCTTCGCATGTTCGGGCCGCAGGCCGACGGTGCGCATCATATGGGCGATGCGTTCGGCGCGTTCGGCTGCGCTTAGTTGCGTGTTGATCGCGAGCGGTTCGCCGAGCGTCTGCTCGACGGTCTTGCGCGGATTCAGCGAGGCAAACGGATTCTGGAACACCATCTGCACGCGCCGGCGCAATGCAGCGATCCGCTCGCGATTGGCGCCGGCCACGTCCTCGCCGTCGATCAGCAGACGTCCGGCAGTGGGTGGTTCGATCATCGTCAGCTGGCGGGCGAGCGTCGATTTGCCGCAACCGGATTCGCCGACCACGGCAAGCGTACGGCCGCGTTCCAGCGCAAACGACACGCCGTTCAACGCCTTCACCGTGCCGTGGCCGAACATGCCGCGCTTCACCTCGTAATGCCGCGCCAGCTGATCGGCAACCAGCACGTGGTCGCCCGGCGTATGGGCCGTCGGGCGCCGTGTTTCGGGTACTGCGTTCATCGGGCGCCTCCGTGTCGAATGGCGTCGGCGGTGAGGTTCAGCGGCTTGATGCAGCGAACCCCGGCCGCTTCGTCATGATTCTGCAATCCGGCGAGCGGCGGCCGCGCCTTCATGCAGTCGTCCACCACGTACTTGCAGCGCGGCGCGAACAGGCAGCCTTTGGGCCGGTCGTCGCGCCCCGGCACCATGCCGGGCAGCGCGGCAAGTCGCACCGCGCCGACGTTGTGCTCGGGAATCGCTGCGAGCAGCGCTTCCGTGTACGGGTGATGCGGCGCCGCGAAGATATCGGGCACGCGGTTGGTTTCGATGATCTCGCCCGCATACATCACCGCGACGCGCTGCGCGACTTCCGAAACCACCGCGAGATCGTGCGAGATCAGCACCAGCGCCATGCCGCGTTCCTTCTGCAATTGCACCAGCAGTTGCATGATCTGCGCCTGGATCGTCACGTCGAGCGCGGTAGTCGGCTCGTCGGCGATCAGCAGCTTCGGATTGCAGGCCACCGCCATCGCGATCATCACGCGCTGGTTCATGCCGCCCGACATCTGATGCGGAAACGAACCAATGCGGTTCTTCGCATCCGGAATGCCGACCTGGTCGAGCAGCCCGAGTGCGCGCCGCTGCAATGCATCGCCGCGCAAACCTTCGTGCAGCTTCAGCACTTCCTTGATCTGATAGCCGACGGTGTAGCTCGGGTTCAGGCTCGTCAGCGCGTCCTGAAACACCATCGCGACGTCCTTGCCGATAATCTTGCGACGCGCGCTCGCGCTCGCTTTCAGCAGGTCCTTGCCGTCGAAGCGGATCTCGTCCGCGGTCACTTTGCCGGGTGCGTCGATCAGGCCCATCAGCGCCATCATCGTCACGCTCTTGCCCGAGCCCGATTCGCCGACCACGCCGAGCACCTCGCCGGGCGCGACGCTCAGGTTGATCCGGTCGACCGCGGGCACACCGCCGAAATTCACCGCCAGATTGCGGATGGTCAATAGATCGCTCATGTCAGGCCAGCCGTTTCAGTTTGGGATCGAGTGCGTCGCGCAGCCCGTCGCCGAGCAGGTTGATCGCAAGCACCGAGATCAGGATGGCAAGACCAGGCATCGTGACGATCCACCATGCGCTGTCGATGTAGTCGCGTGCCGAGGCGAGCATCGCGCCCCACTCGGCGAGCGGCGGCTGGACGCCGAGGCCCAGAAAACCGAGCGCGGCCGCATCGAGAATCGCCGACGAGAAGCCGAGCGTGGCCTGCACGATCAATGGCGCGGTGCAGTTCGGCAGCACCTGCGAGAACATCAGCCGCGGCACGCTGGCGCCGGCCACGCGCGAGGCCATCACGTATTCCTTGTGCAGTTCGCCGAGTGCCGAGGCGCGCGTCAGGCGCACATAGCCGGGCAGTGCAACGATTGCGATTGCCAGCATCGTGTTGATCAGGCCCGGGCCGATGATCGCTACCACCGCGACTGCGAGCAGCAGCGACGGCAGCGCGAGCAGCACGTCCATCACACGCATGATCGGTGTGTCGGCCCACTTGCCGAAGAACGCGGCGATCAGGCCGAGCACGACGCCCGGAATCAGCGCCAGCACCACCGATACGCAGCCGATCCACATCGACAACCGCGCGCCGTACATCAGCCGCGAAAGAATGTCGCGGCCGGCTTCGTCGGTGCCGAGCAGGAATTTCGCGTTGCCGCCGTCGAGCCACGCGGGCGGAATCTTGACGAAGTCGCGGTATTGCTCGATCGGGCTGTGTGGCGCGATCAGCGGCGCGAAGATCGCGATCAGGATCAGCGCCAGCACGATGATGCCCGCGCCTACCGCACCGCGGTTGCGGGAGAAGTTGGTCCAGAATTCGCGGGCGGCGAGTGCTCGGCCGCTTGGCGGGGTGACCGCCTGGGGGACTGTATTTTGTAGGTCGGCCATCATGCCTCCCGCCGAGCCGCCTCAAGGGAGGCATGCGCCCCCTCGGGGGGCAGCGAACGAATGTGAGCGTGGGGGTACATTTTTTACCTCGTATGGCGAATGCGTGGGTTCAACACGCCGTACAACAGATCGACGACGAGGTTCACAACGATTACCAGCGTTGCGATCAGCAAAATACCGCCCTGCACGACCGGGTAATCGCGCCGGCTGATCGCATCGATCAACCACTTACCGATGCCCGGCCACGAGAACAATGTCTCGGTCAGCACTGCACCCGCAAGCAACGTACCGATCTGCAGCCCGATCACAGTGACCACCGGAATCAGCGCATTACGCAGCGCATGCACAACGATCACCCGCGCCGGCGACATACCCTTCGCGCGCGCGGTCCGGATGTAATCCTCGCGCAGCACTTCGAGCATCGACGAACGCGTCATCCGCGCAATCACCGCCAGCGGAATCGTACCGAGCACGATGGCCGGCAAAATCAGATGGCTAACCGCCGACGTAAACGAGCCTTCATCGGTACCCGGCAGCAGCGAGTCGATCAGCATGAAGCCGGTGACGTGCGGAATGTCGTATTCAACCGCAATGCGGCCCGACACCGGCGTCCAACCGAGCTTCACCGAGAACAGCATGATCAGTATCAAGCCCCACCAGAAAATCGGCATCGAATAACCGGTGAGCGCGGTGCCCATCACGCCGTGATCGACCGCGGTGCCGCGCTTTAACGCAGCGAACACCCCCGCAGGCAAACCGACGATCAACGCGAACGCCATCGCGCAGATCGACAACTCGACGGTAGCCGGAAACCGCGCAAGGAATTCATCCATCACGCCGGTATTCGTGATGATCGACATGCCGAGGTTGCCGTGCAACGCCCGGCCGACGTAATGCACATACTGCATCGGCAGCGGCTCGTCGAGCCCGAGGCGGTGTAAAGCCGCGGCATGCAAGGCCGGATCGACGCCGCGCTCGCCCATCATCACTTCGATGGGGTCGCCGGGGATCAGGTGGATAAGCGCGAACGCAAGAATCGTAATGCCGATGAAAGTCGGTATCACCATCCCGATGCGGCGCAAAGCGAAGCGGAACATGGATCGTCCCTATGGTCTGGATGGAAAAAACGCAACCGGCGACAAGGGCTTGTGGCCCCGTCGCCGGACAATTTTCGACCAGTCTTATAACCGTGCGAAAAACTTACTGCGCAATGAGCTATCGAAACGCCCGGCCTGTTACTTCAGGCCGACGCCGTCGAACCGCGTATAACCGAGCGATTCGATGCGCATGTCGGTTACCTTGTTGCTGGTCGGTTGATAAACCGTCGAGTGTGCGATCGGCGAGAACGGCAGTTGTTCCGCAAAGATCTGCTGCGCCTGCACATACAGCTTGGTGCGAGCGTCCTGACCGTTGGTTTCGCGGCCCTTCTTGATCAGATCGTCGAACGGCTTGTAGCACCACTTCGAGAAGTTGTTGCCGTTCACCGCGTCGCAGCCGAGCAGCGTGCCGAGCCAGTTGTCCGGATCGCCATTGTCGCCGGTCCAGCCGATCAGCATCGTATCGTCTTCACCCGCATGCGCACGCTTGATGTACTCGCCCCACTCGTACGTAACGATCTTCGCCTTCACGCCGATCTTGGCCCAGTCCGCCTGAATCATTTCCGCCATCAGACGGCCATTCGGGTTATACGGACGTTGAACCGGCATCGCCCACAGCGTGATTTCGAAGCCGCTCGGGAAACCCGCCTTGGCGAGCAGCGCCTTGGCCTTTTCCGGATCGTAGCTGGCTACTTTCAGCGACTTGTCATAGGACCACTGGGTCGGCGGCATCGGGTTGGTCGCGGCCTGGCCGGCGCCCTGATACACCGAATCGACGATCGCTTTCTTGTTGATCGCCATATCCAGCGCCTGGCGCACTTCGACCTTGTCGAGCGGCTTGTGCGTGACGTTATACGCGAGGTAGCCGAGGTTGAAACCGGCCTGCGACGGCATCGACAGATTGCTGTCGGCCTTCAGCGGCGCAATGTCGGCCGGGCTCGGATAGCTCATCACCTGGCATTCGTTGCGCTTGAGCTTCTGCACGCGCACGCTGGCGTCCGGCGTGATCGAGAAGATCAGCTTCGACACCTTCACCGTATTCGGCTTCCAGTAGTCCGGATTGCCGTCGTAACGGATCGTCGCGTCTTTGGTATAGCTGCGGAAAATGAACGGGCCCGTGCCGACCGGCTTCTGGTTGATGTCGGCGGCCTTGCCGTCCTTCAGCAACTGGTCTGCATACTCGGACGACAGGATCGATGCATACTCCATCGCCATGTTCTGGATGAACGGGGCATTCACTTCAGCCAGCGTGAATTTCACCGTGTACGGGTCGACTTTTTCGATCTTGGTGATCAGCTTGTCGAGGCCCATGTCGGTGAAGTACGGGAACTGCACCGGGTAAGCTTTATGGAACGGCTGGTTCGGATCCAGCATGCGCTGGAAACTGAACACCACATCGTCCGC
The DNA here is from genome assembly GCF_054782355.1 of Paraburkholderia jirisanensis. Taxonomy (NCBI): domain Bacteria; kingdom Pseudomonadati; phylum Pseudomonadota; class Betaproteobacteria; order Burkholderiales; family Burkholderiaceae; genus Paraburkholderia; species Paraburkholderia jirisanensis. The sequence goes on along the minus strand of NZ_BAAGSQ010000002.1, from coordinate 207,859 downwards.
GTTGAATTCGCGGGTCGGCTTGAAGTATGCGGTGGTCTGGAATTTGACGCCGTGGCGCAGATGGAACGTATAGGTCTTGCCATCCGGCGACACGTCCCACTTCTCGGCGAGGCCCGGTTCGACCTTGGTGCTGCCGCGTTCGAACTCAACCAGACGATTGAAGATCGTGAAGGTGTTCGCGGTAAAGTCCGTACCCGTCGTGTATTGCGCCGGATCAAAACCCGCCGGGCTGCCTTCTGAGCAGTAAACCAGGGTTTTGTTTGGAATATCGGCAGCGTTCGCCAGTTGGGCACCCGCTATCGACGCCGCTGCGACGGCCCCCAGCGTCGTGAGCCGGAGCGCGCGCAACAGGTTGTTTTGTTTCATGTTTCCTCCGAGTTATAACCGGTCAAAACCAGCGTAGCGCGATATTACTGAGCTTTGCTGGCCCCCACAAGCGGACGAAATTCCGTGTGGTGCAAATGAGGAAACACGTATAGGAGAAAGGCGGCGGCGGGGGCGGGCTTAAGGGCTTAGGGTCGCTCGCAGGCCGCCGCCGTTGTTCTACAGTTTGAGACGCTCGCAGATTGTTTTGGTACCCGCAGCGTTATTGAGCGTGTAGAAATGCAAACCCGGCACGCCCGCATCGACCAGACGCCGGCACAGGTCGGTCACCACGTCGAGGCCGAACGCACGAATCGCTTCGCGATCGTCGCCAAAGCTTTCCAGCCGGCGTGCAATCCAGCGCGGCACTTCGGCACCGCACATTTCCGAAAAGCGCATCAGCTGCGAGAAGTTCGTGATCGGCATGATGCCAGGCACGATCGGCACGTCGACACCGAGCTTGCGCGCATCGTCGACAAAGCGGAAATACGCATCCGCATTGAAGAAGTACTGCGTGATCGCCGAGTTCGCGCCAGCCTGCACCTTGCGCGCGAAGTTCTCGAGATCGTGTTTCGGCGAGCGCGACTGCGGATGGTATTCCGGGTACGCGGCCACTTCGATACTGAACCAGTCGCCGAATTCGGCGCGAATGAAGCTGACCAGTTCCGACGCGTAGCGCAGTTCGCCGACTTCGCCCATGCCCGAAGGCAGATCGCCGCGCAACGCGACGATATGGCGAATGCCGTGCGAGCGATACTCGCTCAGGATCGCGCGCAGGCTGGCCCGCGACGAGCCGATGCACGATACATGCGGCGCGGCCTCGAGACCTTCGGCCGCCATTTCGACGACCGTATCGAGCGTGCCTTGTTGCGTCGAGCCGCCGGCGCCGAACGTGCAGGACACGAATTTCGGCTTCAGCGGGACCAGTTGCGCGCGCGTGGCGCGCAGTTTTTCGACGCCTTCCTGCGTTTTAGGCGGGAAGAATTCGAATGAGAGTTCGATGGGGTTCATGATCCGATGGACATCGACGGACGGCCGCTTGCACTAGCCGAACGTGCGATTGCCGAGAATAAGCGCGGACAGCAGCCACGACACGATGCTATACAGAATCGAGCCGAAGAACGCCGACCAGAAACCGGACACTTCGAAGCCTTTCAGCAGCGATGCGCACAGCCAGAAGCACAGCGCATTGACCACCAGAATGAAGAGCCCGAGCGTGAGAATCGTGACGGGCAGCGTCAGCAGAATCAGCACCGGCCGCAACACCGTGTTGATGAGCCCGAGCACCACCGCGACGATCAACGCCGTACCGAAACTGCGGATATGGATTGACGGAACGAGGTACGTGATGATCAACAGCGCGAGCGCGTTGATCAGCCAGGTCAACAGCAGGGACATGAGAGGCTCCTTTGGGCGTGCAATCCGGTTCGACGTAATAGCGCAACAGCAGCGTACACCGCGTATGCGACACGAGGCGATACGAGACGGCCATGCCGCCCCGTGCGCTGCGCGAGCCGCGCTGCCGCGCGGCGGCGCGCTTTAGTAGCGGTAGTGATTCGGCTTGAACGGGCCGTTCTTGTCGACGCCGATGTAGCCGGCCTGCTCGGTCGACAGCACCGTCAGGTTCACACCAATGCGCGCAAGGTGCAGACGCGCCACCTTCTCGTCGAGCTGCTTCGGCAGTACGTACACCTTGTTCTCGTACTTGCCGCCCTGCGTGAACAGTTCGATCTGCGCGAGCGTCTGGTTGGTGAACGAGTTCGACATCACGAACGACGGGTGGCCGGTCGCGCAGCCGAGGTTCACGAGACGCCCCTCAGCCAGCAGGATCACGCGCTTGCCGTCCGGGAAAATGATGTGGTCGACTTGCGGCTTGATGTTTTCCCACTCGTACTGGCGCGTCGATGCGACGTCGATTTCCGAATCGAAGTGACCGATGTTGCAGACGATCGCGTTGTGGCGCATCGCCTTCATGTGGTCGTGGCCGATCACGTGATAGTTGCCGGTCGCCGTCACGAAGATGTCGGCCTTGTCGGCCGCGTATTCCATCGTCACGACGCGGTAGCCTTCCATCGCTGCCTGCAGTGCGCAGATCGGATCGATTTCGGTGACCCACACCGTCGCGCCCAGACCGCGCAGCGATTGCGCGCAGCCCTTGCCCACGTCGCCATAGCCGGCCACCACCGCGATCTTGCCGGCGATCATCACGTCGGTCGCACGCTTGATGCCGTCCACCAGCGATTCGCGGCAGCCGTACAGGTTGTCGAACTTCGACTTCGTCACCGAATCGTTGACGTTGATCGCCGGGAACGGCAGGCGCCCTTCCTTTTCCATCTGATACAGACGGTGCACGCCGGTGGTGGTTTCTTCGGTCACGCCCTTGATGTGCGCGAGACGCGTCGAGTACCACGTCGGATCGGCGTCCAGATGTTGCGCGATCGACTTGTACAGTGCGGTTTCTTCTTCGTTGGTCGGCTTGCTGATGACCGAGCGGTCTTTTTCAGCCTTCGAACCGAGGATCAGCAGCAGCGTTGCGTCGCCGCCGTCGTCGAGAATCATGTTGGCGAACTCGCCGTTCGGCCATTCGAAAATGCGGTGCGAGAACTCCCAGTATTCGTCGAGCGACTCGCCCTTGAATGCGAACACCGGCGTGCCGCCATTGGCGATCGCGGCAGCTGCATGGTCTTGCGTCGAGAAGATGTTGCACGACGCCCAGCGCACGTCGGCGCCGAGGGCCTTCAGCGTTTCGATCAGCACGCCGGTCTGGATCGTCATGTGCAGCGAACCTGCGATGCGCGCGCCTTTCAGCGGCTGCTGCACCTTGTATTCGTCGCGGATCTGCACGAGACCGGGCATTTCGGTCTCGGCGATGTTGAGTTCCTTGCGGCCCCAGCTGGCCAGCGACAGGTCCGCTACGACGAAATCTTTCGAGCTATTGGAATCGTAAACTGCGGCGTTCATCACGCCCTCCTTTGTAAAAAATAGAAGATGACGTGAGCGCGGTTCGATGGGGCAGCCGGAAGCACACAGCGCATTCGGGCCAACCAATTGACCATCTCCGAGCCTGGCGGGCCGGGCCCGTCGCAACGCTCCTCGAAGACGAGCGCCGATTGTAGCAAATCACGTTGAAGCTTGGCACCGGGGATTTTCGGCGGGTGTAACTGGGGGGTTACACGGCGGGAACGGGTTTATGTGCGCGGTGTGGGTGGGGGGCTGGGTGTGCCCGGTGCGGCCGATGTGTCCGGTGCGTTCGGTGCGTCCGGTGCGTTCGGTGCGGCGGCCGGCGCGTCGAACGCACGCAGCGCTGCAACGCCGGCCACCGCGCGCGCGGCGCATCGCTGCGACAGCGCCGCCATTTGCTCGAACAACCGCGCCGGCAGCGCCTGCATACCCATCGAAATACGGAAGTAACGCTCCGCGTGGATTCCCGGGTGGTAATGCATCCGCACACGCTTTGCATCGGCAAGACGCGGATTGCCGAATGCGCTGCGCAGCGCGAGCGCCAGCGGACCGTCTTCGCCGCCATGGCGTCGAAAAAACTCATCGGGCGGAAAACCGCCGAGCGCCGCGAAGGCCTCACGGCGGATCACGAGACTGCTCGGCACGGTGTTCGACAACTGCGCGCCAAGCGAAGCGAACAAAGGATGCGCAGCGATCTGCGGCGGGAAATCCGCGAATTCGACGTCGAGCCGCACCGACGCCTGGCGCGGATGCTGGCCTAGAAACGTGCTCGTTGCGGCAAGGGCGCCGGGTAGATATTCGTCGTCGGCATCGAGGAACGCGACGAGCGGCTGCGTGGCGTGCTGCGCTGCCCAATTGCGCGCACGGGCCGCGCCGCCGTTCAACGGCATCGGCAGCAATTCGATGCGAGCGTCGTGCTGCGCGTAATGGCGGACCACATTGGACGACGCGTCGGTGGAAGCGTCGTCGGCCACCAGAATCTGCGCGGCCTCGGGCTGTGCAATGCAACTGTCGAGCGCGCGCGCCAGCGTATGCGCCGCGTTGTAGCAGGGAATGACGACGGTGACGGTAAGCATCGCGTTTCGATCAGGGCCTGAGAGCAGAGCGAGCCGCTGATCATAGGCGGGACGATCGCAAACGCATCCTGAAAATGTGCGCGAACGGTTGAGGCTAGTCGCGTCAGCGTTGCAGCTCGAGCTTGCTTAGCGCCGTGCGTCGCACGTCGCGCATCGGCCCGCGCATCAATTCGCCCGCAACGCCATCAATTCGTCCGCGACGCGCAGCGATTTGCAACGCGCGCCGCCGCGACGTCAAATCGGCAGCAAATCGAGCATCGGCGCGATCAGCACCATCACGACGCCGGCAATCATCATCGTCAGGCTGGACACCACGCCCTCCTCGCTGCCCAGTTCGCGCGCCTTTGCGGTGCCCACGCCATGCGCCGCCGCGCCGAACAGCGCGCCGCGCGCGAGGCGCGAACGCAGCGGCAACACCGCCAGCACCAGCTCGCCGAACAACATGCCGCACACGCCCGTGGCGATCACGAACAACGCGGTGAGGTCCTTCGGCGCGTGAATCTTGTCGCTGACGGCCAACGCGAACGGCGTCGAAATGGAGCGCGTCATCAGGCTGCGCTGCAGGTCCGGCGAAAGATGCAGCAACTTCGCCAGCACCAGCGAACCACCGACGGCGACCACAATGCCCACCGTCACGCCAACCATCAACGACAGCCAGTGCCGCGCGATCAGCTCGCGGTATTCATAGATCGGCACCGCGAACGCAACCGTCGCCGGCCCGAGCAGCCACATCAGCCAGCGCGTGTCCCGAAAGTAGACCGGATACGGAATATGCGCGAACGCGACCACCAGCACCAACACGATCGGCACCGCGACCAGCGGTGTGAACCACGGCGTCTTGACGCGCGCATACAGCGCCTTCGACGCGAAGTACAGCGTGACGGTCAGCACGAAGCAGCCTGCCGCGATCAACCGCGACGCGTCATCGGCGAACAGCGACGCATAGAAGCCGCTCATCAGAACACCCGCGGTCGCGCCGCCGCACGCCGCTCAGCGAGCTGGGCCGGATGCAGTTCAACCGGCACGCGGCGCAGCGCGAGATGCCGTTCGAGACGCGACGCCTGCTCGACTGCAAACGCCACCGCCACCATCACCATCAGCGTGCCGCCCGCGACGACCAGCGCGAGCCGCCAGCCGTCTTCGCGAAACAGCCCGCCGTACTGGACCGCAGCCACCGCGGCGGGAATGAAAAACAGCAGCAGTTCCGACAGCAGCCAGTCCGCGCCCGCCTTCACAAAGCGCGGCGCCACGCCGCCGCACAACAACAGCACCAGCAGCAGGCCCAGCCCGACCACCCCACCCGGCACCGGCAGCCCAATGCTGCGCACCGCGAAATCGGCGACAAACCACACGCCTGCCAGCACCGCGCATTGCGCGACGATGCGAAGCCCGCGAGCAACCGGCTGCAGCGCGCCCGAACGTGCACTCAAGGCAAGCTTTCTAGCGGTAAGGTTCATCGTTGTGGCTCCTGGTGACATGCAGTGGAGCCGAGTATAGGGTTTCCCCCAATATAAATATAATGACTTAAAACCATTAAAATCATTCCAGATTGGAATCCCGGAGCTGTCATGGAACTGCGCGCCCTTCGTTACTTCGTCGAAGTTGTCCGGCAGCGGAGTTTCACCGCGGCCGCCGAGCAGTTGTTCGTCACGCAGCCGACCATCAGCAAGATGGTCAAATCGCTCGAGGACGAGATCGGCTCGCCGCTGCTGCTGCGCGATGGCCGCCAGATGGTGCTCACCGATGCCGGCCGCATCGTTTATCAGCGCGGCCTGGACGTGCTGGCGGCGCACGCGCAGCTGCAGGCGGAACTGGACGACCTCAGCACGCTAGGCCGCGGCCAGCTGACGATCGGCATTCCGCCGATGGGTGGTGCGCTGTTCACGCCGGCCATCGCAGGCTTCCGGCAGCGTTATCCGAAGGTCGAGCTGAAGCTGATCGAACAGGGTTCGCGCGCGGTGGAAACCGCGCTGCTCGATGGCGAAATGGAGCTCGGCGGCGTGCTGCTGCCGGTCGATCCGGACACCATCGACACCTTGCCGATGACCCGCCAGCGCCTGTGGCTGGTAGCGCGCGCCGGCTCGCGCTGGGACCCCGTGCAGCAGGTAACGCTCGCGGATCTCGCGCAGGAGCCGTTCGTGTTTTATGGCAAAAGCCTCGCGCTCAACGACATCGTGCTGAACGCGTGCAGCAACGCCGGCTTCGCGCCGACCATCGTCAGCCGCAGCGAGCATTGGGATTTCATGGTGGCGCTGGTGCTGGCGGGCGTCGGCATTGCGCTACTGCCGGCGCCGTATTGCCGGCATCTCGACAGCACGCAGTTCACCTGCCGGCCAGTGGTGGAACCGGAGATTCTGTGGGAGATCGCGGTGGGTTGGCGGCGCAACGGCTACCTGTCGCATGCGGCACGCGCGTGGCTCGACGTGGCGCGCGAATCGCTGCGTGGGCAGAGCGGCGACGATTTCATGAATGCGCCGGCGCTTGGCATTGTGATGGGCGGTAGCGCGACGCCGCCGCGATGAATTCCGCCGCGCGCTCGGCGATCATCACCGTTGGCGCATTGGTATTGCCGCCGATCAACGTCGGCATCACCGAAGCGTCGACCACCCGCAACCCTTCCACGCCACGCACGCGCAGCAGCGGATCGACTACCGAGCCCGTATCGCCCCCCATCCGGCACGTGCCCACCGGGTGATAAATCGTGTCCGCGTGCGCAGCGATCGCCGCGCGCAATTCGGCATCGCTGTGGCCCGCCCGCGTGTAGAGTTCGCGCCCGCCGCACAGCGCCAGCGACGGCGCATCGAGAATGCGCCGCGCGAGATGCGCCCCCTCGACCAGCAGGTCGAGATCGCGCGCATCGCTCAGATAGCGAGGGTCGATCACCGGCGCCACACGCGCGTCTTTGCTCGCGAGCGTCACCGAACCGCGGCTATGCGGCCGCAGCACGCACACATGCAGCGAATAGCCATGCCCCCAATGCAAGCGGCGGTTGTGATCGTCGACCATTGCGGTGCAAAAGTGCATCTGCAGATCGGGCCGCGCGAGCGTCGGCCGGCTGCGCAGGAACGCGCCGGCTTCCGCGACATTGCTCGTCATCATGCCGCGCCCATGCCGCATGAATGCGAACAACTGCGGCACCATCTTCGCGAAGCCGCGCAGCGAATAACCGTTGAGTTGCGTCGAGCGCACGCGCTTGTTGATCGTGAAATCGATGTGGTCGATCAGATTGCTGCCCACTTGCGGCGCGTCATGCAACACCGGCACGCCATGTTCGCGCAGATGCGCCGCCGGGCCGATGCCCGAACACATCAGCAGTTGCGGCGAGTTGAACGCGCCGGCGGCCAGCACGACCTCCGCGCGCGCTTCGATGGTGTCGACGCGCCCGTTGCGCACTACTTCAACGCCGGTCGCGCGCTTGCCCGCGAACACCACCCGCAGCACCGTCAGATCGGCGAGCAGATGCAGGTTCGGCCGCGCACTGCCATACAGGTAGGCCTGCGCCACACTGCAACGCCGGCCTTCGCGCTGCGTGACCTGATAGAAACCGACGCCCTCCTGCCGAGGCCCATTGAAGTCGCTATTCGGCGCAAAACCCGCTTCAATCGCCGCACGCACGAAGCGTTGCGAAAACGGATTGCGAAACCGCAGATCGGCCACCGCGAGCGGCCCATCCGCGCCATGCAGCGCATCCGCGCCGCGCTCGTTGCCTTCGGCACGGCGGAAATACGGCAGCACGTCGGCCCAGCTCCATCCGCTGCAGCCGAGCTGCGCCCATTCGTCGTAGTCGAGCGGATGACCGCGCGTGTACACCATCGCGTTGATCGCACTCGAACCGCCGAAACCGCGGCCGCGCGGCTGGTAGCCGCGCCGTCCGGCCAGCGCAGGTTGCGGCGCGGTTTCATAGCCGTAGTTGGTGGCGAGTTTGAAAGGCACGGCCGCCGCCACGCCGAGCGGCATGTTGACCAGCAGATTGCCTTCGGTATGCGGCCCGGCCTCGAGCAGCGCGATGGTCGCATCCGGGCACGATTGCGCGAGGCGCCCGGCCAGCGCCGCGCCACCCGAACCCGCCCCGACGATCACGTAGTCGTATTGCACCCTGCTCCTCCTGTAACGCGCGCGCCGCGCTTCGCGGCCCGTGTGTCGTGCATACTGGGGCACGGCGTTTTTTTGCGCATTGTAGGGACGCAGCGCCCGCGCATACAGGCCCGCGCAAGAGCGAAACCTCTAAACGGAACCGCTGCAGCGCCCCTATGATGAATGGCGCCGCGCGGGCCGCCGGCATGGCGCGCGCACCATTCAAACAGCGCGTTTCGCGCCACGCCGTACCGCATCGCATCGGCGCCCCGCGCTCAAACGGCAGGCGGTACAAACGGAGTGGTACAGCCGCAGCGATGCAAGCGAAGCCGTACCCCTTCCGGCACACGTCCGCAGACGGAGACAGCAAATGGAAAGTTTCGCCCCCGGCGTCACGCACGAGGTGAGCAACCAGGTGCCGCTGCTTACCGGCTACAACCTGTTTTCGAGCGATCCGGCGCTGGTCGCCGCGCTCGAGCGCGAAGGCGCCGGCTGGCACCGCGCGGCGCTGCAGCGCGACGGCGCGGCGCTCACCGAACCCGACGTGCTGGCGCTCGCCGATCTGGCCAACCGCCATAGCCCCGAACTGTTCACACACAACCCGCGCGGCGAGCGTATCGACGCGCTGGAGTTTCATCCCGCGTGGCATACGCTGATCGCGCAACTGCGCGGCGCCGGCCTGCAGGCATTGCCGTTTTCCGATCCTCAGCCGGGCGCGATGGTCGCACGGTGCGCGGCTTATCTGCTGCATGCGCAACTCGAATCGGGCGCGCTGTGTCCAGTGACAATGACCTTCGCCAGTATTCCGGTGCTGCAGCGCGAGCCCGCGTTGTTCGCCACGTTGCGCGACAAGCTTTACGCCCGCACGCACGATCCGCGCGACGTGCCTCTCGCCGACAAGCAATCGGCGATGATCGGCATGGGCATGACCGAAAAGCAAGGCGGCTCGGACGTGCGCAGCAACCGCACGCGCGCGGTCGCCGCCAATGGCAACAGCGCAGGCCGCGGCGGCGAGTACCGCTTGCTCGGCCACAAGTGGTTCTTCTCCGCGCCGCAGTGCGACGCGCATCTGGTGCTCGCACGCACCGATGACGTCGAAGGCGTGTCGTGTTTCTTCGTGCCGCGCTTCACGCCGGACGGCGGCAAGAACGCGGTGCGCGTGCAGCGTCTGAAAAACAAGCTCGGCAACCGTTCGAACGCGAGCAGCGAAGTGGAATTCTTCGACGCCTACGGCGTGATGATCGGCGACGAAGGCCGTGGCGTGCCGACCATCATCGAAATGGCGAACTACACGCGGCTCGATTGCGCGCTCGGCAGCGCCGGCCTGATGCGCGCGGCGCTGGTGCAGGCGATCCACCATGCGCGGCATCGCAGCGCATTCGGCCGCCTGCTCGCGGAGCAGCCGCTGATGCGCAACGTGCTGGCCGACCTCGCGCTCGAATCGGAAGCCGCCACGGTGCTGACCCTGCGCGTCGCGCGCGCGTTCGAAGACACCGCCGGCGCAGCGGAAGAACGCGCGTGGCGACGGCTCATCACCCCCGCGGCGAAATACTGGATCTGCAAGCGCGCCCTCGAATTCACCGGCGAAGCGATGGAAGTGTGGGGCGGCAACGGCTACGTCGAAGAAGGCCCGATGGCGCGCTTCTATCGCGAGGCGCCGGTCAATTCGATCTGGGAAGGCTCCGGCAACGTGATGTGCCTGGACGTGCTGCGCGCGCTCGAACGCGAACCGGAAGCCGCGCAGGCGCTGCTCGGCGCATGGCGCGCGGTGGCGCAAGGCCATGCGCCGCTCACCGCGGCGCTCGACAGGCTGCTGGCGCTGCTCGGGGCTCCAGCGGAACAACGCGAAGCGTCCGCGCGCCGCATCGCGCAGCAACTCGTGCTGATCGCGCAAGCGGTGCTGCTGGTGCAACATGCGCCGGCGCTGGTCGCCGATGCGTTCATTGCGACGCGGCTCGCCGACGGTTCCGGCGACCACGGCCGCGTATACGGCACGCTACCCGCCACCTTCGACCACGCGGCACTGGTCGAGCGCGCATTTGCAGGCTGACCCGGCACAGCCGCCGCCATCAGCCGCGCCACGCGCTTGCGGCGGGCAGCTGACGGCCACAACAAAACCAGGGGAACGGCGATGAAAAACGATCTGCCCGGCACGACCGCACTCGAACTCGATACGCTGCTGCGCGACCAGAAATCGGCATGGCTGCGCGAACCGTATCCATTGTGGGAAACACGCGCCGCGCATCTGAAAGCACTGCGCCGCATGCTGCTCGAACACCGCGACGCGCTGGCCGCCGCGATGCACGCCGACTTCGGCAACCGCTCGAAAGAAGAAGTGCTGCTCGCGGAGTTCATGCTCGCGAAACATGAAATCGACGCCGCGTTGCGGCACGGCAAGCGCTGGATGAAACCGCAGCGCCGCACTGTGAACAAATGGCTGCTGCCGGCGCACGCGAGGGTCGTGCCGCAGCCGCTTGGCGTGGTGGGCATCATCGCGCCGTGGAACTACCCTGTGCTGCTGGCAGTGGGGCCGTTGATCAGCGCACTCGCCGCAGGCAATCGCGCGATGCTCAAGATGTCGGAGCTGACACCGCGCACGGCGGCGCTATTCGAACAGTTGATCGCGCAGACCTTCGCGCGCGACCACGTGGCCGTGGTCAACGGTGACGCCGGACTGGCAGCCGCCTTCAGCGCGCTGCCGTTCGACCATCTGCTGTTCACCGGGTCGACGAAAATCGGCTACGACGTGATGCGCGCCGCCGCCAATAATCTGACGCCGGTCACGCTCGAACTGGGCGGCAAGTCGCCGGTCATCATCGGGCCCGATGCGCGCTTCGGGTATGCAGTGGAAAGCATCATGCTGGGCAAGACGCTCAACGCGGGGCAAACCTGCGTCGCGCCCGACTACGTGCTGGTGCCGCGCGGCAAGGAGGCGGCGTTTATCGAGCGCGCGCGGGCCTGCATCGCAAGGCTGTATCCGGACTTCGCGCGCAATCGCGACTTCACGTCGATCATTTCGGCGCGCCACTTCGAGCGGCTGCAGCATCTTGCGGACGAAGCGCAGGCCGCCGGCGCGCAATTGCATCCGCTCACCGATGCGCCGGCCGATCCGCTGACGCGCCAGTTCGCACCGCTTGCGGTGACGAACGCACCTGCGCACACCACAGTGATGCAGGAGGAAATCTTCGGCCCGCTGTTGCCGCTCGTGCCGTACGACACGCTCGACGAGGCGATCGCGTGGATCAACGCGCGGCCGAGACCGCTGTCGCTTTATCTGTACGACGACAACCCGGCCACCGTCGAACGCGTCACGCGCGAAACGATTGCGGGCGGCATGGCGGTCAATGAAACGCTGCTGCATCTGGCCTGCGAGAACCTGCCGTTCGGCGGCGTCGGTGCGAGCGGCATGGGCGCGTATCACGGCCACGACGGCTTCGTCACGTTCTCGCAGATGAAGCCGGTGTTCACTCAGGCGCGCTTCAATGCGCGCGGCCTGATTACGCCGCCGTACGGCAAACGGGTGGATGCGCTGCTGCGTTTGATGTTGCGGATTTGAGTGCGCACCCGCGGTAACGCAAAGCAACAGCGCTGGGCGACTTACTTGAGCCAGCGGGTCGCCGGAATATCGCCGCGCGGCAGACGCGCCGCCGCTGCATCGGTTTCGGGCTGCGCGCGCGGCGGCGCCTGTACGCCAGCCGCCGGATCGTACGCGGCCTTGGTCACCGGCACATCCGCCGCGCCGCTTTCGAGCCGATGCAGCCACGCCAGCAATTCCGCCACCGCCTGATAAAGCTGCGGCGGAATATGCGAATCCAGATCGACCTGCATCAGCAGCGACACCATCTCCGGCGCCTCGTGCACATACAGGCCGGCTTCCTTGGCGCGCTGCACGATCATCTCGGCGACCAGCCCGTAGCCCTTCGCCACCACGCGTGGGGCGCCGGGCTGTTGCTCATCGTAGGAGAGCGCTGCGGCACTCTTGCGGCGCGAACGGCTCACAGCAGCACGTCTCCGTCGAACAGATCCGCCGAGCGTCCGCCATGGCGGCGCGCATCGCCGTCGCTGGCGGCATTCGCCGCGGCAGCCGAACGCGCATAGACATGCGCAGCGTGCGCGGCCGTCGCGCCATCGAGCGGCGAGCCGCCGGCGATCTCGCGAATCGACAGCACGTTGAGTGCAATGCCCACCGCCGCCAGCCGCTGCTTGAAGTATTCACCTTGCGACGCGAGCCGTGCCGCGCCCGCCGCGCTCGCCTGCACGCGTGCGGCCAGTTGCGAGCCGACCAGCGTCAGTTCCGCGTCGACCGTACCGAGCAGCGGCAGCGACAGCGTCAGGCGCGTGCGCCACGGCTGCGTCGCCGCTTCGTCGTCGCCCGGACTGCCGCCGCGCGACCAGCGGTCGACGCCTTCTTCGACGGTCCAGTCGAGCCGCGCGCCGGGCCACGCCTCGCCGCTCCAGCGGAACTGGCCGGTGGCCAGCAGATCGAGTTGCTGCCGCACCAGCGTGACGGTCGCCGGATGCACCGAGGCAGCCATCGACTGCGTCGAGTTCTGTACCTGCGCCTGGGCGGTGTTCGCCTGGCTGTTGCCCGCGTTGTTGCCGTCCAGGCCGTCGCGCGCGGTTTGTCCCTGCGCGCCACCACCGAAGGCTTCTCCAGCGAATTCCTGCACCGCCGCGGCAAAGCGCGACAGCGGCGCCGCGTTCGCTGCCCCCTGATGCGCAGCCGCTTCATTCTGCTGCGCCGCGCCGCCCGCTTGCGTCGGCGTGCCGCCGCGCCACCACGACGCGAGCCCTTCGTCGGCCCCGTCGTCGATGGCCCAGTTGAGCGGCAATTGCGTCGATTCGGCTACCAGCCGGTTCTGTGGCTCGTCGGCGAGCGACGCGGGCGGGCGCTGCCCGCTCAGCCATTCGGCAAGGTGAGATTCGTAGAACAGTCCGCTTTCGGAGACGGTCTGGCGCAGTGCGGCAGCAAGCGCATCGACCGGTACGGTGACCGCGGCGGGCGTCACGCCCGCTGCGCCTTGCGCGCCATTGGCCTGCGCCGGAGTCGCCGCGCCCGTCGACGTCGAAGGACCGCCGCCTGCAGCCGCACCGGCGGACTGATTGCCGCCATCCGCGCCATCGGCCGAAAGAGGCGTACCCGCCTGCGCGCCGCCCGCATCGAGCGCCGGCACCACCGGCCAGATCGGCCATTGGCCAACCATCGAAGGCGTCGCATCGCCGCCCGAGCGCATGATCGCGTCGAGGGTCAGCGCAATCGCGGAAAGAACGGTTTGAGCGGAGGCTTGCGGCTGGTTACTGAGTAACGACACCGTGGTGCTGGACGCACCCGGTGTATCGACGGTCAACGCGGACGTGCCGGTCTGCGCCGTCGTCGCGTTGCTGCGCGAACCGATCGACAAAAGGCTGTCGACGCGGCTTCCGAGCAGCGCAGCAACAGCCGTGTCGATGTTCGTCATGCATTCTTCCTGTCGTCTGTCGCAGCTGGCAGCCTGTGAAAGCGGGGGATTTCGCCGGTTACGCCGGAACCGGGCCGGAGCCTGAACAGGAAAGGCAAACCGCCGCCGGCATCCGTGCGCCGGCGGCTAGCCTGTCTCACCGCGCCCCGTAGATCTCTTTCAAAACCTTGGTCTGGCGGCCCGCGAACAACGCGGACAGCTTGGCCAGACGCGGATTCGCGAGATCGCGAATCTCGGCGTCGTTGGCGAGAATCTCGCGAATCAGTTCGTACTTGCGGCCGCGCTCGCCGTCGTCGAGTTGCACGCCTACTTCGGCATCCTTCAGACCGTCGACCAGATCGCGGTATTCGTCCTGCATGTGCGCCAGCTCGCTCCACAATGCGTCGCGCGCCGCGCCGAGCATCCGGCACGAAATCGCCGCAATCGCCTCGTAACGCGCAAAATAAGCCTGGTTGCGAGTCATCTGCTTGTTTCCGCGGATGTCTGTGCCGCCATCCGCGCCACCTCGGGTCCAATACCCCGCCATGCTTCCTCGATCGTTGCCAGCAAACCGTCTACTTCAATCAGCATCGCTTCGCTGCTCTTCACATTCGCTTCCAGCAGGCGCCGCGTCATGTAGCCATACAGCGCGTGCAGCCGGTCGGCAACGTCGCCGCCCGCACTGCGATCGAGCGACAACTGCAAACCGCTCTCGATGATCGAGATCGCCTTGCCGATCGTCTCGCCGCGCTGCGGCACGTTGCCCATCTGCACATGCATGCGCGCCTGCGCAATCGCCTTGCGCGCACCTTCGAACAGCATGGCGATCAAGCGGTGCGGACTCGCGCCCATAACCCCTGTCTCGACACCTACACGCGCATAGGCGTTGGCTCCAGCGTGTCCTGGGGAAAACATCGGCGCTCCTCCTGTGTGATGCGTATTGCGGTTGGAACAAAAGCCGGCCCCGTCGCCGCACAGTGCAGCGTCGCGAAGGCTGTGTCCTGGTTATCGGACGGCCCGGGCAAAGCTTTAGGGTGCAGTCTGGCGACCCTGCCAGAGCGGATAGCCCGATGCTACGGGGCCGATGAGAGGCACGCGCCGGTCGGCGCGGCTCAGACCTGCATCTGCATGATGTCGTTGTAGGCGCTCACCAGCTTGTTGCGCACCTGCAGCGCGAACTGGAAGCCGATACCGGCTTTCTGCCCGTCGATCATCACGTCGTTCAACGATACATTCGGCGCGCCGATTTCGAACGCCTTGCCTTCGTTGTCCGCTGCGATCTGATCGTTGCTGACCTTGTCGAGCGACGCCTTCAGCGCGGCGCCGAAGCTGCCGGACTCCTGCGTACCGGCGGCCATGCCCGGGCCGGCGGGATCGCCGGCGGCTTCCGTCGCCATCGACTGGAGCTGCTGCAGCGCGGAAGTGAGCGGATTGACGACAGTCATGGTTTCTCCACGGATAAGTACCGGCGGCGCATGAACGGAATTCGACTGCTATGCCGGATTGACGGGAAGCATAAACGGCGGCCCGCGTCCGACAGTCGTGAAAGTAGAGGGGAAACCCGGCTCTATTCGGCCAATCGCGTTGCACCCCGGAGTGGAAAATGCCCAACGTGAAAGTCTCTGTCCGCGCGCCCCCGCATTTTTCGGCGCGGCCCCCGCGGATCGAGCCCAGGCATCCCCGGAGATCCCCGAAGCATGGATTCGACAGCTAACTCTTTGATCAACCCCGACAGCCGCAACGTCGGTCTCGCCGCGCAGCCCGCCACTGCGGGCGCCGCAGGCGCCGGCCAGGCTGACCTCGGCGGCCTCGGTGGCGGCATGGGCGGCCTCGGTGGCCTCGGTGGCAATAACAACAACTTCGCGCAGCGGCTGTCGTCGTTCCCTTCTTCGATTACCCAGATGCGCGGCAACCCGCGCGCGCCGCTGATCGTCGCGCTGGCAGTGCTGATCGCGGTGGTGGTTGGGCTCGTGCTGTGGTCGCGGGCGCCGGACTACAAGGTGCTTTACAGCAACCTTTCGGATCGCGACGGCGGTGCAATCGTGGCCGCGCTGCAGCAGGCGAACATTCCGTACAAGCTGTCCGAAGGCGGCGGCGCGATCATGGTGCCGGCCGATCAGGTGCATGAAATGCGGCTGCGCCTCGCGCAGCAGGGTCTGCCCAAGAGCGGCTCGGTCGGCTTCGAACTGCTCGACAACCAGAAATTCGGCATCAGCCAGTTCGCCGAGCAGGTGAACTATCAGCGCGCGCTGGAAGGCGAACTCGAACGCACGATCGAAGCGATCTCCACCGTGCAGTCCGCCCGCGTGCATCTGGCCATTCCGAAGCAGTCGGTGTTCGTGCGCGACGCGGAAACGCCGTCGGCCGCGGTGATGGTCAATCTGTTCCCGGGCCGCATGCTCGACGAGAGCCAGGTGATCGCGATCACGCACATGGTCGCCTCCGCCGTGCCGCAGTTGTCCGCGCGCAGCGTGACGATCGTCGACCAGGACGGCAACCTGCTGACCCAGGCCAACGCCGGCGCCGGGCTCGATGCGAGCCAGCTCAAATACGTGAAGCAGGTCGAACACGACACGCAGCAGCGCATCGACCAGATCCTCGCGCCGCTGTTCGGCGCCGGCAATGCGCACTCGCAGGTCAGCGCCGACGTCGATTTCTCGAAGACCGAACAGACCGCCGAAACCTACGCGCCGAACGGCACGCCGGCCCAGGCCGCGATTCGCAGCCAGCAGTCGAGCACCGCCGTCGAACTGCAGCAGCCGGGCGCTTCGGGCGTGCCGGGCGCACTGTCGAACCAGCCGCCGCAGTCCACCCAGGCGCCGATCGACGCACCGAACGGCGCCAGCGGCGCGGCCGCGTCGACGCCGGTCAGCGATCACAAGGATTCGACCACCAACTACGAGCTCGACAAGACCGTACGCCACTTCCAGCAAGGCGCGGGCAATGTCCGCCGGCTGTCGGTCGCGGTGGTGGTCAACTACATGCCGCTCGCCGACGGCAAGGGTCACATGACGATGCAGGCGCTGCCGGCCGACAAGCTGGCGCAGGTCGAGCAACTGGTGAAGGACGCAATGGGCTTCGACGCGAAGCGCGGCGACTCGGTGAACGTGGTGAACAGCCAGTTCTCGGTGCCGGTCGACCCGAACGCGAACCTGCCGTGGTGGCGCACGCCGGACATGATCGCGCTCTACAAGCAGCTCGGCACGTACCTCGGCATCGCCGCCGTCGCGCTGTTCCTGTACTTCGTGATGGTGAAGCCGGCCCTGCGCCGCGCCTTCCCGCCGCCGGTCGAAACCGCCGCCGCCGCGCTGCCAGGCGTGTCGGCGGCCGACGAGCCGATGCTGCTCGACGGCATCCCGGCCTCCGAAAAGGGCGAAGACGCGGCAGATTCGGCGCTCGTCTCGTTCGAAAACGAAAAGCACCGCTTCGAAAAGAACCTCGAATACGCGCGTCAGATCGCGCGCCAGGATCCGAAGATCGTAGCCACCGTCGTCAAGAATTGGGTGTCCGATGAACGCTGAAGGCATAACCAAGAGCGCGCTGTTGCTGATGTCGATCGGCGAGGAAGAAGCGGCGCAGGTATTCAAATTCCTCGGCCCGCGCGAGGTGCAGAAGATCGGCGTCGCGATGGCCGCGCTGCGCAACGTGACGCGCGAACAGGTCGACGACGTGCTGCAGGAATTCGCGCGCGAAGCCGAACAGCACACCGCGCTGTCGCTCGATTCGAGCGACTACATCCGCTCGGTGCTGAACAAGGCGCTCGGCGAAGACAAGGCCGGCGCGATCATCGACCGGATCCTGCAAGGCAGCGATACCAGCGGTATCGAAGGCCTGAAGTGGATGGATTCGGCGGCCGTCGCCGAGCTGATCAAGAACGAACACCCGCAGATCATCGCGACCATCCTGGTCCACCTCGACCGCGATCAGGCTTCGGAAATCGCCGCGTGCTTCACCGAGCGGCTGCGCAACGACGTGCTGCTGCGGATCGCGACGCTCGACGGCATCCAGCCGGCCGCGCTGCGCGAACTCGACGACGTACTGACCGGCCTCCTGTCTGGCAGCGACAACCTGAAGCGCAGCCCGATGGGCGGTATCCGCACCGCGGCGGAAATCCTCAACTTCATGCCGAGCAACCAGGAAGAATCGGTGCTCGAAAGCGTGCGCCAGTACGACTCGGAGCTCGCGCAGAAGATCGTCGACCAGATGTTCGTGTTCGAGAACCTGCTCGATCTCGAAGACCGCGCGATCCAGCTGCTGCTGAAGGAAGTCGAATCGGAAGCGCTGATCATCTCGCTGAAGGGTGCGCAGCCGGCGCTGCGCCAGAAGTTCCTGTCCAATATGTCGCAGCGGGCCGCCGAACTGCTCGCCGAAGACCTCGATGCGCGCGGTCCGGTGCGCGTGTCGGAAGTCGAGACGCAGCAGCGACGTATCTTGCAGATCGTGCGCAATCTGGCCGAAAGCGGCCAGATCGTGATCGGCGGCAAGGCGGAAGACGCCTATGTCTGAACGCGATCCCGCACGCGAAGGCGTGTCGGCCTATCAACGTTGGGAGATGGCATCGTTCGATCCGGTGCCGCCGCCCGAACCGGTCGACGAACACGACTTCGAAGCCGAGCTGCAGTTGCTGCGCGACGCCGCGCACGCGGAAGGCGTGGCGACCGGCCATGTGGCCGGCCAGGCGCTCGGCTATCAGGCCGGTTATGAGCAGGGCCACGCAAAAGGCCTCGAACAGGGCCGCGCCGAAGCACACAAGGAAGCGGCACGCGTGACCGCGATTGCCGACACCTTCACCGGCGCGCTTGGCGCCGCGCAAAACGAAGTGTCCGAAGTCCTCATCGCGCTGGCGCTCGACATCGCGCAGCAGGTGGTGCGTCAGCACGTGCAGCACGATCCGACTGCGCTGCTCGCCGCCGCGCGCGAAGTGATCGCAGCGGAGCCGGCGCTATCCGGCGCACCGCAACTGATCGTCAGCCCGGCGGATCTGCCGGTGGTCGAGGCGTACCTGATGGACGAACTGCGTACGCGCGGCTGGAACGTGCGCACCGACCCGGCGATCGAGCGCGGCGGCTGCCGCGCGCATGCGGCGACCGGCGAAGTGGACGCCTCCATCAGCTCGCGCTGGGAGCGCGTAGCCGCCGCACTCGGCAAGGTGAGCACATGGTGACGCCGCGCGTCGACGAGATCGTCACCAGCGACCTCACGCCGCTCGAGCGCGAACTCGCGCTGGCGTCGTTCGGCACCCAGGCACCGCAAGCGCGGCCTGAAGCAGGCCCGAACAACCCGCATCTGCAGGCGTGGCAAGAGCGCCTCGACGC
This sequence comes from Paraburkholderia jirisanensis, assembly GCF_054782355.1. NCBI lineage: Bacteria > Pseudomonadati > Pseudomonadota > Betaproteobacteria > Burkholderiales > Burkholderiaceae > Paraburkholderia > Paraburkholderia jirisanensis. The sequence continues at coordinate 188,632 of NZ_BAAGSQ010000002.1, read as the reverse complement.
GTTGCGCACGCGCAATGCGATTGCCAAACCGCTGCGCGCCTGCGGCCGGCTGACGCGCGCCGCCGGCCTCGTGCTCGAAGCAGTCGGGCTGCGGCTGTCGGTCGGCTCCGAAGTGATGATCGAGCTGCCGCTCGGCAGCACGCTGGCGATGGCCGAAGCCGAAGTGGTCGGCTTCTCCGGCGACCGGCTGTTCCTGATGCCGACCACCGAAGTGCACGGCCTGCTGCCGGGCGCGCGCGTCTACCCGCTGGAAACCGCGCCGATCGAAGACCCGATGGCGGGCGCCAAGCGCCTGCCGGTCGGCTGGGGGTTGCTCGGCCGCGTGCTCGATGCATCCGGCAAGCCGCTCGACGACCTCGGCCCGCTCGAAACCGTGACCGACGCGCCGCTCACCGCGCCGACCATCAACCCGCTGCACCGCGAACCGATCCACCAGGTGCTCGACGTCGGCGTACGCGCGATCAATGCGCTGCTGACGGTCGGCCGCGGCCAGCGGATGGGCCTGTTCGCAGGCTCCGGCGTCGGTAAATCGGTGCTGCTCGGCACGATGGCGCGCTACACCAGCGCCGAAGTGATCGTGATCGGCCTGATCGGCGAACGCGGCCGCGAAGTGAAGGAATTCATCGAACAGATTCTCGGCAAGGACGGCCTTGCGCGCTCGGTGGTGGTGGCCGCGCCGGCCGACGTGTCGCCGCTGCTGCGGATGCAGGGCGCCGCCTACGCGACGTCGCTCGCCGAATATTTCCGCGATCAGGGCAAGCACGTGCTGCTGCTGATGGACTCGCTGACCCGCTACGCGATGGCGCAGCGCGAGATCGCGCTGGCCGTCGGCGAGCCGCCGGCCACCAAGGGCTACCCGCCGTCGGTGTTCGCCAAGCTGCCGGCGCTGGTCGAGCGCACCGGCAATGGGCCAGCAGGCGGCGGTTCGATCACCGCGTTCTACACGGTGCTGACCGAAGGCGACGACCAGCAGGACCCGATCGCCGATTCGGCGCGCGCGATTCTGGACGGCCATATCGTGCTGTCGCGCTCGCTTGCCGAAGCCGGCCACTATCCGGCCATCGACATCGAAGCGTCGATCAGCCGGGCAATGACCGCGCTGATCGACGACAAGCATCTGGAAAAGACACGTATGTTCAAGCAGATGCTGTCGCGCTACCAGCGCAACCGCGACCTGATCAACGTCGGCGCGTATTCGAGCGGACGCGATGCGCTACTCGACCGCGCGATCGCACTGTATCCGCGCATTGAAGCGTTCCTGCAGCAAGGTTTTCGCGAATCTGCCGCTTTCGCTCCGAGCCTCGCGGCGCTCGGCTCGCTGTTCAACGAAGGAGTTTGACGATGGCGCACCCCTCTCCGATCGCGAAGCTGATCGAACTGGCGCAGGACGAACTGGACGCGGCCGCGCAACGCCTCGGCCGCGCGCAGCGCGAGCGCGGCGAAATCGAAAAGCAGCTGACCGCGCTGATCGAATACCGCAACGAGTACTACACGCGCTTTACGACGTCAGCGCAGCTGGGAATGGCGGCGGGCAACATGCGCAATTTTCAGGCGTTCATCGATACGCTCGATGCGGCGATCGAACAGCAGCGCCGCTTGCTGGCCAACGCCAGCGCGCGCGTCGAGGCCGCCAAGCCCGAGTGGCAGAAGCAAAAGCAGAAGCTCGGTTCGTACGAAGTGCTGCAGGCACGCGGCGAGGCAGTCGAAGCGCGCAACTCGGCGCGCCGCGAACAGCGCGATTCGGACGAATTCGGCGCACGCATATTGAGGATGCGCACCGGTAACGCATAACGCGGCCAGGCGCTGTGGACCAACGGTTCAGCCGCCGCGCATGCCGCGGTGTGGACCGACCGACGGGGAAACACTATGTCGAATATTTCACTGATCGATTCACTGTTCGGCGCGGCGCAAGGCGCGGCGGCTTCGAACACGGCGGGCGCGAACAGCGCGGCGCTGTTTGCGCAGACGCTGCAGCAAAGCATCGCCGCGCAGCAGAGCGCGGCCAATGCCGCGCCGCAGCCACAGCAGCAGCCGCAGCCGTCCCAGCCGCCGTCGGGCGGCACCGTGCACACGCCCCAGCCCGGCAATAGCAGCCAGAGCGCGGCGAGCGGCGCGCAAGGCAGCGACAGCACCAAAGGCTCGTCGCAACCGGATGCGGCGCAGGATGCGTCAGGCAAGCCGGCTTCGTCGCCTGCGGACGGCACCCAGCAGGCCAACGGCAAATCCGGCGACGACAAGAACGGCGACTCGAAATCGAAGGATTCGCAGGCGTCGGGTGCAGCGGATTCGTCCGCTGCGGCTACGGCCGCGGCGGCAGCCGCCGCCGAGGCGCAGGCGCGCGCCAATGCCGCGACCAACGCGCAGAACGCCGACGCGGCCGCAGCGGCGAGCGCCGCGGCCGACGCAGCGGGCGCCACCCCAGGCGGCACGACCAAGACCGCGGACGGCACGACCGATCACAAGAGCACGACCAAAGCTACCCAACAGTCGTCGGATTCGGCGCTTGCCGCACTGAGCAACCGCCAGGACATCAACGCGATGCCGCTGCAGAACTACGCGATGAACGCGGCCGGCACGGCGATCAGCAACAAGGCAAACGCGCAATTGTCCGGCGGCGTGCGCGGCGCGGACGGCAAGGGTTCGGCCACCGCCGCGCTGTTCGGCAACGGCAAGAGCACCGACGGCATGAAGCCGATGGGCGACGCCAGCAGCCAGGCGGCAGTGACCACCGCGGCCGCGCAGGCGGCCCAGGGCAACCCCAACGCAGGCGCCGCTGCGGCTGCGGCGGCAGCGGCCGCCGATGCGGCCAGCAGCATGCCTTCATCGAACGAAAACAATGACGCGCTGAACGCGGCGCTGGCCGCCGTGCAGGGCGGCGCCGCGGCCACCGGCAACGCGCTGGCGGCGCAGGCGACGAAATCGGGCGCGGCCTCCTCCGCCGCTGCCGCGCTGGCACCGGAAGTCGGCACGCAAGACTGGGACGAAGCGCTCAGCCAGAAGGTGGTGTTCATGTCGAATGCGCATCAGCAAAGCGCAGAACTGACGCTGAACCCGGCCGACCTCGGGCCGCTGCAAGTGGTGCTGCAGGTGGCGGACAACCACGCGCACGCGCTGTTCGTGTCGCAACACCAGCAGGTGCGCGAGGCGGTTGAAGCCGCGTTGCCGAAGCTGCGCGAAGCGATGGAACAAAGCGGTATTGGTCTGGGCAGCACCAGCGTCAGCGACGGTTTCGCGCGGCAGACCGGCCAGCAGGAACGTCAAGGCAGCGGTAATGGTGGCGCCGGTCGCGGCGCTTATGCCGATGCAGTCGACGGCGCGGGCACGGCGTCTACCGTGTCGGTGCCGACGCGCCGCAAGGTCGGGTTGGTCGATACGTTTGCGTAATACGCACGGGCAGGCGGCATCTGCGGCAGCGCGGTCGCTGCGCATCGCAGATCGTCTGCCAGTGCGGGTTTCGGACGCTCGCCGCGCCCGCAGCGCCTCTTTGCCCGCTCCAAACCATCTAGAGAAGCACGGCGCAGCACGACGTCCGCCCATGCACGGGCGCCACTCGCCACTCGCCGCGCGCCCTCGCGGCCTGCCCGCCCGTGCCGCTACGGCGTGACGCAGCGCTGCACAGCCCACGGCTCCCGTTCCCCTCAAATCCGCGCTCAAGCCCGACGCCAATCCAGCCGATAACGAAAGAGCAGGACCAGCGTCGCTGATCGGGAACCCAAACCCGTGAGCTAACCGCGAATCCCCCTTCTTTTCGACCCATCGCGTTGCCTGCGTTTCACCAACAATGCACGCTAACCAATTGACCTCAAGCTGACTCGCGCGAGCCGCAGCCCTCACAGACACGACACATGGCCACCACGACCGCAAACCCGCAAGCCGCCGCGAAGCCGCGCTCGCCCGGGCTCATCAAACGAATGCTCTTGATCGCGCTGATCGCGCTCGGCGCCGCCGGCATCGCGGGCGGCGCCACCTGGTTCTACATGAGCCGTCACGAAAGCGCGCCCGCCCAGGCCGCGCAGGCGAAGCCGGCGCCCGCGCCGGTGCCGGTGTTCTTCGCGCTCGACCCGATGACCGTCAACCTGCTGTCGGACGACGGCGAGCAGCACTATCTGCGCATCGGCCTCACGCTGAAGCTGAACGACCAGCCGACCCAGGAACATCTGACCGCGCACATGCCGGAAATCCGCAGCCGCGTGCTGCTCGCGCTGTCGAACAAACACCCGGAGGAGCTCTCGTCGCTCGACGGCAAACACGCGCTCGCGAAGGAGCTCGCCACGCTGATCGGCCAGCCGACCGAAAGCACCGGCGCGCCGGTGCATGTCGAAGACGTGCTGTTCACCGAATTCGTCGTGCAGTGACGCCGCGCGTCCGCGCCAGCTTGCGCACCTCCCAACCGCGTACAGACGCACGAGGAACCTAGGATGGGCCACGAAGAGTTCATGTCTCAGGAGGAGGTCGATGCCCTCCTGAAAGGCGTCACCGGCGAGCACGACGATACCTCCGAGCAGGCCTCGCGGGAGGGGGTACGGCCGTACAACATCGCGACCCAGGAACGGATCGTCCGTGGCCGGATGCCGGGCCTCGAGATCATCAACGAGCGTTTTGCGCGGCTGTTGCGGGTCGGTATCTTCAACTTCATGCGGCGTACCGCGGAAATCTCGGTCGGCCCGGTGAAGGTGCTCAAGTACAGCGAATTCACCCGCAACCTGCCGATCCCGACCAACCTGAACCTGGTGCACGTGAAGCCGCTGCGCGGCACCTCGCTGTTCGTGTTCGATCCGAACCTGGTGTTCTTCGTGGTCGACAACCTGTTCGGCGGCGACGGGCGCTTTCATACGCGCGTCGAAGGCCGCGACTTCACGCAGACCGAGCAGCGCATCATCGGCAAGCTGCTGAGCCTCGTGTTCGAGCACTACACGAATGCGTGGAAAAGCGTGCGCCCGCTGCAGTTCGAATTCGTGCGCTCGGAAATGCATACGCAGTTCGCCAACGTCGCGACGCCCAACGAAGTGGTGGTGGTCACGCAGTTCTCGATCGAATTCGGCTCGACCGGCGGCACGCTGCACATCTGCATGCCCTACTCGATGATCGAGCCGATCCGCGACGTGCTGTCGTCGCCGATCCAGGGCGAGGCGCTCGAAGTGGACCGCCGCTGGGTGCGCGTGCTGTCGCAGCAGGTGCAGGCCGCCGAAGTCGAACTGACCTCGGATCTCGCGCAGATCCCGGTCACTTTCGAGAAGATCCTGAACATGAAGGCAGGCGACGTACTGCCGCTCAACATCCCCGAATTCATCACCGCGAAAGTGGACGGCGTGCCGGTGATGGAATGCGGTTACGGAATTTTTAACGGTCAATACGCGCTGCGCGTCCTGAAGATGATCAGCGCCGCGGACACGATGAAGGAAGGCGGATATGAGTGATCTGAACACGACCCCCACCCCGAACCCCAACCCGGTGACGATGCCGTTGCCGGAGCTCGCGCCGGACCCGGCCGATGCGGCCGCCGACCCGACCGACGCGATGATGGACGACTGGGCGAGCGCGCTGGCCGAGCAGAACGGCAATGAAGCGACGCCCACCGCGGCGGCCGGCGTGTTCCAGCCGCTGTCGAAGACGACGTCGGGCGCGACCCGCAACGATATCGACATGATTCTGGACATTCCCGTCCAGATGACCGTCGAACTGGGCCGCACGAAGATCGCGATCCGCAACCTGCTGCAGCTCGCGCAGGGCTCGGTAGTGGAACTCGACGGCCTCGCCGGCGAACCGATGGACGTGCTGGTCAACGGCTGTCTGATCGCGCAGGGCGAAGTGGTGGTGGTGAACGACAAGTTCGGCATCCGCCTGACCGACATCATCACGCCGTCCGAGCGGATCCGGAAGCTGAACCGATGAAATCCGTAGTCGCCGCAGCCGCTGCTGCTGGTGCCGTATTCGCGCCCTACGCTGCCCACGCGGCAGACATGAACGCGATCAACCGCGCCGCGCAGGTCGCCTCGAACGTCGGCGCGGGCACTGCGGTGCCGGCGCTCGGTGCGGGCGCCGTGCTGCAAACCCTGCTCGCGTTGGTGGTCGTGATCGGCCTCGTGTTTGGCTGCGCGTGGCTCGCGCGGCGTCTCGGCCTGCAGCCGGGCAGCCAGCGCGGCGGCCTGATCAAGACCGTCGGTGCAACCTCGCTCGGCGGCAAGGAGCGGGTTGCGGTGGTCGAGATCGGCGATCGCTGGCTGGTGCTCGGCGCCGCGCCGGGTAACGTGCGGCTGCTGTACGACATGCCGGCCGGCAGCGCCCACGGCGGGCGCGGCGGCGGCGGTGGCAGCGTTGGCCCCGAGTTCGATCCGGCCACTGGCGCACCCTCAACGGCAAGCGGAAGCGGCCTGCAAGGCAGCTTCGGCCAGCGCTTTCGCGACGCGCTGAAAAGCGAAACGGCAAAGCGCCTGCAACGTCAGAGCGGCGGAGAGCGGTAAATGCAAGCGAATCGAAATGCCCTGCGCTCACGCGGCGCGGCCCGAGTATTGTCCGCAGTTTGTGCGTTTGCACTGCCCGCGCTGATGCTTGCGCTGCCGTCGCTGTCGCACGCGCAGGTTGCCGGCCTGCCGGCCCTGAACGCCACCCCCGGCCCCGGCGGCAGCACCACCTATTCGCTGAGCGTGCAGACGATGCTGCTGCTCACGATGCTGTCGTTCCTGCCGGCAATGGTGCTGATGATGACGAGCTTCACGCGCATCATCATTGTGCTGTCGCTGCTGCGCCAGGCGCTCGGCACCACCACCACGCCGCCTAACCAGGTGCTGGTCGGCCTGTCGCTGTTCCTGACGCTGTTCGTGATGTCGCCGGTCATCGACAAGGCCTACAACGACGGCTACAAGCCGTTTTCGGCCGGCACGCTGTCGATGGAAGATGCGGTGTCGCGAGGTGTCGCACCGTTCAAGACCTTCATGCTGCGTCAGACCCGCGAGACCGATCTCGCGCTGTTCGCCAAGATCGCGCACACGCCGCCGATGCAAGGCCCCGAAGACGTGCCGCTGTCGCTGCTGGTGCCCGCGTACGTGACGAGCGAGCTGAAAACCGGTTTCCAGATCGGCTTCACGATCTTTATTCCATTCATCATCATCGACCTCGTGGTGGCCAGCGTGCTGATGTCGATGGGCATGATGATGGTGTCGCCGGTGACGATTTCGCTGCCGTTCAAGCTGATGCTGTTCGTGCTGGTCGACGGCTGGCAGCTGCTGATCGGTTCGCTGGCGCAAAGCTTCACCTGAGCGCGGCACGGCCAGCGCCCTTATTTTTTCGAGTTCGTTTATCGAATTCCACCCCGGAGCCCGACGCGATGACCCCTGAAACCGTCATGACCCTGTCGCACGATGCGATGCGCGTGACCATGCTGCTCGCCGCGCCGCTGCTGCTGATCGCGCTGGTGGTGGGCCTCGTCGTCAGCCTGTTTCAGGCCGCGACGCAGATCAACGAAAGCACGCTGACCTTCATTCCGAAGCTCGCCGCGATTGCGATCACGCTGGTGATCGCCGGGCCGTGGATGCTGACGACGATGATCGACTACATGCGTCAAGTGCTGATGAACATACCGAACGTCGCGAATTGACGCAGCGGATCCGGCGCGCCGCCAGGCACGCTGGATCCTCATCCTCCCACGCCGCCCCTCTTCCTCCGCCGATCCATGTTCACCGTCACCTACGCGCAACTGAACGCATGGCTCACCGCGTTCCTGTGGCCGTTCGTGCGCATCCTCGCGCTAGTCGCGACCGCGCCGGTGCTCGGCCATACGTCGGTGCCGATTCGCGTGAAGGTCGGGCTCGCCGGCTTCATGGCGGTGATCATCGCGCCGACGCTCACCGCCATGCCGCAGGTCACGGTGTTTTCCGCGCCCGGCGTGTGGATTCTCGTCAACCAGGTTCTGATCGGCGCCGCGCTCGGCTTGACGATGCAGATCGTGTTCGGAGCGGTCGAAACGGCGGGTGGGGTGATCGGCCTGAGCATGGGGCTCGGCTTCGCCACGCTGTTCGACCCCACCTCGCACGGCTCGACCGACGTGCTGTCGATGCTGCTCAACATGATCGCGATGCTCGCGTTTCTCGCGCTCGACGGCCACCTGCAGATGATCGGCGCGCTGATGATGACCTTCCAGTCGCTGCCGGTCAGCGCCGACGTGCTCGGCGCGTCGGGCTGGCGCACGCTCGCCGACTGGGGCATGACGCTGTTCGCGGGCGGCATGATGCTGGCGCTGCCGGTGGTCACGGCGCTGCTGATCGCGAACCTGTGTCTGGGCATTCTGAACCGCGCAGCGCCGCAGATCGGCGTGTTCCAGGTCGGTTTTGCGTTGACGATGCTGGTCGGCCTGCTGCTGATCCAGTTGATGCTGCCGAACATGATTCCGTTCTTCGCGCGCATGATCGGCGGCGGCATCGACGAGATGGGGCGCGTCGCGGCGGCGTTGCGGCCGGCGCCGTAGCGCTTTGGTGCTGTAGTTCGTAGCAGCGGTGGCTGCGGTGTGCGGGGCGCGTCCGCGCCGCGCCTACGCCCCGCGTGCAACCTGTGCCCCGAGACCGCCCCTGCGCCGACACGGCAAGCCCACAAACACAAAGGGCGCGACACCCATGCCACGGCGCCGCGCCCTCCCCCCAAACTGCCAGCAAACCGTTACGGGTTGATCACCTGGAACAGGCTCAAACTCGAAGCCGCCGCGAAGGTCTTCTGCGCCGCGGTCAGCGCGTTCTGCACCAGCACGAACTGCGACAGCACCGTGGCCGGATCGACGTTGACAACGTTCGCCATGTTGTTTTTGGTCTGCGTCGTCTCGTTGCTGTTGATCGAAATCATCGCCTTCAGCTGCTGCTCGCGGCCCCCCACCGACGCTTGCACCGTGGATACGTTGCTCATCGAGTTGCCGAGCTCGGTCGCGGCTTTCGTGACCGCATTGCTTAGCGTGGCAGTCGCGGCCTGATTACCGTCCACCGGCTGCTGCAGCGCCGAGATCACCGAGTCGATGGTCGAGAACACATCCGTGTTGCCTTGCGCGGCCGGCGTCACCGTGAACGAATCGCCGGCGGCCGGCGTCCCGCTGATCGCGACGCTCATGCCGCTGCTGAGGGTGATAGGCTGGCCTGCCGTGTACGGCTGGTTCGTGCTGATCGAGGTCGCCGGGGAGGTCGACGTGTCGTTCACGCTATAGGTCGGCGCGCCCGTCGCATCCGTGCCGAAGGTGATCGAGTAGGAATCGTTGTTGCCCGGTACACCCGCCTGCGTAATCGTCACTGCAGGGGAGTTCGGGAAGGTACCCGTGCCGGTATTCGTCGCCGCGCTGGCCGGTACCGGTTGCGCGACGCCCGACAGTACGCTCATGAACACCGACGCGCCGCTATCGCTGGTTTGTATGGTCGTCGAATCCGCAATCTGCACCTGCTGCGCACCCGTATCACCGTTGTACGTGACACCGCCGTTCGACTGGTTCGTGAACGGCGCCGTGCCGCCCTGAAAACCCGAGAAGATGTGATTGCCACTGCTGTCGGTGGTGTTCGCGAGCGACAGCAGCGTGTCGCGCAAGCCTTGCAGCTGTTTCGCCTGCGCCTGACGGTTGGCGTCGTTCAGCGTGCCGTTGTTGATCGACGTCAGCAGCGTGTTGATCTGCGTCAGCACACCGCTGACGCTCGTCAAGGTCTGGTCTTCGATGCCAAGCGAAGCGGTCGCGGCGGTTTGATTGGACGAGTACTGCGACAGTGCGGCGCCGCTTTGCGACAGCTGCACCGCCTGCGCGGCGCCGAGCGGATCGTCGGCGGGCGTCAGCAGCTTTTTGTTAGTCGAGATCTCCTGCTGCAATTGCGCAAGAGTCGACTGCTGGTTATCCATGCTCTGGATCGTGTTCTGGAAAATCAGTGAAGATGCGATTCGCATGACTCAACGCCTTAATTGATGGCTTGCAGGATCGTGTCGAACAGCGAATCCGCAGTCTGGATCACTTTACTGTTCGCCTGATAGAGCTGCTGGTACATCACGAGGTTGGTCGCTTCCTCGTCGAGGTTCACACCGGAAACCGATTGCTGCTGCTGGGTGATCTGCGACACCAGCGTGCCTTGCGCCGTGCCCGCCGCGGTGACCTGGCTCGCGGTATTGCCGACGTTGTTCACGTAGTCGGCGTACGAGTCGGTCAACGTCGAGCCGCCCAGCGCCGTGCTCGATACGAGGTTCGCCATCGCCAGCGCGTTGCTGCCGTCGAGCGTGCCGCCGGTGTTCGGGCCGATCGTGAACGTGTCTTTGTCTTGCGGCGTGCCGTTCAGCGTGAACGAAATGCCGTTGGGCGAAGTCGGCGGCGTTGTGTTGACCGTGAAGGTGTTGCCGCTTGCCGCGTCGTACGGCACCTCGGGATTGGTTGCGCTGATCGTGTAGGATTTCGGCGGCGTGGTGTTGACCGTCACCGTGCTGCCCATCGGAAAGCCTGACAGCATGCCCGTCGTGCCATCGTACGCCACCGTGAACGGCGACGAGATCACGAAGCCCGCGCTCGCCGCGTTGATCGTCGCCTTGCCGGTGCCAAGGTTGGCACTGCCGTTCGACGCAATCGCGGGCGATGCCGCGGCGATCTGCCTAGGGTCGGTCGCCGTCTCCTTGAAGCTGTTCAGCGCGCCGCGGGTCGGCTCGATCGTGAACGAATCGCCCGCTGCCATCGTGCCGGTCATCGTCAGCGCCACACCGCCGATCGTAGCGGGCGAGGCCAGCGGCATCGGCGACGTGCCGAGCACCTTGCCGCTCGACGCGTCGGTCAGCGTGTAGGTGGTGCCGTCGAAGCTCAGCTTCATGTCGCCGGTCGGCGGCGAGGTCGGGTCGGTCAGTGTGGCCGTCAGCGACGCGCCGCCGGTGTTGTTCAGATTGGCGATCACGGTCGGCGCCGCAACCGCGAACAGGTCGCCGCCGGGGTTGTTTTGCTGGTCGAGACCGAGCGCGTTCTGCGCATTCACCTGGGCAGCGAAGCTGGTCGCGATCGCGCCGAGTTGCGCCTCGGCCGGATCGAGCGTCTGGCTGCGGAACGCAAGCGCGCCGCCGAGCGAGCCGCCGGTCACCGCCGCGTCGGGCAGGATCGAGGTGATCGTGTTCGACGGATTGGTCGAATCCTGTTGCTGGTAGCCGACCACCAGCTCGGTCGGATCGCTCGGCGACTTCACCGCGGTCAACTGGTAGCTCTGGCTGCCGGACACGAGCGGCTCGCCGTTCGCGAGCACTATGGTGACGCTGCCGTTGCTTTGCTGGATCGAACTCACGCCGACCAGCTGGCCGAGCTGCGAGACCGCCGCATCGCGCGCGTCGAGCAGCTGGTTCGGCGGCTGGCCGGTCGAGGTCGCGGCGGCGATCTGCACGTTCAGCTGCGCGATCTGCTTCGTGATGTCGTTGACCTGCGAAACCGTGCTGGAGACCGTCGTGTTGACGTTCTGGCGCAGCTGGTCGAACTGCTGGCCCGCCTGGTTGAGCAGGCTGGCGAGTGTATTTCCGTTGCTCAGCGCGGTCGAACGCGTGGCCGAGGTGTTCGCAGAATTGGCGACGTCGTGCAGGCCGGAGAAGAACGCGCTCATCGCCGACGAAATTCCCGCGCTCGGGTCGCCGACCAGGTTGTTCAACTGCGCGATCAGCGTCCCATACGAGGTCAGCGATGCGCTTTGCGACTGCGCATTGTTGAGTTCGTTGTTGAGCGTCTGGCTGTACTGGCGCTGGATCGTCGTCGTATTGACGCCGCCGCCGATAAAGCCGGCACCGGTGGCGATCCCGTTTGCTTCGGACAGCACCAGAAGCTCGCGCGAGTATCCGGGCGTCGCCGTGTTGGCGATGTTGTTGCCGGTCGTCGTGATGGCGAGCTGTGCTGAATTCAGTCCGCTCAGGCCGATGTTTAATAGGCTGGATGTCATGCGTGATCCTGGGAGGCGGGCTGGCAACGGCCGCCGGTTGCGTGAACAAGCGGTATATCGGCGCCGCGTGCCTAAAATTTAGGGGTTGAGCCGATTACGGTGAGCCAAATTACGGCGCGGCCCTCTTCGGCGCGCGAGTCGCCGACATCAGACGCACTGGCCGACGTTGCATTATTGGCGCGTGTTGCGCGAGGCAAAGCGCGGAAGAAACGGCAAATCGGGTGCTATATCGCGCGCGGTTTGCGCTTGGGTCGCAGCCGCGGGTCGCAGAGGCGGCTGGCAAGCGACTTCCAGACAGCGCCAGTCCGCCATTCGGCTGCTGGTCAACGCAGGGGAGACCCGATATAATTGCGCCCAAGTAGATTTTTCGGGGTTCCGCGAGGGACGTCTACCTACCGCCTGCTTCGCAGGTTCCGGCCGTGCCGGTTAGCCCTGGTTCTCCAGGCAAGCGTACCCGCGATACTTCGAGGCCCCCACGTGGGGCCTCGCCTATTTCAGCGGGCGGTATTTCAGCCCGCCGTTCTTCAGCTCACCGGTTTCTGGCCGGATCGCGAATCGGTTCGCCGCGCAACACCTTGGCCGCCATCACCGGAAACTTGATCCGCCCACGGCGATTGCGCGGAATGCTGGCTTTGCCTTTGTCCGCATCCCGTACGTACGCGCTCTCCACCACCAGCCGCAGCGTATGCGGTGCATCCCCGCGTCTCAGGCGGAAGAACACTTCGTATTCGCTGCGCTTGCCTTCGTTGTCGATGCTCTCGATCACCAGCCAGTTTTCCCGGCCGGTGAAATAGCAGGTGTGCGTGTCGAGCTTGCTGATCACCTGCGGCAATTGCAGCGAACAGCGATGGCGCTCGAAACAGAACACCCGCTCGACACCGCGATGATCGTGCACGCGCCGCGCGGGCCCCAGCACAGCGAAATCGAATGGCTGCCCGTTGGCCGGCGGCCCATAGCTGACGCAATGCGACGTGTATTCGACGCGCATGCTGACCACGAGACGCGGGTACTTGTCCGACGGCGGAATGGTGAACTCGACGACGCTGCCAAGCAGATGCGTGAGGTCGTAACGCTTGCCGTCGACCTGAAGATGACCTTGTTTGAGTAGTTGGTGCCACTGCATTGCGCGAACCGGAATTCGAAACGAACATTCTGGCGAACGTCGTGGTTCGAAAACAGTTCGGCCAATCGGCCAGGGGGTTCGAGGCGCCGGCGCGCACCATGCCGCGCGATGCCGAGCGCTTCAGGCGACGCGCGGTTTCACATCGCGAAGCCGCGCGTGCCGGGGTGGCTGTACAGATGTGACCTGGCGTCAGGCCCGCACCAGCGAGCGGCGTTTCATCTCGAGCTGCGTGATGAGCCGCTGCAGCGTGTTCTCGGCACTGCCCGGCAACGACATGAAGCGCAGCCCGAGCAGGTAGCGCGTGCCGGAGCCGTGCGGCATCGGCGTCGCGCGCACTGACACGATCTGCAGATCGAGCGACAGCATGCCGCCACTGTTCAGATTCACTTCGACGTCCGGCAGCACGGTGCTGAGCGGCAACTCGGCGACCCGGTCGTCGTTGGTGCGCAAGCCGATGCCGCCCAGCGACAGGTCGTGGATCTCGAAGCGGAACGTATCACCCTCCGGCAGCACGCCGCTGCAGAAGTACGGATTCAGGATCGGCGTTTCGACGCGGAAATACTCGCGCCGCTGGATGTAGTACAGCACCTCCGGGAACGGCGCCTCGAAAGCCGGCCGGCCTTCGAAGGTAGTCTCGCGGGGCGTGCCGGTGCCGAACTCGACGCGCACGCCTTCGGGCGCGGCAAGGAAATGGCAGTGCGGCGCGGCCAGCAGGCCGCGGTTTTGCTCAGCCAGCGCGCCCCAGTCGAACATGAAGGTTTGCGCGCGCACGTCGACGTCGAGAATACGCGTTACCAGCTGACCGCCTTTGTACTGCACGGTAAGAAAGTCGCCTCGGTTAAAGAGGTTGCGCAGCTGAACGCCGATTTCCAGCGGATTGCGCCGTCCGAAGTGCTCGGTTTGATCGGCGTCATCCGTCCGGTCGGTCGACAGATTGGGTTCCATGAGCTTGTCGGTATGAGGCGTAGTCTCTCGGTGCGCGTCGCCGGCCCCGCGGGCGCCACGCATTCTATGTATGCGGTTCGGCCGGCGAATTTCTCCGGCCAATCGATCTATTCGCTATAGCGGCAATTATCCGACGAAGTTTAGAGTAAGCCGGAAATAATTTTCGCGCGAGCGAACGCGGGCCGGCTGCAAACGCCGCCGGCCCGGTAAATTATGCAAAATGCGTGGCCTGCGGCAGGCGCCGCGAGGCTCAAGCCACTCAGCTCATCTGCTGCATGATCGACATCAGTTTTCGCGCGTAGTGCGGATCGGTTGCGTAGCCGGCCCGCTGCATGCCGGCCGCGAAGCCGGCCGCGCCCTTGCCGCGCGACGCGCTCACCACCGCGGCGTAGCGTGGGTTGCTGGTCAGCATGTTGGCGTAATCGGTCATGGCTTCCTGATACGAGCCGTACGAACGGAATTTCTCGACGCGGCGTTGCGCCTTGCCGTCCACGTATTCGGTCGTGACGGTCGACACCGTATCGCCGGTCCAGTCCTTGGTCGCCTTGATGCCGAACACATTGTGGCTGGTGGTGCCGTCCGCCTTCTTGATCTCGCTCTTGCCCCAGCCCGATTCGAGCGCCGCCTGGCCGACGATGAAGCGCGCCGGAATGCCGGTGGCCGCACTGGCCGCCTGCGCCGGCGCCGCCAGCTTGTTGACGAACGCGTCGACCTTCGGCGAAGCGCCGTTGCCGCGCAGCGGCGGCGTCAGCGCGCTATTCGCGCTGTAGCCCTGGCCGCTCGCCAGCGCACCGTTGGCCGCCGGATTCGCATAGGCGCGCGCCAATGCGTTGAACGCCGCGGTCGAGCCGGCGCTGCCGGAACCGCCGCCGAAGGCGCCGCCAAGGCCGCCCGCGGCGCCGCCGAGGCTCGCGCTGTCGTCGCTGATATGTGCGTCGCGCATCAGCTGCTTGATCATCATGTCGGCGACACCGATGCCCTTCTTCGACATCTGCTGCGACAACTGCTCGTCCATCATCGACATGAACTGGTCGCCTTCATGCGAATCGAGCGGGCCGTCGTGCGGCGTCGCGTCGCGCATGCTCTTGAGCATCATCTGCGTGAATACCGCGTCGAACTGGCGCGCGGCGACTTTCACGCCGGCCGCCGGCGAAGCCTTGACCTGGGCGCGCAGCGCATCGAAACCCTGCACGTCGAGCGCGAAGCGCTGGTCCAGGTCGCCTGTGGCTTTGGGAGAATCCGCGTTCATCGGTCGTGCCCCCGCTTAAATGATTTCAAGGTCGGCGCGCAGGGCGCCCGCCGCCTTCATGGCCTGCAGAATCGACATCAGGTCGGCCGGCGTCGCGCCGAGCGCGTTAAGCGCCTTGACGACCTCGGCGAGGTTCGCACCTGCCGTCACGTAGCGCAGCGCGCCGTTGTCCTGCTTCAACTGGATCTGCGACTGGCGCGCGGCGACCGTCTGGCCGTTCGAGAACGCGCCCGGCTGGCTGACCACCGTCTGCGTATTGACGATCACCGACAAATTGCCGTGCGCCACCGCGCAGCTCTCGAGCGTGACCATCTGGTTCATCACGATCGAACCGGTGCGTGCGTTCAGGATCACCTTCGCGGCGGCCTTGGCCGGTTTGACCTCGAGGTTTTCGAGCTGGGCCAGAAACGACACCTGCGACGCGGTATCGGTCGGCGCGCGCAGCTGGATCGTGCGGCCGTCGAGCGCGGTCGCGGTGCCACCGCCGAATGCATTGTTCACGGCCGCGGCGATCTTCTGCGCGTTGTCGTAATCCATGTCGTTCAGGTTCATTTCGAGCAGGCCGCCCGGCTGCGCGATCGTGACCGGCAGCGCCCGTTCGACGGTCGCGCCCGACGCGATGCGCCCGGATGCCAGCTGGTTCACCTGCACGCGGCTGCCGTTGGCGCTGGCGCCGGCGCCGCCGACCGCGAGGTTGCCTTGCGAGAGTGCATACACCTGGCCGTCGACGCCCTTCAGCGGCGTGAGCAGCAGCGTGCCGCCGCGCAGGCTCTTGGCGTTGCCGAGCGACGAAACCGTCACGTCGATCGCTTCGCCGGGCCGCGCGAACGGCGGCAGCGTGGCCGTCACCATCACGGCGGCGACGTTCTTCAGCTGCATGTTGGTGAGCGGCGAGACGCCGCCATTGGTCGCACCGGCCTGCTGGTTGTTGATGCCGATGCCCAGGTTCGCGAGCATGTTCGCGAGGGTCTGCGTGGTGAACGGCGTCTGCGTGGTCTGGTCGCCGGTGCCGTCGAGGCCGACCACGAGACCGTAGCCGATCAGCGGGTTGTCGCGCACGCCGAGAATCGACACCATGTCCTTCAGGCGTTCCGCATGCGCAGCGGGCGCCGTGGCGACGAACAGTGCCGCGACGGAGACTGCAAACAGCGCTGCGTTCAGCATCGCGCCGGCGACGCGTACCGTGCGGCCCGCGGCAAACCGCGCGAGCGCACGGCGAAGAGTGGGAGTTGCGTTCATCTTCATCACCATGGCGCTACATTCAGGAAGAAGCGCTGTAGCCAGCCCATCTGCTCGCTTTCGTCGATGTAGCCCTTCGCCGAGTATTCGATTTTCGCGTCGGCCACTTCGGTCGAGAACACCGAGTTGTCGCCGGCCACGTTGTTCGGGTTCACGACGCCGGAGAAGCGCACGAACTCGTTACCTTGATTGATCAGCATCTGCTTCTCGCCGCTCACGACCAGGTTGCCGTTGGGCAGCACGTTGGTCACGGTCACGGTGAGCACACCGTTGAAGGTATTGGACGCGTTCGCGCCGCCGGTTGCCTGGAACTGGTTCTGGCCGTTTGCGGCCAGGTTGGCCTTGTTGAACAGGCCATGCAGGAAGTTCGCCTGCGTCACCGCGAAATTGGTACTGCCGTTGCGGTTGGCCGCTGCGCCCGACTGCTTGGTCGCATTGACGTTTTCCGCAATCACGATCGTCAGGATGTCGCCGATGTTGCGCGGCCGCTGGTCTTCGAACAGCGGGTGCCCGGCGTAACCCGCGTTATAGATCGAACCGGGTGTCTGCAACTGCGGAGGAACAGGGGCCACCGCACTCATCGGCTGTTGCACGATTGGCTGTTTCGGGACGAGCGCGCAGCCGGCCAGCGCGCTCGCGAGTGCGAGCGGCAGCGCCGCGCGCGCGGCGCCGGTACGAACCATGAGAGTAGTGAGCTGTGACATCTTGGTAACCGCCTGTTCCATGCGACAACGAAAGATCAAACCTGCATCTGGCTGAGCGTCTGCAGCATCTGGTCCGACGTGGTCACGGCCTTGCTGTTGATTTCATACGCGCGCTGGGTCTGGATCATGTTCACCAGTTCCTGCACGACATTCACGTTCGAGGTTTCGACAAAGCCCTGATTCAGCGTGCCGGTACCGTTCAAGCCCGGCTGCGCGACGTTCGGCGCACCCGACGACTGGGTTTCCTGAAACAGGTTCTGGCCGCGCGCATCGAGACCGACCGGGTTGATGAACGTGGCGATCTGCAGCGCGCCGATGTTCGTCGAATTGGACGAGTTGCCCTGCGTGATCGACACCGTGCCGTCCTGGCCGATGGTCAGCGAGGTCGCGGTTTGCGGGATCGTGATCGCCGGCACCACCGGGAAGCCGCTCGACGTGACGAGGCGGCCGGTCTGGTCGGTCTGGAACGAGCCGTCGCGCGTGTAGGCGATCGTGCCGTCCGGCATCTGCACCTGGAAGAAGCCGTTGCCGTTGATCGCGACGTCCTTCGAGTTGCCGGTCTGCTGCAGATTGCCTTCCGTGTACAGACGCTCGGTGGCGACCTGCTGCACGCCGGTGCCGACCTGGCTGCCCGACGGAATTTCGGTTTGCTGCGTCGAGTTCGCACCCGGCTGGCGCAGCGTCTGGTACATCAGGTCTTCGAACACCGCGCGCGAGCCCTTGAAACCATTGGTGCTGACGTTGGCGAGGTTGTTCGAAATCACGTCCATCTGCGCCTGCTGCGCATTCATGCCGGTAGCGGCAATGTAGAGGGAACGGTTCACGGTTGTTTTTCTCCTGGTGTTACACCATGCGATTCAGGAAGGCGGCGCGCCGCATCAGCTGAAATTGAGCAACTGGTTGGCCGACTGTTCGTTCTGGTCGGCGGTTTGCAGCATCTTGGTCTGCAGCTGGAACTGGCGCGCGTTGGTGATCATCGAGACCATTGCCGCCACCGGATTCACGTTGCTGCCTTCCAGCGAAGCCGGCGCGAGCGCCACATTCGGATCGGCGTCTGCCGGGTTACCGTCGGCCGTACGGAACAGGCCGTCGTCGCCACGCGTGAGCGTGTTCGGATCCGGATTCACGAGCTTCAGCTGGTCGACCAGCGCAATCGCGTTGGGCGGATCTCCCGGTGCGAGCACCGAGATGCTGCCGTCCTTGCCGATCGTCACTTCCGATTGCGGCGGCACTGCGATCGGGCCGCCGTTGCCGATCACCGGCAAGTTGTTGGCGGTGACCAGCTGGCCGTTCTCGTCGACGTGCAGATTGCCGCCGCGCGTGTAGGCCTCGTTGCCGTCCTGGGTCTGCACCGCCAGCCAGCCGTCGCCCTGGATCGCGACGTCGAGCGGATTGCCGGTCTGCTGGATCGGGCCCGGCGTGTAGTCCGCGCCCGGCGTCGACGACATCACGTAGGTACGCGTCGTCTGGTCGTTGACCGACGAGCCATCGCCGAAGCTCATCGGCACCGAGCGGAAATTCGCCAGCTGCGCGCGAAAACCGGTGGTAGACGTGTTGGCGAGGTTGTTCGCAACGACGGCCTGCTGGTCGAGCGCCTGAGTGGCGCCGGTCATCGCGGTATAGATCAGTCGGTCCATGACTAGCTCGTGTCCGTTTCAGGAATCGCGTGGTGGAGTAGAGCGGCGCTTTACAGGTTGATCAGCGTCTGGTCGATCGTCTGCTGCGTCTTGATCGTCTGCGCATTCGCCTGGTAGTTGCGCTGCGCGGTGATCAGATCGACCAGCGAGCCGGTCAGGTCGACGTTCGACGATTCGGTTGCGCTGCCCTGCACCGAACCGTGGTTGGTCGAACCCGGCGTCGACACTTGCGGCACGCCCGATGCAGCAGTCGCGGCGAACTGGTTGTTGCCCAGGTTGTCGAGGCCGTTCGGGTCGTTGAAGGTCGCGAGCAGCACCTGGCCCAACGTCGCGGTGCGGCCGTCGGTGTAGGTGCCGGTGATCGTGCCGTCGTTGCCGATCGAGTAGTTCGCCAGCGTCGACGAGCCGAAGCCGTCCGCGGTCAGGTTGTTGATGCCGTTGGGGCTACCGAACTGCGTGGTGCTCGACACGTCGATGGCGATCGTCTGGGGCGCCGAGCCGTCCGTGTTGGTCACGTCCAGCGAGAACTGGCCGCTGATCGCAGTCGGTGCGCCGCCTGAGGTCGTCGAGGTCAGGTTGCCCGACGAGTCGAAGCTCATCTGGCCGAGATCTTTCGGCGTCGTGCCGCTCGGGCCGCCAAATACCTCGAACTGGCCGGTAGCGGTCTTCACAAAGTACAGATCGACAGTCGACTGTCCGCCGAGCGAATCGAACGACGGCACAGCAGTGTGATAGCTGAAGCTGTTCTGATCGCCCGCGTTGAACGGCGTAACTGTCGGCAGCGCCATCTGCGCATTCAGGTTCACCCCAGCCGTGATGGTGGTGGTGGCGACCGGCGGCAGATTGATGTTCGGAATCTGGATCGGCACGACGTTGGTGGTCTGCAGCACGCCTTGCGCGTTGGCCGAATAGCCCATCAGCTTGTCGCCTTCGGCGTCGGTGATGAAGCCGTTCTTGTCCGGCACCATCTGGCCGTTACGCGAATACGTGATCGCGCCGCTCGGGTTCTGCATCACGAAGAAGCCGTTGCCGTTGATCGCGATGTTGGTCGCCACGGCGGTGGTCGTCACCTGGCCTTGCGAGAAATCCTGCTGCACACCGGCGAGCCGCGTACCGATACCGATCTGGTTGTTGACCGCAGTCGCGACCGAGTTCGCGTACATGTCCGCGAACACTGCCGTGCTTTGTTTGAAACCCACCGTCTGCGCGTTGGCAATGTTGTTGCCGATCACGTCGAGATCGTTGGTCGCGGCCGCCAGACCGCTCAAGCCCTGTTGATAACTCATGTTGCGCTCCGTATCTGTTGCGGATTAGAGAAGGGCCGCGAAGCCGCCATTCAAAGGAACCGTGGTGCCGTTGCCCAGCAGCAGCCCGGCCGTGCCGTCCGCCTGCTGGACCACGCTGTTCACCGTCAGGCCAGTCAGTGCGACCGGTGCGGTAGCCGAAGGATCGGCGCCCTTGTCGACCACGGTGAACGTGTAATTGCCGGTCGGCAGCGCCGTACCCGCGTCGTTGACCGGGCTCCAGGCCGTGATCGGCACCACGCCCGCCGGTGCCTTGCCGATGTCGAGCGTCTTCACCACCACACCGGTCGAGTCCTTGACCTGAACCTGCAGATCGGTCGCATCGACGGCGAGCTTGACGCCGAACGGCGAGGTGCCCTCCTTGTCGCTCGCCGTGCCGTCGGAGTTGGTCAGCGTGCCGACCGTGAAGGTGTTGCCCGGCGTCAGCACGGTGCGGCCGATCAGCCCCGATGCCTGGCCGGTCGCGCTTGCATTCAGTTGCGACGACAGCGACTGCAGCGTCGTGTTCAGCTGCGCGATGCCGCTCACCGTGTTGATCTGCGCAAGCTGCGAGGTCATCTGCGAGCTGTCCATCGGCGAAGTCGGATCCTGGTTCTGCAGCTGCGTGACGAGCAGTGTCAGAAAGGTCTGCTGCAGACTCGCCGCCGACGTGGCCGAGCTGTTCGGGCCCATCGTGTCGGTCGGAGTCGGCGACGTGTTGGTGCCGTTGCTGCCAATAGTGGTGTTCGAAGAACTCAAGTCGATCTCCTCAGGTGCCGATCGTCAGCGTTTTCAGCATCAGGTTCTTGGCGGTATTCAGCGTTTCGATGTTGGCCTGATACGAACGCGACGCCGAAATCATGTTGACCATTTCCTGCACCGGGTCGACGTTCGGCTGCTGCACATAGCCATCGGCGTTGGCCGCCGGATTGCCCGGGTCATAGGTGGTTTTCATCGGCGTCGGATCGTCGATCACGCCGGTCACCTGCACGCCGCCGACCTGCTGGCCCGACGCCGAACGCGCGCCGCCCAGCGGGTCGACCCCGAACACCACCTGCTTGGCGCGGTACGGCTTGCCGTCCGGGCCGGTGGTGCTGTCCGCGTTCGCCAGATTCGACGCCGTGACGTTCAGGCGCTGCGACTCCGCGGTCAACGCGGAACCGGCCACCTTGAAGATGTTCATCAATGACATGGCTTGCAAAGCCTCCTTCGTAGAACCAGCCCGTAGCGATTAATTTCTTGCGTTTATTGTCTGCGCCGCCTGCGCGGCGCGCTGCTAGCTGCCCGACGTGATGGCGGACAGCATCGACTTGATCTGCGCCGTCGCGGTCGTCATCCCGGCTTCGAGATGCAGCGTGTTGTCGGCGAAATGCACGCGCTCCGAGTCGAGGTCGACCGTGTTGCCGTCGAGCGCCGGCTGCACCGGAATGCGGTACTTCAACTGGCCGTAGTCCTCCGGCGAGCCGCCGGTGGGGATCAAGGTCGCCTTCCCGGACATATGGCCGCGCTCGGTGGTCGCGAGCGTCATGCCGCTGGTCACGCCGGCCGGCTGCGTCATCGCGAGCGGCGCCGTGCCTGAGCCGGGTGCGCCGCCAGCTTTGTGCAGCGCGCCGGCCAGCGACGATGCGAAGTCGATGTCGCGCGCCTTGTAGTTCGGCGTGTCGGCGTTAGCAATGTTCGACGACAGCAGTTCCTGCCGGTAAGCGCGCACGTTGAGCGCTTCCTTGGTGAACGCAAAGTCCTGATCGAGCTTGTCAAGCATGGGACGTTTCTCCGTCTGAACGGTCCGCGGTCGGTTTCAGCTGAGGCCTTTCGCACAGGTACCGCGGCGCAGTACGAACGCCGTGCGGAGGCTTTTTCGCATGGAGTGCATCTTATGGGCGCAGTGCAAGCGCCAATTGGACGAATAGCTGGGGAAGCCACCCTCTATTCGACGCTTGCGCGTGGGGGCCGCTCTCTAGAATGCGTCTCGTACCTTCGTATTCGCTCCTGGAGAATCGCCATGGCCCTGCCCGCTTTTGCTGCCCTGTCCGGCGTCGCGCACGCCGCGCGGCCGCGTGGCATGGCGCGCCGCGCGCTGGCTGCGGCGCTGGCGTTGTATGGCGCGTTGCCGGGACTCGCGTTGTATGGCGCGTTGCCTGTTGCCGCTTATGCGCAACAGGAGACCGGCGGTCCGATCGTGATTCCGGGGAATGGAGAAAAGAATCCCGCCGATGCGCAAGCGCTTGCTGCGCGCATCGAGATGACAGCGCCGCGCAGTGCTGGGCCGGCGGGCGCGACGCTGGCTTCGCTGCGGCCGACGCCGGCAGCGCAGCGCGCGGCGAATGTTGCCGAAGGTCAGATTGTGATTGCGGGGAATGGGGAAGAGGCGGGGCAGCCTGCTGCGGTGACGTATGCGACGAGTGGCGTGCAAGCTGCACCGGGCGCACGGCCTGCGGCGGTGTATGGCGCCGTTGGGGGCGCCGCGGGCAGCACGATGAACGGCAACGTGGGCGGCATCGTAAACAGCACGGCCGGCAGCATACCGATCGGCCGCGCGGCGGCTGTAGGCATCCCCATGGGCATGCAACGCGTGAATCTGCCGATCGGCACACGCCCGGTGACGCCGATAGCGCCGACGGCGGCGGCGGCGCCAGTCGCGGTCGGCAGCGCGCCGGTGCGCTATACGACGCCGGCCACGCAGAATCAACCGGTTGCATCGACGGCGTACGCGTCGGCGGCAGCCGCACCGGCTGCGGATGCATCCGCGCCGATCGAGATCGAGCCGCTCGCTGCACGCGGCGAGCCGCCGCAGCTGACCGGCGCGGGCGGCAGCACGGCAGCAGTGAAGACGCCTGCGGCTGTCGCACGACCTGCGCAGCCGATATCCGCGCAGGCGGTTCAGGCGGCTCAGACGCGAGCCCTGCAGGTCGCGCAGATCGCACAGGCCATGCAGCAGCCGACGCAAGGCGCGCAAGCTGCGCAGGCCGTCAATCAGAATCCCCAACAGCTGGCTGCCGCGCAGCAGTTCGCGCAAGCACAAGCGATGCGCACCAATCAGCGCGTCGTCGCGGTGAATGCGGTGAATACGGGAAACCCAGCGGCAAACCCAGCGGTGACCGCAGCGTCGGCCGCGGCCAGCCCGGCGGCGCTCGCAGCCAGCGGCGCGAGTCCCACCGGCCAGCAGGACGCCGACGCGATCCACGCTACCGCCTTCGCGTTCCTGCAACAGCAGACGGCCGGCCTGCCCGGCAAGATCACGATTACCGTCGCACCGGCGTTCCCGCGCGGCCTCGCCGCCTGCACGACGCTCGAGCCGTTCATGCCAGTCGGCGCACGGCTGTGGGGCCGCACTTCCGTCGGCGTGCGCTGTGCGGGCGCCCGCCCCTGGACCATCTACCTGCGCGCCAGCATCACGCTGATGGCCACCTACTACAGCTCCGCACGCCAGATCACGCCGGGCGAAATGCTGACGGCCGCCGATCTCGTCGCGCACGAAGGCGACCTCGCATTACTGCCGCAAGCGGTCATCACCGATCCGGCGCAGGCGGTCGGCGCGATCGCACTGGCGCGTATCGGCGCGGGCCTGCCGCTGCGGCAGGATCTGTTGAAGAGCGCGATGTCGGTGACGGTCGGACAGACGGTCAAGGTGGTCGCGGCAGGCGAAGGTTTCTCGATTTCGGCGGAAGGCAGTGTGATGAACAACGCAGGTCCCGGCCAGCAAGTGCGGGTAAAGACCTCCACCGGCCAGATCGTCACCGGCATCGTGAAGGACGGCTCGACCGTCGAGATCCAGCTGTAACGGCAGTTATGCAGTAACGCGCGCGCATTGCATCGACTGGCCGGCCGGCAGGCTGGAACAGCCGGGCGTGGCGCGGCGTGGGGGCAGACAGAAGCAGGCGGTAAAAGTGACGTAAATAGCGTCAGAAAGCTCGGCTGGAAGCGGGAAAACGCATATTCCGATTGCGCTAAAGTTTCTGTTCGTGATTGCCGATATCAAGGTCAAATCGTTCAGGAAGCCAATCGTGAAAGTCGATTCCAGCACCAACCCGAGTTTGACGCCTGCCAACGGCGGCGTTCAGCGCGGCCAGCAAGGCGCGTCCGCCCCTGCGGACAACGCCGCTGCCGCGAGCCGTACGCCTGCGCCGAGTGGCGATGCAGACGTGAACCTGTCGTCGCTGTCGAGCAATTTGCGGGGCCTCGCGGCATCGGGCTCAGGCGATATCGACGTCGCGCACGTCGAGTCGATCAAGGCTGCGATCCGTGACGGGTCGCTCGCGATCGACACCGGCAAGATCGCCGATGGCGTGCTGCAGACCGCACGCGAGCTGTTGCAACGCAATCCGTCGACTGGCGGCTGAGCGTCAACCGTTTTTTCGGGGACGCTCACTGCCGGCCGGCATGTGAAACCGCGTCCCTCCGTGTGCCCAGGCATGCGGAAGGAAAAACGTGTGAGTGACGAATGAAAGACGCCCTGCTTGACACCATCCTCGACGAATACGCAACCGTCGAAGCCTTTGCGTCGCTGCTCGCATTCGAGCAAAAGGCGCTGACCGCCGTATCCCCACTCGAAACCCTGCCGCCGATCGTCGAACAGAAGGCCGCGATGGCCGAGAAGCTCGCGATGCTCGAGCGCACGCGCGAGGCGCAATTGCAGGCACGCGGCCTGCCGGGCGGCACGCGCGGCATGGCGCTGGCGGTGGCCCGCGATGGCCGGCTGAACGAACACTGGGGCGCGCTGCAGAAATCGGCCGACCGCGCGCGCCGGCTCAATGCGGACAACGGCCTGATGATCCGCACCCGGATGGAATACAACCGCCGCATTCTCACGGTGCTGCGCGGCACGCCGGAAAAGGCCAGTTCGTTCTACGGCCCGGACGGCCGGATTCCGGCATTCTCGGGGCTGTAGCAAGCCCGTTTCCTGCACGGAGCGATTACGCGTCGCCGGCCAGCCCGGCGAGAAAGTCTTGCGCGCGCTCCGACAGATCGACTTCGAAATTCAATGCCTGCGCTGCGGCCCTGGCGACGCGCGCGCGGGCTTTGGTCTCGATATGCGCGGCCGCGACTTCCAGTGCGTCGGGGAATTTCTCCATCAAGGCATCGATCAGCACCGCGGCCTGACGGCGGTCCTTGTCGGCCTTCGCGGCCAACACCGGCGTGCGCAGCGTACTGACGATCAGCTTGTGCAACGCGAAGCGAGCTGGGTCGGGCAGCGTGACCGGCACCGCGTGTTCCTTGCCGAGCACGAAGCCCCGCACAGGATCCACCAGCAGATATTTGAAGTACGGCAAGCCGGTCGCATGCGCGCGCAGGTGCGGCAACGCCTTGCTCTCGTAGGCTTCGGTGCCGGGCACAAGCAGATCCACTTTGAGCGGCTGGCCGCGCGCCTTGAATGACGTCGCGGGCTTGCGCGAGTCGAGTTCCGGCACTTCGAGAAAAGGCAGACTGCTATCGCGCAGGATGTCGAGAAAACTACGGTCTTCCGGGATGGCTAGCGAGATCGAGCCAGTCGTGCCGATATCGATGTCTTCGGTCCGGTAGTTCGCCGGTTGGCGTACGCCAAGGCTATTCAGAAGCGCGCCGAATGCGTGCGAACCGACCAGCACTCCGCCGTGGCTGAAGATGCCCACGTTGTACAGCGTGGCGATGGTCAATGCAGACGAATTGTCCGCAGCGGAAAAGCCGGCTTTGCGCAACGTCTGGACGTCGGCGCCGAGTGCGCGCATTTCTGCGCTTTCCTGCATTTTTGCTTCGAGCGCTGCTTCGGTATCCGGCTCGCCGGTGCGGCCTAGTGAAATCTCGACGCGCTTTCCGGACGCGGGGTACACGCGCCAGTACGTGTAACTTTTTCCGTCGACGGTTTTTTGGGCTGCCGAGCCCGGCGAATGCAACGGGATTTGCCCCTGCGTCGCGGCGCGTTCAGCGACAGAGGCGTACAGCGTTTGCAGCGCGTCGTTGTGGAAGGTCGTCATGGCATCAATTTATACCCTACGATGCGATTCCAGGGTATAAATTCTGCCGCATTCAATTTATACCCCAACATCCGATGCCAGGGTATAAATTCCCGCCAAACCCTTGCCGGAGCTTAATGCTCCTCCGCCGCCCAGGCCATTTCCCGCAGCCGTGCGCGCAGCCGCGCCACCGCCTGGCTATGCAGCTGGCACACCCGCGACTCGCTCACCTCGATCACCGCGCCGATTTCGCGCAGGTTCATGCCGCGCTCGTAGTACAGCGACATCAGCAGCTTCTCGCGTTCCGGCAGGCGGTCGATCGCCTCGATCAGCGCGCCGCGCAGGCTGTCGTCGAGCAGCGCCGACAGCGGGTCCGAATGGTCGACGCAATAGCGGTCGAGGAACGGTTCATCGTCGGCCGAGCGGTCGAAGTCTTCGTAGTAGATCAGCTGGCTGCCATGCAGATCCTGCAGCATCGACTGATACTCTTCGAGCGGCAAATCCAGATGCTTGGCAATCTCCGCTTCGCTCGCCGCGCGGCCCAGCCGCTGCTCGACCTGATGCACCGCCATCTCCAGCTCGCGCGACGTGCGCCGCACGCTGCGCGGCAGCCAGTCGTTGCTGCGCAGCTCGTCGAGCATCGCACCGCGAATCCGCTGGCTCGCGTACGTCTCGAACTGCGCGCCCTGGTCTTCCTTGTAACGGCTCGCCGCATCCAGCAAACCGATCATGCCGGCCTGGATCAGGTCGTCGAGGTCCACGCTCGCGGGCATCTTCGCGACCAGCTGCAGGCCTAGCCGCCGCACCAGCGGCGTGTATTTGGTCAAGACCTCAGCCTGTGAAATCTTTCCTTGAGCGTTGTACATCGAGCTCCCCTTGTCCGCTGCCGGTCAGGCGTGGTGTGCGGATGGTTGTTCGGCAAGTGACGCCGTCGTAACAGCCGCGCCCGCCGCCCAGGGCGTGCGCGAACTCATTGCTGGCCGCATCGGCCAGTCCTGCAGGTCTGCTGCGAGTTGCCGGAAATCGCGCGCGGCCGGCGCCGAAGGCCACGCCTCGACGATGCAGCGCGACAGTTCCCGCGAACGCGCCATCAGCGGATCCTCGGCGATGCAGCCGGCGCCTTCCAGCGACACGCGCAGGTAGCGGCTCGATACATCGGCGAGGTTTTCCAGCGCGGTGCGCGCGTCCGCTTCGCTTTGCACGTGATTCACCAGCACGCGAAACTGCGCGATCGCGTACGCGTAATGCAGCCGCTTCAGGCACGCATACGTATCGGTGATCGCCTGCGCGGCGACGCGCGTGACGATCAACAGGTCGTGCGCCTGCAGCGCGAGGTCGGACAGCATGCCGTCGCGCTCGAGTTGCACGTCGATCAGCACGACGTCGGCCGGTCCGTCGAATACCGCGGCAAGCTGCGACGGCTTGCAGGCCGCGCGCGCGCCATGCGGCACGCCGAGCACCGCGAAGCCCGCCGCATGACGCGCGACGGCCGCTTCCAGCGCAACCTCGCCGCGCGAGAACGCCGCAAAGCGCTCCGGCGACGCACCGCCCGTCAGCGCCGCGATCGAGCGCGGGTCGCCCGCGTGTTCGTCGACCACCAGCACATCCTTGCCCTGTGCTGCCAGCGCCGCCGCGAGATTGACCACCGCGGTCGAGCCGCCCACGCCCGCCGATCCGCCCGTGACGGCGATCGCGCGGGAACCGTGGCGGGCCAGCAGCCGCCTCAGTCCCTCGGCCTGGTCGGACACGAACTTAGCCAAACCGGACCTCGTGCTGCTCGGCAGTCGAACGTGCCGACAGGGCAGACAGCAAGCCCGGAACATCGTCGTCTTGCGGCACGAACGGTGAGTGATCGCGCGGAATGCAGAACGCGCTGCGGATCAGGAATTTGCGGGTCGCGACGTACAGGTTCTCCGGCACTTTCTGGCCGGTCGATACGTAGTGCACCGGCAGGCGGTAGCGCAGCACCGTGTCGAGCGTGCCGCCGAGATTGGTGGCTTCGTCGAGCTTGGTCAGGATGCAGCCGGCCAGCGGCTGCTTGTCCGGCGCGCCCTGGTAGGCCTGCACCACTTCGTTCAGCGTGTCGCCGTGGCTGGTCGCGTTGAGCAGCAGCAGGCGCTGCACCGGCTGGCCGGCACGGCACAGCATCGCGATCTGGTCGGACACCAGGCGGTCGCGCTGGCTCATGCCGATCGTGTCGATCAGCACGATGTGCTTGTTGCGCAGTTCCGAAAGCGCGAGTTGCAGGTCGGCGCCGTCTTTCACTGCGTGCACCGATACACCCAGAATCTTGCCGAAGATGCGCAGTTGCTCGTGGCCGCCGATCCGGTAGCTGTCGGTGGTCAGCAGTGCCACCTTGCTGGCGCCGAAGCGCATCACGCAGCGTGCCGCGAGCTTGGCCGTGGTGGTCGTCTTGCCGACGCCGGTCGGGCCCATCAGGGCGAACACGCCGCCGCGCTCCATCAGCGCGTCTTCGTTTTCCATCACCGGCAGGTTCGATTCGAGCACCGACTTGACCCACTCCATGCCGGCTTCGAAGTTTTCGACGGCCGGCAGGTTGTCGACGATCATCCGCACCAGTTGCGCGGAGAAACCTGCCGCGAACAGATGGCGCGTCAGCTGCGACTGCAGCGGCGAACGGCGCTGGCCGTCGGCCCACAACAGGCCGGCGAAGTGCTCTTCCATCATGCCGCGCATCGACGCGAGCTCGTTCATCACCGTTTCGTTGACGATGTGCGCCATCCGCGCATTGATCGCATCGGTGACCGCCGCCGTGACCTGCTCGGGCAGACCGCTCGACGCCGGGCGCTGGGTCGCGCGACGCGCCGCCAGTTGCGCGGCTTCGCGAGCCCAATCGGGGGTTTCGACCGAGATCGGCGCTGCGTGAGCGGCGGCATGCGCCGCTTGCTGGCGCGCTGCGGCTGCCGGTGCTTCGGCGGCTACGCCGAGACCCTTGGCCTTCGCGGTAGTCGGCGTCAGCATCGGCTTCGCGCTGTGCGCGACGGCCTGCTGCTTGCCGGCGATCTCGCGGGCATGATCGATCAGCCACGGGTTCGACTCGACCAGTGTGCGCGGCGCGGCCGGTGCGCTCGCGGGCCGCGCTGCAGCGGGCGCAGCCAGCGGCTTTTCAGTCGGCTTTTCTGATCGCGTCGCAGCGGCAGCGGCCGGTGCAGCCTGCGTCGGCCTGGCGGCGCCAAACGCCGCTTCGTTCTTCTCGGCAACACGCGATTCCTCGGCGGCCAGTGCGGCGGGCGCCGGCAGGGCCGATACCGCAGGCTCGTCGTCCGCGCCTGCTTCCGGGCTTGCGCCGAACACCGACGAGAACACGTCGGGCAGGCCATTCGCATACGGATTGGCAAAGCCGGCAGCCGGCGTGTTGCGCGGGGCGGCCTCGCCTGCAGCGTTCTGCTGCGCAGCCGGCGCCGGGGTGATCGACGCGAAATCGCTGTCGGCGAGCGCGACGATTTCGACGGTGCCGTCAGGCAGCGAGCGGTTCGACAGCACCACGGCGTCGGCACCAAGGGCTTCGCGAACGAGGCGCAGCGCGTCCCGGCTGGTCGCGCCGGTGAATTTACGGATGTTCAAGCTTGGCCCCCGATGAGGTTAACCACTTTGATGTTTCGTGTGTCCGGCACTTCCGCGTACGAAAGCACCTTCAGTTGAGGCAGGCTGCGGCGCAGGAAGCGCGCGAGCATCGCGCGCAGTGCGTGCTGCACCAGCAGCACCGGCGCGAGGCCGAGAATCTGTTGGCGATTCATCGCCCGTTGTGTTTCGGTCAGCAGGGTTTGCGCGAGACCGGGTTCGAGGCCCGGGTTCGGGCCGGTGGTCAGCGCCTGCGCGAGCACCCGTTCGAGATTCGAGTCGAGGCCCATCACCTGCATGTCGTTGCTGCCCGGGAACCACTGCTGCGTGATCGCGCGGCCGAGTGCGAGACGCACGATCGCGGTGAGATCGTGTGCGTCGGTGACCTTCGGCGTGTGTTCGGCGAGTGCTTCGAGGATCGTGCGCATGTCGCGGATCGGCACGCCTTCCTCGAGCAGGTTTTGCAGCGTCTTTTGTAGCGTGGTGACCGACACCTGTTTGGGCACCAGCTCTTCGACCAGCGAAGGCGTGTTCTTGCCGGTGCGCTCGAGCAGCGCCTGCACTTCCTGGCGGCCGAGCAGTTCGGACGCGTGCGTGACGACCAGATGGTTCAGGTGAGTCGCGACCACCGTGCTCGAATCGACCACCGTGTAGCCGTACACCTGAGCCTGTTCGCGCAGATTCGTGTCGATCCAGATCGCCGGCAGGCCGAACGCCGGATCGGTGGTCGGCGAGCCCGGCAGCGCCGCGCTCACCTGGCCCGGGTTGATCGCCAGCCATTGGCCCGGATACGCTTCGCCGACACCGATTTCGACGCCCTTCAGCGTGATCCGGTAGCCGTTCGGGCGCAGCTCCAGGTTGTCGCGAATATGGATGACCGGCGGCAAGAAGCCGATTTCCTGCGCGAACTTCTTGCGGATGCTCTTGATGCGCTTCAGCAGTTCGCCGTCCGAGTTGCGGTCGACCAGCGGGATCAACCGGTAGCCGACTTCGAGGCCGAGCGTGTCGATCATCGTCACGTCGTCCCAGCTGGCTTCGGCGTTCTCCGGTGCAACCAGCGCGGCCGGTGCGGTTTCGACCAGCGCGGCGGTCTTGCGCTCCGCAGCGCGCTTCTTCAGCGTGCGGCCCAGCTGGATGGCGCCGCCGCCCAGGATCAGGAACGCGAAGTGCGGCATGTCCGGAATCAGACCCATCAGCACGAGGATCGAGCCGGTGATCATCAGCACGCGCGGGTTCGAGAACAACTGCGTGGTGAGCTGCGTGCCGATGTCTTCGTTGGTCGCGACGCGCGACACGATCACACCGGCCGCGGTCGAGATCACCAGCGACGGGATCTGCGCGACGAGGCCGTCACCGATGGTCAGCAGCGTGTAGTTCTTGCCCGCCGCCGCGAAGCTCATGTCGTGCTGCGCCACCCCGACGATCAGCCCGCCGATGATGTTGATCACCATGATCAGCAGACCGGCGATCGCGTCGCCGCGCACGAACTTGCTGGCGCCGTCCATCGAGCCGTAGAACTCGGCTTCCTGCGAGACTTCCTGGCGGCGCTTGCGGGCCTGCTCTTCGTTGATGTTGCCGGCGTTGAGGTCGGCGTCGATCGCCATCTGCTTGCCGGGCATCGCATCGAGCGTGAAGCGCGCGGACACTTCGGCGATCCGGCCCGCACCCTTGGTGATCACCATGAAGTTGATCACCATCAGGATGATGAACACCACGATGCCGACCGCGAAGTTGCCGCCCACGAGGAAGTGGCCGAACGCCTCGATCACCTTGCCGGCCGCGTCCGGGCCGGTATGGCCTTCGAGCAGCACGATCCGGGTCGACGCGACGTTCAGCGACAGGCGCAGCAGCGTCGAGAACAGCAGCACGCTCGGGAACGCGGCGAAGTCGAGCGGCTTCATCGTGTACATGCTGACCAGCAGCACCATCACGGAAAGCGCGATGTTGAAGGTGAACAGCAGATCCAGCAGGAACGGCGGCAACGGCAGGATCATCATGCCGAGGATCATGCAGATCAGAATCGGGCCCGCGAGGGCGCGCAGATTGTGACCTTGCAATGCTTCCGGACGACGCGACAGGAAACCGGCGCGGGCGTTCATGCGCGGCCTCCATCGTTATTGCTGTTGTTGCTGGCTTGCGGTTCGGTAGCTTGCACGTCTTCGATGTCGTCTTCGAGGTCTTCGTCGCCGAGCGGGCGGTGCTTGTCCAGTTCGGCGGGCACCTCCAGATCGGCCGGCTTGGTCGGCGCGGCGCCGCCGTGGGTCGTGAAGCGGCGCAGCTGATACACCCACGCCAGCACTTCGGCCACCGCGCCGTACAGCACGCCCGGCACTTCCGCATCGAGGCGCACGTTGTAATAGAGCGCCCGCGCGAGCGGCGGCGCTTCGAGCAGCGGCACGTTGTTTTCGGCGCCGAGTTCGCGGATCCGCGCGGCCACCAGGTTCATGCCCTTGGCGACCACCTTCGGCGCGCGCATCTGGCCGTCGGTGTACTTCAGCGCGACCGCGAAGTGCGTCGGGTTGGTCACGATCACGTCGGCGCTCGGTACCGCCTGCATCATCCGGCGGCGCGCCATCGCACGTTGCTGCGCGCGGATGCGGCCCTTCACGTGCGGGTCGCCTTCGTTCTCGCGGTGCTCGCGCTTGACCTCTTCCTTGGTCATGCGCAGCTTCTTTTCGTATTGCCAGATCTGGTACGGCACATCGAGCGCGGCGATCAGGAACATGCCGGCCACGGTGGTCGCGCAGCACACGGCGATCAGATGGCCGCTGCTGGCCAGCGCGACGTCGAGCGGCTGCGTGACCAGCGCGAGGATTTCGTCCTTGTGATTCCACACCGCCAGCGAGCCGATTCCGCCGACCACCAGCGTCTTGACGATCGCCATGCCGAGCTGGATCAGGCCGTTCATCGAGAAGATGCGGCCGAGGCCGGTAATCGGGTTCAGCTTGCTGAATTTCGGTTCGAGCGATTTGCTCGAGATCAACCAGCCGCCCAGCGCGATCGGCGCGAGCAGCGCGGCGAGGCCGGTCAGCAGCAGCACCGGCGCGAGCGCCTGCAGGCCTTCGGCACCGATCGAACCGGCGCCGATCAGCATGCGGTTGGTATCGAACACGGCGGCGCGGTCGAACGTGAACGCCGAATGCAGCATCGATTGCAGATGCATGCCGATTGGATGCGACAGCCCCCACACGCCGAAAAAGCCTGCCGACAGCAGCGCGAAAGACGCGAGCTCGCGCGAACGCGCGACCTGCCCTTCCTCGCGCGCCTTTTCACGGCGCCGGGGAGTGGCTGATTCGGTCTTTTCGAGGTCGCTTTCCTCTGCCACGGGGCTCTCTCCAAACGGTCACGGCACAATGCCGGTATTCCGGGTGAGAGCGATTATTCCTGCAGATGTAAAGGGATGATCGGCGGATAAAGGGCGTGAAACCGGGGTATTTCGCCGGATCGAATCGGGAGGACGGCAGCGCGCGTGCCAGCTGACGCGTGGGAGGGTGTCGCGATGGGGGTGAGCGGCGCGGTAACAGCGCCGGCCCGAGGCGCGGTAACGCCGCCCGGGCCCGGCGCCGACGCCTCTAGAACGCGAGGAAAGCCGACTGGCCGCCGGACGCGGTCTGGTCGAGGCCGTGGTACACGGTGCGGCCGAAGTAGAACGGCAGTCCGAGGTCCAGACTGAGCGGGCTGCCGTTTTCGCCGGCGAGGTTGTTGAACGCGAAGTTGCCGCTGTTGAACAGCGTAATGGCATTGCTCGCGTTGAAGCTGACCGGCGCCTGGGTCGAATCGCTGCCCTGCAGCGTCGCGCTGAACGCTTGCTGGCTGGTCGGGCAGTAGAACTTCGGCGCCTGCGTGCCGCACGCCGCTACCGATGCCGTAAAGAACAGGCCGTTCGAACCGGTATCGAGGAACGCATCGACGCTGCTCACGCCGTTGAAGGTGCTCTTGACCAGGTCGCCGAAGCCGGTGCTGCCGAGCTTCGTCACGGTGGTGGGCATCGCATTGTTCGTCTGCGTATTGATGCCGAAGGTCATCGTGCCGGTGACCGATTTCACGCCGCTGTCCGCGATCGCGGGAAACTGCACCACGAGGCCGTTGTTGTCGGATGCGAAACGCGCCACCGGGTTAGCCGACTGCTGCGCAACCGGTACCGACGTGCGCGTGCAGTTGTTCGTGGTGGTGCCCGGCGGGCACGAGAAGTACGTGCTCGGGTTGTTGTTGCCGATCGGCGCCGCGCAGGCCGCGCCGCAGTCGACCGGTGCCACGCCGATACCGAGGATCCCGTTGGCGCCGAGCTCCGCGGCGGTGTTTTCCGCGCTGGTGCCGCGGTCCGAGCAGTTGGTCACCGGGGTCGAGCCAGCCGGCAGATCGCCGATCACCTGAATCGGGATGTTCGATGCCGTCTCGCCGGCAATGCGCACGTCCGCGCCGCGGATCGTCCCCCACGTAAAGCCGTCGGCGAACAGCGTGCATTGCGCCAGCTGGCCGCTGCCCGACGGCAGCGGCGTCAGGCCCGAGGCCAGCGCGCCGAGCGAGGTATTCACGAGGCGCAGGCCGAACGACTTGGTATCGAGCAGCACGTGGTCGATGGTCTGGCAATTCGACGTGCCCGGCGCACAGACCGTCACGGTCACCACCGGAATGTTGGCAAAGCGCTCCAGCCCGGAATCGACGGTCACCGCTACCGCGTTCGCCGCCAGCGGCTGCGACGGGCCCGCCGCCGAGCTCGAACTACCGCTGTCGCTACTGCCGCCACCGCCGCCGCAGGCGGCGATCAGCGCAATGGCCAGCAGCGCGCCGGCCCATTTGATCCAGTCCGTCATTTTGTTCGGGAATCGCACGTTGGTTCTCCGCTAGTCGCCGTTATCGGATGTCTACGCCGGTGACACCGGCGGGCAGCAGCGACGGTATCCAGGCGCTGCCGGCAAAGCCGCCCGGATGGCCGCCCGAATGAACCACGAGACCGCTCTGATCGACCAGCATCGGCCCACGCGCGATGCCGCCACGCGCCGCGCGTACCGCCTGCGCGCCGGCCACGTACTGCTGGTAGTAGGTATCGCCGAAGATGTCGGCAAGCGGCGGCAGGAACTTCCCCTGCCATGCGACGCCGAACACCACGCCGCCCTGTGTCAGATACTCGTGGATCACCGTGCCGGTGCCGAGCCTGGTCTCGCGCACCGTGTACGGCAACGCCGCGGCAGGCGTGCTGGCGCCCGATGCAGTGGACATATCCGTGGTGAGCGCATTGCGCATCGTCGCGGAAGTGGACGTAGCGGCGGACGTCGCCGCCGTTGCCGGAGCGGACGACAGCGTCGCACCTTCCGGCGTCGCCATCGCGCCACCGCCGAGTGCCGCGTGCGCGGCAGGCGCGGCGGCCAGCAGGCCGGCTGCGCACAGGGCCACGGCCGCGGCGGCGAAGCCGCGCGCGCGCGCCGGACCAACCGGCTGACTCGAATTCAACATCAGGACTCTCCCCGTTTGAAGACCGCCGCGACGCACCGCGCCGGCCCGAATCTGGATTGCATGGCTGTCATCGCACAGCGAACCGGCACGCCGTCGATAAACGGACGGCTCGCGGAGCGGCGACCACTACCATACGAAAAGCATAAAACCGGCATCCGCTGCTGCTGATGGAAAGCCGTTAGGAAACCTGCGTCAGCACTTCGCAAACGTTATGCACGCTGATGCTCAACACTCGATTATGCATAGCGTTGTGTGACAGCTAGTATGCCTGTTGCCCTACTGGAACGTACAGATTCCGCGGTCGTGCGAACGACCGCGATCCGATGTTTTGCAGTGAGGAGAGTTGTTCGCCTAGAAGCCGAGGCTGGCCAGCAGATCGTCGACCTGCGACTGGTCCTGCACCACGTCGGCCTTGCCTTCGGGGTTGATCTGCGGGCCGTTCAACAGACCCTCCGGGCTCCCGGTCGGCGAGGTTTCGGCGGCGAGCGCGGCGGCGGTTGCCGCGAACTGCTCGCGCCGTTCAGGCGCAATGTTCTCGACCAGCACGCCGAGCAGTTGCTGCTCGATCAGGTAAACGATTTCGGTGATCTTCTTGATCACCTGGCCGGTCAGATCCTGAAAGTCCTGCGCGAGCATGATTTCGAGCAGCTGCTGGTTGGTTGCCGACGTCGCGTCGGGCAGCCGGCCGAGGAAGCCGTGCGTGTCCTTCATCAGCGTGCGCACTTCGTCGCGCTCGAGCGGCGCCTCATACCATTCTTTCCAGCGCGCATCGAGCTCCCCCGCTTCCTGCTGCAGCCGCTCCTGGATCGGCTTGGCCACTTCGATCGCGGTCAGCACCTTCTCGGCGGCCTGCTCGGTCATCGCCGCGACGTAGCGCAGGCGGTCGCGCGCGTCCGGCACGGCTTCGGCCGCGCGTTCGACGTGCTTGTCGATGCCGAGCTCGCGCATCGAGTCGCGCAGCGTGCGCGTCAGCTGGCCGATCCGCGCGAGAATCCGGTCGGTCGTGAGGTCGCTGTCGTCGTCGTGCGCATCGTGCATGTCCTGCGCGTTTGTCGGCTGGTCCACATCAGCTCCCGGTTTTGCTCATCTTCTCGAGAATCTTGTTGAGCTTCTCGTCGAGTGTCGCTGCAGTGAACGGCTTCACCACGTAGCCGCTCGCACCCGCCTGGGCGGCCGCGATGATGTTTTCCTTCTTCGATTCGGCGGTCACCATCAGCACCGGCAGGTGCGTCAGGTTCGCGTCCGCGCGGATTTCCTTCAGCATCGCGAGACCGTCGAGATTCGGCATGTTCCAGTCCGAAATCACGAACTCGTACGCGCCGCTGCGCAGCCGCGCGAGGCCGGCCGCGCCGTCTTCGGCTTCGTCGACGTTCGAGTAGCCGAGCTCCTTCAGCAGGTTGCGGACAATCCGGCGCATCGTCGGAAAGTCGTCCACCACCAGGATTTTCATTCCCTTATCCATCACACATTCCCCTGTTACCTTGATCCAGACGGGCGGCGCGCCGCCGCCCGTGCGTCATTCAGTTTCCGTCGCCGCGGACCCGGGCGCCGGCCTTGCCGTCACCCTGGTTCGGCCTTTCAGCCTTTCAACCGTTCAGCCGCCGCAATACGTGTAACACGCCGCAAATACGTCGCCACGGCCGCGCGCATTCGCAAGCGCCGCCGCGACCGGCATCATTACACACGCTGCACCCGTTCGCCCATCGAAGCGAGCCGCGCCATTACACGGCGGCTCATGTCGGATAGCGGCGAAATGTCGTCGGCCGCACCCAGCGCGATCGCCTCGCGCGGCATGCCGAACACGATGCAGCTCGCTTCATCCTGCGCCAGCGTGTAGGCGCCCGCCTGGCGCATGTCGAGCAGACCGGCGGCGCCGTCACGGCCCATGCCGGTCAGGATCACGCCCACCGCGTTCTTGCCCGCATGCTGCGCCGCCGAACGAAACAGCACGTCGACCGACGGCCGGTGACGGTTCACCGGCGGCTCGTCCGACAGATGCGCAATATAGTTCGCGCCGCTGCGCGCCAGCAAAAGGTGTGCGTGGCCCGGCGCGATGTACGCATGACCCGGCAGCACGCGCTCGCCATGCTCGGCTTCCTTCACGGTGATCCGGCACAGACCGTTCAGGCGCTGCGCGAACGACTTCGTGAAGCCCGGCGGCATATGCTGCGCGATCAGCACCGCCGGCGCATCGGGCGGCAGCGGCACCAGCACTTCGCGAATCGCCTCGGTGCCGCCCGTCGATGCGCCGACGATGATCAGCTTCTCGGTACTGACGAGCGGATTGTTGAACAGCGGCGCGGGCGTCGCCGCCGGTGCCGCAGCATGTGCGGCGCTGCCCGCCGGATGCGCAACCGGCGCTGCCTGGCGCACCCGCGCGCGGGCCGCGGCGCGCACCTTGTCGGCGAGCTTTTCCGCGTAGTCGAGCATGCCGTCGCGAATCCCGACGCGCGGCTTCGTGACGAAATCGACCGCACCGAGTTCGAGCGCGCGCAGCGTGATTTCCGAGCCGCGCTCGGTCAGCGACGACACCATCACCACCGGCATCGGCCGCAGACGCATCAGCTTCTCGAGGAAATCGAGGCCGTCCATGCGCGGCATTTCGACGTCGAGTGTCAGCACGTCCGGGTTGTGCTGCTTGATGAGCTCGCGCGCCACCAGCGGGTCAGGCGCGGTGGCGACCACCGTCATGTCCGGCTGGCTGTTGATGATCTCGGTCATCAGGCTGCGAATCAGCGCCGAATCGTCGACACACAACACCTTGATCTTTTGCACAATAATCACGCCTCCTCTGCGGTCCGCGCATTTTTGGAATCGTTCTCGCGGCCGCCCGCGCCGAACAGCTCGATACGCGGCCGTGCCGGAGCGACGCCTGCCGCCCCTGCTGCTGCCGCGCCGGCCGGCAGCGCCGGGCGTAAGCCCACACTACCAGTCACACTTCCGGCCGCACCCAGCGCGCCGCCCGCACCGGGCGCACCGCGCCCGCCGCTGAACAGCTCGACGCGCGCACGCGCTTTCGCGAGCCGCTCGGCACGTGCCTCGGCGGTCTGCCGGGCCAACACGCGCTCGCGCTCCGCCACTTCCGGGTCTTGCTGCAACCCGAGCTTTTTCACCATCACCTGGCCGGTACGCGGCAGGAACGCAACCTTGCGCGGATGCGCGCCCTGCAGATCTTCGGCGACGATGCGGATTTTCTCCAGCGCCAGATAGCGGCGCACGAATTCCGAATTGCGATCGCCGATGTTGATCGTCGTCATGCCGGCCAATACCGCCGCGCCGCCGAACACTTTCGCCTCGAGGCGCTCGCGCCGGCCGCCGGCCTTGATCAGTTCATTGATCAGCACTTCCATCGCGTACGCGCCGTAGCGCATCGCGTCGGAGGCCGCCTGCACGACTTCGGCACCGTCGTCCGGCAGCATGAAGTGGTTCATGCCGCCGATCCCGGCGGTACGGTCCTGGATGCACGCGGCCACACACGAACCGAGTACGGTGACCAGCACCATGTCTTCGTTGGTCGTGTAGAACTCGTTGGGCAACAACTTCACGCCGGGGCGCTTGAAGTGGTTGTCGTAATACAGGTTGTTGGCGATCGGCAGTCCGCTCATGCGCTCACCTCATTGAGCGTGCCGCGCGGCCGCGTACCATGCGGCGCCCGTGCGGGTGCGGCGTCGTCGCGCGTCAGTTCGTAGACGGTCTGGCCACGCAGCCGGAACGCCTGGGTCACGTACGTGAAGTTCTCCGAATGCCCGGCGAACAGCAAGCCGCGCGGCTTGACCAGCGGTTCGAAGCGCGCGAGCACCTGCGACTGGGTCGGCTTGTCGAAGTAGATCATCACGTTGCGGCAGAAGATCGCGTCGAACTGGCTGCGCAAACCGTAGTCGCGGTCGGTCAGGTTCAGTTGCTCGAAGCGGATCATCGCGCGCAATTCGGGGCGCACTTTCACGAGCCCGGCATGGCCGCCGGTGCCGCGCAGGAAGAAACGCTTCAGACGCTCTGCCGATAGATGCCGCACCTGCTCGTACTGATAGACGCCCGCGTCGCATTTGGCGAGCACCTGCGTGTCGATGTCGGTGGCGAGCACGGTGGCCTGGCGCGCGGCGCTGTCGCCGAGCGCTTCGACCAGCGTCATTGCGATCGAATACGGTTCTTCGCCGGTCGAAGCCGCCGAGCACCACACCGACACCGGCTGCGGCCGCTTCGCGACAAACTCCGCAAGAATCGGAAAGTGATGCGCTTCGCGGAAAAACGCGGTCAGGTTGGTTGTCAGCGAATTGGTGAAAGCTTCCCACTCGGCCGGATCGTCGTCGGCTTCGAGCTGGTCGAGGTAAACGCGAAAACTGTCGAGGCCGAGCGCGCGCAGGCGGCGCGCCAGCCGGCTGTACGCCATGTCGCGTTTGTGGTCGGACAGCGAAATACCGGCGCGGCGATAGATCAGCTCACGGATCCGGTTGAAGTCCGCCGACGTGAACTCGAAGTCGCGGCCGGGCTCGCCGGCACGCGGCGTATCGGTACGGCCGGTTTTCTGCGGTGCGCGCAAATCGCTCATAGATTCCCCTGACGCGGCACAAGCCTGCTCGCCGCCATCGCGCTCACTCGCGACGCACGGCCTTGCACCCGCGCGCCGCTGCGGCGCGCTGTGCAATGTCGCCCGTCAACGGGCGCGATACCGTGCATCTGCATGTTCTGCCTCGATCCTTCTAGAACGTTTCCCAATCCGCGTCCGCACTGGCTGCGGTGGCGGCCGGCGCCGCGCCGCGCGACAGCACCGGGCGCTTCAGCACCGGTTCGGTACGGCCGCCCGGCGCGTCGTGCCTCGGTTGCGTGGGTTCGGCGTGGGTGGTGCTGGGTGCGCTGCCGGGTGTGTTGCTGGCCGTCGCGCGCTGTGCTGCGCTGGGGGCTGCGCCATGCGTCGCGCCATGTCCCGAGCCCGCTGCAGGTCGCGCCGCTTTGCCGGCCGGCGCAACCGTTGCCGCCTTGGCAGCCGGCGCGCGCTGCGACGTCGCGCTGTGTGCGGCCGCTTGCGGGCGCATTGCGCCGCTGCGCGCAGGCGTCTGAACCGCCGCCGCAAAGCCGGCGTGGTTCGCACCGGCCACACGCCACGTCCCCACCACACCACGCAATTGCCGCGTCTGCTCTTCCAGCGATGCCGCCGCAGCGGCAGCCTGTTCGACCAGCGCCGCATTCTGCTGCGTGACGTCGTCCATCTGGCTGACCGCGCGATTCACCTGCTCGATGCCGCCCGACTGCTCTTCCGATGCCGAGCTGATCTCGCCCATGATGTCGGTCACGCGGCGCACCGCCTGCAGGATCTCTTCCATCGTCGTGCCGGCCCGGCCGACCAGTTCCGAGCCGTTCTGCACGCGGGTGACCGAGTCGCCGATCAGTTCCTTGATCTCCTTCGCGGCGCTCGCGCTGCGCTGCGCGAGGCTGCGCACTTCGCCCGCCACCACCGCGAAGCCGCGGCCCTGTTCGCCGGCGCGCGCCGCCTCGACCGCCGCATTCAGCGCGAGGATGTTGGTCTGGAACGCGATGCCTTCGATCACGCCGATGATGTCGACCACCTTGTTCGAACTTGCCGTGATATCGCGCATCGTCACCACGACTTCGCTGACCACCTCGCCGCCACGCGTCGCGATATCGGACGCGTTGACCGCCAGCTGGCTCGCCTGCCGCGCGTTTTCCGCGTTCTGGCGCACCGTGCCGGTCAGCTGGTCCATGCTCGAGGCGGTCTCCTGCAGCGAAGCCGCCTGCTGCTCGGTACGCTGCGACAGGTCGGTGTTGCCCATCGCGATTTCGCGCGCGCCGGTGTCGATCGATTCGGTGCTGCCGTGCACCGCCTTCACCAGCGCGGATACGCCGTCCTGCATCTTGCGGATCGCCGCGAACAGGCGGCCCATTTCATTGCGGCTTTGCGTGTCGATGCTTTGCGTCAGATCGCCGGTGGCAATCCGCTCGAAGCAGGCAATCGCATCGTTGAGCGGCTGCACGATCATGCCGCGCAGCGCGATGCGCACCGCGACCATCATCAGCACTGCGATCGCGATGCCGCCGATGATCAGCACGCGCATCGTTTCCATGTGCGCGATCGCGT
The DNA here is from genome assembly GCF_054782355.1 of Paraburkholderia jirisanensis. Lineage (NCBI taxonomy): Bacteria > Pseudomonadati > Pseudomonadota > Betaproteobacteria > Burkholderiales > Burkholderiaceae > Paraburkholderia > Paraburkholderia jirisanensis. The sequence goes on along the minus strand of NZ_BAAGSQ010000002.1, from coordinate 147,495 downwards.
GGTCGCGATGCTGGTTCGCGCGGTCCTGCAACGCCTTGACGAGCGGCGTCGTGGCGTTGTCGAACGCGACGAACAGCGGGCTGATCTGCGTGTTCGCGATCTTCCGGTAAGTGGTCAGGTCGACATCGCGCAGCGCGGTGAGTTCGGCCTGCACGCCGTCATGAACCAGCGTGGCGCGGCGGGCGGCCGCATCGTCGACCAACTGCTGGTCGACGCCGGTCTTCGGCAGCGCCGAGAAGGTCTGCCATGCGTCGTTCGAGTGATTGAACAGATCCTGCGCGCGATCGAGCGCCTGCTTCGCCTGATCCAGTTCGCCATCGCTCAACAGGCCGCTCGCGCGATCGAGCGACACGCGCCCGCGCAACAGATACGACGAGGTATCGTTGAGCGCGCGCGTCGCCGCGAGGTCGCCGCCCGCGATCTCGCCGAGCCCGTTGCTCGCGCGTGCCAGCGCGTACAGGCCCAAGCCGCCGACCGCCACGGTCAGCAGTACCATCACCGCGCCGATTGCAGTCAGCGTCGCGCGGATCGACCACCGGTTGAACATGTCTCTCTCCCGACTCGCCGGTTGGTCAGACGCTGAGCGCCTCGATCAACGCCATTTCGCGGCTGGTCATCAGCTTTTCGATGTCCATCAGGATCAGCATGCGGCCGTCGACCGTGCCGAGGCCGGTCAGGTATTCGGTGGTCAGCGTCGCGCCGAACTCCGGTGCCGGCATGATCTGGTCGGCGGTCAGCGTCAGCACGTCGGACACCCCGTCCACCACCATGCCCACCACGCGATGCGCGACGTTCAGGATGATCACGACCGTCTGATGGTCGTACTCGACGCGCCCGAGATGAAACTTGATGCGCATGTCGACGATCGGCACGATGATGCCGCGCAGGTTGATCACGCCCTTGATGAATTCAGGCGCGTTCGCAATCCGCGTGACGCTGTCGTAGCCGCGGATTTCCTGCACCTTCAGGATGTCGATGCCGTACTCTTCGGCGCCGAGCGTGAAGACCAGAAACTCCTGGCCGCCAGCGTCGTTCTGCGCTGCGTCGCGACGGCTGACCGCGCCGCTCATGGCCGGGTTGATCGATTGAATATCTGCCACGTTAGCCCCCAGAAATGGGTATGAATTGATCTATCTGTCGTTGAGCGGTGCCGGGCTTTCAGGCCAGCGCCAGCGCGCCGTGTGCGCTGCGCGATTCGCGGTTCAGCGCCGCCACGTCGACGATCAGCGCGACGCTGCCGTCGCCGAGAATGGTCGCCGCGGAAATGCCGTGCACCTTGCGGTAATTCGTTTCGAGGTTCTTCACGACCACCTGCTGCTGGCCCACCAGTTCGTCGATCAGCATCGCGAAACGGCGGCCCTCGGTTTCCATGATCGTGACGATGCCCTGGGTCGGGTCGGTGCGCGCACCTTCGACGGTGAACACTTCGTGCAGCGCGACCAGCGGCAGGTATTCGCCGCGCACGCGCACCACACGTTCGCCGTTGGCGACCGTGTAGATGTCTTCGGCGCGCGGCTGCAGCGACTCCATCACGAAGTTCAGCGGCAGGATGAAAATCTCGTTGCCGACCTTCACCGACATGCCGTCGAGAATCGCCAGCGTCAGCGGCAGCACGATGCGCGTGGTAGTGCCCTTGCCCGCGTGCGACGTGATTTCTACGTGGCCGCCCATCGACTGGATGTTGCGCTTTACGACGTCCATGCCGACGCCGCGGCCCGACACGTCGGTGACCTGCTCGGCGGTCGAGAAGCCCGGCATGAAGATCAGGTTCCAGACTTCTTCGTCGGAGATCGTGTCGCTGACGGAAAGGCCCTGTTTCATCGCCTTTGCGAGAATCTTGTCGCGGCGCAGGCCGGCGCCGTCGTCGCTCACTTCGATCACGATGTTGCCGCCGTGATGCGCGGCCGACAGCACCAGCTGGCCGGTGCCGTCCTTGCCCACCGCGCGGCGTGCTTCAACCGTTTCGATACCGTGATCGAGACTGTTGCGCACGAGGTGCGTGAGCGGATCGATGATCCGTTCGATCAGGCTCTTGTCGAGTTCGGTCGCCTGACCGAAGGTGACCAGTTCCACTTCCTTGCCGAGCTTCGCCGCGAGATCGCGCACGAGGCGCGGGAAGCGGCTGAACACGTAGTCCATCGGCATCATGCGGATCGACATCACCGCTTCCTGCAGGTCGCGCGCGTTGCGCTCGAGCTGCGCCATGCCGTTGAACAGGCGGTCGTGCAAGGCCGGATCGAAGGTGCTGGTGGTTTCCGCGAGCATCGCCTGCGTGATCACCAGTTCGCCGACCAGGTTGATCAGCTGGTCGACTTTTTCCACGCCGACGCGGATCGAACTGCCTTCCGCGCTGGCTGCGGCGGCGGCCGGGCGCGCCTTGCGCTCCTGGTCGGTTGCTGCTGCGGTGGCGGGTGCGGCTGCCGGTGCCGGTACGGCCGCAGGCGCCGGCGTGCTGGCGGCGCTCGGTGCGCTCGCCGCACTTGCTGGTGCCACCGCTGCGGTGACTGCCGGCGCCGTGACCGGCGCAGCCGCCTGTACAGCCGGTGCCGGCGCGGGCGTCGGTGCTGCCACCGCCACACGCGCCGGTTCCACAGCCGCTTCTGTGTCAGCCTGCTCGCCCTCTCCCGCAGGCGCCACACCGCGGCCGATCGAGATCTGGCTCTCGTCGATCACGAAGCAGCACACGGCGACGATATCGTCGGCCGACACTTCGGTTTCCAGCCACAACGTCAGGTCGCTGCCGGCCTTGATCTGGCCGACGACCTGTCCGAGGTTGCCCAGTTCTTCTGCGAGCAGAGCCTCGTCCTTCTCCCCAACGCCCCGTAGCGTAATTTTCAGATGGGGACCTGCGGCGGCGTCTGTTGCGCCGCTTGGTGCCGGCGATGCTGCATGGCCGGCGGGTGCTGCATTACCTGTGTGTACCGCTTCGACTGCCTGGTCGACCACGTGCTCGGGCGGTGTGCCCGGCGGCAGGGGTGCGGGTGCTGCAGTTGCTGCTGTTGCTGCCGCAGCCGGCGCCTCGGCGCCGAAGCGATTCTCCGCATTCAGCCGCTCGAGCTTCGCGCAGATCGCCGCGGCCACCGCCGTATCCGGCTCCTGGCTCGCGCGATAGTCGGCCAGCTGACCCGACAACACGTCCTTCGTCTCGAGGAACGTGTCGATCATGTCCTTGCGCAGCACCAGCTCGTTGTTGCGCGCGCGGTCGAGCAGCGACTCGAGAATGTGCGTGGTCTCGGTCAGCGCGGTAAAGCCGAACGTCGCGGCGCCACCCTTGATCGAGTGCGCAGCGCGGAAAATCGCGGCGAGGTCCTCCGGATCCGGATGACCGACGTCGAGATTGAGCAGCAACTGCTCCATCTGCGCGAGCAGTTCGTCCGCTTCGTCAAAGAACGTCTGGTAGAACTGTGTGATATCGAGTGTCATGCCTGTTTCACCGCGAATGATTCTGTCTGCTGGTCTCTTCGTGCTTTGTACTGTTACTGCGTGCTGCGATCAGTGCTCGCCCAGCGTCGCGACCAGTTCGGTCAGCAAATCCGGGTCGAGTGGCTTCTCGATCCAGCCGGTGGCGCCCGCCGCGCGCGCCGCCGCCTTGAAGGGTTCGCCGGATTCGGTCGTCAGCAACAGGATCGGCGTCGCTTCGTAGGCCGGGTTGGCCCGCAACTCGACGATCAGATCGACGCCCGTCTTGCCCGGCATGTGCTGATCGGTCAGCACGAGGTCGAACGCCATCGCCAGCGCGTGCTCGAGCCCTTCGTTACCGTCCGCCGCGACCGTCACTTCGTAACCCGCTGACGTCAGCGTCGCCGAGAGAATCTCCCGCATCGCTGCCGAATCGTCGATCGCAAGAATCTGCCTGATCATGAATGCCTCGCTCCGTCCCCTGTGCTGGTTTATTTGGCCGGTACTGCCACCGGCGCTGGCGCCAGGTTCGGTGCTACCGGCGTCGGTGCGGCCGGCGTCGGTGCGGCCGGCATCACCGGCGCCGGTTGCGCGGGAAGTGCCTGCAGCAGCGGCGCCGCGTCGGCGGCCGAACCGTTCGCGTCGTTCGACAGCGTCGTGGTGGTCGTATCGTCCTGCATCATCTGCTCCTCCGACTTCTTGTTGAGCACGATGATGCTGATGCGCCGGTTTTCCGGGTCGAGCGGGTCGGCCTTGTTCAGGTTCTGCGTCGACGCCAGGCCAATCACGCGCAGCACCTTCGCTTCGTCCATTCCGCCTGCCACCAGCTCGCGCCGCGACGCGCTCGCGCGATCCGCCGACAGCTCCCAGTTGCTATAGCCCTTCTCGCCGCCCGCGTACGGCACCGCGTCGGTGTGCCCCTGCACGACGATGCGGTTCGGTACGTCGTTCAGCGTCTTGCCGATCTCGCGCAGGATGTCGCGCATATACGGCTCGACCTCATCCTTCGCGGTGGCGAACATCGGCCGCTTTTGTGTATCGACGATTTCGATGCGCAAGCCCTGCAGCGTCGAATCGATGCGAATCTGTTGCTTGAACTGGCGCAGCACCGGGTTCGCCTGGATCGCTGCCATCAGCTTCACCTGCAGGTCGTGCAGGCGCGCCTGTTCGCGCCGCTCCAGCTGGCCCTGCGTCTGCGCGCTCGCCTGGTCGTCGTTGTGCGCGATGGTGCGCGTATCGTTGCGCGACGTGCCGTCGGACCGGTGCGTCACGCCTTCCCGGTCTGTCGAGATGTCGCGGCCGCCGCCGTGCACGATGCTCGCATCGGTCGAGCTGCGGTCGCCGCCCCACAACGTGACTTTCAACGGCTCGTTGAAGTAATCGGCGATGCCCTTCAGCTGCACCGAGCTCGCCGAGCTCAGCAGCCACATCAACAGGAAGAACGCCATCATCGCGGTCATGAAGTCCGCGTACGCGAGTTTCCATGCGCCGCCGTGGTGGGCCTTTCCTTTCGGCGCCGAACGTTTCACGACGATCGCGCGATCTTTTTCCTTGCTCATCGGCTGCTCCGCCTTCGTCCTGATCCGTCCAGTTAGCCCTTACTTCGCTGTTCTTTGCTGCCGGTGTTGCGTGGTCTGTGTTGCTTATGTCGCGCTTACTTGGCCTTCACGCGGCGTACGTGCTCTTCGAGTTCCGAGAACGACGGGCGCTCGGTCGAGAACAGCACCTTGCGGCCGAACTCGACCGCAATCGCCGGCGCATAGCCGTTCAGGCTCGCGAGGATCGTCACCTTGATGCACTGGAACATCTTGGTCGACTCGGTCACGCGCTGCTCCGCGACGCTCGCAAGCGGCCCGATCAGCCCGTACGAAAGCAGAATGCCGAGGAAGGTACCGACCAGCGCCTGCGCAATCATTTCGCCGAGCACGGCCGGCGGCTTGTCCGCGGACGCCATCGTGTGCACCACGCCCATCACCGCCGCGACGATCCCGAACGCCGGCATCGCGTCGCCGATCTTCTGCAGCGCGTGGCTCGGCGCTTCGCCTTCCGCGTGGTGCGTTTCGATCTCTTCGTCCATCAGGCTTTCGATCTCGAACGCATTCATGTTGCCGCCCACCATCAGGCGCAGGTAGTCGGTCAGGAATTCGACGATGTGGTGGTCCGCGAGGATCTTCGGGTACTGCGTGAAGATCGGGCTCTTTTCCGGATCGTCGATGTCGGCCTCGAGCGTCAGCGTGCCTTCCTTGCGTGCCTTCGCGAGCAGCACATACAGGAGGCCCATCAGCTCCATATAGACGTCCTTGTTGTACTTCGAGCCCTTGAACAGCGTCGGAATCACTTTCACGGTCGCCTTGATCGTCTTCATCCCGTTGCCAAGGATGAAGGCGCCCACGCCCGCTCCGACGATCATCAGCACTTCGACCGGCTGCAGAAGTGCCCCCAGGTGCCCGCCTTCCAGCGCGTAGCCGCCGAAGACGGACAGCAACGTCACGAGTGTTCCCAAGAAAATCAGCACTGCCGGGCCCCTTAGAAGTAAGGCGACGGAGATCGTCGATGATTGCGTTTACGGCAGGGCAACGGAAAACCTTTGCGGGAAACGGCGAGGCGCCGCCCCCGTGTAAACCTCGGGGCGGTAGGGGCCGCGCACCGAAACGGTGCGGGTGGTGGACGGTTCGCTGCGCGACGGGCTTGTGCCGCGTTGCGCGGTTTGCTTCTCGGCAGGCTTGCGCGCGTCGCGTGGCTTGTGTTGTTCGCCTGCTCGCGCGGCTGCGTCAGGCTGCGGCGCGGGCGCGCTCGTCGGCAGCCTTGCGCGTCTTGCCGGCACGCGACGGCGGCTGACACAATCCGCAGACGAAACCGGCCCGCGGGTCGTGCGCATGGGCGACGAAATGCCCGCCGCAACGCGTGCACGGCGTCAGCTGCAGCATGCCGGAGTCGAAAAAGCGCACCAGCGTCCATGCGCGCGTCAGGCTCAGTACCGGTTCGTCGCCATGCATCTGCATGTGCTCGAGATAGAGCCGGTAACCCTTGACGATCGACTGGATCGTGCCGCAGCCGCCGCTGTCGGCCATGAAACGGTAAATGTTGTAGAACAGCGACGAATGGATGTTCGGCTGCCACGTCATGAACCAGTCGGTCGAGAACGGCAGCATGCCTTTCGGCGGCGATTCGCTCTTCAGCTCCTTGTAGAGCTTGATCAGGCGGTCGCGCGACAGGCTGGTTTCCGCCTCGAGCAACTGCAGGCGCGCGCCCAGTTCGATCAGTTCGATCGCGAGTGTGATCTCGCGGACTTCAGACACGACGCTCCGGGTAGCCATGCGTCATGCATTCCTTGCCGTTGCCGGCGCTGGGTTGGCGACGGAAATGTCGTCGGGCGGTGGTCCGCTGGGCGGCATTCCGCTGGGCGGCATTCCGCTGGGCAGTACTCCGCGCTTCGACTGGCCGCCGGTTGCGGTCATCGTCCTAGTTGCTCGATCGGCTGGCTTGCCATCAGGATCGCGGAGTGCGCCTGACTGACCGCGGTCGGCTTGCCCTTGTCGGCAAGCGACGAAAGAATCGCGTGGTCGTCGAAGCGGAAGCGGCACAGCAGCTGGTTCGACACCGACAGCTTTACCGTTTGCGCGAGCGACAGATTCACGAGCACATCTGCGAGTTGCTCCGAGATTCCCATACGGAACATGCCCATCGCCTTGTCTTCGCGCAGCAGCCGCTGGGCGAGGAGCAGGTACGACAGATTCACTTCCTTGATCTCATTGAGCATGTCACTACTGACGACGGTAGCGCCCATGATTTTCCCCGAATTTTTTGAAGCTTTGGCCTTGATGCTTGATTTGGTCTGGTCTTGTACTGGCCGGCACGAAATCGTTTGCTCTTCTGTGTCTGTGCGGTCCGACACATTCGGCTTCGCTTTACGGCCCTCACGCATTGTGTCCGTAGCCATTACGCACGGAAAGCGGACATAAGCCTGGTCGGCGCGCCGGAAAAATCCATTAATGCTGTAGGAATTTTTCCTACAAAAGGCAGCGGAGCGGGGAGAACGACGAGGAAACGGGGACAAGCCGAACGGCTTACCTGAGCGGGCGAATTATAGGATTTTTTCATCGTTCCGCAACAATCGACGTGTAACGGCCAAACCTTGCGCTTGCACTACGAGCGCGCCTCCGGGATCATGTCCGTCGCCCGCAAACGCTTGCTGGGCAAGGATTTTTCGCCTTACGAAGCAATTGCAACAGCGGGTGTTTCCCGCTGTAACAACATTAAGTGTTTGAAAAATAGGTCGAATTGTCGGGCTGGATATCGATAATGAGCCTTAAGGGATAACCCGATTCGGCTTTAGGGCCGCCATCGGGCGAGTGCCAGACCGTGCACCGCCCGTCGTCCGACCGGCAGTTTCGCTTTCCGCCGCGCCTAACGCGCCGCCGTGCGAAATGGCCCTCTGAACAGGAGTCAACCAATGCGAATCGCACAAATCGCGCCGCTTTACGAAGCTGTTCCTCCCAAGCTCTACGGCGGTACCGAGCGGGTCGTGTCCTATCTGACCGAGGCGCTGGTCGACCTCGGCCACGACGTCACGCTATTCGCGAGCGGCGATTCGGTTACGTCTGCCAAGCTCGAGGCCGCCTGGCCGCGCGCGTTGCGCCTCGACCCGACGGTGCGCGACGCGATGGCGCCGCACGTGCTGCTGATGGAACGGGTGCGCAGCATTGCGCACGAGTTCGACGTGCTGCACTTTCACCTCGATTACCTGCCGTTCCCCCTTTTCTCGCAGATGGATACGCCGTTTGTCACGACGCTGCACGGCCGGCTCGACCTACCCGAACTGCAACCGATCTTCGACACGTTCTCCGATGCGCCGGTGATTTCGATCTCCGATTCGCAGCGCCAGCCGCTGCCGCAGGCGAACTGGCTGAACACGATCTATCACGGCCTGCCGGAAAACCTGCTGACGCCGCAACCGCATCGCAAGCCCGAGTACCTCGCGTTCCTCGGCCGTATCTGTCCGGAAAAGCGCGTCGACACGGCGATCCGCATCGCTGCGCAAAGCGGCCTGCCGCTGAAGATCGCGGCGAAGGTCGACAAGGTCGACATGGACTATTTCAAGACGGAGATCGAACCGCTGCTGTCGGAGGCACACGTCGAGTTCGTCGGCGAGATCAACGAGGCGCAGAAGCCGGAGTTCCTGTCGGGCGCGAAGGCGCTACTGTTCCCGATCGACTGGAGCGAGCCGTTCGGCCTCGTGATGATTGAATCGATGGCCTGCGGTACGCCAGTGATCGCCTTCAACCGCGGCTCGGTGCCGGAAGTGATCGACCATGGTGTGACCGGCTTCATCACCGAAGATTTGCAGGGCGCGGTGGCGGCGGTGCAGCGTATCGATGAACTGTCGCGCACTCGCATTCGCGAGCAATTCGAGCGTCGCTTCGGCGCGAAAACGATGGCGCAGAATTATGTCGATGGCTATACGACGTTGATCGAAGCCGCACAACGGCCGATTCTGCGGCGCGTGGCAGCCGGCTAAAGCCACGGGTTAATTGCGCAAACTGTTCGCATATCCTGCGCATACCCGCCGGCTTAAACGGCAATGTAAAACGTTTGCGCGAACTGAAAACAACCGGTATCAACTGGCGATTCACGAAAAAGCCGTCCTCAAGGGGCGGCTTTTTTATTGCGGACAGCAACGGCTATCAGCATGCCCGAGCGGTTACCGGACCATCGGCTTTAGCTGCCGTTCACGGTATTTGCCAATTGATGGCCAAGTCGCAGCCCGGCACCCGTTCACCGACGGTTACGCAATACCCAACAGGGCGATTACGACTGGCCAATCAGAAAACGCTCGCGGCTCTTGCCCGAAATCCACTTTGGCGGCTTGCCGCGGCCGCTCCACGTGCTACCGGTTTTCGGGTCGCGATACTTCGGCGGCAGCGGCGCCTTCTTCGGCGGACGCCCGCGCCGTGCGGCAGCGGCGAAGCCAAGGTCTTGCGGCGTCAAACCGTACTCGGCAATCTGCCGTTGAATTTCCGCGATCACATTGCCCACTTCGACGCGGCGCGCTTCTTCTGCTTGAGCCTGCAGCTTGGCGATCTGAGTCCTCAGATCTGCATATTGAGACATTTCGGCCTCCCTTTTTGTCAAACCCCGTTGGTTCGGAGATTAGCGTTGTTTAATAAAATCCGCAACATACGGAAAACCATTTTACGCGAAATCGTCTGATAATTTTTACGAAAGAACCGGTTAAATGCCCAGCAAATTTTACGAAGAATAAGTGGGATCGCACGTCACGAATTAACCAAATTTGACACCAGCATTGAGAAAACCTCTGTTCGAATGCGCTCCAATCTGGTTAATCAGTTGGCTTCGACTGAACCAGTGCCGTGCATGCGACGGTTTGCGTGCGTGTCCGCGGTCAGTGCATTGCATTGGAAAAGCGCGGTGCAAAAGGCGTGTGGCGTTGAAACGTATTAAACGAATCGCACAGATGTAAGGTCCGTTTACGGTTTACGTAATGCCGGCGTCGTGGAGTGAACGCGCAAGCAGCGGCGCGTTTGGCCGCCAACCGCCCGTGCAGCGTGCGTGGCGGGCTTTCGAGCAGCGGAGAAGCCCACGTGCTAACGGGGCTCGTGGCGCGCGACGCGGCCTTGCACTCCGTAACAACTGCTCGCAGCGTGCAATGTCCGCCGTGCGTAGATTGGTTCTTGTGCGACACGACGTCGCGTCAAAGGAGAATCAGATGAAACGCATCGTCACTCATCTGCTGGTCGCAACGGGTCTGGCCGCGGGCGCATGCGGGGTTGCGCAGGCCCATACCGATTTCAACATCGGTCTGTCGCTGGGCGCACCGGTACGCACGTATGCACCCGCGCCGGTTTATGCAGCACCGCGGCCCGCCTACTATCCGCGCTGGGAGCATCGCGACTACCGCCAGCGCAACTGGGATCGCGGCGATCGCCGCTGGGGTAATCAGGACCATCGCGGATGGGATCGTCGCGGCAATGGCTGGCGTGATTGATCGAGGCGGATCGTGCGGCCATTGCCGTTGCCAATGGCGGCTGCTCACTGCCCACGCCACTGCGCCTGCGGCCCGGTGGCGGCCCTTGAACCACGGATAACAACGGCGCTCAGGGCAAGATTTCATCCGGCAGGAGGAACAGCTTGCGCAGGTGATGCGCGACGCCCGCTTCGAAATTGTTGCCGATGCGTGGCACTGCGGGCAGGCGGGCGATCAGATCCGGGTTTGCGTTGTTCATCATGAACGGGTGGCCCGCCGTTTCGAGCAGATCGATGTCGTTCATGTTGTCGCCAAACGCGACGCAGCGCGCGGCATCGACACCCAGCCGGTCCAGCACGATTTGCAGCGCGCGGCCCTTTGAAACGTTCGCCGCCATTACCTCGAGGCAATCGGGCAGCGAATACGTGACGTAAAGCGACGCGCCGAATTCGCGCTCGAGATTCGCGCTGACCAGCGCGAGATCTGCGGGCTCGCCGATGTAGAGCACTTTCGCGATATCGCGCCCGGTGTGAGCGAGAAGATCGACGACGTTGTAGATGAACCCCGAATCCCGATGGTAGCGCAGCAGTTCGGGCGCATCGCGATCGATAAACCAGCTGCGCTCGCCAAACAGATTGACGATGACGCGCCCGTGCGTACCGGTGATCTCCGGTTGCACGAGACGCTGTACCGCCTCCGGGTGAACATCCTGCGTGTGCAGCAGTGTGTCGTCCGGAGTATGGATACGCGCACCGTTCGAAGTAACGAGGTACGGACGAATCCCCAGCACGTCGCGGATTCCCGCGACATCGCAGTAATGGCGTCCGGTCGCGATAACGAATTGCAGACCTTGCGCTTCGAGCTTGCGCACCGTTGCGACGGTGAACGGATCGACCTGGTGATCGGCATTGAGCAAGGTGCCGTCGAGATCGGTGGCGATGACTTTGTACATGGGCAGCAAACAGGCAGCAATCAGACGTCGGATTCTAGCGTTGCATCAGGCGGGCTTTGCATGGCGCGCAGCCTCGCGTTGTGCGAGCTGTAGCGCGCCGTGCGCCGAATCGGCAAGCGGCGCGCGCAGGCGCGCTTGCAGATGCGCCGGCACGAACTCGCGAATCGGCTTTGACAGGCCGCCGCACAACGCAATGGGCAAGGTGCCTGCGGAGTCGAGCGCGGTGACCATCAGTTCGATCTGCCGCCCCGCCTCCACCAGCAAGGCCGCCGCGACCGGATGCGAGCGATGCTCGAAAACCAGCGGCGCGAGACTCGCATACGCAGTTTGATTGGCGTTGCACAGCCAGACGATCAGGCTGTCGCGGTCATGCGCGCCGACCCGTTCGAGCAGCGCACGCGCCAGATCGTCGAATGGCGCGCGACCATCCAGTGCTCGTTGCGCATGGCCGATGATGCGCAGCCCGAACCACACGCCACCGGCTTCATCCGCGGTCGGATAGCCATAGCCGCCTGCGATCCGGCATGCGCCGGCGGCATCCAGCGCGGCCGCGATGCTGCCGGTGCCCAGCGCGACGATCACGCCCGGCGCACCGCCGTGAGCACCCAGCAGCGTGGTGTACGCGTCGCTCTCGACAGCCAGCGCGGCCGCACCCGGCGAACGCGCGCGGAACGCCGCGAGCCAGTCGCGATTGTTGACGCCGGCGAGCCCGCAGCCCAGCACGCAACGCGACCAGTCGAGCGCGACGCCGGCCTGCGCAAAGGCCTCGGTGCAGGCCGCTTCGATCGACTGCCACGCGCGCTCGACGCCAAGCGCGAGGCCGGATGGCCCGCTCGCCGCGGTGGCCAGTTCATGGCCTTGCGCGTCGCCGAGTACGACACGAGTGCCGGTGCCTCCGCCATCGACGCCGACCAGATAGTGGTGCGTATGCATTGTCCGAATTGAGGTGTATTGATGACGCGTTAGCGTGACAGGTCTCGTGCAGCGAAGCAATCTGCCGGATGGCCGACTTGCGCGGCTCTGTCGATCCGTTATGCTTGCGAAGCCTTTGTCCAACACAACGCAGGAGCAGCACGTGACGCAGCGATGCAACTGGGCCGCAAGCGAGGCACTCGCGCACTATCACGACAGCGAATGGGGCGTGCCGTCCCGTAACGACCGCCATCTGTTCGAAATGCTGGTGCTCGAGGGCGCGCAAGCCGGCCTGTCATGGTCGACGATTCTGAATAAACGTGAAGGCTACCGCCGCGCCTTTGCGAATTTCGACGTCGATGCCGTGGCACGCTTCACGCCGAAGCAGCTCGATGCATTGGTGCTCGACGCGTCCATCGTGCGCCACCGCGGCAAGATCGAATCGGTGGTCACGAACGCACAGGCAGTACAGCACATCCGCGAAGAACATGGATCGCTCGCCAACTTCGTCTGGTCGTTCGTCGACCAGACGCCGATCCAGAACAGCTGGGGGTCCTACACGCACGCGCCCGCGTCGACCGAGGTGTCTGACGCGCTCAGCAAGGCGCTCAAGAAGTACGGTTGCAAGTTTGTCGGCACGACGATCTGCTACTCGTTCATGCAGGCCATCGGCATGGTCAACGATCACGAGACGACCTGCTTCTGTCACGCGCGCTGCGCGGCGCTGGGCAAGAAAGGCCGTAACCGCAAGGCAACCGCCGCGTGAGCCGCTGGGCTGTTGCGAACCACCGGGTCAGTGAGCGGGTAATCCAGTGAGCGATCTGAACAGTTGAGCCGTTGAACCGTTGAGCCGCTAGGCCTCGCACAAGCTGCACGCGTCGCGCCCGCCGGCTGCCGGCATGCTGCGCAGCGCCGAAAACCAAAACACAAAACAACAGCGGGGTGAACCCATAAGGTTCACCCCGCTGCCACACCAACAGTCGAGCCCGACACGACACATTTGCCGCCCGAACCCTATGACATCGCGGTGCGCCGGCTTTTGCCGCGCACCGCGAGTGCCTTTCCGTTTAGTGCAATCGCTTAGTGCAGCTTCTTCGGCAGCATCTGGCTACGCAGACGCTTGTGCAGACGCTTCACTGCAGCAGCCTTCTTGCGCTTGCGCACAGCAGTCGGCTTTTCGTACGACTGGCGCTCGCGCAGTTCAGCGATCAGGCCGTTCTTTTCGATAGCGCGGCGGAAGCGGCGGATCGCCACTTCAAACGGCTCGTTTTCCTTCAAAAAAATCGTCGTCATGTAATTCCTAACTCAATCGTTGGTACGGTTTCAACTGCGTGACGGACATTGAAGACTGTCCAGCACCGCCGCGGAATACCGCAAGCTTGCGCGAGGGACGCCTGTAAGCCGTGACGCGCCGGCGCTCCGGTCATTTCCCGCCCGGCCGAAGTAGCGGACAAACGGGAAACAGCTTGCGAAGCGGCCCGGAGGCCGGAAAAGAGAGGTGGAAAGCTCACCGCAGACGCTGGCACACGCTAGACACAACCGCTTGCCGCGCCGCGCTTGACTGCCGCCTGAGCACTGGAACGAGGGCCGGACAACCGTTGTGGAACCGTAACGGCGTGGCGCTCAACCCAGAGGCGATCTCAATTCGATCCGCGATGATATCAGGAATATACGGCGCAGGCTACCAATTTGGCCATTCAGTCAAGCACTTGCGAAAGCGAAATCCGCCCCTGAAGAACGCATCACTCCAATGGCAGGCAGCGCTACCTTGCAGCCCGCACAGCCTCTGGCGGCGGATCCAGCCGGCCGGAACCGGCTTGCCAGGTCTGTTGAAGAAAATTCAGCACTTGCCGCGCCGCCGTGTCCGGATCGCAGCGCGTCGTCTCGATGCGGATTTCCGCCTGTTCGGGCGATTCGTAAGGTGAATCGATCGCCGTGAAATTCTTGAGTTCGCCGCGCCGCGCCTTCTGGTACAGCCCCTTCGGATCGCGTGCCTCGGCCACTTCCAGCGGCGTATCCACGAAAATCTCGATGAACTCGCCCGGCTTCATCAACGCACGCGCCGTTCGCCGTTCCGCGCGAAACGGCGAGATCAGCGATACCAGCACGATCAGGCCGGCGTCGGTCATCAGCTTGGCCACCTCGGCTACTCGCCGGACGTTTTCCGACCGGTCTGCATCGGTAAAGCCGAGATCCCGGTTCAGCCCGTGCCGGACGTTGTCGCCGTCGAGCACATAGGTCGGGCGGCCGAGCGCATGGAGCTGCTGTTCGACCCGATTCGCGATGGTCGTCTTGCCGGCGCCCGACAAACCCGTGAACCACAGCACGCACGGCCGGTTGCCGAGCAGTTCGGCACGCGCGCGCGCCGTCACTTCCAGCGCTTGCCAGTGAACGTCGCACGGCTTCAGCGGCGCCGCCTGCAGCGCACCGATGTGCGGGATATCGTCGTCCGACCCGTGAACCATCAAAACCACCTCCGTTCTCTTTCGGCCGGCTAACACCAGGCTGCTGGCGTTTAGCGTAGCCGCCCGTCAAATCGCGCGCAGCGCGGACGCCCGCCGCGGCAGCAGGCGCATGGTCAAGGACCATTCGCGCCCGTTGCGTCACCGAGCCGTGCAATCAATGCCTTGCCGCTTAGCGCTCGAATGACCATTCTGCACGCCACCGCTTGCTCGCTCCAGTAGTGTCGCGGGTTTCCGTGACAGAGCGGGAACCACCGCATCACGAAGCGGCCCCCTCTGCATCCGGCAGCAGATAGCGCGCCGCCCACGCCGCGATCATCGTCGCCGCGTAGTCGGCATCGGCGCGGCGCGTCAGCAGATGGTCCGCGTCGTCGAGCGAAATAAAGCTTTTCGGGTGCTTCGCCGCAGCGAATATGCCCGCCGCATTGTCGATTCCGACTGTCGCGTCGCGCGGCGAATGCATCACGAGCAACGGTCTGCGTAAATCCGCGATGCGCGCCTTCAGATCGTGCTGACGGGCGTCGTCGATAAACGTCTTGCGCACGATGAACGGCCGGCCGGCGAGTTGCACTTCGGCTTCGCCGTGCGACTCGATGGTGGCGAGGCTGGCCGGGTCGAATTGATGCAGCACGTGCGTGACGTCAGCCGGCGCGCCGATCGTGACGACCGCGCGCACCTCGGGCATCGCGCCAGCCGCCGCCAGCACGGCCGCCCCGCCGAGACTGTGGCCGATCAGCAGCGTTGGTGTCTTGCCCGCCGCGGCGAGCGCGCCGCCGGCCGCGACGAGATCGGTCACGTCCGCGGCGAACGTGGCGTCCGCGAACGAGCCGCCGCTCGTGCCTAAACCCGCGAAGTCGAAGCGCAGCACACCCACGCCATTCGACGCCAGCGCCCGCGCGATACGCGACGCAGCGAGCACGTCCTTGCCGCAGGTGAAGCAGTGCGCGAGGATCGCCCAGCCGCGCGGCGCGCCGTCCGGAAGCTCCAGCTTGCCGGATAGGTGATAGCCGTGTGGGCTGTCGAAATTGAACGCCTGTGCTGCCATTTTTACCTCCGTCGGAATTCGATTACGGATATCAATCACCGGTCCGCGATGCAACTCTTCGCACCCGGCCTTCAGCCATCACAGCGGCCTGCAAACGGAGGCGTAGTCTCTCCCGGCGTTACTGGCGTAGCAACAATGTTTTCAGGAATGCTGCCTCGACGCGCAACTTGCGGATAGCGATACTTCCCCCATCGCAAAACGCGTCGCCGAAAAGCTGCACAGCACGACGCGCCAACTTTTACCTGCATCAGCAAAATGCCCTCGAAGGGGAACGCAAATGGATGAGCGGAAACGAGACAGCATGATTGCCTATCTGCGCCGTCGCATGTCGCAAGTCGGCATCAAAGTGGGCGATCTTGCGGCGGCACTGTCGGAAGAGCGCAAGCGCCAGAAAGCAGCACGCTACAGCAACGCGGTCGGCGATACGTGGGACGGTCAAGGCGAAATGCCGCAATGGCTGAAGCAGGCGACGAGCGCGGGTCAATCACTCGAACACTTCGCAGCAAAAAAGAGCAAGCCGGTGGCAAGCAGCAAGCGTCCCGCCGTGGACTGGAGCCACGATCCGTTTGCCGGCACGCGGCTCGCGACGGTTCATCAAACGTTGAGCGCATCGCGTTGAAACACAGAGAACACAAAAGCCGCCCTGCTTTTTATGGCCTGGGCGGCTTTTGAGTAATAGCCTCGCGGTTCGAATCAGCTTCAATCCTTCGATCAGCACGCAAATCACGCCGAAACCGACGGCGGCGGCTGCGTAGCGATACAGCCCTAGCGACGCATACGCGCGACTGCCTGATACTGGCTCGCGCCGCGCACCGAGTTCATCGCGCTCGCGTACTCGCTGCCCATATCCTGCTGCGCACTTTTTGCCTGCTGCATCACCGCGCGGTCGATCGTCTGGATGGCACGGATCATTTCGAGCGCCGCAGCCGGCTGGCTAGCCGACAACTGATGAATCAACGGCGTGCGCTCGAGGGCAAGGCTTGCCGTGCGCTCCCACTCGCCGACGGCCGCCGCCTGCTCGATATCCTTCGTGAGACGCCAGATTTCGTTGAGTACGGTATTCGCTTCCATGGCTGCCGGCTCCTTCAAAAATTACTTGTTGGCGGACAACGCGCCCTGACTGTTCTGACCGCCGAACAGCGCCGTCAGATATTGAGCGTTGTTGTTCATCTCCGCCATCAGGTTGTTCAGCGCGGTGAACTGCGCGGTGTACATGGTGGTCAGCTGCGCCTTGTAGGCGGTCAACGCGGTCTGCTCGGTCGGCACGCTGTTCGGGCCGCTGCCGGTCAGGTCGTCCTTCAGCGCATTGACGCGCGTCGTGACCGCGCCGTTGTCCCCCAGCTGGGCGGTGATCACATTGTTCAACTGCGCACCGATGCCATTGGTCGAGTTGAACACCTGCTCGACGCCGGCCTGATTGCTTTGCAACGCGGTAGTGAGCGCGTTGTTGTCCACCGTCAGCGTGCCGTCAGCGTTCAGCGAGATGCCGAGTGCGGCGAGGCCCGTCGCACTCGAGCCCGTGCCGACCGAGCTGGCAATGATCGACGACAGGCTGTTGTTCAACTGGTTGACCGTCGGGTCGCCCAGCAACGCACCGGTGGTGGCGCCCGTGCTGTCGAACGCCGTAGCCGTGCCGAGCGCCTGAACGTACGTGTTGTACGCGTTCACAAACGCAGTGATGTTCGTGTTCTGGGTAGTCGTATCCGGCGCAATCGTCAGCGTCTGCGGCGTATCGCTGATGGCCGCCGCCGTCAGATTCAGCGTAACCCCCGTCAGGGCCGTCGAATCCGAGTTGGTCGGGCTGGTTACCGGCGTGCCGTCAATCGTCAGGTAGGCATCCTGCCCCGCGGTGGACTGCGTCCAGCTGCTGCCGGCAGCGAGCGTCGAGCCGTTGCTGTTGAGCGTGCTCGTGCCGTCGCCATTGTCAGTAACCGTGGGGGGAACCCCCGCCGCCGTCGACACCGCCAGCGTGGACAGCGTCGAGCCGCCGTCGGTCTCGTTGACGGCCACGCTGATCGCATTGGCGGCGCCGCCGTTCGTCGAGTGCAGCACGAGGTGGGCGCCGTCGGCGCCGTTCACGACGGTCGCGGTAACGCCCGGGTTGTTGCTTGCCGAATTGATCGCCGCGGCAATGCCGGCAACCGTGCCTTGCGAGCTGCTGATGCCCACTTGCATCGACTTGCCGCCCACCGAGATCGTCAGCGTGCCGGTGCCGAGCGACGCGGTCGTGCCATAGGCCTTTGACGTGAGCACCTGGGCGGCCGCAATCTGCCTCACGCCGATCTGATATGAGCCTGCGGTCGCGCCCGGGGTGGTCGCCGAGCCCGCGGTCGGCGTCGCGGTAAGGCCGTCGCCACTTGCGGTCGCCGTGAAGGCATTCAGCGTGGAGCCGTTCGACAGCGTGGTAAGTGCAGCCTGCAGCGCGGAAAGCGCGCCTTGCAGCGTGCCCCAGGTGGTGATCTGGGTGGTATCGATACCGGTCTGCTTGGCAATGGAGTCGACCTGTCCAGCGACCTTCGCATTGACGAGCGCAGTGACGAGCGAGCTTGTGTCGAGCGTCGTGTTGCCAGTCGAACCGGCGATGATCGACTGTGCAGCCGCCTGCAGCAACGATTGGGCGTCTGCGGCGGCGGAGCTGCCGGGTAAACTGGAAGATACGGTGGACATGGATTGACTCCGTGCGTCGTTTATTCGGGGTGTAGCTGATCGAGACTAAACGGCAAAAAGGAAGGCAAGCCTTCCGTGAAATCCGCCTCGCGCGCCGGGTACGGTCAAGTGCGGCGCGCGAGCGGTTACTGCGTCAAAACAGCCTCACGGCTGCGAAGCGTCCGAATCTTACTGGAGGAGCTTCAGAACTTGCTGCGGCAGCGAGTTTGCTTGAGCCAGCACCGAAATACCAGCTTGTTGCAGCACTTGAGCCTTCGACAGGTTAGCCGTTTCTTGCGCGAAGTCGGCGTCCTGGATTTGCGATTGCGCTTGCGCCAGGTCGGTCGACTGAGCTTGCTGCGTCGTCGAGATTGCGGTGAAACGGTTTTGTGCGGCACCCAGGCTTGCCTGGATGTTGTTCACCAGCGACAGTGCGTTGTCGATCGATTCGATTGCCGAGTTAGCGCCGTCAGCCGAGCTGATGTCGATGTTCGACACGGTTTCGGTCTGGCCCGAAGCGTTCGCGTCGATGAACTGGCCCGGAGCCGTGCCCGCTACCGTCAGCGTCGACTTCGGCGGCGTGCCCGTCGGGGCGCCCACGGTACCGATCGCGGCGATCTGGTTCGTGGTCAGCGCGGTGCCGTTCTGGTCGAAGAACTGGAAGCCGCCGCTGCCGTCGGACTTGACCGTCACCGACGTGATGTTGCCCGACGGAACCGGGAACGTTGCGGTAGCCGATGCGTCGGTCACGGCGCCGGTCGCGCTGGTGGCCAGATCGAGACCGCTAATCGTGCCGAGCACGTCGCCCGCTGCGTTGGTGCCCGTGTTGTTGGCGTTGATCGCCGTGATCGATGCCGCGACGCCCAGCTTCGTGCCAGCCGTGATCTTGCCGGCGGTCGACACGTTCAGCACGTTAGCCGCGCCTTCGACCACGCTGTTGGCGACTTGCTGGTTGTCCTGGTCGGTGTAGGTATAGCCGCCCTTGCCGTCCGCGAGGACGTTGATCTGCGTGATTTCCTTGCCCGTGCTGGTCGACGAGAACTGAGCGCCGGTCGAATCGAGCGACACCGAGATCGAGCCGAGCACTGCGCCCGCTTGCACGCTACCGCCGCCAACCGAAGCAGCCGACAGGTTTTGCGACAGGTTCACGCTGACGTTCTGACCGACGTTCGCGCCGACCTGGAACGAAACCAGACCAGCCGAGCCGTCCAGAATGTTCTTGCCGTTGTACTGCGTTTGCGAAGCGATACGGTTCACTTCCTGGATCTGCTGCGACACTTCTTGTTGCAGTGCTGCACGGTTGTCGTCCGTCAGGCCGCCGCTCGAAGCTTGCACAGCCAGCGTACGGATACGCTGCAGGCTCGACGTGATCTGTGCCAGCGCGCTGTTGGCGGTCTGGATCATCGACACGCCGTCGTTCGCATTCGACACGCCCTGGTTCAGGCCGTTGATCTGCGTTTGCATGCCGGTCGCGATCGCGAGGCCAGCAGCATCGTCAGCCGCGCTGTTGATGCGCTTGCCCGACGACAGACGCGTAATGGCTTGCGAAAGAGCGTCTTGCGAGCCGTTCAGGTTTTGCTGTGCTACCAGCGAGTTGATGTTGCTGTTAATTCCCAACATGGAAATTTCTCCTAAATGGGCCGAAGACCCCAATACATGTCCGTTTTGACGATGGATCCGGCGAACCACATACCGTTTGTGTCTCGCCTTGCTAGGGGTAACGGCCACCTCGGAGGAAACTTTAAGGGGCAAGTTGCACGAAAACGAAGATTCTGCGCATCGACTGGCCGTTGGCTTACACAGCGTCAGATCGAATCGCGATAATTGCCTGCGAATTGAGCAGAACCCTAAAGTTTCCGATTTTTTATTCGATAACCCGTAATCGGGCTGCCGCCGGGAGGGCTTCCAGACGGCCTTTGCGGGCGATCGCGTGCGTGGTCACTGCGTAACGGGTGAATGGCGGATGCTTGTGGTTAATGGGCAACCGGCCGGGCAATCAGCGGAATTTGTGAAAAATAGTGCGTCGGCGGATACGCGCGAGCGTCGAACACATCGGCGATCCGACGGCTGCGGATTACCATATGTTTCGCGTGTGGAATTCTGGATGGATTAACGCGCCGCGGGCACGCAATACATAGATAACAGTGCATGCACCCGGATGCCGATGCTGCCTGTTGTGATTTGTGATGTTTGGTGCGCCCGGCTGGGATCGAACCAGCAACCCCTGCCTTCGGAGGGCAGTACTCTATCCATTGAGCTACGGGCGCATATCTACTGAAACCCGGCTGAAACACCTCGCGGTGTCAGCACAAACGCGCCGCCGCCAGCAGAAAAACTAGCATGGAGCAGCGCCGGGCAAGTTCGAGAGAATACCCGGTTTCGCCCCACCCGTCCACCGCACGGGCTTCGCGCCGCGATCCGGCACGCATCGGCAAGGTTTTCAGGTGCTGCATCGGTGCGGTGAGGGTGCGGGTAAACGCCTGCTGAACAGCCCCCGCCCCCGCTCGCCCGCGCCGAAACGTTACGTCTATAATCGTCCGTGGCCGAATAAACAACAACGCCGTTGCCGTCACGCTGTACCGCTCACAATACCAGGGAGACGAGACAAGCATGAGCGAAGCACCACACGGAGCCCCCATCAAGACGCCCGGGCAGCTAATCGCCGTCATCATCGCGTCTTTTGCAATCCCCATCATCATCATCGTTCTGCTTGCTCACTACGTCGACAGTTCGACCCGTACCGGAGCCGGCACTGACAGCCTGTCCGACGCGGAAGTGGCAAAACGCATCACACCGCTCGCCCAGGTCGACATCCGCGACGCCAATGCGCCACGCACTTATAAGACCGGCGAGGAAGTCTACAAGGCGGTGTGCTCGGCGTGTCACGCGTCCGGTGCAGCCGGGGCGCCGAAATTCACCAATACCGCCGACTGGGCGCCGCGCATCGCGCAAGGCTACGACACGCTGTGGCACACCGCGCTGACCGGCAAGGGTGCGATGCCCGCGCGCGGCGGCACCAGCCCCGACGACTATAGCGACTACGAAATCGGCCTTGCTGTCGCCTATATGGCGAACAATTCGGGCGGCCATTTCGAGGATCCGCCGAAACCGGCGCCAGGTGCGCCGGCAACGGCTGCGGCGGCAGGCGCTTCCGGTGCGCCGGCAACGGCGGCAGCGGGTGCTTCCGACGCCGGCGCGACTCAGGCCGCGGCAGCAGGTGCTTCGGACGCCGGCGCGGCTCAGGCCGCTGCCGCAGTGGCCGCGCTCGCCAGCGTGCCGCAAGGCGCCGCCCCGGCGGCTGGCGGCGCGCAGACCGCGGATGCTTCGCAAGCGGGCAAGGCGTTGTATCAATCGGTCTGCCAGGCGTGCCACGCCAGCGGCGTGCTGAACGCGCCAAAATTCGGCGACAAGGAAGCCTGGGCGGCGCGCCTGAAGGATCCGATCGACACCGTGTATAACTACGCGCTGCACGGCAAGGGCGCGATGCCGCCCAAGGGCGGTTCGAACGCGTCTGACGCGGACGTCAAGGCTGCGGTCGACTATATGCTGGCCGCGGTCAAGTAACGGGCGGTCAAACCCCTGCACCGCACCCCGGGCGCTCGCAACAAGCCGCATCTACGCGCGGCGCGGCCGCAAATCTGAAACGAAAAATCCCTGCGTACGCATCGTCGATGCCCGCAGGGATTTTTGTTTTGCATGGACAAAAGGCCCATGGCGCGCAGCGGCGAATCGGCGCGGCAATTCAGCGCACCCGATGCCGCCACACCTCGAGCATCACCCCTTCTGCAACAGCGCCTTCAAACTCGCCAACCGGTCCTTCGGCGTCATCGGCGCCTCTTCCGCCGTCGGCGGCGGCGCGTCGTCGAGTTCCATCTCGTTGATAAAGCGCGACGGCTCGCACACCACCGTCTCCCGCGCGCGCTTGCGCTTCTTGCACCAGTTCAGATGCAGGCTGCGCTGCGCGCGCGTGATCGCGACGTACATCAGCCGGCGCTCTTCCTCGATGCGCGCGTCGTCGACCGGCGTGTCGTCGTCGGCGTTGCCTCGGTGCGGCATGATGCCTTCTTCGACGCCGACCAGAAACACATGCGGATACTCGAGCCCCTTCGACGCATGCACGGTCGACAACCGCACCGCATCCGGGTCTTCGTCCTTGCCTTCGAGCATCGACATCAGCGCGACAGTCTGGATCAACCCGAGCAGGTTCTTGCCCGTGTCGGCGAGTCCATCCGCGTTGTCGAAGCCGGTTGCTTCGCCTTCGTCGGATATCTCGGGTTCAGGCTTCGTGCCTTTGCGCTTTAGCCACTCGATAAATTCCAGCACGTTCTGCCATTTCGACTGCGCCTGGCGCTCGTCGAACGCGTCGTACAGGTAAGCCTCGTAATGGATCGCCTCCATCATGTCGTCGAGCACGACCGTCGCCGGATCCTTGTCGGCCCGCTCCGTCAAACGCTGGATGAAGTCGCAGAACGCGCGCATCGGCTCGATCTGCCGCGCGGATAGTCGCGCCTCGATGCCGCCCATGTACACCGCCTCGAACAGCGACACCTTCGCCTGCCCCGCGAACGAGCCGAGCGCCTCCAGCGTCGTGTTTCCGATGCCGCGGCGCGGCGTGGTGATCGCGCGGATGAAGGCGGGATCGTCGTCGGCATTGGCGATCAAGCGCAGGTAAGCGCACAGGTCCTTGATCTCGGCCTTGTCGAAGAACGACTGCCCGCCGGACAGCACATACGGAATCCGTTCGCGTCGCAGCACCTGTTCGAAGATGCGCGCCTGAAAGTTGCCGCGATACAGAATCGCGTAATCGCGAAACTGCGCGCGCCGCTCGAACTTGTGCGCCGACAACCGGAACACCACCGATTCGGCCTCGTGTTCCTCGTCGTTGCAACCGGTAACGGTAATCGAATCGCCCATCCCGTGTTCGGACCACAGCTTCTTCTCGAACAGCTTCGGGTTGTTGCCGATCACATTGTTCGCGGCGGTCAGGATCCGCACCGTCGAGCGATAGTTCTGCTCGAGCTTGACCACATGCAGCTTCTGGAAGTCCTTGCCGAGCTGCGCGAGATTTTCGAGCGTCGCGCCGCGCCAGCCATAAATTGCCTGATCGTCGTCGCCGACCGCGGTGAATGCAGCACGCTTGCCGGCCAGTTGCTTCAGCAGTTCGTACTGGCACGCGTTGGTGTCCTGGTACTCGTCGATCAGCAGATAGCGCAGCTTGTTTTGCCAGCGGTCGCGCACCGTTTCGTTCTGCGCGAACAGTTCGGCCGGCAGCCGGATCAGATCGTCGAAATCGACCGCCTGGTACGCGTGCAAGGTCGCCACATAGTTGCGGTAAACAATCGCCGCCTGATGCTCGTCCTCGTTCGCCGCGATCGCCATCGCTTCGTCGGGCATCACGAGCCCGTTCTTCCATAGCGAGATGATCGTCTGCATCTTGCGGATGAAGCCCTTGTCGGTCGAACCGACCTGCTCCTGGATCATGCCGAAACAGTCGTCGGAATCCATGATCGAGAACTGCGGCTTCAAGCCGACGTGCTCCGCTTCCTGACGCAGGATCTGCACGCCGAGCGAGTGAAACGTACACACCGTCAGCTGGTTGGTCGGCACCTTGCGGCCTTCCTTGCCCGGCGTGGTGAGCGTCTTGCCCTCGAGCAGCTTGCCGACGCGTTCGCGCATTTCGGCGGCCGCCTTGTTGGTAAACGTGACGGCGGCGATATGGCGTGGCTCGAAGCCCTTCGCTTCGATCAGATGCGCGATTTTCTGCGTGATCACGCGCGTCTTGCCGCTACCCGCGCCGGCGAGCACGAGACAGGGACCGTCGAGATAGCGCACCGCTTCGTTTTGCGCGGAGTTAAGGCCTGCGGACATCGTCAGTGGGTGGGTGAAATCGATTGAGGGCGTGGCGGGCGGCAACATGGCCCGCAGAACACGCTGCGCGGCGGCGGTCGAACTGAGGCAGGTGGCGAAGGCGTATGCGTGCGGCTTGCCGCCTGCCTGAATCCAGCGCTGCGCCGCGCGGATGGCATGAGACCCGCGATGTTAACACGGATAGCTGCAGCGACACGGCGTGTGACCCGCGGCAAGCGTGACAAAAGCATGACGCCGCGCATGCCAGAATAACGAGGTTGCGCGCCGCCCCCGCCGCGCGCCGTTTTGCAGGAAAACTCCGATGCGCGCACCGCTGAAAACAGGATTGATGGGCTACGGTTTTGCCGGCGCGACCTTTCACGCGCCGGTGATCGAGCATTGCGGCCGGGCCAGCGTCGCCGCGATTGCGACCGGCCAGCCGGACAAGGCGCGCGCCGATTACCCGCAGGCCGCGATCGTGCCGGATCTCGACGCGCTGCTCGCGAACGCAGACCTCGAATGCATCGTGATTGCCACGCCGAACGACACGCACTTCGACCTCGCGAGGCGCACGCTCGAAGCCGGCAAGCATGTGGTGGTGGACAAACCGGTCACGCTGAGCGCCGCCGACGCACGCACGCTGGCCGATCTCGCGCGCACCCGCGGCTTGCTGTTTGCGCCGTTTCACAACCGTCGCTGGGACGGCGATTTCCTCACCGTGCGCGACCTTCTCGCCAGCGGCGAACTCGGCCGCATCACGCATTTCGAGTCGCACTTCGACCGTTTTCGCCCGGGGATCCGTCAGCGCTGGCGCGAAGACGCTACGCGTGGCGGCGGTCTGCTGTTCGATCTCGGGCCGCATCTGATCGACCAGGCACTCGCGCTGTTCGGTGCACCGCAGACTGTCTACGCGACAGTGAAAGCGCATCGCGATCACGCCAGCGCGCCGGATTACGTGCATCTTCAGCTGGGCTACGCCGCACACGAAGTCGTGCTGCACGCGAGCGCGCTAACCGCGCTCACCGCCCCGCGCTTCACGATTCACGGCACGCGCGGCAGCTATGTGAAAGAAGGCCTCGACACCCAGGAAGACCAGTTGAAAACCGGCCTGCGCCCAGGCGACGCGGGCTTCGGCAGCGGCAACGCCGCGGGCACGCTGCGCGTGCTCGAAGGCGCACAGGAAGCCGAACGCGAAGTCGAGCGCAAGCTGCCGACGCGCGATGGCGCATACGCGGACTTTTACCGCGCGCTGGCCGCCGCGATCCACGAAGGCGTGCCGTTCCCGGTCAGCGCGCAGGACGCCATCGACGTGATGACGATCATCGAACTCGCCGCCCGCAGCGATCAGGAGGGACGGCGCCTGGCATTCACGCGCGGCGCCTGACGATCAGGTTTCAGATTCCGCGGCCGGGTCCGCCTGGCAAATGCCGCGTGAGCACGCGTCGCGCCCCGCCCAGCGCGGCTGCAACCAACAGTTACAAAACCGCGGCGGCGCTGCGTCATCGCGCGCCGCCGATCGACCGTTGCTTAACCCCATATCGAAAACCGGACCCCACTAAGGAGAGAATTACATGCAACGCATCGTTCGCGCACTCGGTTGTGGTGCGCTGGTCTCGTCGCTGGCGGCCTGTGTCGTCCCGCAGCAGCAAGCCGCAGCGCCCCGCCTCAATCCGCACGAAATGGCGGTGCAACGGCTCGAGCAGGTCGATGGCCGCGTCAATGCGATGAACCGGCGCGTCGATACGCGCGTGAACCAGGGCTACTATCCGCCGCCCGCCGGCGCCGAACTGCATCACCGGCTCGATACGGTCCGCCACGAGGCGCACGATATGGCGGCGCAGCATGGCGGCGGCCTGTCCGGCGACGAGCAGCGCGTGCTGAACCAGGAGCTCGATGCAGCCTCCGCAGCGGTCAATCGCTGATTCCGCGCTGGTTCCGTTAAGCGCGGCCTGCGCGACGCGCTTCGCGTATAGCGCCTTCCTTGCGAGGCCGCGCAATTGTTGATGCCGGCCTCGCCACGCCCATCCCGCAACGCGCCAAATCGGCCATTTGACAAGCCTCAGACCCTCGCGTACATTCGCCGCACGCGTCGGGAGAGCGTGCTGTCTGCTGCAGTCTTGCAGCCAGCGCCGCCGAAGGGGCACACCCGCAAACTCTCAGGCAAAAGGACCGACCGCGTCGAGAAACCGCTCGTCATCTGTTGAATCGACACCGGTTTTTCGCACTCTGGAGAGCGGCAGTAGCGCATCGCATGCGCAGGCTGCCCACCGAAGGGGCGCGCGTTACGCCAGGCGGCAACATCGCCAACGGCGGCGCAATCTCTCAGGTATCGAGGACAGAGGGGGCATGCAGTAATCGTTCGCCGGCTGATCGCATCGCCGCGAGCGGTTCTTCCGCATGGCCTTTCCTGTTTAGCGATGCCCGAGGCCCCGATGACCGAACTCAAACACACCCCGCTCCACGCCACGCACCGCGCGCTGAAGGCCCGCATGGTCGATTTCGGCGGCTGGGACATGCCCGTCAACTACGGCTCGCAAATCGACGAGCACCGCGCGGTACGCACCGATGCCGGCATGTTCGACGTGTCGCATATGTGCGTGGTCGATTTCACCGGCGCGCGGGTGCGCGCATTCTTCGAGCGTGCGCTGGCAAACAACGTCGGCAAGCTGAAAACGCCCGGCAAGGCGCTTTACTCCTGTCTGCTGAACCCGCAAGGCGGCGTGATCGACGATCTGATCGTCTACTACTTCGCCGAGGATCATTTCCGCGTGGTCGTGAACGCCAGCACCGCCGACAAAGACATCGCATGGTTCAAGCAACTCAATACTGAAGAAGGCTTCGGCCTGACCATCACGCCGCGCCGCGACCTCGGCATCGTTGCCGTGCAAGGCCCGCAGGCGCGCGAAAAAGTATGGGCCGCGGCGCCCGCCGCGCGCGCCGCCAGCGAAGCGCTAAAACCGTTCAACGCAGCAACCATCGCCGGCACGCCATTCGGCGAACTGACCGTCGCCCGCACTGGCTACACCGGCGAAGACGGCTTCGAAATCATCGTACCGGCCGCTCACATCGAAGCATTGTGGAACGCATTGCAGGCGCAAGGCGTGCGCCCGGCAGGCCTCGGCGCGCGCGACACGCTGCGCCTCGAAGCCGGCATGAACCTGTACGGCCAGGACATGGACGACACCATCTCGCCGCTCGACGCCGGCCTCGCGTGGACCGTCGACCTCGCCACCCCGCGCGACTTCATCGGCCGCGCCGCGCTCGAAGCGCACGGCATGCAACACGGCTTCGTCGGTTTGCTGCTGCACAAGGAAAACGGCAAGGCCGCCGGCGTGCTGCGCGCGCACCAGAAAGTAGCCACGCCGCATGGCGACGGCGAAATCACCAGCGGCACTTTCTCACCGACCATGCAGGAATCGATCGCCTTCGCGCGGGTGCCGCAAGCCGTCCAGACCGGCGACACCGTGCATGTACACATGCGTGACAGAGCGTTTCCCGCAAGCGTGGTAAAACTGCCGTTCGTGCGCAACGGCAAAGTGCTTGTCGGTTGAGCAGGTCCGGTCATCGAGCAGTCATGGAACCGTCGCGTGCGTCACGTCACTCTCTATCCATCAAGTTGCAACTTGAGCACACAACCGCATAGGAGCATCCGATGAGCACCCTCCCGGCCGACCTGAAATACACCGAATCGCACGAATGGGTCCGCACCGAAGCCGACGGCACGCTGACGGTGGGCATCACCGATCACGCGCAGGAAGCGCTCGGCGACATCGTCTTTTTCGAAGTGCAGCAACTGGGCAAAACGGTCGCGGCGGGCGACGCGGTCGCCGTCATCGAATCGGTGAAAGCCGCTTCCGATATTTTCGCACCGGTTGCCGGCGAAATCATCGAACAGAATCAGGACGTGATCGATGAGCCGGACTCGGTGAACACCGCACCGTATGAAAACTGGCTGTTCAAGGTCAAACCGACGGCCGGCGCCGCGCAAGACCGGCTGATGAGTGCCGACGCTTACGCGAAGTCGATCGGCGAATAATTTTCAATCACAGGCGCGGCGCTTCGCGAGCGAATCGACGAAGCGGCCGCGCCGGCAGGAATTTTCAATGAAGCACGAACACCCGGACCGTCTGATGAACCGCACCCCTCTCTCGCTCGCCGCGCTCGAAGTGCACGATGCCTTCGCCGAGCGGCATATCGGCCCCGATACGGCCGACCAGCAGGCGATGCTCGATGCGCTCGGCTTCGCGTCGCGCGCCGCGCTGATCGATGCGGTGATTCCGAAGACGATCCGGCGCGCCGACGAACTGCCGCTCGGGCCGTTTGCGCAGCCGAAAAGCGAAGCCGAAGCGCTCGCCGCACTGCGCGAGCTGGCCGACAAGAATCAGGTATTCCGCACGTATATCGGGCAGGGGTACTACAACGCGCATACGCCGGCGGTGATCCTGCGCAACGTGCTGGAAAATCCGGCGTGGTACACCGCGTACACGCCGTATCAGCCGGAAATTTCGCAAGGGCGTCTGGAAGCGCTGCTGAACTATCAGCAGATGATCGTCGACCTGACCGGTCTGGCGATGTCGAATGCATCGCTGCTCGATGAAGCCACCGCGGCCGCCGAAGCGATGACGCTGCTGCAACGGGTCGGCAAGTCGAAGTCGAACGTGTTTTATGTGGCCGACGACGTGCTGCCGCAAACCATTGAAGTGGTGAAGACGCGCGCGTTGCCGGTGGGTATCGAAGTGAAGGTCGGGCCCGCTGCGCAGGCCGCCAGCGCGAACGCATTCGGCGTGCTGCTGCAATATCCGGGCGTGAACGGCGACGTGCGCGACTACCGCGCGCTGGCCGATGCGGTGCAC
Organism: Paraburkholderia jirisanensis; assembly: GCF_054782355.1. Taxonomy (NCBI): domain Bacteria; kingdom Pseudomonadati; phylum Pseudomonadota; class Betaproteobacteria; order Burkholderiales; family Burkholderiaceae; genus Paraburkholderia; species Paraburkholderia jirisanensis. Next base: position 118,394 of record NZ_BAAGSQ010000002.1, on the reverse strand, counting down.
GCCGCCGGCGGCCACGTGATCGCCGCCGCCGACCTGCTCGCGCTGACGGTGCTAACGCCGCCCGCCGAATGGGGCGCGGACGTCGCGGTCGGCAACTCGCAGCGCTTCGGCGTGCCGGTCGGCTTCGGCGGCCCGCATGCCGCGTACCTGGCGGTGCGCGACGAATTCAAGCGGCAGATGCCGGGGCGGCTCGTCGGCGTGACCGTCGATGCGCAGGGCAACCCGGCGCTGCGTCTCGCGCTGCAAACCCGCGAACAGCACATCCGCCGCGAAAAGGCGACGTCGAATGTGTGCACCGCGCAGGCACTGCTCGCGATCATGGCCAGCATGTACGCGGTCTACCACGGCCCGCGCGGCCTGAAGACGATCGCGCAACGCGTGAACCGCATCGCCGCGCTGCTGGCAGCGGGCGCGAAACAGCTCGGCTATACGCTCGTCAACGAAAGCTTCTTCGATACGCTGACGTTCGAAACCGGTGCGCGCACCCAGGCGCTGCACGATGCGGCAACGGCCAAGCGCATCAACCTGCGGCGTGTCAGCGACACGCGCGTCGGCGTATCGCTCGACGAAACCACCACGCGCGCCGATCTCGCCGACCTGCTCGCCGCCTTCGCGCAAGCCGCTTTCGCGAGCAACGTGCCGTCGATCGACGAACTCGATGCGCAGCTCGGCATCGCCAACACCTTCCCGGCCGCGCTGGAACGCACCAGCGCGTATCTGACGCACCACGTCTTCAACCGTCACCATTCGGAAACGGAAATGCTGCGCTACCTGCGCAGTCTTTCCGACAAAGACCTGGCGCTCGACCGCTCGATGATCCCGCTCGGCTCGTGCACGATGAAGCTGAATGCAACGTCGGAGATGCTGCCGGTCACGTGGCCCGAGTTCGGCCAGATTCACCCGTTCGCACCGGCTGAGCAGACCGTCGGTTATCGCGAGATGATCGATCAGCTCGAGCAGATGCTGGTGGCCGCGACCGGTTATGCCGCCGTATCGCTGCAGCCCAATGCCGGCTCGCAAGGCGAATACGCGGGCCTGTTGATCATCCACGCGTATCACGCGTCGCGCGGCGAAGGCCACCGCGACGTGTGCCTGATTCCCGCTTCCGCGCACGGCACCAACCCGGCTTCGGCGCAGATGGCCGGCATGCAGGTGGTGGTGGTCGCGTGCGACGCGCAAGGCAACGTCGACGTCGAAGACCTGAAGAAGAAAGCCGCGCAGCACGCCGACAAACTCGCGGCGATCATGATCACGTATCCGTCCACGCACGGCGTGTTCGAACAGAACGTCCGCGAAATCTGCGAGATCGTGCATGCGCACGGCGGCCAGGTATATGTCGACGGCGCGAACATGAACGCAATGGTCGGTCTGTCGGCGCCGGGTCAGTTCGGCGGCGACGTGTCGCACCTGAATTTGCACAAGACGTTCTGCATCCCGCACGGCGGCGGTGGACCGGGCGTCGGTCCGGTGGCCGTCGGCGCGCACCTCGCGCAGTTCCTGCCGAACCAGCAATCGACCGGCTACGAACGCGCGGCACAAGGCATCGGCGCGGTGTCCGCAGCGCCGTACGGCTCGGCATCGATCCTGCCGATCTCATGGATGTACATCGCAATGATGGGCGCGAAGAATCTGACCGCGGCCAGCGAAACCGCGATCCTCAACGCGAACTACGTTGCTAACCAGCTGGCGTCGCATTACCCGGTGCTGTACGCGGGTCCTGGCGGGCTGGTCGCGCACGAATGCATTCTCGATCTGCGCCCGCTGAAGGATGCAAGCGGCATCAGCGTCGACGACGTCGCGAAACGCCTGATGGACTATGGCTTCCACGCGCCGACGATGAGCTTCCCGGTGCCGGGCACGCTGATGGTCGAACCGACCGAATCGGAATCGAAAGACGAGCTCGATCGCTTTATCGAAGCGATGATCGCGATCCGCAACGAAATCCGCGCCGTCGAGGAAGGCCGCGCCGACCGCGAAGACAATCCGCTGAAACACGCGCCGCACACGGCCAAGGCGGTTGTCGCGGACGGCTGGAACCACGCCTATTCGCGCGAAACGGCCGCGTATCCGCTGGCATCGCTGGTTGCGAACAAGTACTGGCCGCCGGTCGGCCGTGCCGACAACGCGTATGGCGACCGCAATCTGTTCTGCTCGTGCGTTCCGATGGCGGATTACGAGTAAGCGCAGCCAGTAAGCAAACGGGAAAGCCTGGCAGAGCATGGATGGTCGCCAGGCTTTTTTATTGCACGAACGCAAGCTTGGGCTTCGATGCGTGACGTGGATTGAGGTGGCTGCGCGGCGCCTTGTCCAGTGGCCGTCCTGCGTTGCGCCGCGGGCGGGATCACGGAAGATGGCTGTCTGCCGGGTGTGAGTCAGGCTACCATCTCACCTTGATCGAACCACAGGGAGCTTTGCATGATGCGAAAGGGGCAGGCGCCGCAGCGCCAGACTGCGCCAATGCGCTCGACGTTGCCGTTTCGTATGCCGGCTGCCGGCCTGCTGCTCGCGCTCGGAGGGCTCGCGCTGACGCCGCTTTCGGCGCGCGCCGCGATGAACCTGTGCGCCGCCCCCGCGCTGCAAACCAGCGAGCGCACCAATTCCGATCCGGGCGTCAAGGCACTGATGAGCAACGTTCAGGCGCACCTGAACGACCCATCGCATGCGCTACCAAAGCTGCACACCGAAGGCACCCTGCCGCACGAAGGCATCTACGACCAGAGCAAGGAAGCCGAACAGGACCTCGACCTGCTGCGCGACGCGGCGCTCGCGTGGCGCGCCACCAGCGACGACCGGTATCTGAAGTTCGTCGATCGCGTGCTGTACGCGTGGGTCACGACCTACCAGCCGTCGTTCAACCCGATCGACGAAACGCCGCTCGAAGGGCTGATCCTCGCTTACGACATGACCGCAAGCGCGCTGCCGGTGAAAACGCGCAATGCCGCGATGGCGTTTCTGACGAAGCTCGGCAACGGCTACATCGCGCAAATCGACGAACAGCCGCGCCCGCTCACCGGCAATTTTCGCAACAACTGGCAAAGCCACCGGATCAAGCTGATCGCGATGGCCGCGTTCACGCTCGACAACCGCAAGATGATCGATGCCGCGCAGCGTCTGTTCGTCGAACATATCGACGACAACATTGCGCCGGACGGCTCGACGATCGATTTCAAGGAACGCGACGCGCTGCACTACGTTACCTACGATCTGCAGCCGCTCGTCACGGCTGCGCTGGCGGCGCGCCGCCACAACCGCAACTGGCTGACGCAGCGCGCGCCGAACGGGGCGACGCTCGCCGCCGCACTCGGCTGGCTCACACCCTATGCGACCGGCGCGAAAACGCACGACGAATTCGTGCATTCGAGCGTACCGTTCGATGTGAAACGCCGCGAAGCCGGCTTGCCCGGTTTCACCGGCCAATGGGACCCAAAAAACGCGGCGGAACTGTTCCACCTCGCCGCACGGCTCGACGGTCGTTACACGCCGATCGCGCTGAAACTCGCGCCCTCGCCGCCCGCATGGCTAGCGGTGTGTCTACCGCTACCGGCGCGCTAATTTCGAATCTAGCGTTTTAGCAGGAGCCGTCATGGCCGTCAGCGTATTCGACCTCTTCAAGATCGGCATCGGTCCGTCCAGTTCACACACCGTCGGTCCGATGCGCGCCGCGCTGATGTTTGCGCAGGGGCTCGAGCGCGACGGCCTGCTCGCGCAAACTACCGGGCTCAAAGTCGATTTATACGGCTCACTCGGCGCCACCGGCAAAGGCCACGGCACCGACCGCGGCGTGATGCTCGGCCTGCTCGGCGACGCGCCGGACACCGTCGATCCGCAAACCATCGGCGCGCGCCTCGAAGCGATTCGCACGGCGCGCAAACTCGCGCTGCTCGGCAAGCATGAAGTGCCGTTCGTGCCGAAAGATCACATCTCGTTCTATCGCCAGGCGCTCCCTGAACATCCGAATGGCCTGAAGCTGCGTGCGTTCGATGCGCAAGGCGAGACGCTGCGCGAAGCGACTTATCTGTCGGTCGGCGGCGGTTTCGTCGTGACGGCGGGTGCGCCGAATACCAAAGTGCTTGCGTCGGTCGATGAGCGTACGCATCCGTTTTGCACGGGCAACGAATTGCTCGCGATGTGCGCATCGAGCGGCAAGTCGATTGCGCAGCTGATGTGGGAAAACGAACGCGCGTGGCACAGCGACGAAGAAACGCGCGCCGGCCTGCTGAAGATCTGGGACGTGATGCAATCGTGCGTGACGCGCGGCTGCGGCATCGGCAACCCGGACGCGGATGGCACGCTGCCGGGACCGTTTCAGGTGAAGCGGCGCGCGCCGCAGCTATATCGCGCGCTGACCGGCAGCCCGGAGCGCGCGCTGCAGGATCCGCTGTCGATGATCGACTGGATCAACCTGTATGCGATCGCAGTGAACGAAGAGAACGCGGCTGGCGGCCGTGTCGTCACCGCGCCGACCAACGGTGCGGCGGGCATCATTCCCGCCGTGCTGCATTACTACACGCGCTTCATGCCCGCGGCGAACGAGCAAGGCGTGATCGATTTTCTGATGACCGCTGCGGCGATCGGCATCCTGTACAAGTTGAATGCGTCGATTTCCGGTGCCGAAGTGGGCTGTCAGGGCGAAGTGGGCGTGGCGTGCTCGATGGCGGCAGGCGCTCTCGCCGCGGTAATGGGGGGCACGCCGCTGCAAGTCGAAAATGCCGCTGAAATCGGCATGGAACATAACCTCGGGCTGACCTGCGATCCGGTCGGCGGCATGGTGCAGATCCCGTGTATCGAGCGTAATGCGATGGCATCGGTGAAGGCCGTCAACGCGGCGCGCATGGCGCTGCGCGGCGATGGCAGTCACTACGTGTCGCTTGATTCGGTGATCAAGACGATGCGCGAAACCGGCGCGGATATGAAGACCAAATACAAGGAAACGTCGCGCGGCGGGTTGGCGGTGAATATCATCGAATGCTGATGCGGGGCCGCGGGTAGCGCAGTGCTGCGACGCGTTGCAAGTTCGTGACAGCGGGCACGCGGGCGGCGTAAGCTTGTGGGCGTTTTGCGCGGATCGCATCGCTGCGGTTAACGCGATTGCTGCAGTTGCTGCTGTTGCGGATTTCATCCGGCGCTTGCGCTCTTCATTTGCGGCTTGTTCGTTCAGCCCGACCACAACATTCGAGGTGTCTTCGCAATGTCTCAGTCGAATTCTTCTGCAGCATCCACTTCCACTACCACCGGCGCGCGGCTGATTGTCGATGCATTGCTGACGCATGGCGTCGAGCGCGTATTTTGCGTGCCGGGCGAAAGTTTTCTTGCGGTGCTCGATTCACTGCATGACGAAACCGAACGCATCCAGACGATCGTTTGTCGCCACGAAGCCGCCGCCGCGAACATGGCCGAAGCGGTCGGCAAACTGACCGGCCGCCCGGGCGTTGCGATCGTCACGCGCGGCCCCGGCGCAACGCACGCATCGATTGGCGTGCACACCGCGTTTCAGGATTCGACGCCGATGATTCTGCTGATCGGCCAATGCGCACGCGAGCATATGGACCGCGAGGCTTTCCAGGAAATCGACTACCGCAGGATGTTCGGCCAGATGGCCAAATGGGTCGCGCAAATCGATGACGCGCGGCGCATTCCGGAGTACCTGAGCCACGCGTTTCACGCCGCGACATCGGGACGGCCCGGCCCGGTGGTGCTGGCGTTGCCCGAAGACATGTTGAGCGAAGCGTGTGCGGCCGTGCCTGGCGCGCCGGCTTATCAACGGGTGGCAGCGGCACCGGCGCCGGCGCAGATCGAGCGATTCCATCAGTTACTCCAAAGCGCGCAACGGCCGATGGTGATCGCCGGCGGCAGCGGCTGGACGCCGCAAGCGTGCGCGGACCTGCGCAGCTTCGTCGAGAACTGGCAATTGCCGATCGGCCTCGCGTTCCGTTTTCAGGACACGCTCGACAACGAGCATCCGAACTACGCGGGCGATGTGGGGCTTGGCATCAACCCGGCGCTCGCGCAGCGCATTCGCGACGCGGACCGGTTGATCGTGCTCGGCCCACGGCTGGGCGAATCGACGACGGGCGGCTACACGCTACTGGATATTCCGAAGACCACGCAGACGCTGGTGCACGTGCATCAGGGCGCGGACGAGTTAGGGCGCGTGTATGCGGCCGACCTGCCGATTGTGTCGGGGATGCCGGAGATTGCGGCGGCGCTGGCTGCGCTCAAACCTTCTGCGGCACTGGCGTGGCAAGGGGCGGCGGCGGACGCGCATGGTTCGTGGCTCGAATGGCGCAAGCCGCGTGCGATTCCAGGCGATGTTCAACTGGGCGAGATCGTTCAGCAGTTACGCGAACGGCTGCCTGCTGATGCGATCGTGACGAACGGTGCTGGAAATTACGCGACGTGGGTGCACCGCCATTTTGCTTATCGGCATTTCCGCTCGCAACTGGCGCCGACCAGTGGCGCGATGGGTTATGGCGTGCCCGCGGCGATTGCGGCGAAGTCGTTGTATCCGCAACGGACAGTGGTGGCATTCGCCGGCGACGGCTGCTTCATGATGTCGAGCCATGAACTGGCGACGGCGATGCAATATGGGCTGGCTGTCGTGTTTATCGTCGTGAACAACAGCCACTACGGGACGATACGGATGCATCAGGAGCGGCATTATCCGGGGCGCGTGCATGGCACGGGGCTGACGAATCCGGATTTTGCGGCGTTTGCGCGGTCGTTTGGCGCGCATGGTGAGACGGTTGAACGGACTGCGGATTTTATGCCGGCGTTTGAGCGGGCGGTGGAGTCGCAGCGGCCGGCGTTGATTGAGATCAGGTTGCCGCAGGAGGCGAGTACGCCGGGGGCGACGTTGGAGCAGATTCGGGAACAGGGGAAGAGGATGCGGGGGGCGTGAGGTCTTCGGCTGCGTGATCCATTGCAAGGAAACGCAATTCGTGAGACTGCGCCCGGTTCAAGATCAACGACTCGACCAGCATTTCGTCGCCACGGTCAAAGCCTACGCGAAGGAAATTGCGAGAATCGCTGGATACGAATCGCGAATTCGTGGGATCGAATACTTATTCAAGCTACGAGGGTCCGGTGAACGCCTATTCGAACGGCGGTTCGTCGTCGTCACCCTTGGGCAGGGCGCCAGCCGGAAGTGGAAGATTACTGACGACGTATAGGTTCAAAATGTCGTCGCGGTCCATGAACATCACTTGACTCCGTTTCGTTGCATCGAGCTTATTGCCAAGCCAATTTCTCGCTGCCTTTGTGATCTCTCCGCCAGCGACTATGAACGCATGGTCAACGAGCACGCGCTTGCCGATCTCGGGATCGAAGATCTCATGCCCGAGCATCATCGATACCTGGTTGTGAATCTCCGCGACATTAGCGTTCTCGCCTTTGCTCATGCCGGATGCGTCGAGCTTACCCTTCTTCGCCTGAATGCCGAAGTAAAGTACGTGTTGCGTGGGTAGCACGAATTTCATCCAAACATCTTTGCCGTATTCGAGGGCCTTGTCCTTGTGGCCGGCCGCAGTAATCCGATGGAAACCCAGTTGTCGATATAGAGGTAACAGGACTTCCTCGATCAGCTCGTCCTCCGAAGCCCTATCGAGATATGCGATCAATTGCTCTCGGCGCTTCAGTTCCGCAGCTGAAAACGGACGGTGGGGGTTGGCTGGCGCAGCCACGATCGTATTGGTGGCTAGATGGCGCAGATAGCATTTCTTGTCTTGCGCATAGAAAGGCTCAAAGCCTTCCCTTGCCAGCGCTGTTGCTAGCATCCCTAACGCGCCCGGCCTGTCTTGCCCTTCGTTTTGGGCATCCGCTTGATCCATCAGCGTCGCGATCACCCGGGCGAAAGTCTCTGGGGGTGTATTCGGGCCGGGTTGAGGCTCGGCGAGGATGGCGCGCAACGTCTCCGCGACCCAGCAATTGCGGGTTGATCCGTCATGCGCATAGTCAGTGTCGCAATCATAAAAGAATTCCGTCAGGCGACTGCTGCTGCGATAGATGAATGAGCTAGTCTCCGTTGGGAAGTTGCCGCAAATCATATCGGCGATCTGCATGAGAGTGCGCTGTTTAAACTGCATCTTGTCGTCCTTGTCTCGCTGATCAAGCAGCTCGTTTCTATTCCTCAGGGTAGCTGTGATTATTACAGCATCAGGCAAGAGTAGAAAAAAGCGACTATCGTGTCGCGCTCGACGGTCAAACAGCTGAGCTTGATACCATTGCGCGCAGATCAAAAATTGGGGAGTGGCGCATGAGTTGGCATCACGGGGATTGGTTGTCTTTGGCTCAAGCCGCAGCGGGTACTTTAGCTGTGATAGCCGCGTTATCGGTCGTTTTTATCCAGGATCGTATCGCTAGACGCAATGCTGCGGAGGAAGCGTGGAGGAAGGCTCGTATTTTGGCGACGATGATCGATGCTCAAACGTTGGGGCCAACGATTGACCTTTCCACGCTGGTTCACACGCTCGACGAATTCCAGCGGATTGATCCAAATCCAAGGAAGTTCAGGCAGGTGGTCGAAGATCTCAAACAATTTGGTTACCGGGTAAGTGCCGACCAGCTTGTCATGCTTTTACCTCTCCCGAACGATTGCTCTGGCATGCTCGCAGGATGTTTCGGCAGGATGGACGCAGCGATCGATTACACCCGCTTCATCTCCGAGTCGGCCTATGAGGACGGAGGCCATGCCGAACGAAAGAGGGCTGCACAACGCATGCATGTACTTGTAGCGGATGCGCATGCACTGCTCTATGGTGCCCGCACGACTTTGAGGGCGTATCGGCTTATCGACGATGACCAAATGAGCACCGTACGCGCTCTGGCCTTTCCGCCGATGCAGGCGGAAAGCGGCGCGCCGCTGAGCCCGACGCAGCCTACCAAGCAGGCAAAGATGAGCTAGGACTTTCTCTGCCATACCTCGCGCTCGCCGCCCATCATTCTGCTTCGCGATCCCGGCAGTCCCAACATTTCCGTCGTTCCAGCATCACGAATTCAGTTTACCTACACTTTCTGCCAACCCCGGGGACCGCAATTTTGCGGCCCTACGCGCGCGCTGGGCTAAGTCGGCTTCCCGTCTTCGCTTGATATCCGGAACGACGACTTATTTTCGTCCGTGAATTCGATGAATTCGTCATGCACGGTTATTTTCGCGATTGGATCAATATGCCAGTATTGCCATACTAACTCTCCATTCTCGGCAATCAGTATCAATATATTCTCATCGACTGCGAGTGCTGCCCCTGCGATATCTACTAAATCGGATATCTTATACACAGCGCTGTAGGCTCGTTCGGCCAAGCCGTCGTGTACGCGTAAAATCTCATGTCCGTCCGAAACAAAGAGAATGCCATTTTTGCCACAGAGCAACCGAACTTCGTTGTGCAGCGTAATTTTTTTCTCCACACCACCTCGGCAGACGAGAAAATCAACCATCTCACCATTTTCCGCAAAGCTAATTTTGATTTTCGAGCTGACATCAAATATAAGTTTCATGCGCCATTTTTCGATAGTTATCAAGTATTCGCCAGCGTCCTCAAACAAATCGAAACTGGCGGTGAATGATGCAACTGACTGAATATCGCTCGAAAACGGTCCAATACGACATCCGCCTGCTCGAGCGTGGTTATCTTGGATTAACCCTTTCCTCGCATATCCAAACCCAATTTTCGTGGTGAAAATAAAACGCAAGTTTTTTGTCTTGACATATCAAAAGACTATCGTCGGAAATCTTGCCCAAATCGATTGGATCCATTAATCGAGAACTATTAAAATAATCGATGTATATACCTCGATGTATCTTTCTCTCGGCAAGAATTTTGGCCGCAGTGCTGAAAGCATTGCTCTCAACCAAAGTACATTGCTCATTCAAGCTGCGCTCTAGATCACCTAACTTCTCGGCCAGTTGCTCCCATTTTCCGCCTGCAAAGCCACGCCACCGATTCTGACGCTCCCTTTTTACAAATTTATCGATGAAATATATAAATTCATTCATATCATATCGTTGACGGAAAAGCATAATGGTATTCGCAAGCACCCGCGCTTTCTGCTCTCATAAAAGTTCGATTCGCGGTGAGTGGATTAAGATGAGATTTGTGCCAGCATAATTTCGTCGACTCTCTGTAACTTTTCCTCGTAATGTCCATCGTTAGTAGGTTTCATCGCCTGCAGCGCTTACGCCGGTGCAGATGCACCCGAGAGCAACGGATTGCGAAGTTCCGCGAAGAGACATCGCTTGCCTACGACGAACGTAGTAATCAGATGACAGGCTATTCGGTCCGTATGTCGCACACGCTCTGTGATTGCGTAGTCGCATTCCCCTTCTCCAGTTTATTTTTTGGATTTCTAATTTCAATCAGATATTTCTCATCTCCTGATAATCTACCTAAGAAAATTCAGGATATAAATAGGATAAATCTTGGATTAACTTTCGGTTTGTCGATTGGGTATATTTTACTCAATCGAACAGTTGTATTTTTAGCCTGCGCGAGTGTAACATCGCGACGTTCTGAGGCATATACTTTCACCACTGTCGAAAACGGTGGAGGATCCAGCTCAAGGATAATGCTGCAGCGATTAATCTTGGCGGCAGTATGTCCGCATTTTCAATCCGATCATCTTCGTAGGCATATCTCGTATTTTTATTAACCTTTAAATTGGATTAAATTTAAGGAAACACTATGAGCAAGAACGTTCAACAGCCGATTCCTTCGAAGAAACATAAAAGGCGTTACGATCACTTGGAGCGCTTCAGTTTGGCCGCTGTCAGCAACGCCGCTCGCGCCAGCGAACAGTTGGACCACATTCGCGCAATGCTCGACATGATCGCCCGCGATGAACAAACTGCTGGCGATCACCGTTCGTTGCTCCAAGGGCTTGCGGAGCTCACGCACAACTATGCAGCTGAAGCGCGCATGGACATGGAGCACCTGTCGATTGCTCAGATGCGGCATACACCTCGCTGGAAGGAATTTAAGAAGAGCGCGCGATAGCCCGGCACAGACGTGCCGATCCCGGCCAGCCGACGTCGACACTATGTGGATCTAACCAGTTCTCATGGTGTCGATGTCTCTGCCGCGTCGCGACTGGCAAGTAACGCGCATCACCGGCCGCCTATTGCAAGAGTTCGCCAGCAAGTTACCAAGCTCACGTCAGTTTCCGTGAGGAAGCGAGAAATTTGACTGCCACTGTTACGTCGGCGGCAGAGGACTTGAAGATCAAAAAATGAAACGCATCACTATTTTTAGTTTGGCACTGCCTTTAATTTCGAGCGTCGTGCATGCCGGTCCGCTAACCCCGGCAGCAGTGTCGCTAGATATCGATACATACGGAGCAAAGTCGACCGTCGCAAACTTGGATCGTACCGGACGTTTTGGAAGAATCCTCGATCGCATTGCGGCGGGGCAGAGCGAGTGGATTCAGCTAGCACCGCGGCTCGCGAAAGGCACAGACGCGGGCAATTCTGCAGAATTGACGATCGCCCTTGCACAAGCGTTGCCAAAAAATCCAGATGCTGTGCTTACTGTGCTCGATGGCACCCCCATCACTAACTTCGACGCGGTCTGTGGTGTGCCCTTTATCGAGCCCTCGCCAGACGACGTATTAACGTATCTAGGCAGCACAATCGCCGCGGTAAAGAGCGCGCAGAAGTCGGTGCATACCAATTCAAAAGCTGCCTGCCTCGTTGCTCTTGAGCGAGCAAAAGCCGATTCACAAACGTTGCGATAACAGACACATACCTCGCGAAGCGAACTTCATCGGAAGGTGCACGGAGCGCAACTGCGTCAGTGTCGCCGTATTGTCATCAATTAAGCTCTCTGTTCAAAAGACAGAGAGGAGTTGACTCATGAAGCTCGACGACCGCATCCGGCGCTCAATATCTCAGGCGCGGTCGTCTTGCGCCGAGAGTTTGCGTGGATGGGAAGCTCTTCGCACATTGGGCGGGTTACTGGCTCATCTCGTCGAGGACGGCGCGCTTGTCGGGATCAGCAAGGGCGCATTCGCTAGAACGCCCATTAACAAGTTCGCCGGCCGGCAAATGGCAGCTGGATCCTTGGAAAGTATCGCGGCAGAGCTGTTTAACAAGCTTGGAATCGAGGTCACTTCAAGCCGGTTCGTACAGGAATACAACAGCGGGAAGCGCACCCAAGTTCCGAATACCGCAATAGCCAATACCGGACGCCACCGCATCACCCGGAAAGTGACGATGGGAAACCGCACGCTAGTCTATGAAAAGCGTTACCGACGAAGTCGAGTCTGATTTCGAAGATTGCCGCAACGTCAGGAATGCCAAAAGGCTTGGTCCTGTGGTTGCCCCAAAAGACGTCCCTATCACCAACGTATTCTGAGCTTTCCCAGACTCACCTTTCGCACATCTCGCACCGGACAAACCGAAGGCGATCCGCAAAGCGCCAACAAAAAAGCCCCGTGAGTCACAACCTCACAGGGCCCCGCTCGTCACACGCAGCGCAGTCGGCTTACTTCCCACCCACGCTTTGCAGCGTCGTCCACTTGCCGTCGACCACCTTGTACAGCGTGATGCCACCGTTCTTCAGGTCGCCCTTGCTGTCATACGCAAGGTCCTTGGCCGTCACCGCCGCCATGTTGGTCTTCGCCAGTACCGGCAGATACTTCGCCGGGTCGGTCGAGTTCGCCTTCTTCATCGCGTCGAACATCGCCATCGCGCCGTCGTACGCATACGGCGAGTACGTCTGCACGTCTTCGTTGAAGCGCTTCTTGTACTTGTCGGTGTAGTCCTTGCCGCCCGGCATTTCTTCCAGCGGCAGGCCGGCCAGCGAAGCCACCGTGCCGTTCGCCGAGTCACCCGCGATCTGCAGGAAGGTCGGCGTACGCACCATTTCGCCGCCCATCAGCGGCGCCTTCACGCCCAGCGTCTTCATCTGCTTGACCATCGGGCCCGCCTGCGAATCGGCGCCGCCGTAGTAGATCAGGTCCGGGTTCTTCGACTTCAGCTTGGTCAGGATTGCCTTGAAGTCGACCGCCTTGTCGTTGGTGAACTCGCGGTCGACGATCGTGCCGCCCGACGCCTTCACCGCCTTCTCGAACTGGTCAGCCAGACCCTGGCCGTACGCGGTGCGGTCGTCGACAATCGCGATCTTCTTCATGCCGAGGTTCTTCACCGCAAACGTGCCGGCCACCGAACCTTGCTGCGTGTCGGACGTCATCATCCGGAAGGTCGTCTTGAAGCCTTGTTGCGTGTACTCAGGCGCCGTCGCCATCGAGATCTGCGGAATGCCCGCGTTCGCGTAGATGCGCGAGGCCGGAATCGTCGTGCCCGAGTTGAAGTGGCCGAGCATGCCCTTGATGCCGTCGTCCACCAGCTTCTGCGCGACCGTCGTGCCGGTGCGCGGATCCGCCTGGTCGTCCGCCACGTCCAGCACGAAGCGCACCGGCTTGCCGCCGATCACCGGCTTGGTCGCGTTCATGTCTTCCACAGCCAACGTGATGCCGTTCTGGAAATCCTTGCCGTAGTGGGCCTGCGCACCCGTCATCGGACCGGCGAAGCCGATCTTCACGTCTTCAGCCTGCTGTGCCTGCGCTACCCCCGCGAGCGACATGACCGCAACCAGCGTTGCGCCTGCCAGCTTTTTCATCGTGTGTTGCATATCATCTCCTTGGTACCTGGTGTGGATGGAGCAGCCTTCGGGGTCGCCGTGCCGCTACCGTTTTATTGAGTCGGTCGGGAAAGGTTCGCTCAGCCGATCGTCATCAAATTTGCATTGCCGCCTGCCGCCGCCGTGTTCACGCTTACCGAGCGTTCCGTCAGCAGACGCTCGAGCGCGTAGTCTTCGTCACCGTCTTCCAGTGCTCGGGCCGCCACGCCTTGCACCGATACGATCGGGCCCGGCCGCTTCGCGATGTCCTTCACCAGCGTCAGCAGTTCGTCGCTGTCGCCTTCGAACAGCACCGCGTCGTAGGTGGCATCGGCGCTGTTCTGTACGCTCGCGTGGCGCTTGAGCGAGGCCGGCAGCGCGCTGGCCAACTGTTCGCCTGCCGCGCCGGAGAACAACGCGTGGTTGCCGGTCGCCAACGCCGCCGCCAGTTGCACTCGCGCACCACCCGGCGTCGACGCGACGCACAGCACCGTGCCGCGGGGCCCAAGCGTGTATGTGTTGCGCTCGCCGGTCGGGCCGGACAGCACCGCAGTCGCGCCGGCCGGTACGTGCGACAGGTAACCGTCGCAACGCGCCGCCAGCACCGGCTCACGCTCCGCAATCAGCCAGTCGCGCAACGCGATCAGCGCGCCGGCCGGATGGTCGGCTGCCGCGCCGTCGCCATTTTGCGCGGGCGGCCGCGTGTCGGCCACCAGGGTCTGTGCGAGCGACTTCGGCAAGCCTGCCGGACGCCGCGTCAGCAGCCGCTGCAGATACAGCGCGCCGCCCGCCTTCGGCCCCGTGCCCGACAGCCCTTCGCCGCCAAACGGCTGTACGCCGACGACCGCGCCGATCACGTTGCGGTTCACGTAGATGTTGCCCACGTGCGCCGCGCCGATCACGTGCGCAATCGTCTCGTCGATACGCGTGTGAATGCCGAGCGTCAGGCCATAGCCGGTCGCGCGGATCTGCTCGAGCAGCTTGTCGAGCGCGCTGCGGCGGTAACGCACCACATGCAGCACCGGGCCGAACACCTCGCGCTTCAATTCGTCGATGCTGTCGAGTTCGATCAGCGTCGGCGGTACGAAGGTGCCGGATGCGCAGCCTTCCGGCATTGGCAGTTGCTCGACCGTGCGGCCTTTCTCGCGCATCGCCGCGACGTGCGCGTCGATGCCGCGCTTGGCCTGCGCGTCGATCACCGGGCCGACGTCCACCGACAGACGGTCCGGATTGCCTACCGCGAGCTCTTTCATCGCGCCTTTCAGCATTTCCAGCGTGCGCTCCGCAACGTCTTCCTGCAGACAAAGAACGCGCAACGCCGAACAGCGTTGACCAGCCGAATCGAAAGACGACTGCAGTACGTCCGCCACCACCTGCTCCGCGAGTGCCGACGAGTCGACGATCATCGCGTTCTGGCCGCCGGTTTCGGCGATCAGCGGAATCGGCTTGCCGTCGGCGTCGAGGCGGCCGGACAACGTGCGGTTGATCAGCCGCGCGACTTCGGTCGAACCGGTGAACATCACGCCGCAGGTACGCGCGTCGGCCACCAGCGCTGCGCCTACGGTTTCGCCGTCGCCGGGCAGCAGTTGTACTGCGCCTGCGGGTACGCCTGCTTCGCGCAGGATACGCACCGCTTGCGCGGCGATCAGCGGGGTTTGTTCGGCGGGCTTGGCGAGCACCGTGTTGCCTGCCGCCAGCGCCGCGGCCACCTGACCCATGAAGATTGCCAGCGGAAAATTCCACGGGCTGATGCACACCACGGGGCCAAGCGGCCGGTGCGTGTCGTTCGAGAACTCGCCGCGGATCTGGGTGGAGTAGTAGCGCAGGAAATCGATCGCCTCGCGGATTTCCGATACCGCGTTGGCCAGCGACTTGCCCGCCTCGCGCACGACCAGGCCCATCAACGTGTGCATCTGCGCTTCAAGCAGGTCGGCCGCGCGCGCGAGGCAATCGGCGCGGGCTTCGACCGGTGTGGCCTGCCAGATCGGCGCGGCGGCTACGGCGTGTGCCAGCGCGGCGCTGACCTGTTCCGGCGTCGCGTCGGCGACCGTACCGACCAGGTCGCGCTGATCGGCCGGATTGCGCACGTCGCGCGCCGGGCCGACGGGGATGTCGTCGTCGGCCAGCATCGGCGCGGCACGCCACGGGTGATGCGCGCTCGCCAGCAGCGCCGACGACAGCGACGCGAGCCGATGCTCGTTGGACAGATCGAGGCCCATCGAATTGAGGCGCTCCGCGCCATACAGATTGCGCGGCAACGGAATTTTCGCGTGCGGCGCGCCGAGCGGCACGATCTTCGATGCCTCGTCGACCGGATCGGCGACCAGCTCCTTGACCGGCACGCTTTCGTCGGCGATACGGTTCACGAACGACGTATTCGCGCCGTTTTCCAGCAGACGCCGCACGAGGTACGCAAGCAGCGTTTCATGCGTGCCGACCGGTGCGTACACGCGGCACGGCCGGTTCATCTTGTCGCGACCGGTGACTTCCTCGTACAGCGGCTCGCCCATGCCGTGCAGGCACTGAAACTCGTATTGGCCGGGATAGTAGTTCTGCCCGGCGAGGTGATAGATCGCCGCCAGCGTATGCGCATTGTGCGTGGCGAACTGCGGATATACCGCATCGGGTGCCCCGAGCAGTTTCTTCGCGCAGGCGACATACGACACGTCCGTGTAGATCTTGCGCGTGTACACCGGATAGCCTTCGAGACCGTCCACCTGCGCGCGCTTGATTTCGCTATCCCAGTACGCGCCCTTCACCAGCCGCACCATGATGCGGTGCCGGCTGCGCCGCGCCAGATCGATCACGTAGTCGATCACGAATGGGCAGCGCTTCTGGTAAGCCTGCACCACGAAACCGATACCATTCCAGCCCGCCAGCTCCGGATCGAAGCACAGCGCCTCCAGCAGATCCAGCGACAGTTCGAGGCGGTCTGCTTCTTCCGCGTCGATGTTCAGGCCGATGTCGTAACGGCGCGCGAGTACCGCGAGCGCCCGCACACGCGGCAGCAGCTCGCTCATCGTGCGTTCCTGCTGCGCGCGCGAATAGCGCGGATGCAGCGCGGACAGCTTGATCGAAATGCCCGGGCCTTCGTAGATGCCGCGGCCGCCGGCCGCCTTGCCGATCGCGTGGATCGCCTGTTCGTACGACGCGTAGTAGCGCTGCGCGTCTGCCTCGGTAGTGGCCGCTTCGCCGAGCATGTCGTACGAGTAGCGAAAGCCGCGCGCTTCGTACTTGCGGCTGTTGGCGAGCGCTTCCGAAATGTTCTCGCCGGTGACGAACTGCTCGCCCATCAGGCGCATCGCCATGTCGACGCCCTTGCGGATCAGCGGCTCGCCGCCCTTGCCGATCAGCCGCGTCAGCGCCGACGACAGCCCCGCTTCGCTATTGGTCGTGACCAGCTTGCCGGTGATCATCAGCCCCCAGGTCGCCGCGTTGACGAACATCGACGGCGCGTGGCCGACGTGCGACTTCCAGTCGCCCTTGCTGATCTTGTCGCGGATCAGTGCGTCGCGCGTGGCGCGATCGGGAATGCGCAGCAGCGCTTCGGCGAGGCACATCAGCGCGACGCCTTCCTGGCTCGACAGCGAAAACTCGTGAATCAGCCCTTCGACGCCGCCGCCCGAACGCTTGCTGCGCAGCGTTTCAACCAGCTTCGCCGCCAGCGCCTGCACGTCGTTCGCGAGGTTTGCGGGCAGGCGCGCCTGGCCTAGCAGGAACGGCACGCACTCCGGTTCTGGACGCCGGTACGCCGCCGTGATTGCCGCGCGCAGTACCGATTGCGGCTGCACGCTTTGTGCGAATTCGAGAAACGGGTGAGATGCTCCTTCTTCGTCGGTAACCGCTGCGCCTTCCGACAGATCGGTGGTGCCGTGCGTGCCGGACAACTCGGGAGGCAGCTGGCCGTGCTCAATCTTTTCGAGATACGCGAAGATCGCCTGCTTGATCAGCCAGTGCGGAGTGCGTTCCAGACGGGCGGCGGCGTCTTTCAGCCGGGCGCGCAGCAAATCGTCGACTTTGACGCCAAGGGTCGTGCTAGCCATGTTTCCTTCTTGATTCGCCAGCGCGTGGAGGCCGGCCAGAGACTGAAAAGTTGGCGAATCGTAACTCTCCCAATAAAAAGGTGCAACCAGTTTGCGAGAATGGTTGCACCCCGTTGAAACGCTTTATGGACAAGGAGTTACGGCGGTTACACCGGTCCCGCCGGAGGCCTGATCGGCTTGGTACTTTCCCTGGCAAATCTTTTTGCGTTGCACCCTACGGCAACCCCGGCCCAGGCCGATAACCAGGTAAGCAATACGCGAAGTCGCGTCAAGCAAGTAAAAACGACCGGCAATCAGGGTGGGTGAAATGGAAAAGCTTTTGGTTGTCGCTGGAATCTGGACGATGTGCGCGGCGTGCGCAGTGATCTTCATCCGCGGTGCGACGCGCACGGTTGCGCGCCCGGTCATGCAGCGCGAGGCGGAAAACCTCGGCCGCGCTCCGGCAGGCAGTGAACACGCAGGCTAACGCCGCGTGAGCAACGCGTACGCGAGGGCGTTACGGTTGGAATGAATAAGATGGCGGGTGTCGGCCGCGCGATCGGTGCCCGCGCTGGAGCCAGCGAGGTCCGGAATGCTTTGTTCGATCGAATGCAGTTTGTCGGCGCGGTATCAACAGCCGGCGCAACCCAACCGCCGTAAGCCTGCCGTCGCGGGCCGCGGCCTCTGGAACGCGGGAATGGCGGCGCCAGCTGCCGTCCGGTACGCGAATAAGGCGCGCCTGCGCGCTCGCGCGGCGCGTGACCGGTTGCGGTATTGAGTGTGTCGCGCGGGAAGCCTGCCGCGCGCGTCAGATATCGAGCGGGTCCACCTCGATGCTCCAGCGCAGTACGCCCTTCAGCGGGCGCAACAGCGGCTGCCACGCGCGTAAGGTGGCCTGCAGCGCGGCGCGTGAAGCGCTTTCCACCAGCAGCTGCGCGCGATGCACATGCATCACCTTGACGATCGTCAGCGGCACCGCATCGTACGCGGTCACGCGTTCTGCAGCCGGGATCTCCGACAGCAAGGCGGCCGCCTGTTGCAGGAAGGCCAGCGCGGCTTCCAGCGTGCGACCCTCGGCGCGCAACATCGCCTGATAGACGAACGGCGGCAAATGCGCGTCGCGGCGCTCGGTGAGCGTGGCGCCCGCAAAGCCGACGTAATCGTGACGTCCCAGCGCGTGATATAGCGCATGACGCGGGTAACGCGTCTGCACCAACACTTCGCCCGGCAAACCGGCGCGGCCGGCGCGGCCACTGACCTGCATCAGCTGCGCAAATAGCCGCTCGCTCGCGCGGAAGTCGTGCGAGAACAGCGCGGTGTCCGTGTTCAGCACGCCGACCAGCGATACGCGCCGGAAATCATGTCCCTTCGCAATCATCTGCGTGCCGACCAGGATATCGACCTCGCCCGCGTGCACGTCGGAAAAAAGCGCCTGCGCGCTGCCCTTGCGGCGCGTGCTGTCGGCATCGATGCGCAGCACGCGGGCAGTTGGCAGCACCTTCGCGAGCGTTTCTTCGATGCGTTGCGTGCCGCGGCCCAGCGGTGCGAGATCGACGTTGCCGCACTCCGGGCACGAGCGCGGGATGCGCGCTTCCCAGCCGCAGTGGTGGCAGCGCAACGTGCGCTCGGGTTTGTGCAGCACCACATACGCGCTGCATCGGGGACAGCCGGCCACCCAGCCGCATGCATCGCATGCGAGCTGCGGCGCGTAGCCGCGGCGGTTCAGGAACACGAGGCTTTGTTCGCCGCGCTCGAGGCGCGCTTTCAGTGCCGCGAGTAGCGGGCCGGATAAACCTTCGACCGAAGCGCGTCCGCGTCGCCGTTCTTCTTCCAGATCGATCAGCTTGACCGTCGGCAGCGTGGCGTCGGCCACTGCGCGGCGCGATAGCGTCAGCCGACGGTAGCGGCCCTGATCCGCCTGCCACCAGCTTTCCAGCGATGGCGTCGCCGAGCCCAGCACGACCGGCACGCCCAATTGTTTGGCGCGCCAGATCGCCAGATCGCGCGCCGAATAGCGCAGGCCTTCCTGCTGCTTGTAGGCGGGGTCGTGCTCTTCGTCGACCACTACGATTGCCAGTTGCGGTAGTGATGCGAGCACCGCGAGGCGCGTGCCGAGTACGATGCGCGCCCGCCCGGTGTGCGCGGCAAACCAGTTGCGCGCGCGTTCGCCTTCGGCGAGACCGCTGTGGAGCGTGACGATTGCGCCGGCGTCGAGCGCGGCGAAGCGCGCACGGAAGGCGGCTTCGAATTGCGGCGTCAGGTTGATTTCCGGGACCAGCACCAGGCCTTGCGCGTGCGGGCGGGCAGCGAGTAGTGCGGCGAGCGCCCGCAGATACACCTCGGTCTTGCCGCTGCCCGTCACGCCATGCAACAGGAATGGCGCAAAGCCTTCGGCTGCGGCGATTGCATCGACGGCGGCGGCTTGCTCGTCGGTTAGTTGCGGTAGTCCGGTGAGATCGGGAGAAGCGGTGGTTGCGACGGCGACCACCGCGGCGGTCTCGGTCTCGGTCGTGGCGGTGATCCCAGTCGTGGCGGTGGTCCCAGTCGCGGCGGCTGTCCCACTAGCGGTCTCGGCAGCGGTCTCGGCGGCGATCGCGGTCGCGACATGCGGCGCGACGGCGGCTGCCTCGGTCACTTCCAGCGCGACCCAGCCTTTGTCACACCATGCGTCGAGAGTGGCGATCGCTTTCGGATGCAAGGCGCGCGCATCGCCGGACGACAGCGTGGCGGCCGCGATCAGCTCGTCAGCCAACCGGCGCAGCGCGGTGGCGCGCGGTGGCACCGCATCGGGCAGCGCGTCGCGGCCGGCGGGCAACAGCCGGTAGCGCTGCTCAGGCGCGAGCAGCCGCGTCCAGCGTTGCGCGTCGCGCAGCGCCTGTGGCAACGCCGGCAACGCGACTTCGCCAAGGCCGCGCTGATAATAGTCCGCGGCAAAGGCGGTCAACTCGAGCCACTGCTTCGACAGCGCGGGGCATGCAGTGCACACGCTTTCGACGTCGCGCAGACGCTCGTCCGGCACCTCGCTGTGAGCGGTCACTTCCCATACCAGCCCCACCACCGACCGCTTGCCGAACGGCACACTGACGAGCAGCCCCGGCTGCGGCGCGTGGCGCGGATCGCAGCGGTAGTCGAATAGAACAGCCAGCGGATGGTCCAGCGCGACCCGAACGAACACGCGGTTCACCGGTTCAGTCGACATAGGTGAGCAGGCCAGAAGCCGCCGACAGCGAACAAAGGGCTAGCCAGCCGAAGTTAAAGTGAAACATTACAATCGGCGCTAAGTTTAGGATTCGGCTGAACAATTGTGCGCTTCGACGCCCTGTGGATAACTTTGTTGAGAAGTCGGCGGCGGCAGGCCGGAAAGCGCTTCGCACCGGCCTCCGTGCGGTTTACCGCACGCTCGTTCGCGCCCCCGCCAAACCCTTATGCACCAAGGCACTGACTAAAAATTGCCGGGTTTGGCAAGAACAATATGACGACTGAAGGTTCTACCGCGGCGCAGCGTGATGAATGTGTATAAGTCAAGTCTTGACATCTGCCGGAACGCCATTCGACGGCCTGTGGAATGCAATTTTCCCCTTAGGGCGAGAGCCCACTTCATTGCATTGCAACAATACCGACACATTTGTCGTGTTATGCGGGATGCCTAAACGTGTCCCGCAGCACGCACCGCACGACTATGCCGGTGCACCTCGTCGACCAGCTCGGCAACGTGCTCCGGCGGCGTGAACTGCGAGATGCCATGGCCCAGATTGAACACGTGCCCCGGGTGATTTCCATAGCTGTCGAGCACCGCGCGTGCTTCGCTGCGAATCGTCGCCGGCGGGGCAAACAGCACCGATGGATCGATGTTGCCCTGGAGCGCGACCTTTCCCGCGACGCGCTCGCGCGCGCGATCCAGATTCACCGTCCAGTCGAGTCCGACCGCGTCGACGCCACTTGATGCGATCTCTTCGAGCCAGTGGCCGCCGCCCTTCGTGAACGTGATGACGGGCACGCGGTTGCCTTCGTGTTCGCGCTTCAGGCCACTCACTACCTGCTCGATGTAATGCAGTGAGAAGCGCTGATAGATGCCGTCCGCCAGCGCGCCACCCCATGTGTCGAAAATCATCACGGCCTGAGCGCCGGCTTCGATCTGCGCGTTCAGGTACGCGGTAACCGAGCGTGCGTTGATCTCGAGAATGCGCTGCATCAGGTCCGGGCGGCTGTACAGCATCGACTTCACCGTGCGGAAATCGTCGGAGCCGCCGCCTTCCACCATGTAGCACGCAAGCGTCCACGGGCTGCCGGAAAAGCCGATCAGCGGCACCCGCTGGCGGCCTTGCGCATCGGTCAGTGCACGGCGGATCTGGCTGACCGCAGCGGTCACGTAGCCTAGCGTGGCCTCGATGTCCGGCACGGCGAGACGCGCGACATCCGCTTCGCTGCGCACCGGGTAGGCGAACTTCGGGCCCTCGCCCGCTGCGAAGTCGAGGCCGAGCCCCATCGCGTCAGGAATCGTCAGGATGTCCGAGAACAGGATCGCAGCGTCCAGCGGATAACGCTCGAGCGGCTGCAAGGTTACTTCGGTCGCGTAGTCGGGGTTTTTCGCGAGGCCGAGGAAGCTGCCGGCCCGGCTGCGCGTTGCGTTGTATTCGGGCAGGTAACGGCCCGCCTGGCGCATCAGCCAGATCGGCGTGTAGTCCGTCGGCTGGCGCAGCAGCGCGCGCAGAAAAGTGTCGTTCAGAAGTTGATGAGCCACGGTGCGGGCGCGCGAAGGCAAAAAGACAAAGGAGCATTTTAGCGGACGCGGCGGATGCGGTGTCCGGATGTGACACCGACACACAGGCGGCGCAGCGCGAAGGGCGCAACCTTGCGGGCGAAAATCGCGAACCTCACGAATGGACGGCGCGTGATGCTCGGGGTATGGTGCATCGCCGCCGGCAGTCTTTAGTGCCCTTTTGCGCCCTTCAGCGCGCTTCGACGCCGGCTGACTTCTGGCATGCAGGCGATCGGACCACGGGGAGCTCCATGAAGAAAACCACGGTGATGTTGTTGAGCGTTTTAACCGGCGCGCTGGCTGGCGTGCTGTTCAACGCGATTGCGGCGCACGCGCAGAGCAGCGCGGCGCCAGGCACCACGGCGGTGGCAGGCGCCGCGGCCGCGCCATCGCGGCTCGACGAAATCATCGCTCGCGGCACGCTGCGCGCCTGCACCACGGGCGACTACAAGCCGTACTCGTACTATCGGGCCGACGGCCAGTTCGAGGGCATCGACATCGACATGACCGAATCGCTCGCGAAGTCGCTCGGCGTGAAAACGCAGTTCATCAAGACGACGTGGCCGAACCTGCTGAACGACTTCGTCGCGAAATGCGACGTCGCGGTGGGCGGCGTATCGACTACGCTCGAACGGCAGAAGCGCGCGTTTTTCACGTCTGCCTATCAGGTGGACGGCAAGACGCCGATCGTTCGTTGCGACGATGTGAACAAGTATCAAACGGTCGAGCAGATCGACCAGCCCGACACGCGGGTGATCTTCAACCCGGGCGGCACTAACGAGCGCTTCGCGCGGCAGGCGTTCCCGCACGCCAGGCTCACCGTCTATCCGGATAACGTGACGGTCTTCAAGCAGATCCTCGCCGGCAAGGCGGACGTGATGGTGACCGACGCATCAGAAACGTTGCTGCAGCAGAAGCTGAATCCCGGCTTGTGCTCAGTGCATCCCGATAAACCCTTTCAGTACGGCGAAAAAGCGTGGATGGTGCCCCGCGGAGATACCACGTTCCAGCAATATGTCGACCAATGGCTGCATCTTGCGCGAGAAAGCGGCGAGTACCAGGGAATTTCCGACAAGTGGCTGAAATGAGTCAGGGCTGCGCCGACAGCGGCCGCCCGCATTGGGGAATCAGACGACGTGATCCTGTAACCGGCGGCGGCGCGCTTAAACGCGCGCTGATTAAGCCCACGCTGCAATCCGTCGCGCATCGTCTGGCGCTGGAAGCGCTTCCTGCACCGCATCATTTTTCGCTTACGCAGGGGTTTTCTCGGTTGCAAAAAAATCGCGAGCGACTACGCTTCTTTCAACTCACTTCTAGCCAGATCCCGTCGCCTCGGTAACAATTTCCGTAAGCCCTCGCCAAGATGCAGCGCAATATCCAGCGCAAATAGAAGCGGTAAATAGAAATTTAATGGCTTTTTCAGGCCCGGTAAAAAGGTTGTTTTCAGCGGTACAAAACGGCAAAAAATCCCGGAGAGCCTTATCTGGCGGGCGTTACAACCTGAAACACTTTGTTACCGTGTTCCCGGTTTAATTCGCCCACAATGCCTCTCACGGGTTCAACACGGATGTGGCTTGGTGTGTGGTGTGAGCGGATACCTTCGCTAAGCCGGTCGGCAGATTGCCGGGTCCCTGAAAAGGGGCATCCCTGTTGGAGTCGTGTTGGCGGCGAATGCGTCGCTCAGTCGATTCCTCCTTTGGTCTCCTCGCGCTAACCCCGTAGCGTGTGGTTTTTAGCGGGCTCCAGGCCCGCTTTTTTTTTGCCTCGCCAAACGTTTGCGCAATGCAGCGTCGGGCGGTTTTTGTGCAGTGCGTGCGGCCGCGGCAACGCCCGGCTCGAGTATGCGCTGCGCGTTGCGGTACGTACCGATGCGGCCGCCGCATCGGGCAGTCGCGGTGTTTTGGTCAAGCTTGGTCAAGCGGTCTTGCCCGCGCTCAGCTGCAGCTCCTCAATCATCCGCTCCCGCATGACGAACTTCTGGACCTTGCCGGTCACCGTCATCGGCAATTCGTCGACGAAGCGGATGTACTTCGGCACCTTGTAGTGCGCAATCTGGCCGCGGCAGAACGCCTGGATTTCTTCCGTCTCCGCATGCTCGCCGGCGCGCAACACAATCCACGCACAGACTTCTTCGCCATATTTCGCATCCGGCACGCCGAACACCTGCACGCTCTGGATCTTCGGGTGGCGAAACAGGAATTCCTCGATTTCGCGCGGGTAGACGTTCTCGCCGCCGCGGATCAGCATGTCTTTCAGGCGGCCGACGATATTGCAGTAGCCGTCGGCATCGAGCGTGGCGAGGTCGCCGGTGTGCATCCAGCCGTCGACGATGCTCTCGCGACTCTTCGCTTCGTCGTTCCAGTAGCCCTGCATCACCGAATAGCCCTTCGTGCACAGTTCGCCCGTCGTGCCGACCGGTACGATGTCGCCGGCCGCGTCGATTACCTTCACTTCCAGGTGCGGCTGGATCCGGCCCACCGTGGTCGTGCGCTTGTCCAGCGGGTCGGTGGTAGCGCTTTGGAATGACACCGGGCTCGTTTCAGTCATGCCATAGGCGATCGTGATCTCGTTCAGGTGCATTTTCGAGACAACCGTCTTCATGGTTTCGATCGGGCACGGCGAGCCGGCCATGATGCCGGTGCGCAGGCGCGACAGATCAAAGCGCGCAAAGTCCGGATGATCGAGCTCGGCGATAAACATCGTCGGTACGCCGTGCAGCGCGGTGCAGTGTTCCTCGGAGACTGCGGCGAGCGTTGCGCCGGGATCGAAGGCCTCGCCCGGAAACACCATGTTCGCGCCCACCGATACGCAGGCCAGCACCGCCAGCACCATGCCGAAGCAGTGATACAGCGGCACCGGAATGCACAGCGAATCCTGTTCGGTCAGGCGCATCGCCATCGCGATGTAGCGCGCATTGTTGATCACGTTGCTGTGCGTGAGCGTGGCGCCTTTGGGGTTACCGGTCGTGCCGCTGGTGAACTGGATGTTGATCGGATCGTGCGGCGACAACGTGGCGCCGATCGCGTCGAGGGCGGTGCGATCGAGTGAGACGCGGCCCTGCTCGATCACCTCGGAAAAGCACAGCATGCCCGGGGTATCGGTGTCGCACATGCGGATCACGATGCGCAAGTCGGGCAGACGGGCGGCATGTAGATCGGCCGGTGCGTGCGTCGCGAGCTCGGGCGCCAACTCTTGCAGCATCTGCAGGTACATCGACGTTTTGAAGCGCTCTGCCGCGACGATTGCCTTGCAGCCGACCTTGTTCAGCGCGTATTCGAGCTCGGCGAGCCGATAGGCGGGATTGATGTTGACGAGAATCGCGCCGAGCCGCGCCGTCGCGAACTGCGTCAAAAGCCATTCGATCCGATTAGGCGACCAGATGCCGACCCGGTCGCCCTTCACGATGCCGAGCGCGGCAAATCCGGCTGCCAGGATGTCGACTTCGTCGGCGAATTCCTGCCAGGTCCAGCGAATCCCCTGCTCGCGAAATACCACTGCCGGCCGGTCTGGAAAGCGACGCGCGGTGTCGTGCAGGAAGTGCCCCAGCGTCGCTTCGCTCAACGGGATGTCAGTCGAGCCGCGCACGTATGAGCGCCCGTCTTTCGGTACGATGAGCGCAGCGGCGCCGGCAATCTGAGTCGCCATGGTGCTTGTCTCCTGATGATTGCGGTTCCCGCTTGTGGAAATCGGTGCCGCACCGATTGTGCATCGACGCGCGGGCGAGTGGCATCAAGGCTTACCCGCAGCTTTCATGGGTGATTATTGGCTGGGGCGTGATGCCGAGGGATGGCTAAATCTTGCGAGCTTTCCGCTGGTGGCGAGAGCGGCGAGTGGCGGGCGATGGATGGCGAGCGGTGAGCGACGGCAGGCTGCAGGTTGCGAGCGACGGGCCACGGGGCAGCAGGCGAAAAAAAAGCAGCCACGAGGGCTGCTTTCAGCTTCAGTACTTCCTGTGGTTCTTCTTAATGCTTAATGCTGTCCGCGCAGCTTGCGCAACCGTTGGATCGCGGCGAGTTGCGCCGTTGCGTACGCGAGTTCCGCTTGCGCGGTTGCGTATTCAAGATTCGAGCCGGTGTTCTGCAGCGCCTCTTCTGCGCGCTTGCGAGCCTGCTCGGCCTTCGCCTCGTCGAGATCCTTGCCGCGGATCGCGGTATCGGCCAGAACCGTCACCGCGCCGGGTTGCACCTCGAGAATGCCGCCGGCGACGAACACGAATTCCTCTTCGCCGTTCTCAGCCTCGATGCGCACCGCACCCGGACGAATCCGCGTGATCAGCGGCGTGTGGCCCGGCAGAATGCCGAGCTCGCCCGCTTCGCCCGGCAGCGCAACGAACTTCGCCTGGCCCGAGAAGATCTGCTCTTCCGCGCTGACGACGTCTACCTTGATAGTTGCCATAAAGTATCGACTCCTGTCGAGAGTGGGGCCTTGGCGCCGACTCCCGTTCGGGTTGAGCGTGATGCGTGTGGCGCAGGACTCGCAGCGAACGCGTGATTACCGACTACCGAGTACCGGTACAACCCGCCCGCCGCTGCAAACCCGCGCCTTCCTGCCGACGCGCCAACCGTTACTGGATCTTCTTGGCCTTTTCGAAGGCTTCGTCGATCGTGCCGACCATGTAAAACGCCTGCTCCGGCAGATGATCGCATTCGCCTGCGACGATCATCTTGAAGCCGCGGATGGTTTCCTTCAGCGGCACGTACTTGCCCGGCGAGCCCGTGAACACTTCCGCGACGTGGAACGGCTGCGACAGGAAACGCTGGATCCGCCGCGCGCGCGCGACCGACAGCTTGTCTTCCGGCGACAGTTCGTCCATGCCCAGAATCGCGATAATGTCGCGCAATTCCTTGTAGCGCTGCAGCGTCTGCTGCACGGCGCGCGTGATCGTGTAGTGCTCTTCGCCGATCACGTGCGGGTCGATCTGACGCGACGTCGAATCGAGCGGATCGACCGCCGGGTAGATACCCAGCGAAGCGATGTCACGCGACAGCACCACCGTTGCGTCAAGGTGGCCGAAGGTCGTAGCCGGCGACGGGTCGGTCAAGTCATCCGCAGGGACGTACACGGCCTGCACCGACGTGATCGAGCCAGTCTTGGTCGACGTAATACGCTCTTGCAGCTTGCCCATTTCTTCAGCCAGCGTCGGCTGATAACCCACTGCCGACGGCATCCGGCCCAGCAGTGCCGACACTTCAGTACCGGCCAGCGTGAAACGGTAGATGTTGTCGACGAAGAACAGCACGTCGAGGCCTTCGTCACGGAAGTGCTCGGCCATCGTCAGGCCGGTCAGCGCCACGCGCAGACGGTTGCCCGGCGGCTCGTTCATCTGGCCGTACACCAGCGCGACCTTGTCGAGAACGTTCGAGTCTTTCATTTCGTGGTAGAAGTCGTTCCCTTCACGGGTCCGCTCGCCCACGCCCGCGAACACGGAGTAACCGCCGTGTTCCTTCGCGATGTTGTTGATCAGTTCCATCATGTTGACGGTCTTGCCCACGCCTGCACCGCCGAACAGACCCACCTTGCCGCCCTTTGCGAACGGGCAGATCAGGTCGATAACCTTGATACCCGTTTCGAGCAGTTCGGTCGACGGCGACAGTTCGTCGAACGCCGGCGCCTTCTGGTGGATCGAACGCAGCGTGTCGCTGGCGATCGGACCGGCTTCGTCGATCGGACGGCCAAGCACGTCCATGATGCGGCCGAGAGTCGGCTTGCCGACCGGCACGCTGATCGGCTTCGCGGTGTTCTTCACCACGACGCCGCGGCGCAGACCGTCGGACGAACCCAGACAGATGGTACGGACGATGCCGTCGCCCAGCTGCTGCTGGACTTCGAGCGTCAGTTCCGAACCTTCGAGAATGAGCGCGTCATACACCTTCGGCATGTGTTCGCGCGGGAATTCCACGTCGATCACCGCGCCGATGCACTGTACGATCTTGCCTTCTACCAAAGCAGTTGTACTCATCGCTTTTCCTTTAGATACTCAATTCTTCACTCGCGCTACGGCACGGTGGGTTGCCCGCAGCTATGTTCGTTCGTATGCGTGATCGCGAACAACTCGCTAGACGCGGGTCGCTACACTCAAACCGCGGCGGCGCCGCCGACGATTTCCGACAATTCCTTCGTGATCGCGGCTTGCCGGCTCTTGTTGTACACGAGCTGCAATTCGCTGATGACCGTCTTCGCGTTGTCCGAAGCGGCCTTCATCGCGACCATCCGTGCCGACTGCTCCGAAGCCATGTTCTCGGCGACGGCCTGATAGACCAGCGCTTCGACATAACGCACCAGCAGTTCGTCGACCACCGTCTGCGCGTCCGGCTCGTAGATGTAATCCCACGAAGTGCTCGGCGTCGTCTTGTCGCCTTCCGCGTTCGCCTCGAACTTGTCGGCCGTCAGCGGCAGCAACTGTTCGATCACGGCTTCCTGCTTCATCGTGTTGACGAAGCGCGTGTACGCCAGGTACACCGCCGAGATCTTGCCTTCCGAGTACATGTCGAGCTGCACCTTGACGGCGCCGATCAGCTTCTCGAGATGCGGCGTGTCGCCCAGCTGCACGACGTTCGATGCGACCTTCGCGCGCAGGCGGTTCAGAAAACCGAGACCCTTGCCGCCGATCGCCGTTGCTTCGACCGTCGTACCCAGACCTTCCAGTTCCTTGAACTTCTGCAGCGACGCGCGCAGCACGTTGGTGTTCATACCGCCGCACAGACCTTTGTCAGTCGTGACGAGGATGAAACCTGCGGTCTTCACGCCATCGTTCGCCACCATGAACGGGTGACGGTACTCCGGGTTCGCACGGCTCATGTGCGCAGCGATGTCACGGACCTTGTCGGCGTACGGACGGGCAGCGCGCATGCGTTCCTGGGCGCGGCGCATCTTCGATGCGGCCACCATCTCCATCGCCTTGGTGATCTTGCGCGTGTTTTGCACGCTCTTGATCTTGCCGCGAATTTCCTTCATTCCAGCCATTGCTTGCTCCTTGATCGAAACCGCGCGGGGCTTGCTACCTGCCTGTTACGGCTGGCCCGCGCTGTTTCGAGGTCCGGTTATGTCTCGCGGACGCGGATCAGTAAGCGCCGGACTTCTTGAAGTCCTTGAGGGCGTTGTGCAGCGCGCCTTCGTCGTCCTTCGACAAGTCCTTGTTATCTTCGATGCGCTTGATCAGATCGGCGTGGCTCGTCTTCAGGAATTCGCGCAGGCCCTTTTCGAACGGCAGCACGTCTTTCACTTCCAGATCGTCGAGGTAGCCGTTGTTCGCTGCGAACAGCGCGACCGACAGTTCCCACACCTGCAGCGGCTGATACTGCGGCTGCTTCAGCAGTTCCGTCACGCGGCGGCCGCGCTCGAGCTGCTTGCGGGTCGCTTCGTCGAGGTCCGACGCGAACTGCGCGAATGCGGCCAGCTCACGATACTGCGCGAGGTCGGTACGGATACCGCCCGACAGCTTCTTCACGACCTTGGTCTGCGCAGCGCCACCGACTCGCGACACCGACACGCCGGCGTTAATTGCCGGGCGGATACCTGCGTTGAACAGGTCGGTTTCCAGGAAGATCTGGCCGTCGGTAATCGAAATCACGTTGGTCGGCACGAACGCGGTCACGTCGCCCGCTTGCGTTTCGATCACGGGCAGCGCGGTCAGCGAACCGCTCTTGCCCTTCACTTCGCCGTTGGTGAACTTCTCGACATACTCTTCCGACACGCGGGCTGCACGCTCGAGCAGACGCGAGTGCAGGTAGAACACGTCGCCCGGGTACGCTTCGCGGCCCGGCGGGCGGCGCAGCAGCAGCGAGATCTGACGGTATGCCCACGCTTGCTTGGTCAAGTCGTCATAAATGATCAGCGCGTCTTGACCGCGGTCGCGGAAGTATTCGCCCATCGTGCAGCCGGCGTACGGTGCGAGGTACTGCATCGCAGCCGATTCCGAAGCCGAAGCCGCCACGACGATGGTGTAAGCCATCGCGCCGGTTTCTTCGAGCTTGCGCACCACGTTGACGATCGACGAAGCCTTCTGGCCGATCGCAACGTAAATACAGATCAGGTCCTTGCCCTTCTGGTTGATGATCGTGTCGACGGCCACCGCGGTCTTGCCGGTCTGACGGTCGCCGATGATCAGCTCGCGCTGGCCACGGCCGATCGGCACCATCGCGTCGATCGACTTCAGACCGGTTTGCACCGGCTGCGACACCGACTTACGCCAGATCACGCCCGGCGCGATCTTTTCGATAGCGTCGGTCATCTTTGCGTTGACCGGGCCCTTGCCGTCGATCGGAACACCAAGTGCATCGACCACGCGGCCGATCAGTTCCGGACCCACCGGCACTTCGAGAATGCGGCCCGTCGTCTTGACGATGTCGCCTTCGGAAATGCTTTCGTATTCGCCCAGAATAACCGCGCCGACCGAGTCACGCTCGAGGTTCAGCGCGAGGCCGTACACGTTGCCCGGGAACTCGAGCATTTCGCCTTGCATCACTTCCGACAGGCCGTGAATACGCACGATACCGTCGGTCACGGAGATCACGGTGCCTTGGTTGCGAACGTCTGCGCTCGCTTCAAGGCCCTGGATCCGGCTCTTGATCAGCTCGCTGATCTCAGAGGGATTGAGTTGCATTATTCGCTCCTGATAGTCAATTCTGTTGCGTGCCAGCCGCTCGGCGCATTGAACGCCAGATACGCAAAATCAAGCGGTAAGCGCCGTCTGCATGCCGGCAAGCCGCGCGCGGACCGAGGTATCGAGCACTTCGTCACCGACCGTCACGCGCACGCCGCCAATCAGCGACGCATCGACTTCAACGGAGGGCTTCAGCTTGCGTTTGAACTTGCGCTCGAGCGCGCCGACGAGTTCATCGAGCTGCGCGCCCTCAAGCGGGAATGCGCTGACGATCTGCGCATCGGCCGCGCCTTCGCGGGCGTTCTTCAGCGTTTCGAACTGTGTGGCGATTTCCGGCAGCAGCGCGAGACGGTGGTTGTCCACCAGCATCTGCACGAAATTCTTCGCTTGCGCGTCGTCCTTCAACGGCGACTTCACCGCGGACAGCAGCAAGTCGGCGACCTGCGCACGGCTCACCTTCGGGCTCGACGCAATCGACGCGACTTCCGGCAGACGCGCAACCTGTGCCGATTCCTGCACGAACGTGGACCAGCCGGCGACGTCACCGCTTGCGGCAACGGCAAACAGCGCTTCAGCGTACGGACGGGCGATGGTTGCAAGTTCGGCCATGATCAGAGCTCGGCTTTGAGTTGATTCAGCAGATCGGCATGAACCGACTGGTTCACTTCGCGCTTCAGGATCTGTTCGGCGCCCTTCACAGCCAGCGCGGCCACTTCGCCACGCAGCGTTTCGCGTGCCTTGACGACTTGCTGTTCGGCATCGGCCTTCGCTTGAGCGATGATGCGGGCAGCTTCGGCATGCGCCTGTGCCTTGATTTCATCGGCGACCGACACGGCGCGCTTTTCGGCATCGGCGATACGCTGCTGGCCGTCGTTACGCGCCTGCGCAAGCTCCTCTCCGACGCGCTTGTGCGCGGCATCGAGTTCCGCCTTGCCTTTTTCGGCGGCCGACAGGCCATCAGCGATCTTTTTTGCGCGCTCGTCGAGTGCGTTGACCAACGGCGGCCACACGAACTTCATCGTGAACCACGCGAGGATCAGGAACACGACCATTTGCGCAAACAGAGTTGCGTTGAGATTCACGGTGTTTCCTTAAATGTTGCTTGTCGGAGGGGGAGACGGGAAGCGGCAAGGCGCTCATCGACTCAGCGTTCGATCAGCGCCCGGTGCCCGTTCCGCTTTGCGCCTTCACCTGTTATAGATCAGGCGCGCACTTCCGAGGAACCTTAGCCTGCCAGCTTCGACAGCAGCGGGTTCGCGAACGCAAACAGCATGGCCACACCAACGCCGATCAGGAACGCCGCATCGATCAGACCTGCGAGCAGGAACATCTTCGTTTGCAGCGGGTTCATCAGTTCCGGCTGGCGAGCGCACGCTTCGATGTACTTGCCGCCCATCAGGCCGATACCGATACAGGCGCCGATTGCACCCAGGCCGATGATGATGCCGATACCGATGGCGGTCAGACCCTGGATGTTGGCGATGAAAGCTTGCATGATCACTCCTTTGTGAAAAGTCTTTTTGGAACTGGGATTTAGAAAATTTGAAGCAATTCTTTTAACGACAGGACCGGGGTTAGTGGCTGTCGTGTGCCTGGCCGATATACACCAGCGTCAGCATCATGAAAATGAACGCCTGCAGCAAAACGATCAGGATGTGGAAGATTGCCCACACGCTGCCGGCGATCACGTGGCCGATGAAGCCAAGCACCGTCGTGTCCGCACCGAAATTCCAGATGCTGCCCAGAAGAGCAATCAGCAGGAACAGCAGTTCGCCCGCGTACATGTTGCCGAACAGCCGCATGCCGAGCGAGACCGTCTTGGCGACGAACTCGATGATGTTCAGTGCAAGGTTCGGGATCCACAGCAGCGGATGCGCGCCGAACGGGGCCGACAGCAGTTCGTGCACGAAGCCGCCTACGCCCTTGATCTTGAAGTTGTAATAGATCATCAGCACGAACACGCCGAGCGCGATGCCGAGCGTGCCGTTCAGGTCGGCCGTCGGCACGATGCGATGATGCGGAATGACTTCGGACAGGCCCAGCCAGCCGATCACGTGGCTAGGCAGGTCGACCGGGATGAAGTC
Organism: Paraburkholderia jirisanensis; assembly: GCF_054782355.1. Classification (NCBI taxonomy): domain Bacteria; kingdom Pseudomonadati; phylum Pseudomonadota; class Betaproteobacteria; order Burkholderiales; family Burkholderiaceae; genus Paraburkholderia; species Paraburkholderia jirisanensis. The sequence goes on along the minus strand of NZ_BAAGSQ010000002.1, from coordinate 85,317 downwards.
GAGTGCGTTCATCAGCGCGACCCATACGAACACCGTCAGCGCGAGCGGCGCGATGAACGTGCGGTTGCCGTGGATCATCGACTTCGATTGGTCTTCGACCAGTTCGACCAGCATTTCGATGGCGCACTGGAAGCGGCCTGGGACGCCTGGCGTGGCTTTGCGCGCAGCGAGACGCAGAATGAAAATGGTGACGAGGCCGCAAACGATCGACCAGAAGAGCGTGTCCAGATTCCAGACATGAATGTCGAAAATCGACGTCTGATGCTCGGTGGAGAAGTTCTGCAAGTGGTGCGCAATGTACTCGGACGGATCCAGAGCGCGCGTTCCTTCGCTAGCTGCCATATCGTTAATGCACCCAAATTGTCGAAAATCGTTGTGGGCCGCCTGTCGCCGTTCGCGTTGCAGGCCAACCCCGCGCGCGAACTGTCTCGGCCCGCGCGCCGCCCGGCGACGCGTTGCCGCGTCAGCCCATATCTACTGAAACCTTGTTACCGAATACCGGTTACCGCCAGGCCAATGCGACCCAATATGTCTTCAGCGCGATCAGGTAGGTGACGAGCAGCGGCACCCACAGCACATCGTGATACCCGAACGCGATGGCTACGAACATCGCGATCGTCGCGCCCATCTTGAGCGCTTCGCCGACCATCCAGCTCATTACCGTCGCGCCGCCGCTGAGCTTCTTCAGCCGCGCCGCGAACAGCGCGCTCGGCACCCAGCAGATCGCTCCTCCCAGAAAGGCGGACAGCGCAGCAGCGCCCGGCGGCTTGTAGAACAGCCACCACAGCAGCGTCGCACCCAGGGACAAAACCATTTGCGCAATCACCACCCTGTAGGGCGTAACGCGCGATGGACGACTCACGTTCGGGCCAAACAGCGTTTCGGCCTCTGCCCGCGTGAGCGGAACGATATTGTTATCTAGCTCGGCATCCCACGCATCCTGACTGGCCGCATGCGGAACTTCAGTTTGAGACGGACTTGCGACCGACTCGGAAACGACGCGCTCAGTACCGTGCCCGTCGTCCCTTTGTTTCGGCGTACGACTCGACGCCGGGTCCGACTTTTGTACTGCCATCGCAGCGTTCCGCAAAGTTCCGCACAGTTCCACTCAACCCGCGAGCTTACTCGCCGCTTACGGGGGTGCCTAGCAAATAAATCCGGGCGATTGTAAGCGATAGTTGCAGGCAATTCAAGACTTTAGGCGTCTCAATAAGTGGCCCGACCAATGGGCTTACGGCAGCGAAAGGCTTTCGCTTTTCGAGGAAAACGGCGGCATCTGTAAGGCGCGCACTGTCATTGCCGGTGTGGCCGGCTATTCAGATTTTTTTAGATGCGAGGTGCTCTTATTTGGGCTCTTACATGCGCGGTGGACAGTCCACCGACGCGGGCTCGGGCGAGCATCAGAAATGCAACAGAACCCATCCGCCGAGCGCACCGCCGATCAGCCAGAACGGCACTGAAAAGACGTGAAACGGCAGCCACATGCCGCGTTCGTCGGAAAGACGCACGGCGATCAGGTTGGCGAGCGAGCCGATTGCGAGGCCAAAGCCCCCTACGCTCACGCCGAATGCGAGCGCGCGCCAGTCGTGTGTGAATTCAGCCAGCATGATGGCAGCCGGCACGTTGCTGATGCCCTGCGACAAAATAGCGCCTGCGGCATACGCGCGCAGCGGCGAGCCGAGCTGCAGCCCGCTGACTGCGTGTTGCACGGCAGGCAGCGCGGCGACGCTGCGCAGCACGATGAACATCAGCACGAAAATCAGCAGCAGCAGCCAGTCGATTTTCAGCACGACCTTCGGGCGCCACAGTAGAAACCCCGCGGCGACGCCCGCGAGGCCGACGCCCGGATGGTGTGCATCCGCCAGCAGCACGAACGCGACAAACAGCAGCGCAGCGACGCCGACCAGCCGCTGATCGACCGGATGCGGCTCGACGTCTTTCGACAGATCCAGCGACGCGCCACGGAAGCTGACGGCGGCAAGCACAAACAGCATCACCATCAGCACCGCGCACAAAGGCGCAAGCGCCCAGACAAACGCACCGAACGAAACGCCGCTGGTTTGCCACAGAAACAGATTCTGAGGATTGCCTAGCGGCGTCAGAATCGACCCTGCATTGACTGCTAGCGCGATGAAAATCACCAGCCGTTTCAGCGGCAGCGGTGCGAGTTTGTGCAGCGACAAGGTCAGTGGTACGACAACGAAAAGCGCGACGTCATTGGTCAATATCGTCGATAAAGCCGCGGCGAGACCGATCAACAGACACGCGAGCGCACGCTCCGAATGAATATGGTGTACGACGCGATGCGCGGCCCACATCAGGAATCCTGATGATTCGACGGCCTTGGTCAGAATCAGCAACCCGGTCAGCGTGAGCACCGTCTGCCAGTCGACCAGCGACGGCAGTGACGCCAACGGACGAGGATGAAAAGCCTCCAGCAGGATCAGCGCGACAACCAGCACGACCAATACCGGTTCGCTCGCAGCAAAGTGCCAGATTTTCTTCAGCAGGCTGCGCGGGGGATTGAGCGCGTGTTCCGCGGGCGGCACAGTCGGATTTTTGATGGGATTCAGGCCGCGGTACCGCCACGCAGCTTCGCGAGGATGCCTTCGAGCGCGTCCAGGTTGCCGAAATCGACCGTCACCTGGCCGCGACCGCGCTTGCCCAGTTTGATTTTCACGGTGGCGGCCAGCAGGTCCGACAACTCGTCCTCGAGCCTGCGCGTGTCACGGCCGCCGTCATGGTCGACACGCGGCTTCGGCGCCGGCGACACCTTGTTGGTCGCGGTGACGAGCTTCTCCGTCTCCCGTACCGACATGCCCTTGTTGACCACCTGATTGGCCAGCGTGATCTGCGTGGCCGCATCGACGGCCAACAGCGCGCGCGCGTGGCCCATATCGAGGTCGCCGGCGAGCAGCATGGTCTGCACCGGCGCGGCGAGGTTCAGCAAACGCAACAGGTTGGACACCGCACTACGCGAGCGCCCGACCGACTCAGCCGCCTGTTCATGCGTGAAATGGAATTCGTCGAGCAGGCGCTGGATGCCTTGCGCCTCTTCCAGCGGATTCAGATCCTCGCGCTGGATGTTCTCGATCAGCGCCATCGCCGCGGCAGCCTGATCGGGCACGTCGCGCACCAGCACCGGCACTTCCTCGAGACCCGCAAGACGCGCCGCGCGGAAGCGCCGCTCGCCGGCGATGATCTCGAATTTATCGTCCGAAATCGGCCGCACCAGAATCGGCTGCATCAAACCTTGCGCTCGGATGCTTGCCGCCAGCTCCTGCAACGCGCCCTCGTCCATCCGCGTGCGCGGCTGGTACTTGCCGGCCTGCATCTTCGACAGCGGCAGCGTATGCGTCGCGCTGTCGATCTTGACCGGGTCCGCGATCTCCGCGCTGCCACCGAGCAAAGCCTCGAGTCCCCTGCCCAGCCCTTTCTTTCTCGCCACTGCATTCATCGTGTTTCCTCGATCCGCTTTGGATGTTTGCCGTTGCGTCATAGCGCGCGCACCCGTTCGATCATTTCGGCGCCGAACTGCACGTAAGCCTGTGCGCCACGCGACGCCCGGTCGAACACCACGCCCGGCAATCCATAGCTCGGCGCCTCGGCGAGGCGCACGTTGCGCGGGATCACGGCGTCGAACACCTTGTCGCCGAAGTGTTCTTTCAGCTGGTCGGAGACCTGCTGCTGCAGCGTGATGCGCGGATCGAACATCACGCGCAGCAAGCCGATGATTTTCAGTTCGCGGTTCAGGTTCGCATGCACCTGCTTGATCGTGTTGACCAGATCCGACAGGCCTTCGAGCGCGAAATACTCGCATTGCATCGGGATCACGACGCCGTGCGCGGCGCACAGGCCGTTCAGCGTCAGCAGCGACAGTGCCGGCGGGCAATCGATCAGAACGAAGTCGTAGTCGTGTGCAACGTGCGACAGCGCTTCCTTCAGTTGCTTCTCGCGGTTCGTCACGCTGACCAGTTCGATCTCGGCACCCGCCAGCTCGCGGTTGGCCGGCACCACATCGTAGGACACCGCCTCCGGTTTGACGCGCGCGTCGGCCACCGATACGCCGTCCACCAGCACCTCATACACCGTGTTGACGCAGGCCGCCTTGTCGATGCCGCTGCCCATCGTCGCGTTGCCCTGCGGATCGAGGTCGATAAGCAACACACGTTGTCCCTGCGATGCGAGGCTCGCGGCGAGATTGACAGCTGTCGTCGTTTTGCCGACTCCTCCCTTCTGGTTCGCAACGCAGAAGATTTTTGCCATCTTGGATGTGTCCCTTTCCCTTTTGCAGCTTGAATGATTGTGTGTGTATCGCCGTTGCGTGCATGCCGCCGCGCCCGGTCAGAGCGAAGCGGCCGGCAGCGGATCGACGTCGACCTCGACCAGATGCCGTTCGGCGTCCAGCGCAGGCACGTTCAGCCGGATGATCTGCTTCGCGTGGGCGCCGGCTGGCAAGCGTCCGATTTCAGCTTCGGGGCGCACGCCCTTCATCGCCCAGATCGCACCGCCGTCGGCAACCAGATGACGGGCCAGTGTAACGAAATCCGCGAGCTCTGCGAACGCACGCGACACGATCACATCGAATTTTTCGGCTACTTCGACGCCGGGACGCAGCGTTTCGACGCGACCGGTTACCACAGACAAATTGCCCAAGCCGAGTTGAGCCTTCGCCTGCGCCTGGAATGCGGTTTTCTTCTGAACGATGTCGTTCAGCGTGACCTGCCAGTCCGGCAGCGCGATCGCGAGCACGATGCCGGGCAAGCCGCCGCCCGAGCCTACGTCGAGCACCGACGATGGCCCTCGCCCCGCCAGATGCGGAACGATCGATAGCGAGTCGAGGATGTGCTGGATCAGCATCTGCCGCGGGTCGCGGATCGCGGTCAGGTTGTAGACCGCGTTCCATTTGGCGAGCAAGGCGACGTAGTCGAGCAACTTCGCGGATTGCGCTTCGCTCAGATCGACCTGCAACGCGCGTGCGCCGTCCGCCAGCAGCGCGGCCTGCTCTGCGCGGCTGGCGTCTGCTGAACTGCCGTGCCGTGCCGTCATTGAATCACCGGTGCGGTATCGGCGGCGGCTTCGCCGGCTGCGGGTTTTGCACCACGCCGACCCAGGCCGCGCTTCAGATGCACCATCAGCAGCGAGATCGCAGCCGGCGTAATACCGGAGATCCGCGACGCCTGCCCGATCGTTTCCGGCCGATGCTGCGTTAGCTTCTGACGCGCTTCGAATGAAAGTCCGCGCACTTCCGCGTAGTCCAGCGCTTCCGGCAAGCGCGTGTTTTCATGCGCTTCATTGCGCTCGATCTCACCCGCCTGACGCTCGATATAGCCCTGATACTTGATGCCGATCTCGATCTGTTCCTTGATCTGATCCAACAGAACCGGGTCGTCCGCGAGTGCTTCGGTCGGTGCGCAAGCGCCGTCTCGCAGCGCACACACGCCGTCGTAGGTCACGCCTGGACGGCGTAGCAACTCGGCGAGGCTGTATTCATGGTCGATCGACTTGCCGAGCAAAGCGGTAGCTTCGTCGGACGATAGCGTCTTCGGCGTCACCCATGTCGTGCGCAGGCGCTCTGTTTCACGTGAAACAGCGTCGCGCTTGCGGCTGAAGGCTTCCCAACGCTCATCGTCGACCACGCCAAGCTCGCGCCCAACCTCGGTCAGACGCATATCTGCGTTGTCTTCGCGCAAGCTCAGACGGTACTCCGCACGACTTGTGAACATTCGGTACGGTTCGGAGACACCACGTGTTACCAGGTCGTCAACCAGCACGCCGAGGTACGCCTGATCGCGGCGCGGGCACCACGCATCCCTGCCCTGCACCTGCAAACCCGCATTGATGCCCGCGAGCAAACCTTGCGCAGCGGCTTCTTCATAACCGGTCGTACCGTTGATCTGGCCGGCGAAGAACAGCCCTTGAATCGCCTTGGTCTCCAGCGAAGCCTTCAACGCACGCGGATCGAAATAGTCGTATTCGATCGCATAGCCGGGCCGCAGAATGTGCGCGTGCTCCAGCCCGCGCATCGAGCGGACCAGTTCGAGCTGCACATCGAACGGCAGGCTCGTCGAGATCCCATTCGGATAGAACTCGTTGGTCGTCAGCCCTTCCGGTTCGAGGAAGATCTGATGCGACTCTTTCGATGCAAAGCGGTGAATCTTGTCTTCGATCGACGGGCAGTAGCGCGGCCCCACCCCTTCGATCACGCCGGTGTACATCGGCGAACGATCCAGACCACCGCGGATGATGTCGTGAGTCTGCGCATTGGTATGCGTGACCCAGCACGGCACCTGACGCGGATGTTGCTCGACGCGGCCCATAAACGAGAACACCGGGACCGGATCGAGATCGCCAGGTTGCTCTTCGAGCTTCGAAAAATCGATAGTGCGGCCGTCGATACGCGGCGGCGTGCCTGTCTTCAGGCGCCCTTGCGGCAGCTTCAGCTCTTTCAGACGTGCGGATAGCGAGACCGCAGCCGGATCGCCCGCGCGGCCACCGGTGTAGTTGTTCAGGCCCACATGAATCTTGCCGTCGAGGAAAGTCCCTGCGGTCAGCACGACCGCGCGCGCACGGAACCGCACGCCTACCTGCGTCACCGCACCGACCACACGATCGCCTTCCACCATCAGATCGTCGACCGATTGCTGGAACAGCCAAAGATTCGGCTGATTCTCGAGCCGCCGGCGAATCGCCTGCTTGTACAGCAGACGGTCAGCCTGGGCGCGCGTCGCACGCACCGCCGGCCCTTTCGACGAATTCAGGATACGGAACTGGATACCCCCCTCGTCCGTCGCTGCCGCCATCGCACCGCCGAGCGCGTCCACCTCTTTCACGAGATGGCCCTTGCCGATACCGCCGATCGACGGATTGCAGCTCATCTGGCCAAGGGTTTCGATGTTGTGCGTCAGCAGCAACGTCTTGTTGCCCATGCGTGCGGCAGCCAGCGCGGCTTCGGTACCAGCGTGCCCGCCGCCGACGACGATCACGTCAAATTCTGTGGGATAAAGCATTTGGGAGACCTTCACGCAGGAGATTGCGTGAGCCTTTCGAAAAAAGTATGGGCGAATTATAGCGGGTTCGCTTTTGGCCCGATTTACGCGGCCTTGAATAGCCGATAAAAAAGCGGCGTGTTTCACGTGAAACACGCCGCTTCGATCTTCCGCCAACTCGTGAAACAACCCTGAACAAACAAGCGTGGCACCGCTACCGCAATGAACCTCGCTCCCTAAGCCGTTTTCTTTGCCAGCCCTAGATACGTTTCAATCACTCGTGGGTTTTGCGCGAGCTCGCCAGCCGCGCCTTCCAGCGCCAGCTCACCTGTCTCAAGCACATAGCCATAATCGGAGATCTGCAGCGCAGCCCGTGCGTTCTGCTCAATCAGCAGCGTCGCGACGCCCGTGGATCGCAGCGCACTAATGATCCGGAAAATCTCCTTCACGATCAGCGGCGCAAGCCCGAGGCTAGGCTCATCGAGCATCAGCAGATCGGGCTTCCCCATTAACGCACGACCGACCGCCAGCATCTGGCGCTCGCCACCGGACAACGTGCCAGCAGCCTGCTTACGTCGCTCTTTCAAACGCGGAAACAACTGGAACACCGGCTCGAGTTGATCCAGATACGCCCGCTCGCCCGCCTTCTTCCGCCGATACGCACCGAGCACGAGATTGTCTTCGACCGACATCGTCGCAAACAACTCGCGCTTTTCCGGCACCAGACACATACCCTGCGCGACCCGACGCTCAACCGGCAGCGCGCTGATATCTTCGCCGCGATAAAAAACCGCGCCCTTCGCAGACCCGCTGACCGGCAACGAGCCCATGATCGCGTTCAACAGCGTCGACTTCCCCGCCCCGTTCGGTCCGATCACCGAAACGATCTGCCCCGGGCGCACCTCGATTGCCGCACCGTGCAACGCCTCGACCTTGCCGTAGCGAACCGACAAGCCGTTCACCTGCAAAATCGGTGCAACCGCGCCGGCAGCGGCGGTGAAACCTGTAGTCACGTCGCTCTGCGTCATTCCACTCCCCCGAGATACGCCTCGAGCACGGCTGGGTCTTTCTGCACCTCTTCCGGCAGCCCTTCCGCGATACGCGTGCCGAACTCCATCACCACCAGGCGATCTGTCAGATTCATCACGAAGTCCATATCGTGTTCGACCAGCAGCACGCTCATGCCCTCCTCACGCAGCCGGCGAAGCAGGGCTGTCAGTTGTTGTTTCTCCTGATAGCGCAGACCGGCTGCCGGCTCGTCCAGCAGCAGCAAGGTCGGGTCGCAGCACAGCGCCCGAGCAATCTCCAGAATCCGCTGCTGGCCGAGTGCCAGGCTACCCGCCTCGTCATACATATGCGCCTCCAGCCCAACGCGCCGGATCTGCCGCGCAGCCTCGGCCATTAAACGCGCCTCTTCCGACTTGTTCAGCTTCACGATGCTGCGCCATACGCCGGTTCGCCCGCGCAGGTGCGCGCCGATCGCAACGTTCTCCAGCACGCTCATGCCTGGCAAAAGCTTCACGTGCTGAAACGTGCGTCCGATGCCGCGCCTGACGATTTCACGTGAATTCAGCGTATCGATCCGCTCGCCGAGGAAACGGATCACGCCGCTGGTCGGCTGCAGCGCGCCGGATACCAGATTGAAGGTAGTGGACTTGCCGGCACCGTTCGGCCCGATCAGCCCGATGATCTGGCCAGACTTCACCTCGAAGCTGACGTCGTTCACCGCGACGAGTCCGCCGAATTCCTTGCGCGCCTTGTCGACCGTCAGCAGCACCTGGCCGATCGCCGGCTTGCTGCGCATCGGCAATGGATTCGTATCGGTCGGCGCCTTAACCAGCGGCTCGCTGGGGAATAGCCGCGCGAGGTATGGCCACACACCGCGCCGTGCATATTGCAGCAGCAGCACCATCAGAATGCCGAACACGATGATCTCGAAATTGCCGTTCTCGCCAAGCAGCTTTGGCAACAGCGTCTGCAGGTAATCCTGCAGCACCGTCAGGATGGCCGCGCCGAGCACCGCGCCCCACACATGCGCGACGCCGCCGACCACCGCCATAAACAGAAACTCGATGCCGTGATTCAATCCGAACGGCGTCGGGTTCACCGAGCGCTGCAGATGCGCGTAGAGGAAACCGGAGATCGCCGCCAGCACCGCGGCATAGACAAAGATCACGACGCGCATCCACGCCGTGTTGACGCCCATCGCTTCCGCCATCGATCCGCCGCCGCGCAGCGCACGGATCGCGCGGCCCGGCCGACTATTAAGCAGATTTTGAACAGACACCACGGCGAGCAGCACGACCACCCAGATCAGGAAATAAATATGTCGCCCCGACTCCAGTTCGATGCCGAGCACATCGAGCACCGGGATGCCGTTGATGCCGTCGTACTTGCCGAGAATATCGAGATTGCCGAACAGGAAGAACAGCGCAAGCCCCCACGCAATCGTGCCGAGCGGCAGAAAGTGGCCGGACAGCCGCATCGTCACGGCGCCGAGCAGCAGCGCGATCAACGCGGTGAGCACCACGCCGGCGATCAGTGCGAGCCACGGCGACACGCCGAATTGCGTCGTCAGATACGCGGTGGTGTACGCGCCGATGCCGACGAACGCAGCCTGCCCAAAGCTCGTCATGCCGCCGATGCCCGTGAGCAGCACGAGCCCGATCGCGACGATCGAATAGAGGCCGATGTAGTTGAGCAACGTGATCCAGTACTCCGGCACCTGAAGCGGCTGCGGCAGCACCGGAAGCGCGAACATCACGACGAGAAACAACCAGAACAGCTTGTGCTTGACGATATGCTTCATCGCGTCACTCCTCCGCCTCTTCTGCATGCGGCGTCGCGAGACTGCGCCACAACAGCACCGGGATGATCAACGTGAAGACGATCACTTCCTTATAGGCGCTCGCCCAGAACGACGAATACGATTCGAGCAGGCCGACCAGCACGGAGCCGGCAGCCGCGAGCGGATAGCTGACGAGCCCGCCGATGATCGCGCCGACGAAGCCTTTCAGGCCGATCAGAAAACCGGAGTCGTAGTAGATGGTGGTCAGCGGTGCGACGAGGATCCCGCACAGCGCGCCGAGCCCGGCCGCCAGCGTGAACGCGAGGCTCCCCGCCTGCGTGGTACCGATGCCAACCAGCTGCGCGCCGACACGGTTCACCGAGGTTGCGCGCAGCGCCTTGCCGGACAGCGAGCGGTCGAAGTACAGGTACAGCGCCGCGATCAGTACGATCGCGGTGCCGATCACCCAAATGCTTTGCCCGGAGATCGCCAGACTGCCAACGTTGAAGGTTGCGTCGGAAAACGCGTTGGTGCGCGAGCCTTCGGCGCCGAACATCACGAGCCCGAGGCCGACCATCGCGAAGTGCACCGCTACCGATACGATCAGCAGCAACAGCGTGGTCGTTTCAGCGATCGGCTGATACGCGAGCCGATACACGAACGGCCCCATCGGCACGACGATCAACAGCGTAACGGCGATCTGCACGATCATCGGCAGCGTGTGCATGAATGCGCCGCGCGTGAGCGCATAGACGACAAGCGGGAACACGAGATACTGGCCCGCTAGCGTGAGCAAGGTGCGCACCGCGTGCCGGCGCCGCTCCGGATGCCGCACGAGCCCGGCAGTCTCTGCGAAGAAACATGCAACGCCCAACGCCACCAGCAGCCAGCAGGTCGCCGGAAACTTCTGCGACTGCAGCGCGGCAAGCGTCAATGCGCCGTAGGTGACGAACTCCCCTTGCGGGATAAAGATCGCGCGCGTGACTGAAAACACCAGCACCAGCGCGAGTGCGAGCAATGCGTAGATCGCGCCGGTCGTGATGCCGTCCTGCGCGAGGATTGCCGCGATTGATAGATCCATACTGACCCGTCCTGGAACGTCGAAAATGGCGGAAAAGCGAACTGGGGATTGCGCGGGCAAGCGGGCGAACAAGCAGGCGCGCGCCGCCGCCGCACCGCGAGCAACCCTGCCCGCCCGGCGGCGCTTGCCATTGTGATCGATACGAAGCGCACACGTGACAGCAGCCGTGCGTCACACGGCCGCTATATGCACCTTTAGTCGTTCTGCAGCTTCCACTTGCCGTCGACGATCTGCACGATCACCACTGCGCGCTTGTCGAGGCCGTTGTGATCGGTGGCACTCATGCTGATGATGCCGTGCGACACCGCCAGATCTTTAGTGCTTTCCAGCGCGTCACGCAGCGCGCTACGGAACGCTTCGGTGCCCGGCTGCCCTTTCTTCAGTGCTTCGGGGATTGCATGCTGCAGCAGCTGGCCGGCGTCCCATGCATGTCCGCCGAAGGTCGACACCGACCCCGCGCCATAGGCCTTCTCATACGCGTTCTTGTACGCCTCGGAAGACTTCTTCACCGGGTTCGATTCAGGCAGCTGCCCGGTGACGAGAATCGGTCCAGCTGGCAGCCATTCGCCGTCGCAATCCTTGCCGCACACACGCAGGAAGTCGTTGTTCGCTACACCATGCGTCTGATAGACCTTGCCCTTGTAGCCGCGCTCTTTCAGCGTCTTCGCGGGCAACGCGGCGGGCGTGCCCGAACCGGCGATCAGCACCGCGTCCGCATTTGCGCTGACCATCTTCAACACCTGCCCCGTCACCGACGCATCGTTGCGCGCATAGCGTTCGTTCGCGACCACCTTCAGATGATGCGCACTGGCCGCCGCGTTGAACACCGTGTACCAGTTCTCGCCGTATGCATCCGCGAAGCCGATGAAGGCCACCGTCTTCACGCCGTGCTTCTCCATATGCGCGGCGATTGCATCGGCCATCAGCGCGTCGTTCTGCGGGGTCTTGAAGACCCATGCACGCTTCGCGTCCATCGGCGCAATGATCGCCGCCGATGCCGCGAGAGAAATCATCGGTGTCTTGTTTTCGGCGGCGGGATCGATCATCGCCAGCGAATTAGGCGTGACTGTCGAGCCGATAATCGCATCGACGTGCTCTTCGTCGATCAGCTTGCGGGTGTTCTGCACCGCCTTGCTGGTATCGCTCGCGTCGTCGAGCACGATGTACTGCACGCTCTTGCCACCGATCTCTTTAGGCAGCAGCGCAATCGTGTTCTTCTCAGGAATCCCGAGCGAAGCGGCCGGCCCGGTCGCCGACAACGTCACGCCGATCTTCACCTGCGCGAACGCGGTACTTGCGCCGCATAGAAGCGCCGCTGCGATCCCCGCGCGCATCCAGTGTTTCGCTTTTGTTTTCGTCTTTAGCATCGAGCCTCTCCAAACGCGTGATTGGTTTTTCTGTCACCGCGGTTGCCTGCGGGTAACTGAATCTAGTGACCGCGTATCGGCGTGCCAAGCATGGTTTTCCCTGTTAGCCAGCAGTAAACCTGCAAATCGGGCAGGCAGCAAAAAGGCGCGTCAACTTGCACGCGCCCTTTTCTCCCTGCGGAACTGCCAGCTGGCCGCTGCTAGTCGCCAGCGAGTTTCCACTTGCCGTCGACGATCTGCACCATCACTCGCGCCCGCTGGTCGAGCCCTGCGTGATCGTTGACGCTCATGTTGAAGATGCCGTGCGACCCGGGCAAGTCTTTGGTGCTCTCGAGCGCCGCGCGCAGCGCTTCGCGGAACGCCGGCGTACCCGGCTGGCCCTTCTTCAACGCGATCGGAATCGCCCGTTGCAGCAGCAGATCAGCGTCCCACATATGGCCGCCGAAGGTCGACACCGAACCCGCGCCGAACGCGGCTTCGTACGCATGCTTGTACGTCAGTGCGGCTTTCTTCGACGGGTTGCTGTCCGGCAGCTGATCGGCCACCAGCAGCGGCCCCGCCGGCAGATACGTACCGTCGCAATCCTTGCCGCACACGCGCAGGAAGTCGTTGTTCGCTACGCCGTGCGTCTGGTAGTACTTGCCCTTGTAGCCGCGCTCTTTCAGCGTCTTTTGCGGCAGCGCGGCCGGCGTGCCGGCGCCGGCGATCAGCACCGCATCCGGATTCTGCGACATCAGCTTCAGCACCTGGCCGGTCACCGACGCGTCGTTGCGCGCAAAGCGCTCGTTCGCCACGACCTTGATCTTCGCGAGTTCGGCGGCCTTGCCGAATTCCTTGAACCAGCTTTCGCCGTACGCATCGGCAAAGCCGATAAACGCGACCGTCTTCACGCCATGATTGGCCATGTGCTGCGCGATCGCGGTGGCCATCAGGATGTCGTTTTGCGGCGTCTTGAACACCCACGCGCGCTTCGCATCCATCGGTTCGACAATCGACGCGGCCGCCGCAAGCGAAATCATCGGCGTCTGCGTTTCGCTTGCGACGTCGATCATTGCGAGCGAGTTCGGCACCACGGTCGAGCCGATCAACGCGTCGACGTGATCTTCACTGGTGAGCTCGCGTGCGTTCTTGACGGCCTGGGTCGAATCCGTCGCGTCATCTAGCACGATGTAGTCGACTTTCTGGCCCGCTATTTCTTTGGGCAACAGCGTCGTTGTGTTCTTCTCGGGGATGCCCAGCGAAGCTGCCGGGCCAGTTGCCGATACTGTGATGCCGATTTTCACATCGGCGAACGCGGCGCCGCTCCATGCTGCACACACGCCTGCCGCGGCGAGCGCCGCGCTGATCCACCGCAATGCCGACTTCATTCCATTCCTTTTTGTGCCCCGCCGCTACGGATCGAGCCGGACAGCGGCCGGTTAAAATGCCGACCAAGCGGTCGGCCAATAGCGAGGAATGGCGAGTGTAGCGGACGCCCGACACACGCGGCAAGCGCTTTGCGGCGAAGGGTCAACGAGGAAAACGACGTGTGCCGTGGAACAGGTCGCACGATCGATACGGCAATGCGCAAGGTCAGGCGCTTGCCAGGTCAGAGGTCAGGCAGATCGGTAGGCACAAATAAAAAGCGCTGTTGGATCCTATCCAACAGCGCTTTCGTGTGGGCACTTAGTGCCTCATGTCTCCTCGTTCTCCACCTGCAAAATTCGGGTGCTGCAGAACTGTGTGAAGATTAACGGGGTCCCGCTTAGTGAGCAACTAGCATTTACCCTAGTGGTGCAGTCTCGCACTGAAATGGGGCGTCTTTGCGAGCACTTAGGCGCGCGTTGCACGTCGATGCACGGCACGCGCTTTAGATCGGATGCCGAAGCAAACCGGCCTTTGCTTGCAGCCGGTCATGTCCGCCTAAGCCAAACGTCAAGCACGCAAGCCACGCGCGCTGCAAAGCCCTGCCGCATCAAGCGCGCAGTGGCCTGACCCGCGCGACGATTTCCCCAACGATGCCGCGCCTGAAGGCCAGCACGCACGCAATAAAGATCAGCCCGGTGACGATGGTCGTCGATTCGCCGAGCGAGCGAAACCATTCGACCCCCGTCGTCGACGCCAGCGCGGTGCCGATATCGCCGAGCCGGTCTTCCAGCGCGACAATCAGGGCCGCACCCAGCAGCGGGCCGAACAGCGTGCCCATGCCGCCGACCAGCGTCATCAGGATCACGAGGCCGGACATCGTCCAGTACGCGTCGCTGAGCGTCTCGAAGCCGAGCACCAGCACCTTCAGCGAGCCGGCGAGCCCCGCAAGCCCGGCCGACAGCGTGAACGCGAGCAGCTTGAAGCGGCTCGTATCGTAGCCGAGCGAAATCGCGCGCGGCTCGTTTTCCTTGATCGCGATCAGCACCTGTCCAAACGGCGAATGCACGATCCGCACGATCAGCAGGAATGCGAGCACCATCACCACCAGCACGACGAAATACAGCGTCAGGTCCGGGCTCAGGTTCAGCACGCCAAACAGCCGGCCGCGCGGCACGCCTTGCATGCCGTCTTCGCCATGCGTGAACGGCGCCTGCAGAAACACGAAGTACACCATCTGCGCGAGCGCGAGCGTGATCATCGCGAAGTAGATGCCTTGGCGCCGGATCGCGAACAGGCCAACGATCAGACCCAGCAGCGTCGCCGCCGCGGTGCCGGCCACCACGCCCACTTCGGGTGTCACACCAACCGTCTGGATCATGTAACCCGCCATGTAACCCGCGGTCGACAGAAACATCGCGTGCCCGAACGACAGCAAACCCGTATAGCCGATCAACAGATTGAAGGCCGCCGCAAACAGCGCGAAGCACAGCACCTTCATCATGAACACCGGATAGACGCCGGCGAACGGCGCGACGATCAGGCCGATCAGCAGCAACACGTAAAGCGCTTTTCTCTGCATCATTTTTCCTTGCCGAACAGACCCGCGGGGCGCACCAGCAATACCAGCGCCATGATCACGAAGACCACGGTGGCGGAAGCCTCCGGATAGAACACGCGCGTCAAGCCTTCGACTACACCGAGCAGCAGGCCGGTCAGGATCGAGCCCATGATCGACCCCATGCCGCCGATCACGACTACCGCGAACACGGTGACGATCAACGGTTGACCCATCAGCGGCGATACCTGAATTACCGGCGCGGCGAGCACGCCGGCGAACGCGGCAAGCGCGACGCCGAAGCCGTAAGTCAGCGTGACCATCATCGGCACGTTCACGCCGAACGCTTCGACCAGTTTCGGGTTTTCGGTGCCGGCGCGCAGGTACGCGCCAAGGCGCGTCTTCTCGATCACGAACCACGTCGCGAAGCACACCGCCAGCGACGCGACCACCACCCATGCGCGATAGTTCGGCAGGAACATAAAGCCGAGATTGGTTGCGCCGGACAGCGCGGAAGGCACGTCGTACGACTGGCCGGATGCGCCGTAGATCGAGCGGAACACGCCCTCCACTACCAGCGTGAGGCCGAACGTCAGCAGCAGCCCGTAAAGATGGTCGAGCTTGTACAGCCAGCGCAGCATCGACCGTTCGATCAGCATGCCGAACAGACCGACGATCAGCGGGGCGAGCACCAGCATCGCCCAGTACGGCAAGCCGAAATAATTGAGGCCCATCCAGGCGAGCATGGCGCCCAGCATGAACAGTGCGCCATGCGCAAAGTTGATCACATTGAGCAGGCCAAAAATCACCGCGAGGCCGAGGCTCAGGATCGCGTAAAACGAGCCGTTCACGAGACCCAGCAGCAACTGGCTCAACATGGCCGGCAGCGGGATGCCAAAGATATCCATTGAACGCGTCGTCAAAGTGAAAGCGCGCTGCGCGCATCGAGCCACCTTCACCGGCCCCATGCGCGCAGCACGTACAACGTTCGCGCCTGCCTGCGTCCCGAAAACTTCACGCGTGCGACAGACGTACCTCGCCAGCGCCTATTTCCAGAGCGCGCAGCGCGATTCCTGCTTCGTCGTAAATGCCTGTTCGCCCGGAATCGTCGCGGTGATCTTGTAGTAATCCCACGGTTCTTTCGATTCGGCCGGCGTCTTCACCTGCATCAGGTACATGTCGTGGATGAAGCTGCCGTCCTGGCGGATGTAGCCTTTGGCGAAGAAGTCGTCGATCTTCGTCTTGCGCAGCTGCGCCATCACCTTGTCGGGATCCGTCGAACCGACCGCCTGCACCGCCTTCAGATAGTTCGTGGTGGCCGAGTAGTCGCCGGCCTGCAGGCTCGACGGCATCTTCTTCGTCTTGGCGAAGTAGCGCTGCGCCCACTTGCGCGTGTCCGCGTCCTTGTTCCAGTACCAGCTGTCGGTCAGCACGAGGCCCTGGGTGGTTTCGAGGCCGAGGCTATGAATATCGTCGATGAAGATCAGCAACGCGGCGAGCTTCATCGTCTTGTTGATGCCGAACTCTTTGGCGGCCTTGATCGAGTTGACCGTGTCGCCACCCGCGTTCGCCAGGCCGAGAATCTGTGCCTTCGACGATTGCGCCTGCAGCAGGAACGAAGAGAAGTCCGAGGCCGACAACGGATGGCGCACCTCGCCGAGCACCTGGCCGCCATTCGCCTTCACGACGTCGGCGGTAGCTTTCTCCAGCGCCTTGCCGAACGCATAATCGGCCGTCAGGAAGTACCACGTCTTGCCGCCCTGCTTGGTGATCGCCGAACCCGTGCCCTTGGCCTGCGCGGTCGTGTCGTACGCATAGTGGATCGTGTACGGCGTGCACTGCTCGTTGGTCATCGTATCCGCGCCGGCGCCGACGTTGATGTAGACCTTGTGCTTCTCGCCTGCCACCTGGTTCATCGACAGGCCGGTCGCCGAGTTGGTGCCGCCGATCAGCATCTGCACGCCGTCGCGGTCGAACCATTCGCGCGCGCGCGATGCGGCGATATCCGCCTTGTTCTGGTGGTCCGCATAGACCAGCTCGATCGGCTTGCCGTTCACCTTGCCGCCGAAGTCTGCAATTGCCATGCGGATCGCTTCGAGGCCGCCCGGGCCGTCGATGTCCGCATAAAGGCCCGACATGTCGGTGATGAAGCCGATCTTCACCGTGTCGTCGGCTGCCCGCGCGCCGCCTGTGGTCAGCGCGATACCGGCCGCCGCCGCGAAACAGAGTGACGTGAGTCGCGCGAGAGTGTTCCTTTTCATTCCTGTCTCCTTCGTTCTGCGTTGTGGTTATCAGAGGCAATCAGCGTGACGGCGCGGGCACGGCGACGCACCCCCGGGTGCATCGCAGCAGGCTGCGCCGCTCACACCCCGAGCAAATCGTGCAGTACCGGCATCTTGCTTTCGAGTTCGCGCGCACCGAAGTGCTCGACGATGCGGCCGTGCTCCATCACATAGAAGCGATCCGCGAGCGGCGCGGCGAAGCGGAAATTCTGTTCGACCATCACGATCGTGTAGCCGCGCGCTTTCAGCGTGACGATCATCCTCGCGAGCACCTGCACGATGACCGGCGCGAGACCTTCGGAGATCTCGTCGAGCAGCAGCAGGCTCGCCCCCGTACGGAGGATGCGTGCAACCGCCAGCATCTGCTGTTCGCCGCCGGATAGCCGCGTGCCCTGGCTCATGCGCCGCTCGTACAGATTCGGGAACATCTCGTAGATTTCTTCGAGCGACATCACGTGCTCGGCGTCACCCACCAGCGGCGGCAACAGCAGGTTTTCCTCGCACGACAGGCTCGAGAAAATGCCGCGCTCTTCCGGGCAGTAACCAATGCCGCAATGCGCGACGCGATGCGTGGCCAGATTGATGGTTTCGCGGCCGCCGACGCGGATCGAACCCGTGCGTCGCCCCGTAAGCCCCATGATCGCGCGCAGCGTGGTGGTGCGGCCCGCACCGTTGCGGCCGAGCAGCGTGACCACTTCACCGCGCGCCACGCTCAGATCGACGCCGTGCAGAATGTGGGACTCGCCATACCACGCCTGCAGGCCGGCTATTTCGAGCGCCGGCTCCGCGTTCACTGCCCCGTTGGTCTCGATGTTTTCGTTTTCCGTCACCGTGCTCATGCATGGGCTCCGGCGAGTGCGGCATCGGCACTGCCCATGTAGGCCTGCGTCACGAGCGGGTTCTTCGATACTTCGGCGTAGCTGCCTTCGGCCAGCACTTCGCCGCGTTGCAGAACCGTGATCGTGTCCGAGATGCCGGCAATCACATTCATGTTGTGTTCGACCATCAGGATCGTGCGCCCTGCCGAGACTTTTTTGATCAGCGCAGTCACGCGGTCGACGTCTTCGTGACCCATGCCCTGGGTCGGCTCGTCGAGCAGCATCAGTTCGGGTTCCATCGCCAGCGTGGTCGCGATTTCGAGCGCGCGCTTGCGGCCGTACGACAGCTCGACGGTCGGTACCTCGGCGAAATCGGCAAGGCCGACTTGCGTGAGCAGATCGAGTGCGCGGTCGTTCAGCTGATGCAACGTGCGTTCGCTTTTCCAGAAATGGAACGCGGTGCCGAGCGTGCGCTGCAAACCGATGCGCACGTTTTGCAACGCAGTCAGATGCGGAAATACCGCGGAAATCTGGAACGAACGGATCACGCCGCGCCGCGCAATCTGCGCCGGGCGCTCACGCGTGATATCGACACCATTGAAAACGATCTGCCCCGCCGTCGGCACCAGAAATTTGGTGAGCAGATTGAAGCAGGTGGTCTTGCCTGCGCCGTTCGGACCGATCAATGCATGGATCGAGCCGCGTCGCACCCGCAGGTTGACGCCGTTGACTGCCGTGAAGCCTTTGAACTCTCTGGTGAGCCCGCGCGTCTCGAGTATCGTATCGCCGAGAATCATGTTCCCTTCCATGCGAAGTAAGGCGAAGCACTACGGTAGTACGCGCAATGTGCGCAATGTCGGATGGCGGTCAAACCCCCGTGGCCGCTGCTTGGCGTGGTGCACCAATACAAGCGGCAAGCCATGCCGCAACACGCAGCATGGCGCCATTGTCGCCCCAATGATGCAGCGCAATCATTGGGATTTGCACTTAGTATGCGAAGCGCATTTGGCGCGGCTTTCGTGCAGCTTCTATCCCGCATCGGTGTTGCTTTTGCACGGTTTTTGTTCTGTTTTTGTGCGTTGCATGGCCGCGTGCGGCGCCTCTGTCACGTGACGGACACGGATGCCGCAGCAGACGTCGCAGTGGATATTTCAACCGTCGGGCTGTCGCGCCGTGCCCGACGGTCTTCGCGGATCATTTCACTCGCGCGTTCGGCGATCATCAGGGTCGGCGAGTTTGTATTGCCCGACGTGATCATCGGCATCACTGAAGCATCGACCACCCGCAGGCCTTCGACGCCGATCACGCGCAGCCGCGTATCGACCACCGCCGCCGGATCGTCGGCTGTACCCATCCGGCACGTGCCGACCGGATGGAAAATCGTCGTGCCGACCTGGCCGGCGGCGCGCTGCAGTTCTTCCTCGGTCTGGAACTGCAAGCCCGGCAAAATCTCCTGCGGCGCGTAGCGCGCGAGCGCCGGTGCGGCGGCAATGCGACGCGTGAGACGCAGCGCGTTCACCGCAACGTGGCGGTCGTAATCAGTGGACAGATAGTTCGGCGCGATCAGCGGCGCCGCATGCGGGTCCGGCGACTTGATGTGAATGCTGCCGCGCGAAGTCGGCCGCAGCTGACACACCGATGCGGTGAACGCATTGAAGCGATGCAGCGGTTCGCCGAAGCGGTCGAGCGACAACGGCTGCACGTGATACTCGAGATCGGGACGCGTCAACGACCGGTCGTCCGGATCCGACTTGGCGAACGCACCCAGTTGCGACGGCGACATCGACATCGGTCCACTCTGCGTCAGCAGATACTGCAAACCGATCATCGCCTTGCCCCACCAATGCGCGGACGCGGTGTTCAGCGTGCGTACGCCATTCACCTTGAACGCCATGCGCAATTGCAGATGATCCTGCAGGTTCTCGCCGACGCCGCGAAGGTCCTGCACGACATCGATACCGAGGTTCTGCAGACGCGCGCCGTTACCGATACCAGACAACTCGAGCAATTGCGGCGAATTCACCGCGCCGGCGGCGACGATCACTTCGCGACGCGCCTTCGCCAGATAGTCGACTTCATTGCCGCGATACTCGACACCTACACAGCGCTTGCCTTCGAACACAAGGCGTTGAGTCAATGCGCCGGTGATGGTGGTCAGATTCGGTCGGCCGAACGCGGGCCGCAAGAATGCCTTCGATGCGTTCCAGCGAATGCCGCGCTTCTGGTTCACATCGAAGTAGCCGACGCCGCTGTTGTCGCCGCGATTGAAGTCGTCAGTGGCGGGAATGCCGTTTTCCTGTGCGGCTTGCGCGAAGGTCTCGAGAATCTTCCACTTCAGACGCTGCTTCTCGACGCGCCATGCACCGCCCGCGCCGTGCCACTGGTTCGCGCCGCCGTGATGATCTTCGCTGCGCTTGAACACAGGCAGCACCGCATCCCACGACCACGAAGGATCGTTCGTCACGCGTGCCCACTCGTCGTAGTCTTCGCGCTGTCCGCGCATGTAGATCATGCCGTTGATCGACGAGCTGCCGCCCAGCACGCGGCCACGCGGATACGACAGCGCGCGGCCGTTGAGGCCCGGCTCCTGTTCCGTCTTATAGAGCCAGTCGGTACGCGGATTGCCGATGCAGTACAGATAGCCAACCGGCACGTGAATCCAGTGATAGTCGTCCTTGCCGCCCGCTTCGAGCAGCAGCACCGACACGTCGCGGTCCTGGCTCAGACGATTGGCCAGCACGCAGCCTGCGGTGCCGGCGCCGATGATGATGTAGTCGAACTCGCCTTCGAGGGTTCGTTCACGCGGCGCGCCTGCTGCGGCCGCAGATGATTTAACCGTGCTCACCGGTTGTCTCCTTTGGAATGCTTGCGATTGCGCAGCGCAATGTGTCGGCGCAACCGACATCGATCTGCTCGTCGCTGTGTTTGGCGAACCTCGCGAACGCCCACCGCTGTGCGATGAACCGAAGCGTAATCGCTGTCGCACGCGCAACGCCAATGATTAATGCTCAACTGCGATATAAGACACGTTAATATCAGTGCATGGATCTGACGCTGCTAAGAGCATTCACCACCGTCGCACGCGAAGGCAATCTGACGCGCGCCGCCGCCCAGCTGCATCTGACGCAACCCGCGGTAAGCCTGCAGATCAAGCATCTGCAGGAAGCGCTCGGCGTGACGCTCTTCACCCGCGTGTCGCACGGCCTGACGCTGACGCGCGACGGCCAGGCGCTGCTGCCGCACGCCGAACGCGCGCTGGCTGCGGCCGGCGAGGTCGAGCGCGCCGCCGCGACGCTGCGTCACGAAGTGCGCGGCCGGCTGCGCATCGGCACGATCCTCGACCCTGAATTTCTACGCCTTGGCGGCTTTCTGCGCCAGTTGGTGGAAACGTGGCCGCACATCGAAACCGCGTTGCGGCACGGCATGTCTGGCTGGGTGCTCGAGCAGATCCGCGCCGGCGACCTGGACGTCGGCTACTACATCGGCCGCCCCGCCGAAGACGACACCCGCGACGGCGCCGCCTTCCATACGATTACATTGACCGGCTTCCAGTACCGCGTGCTCGCGCCAGCCGGCTGGAAAGACCGCGTCAAAAACGCACACGACTGGCGCGCGCTGGCCGCGCTGCCGTGGATCTGGACGCCGCCTGCGTCGGCGCATAACCGGTTGCTGTCACGGCGCTTCGCCGAGGCCGGGGTCAAACCAGTGAAAGTGGCCGAAGTAGACCAGGAGCCGTCGATGCTGGATCTGGTCAAATCCGGCGTAGGTCTGACGCTGGCGCGCGATGCGATTGCGCTCGCGCAGGCGCACGCACATGCGTTGACGATCGTCGAAGGCGTGACGGTACCGACTGAACTGAGCTTCGTCACACTCGCCGCACACAAGGACGAACCGGCGATCGCCGCCGCGCTGAAGCTGATCGAACAGCAGTGGGCGTTATGAGCCGCGCTCATGTCAGCGCGGCGCGCCACCGTACCGACGCGTTGTCACGCGCTTTTTGCTAGATTGACGGTTTGCCGTCTCTTGCTGCTCTCCCCCTTGGTATTTTCGACCGGCATTCGCCGTCTACCCGCGACGAACTGCCCGCAAAAACCGTTAATCGCCGCATCTGTCGACAGGAGCTTTTACATGGCACGCAACATCGAAATCAAAGCCCGCGCCCCGCAGTTCGATCTGCTCCGGGAACGCGCCGCCGCCCTCGCGCCGGATGCTCCGTTGATTTTTCGTCAGCAGGACTTTTTCTACGACGTGCCGCGCGGACGCCTGAAGCTGCGTCAGTTCGAAGATGGCACGCCGGCCGAGCTGATCTTCTATCAGCGCGACGACCGCGACGGCCCGAAAGTGTCGTACTACACGCGCAGCCCGGTGACGAATCCGGAAGCGATGCACTCGCTGCTCGCAACCGCGCTGACGACGCGTTGCATCGTGACGAAGGAACGGCACGTGTTTCTGGTGGGACGTACGCGGATTCATCTGGATCGCGTCGACGGCCTCGGCGATTTCATCGAGCTCGAAGTGGTGCTCGGACAGGACGACGATGAGGATGGCGGCGAGGCAGAAGCGCACGCGATGTTCAGGCAGCTTGGCGTGCCTGAGTCAGATCTGGTGGCAGTGGCGTATGTCGATCTGCTGAGTTCGGCGCAGGAGCCGTTGAAGGTCGCTTGATACGGGTTGTTGTTGCAGCGGCTGTTTGCGTCAAATGCAGCCGCGACCCTGTTTAATCGGCGCCGCTGCCCGGCGCCAGATGCCCCAGCGGTAACGGCCCATTGCGCTTGAACGTGGTCAACACGATGTTCGAGCGGATGCTATCCACGCCGGGCACGCGCATCAGTTTCTTCATCACGAATGAAGAAAGCGTGGTCAGGTCCGGCGCGACGATGCGCAGCAAATAGTCCGCGTCGCCGACCACTGCATGGCATTCCAGCACTTCGGGCAGCACGTCGATCTGCTGCTGGAACTGCTCGATGATGGAATCGCCGTGATGCTTGAGCTTCAGGCTCGTGAACGCCGTCACGCCGAGCCCGAGTTTTTCGGGCCGCAGCACCACGCGGTAGCCATCCACCACGCCGATCGACTCGAGCCGCTGCAGGCGCCGCCCGATCTGCGAAGGCGACAGCGGCACCTCTTCGCCGAGTTGCTGATGCGTGGCGCGTCCGAAGCGTTGTAGCACGTCCAGAAGCGCGAGATCGAAGTGATCCAGCTCCACCATGAAATTTCCCCGCACAATTTGGCGATTTGGTGCGGGATTATCGCATGTTGTCCGCTTACACGCGGAATGCCTTGAAAACGCTTCCAATGCAGATACTGCGAACGCTCACAGCGCCGTCCCACAGTGCATTCGCCGAACTCGCTGCAGCGCAATTTCATCCGTGAAAAAATACGCCGGCCGTTGCATGAAGTGTCGCGTCAGTCGCTGCGCTTCAACCGAGGCAACGACGCGCATATCAGGTTGCCCGCGAACGAACCCCACACGATCGAAGGCAACCCAAATGCGCTTGCGTGAAAGGCTTTTGGAGGTATTCAGGCCACCAAACCTTCACTTCTAAAGGCCATCTTTAAGGCGAACGTAAGAATTCCAGGCATCACGTGCTAACTCGTCCAAAGCTTCCTGCGGTACGCATTGGTGACGCTGTACAATCATCAATGCATACGGCTTGGACAGCGCGCTTGCCTCCTTGCACAGCACGAGTTCGTCACCTTCTGAAGGTGAACGGACCCGCCAGAAGTTGATCGCGGCTTCGAGTTCGTTGATCGTGATTTCGGACATGACTTTCGTGATCATCCCCGCCGCATCGCGCGACGGTTTACTGTGCTGCAGGCGCCACGGCGAACCGCGTGCCTGACATGCCTAACCCATTGTACTTGAGTGAACTCCATGCGACTCCTTCTGATCGAAGATGACCGCCCGATCGCACGCGGCATCCAAAGCAGCCTCGAACAAGCCGGCTTCACAGTCGACATGGTCCACGACGGCATCTTCGCCGAACAGGCTCTCACGCAAAACCGCCATGAACTCGTGATCCTCGATCTGGGCTTGCCCGGTATCGATGGCATGACGTTGCTGTCGCGTTTTCGTCAGAGCAACCGGCATACGCCGGTTATCGTGCTGACCGCCCGTGACGAACTGAACGACCGTGTCCAGGGCCTGAACTCCGGCGCCGACGACTACATGCTCAAGCCGTTCGAACCCGCCGAGCTCGAGGCGCGCATCCGCGCCGTGATGCGCCGTAGCGGTCCGCATGGCGACATGCCGCGTCCGGAAGTTTCGCTGGGCGGTGTGCGTCTGTCGGGCGTCGATCGCCGCATCTTCAACGACGACAAGCCGCTCGAACTGTCGCCGCGTGAATTCGCGGTGCTCGAAATGCTGCTGCTGCGTCATGGCCGCGTGGTCAGCAAGGCGCAACTGCAGGACCACCTGACGCATTTCGGCGGCGATCTCGGCGACACCGCGATCGAAGTGTATGTGCACCGGGTGCGTAAAAAGCTCGAAAACTGCCGCGTTGAAATTGTTACGGTGCGTGGCTTCGGATATCTGCTGCAAGAGATCCGTCAGGCGTCATAATGCCGCTAAGACCGTAGTCGGCTGACGAGACGGGTTGGCGCCGGGTTTGATCTACCGCGCAATCCTGTCACGTCAGACGCAGCGCCGCGGTTCTCCTTGCATGTTCATGTGCGGGAGGAAACGCGGCGCTTCGCCGTTTCCAGAAGACTCGCGGTCGAGGCTGGTAGTCAACTCACTTTTTCGCGCGTTCGACCATGCCCTATCCGGCCGCGAACAGTCTGCGCCGCTCACTGCTGCGCCGCCTCGCCGCTCCTTTATCGCTGCTCGCGCTGATGAGCGGCCTGATCGCGTACTGGCTCGCGTGGCAATACACGCAGCACGTCGTCGATCGCTCGCTGGCCGATCTCGCCACCGCTATCTCGAAGCAGATCCAGATTGCCGGGCCGAATGCCCGCATCGCCGTGCCGCCGCTCGCGCAGGCGATGTTCTCGGATCCGGTCGAACATCTCGTCTATCGCATCAGCAACGGCGAAACCGAAATCGCCGGCGACCCAAGCCTGCCGCTGCAAGGCACCAGCGTGCGGCGGATGCACTTCGCATATGTATTCGAAACGCAGCATCAGGGCGTGACGGTGCGCGTCGCGCAAGTGCGCGTCGATCAATCGGCGGGCGACCCGATCGTGATCGAAGTCGGCCAGCCGGTGCGACACAGGTTCCGCATCGCCGCCGAGTTTCTGATCGCAATCATGATGCCGTTGCTGCTGCTACTGCTGGCCGGCTGGGTGATCGTCTGGCGCGTGGTGAACCAGCAGTTGAACCCGTTGACCGATCTGGCCGATTCGCTGAACCGGCAGACTCACACTTCGCTGGAGCCGGTCGATGAAACGCATGTACCGGTCGAAATCCGTCCACTGACTGGCGCGTTGAACGGCCTGCTCGACCGTTTGAAAACCGCGCTCGATGGACAACGCAAATTCATCGCCGATGCCGCGCATCAGTTGCGCACGCCGTTGACGGCGGTCAAGCTGCATGCGGAACAGGCCGTCACCGCACGCGACCCGCAGCAAACCCTGGTCGCCGTGCGCGAGTTGCGCGCAGCGGCCGATCGCGCGGTGCGTTTGTCGAACCAGTTATTGTCGCTGGCGCGCGCCGAACCAGGCGAACAGGCCGCACGCTTCGTGAATATCGACGTCGCCGCGCTCGCGTTCGACACCGGCGCCGAATGGGTACCGCGCGCGCTTGCCGTGCACGTCGACCTCGGCTTCCAGCGCCTCGACGATCCCGATGCGTCGAACGATCACCCGCTGATCGCACGCGGCAACCCGGTGCTGCTGCGCGAAGTGATCGCGAACCTGCTCGACAACGCGTTGAAGTACGTGCCGCTCACGCGCGTGCATGGCGGGCGCATCACGATGACGATCGAAGAAAAGCGCGTCGATGCAATCGCGATGGCGGAGCTGACCGTCGAAGACAACGGCCCCGGCGTGCCACTGACGCAGCAGCCGGACCTGTTCAAGCGTTTCTTCCGCGGCGACCGGCATAGCGAGAGTCTGAGCGGCGTCGATGGTGGCGCGGGCCTCGGTCTCGCGATCGTGCACGACATCATGTCGCTGCATCACGGCAGCGTGCATTACGAAGACGCGCCGGAAGGCGGCGCACGCTTTATCGTGCGCGTTCCAATCGTGGTCGGCACGACGCGGCGCGATTGGCGCGATGCAAAGGAACGCAGCGCCGCCCCCACTGTTGCTGCCGCTACCGATACGCAAGACGCAAAAAAATCGGCGCATAACGCGCCGATCGATCTGTAAGCTGCTTTTTGGTCTGCTTTTTGGTCTGCTTCCTGGTTGGCTTCATGAGCGCGGTACGTGGCTAGCCGCCGCTTCTTCACAAGCAAAGCACCAGGTCCGCGTGCGCCGTATGCATCGATAACGCATACGGCGCACGCGTCACTTCTTCTTCTTACCCTTCTTCTCTTTTTCCTTTTCCGGCGCCGCCAGCATCGTGCCGCGGCACTTGCGCGTGCCGCAGCGGCACTCGTACTCGCGCTTGAGCTTCTTGGTCTGGCGTGCGTCGATCACGAGACCGTAGTCATAGAACAGCTCTTCACCGGCTTCGATATCGCGCAGCGCACTGACGAACACACGCCCGTCGATCTCTTCGGCTTCGCAATTCGGCATGCATGAATGATTGATCCAGCGCGCGCTGTTGCCCGTCACCTTGCCGTCGATCACGCCGCCGTTGTCGAGCGCGAAATAGAACGTGTGATTCGGATCGTTGGGATCATGCGGGTGGCGTCGCAATGCCTCTTTCCACGAGATCCGCTCCCCCTTGTACTCGATCAGGCGTTCACCCGCGCCAATCGCGTCGAGGGCAAACACGCCTTTGCCATGGACGCCAGATTGGCGCACGGCGATCCTGCGTGAACTCATTGAATGAATCCTTGTGTAAAACTAAGGTGGACTGCCCGTCTGGGTCCGGCTATTGCCGCGTGCTCCCGGCTCTCATCTTGCGCCGCCGCTTGCGCGTCAGCCCCGCTCGGCAGCGCGCCATCCCGGCATGCGCCACCGGGTCGGACTGCGTTCCTGACGTGGATAGCAAACGCGGCGCTTTGGTAGCGCCGCGTTAGACATGGTGATGCACCGACGCATCACAACCGGCATCGTACACGGTCGATATGACTTCGTTCAACCCTCGTCATGGCGTCGTGCACGAATGGCCGCGAGGTTTAGCGCTGCCCGAACGAGATATCGCCGAACAACGCTTTCTGATCGCGCGGCTGCGAGCGCCAGTATTGTGGCGGCGCCTGAACCGTCGCGCCCAGCTGCGCGGCCGCATGCCATGGCCAGCGCGGGTCGTACAGCATCGCACGCGCCATCGCGACGAGATCGGCGTCGCCTTGTTCGATCAGCTGGTTCGCGTGTTCGGGATCGCTGATCAAACCGACTGCGATGGTCGGCAGCCCGGTCGCTTCCTTGATCGCGCGTGCGAACGGCACCTGATAGCCCGCCTCGAGCGGAATTTTCTGCAATGGCGATACGCCGCCGCTCGACGCATCGATCCAGTCGCAGCCGCGCTTTTTCAGTTCCTGTGCAAACGCGATCGTGTCTTCGATGGTCAGGCCGCCCTCCACCCAATCGACCGCCGAGACCCGCACGCCGACCGGCTTGTCGGCCGGAAACGCGGCACGCACGATGTCGAAGATCTCGAGCGGCAGACGCATCCGGTTCTCGCGCGAGCCGCCGTATTCGTCGCTGCGCTGATTGGCGATCGGCGACAAAAACTGGTGCAGCAGATAGCCGTGCGCGCAGTGGATCTCCAGCGCATCGAGACCGAGCCGCGCCGCCCGCCGCGCGGACGCGCCGAATGCTTCGCGAATCCGGTTCAGTCCGGGTATGTCAAGCGCGAGCGGCGGTTCTTCGCCGGCCTTATGCGGCAGAGCCGACGGCGCGTGCGGCAGCCAGCCGCCTTCGGAAACTGGAATCAGCTGCCCGCCGTCCCATGGAACATGGCTCGATGCCTTGCGTCCCGCATGGCCAAGCTGCATCGCCACGGCAATCCCGGAATGCTGGCGGATCGCCGCCAGCACCGGCTCCAGCGCACGCTCGGTGGCGTCGTCCCACAAGCCGAGATCGCCCGGCGTGATGCGCCCGTCGGGTTCGACGGCGGTTGCTTCGATACACAGCATGGCCGCGCCGGACAGCGCGAGATGACCTAGATGAATCATGTGCCATGCAGTGGCTTCGCCGCGTTCGGCGGAGTACTGGCACATCGGGGAGACGACAATGCGATTGGGCAACGTCACGCTGCGCAGCGTGAGCGGAGAGAACAGAGCGCTCATGAGATCGTGTCCAGGCAGACGGGGGAGCGTTCGAGAATAGCACCCGTGCAGCTTCGCTGCAGGTGCTCGCGGTACTACCCGCGACGCTTGCCGTCGTGCTGGAGAGCTTTGCCCGATGCGCTATGCGCTATACGCTTCAGGCCTTCGCATCGAGCGCGTTGAGCCACTCATCGAAAGTTCGCCATGCGGCCAGTTCGAGTGCCGGGCCGAGCCGCGCGGTATCGGCGCGCAGTTGCCGTGGGTCGATGCCATGCGTAGCGAGTTCGCTCGCGTGGCCGATCAACCAGGGTTCGAAGCGGTCGGTGCGGATTTCAGGATGGCATTGCAGGCCGAGCACATGCTTGCCCCAGGCGAACACCTGATGCTGGCAAACCGGTGTGGACGCGAGCAGTGTGGCGCCGGTTGGCAAATCGAAGGTGTCGCCGTGCCAATGCAGCATCGACGTCTGTGCTTCATCAAGATGACGAAGCGGTGATGCGCGACCCGCGTCGGTCAGCGTAAGCGGCGACCAGCCGATTTCCGCATGTCCGGACGGATAGACCCGCGCACCCAGCGCACGTGCGATCAGTTGCGCGCCAAGGCAAATTCCGAGCGTCGGCAAACCGGCCGCAATCCGCTTTTCGATCATCGACAGCAACGGCGCGACCGATGGATAGCGGTCGTCGTCATAAGCGCCGATCGGGCCGCCGAGCACGACCATCAGCGAAGCAGCCACCGGATCCGGCGCCTCGATGCGGGCAAAGCCGACGTCGAGATAACGCACCGGCCAGCCGCGGTCGCCCAGCACCCGTTCGAGACTGCCCAGATCCTCGAAGTGCACATGGCGAATCGCCAGAACTTCGTGATTCATCGGCCCATCCCACATCGCGTTGACAAAGGAAGCAACGTCCTGCCGGGCAGGGCACCAAGCCAGCTGAATCGGCCGAAGCAGGCCACCAGCAGACGTTACACAGGAAAATTTGCAGGAAATCTCGCCGAAGCCGCGCGGTGCGCTTACGCGCCCGCCGCTTCGGCACCGCAGTTTAGCCGAGTCAGCCTTGCTGCGCGAAAATCTTCCAGGTCTTCTTCTGTGTGGCGATGTCCGCCGCTTCGTGAACCGAGCAATCGAGCCGCAGGCCGGTATCGGCCATCGTGATATCGAGCAGCGCGCAGCGATGCAAGGATTTCTTCGGATTCTTGCTCGGTTCGAAATGCGAGCAGGTCACGCACATGCGGTGCAGCGGGATGTGACCTTGCACTTCGAGTTGCCGGACGGTCTTCAGCAGCGTCCGGTAGAACACCGTCTGCTCGACGTCAGGCAACGTGCCGACTGCCTTGGCCAGGAAGTCCGGCCATTGCGCCGCGCGCTTGGCCGCAGTGCGCCCGCGTGCCGTCAGGCGGACTGCCAGCGCCCGTCCGTCGTCCAGTGCGCGCCGCTTCTCGACCAGACCCTTGCCTTCCAGCGTGCTCACCGCATCGCTCGTGGTCGCGGCGGTCAACGCCGTTTCACGTGCGATCTCGCCGAGACGCATCGGGCCTTTGCGCTGCATCAGCAGCACGAGGATTTCACCTTGCGTGGGCGTGAGGCCTGCGCCTTCCGCCCATTCCCATGCCTGGCTACGCATTGCCGTGCTGAGTCGCAGCAGGCTGTGGGTCACCCGCCCGGCTGCCTGCTCTCCGTATACGCCTTCGCTCATAGTCATTCGTTGGTTATTGACAGCGTGCCGCCGCGTTTTGCCCTATCGGCAAACCCGGTCGGCACCGTGTGGGGTTGTTCGCCAGAAAGGCCGGCGAGCCGAATCCTACTATCTCAAAAATGTCCTGCTGTGCGCGCCTGTGCCGGCGCGTCATTCGAGAGTCGCACACTCTCAACTTGTCCGCAGCGAACGCTGCACGGTTCATGACAAACCTGGGCAACGTGACCACTCGCAGCGGCGAAGTCGTCATTCTATTCGAGAGCGGCAAATCGTACAGCTAAGTTGTCCAACGCAATCTGTGGATAACCACGGGAAAAGACTTGTGACTCGCTGTGCGTGAATTCTGGATAAGGTCGGACGCGGTGGTCAGGGCAATCAAGTTGTCAGCCTTTCCCGGCCGCCGTGCACTGGTCATCCGCAGGCTTATGGTTTTCGCAGCTCTTTGACTTTTCAGGCAATTATTCCGTTGTCCACAGCCAGGGCCAATGCTTGTTAACTACTACTACGTTTGTATATGTAAACATTGGAAATAACCTGAAGGCCGAAGCTGGGCGTTCATAAACGAAAAAAAAACCCGCCTGAAGCGGGTTCTCGATGGCCTGAACGGAACATTGCGCTCAGGCGCGCCACTGCAGGCACTGCTGCCGCACCGCCTCATGAAGCGACTTCTCTTCGCTAAACACCTCGCGCAGCCACGTCGCGTCGTTGACCTGGCCGCGTGCGATCGCGCCGATTTCGTCCAATGCCTTGGCTGAGCCTAATGCTTCGGCATGCGGCGCGATTCGATCGAGTGTCGCAAGAATATCTTCCGAAATGGTTCGGCGCTCACCGGTTTGCGGATCGATGCAGGTGCCGGCCAGACCGAAACGGCACGCTTCGAAGCGGTTAAAGGTATAGACGAGGTAGTCGTCCTCTTTTGGCGTAAGGGGTTTATCCAAAAGAAGATGGCGCGCCAGGGTCTGGATATAGCAGGCAATCGCCGCGGCGCGATCGACTGACAGCGGCGTATCCATTACGCGTACTTCGATCGTGCCGAAACCGGGCTTCGGGCGAATGTCCCAGTAGAAATCTTTCATGCTGTTGACGACACCCGTGTGAACCATCTTCGAAAAGTACTCTTCGAAGCTGTCCCACGTCAGCACGAACGGCGCGCGTCCCGATAGTGGAAACGCAAACACCGAATTCAGACGCGCCGAGTGAAAGCCGGTATCGACACCTTGCACATACGGCGAAGAAGCCGACAGCGCAATGAAATGCGGAATGAATCGGGACATCGAATGGAGCAGGAACAACGCGCTATCCGAATCTGGACAGCCGATGTGCACGTGCTGGCCGAACACGGTGAATTGCTTGGCCAGATAGCCATACAGCTCAGACAGATACTGAAAACGCGGCGTATCGACGATCTGCCGTTCGCTCCATTGCTGGAACGCGTGTGTACCGCCGCCGCACAGGCCGACGTTCAAACGGTCGGCGGCGGCGACCAGCGTGTCGCGAATCGTGTGCAGATCGGCGACCGCCTGCTCGTGCGTCGTGCAGATGCCGGTCGACAGCTCGATCATGCTTTCGGTGATTTCCGGCGTGATGTTGCCGGGAATCTTTTCGTCCTTGATGAGCCGCAACAGGTCGGAGGCGGCTTTGGTCAGATCATAGTCATGCGTATTGACGATCTGCATTTCGAGTTCGATCCCGAACGTAAACGGTTTCGAATCGACGAAAGTTTCGAGTGACATGGCGTGCCTTGATTCGGGTTAATCGCTTTTCTTGCTGTCCGCTTGCTTACTCGCGGCGCTCGCCGACCAGCGCGAGACTGCGATAGACGAGCCACGGCCCGACCAGTTGCAGCACGACGATCGAGCACATCATGATCGCGCGCAAGGTCGGGTCGAAGTTCGGATACAGCGTATAGGTGTCGTCCACCAGCAGATAGGCGAGCGCAGACATCGGCGACAACGACAGCCCGAGCGCCGCGCCCTGCTTCCAGTTCAGCCCGCTCGGCTTGGCGAACGCGAGCACGCCGACCAGCTTGGCGATCAGCCGCGCCACGATCAGACCCAGCGCGGCCACGCCGCCGAGCGCGATATCGCGCCATTCGAAGGTGGTCAGCGTCAGCACGAACAGGATCACGGTCAGCAGCCAGCCGGCAGTGCCGAAATGTTGCGGCCACAACTGCGGGCGCGCTTCCAGATTTTTGACGATGATGCCGGCCGCCAGCAGGCTAAGGATGGTCGACAGCTTGAACACGTGCGCGATGGCGATGGCCAGCAGCACCATGCCGAACAGCGCGACGAACGAATGCTCGTCCTGCATGTTCACGCGGCGATAGAAAAAGGTACAGGCGCGTGCCAGCAGATACGCAAGAATCAGAGAGCCAACCAGCAGATAGAGCGGCTGCAGGATCGTGGCAAAAACATTGCCGTACGTCTCCTGATGCAGCCAGCCCGACGCAAGTTTTTCGATAACGACGGCATACATGCTGTTCAACGCGGTGAGCGTCATCAAACGCTGCGTGACCTGGCCTTCCGCGCGCAGCTCGGTTTTCAGCTGGATCACCATCGCCGGCGAAGTGGCCATCGAAATCGACGCGAGCACCATCGCGGTCATCACCTGCACGTGCGCAAGCAGCAGCACGGTCAGCACCAGCACGAAGGTCAACGTGGCTTCCGCGATGCTCGACAGGATCAGCCACGTGTTGCGGCGGATCCAGCGCAGGTCGAGGCGGCTACCGAGCTCGAACAGCAACAGTCCCAACGCCACATCCAGCAACGGACGTGCCGCACTGGCGGCATCGGCATCGATTACGCCGGAGCCGGCTGAACCTGCGATCAGTCCGATTACTGCGTAACCGGAAATACGCGGCAGATGCCATGCGCGGTAGCACAGCTCGCCGCACAGACCCGCGGCCAGCAGCGCGAGGCCTGCCCAGAAGATGGCATCCGGGGTCAACGGCCAGGCGGGAAAGAATGAAAACGCCGACTTCATCGTGGTGGCTTCTCCTTTGCGACAAGCGCAAGCGTTTCGAGCCGGCACATGGGGCGCTCACAGCGGAGCTCATGGGGCCGGCGGCCAGCGGGATGCGAAGCGGGCACACAACCACCGCATCGCGCCGACCAGCGTTGCGCGTTGTCAACGATCGGGTGAAAAACTGGACGAACACGCCAGGACTGCCATCTAGGCCTGCCCTCGAGGACTGCCACAGCGGCGCACGGTCCAGGCGCGGGTGATAGAACGCCGTCGACTGTCGAATCAGATTCTGATTGGCCGCCAACCGTTCCTTTGGTGCGTTTGCGTCCGTCGCGAAACACGATAGACGACGCGTGAAGAACGGCGATTGTGCCATAGCTTCCGTACATCCTGTTGCAATTGGCGTCGAACTCACCGTCAAAGAGGTAAAACGTACGTTATCTGGTAGATATCAGGAAAAACCGACCTTTCTGCGGGCGGTTTTGGATCAGCGAGGCGGGGTTTGGAGAGGGGTTGGCGTGCCCAACTACGCGTTCTGCGACGGCGGTTCCGCCTTCCGGTTTCGCCTGGGTTGAGAGGTTCAGCTTCGAAGCTGTGTCGTTGGGTTCGTCTGTCTGGTGTTGGTCGATCGACCTGTGCCGACAGGCAGCGCGTGTCTTTATCGATATGTTTACCTGTATATATATGTAGTAGCAGTTAACAAGGCAGCACCATTTCTGTGGATAACCTTGGTTTACCGAAGCGAATCATGGTTTTGCAGACCGCATAACCAGACGCACAGCGTGTGTGGGCGCAGAAGGTTTACCGGAATAACTTTTCAGGCTTTGCGCGGTTTGCCGAGTTACCCCGTTTACGTCCACATCGAGTCCACACGGGTTTCGACCAGCCTTCAACCGGTTATCCACATGTTGGCGTGGATAACCGGCATCGCGGCGAAGCGCTGGGTTTTGGGGTCTTCGGGATCAGTTGAACGCGTCGTGCCGCAACGCGCGCAGCAGGAAACGCGCGGGGTCGATGGCTTCGGCGAGCTCGCGTTCGATCGGCCAGGGCTCGCCGTCGATTTGCGAGGCGATCAGTTCGGCGCCAAGTGCGGCCCACACGAGGCCACGCGAGCCGTACGCAAACGCGCCGTATAGTCCGTCGGCGCGCGGCAAGTCGCGTGGCCATGCGCCGCGCAGGCGAACCGCGTCGGCGATTGCGGCGGCTTCGTCGGCGAGCGCGCCGATCATCGGCATGCGATCGCTCGCGACGCAGCGGAATGCGACGCGTCCGTCGAACGCTTGCTGTGTTTTGAGCGCAGCGGCGAACGAAGGCAGCATGTTCGCGACGCGTTCGACATTTTCGATATGGCCTTCGGCACGCAGTGCCGGGTCGGGGTCGTCGATGTCGTAGGTCGCGCCGGTCAGCGTGATGCCATCGGCGAGCGGCACCGCGTAACCTTCGCCGATTACCGGCACGCGCAGATCGGGCGCACTACCTGCGGGCATTAGCGTCAATTGACCGCGCACGCTGCGCGTCGGCGCGTGCGACAGCGCCGCAATGCGCGCCGCTTCGTGTGCATTTGCAACGATCACGACCGGTGCGCGCACAACCGCTTGACCCGTCGTGTCGTAGACCATCCATTGATCGCCGGATCGTTCGATACGCGCCGCCTCGACGCCAAAGCGCCGTTCGAGCAACGCGCCCGCCGCTGCGCATTGCGCTGCGCAAAGCGCGGCCGGATCGATCCAGCCGCCGTGCGGAAAATAGCAGCCACCGCGCGCAACCGATATTCCTGAGAATTGCTGAGCATCGTCGCGCGACACCGACGCGACGAATTCTGTGGGATACCCAAGCGTTTCAAGCACCTGTGCGAATGCA
This sequence comes from Paraburkholderia jirisanensis, assembly GCF_054782355.1. Taxonomy (NCBI): domain Bacteria; kingdom Pseudomonadati; phylum Pseudomonadota; class Betaproteobacteria; order Burkholderiales; family Burkholderiaceae; genus Paraburkholderia; species Paraburkholderia jirisanensis. Next base: position 50,250 of record NZ_BAAGSQ010000002.1, on the reverse strand, counting down.
CGCGCTTCCTCTTCGCTTTCGGCGACTTGCAGCAAACCGCGCGCGCCGCGCATCAACTGCGAGGACGCATCGCCAAGCTTCGACCAGCGCTGCAACGCATAGAGAAAACCTGCACGCGTGATGCGCGATGCGACGCTATCGTCGCGCGACAACATCGGATGAAACACACCGGCGGGATTGCCCGAAGCTTCTTGTGCTGCCGCGCGATGCCGCTCGAGCGACGTGATGTGCCAACCGCGCGCCGTGAGCCGCTCGATCAATGCGCACCCGGCGAGCCCTGCGCCGATCACGACCGCGTGCCGTTCGCTGACTGGTAGCGGCAATGGCGGTTCGTAACGACGCACGCGCCAGCGCGGTGCGAAATGTCCGACCAGCATCGTACGTTTCCAGCCGAAGCCGTCGACCTTTCGGATTTCGAAACCTGCTTGCGCGAGTCCGCGCTTGACGTCGCCGGCGCTCGTGTAGGTCGCTACGGTGGCGTCCTCGCCTGCGACGCGCGCCAGCGCGCGAAAGATCGCGGCACTCCACAGTTCGGGATTCCTCGCGGGCGCGAAGCCATCAAGATAAAACGCATCGGCGCGCAGCCAAAGCGTAGCTAACGTCTGCGATGCGTCGCCGAGCACCAGCGTCAGCGTGACGCGGCCGCCTTCAAATTCGAGACGGTGCGTGCCAGGCACGAGCATCGGCCATGCATCAACCAGCTCTTGTGCAAGTGCCGAAATCGGTGCATTTGCAACGATCGCGTCGAGTGCGCTGCGCAAATCCGCTTGCGAAAACGGGTACATCTCCGTCGACACAAAATGCAGACGTTCGCAGCGCCGCGGGTCGGCGCGCCACTGCGCCCATGTCGCCAGAAAATTGACGCCGACGCCGAAACCCGTTTCCAGCACGGTGAAAACGCGCCGCTCGCACCACCGCTCGGGCAACCCGTTGCCGTGCAGATAGACGTGGGTGGCTTGCTCGAAAGCGCCGACCGCGCTGTGATAAATGTCTTCGTAGCGGGGTGAGTATTGGGTGCCGTCGGCACGAAAAGCGAGTGCGGCGAGAGTGAGCGTGGCAGTCATGCGAAGTGAAAAACGGTCGGACGGTTCGCTTCCGGCACCGTCAAAAACCGCCAGGATACCCTTGTGGCGGGGCTTTCAGCGCTTCGCGAGCAGTCGAAAACGTTGGCAAAAACCAACGCTAAAGCGGCTTTAACCATTGCTTGCGGCTGCAATCCGAGGCTATCGATACGCAATTTCCCGGATTCCATGCTGGATCAGGCATGGCGCTGTGTAATTCTTCGAAACCCTTGTCCAGAAAGGGTTTGCGCTGCGCTATCATAGCAAGCGCCGCGAGGGAAGCGGCAGCACGGTGTTCGATGCAGTGCGGCATCGCATTGCTCGGGTCGGGGGAACTCCCAAGCCGTCGCTGCTCGACGGCGCGGCGCGCGCACGTATAATCGGCGCGTTCGCGCTGTTCGTGTCAACCTAAACCAGAAAGGAACCTTAATGAACAAACAGGAACTGATCGACGCCGTCGCAGGTCAGACGGGCGCCAGCAAGGCTCAAACCGGCGAAACGCTGGACACGCTGCTTGAAGTCATCAAGAAGGCAGTGTCGAAGGGTGATTCAGTTCAGTTGATCGGCTTCGGCAGCTTCGGTTCGGGCAAGCGGGCAGCACGTACGGGCCGCAACCCGAAGACCGGCGAAACCATCAAGATTCCGGCCGCCAAGACGGTTAAGTTCACGGCTGGCAAAGCATTCAAGGACGCAGTCAACAAGCGCTAAGCAAACGCTAGTTTGATTTGTTGACACCCGCCTGACGGCGGGTTTTTTTTGTCTGTGTTTTGTTGAGTTTTGCAGTGCGGCGATCGGTTTTAGCGTGTTCGGTTTTTAGGACGCTCGTTTGTCGCGTTTGTTGCGGTTGTCGCATTTGCCGCCGCACAAAGCGTTCGGCCGGCAATCAGCCGGCCGAATCGTTTGACTACTTCATTTGATCACTTCAATCGGGCTGCTTAAAGCCGCACTCAATGCGAATGGCCGTGACCGTCGTCGTCATGGTCATGATCGTGGTGGTCGTGATCCGCGTGCTCGTCGTCGGTGTCTTCGAAGTTCACGTCCCAGCTTGGGAATGGATCCGGGAAGGCTTTCCACCCTTCTACACCGAGCGCATATTCGGCATCGGTCAGCAGGCACGCGTCGAGTTTGGCGCGCCACAGCGCCGGATCGATCTGGATACCTATCATTACCAGTTCCTGGCGACGGTCGCCGACCGAAAAGTCGTTCGGATCGCCGTACCAATCCGCCGCGATCTCGGCCAACAGTTCGTCGTCGCCTTCTGGCCATTCGCTACGGTCTTGCGCCGCCCACCAGGTACCGGCCGGTCCATGACGACAGGCGCCGCCCGCTTGCGACAACGTACCGCCCACATCATTACGTGTGGCAAGCCAGAAAAAGCCTTTAGTACGCAGGATACCTTTCCATTCCTGATGCAGCAGCGCCCATAAACGTTCAGGATGAAACGGCCGGCGCGCCTGATAAACAAAATGGCCGATCCCGTATTTGTCCGCTTCACCTTCGCGATGATGATGAGCATGCTCATCATCGTGCTGCATCGAAGCCAGCCAGCCGGGTGCGTTCGACGCCTCGTCGAAATCGAAGCGCTTCGTATCGAGCACTTCTTCGAGTGGCACCTTGCCGAACTCGCTGACGACCTGCACCGCACGCGGATTTACCTCGGTGAGTATGCGCTGCAGCTTTTCAAGTTCGTCGGCGCTGACCAGATCTGCCTTGTTGACCACCAGCACGTCGCAGAATTCGATCTGGTCGATCAGCAGTTCGACGATGGTGCGGTCGTCTTCTTCCGATGCCGCGATGCCGCGTTCGGCCAGTCCGTCGGCACACGCATAGTCGCGCAGAAAATTGAACGCATCGACGACCGTGACCATCGTGTCGAGCCGCGCGATATCGCCAAGCGAAGCGCCGTCGTCGTCAGCGAAGGCAAAGGTCTCGGCGATCGGCATCGGTTCCGCGACGCCAGTCGATTCGATCAGAATCGCATCGAAGCGCCCTTCCTCCGCGAGCCGCTGGATTTCCGTGCGCAGATCGTCGCGCAGCGTGCAGCAGATGCAGCCGTTCGACATCTCGACGAGCCGTTCTTCGACATGCGAAAGCTCGGCCGCATCGCGCACCAGCGCGGCGTCGATATTGACGGCTGCGAGATCGTTGACGATCACCGCGACGCGCAGGCCGGCGCGGTTCGCGAGAATGTGATTGAGAAGCGTGGTCTTGCCGGCACCGAGAAAACCGGAGAGCACGGTGACCGGCAGTGGCGGCTGGTTCATCGCAGTTCGCAAGTGATGGAAGGCGCGCGCGAGCAGCGGCGCGAAGCCGCATTGTGCATCAAATGTCAGGGGGCCGTCCGGAGGCGCCGTCAGCGAGCGCCGCGGCAGGATGCTAATATTGCGGCCTTACTGCGCCGGCATCAGCTTCCATTTCTGCAGGATAGCGACGATTTGCCGTGCGTAAGTGTCGCGCAGCGTGGGTGTTTCAGAGTGATAAGCGCCCACCGCCTGCCACGTATTGCCGTACTTGTTCATTTTCTGACGCAAGTGCCACGCGGCGATGTAGACATTCTTGCATGGCTCCATCAGCGTCCCGCTGGAAATGCCATATTGTGCAAGTACTGGCAGATGCACGGAGTTGATCTGCATCACGCCGTAATCCGTCGACCCGTTCGCATTCTTGTGCATTGCGCTCGGAGTGTTATGCGATTCTTGCCAGGCGATCGCACGCAGGATCAGCGGATTCACCTTCTGATAGTTCGCCGCTTCGTCGAAACAATCCGCGTGCGCGGCCCCAGTTGCGAGCAGCGCGGCAAGCCCAGCGGCGACAGTTAGAAGGGTCGGCTTCATTTCACTAAAGGACTATCGAGATGACTATCAAGAGCACTAAGCAAATCAAAACAAAAAAGTAAACACGGTGCGGTGGCGCACGGCGGCTGACAAAGCCGAGCAATAAACCCCGCACCATCGGGGAAAACCCGTGCTTGCCAGGCGGCGCTGCCCGATCGAACCGCCCGTATCATACCGGCAAGCGGTCCCGCGTCAATGTTCTCCAGCCGACATATACCCTGCGAAGCAGGACGTCCGTGTGACATTGTGCAATCGCTCAAAGCCAATGCTTTCAACCCCTTACGGCGCTTAGGCCGGCTAGGGGGATCTTACGGAAGCGCTTTGTTTTGTGACATTTCCGACACGAAAAGCTGTTACTGTTCTGGCTTTCCGAATACCGGACCGGCGGCACCTGATGGGTCAAACGCAACCCGTCGAGTTTGCCAGCAGACCACGGCGCGTTGCCGTACTGGGGTATTCGCAGCGAACAGTCGGCGCGTGGCGCCGGCATCCTGATCACATCCATGAATAGAAATCGTATGGCATTGCGTCGCACGGCAACGGCGCTGGTGGTGGCTGGTTTGTTCGCCGCACCACTCGCGCACGCACAGGTCACGCTGAACTTCGTGAACGCTGACATTGATCAGGTGGCCAAGACCATCGGTGCGGCGACCAACAAGACCATCATTGTTGACCCGCGTGTCAAGGGTCAGCTGAATCTGGTATCGGAGAACCCGGTACCGGAAGATCAGGCGCTGAAAACGCTGCAGTCCGCGTTGCGCATGCAAGGCTTCTCGCTGGTGCAGGATCACGGCGTACTGAAAGTCGTGCCCGAAGCCGATGCGAAGCTGCAAGGCGTGCCGACTTATGTGGGCAACGCGCCGACGGCGCGCGGCGACCAGATCGTCACGCAGGTGTTCCAGCTGAAGAACGAGTCGGCCAACAACCTGCTGCCGGTGCTGCGTCCGCTGATTTCGCCCAATAACACGGTGGCGGCCTATCCGGCCAACAACACGCTGGTCGTGACCGACTACGCGGACAACGTGCGGCGCATCGCGGAGATCATCGCGGGCGTCGATACGGCGGCGGGTCAACAGGTCGCCGTCGTGCCGCTAAAGAACGCGAACGCACTGGATGCCGCACAGACGCTGACGAAGATGCTCGATCCGGGCGCGATCGGCAGTACCGATGCGACGCTGAAGGTATCGGTTTCTGCAGACCCGCGCACCAACTCGCTGTTGCTGCGTGCGTCGAACGGCGGGCGTCTGGCCGCGGCGAGGACGCTGGCGAGCCAGCTCGACGCGCCGACTTCGCAGCCCGGCAATATCCATGTGGTCCCGCTGCGCAATGCCGACGCGCTGAAGCTCGCCAAGACCTTGCGCGGCATGCTCGGCAAGGGCGGCGGCGATTCGTCGAGCGCCGGCGGCGCGGGCGGCAACGGCAGCGGCGCGAATTCTTTTAGCCAGGGCGGCGGTGGCGGTAGCGGCTCGACCGGCGCGTCGGGCACGCCGCCGTTGCCGGGTGGCTCGTCGAGCTCGTTCGGCGGCGGCAGCTCGCTCGGCAGCGGCAGTTCGCTGGGCGGCGGCAGCGGCGGCGGTTCGTATGGCGGCGGCCAGGGCAACGGCAGCGGCGGCCTCCTCGGCGGCGACAAAGATAGCGACGAAGACACCCAGGGCGGCATGATCACCGCCGATACGTCCACCAACTCGCTGATCATCACCGCGCCCGAGCCGGTGTACCGCAACTTGCGCAACGTGATCGAGCAGCTCGATTCGCGCCGCGCTCAGGTGTATATCGAGGCGCTGATCGTCGAGCTGAACTCGAACACCAACGCCAATCTCGGTATTCAGTGGCAGATTGCGAACAATTCGATCCTGGCCGGTACGAACCTGCCGGGCGCGGGCAATAGCATCGTCAATCTGACGGCGGCAGCGGCGGCGGCCGGCGCGACCGGCGGCGGCCTCGCGGGGGCGATCGCCAATGCGCCTCTGGCGAACGGCCTGAACGTCGGCTGGATTCACAATATTTTCGGTGTGCAGGGGCTCGGCGCGCTGCTGCAGGCGCTGTCCACGACCGATGACGCAAACGTGCTGTCGACGCCTAATCTCATTACACTGGACAACGAGGAAGCGAAGATCGTGGTCGGCACGAACGTGCCGATCCAGACCGGTTCGTTTTCGAATCTGACGAGCGGCAGCACGGCTGCGGCGTTCAACACGTTCGACCGGGTCGACGTCGGTTTGACGCTGCACATCAAGCCGCAGATCACCGACGGCGGCATCTTGAAGCTCCAGCTTTACACGGAAGACTCGGCAATCGTGGCCGGCACCAACAATGCCGCGACGAACCCGGCTGGCCCGGAGTTCACCAAGCGTTCGATCCAGTCGACGGTGCTTGCCGACGACGGCGAGATCATCGTGCTGGGCGGCCTGATGCAGGATAACTACTCGGTCAGCAACAGCAAGGTGCCGCTGCTGGGCGATATCCCGTGGATCGGCCAGCTATTCCGCTCGGAACAGAAGACCCGCTCGAAGACCAACCTGATGGTGTTCCTGCGCCCGGTGATCGTGAACGATCGCAGTACCGCGCAGGCCGTTACGTCGAACCGCTACGACTATGTCCAGGGCGTAGTCGGCGCGTACAAGACGGATAACCGCCTGATCAAGGACAACGACGATCCGGTGCTGCCGCCGATGCCGATCGGCCCGAGCCAGGGCGGTGTGCCGGCGATGAACCTGTTCAATCTCGACCAGATGCGGCGTAATCAGGTGGCGCCGCCGGGTGCGGTTTCTCCGCAGGCCCCGGCCGCGGTTCCCACTCCGGTTCCGACGCCCAACACCCGGGCCACCCAGCTTCCGGGAGGCACGCAGTGACACAAGCGCTCGCACAGGCAGCGGATGCGATTCCGGACGGCGAGCGCGCGCTGGTTCCCGGCGAGCGCGTGCCGCCGTCGCAGCTTGCGGCCCGTCTCGTGCCGTATGGCTTTGCGAGAAGCGGCCAGATCCTGGTCGCGCACCAGCACGCGGATTCGATCGAAGTGTGGATCAGCGATCGAACCAGCAGTGCGGCGCTTGCGGAAGTGGCGCGTAATTTCGGCGCGCTTTCGGTTGTGAGGGTGCCGGCCGACGAACTCGCGCAGGCGATCAACGCTGCCTACGCGCGCCAGGACGGCAGCGCGGCGCAGGTGGTCGGCGAAGTGGAAGGCGAAGTCGATCTGTCGCGGCTGATGCAGGACATTCCGGAAGTCGAGGATCTGCTCGAGTCCGAAGACGATGCGCCGATTATCCGGATGATCAACGCACTGCTCACGCAGGCCGCGCGCGAACAGGCTTCGGATATTCACATCGAGCCGTTCGAAAACTCGTCGGTGGTGCGCTTTCGCGTCGACGGTACGCTGCGCGACGTGGTGCGGCCGAAGAAGGCACTGCACGGCGCATTGATCTCGCGGATCAAGATCATGGCGCAGCTGGATATTGCGGAAAAGCGTCTGCCGCAGGACGGCCGGATTACGCTGCGTGTCGGCGGCCGCCCGGTGGACGTGCGCGTTTCGACGCTGCCGACCGGCCACGGCGAACGCGCGGTGCTGCGTCTGCTGGAAAAGGACGCGGCGCGCCTGAATCTCGAAGCGCTCGGCATGGCCGCCGATACGCTTGGCCAGTTCGACAAGCTGATCGCGCGCCCGCACGGCATCGTACTGGTCACGGGCCCGACCGGTTCGGGCAAGACGACGACGCTTTACGCGTCGATGTCGCGTCTCGAGACGGCCACGACCAACATCATGACCGTCGAAGACCCGATCGAATACGACCTCGGCGGCATCGGCCAGACGCAGGTGAACGAGCGGATCGGCATGACCTTCGCGCGTGCGCTGCGTTCGATCCTGCGTCAGGATCCGGACGTGATCATGATCGGCGAAATCCGCGATCTGGAAACGGCGCAGATCGCAGTGCAGGCATCGCTGACGGGCCACCTTGTGCTCGCGACGCTGCACACGAACGATGCCGCTTCGGCGGTCACACGTTTGACCGACATGGGTGTCGAGCCGTATCTGCTGGCTTCGTCGCTGCTCGGTGTGCTCGCACAGCGTCTGGTGCGGCGCCTGTGCCCGGTATGCAAGGAAGAGCGCGAAGAAGACGGCGTCAAGCAATGGCACCCGGTAGGCTGCCCGAAGTGCGGCCACTCAGGCTACTCCGGCCGACGCGGCGTATACGAACTGCTGCTGATCGACGAACCGATCCGCGCGCTGATTCACCGCAACGCATCCGACGCCGAAATTCTCACTGCCGGCCGCGGAGCGGGCATGCGCACGCTGCGCGAGGACGGCAACCGGTGGTTGTCCACGGGCCTGACCTCGCTCGAGGAAGTAATACGTGTGACGGGCGGAGAGTAAACGGATGCCAGCATTCCGGTTCGAAGCAATCGACGCGACGGGCAAGGCGCAAAAAGGCGTGCTCGATGCGGACAGCGCGCGCGGCGCGCGTACGCAATTGCGCTCGCAGGGTCTCACGCCGCTGGTCGTCGAGCCAGCGTCGACGCGCACTCGCGGCGAACGCACGCAGCGTTTGTCGCTGGGCCGCAAGCTGTCGCAGCGCGAGCAGGCGATCCTGACGCGCCAGCTCGCCAGCCTGCTGATCGCCGGCCTGCCGCTCGACGAAGCGCTGTCGGTGCTGACCGAGCAATCGGAGCGCGACTACATCCGCGAGCTGATGGCGTCGATTCGCTCTGAAGTGGTGGGTGGCCACTCGCTGGCTAATGCGCTGTCGCAGCATCCGAAGGATTTTCCGGATATCTATCGCGCGCTGGTGGCCGCCGGCGAGCACACCGGCAAGCTTGGTCTCGTGCTGTCGCGTCTGGCCGATTACATCGAGCAGCGCAACGCACTGAAGCAGAAGATCGTGCTGGCGTTCACGTACCCGGCGGTCGTCACGCTGATCGCATTCGGCATCGTGACCTTCCTGTTGAGCTACGTGGTGCCGCAGGTGGTCAACGTGTTCGCCACCACCAAACAGCAGCTGCCCTTTTTGACCATCATGATGATGGCGCTGTCGGCTTTCGTGCGCAGCTACTGGTGGGCGGTGCTGATCGGCGTCGCGGTGGTGGTTTATCTGGTGCGCACGATTCTGTCGCAGCCCGGCCCGCGGCTCGCATTCGATCGCTGGCTGCTCACCGCCCCGCTGCTCGGCCAGCTGGTGCGCGGCTATAACACCGTGCGCTTTGCCAGCACGCTCGGCATTCTGACGGCGGCCGGCGTGCCGATCCTGCGCGCGCTGCAAGCCGCCGGCGAAACGCTCAGCAACCGCGCGATGAGCGAGAACATCGACGATGCGATCGTGCGCGTGCGCGAAGGCACGTCGCTGTCGCGCGCGCTCGGCAATACGAAGACCTTTCCGCCGGTGCTGGTGCACCTGATCCGCTCGGGTGAAGCGACCGGCGACGTGACGACGATGCTCGACCGCGCGTCCGAAGGCGAATCGCGCGAGCTGGAACGGCGCACGATGTTTTTGACGAGTCTGCTGGAGCCGCTGCTGATTCTGGCGATGGGCGGCGTGGTGCTGGTGATCGTGCTGGCGGTGATGATGCCGATCATCGAGCTGAACAACCTGGTGCAGTGACGAACGGCGCGGCCGTCGTCACTGAGGTGATTTCAGGTTCAGCGCACGTAGATGGTGGGACCGGGCGCGGGGTTAGGCAGGGTCACTTCCGAGTGCACGCCATTGCGATCGATGACGATCGAGCGCGCACGTACTTCGGAAAGCTTGGTGCCTTGCATCACGGCGCCGCCAAGCGACACGGTATGCGGCGGTTCGCCGCCGACGCTGATGATCGCAGCAGCGCCTTGGCGCAGCGCGAGAATGCCGAACAGACGGATGTCCTGATTCACGGTACGTGTGAGCTGGCCGCCGAACAGCGTGGCGGCCTGATCGACGGACACCGGCGGACGGGCGGCGGCGGCGGGCACTGGCGCGGAATGCGACGACAGCGTGACGACCCAGTAAGTGACGGTTGCGCAGAACGCAGCGAAGCACACGAGGGACAGAAGGCGGATCTGGAGAGAGTTCATGCGCTGTATTTTACGGAAGATTGTGAAAACTGCGATGCATCCAAATTCGTTCATCTACGTGACATTAGAATGACCGGCCCGGTGATTGAAATAGCACTGGGCGCAATATGTCGCGCGTGACAGCACGCGCGACACAAGCAACGGGTCGGGCAAAGCCCGATCGCTCGACACTTTACTGAAACGAGGTAGCAAATCATGCAAACGTGGACGAATCGCCGTACGGAAATCGCGGGTGTGCGTGCCCGTCGTCAACGGGGGTTCACGCTGATCGAAATCATGGTCGTGATCGCGATTCTCGGCATTCTGGCCGCGCTGATCGTGCCGAAGATCATGAGCCGTCCGGACGAAGCGCGGCGCGTCGCCGCGAAGCAGGATATCGGCACGATGATGCAGGCGATGAAACTCTATCGCCTCGACAACGGCCGCTATCCGACCCAGGAGCAAGGCCTGCGCGCGCTGGTCGAAAAGCCCACCACCGAACCGGTGCCGAACAACTGGAAGGACGGCGGTTATCTCGAGCGTCTGCCGAACGATCCGTGGGGTAACGCGTACCAGTATCTGAATCCGGGCGTGCACGGTGAAATCGATGTGTTCAGTTACGGCGCCGACGGCAAGGCGGGCGGCGAAGGCAACGACGCCGACGTCGGTTCGTGGCAGTGATGCAGTAAGGCCGCTCTTGCGTTTATCGACTTGCCTCTTCGCCTAGCTGCGGTTTCCGGCGCCATGCGTTCATTCTTTTGCACCTCGTCCCGGCTGCGCGCTGCGCGGGCGCCGTCCGGCGCCGCGCGCGCACGGCGTCAGCGCGGCTTCACGCTGCTCGAGATGATGGTGGTGCTGGTCATCGCGGGGTTGCTGGTGTCGCTTGCTTCGTTGTCGCTGTCGCGTAATCCACGTACCGATCTGAACGAGGAAGCGCAGCGTCTCGCGCTGCTGTTCGAATCGGCCGGCGACGAGGCGCAGGTGCGCGCGCGGCCGATCGTGTGGACCCCGCAGGATGGCGGGTTTCGTTTCGAAGTCCGCACCGACGACGGCTGGCGCCCGCTGCGCGACGACCTGCTCGGGCCGCGTCGCTGGGAAGGCGGCGTGACGGGCGTGTCGATTACGTACCCCGGGTCGAATGGTTCGGATGCGCAGCGCAGCCAGGTGTTGTTCGGTACCGAGAGCATCGATACGCCGGTCAGCGTCACGCTGTTTTCGGGGGCCGGCAGTGCGACCGTCGTCGGCACCGGCAACGGCCGCTACGAGGTGCATTGATGATGCAGCGCGCAGGGTTTCGTGGTCGGGCGCGTGGGGTAGTGGCGCCGCGCTCGCCTCGGTCGTCGCCGCGCGCCGCACGCGGTTTCACGATGATCGAAGTGCTGGTGGCGCTCACGATCATCGCGGTAGCACTGGCTGCATCGCTGCGTGCGGTCGGCACGCTCGCCAACGGCGAAGCGGATCTGCATCGCCGTCTGCTGGCGGGCTGGAGCGCCGACAACACGCTGGCGCAGTTGCGCCTGACACATGCGTGGCCTGAAATCGGCGCACAAAGTTTTGATTGTTCGCAGGGCAACCTGCAGCTGATCTGCACCGAACGCGTGAGCGGAACACCCAACCCGGTGTTTCGCAAAGTCGAAGTGACGGTCACGATGCCGGGCCGGTCCGGCGAGTTGGCGCAGATGGTGACGGTGGTCCCGAATGAAACGAACCGGCCGCTTTGAACGCGGCATAGCAGGACCGAAGCAAGCGCGAACGCAGGCGCATGGGCGCGGCCGCGCGGCGCGCGGCTTTACGCTGATCGAGCTGCTGGTGGCGATTGCGATTCTCGCGGTGATCGCGGTGCTGTCGTACCGCGGTCTCGATCAGATCGTGCGCGGCCGCGAGACGATTTCGAAAGCGATGGAAGACGAGCGCGTGTTCGCGCAGCTGTTCGACCAGATGCGCATTGATGCGCGCCTGGCCGCCACCGAAGACGAGGTCGGCCAGCCGGCGATTTCCGCGTCGAGCAGCGGGCTGCAGATCGTGCGCGAGTTGAATGCGCCGGGCGTTGCGCCGCGCCTGCAGGTGATTCGCTATCGCGTGTCGGACGGCCTCATTACGCGTCATGCATCGCCGCCGCTGAAGAATCTTGGAGAAGTACGCCATGCGCTGTCCGGCGACGAAGACAGCAACTGGAGCGCAGTACCGCTGATGGGCGGCATCGGCGTGATTACCGCGCGTCTATATGTGCCGAAGGTCGGCTGGACCACGCAAGCGAAGGATGTGCAATCGTCGATGAACGATAACGTCAACAACCTCAAAGTGCCGCAACTGGGCAATGCGCCGATTCCGCGCGCGGTGACCGGGCTCGAGGTGAGCATCGGCGCAGCGGCGTTGAAGCGGCCGATTACACGCGTGTTTCTGGTTGGGGAGTGATGTCTGTGAAAGCCCGCATGCGCAACGCCAGTACGAGCCGACCGACGCCGCAGTTCGCCGCGTGCGGTGCTGCGCGTCGTCCGGCGCGTGTGCAGGCGCGCCGCGTGACTCGCAGTGCGCGGCGTGAGGCCGGCGTGGCGATCATCAGCGCGCTGCTGGTGGTTGCGCTGTCGGCGATTCTGGTGGCGGGCATCCTGTGGCGCCAGCAGGTGCAGGTGCGGCGCATCGAAAACCAGCGGCTGCTCGCGCAGGCGCAATGGGTCAGCCGGGGCGCGCTCGACTGGACACGGTTGATCCTGCGCTCGGAAGGCGATACGTCAGCGGGCATCACTTACCTCGGCGGCATCTGGGGCGTGCCGATTGCGCGCACGCGGCTGTCGGACTTTCTCGGCAAGATCGGCGATTCGCGCGCCGCCGATGCCGCCGATACCTATCTGTCCGGCTCGATCGAAGATGCGCAGTCCAGGTTCAATCTGCGCAATCTCGTGTCGAGCTCGGTGCCGGGTTCGCTACAGGTGAATGGCCCGCAACTCGAAGTGTATGTGCGGCTGCTCGGCATTCTCGGTTTGAACGGACAGCTCGCGAAGAGCACCGCCCTCGCGATGCGCTCGAGTCTCGCGCATTCGATCACGCGGTTTCAGTCGACGGCGGCCAGTGCGATCGCATCGACCAATACCGCCTCCAACGCGCCCGGCCAGCCGGTCGTACCGGGTCAAGGCGTGCCGCAAGGCGGCTCGGAAGGCGGCGACGAATTTAGCGACAAGCCGGGCCTCGCCGACTCCGACAGCAACGCGGCGGTCGCGCCGCTGCAAATGACCAGTGTCGATTCATTGCTGGATATACCGGGCTATACGCCGGAAATCGTCGAGCGGCTGCGTCCGTTCGTGACGGTTCTGCCGACTTCCACCCCGCTCAACATGAATACGGCGAGCGCCGAAGTGATCGCCGCCACCGTGCCGGGCATGAACCTGTCGAGCGCGCAGGCGTTCGTCGCGCGACGGGAAACCGTGTTCTTTCACAACGTGTCCGACGTGCAGCTTGCACTGGGTGGCGCGGGCGTACAGAACATCGCGCTCGATCCGAGCCAGCTCGACGTCAATTCGAGCTATTTCATCGTGCACGGCCGCATCGAGCATCAGCGCGCCGAAGTCGATCGCACGACGCTCATTTATCGCGACGCGCTGACTCATACGACGCGTATCGTTCGCCAGCGAGACCAATTATGAACAACGCCTTTCCCGGAGAGAGTGGGCTTTGAGCACGCTGATCGTTCTACTGCCGCCGCGCGACCCTGCGGTGCCATCGCAGGAATGGCAACTGCCGGACATGCCGTTTGTGCTGCTCGACAAGACGGGCCATTCGATGCGCACCGGCCATGCGGCGCTGTCGCTGCTGCCGCGCGCGTCGGCGACCGTGCTGATGGTCGCCGCGCGCGACCTGCTGATGATGCCGGCTGCCGTGCCTGCGCTGAAAGGGCCGCGGCTGCGCCAGGCGCTGCCGAATGTGGTCGAGGATCAACTGATCCAGGATCCGCAGACCTGCCATATCGCCGTCGATCCGAAGCCGCTCGAGGACGGCCGGCGTTTGCTCGCGATCGTCGATCGCGGGTGGTTCCGGTTTGTCTATGAGGCGTTTTCCGGTGCCGGGCATCGCAATCTGCGCGCGGTGCCGGTTACTTCTTGTCTGCCGCTGCCGGAGGCGCCGGTCGATGCGCTGGCGGAAGCGGCTTTGCTGGCTGGCGCCGCGGCCGAGGCCGATGATGCTGGTGATCCGGCTGCGGTCGGCGCCGGTGCTGGAACGGCCGCGCTCGGCGCAGCTGTCACCGTGCCGCTGGTCGCCGCCGTGCTTGGCGAAGTGGCGAGCTCCAGTTCGCTGGCGGGCCTGCCGGTTGCCGACATACCGGCCGAAATCATGCCGCCGCGCGTCGAAGTGGCGATCGCACGTGGCCGGATCGGCGAAGGGCTGGCTGTGCCGGTTGCCGCGGTGACCGGCACGCTGAGCGCGCTCGCCGGCGACGCGTCGGTGACGCTGTATTCGCTGACCGGCCTGCCCGGCAACGAGCCGCAGATCGGCTCCCGCTCGGGCATGCTGATTCCCGGCGCACTGCCGCTGAGCTTCGACGACCTCGCGCAACGCGCACTCAAGGTCCCGTTCGATCTGTGTCAGTTCGAATTCGTGTCGCAGCCGTGGCGCCTCGATCGTGCGACGCTGCGTCGGTTACGTGTGCCGATCGCGCTGCTCGGTGCGGCGGCGGTGATCGGGATCATCGGCGTCAACGTGCAATGGCTGATGCTGACGCGCCAGCGCGATGCGATCAACACGCAGATGACGGAAATGCTGCTCAACGCATTCCCGAAGACGACCGTCGTGCTCGACGCGCCCGGCCAGATGACGCGGCAGCTCGCGCAATTGCGGGTCGCGGCTGGCGAGTTGTCGCCGGACGATTTCCTGTCGCTGGCCGATGGACTCGCGCGCTCGCTTGGGCCGGTGCCGGTCAACGGGATTGCGGCGATCGATTACCAGAACCGCCATCTGGAAGTGACCTTCAAGCCGACCGTGAAGGTCGATCCTGACCTCGCCCAGCGCCTCGCGCGCAACGGCCTGACGGGAGAGATCGATAGCAATACCGGTAAGTGGACCATCAGGAGCGGACAATGAAAGCTCAACTGCTCGACGCATGGGCCGGATTCTGGAGCGCGCGCAATGCGCGCGAAAAGGCGCTGCTGACGTGGGGCAGCGTGGTGCTGGCGCTGGTGATCGCGTGGTCGGTGCTGTGGCAGCCGGCGGTCGAGGGCCGCGCGAAACTGCTCGATGCGTTGCCCGCCATGCAGCGCCAACTCGCGCAGATGACCGCGCAGGCCAACGAAGCGCGCGCGCTTGCGAGCGTGTCGCAAGGCGTGCCGCCGACCGGTGGCGCGCTCAAGGACGCGCTCGCCGCATCGCTCAACGATCACGGCATCACGCCGTTGCAGGTGCAGGTGATCGGCAGCGCCGTGCAGATCCAGCTGAAGAACGCGCCGTTTCCGGCGTGGACCAGCTGGCTCGACGACGTGCGGCGCCAGTTCAAGGTGCAGGTTTCCGAAACGCACGTGACCGCGTTGAAGGAAGACGGCCAGGTCGATCTGACTGCATCGCTGCAGCCGGCAACGACCAAGTGACCCCACGCGGACGGGACCTGTGATGAATGTGTGGATGCGGCGCATCGGCGCCGCGTTGCCCTGGCTTGTGGTCGCGCTGTTGTCGAGCGGCGCGGTGTTGCTGACGACTTTGCCCGCTGCGTGGATCACGCCGCTGTTTGCCAAGGCGACGCAAGGGCATGTGAACCTGGTCGAGCCGGACGGCTCGCTGTGGCACGGCTCGGCGGTGCTGGTGCTGGCGGCCGGAGGAGCCGACAGCGGCCCCGGGACGCTGTTGCCGGGACGCATCGAATGGCGCACGGCGTTTTGGCCGTTGTTCACCGGGCGCGTGCGGATGCAGATGCGGCAGACCGACGCGATGCCTGATGCGGTGACGCTCGACGCAACGCTGCGCGGCTCGACGTTGTCGGCGGGCGAGCTCGAGGTGCCGGCGTCGTTGCTTGCGGGGCTGGGCGCGCCGTTCAATACGTTGAACCTGCAAGGCAGCGTGCGGCTCGCGTGGACCGATTGGCGGAGTTTCGGCAAGGATGCGTTCGGGCAGCTCGCGGTGCAGCTGACCGAGATGAGCTCGAGTCTGTCGCGCGTGAAACCGCTTGGGTCGTATCGCGTCGTGCTGCAGGCGCAAGGTCTTGCGGCGACGATCGATCTTTCGACGCTGAAGGGACCGTTGCTGCTGAATGGCCATGGATCGCTCGGTGTCGGTGCGACGGCGTTTCAGGGCACGGCGAGTTCGACGCCCGATGCGCAGGAAAACCTGGCGGGTTTGTTGAACCTGCTAGGCGCGCCGCGTGGGCCAGGGGTGGTTTCGCTGGATTTCTCGCACTGAGAGAGAGCCGAGGCCGGCGGCGCGGCGGAGATTGCCTACGTCGGGAAGCAGTGGCAGGCGGACCTTGTCGGTTGCGTGCGCGGCATCGCATTTCCGCTCTCGGCGAGCGGGATCCACTCGGTCGTTGTGAATCTGTCCGACAGCACGCGTTTCCGAGCTACCGGTTGCATGCTCGCCGCGCCGCGTTCGTCTTCGTCTGGAAGCCTGATGCGCGCGACCTCGTCGGCTGCGTGCGCGGCATCGCATTTCCGCGCTCTGCGAGCGACCCGGTCAGTCGACCTAGTCGTTACGAATCTGACTGCCAGCCGGCCCCTTCTGAGCCACCGGTTGCGCGCTTGCTGCGCCGTCGCGCGACGGCTGTTGCGCTGTGAGCGCTGGCGTCGCGCCCTCCTTCGACTGGCTCTGCGCGCCGCTTGCCGGAGCCGGTTCGGCTGGCGCCGCCACGCTGCCGGTTTCACGATCCATCTGCGCCACCTGCCAGCCGCCGCCAAGCGCCTTCACCAGGCCCACCGACGACACCATCCGTTGCCCCTGAATGCTCGCGAGCTTCTGCTCGGCAGTGAACGCGGTAGTCTGCGCGGTCAGCACGTTCAGATAATCGACGGTGCCCGACTTGTACTGGTTGGTCACGATATCGAGCGCCTGCTGCGCCGATTGCACCGCCTGCTCCTGTACGACGATTTCCTTGCCCAGAATGCGCTGCGACGCGAGATTGTCCTCGACGTCCTGGAACGCGGTGAGCACCGCCTGCCGGTAAGTCGCGACGTTCTGGTCATAGGTGGCGCGCGCCGCATCGGTTTGCGCGCTGCGCAGGCCGAAGTCGAACAGCGTTGCCGCGAGCTGCGGACCGACCGTCCAGAAACGCGCGGGCGCGGTCAGCAGTTGCGAGAACACCGAGCTTTCGAAACCGCCGGTGGCGTCGATCGTCAGCGTCGGGAAATAGGCGGCAATCGCTACGCCGATCTGCTCATTCGCGGCCGCGGCCTTGCGCTCGGCCGACGCGATGTCCGGCCGCCGCTCCAGCAGTGCTGACGGTAGCTGCGCTGGAACGCCGGGCGGCGTCGCGTCGAGCGGCGCCTGCTGCAGCGCGAAGGTCGAGGCCGGCTCGCCGAGCAGCACCGCGATCGCATGTTCGTTCTGCGCGCGTGCGACGCCGTTGTCGATTGCCGCGGCTTGTGCGGATTGCAACTGCGTCTGCGCCTGGACCACGTCGGCACGCGCCGCGACGCCCTGCCCGTAGCGGTTCTGCGTCAGCTGCAGCGAACGTTCGAACGATGCGACGGTATCGTCGAGCAGTTTTTGCTGCGCATCGAGCGAGCGCAGCGTGAAATAGGTCTGCGCAAGCGTCGCCTGCGCGGACAGCCGCGCGTTGGCGAGATCTGCCGCCGCGGCTTGCTGCCCTGCTTTTTGCGCCGCGACGGTGCGGCTCACCTGACCCCACAGATCCGGTTCCCACGACGCGTCGCCGGACAGCCGGAAACTGTTGGAGATCTGTCCCGATGACCCGACCGAGCCGGTGCCGCTGACAAAGCCGCCGCTGCGCGCCGGCGATTGCTGGCGTTCGCCGTTGCCGGTCAGCGACAGCACCGGGAAATAGGCGGAACGCGCCTCCGCCGTCAGCGCGCGCGCCTGGCGATAGGCTGCTGCGAACTGGGCGATGGTCTGGTTCGACGTGTTGAGCTTGTCTTCCAGCGCATTCAGTTGCGGGTCGTTGTAGATGGTCCACCAGGCACCGCGATCCTGTTGATCGGCGGGCTGCGCGACCTTCCAGCCCTCGGCGGCCTCCTTGTATGACGCCGGGATCGCCGTTTCCGGCCGCCTGTAGTCCGGGCCGACGGCGCAACCGGCCAGCACGGCGGCTAGCGCAGCGGCGACGGCAATCGTCATGACGCGAGGTGCGGCGACGCCGCGGCGCGAGGTGAAGTCAGGCTGCATGCAAATGAATTCCTGTCGATTCTGCTGGCGTATCGGCGGGTGCTGGCCGGCGCATACGCGCATTTTTGGCACGCGTGGTTCCGGGCGGCAATCCGCGGCGGTGCGCGACCGGCAGCTTACGCTCTTGTTACGCGGGAAACAGAAGAGTAATGCGGTGCGCAGTACAGGTGTGTTACCGACGGTGATCTGACGGTTACGTGCCGTTACTGTGACGATGGCCGCCGCTAAATGCAATCGGCGATGGGAGACAGGCGGGGAGCAACGAGGAGAGGTGGCAACGGCACCGCGGCTGAAAACCAGCGAGCGACACCGTTGCGAGGGAGAACTACACGCGGCAATCGCCGCTGATCTGCCGGGTCTTGCCGGCGGCCGCGCGGCACGCCGGCGCTTCAGGACGAGTCTGGCAGACGGTCGCGCCAGGCACCAGATTCTGACCTGCCGACGATGCCTTGACCCGCACCACCGAAGCCAGCACTGCTGCCGGCTTGGCCTGCACGGCCTTTACGCTACGCTTGCCACGCCGATGATCGAGCCACGCGAGAAATAGCACACCCAGTGATCCGCCCGGCAGTACGAACACGACTGCGTAGAGCGCCAGTTTCCACCAGCGGTACGGCTTCTGGAAATTGCCGAGGGCGGAATCGATCAAAGAGCGGCTTAAGCCGCCAAGGGTGTTTTTCAGGTACAGCATCGCGGGGGTCCTCTGCGGCCGGCAAGGGCGGGCTCGCATAAAACGGTCAGAACATAGTCTCGGGTGGCGCGGCTCGCGCGTAACTCGTTGACTGACATAATATTGACTATGCAATTAAGTTTCAACATACTTCGCGCTAGACCCTTGATCGAGTGTTGTTTTTCGATCAGATCGCAGCCCACCCCCTGAATTCGTCTGACTACACACATGAGCGATGGCTTCTACCTCGCGGACGGCGTTCGTCCTGAATCCGGCATCGGCTACTACCTGTCGAAGGCGCGCACTGCGTTGCTCGACAGGATGGATCGCGCGGTCAAGCCGCTTGGGCTGACCGCGCAACAGATCAGCGTGATCCTGCTGTTGTCGTCTGGACGGGCGGGCACGCCACTGGAGCTGTCGCGGGCGCTGTCCTACGACAGCGGCTCGATGACGCGCATGCTCGACCGGCTTGAAAAGAAGGGTTTCGTCGCGCGTTCCCGCAGCGACGCGGATCGGCGGATGGTGAAGCTGGAGCTCACGCCACAAGGCCGCGATGCCGCGGGCCGCCTGCCGGCGCTCAGCGCCGCCGTGCTGGACGAGCAGCTACGCGGCTTTTCGGAAGACGACATCGCCGCCCTCGTGGTGTTGCTGGGACGGTTCATCGCAAATGGGACGGACAGCGCGGAAGAGCCGGCGCGACAGGCCGCGGAACCGGCGCTGGAGCAGCGGTTTCCGGTCGTAGATCAGGCAGGGTAGTCATATCCGCTCGGCACGGACATGTGTCGGGCAGGTGGCAATTGCTTGCCTGAGCAGATAATGCATATGCATGAATCTGCCCATCGGTTAGGTGAGCAGATTCATGCAGTGACAAGCTTTTTGCATAGCTCACCGCAATGGGCATTTTAGCGACGATAGTGTTGCACGATCATGACCGGCGTCGCCCGTATATAAAAAAGGCGGCATCGATACGAGATCGATGCCGCCATACATCGCGGACCGGTGAACCGCGGTCCGCTTCACAACAGGGATGAACTACTGGGCTTACTGGCCGTCGACCTGGATCTCGACGCGCCGGTTTTTCGCGCGGCCCGAGGCCGTCGTGTTCGGTGCGACGGGCGAGGCGCTGCCGTAGCCGCTCACGTTATTGCGCGCGGCCCGCAAGCCATGCGAGGCGAGATAGCTCTGCACAGCGCGCGCACGCGCGCCCGACAGGCGGGCGTTCAGCGCCTCGGACCCGGTCGAATCCGTATAACCCGCGATTGTCATCTGCTGGATATCGACGCCGCGGTTCGCGTTGATGAAGTCGTCGAGGCTGGCCTTGGCAGTGGGCGTCAGCGAGGCGCTGTTGACCTCGAAATTTGCGTCGCCCTGCAGCGTTACCTTGCGCGCGGGCGCAGGCTGCGGCGTTGGACGCGGAGCTACCTGCGCAGCCGGTTGCGGCTGGGGTTGCGGCGCCGGTTGCGCTTGAGGCGGCACCGGCGTCGAGCAGGAGAACAGGATTTCGCGCGGATCGTCCTCAGGCTTCATGCCCGAGGCGACGCGGTCGATCGTCGCGATACGCGCCACGGGTTTGCTACCGCAAACCTTTTTGACTTGGTTCAGGCAGCTTTCCGAGCTTTCAAATGCGCCCAGACATTGGGCCCGGTAGGCTTGTGTGCCGTTCGCGAGCGTGACGGAATCGAGGTTATAGGTGGGGCCGGACGCAGTGGTGCAACCGGCGACAAGTGCGACGGTGGCGGTCGCGAGCAGGATTCGAACGTACATGAGAGCTTCTCGATCAGATTGAAAGGCCATCGAACGATAAGTTCGGGTGGCTTCAAGTCCAATCGGAGAAGTCTGAAAGGATGCCTACAAAATCTGTCTGTCGAGCGGCCTTACTGCGACACCGGTTCGCCGGTCGGCGATTGCGTCGATTGTCCCGGCAAGGCGTCGCCGGGTTTTGCGGCGGTGGGCGTCGCCGGCGCATCATTCGAAGCAGCGCCAGCGCCCCTCACGAACTGCTTGAAGTCGGCCCCTGCTTCCCATGGATTGGGCCGGCAGCCAAGCGAGCTGTCGCAGTGCGCAGAAAAGCCGATCGTCGCGGTACCGTCGTTATTCGGTGTCTTCGTGATCTGATAAGCGAGCGCACGTTTGCCACCGTCGGGGCCGGCGGTCTGAATCAGCGAATCGGTGACGGTTGTGACCTCGTAGCTCGAATGGCTCGTCACCCACGTACGCGCGCGCTGCCACCAGCCCGCGCACTCGGCATCGCTCGTGCAGGTGAGCGGCGCCGTGGCGATCTGCATCACGTCGGGGTTCACCTGTCCACGCGTCGAACACCCGGCAGCCAGTGCGCACATGATGGCCAACAGCCCTTTCTTCATCGCACTCATTCCTCCGTGATCCCGGTATGCGGCGGCACATGCGAATTGCGCGTGCCGGCCCGCGTCCGATTCCGGTTGGACCGGAAGCCTCGCGGCGTGTTTCATATGATCCGTGGTTCGCGTCAGACGCTGAAGCGGTTCAACGTATACGCCCGATATGCAGCAACGAACGCATCAAACGATCCTGCGTCCTCGCTTTCCAGTTCTTGTTGTTGAGCGAGCGAATGCGCGGCGAGGTCGGTGAAGACCTGCGCTTGTGCCGCGTCGAGCGGGCGGGCGCGAAATTGCGCCGCGTGCGCTTCGCTTTGCTCGAGCGAGAAGGCGAGGAAGCCTTGCTGTTTGTCGCGCATGATTTGCAACACACGCGCCGACGGTGTCAACGACGGATCGGCGAGTTTCGCGCGCTGCACGGCCACCGACCGCGCATGCTCGTCGCTGCCGTGGAGCGAATCGAGCGTCTGCGCGGCGATTTCGATGCGCGCGAGTAACGCGTCGGCCCAGTCGACCATCGCAACCGGCTGTCCGTCGCGCGTCAGCTCGAGGCCGGGCTTGCGCCCTTCCATCGTCACGCGGGCGAAATTCTCGTTGGCTTCCGCGTAGGCAGGCGGCGGCAGCGGCGCACTGTCCTCCAGCGCGCAGACGAGCAGATACGCGTCGAGAAAACGCGCGGTCTCGACGGAAATGCCTGTAGGTTCAAACGGATCGATGTCCATGCAACGCACTTCGACGTATTGCACGCCGCGTGCCGCGAGCGCATGCAACGGACGCTCGCCGGAATAGGTCACGCGCTTGGGCCGGATCGTCGAGTAGAACTCGTTCTCGATCTGCAGCACGTTGGTGTTGATCTGTACCCACTCGCCGTCGTGCTTCGTGCCGATCGCTTCGTAAGGCGGGTACGGTCGGCTCACGGCTTCGGCAAGCGCGTCGAGATAGCCGGGCAGCGTGTCGTAGTCGGCATGTAACGCGGACTGGCCAGTCGTGTTCGAATAGCCGAGGTCGCTCATTCGCAGGCTTGTTGCGTACGGGCGATACAGAGTGTCGGCGTCGAAACTTTCGAGCGAGTGTGCGCGGTCGCGCAGGAAGCGCCGCTCCAGTGCCGGCGACGCGCCGAACAGATACATCAGCAGCCAGTTCGTGCGCCGGAAATTGCGGATCAGCGCAAGATAACGTTCGGATTGGAAATCGATTGCCGTCGCGGTGGATTGCTGGTCTGCGTGCAGCTGCCGCCACACTTCTTCGTTCAGCGAATAGTTGTAGTGGATGCCCGCGATGCACTGCATCGTGCGCCCATAGCGCAACGCCAGGCCGATGCGGTAAACGTACTTCAGCTTGCCGATGTTCGACGTGCCGTAGTTCGCGATCGGGATCTCGTCGTCGGCGGGCAGCAGCGCCGGCATCGATTCGTTCCACAGGATCTCATCCTGCAACTGCGAGTAGACGAAACGATGCAGCGTGTCGAGCCGCTCGATAGCTTGCGCGGCGTCGTGCTCGGTCGGCGTGATCAGTTCGAGCAGCGCCTCCGAATAGTCGGTGGTGAGCGAAGGGTGCGTGAGCGCGGAGCCCAGCGCACGCGGATGCGGTGTCATCGCGAGCTGACCGTCTCGCGTGACACGCAGACTCTCTTTTTCGATGCCGCGCAGGCCCGTCGTCAGCGCGTCGCGCTGCGGGCCCGAAGTCAGCACGGACAGGCGATGCAACAGCGCGTCGGTCGTGCGGGGGGAGTTCGTGTTTGGCATTGGAAGTCGCACGTTGTCGGATGCTAAGCGCCGCCTTCTTCGTGCGGTCGACTACGTTCGGTAGAATTTTCAGTAGCGGGCACTTTATCATCTCGCCACGACGGCTGCTTGGCGCTGAATCACGCGCTTTCAGCATGATGCTCGTTGCGCGCGGCGAGGACCGTGCGCAATCGATCTATTGCTTGCTGTGCCGACGTTTGCGCAAGGTCCGCAAGCGTGCGTTTACGCCAGTTGGCGCACTGCATCAGACGCTTTGTACACGTGAGACGAGCGGTGTCGGCGATGGATATCTAGCAAACGGCGCGCCGCGCTCGTGCTGAAGTGGCGAGGCGGGGTGCATCCTGGCAAGAGCGCCAGGATGCGGCAGGCAGTAAGTGGGATTAATAGCGCGGCGGTTAGACGAACGGGCGGTCGTTACGCTGCGTGATCGAGGTCAGCTATAGCAGAGGAAGACGACACATGCGGGTTCGCGGCGCTGCTTTTGCGTTGTGCTTCGTTCTCCAGCAACACGGCCTTGCGCTCCGCGCCCCACCGGTAGCCGCTCAACGAGCCGTCCTTGTGCAACACGCGGTGGCATGGAATTGCCAACGCAACCGGGTTTGATGCGCAGGCATTGGCTACGGCCCTCACCGCCTGCGGTTTGCCGAGTTCTGCAGCGATCGCCCCGTAACTGCGCGTTTCGCCGTAAGGAATCCGGCGCAACGCGTCCCACACGCGTTGCTGGAACGCGGTCGGCGCGATGTCGAGCGGCAAGTCGATACGCCGGCGCGAACCGGCCAGGTAGGCGTCGATCTGTTCGATAAACGGTGCGAGCGCTGCCGGGTCGTCATGTAGCTCGGCGTTGGCGAACTCGTGATGCAGTTCGTCCGCCAGCACGGCCTTGTCTTCGCCAAAGGCGATCTTGCAGATGCCTCTGTCAGTGGCAGCTACCAGCACGAGACCGAGCGGCGTCGGCGCGCTGGCGTAGCGCACGACAAGGCCTGCTCCCTTGCGGCGATATGCGGATGGCGCCATCCCCAGTTCGGCGGGCGCGGTGTCGTACATCCGCGATGGCGAGCCGAAGCCGGCGTCCACAGTTGCCCGCGTGACATCGGCGCCCTGCTGCAGCGCGTCGCGCAGGGCTGCGCCGCGTTGTGCGGCCTGATATTGGCGCGGCGATACCCCCACCACCCGCTTGAAGAGCCGTTGCAGGTGAAACGGGCTGACGTGCACTGCATCGCTCAACTGTGCGAGCGTCAGGCGCTGCTGCGGATCGCGCTCGAGTACCTTGCATGCGCGATTGACGATTTCGAGCTCGCGCGGCAAGCCGCCGGGCTGACAGCGTTTGCAGTCGCGAAAGCCCGCGGCGCGCGCCTGTTGCGCATCGCCAAAGAATTCGACGTTCTCGACGCGCGGCTGGCGCGACGCGCAAGACGGGCGGCAGAACACGCCGGTCGTCTTCACGCCGTAGAAGAAGGCGCCATCGGCGTCGCGGCTACGGCTGGTGATGGCGGACCAGCGTTCTGCGTCTGTGGTGTAGGCGGGTTTCATCTTGGCATTTCCGGACGGTTTCGACGGTTCTAATTTACGGCGCACGTCGATACCGTACGCTCCGGTTCTTGCGGTGTCATCGGCTCTTGCGCGGCGGTTTAATGGGGTCGAAGCGATGCGGAGCTGCGTGCAAAAATGGCAAAACCACGCAACATCGGGTTTTCCCTTAAAAAATTATTGCGTCGCGGAAATCCGTTGTGTATAGTGATTCCTGTCTCCTCCATGTCTCCTCCTGATATGGATTAAGCCCGCTCAATGAGCGGGCTTTTTTTCGTCCATCGTCAGCCACCTGCTGCGCTTGCGTCACGCGTTTGCGCGGCCGGACGCACGCCGCCCGCCTTTCTCCTACACTTCAAGACCAGTCAAAACCGGCGACGAGGCCTCCTTCACATGAAGTTCCATATCCGCGAAATTGACCACGTCGTGATCAGGGTTAACGACGTCGACGCCATGACGCGTTTCTACTGCGACGTGCTGGGCTGCAGTCTGGAAAAGGAGCAGCGCGATCTGGGCTTGATTCAGCTGCGCGCGGGGCGATCGCTGATCGATCTGCTGCAGGTCGGCGGCCGGATCGACCGGCCCGACAGCGGCGCGCCGCAAGCAGGGCGAAATATGGATCACCTGTGCCTGCGGGTCGAGCCATTCGATGAAGCCGCGCTGGAGCAGCATCTCGTCGAGCATGGTGCGCGTATCGGCGAAAAGGCTGTGCGGTACGGCGCGGATGGGTTTGGGCCTTCGCTGTATTTGTTCGATCCGGAGGGGAATATGGTCGAGCTGAAGGGCCCGCCGGACGCGGCGCGCGCGACTTCGCTTTAACTCTACGAACGGCTGCGTCGCGCAGGGTCGCCTAAATGGCGCGTCGCGTCGCGCAGGGTCCGCAGGGGGCGTAGCGACGCCGAGGCGCAGCCGACGCGGCACCGTCCGGCTTGGCCTTGCGCCTCTAGTCCGGCGCCCGCGGCCTACTTCACGCGGTGCGTTCGGATCGCGTATCCGGCGAAGCCTTCAGTTCAGTCCATTCGATCTGCACGGCGTCTGCGTCCTCGCTGCCGAGCCACGCGGCGCCGTCCTGCACGGTGCATTGCAGCCGCATGGTTCGCTGCGCAAGCTTGCCCAACGCCTCCGCGACGCCATCGCTCAGCGACCACACGGTGACATTGCGCAGCCGTTCGACCTTGCTGCGCACGCCTTGCCACCAGATATCCGACGTACGGCCGCCGTAGGCGATCACGATCACCCGGTTGGCCCGCCCGCTTGCCTTGGCGATGCGCCGTTCGTCCGGCTGGCCGACGTCGATCCACGTATCGATCGCGCCGGTCAGATCTTTTTCCCACAGATCGGGCTCGTCGATGTCCGACAGGCCTTTGCAGAACTCGAGCCGTTCTTGCGCGAACAACGCGAAGGCTGCGACGCGGACCATCATCCGCTCGCTGGTTTCAGACGGATGCAGCGCGATGGTCAATGTGTGATCGGCGTAATAATGCCGATCCATATCGGCGATCTGCAGTTCAGCTTTGTAGATTGTCGCTTTGAGCGCCATGGAAAGCCCTGGTCCCGCAAACGCGGACCGTATAGTGAACAAGGATTCGGGGCCGTAGTACCGTGCCATTTTGAAACCCGCCTCTGCTGCGCATCATGCGTTTCACCGCTGATACGGTTTAGCCGGACCGCGTCGGCTCGCGAGCCTGAGCACGCTTGCCGATGCAGCCTTCCACTGTCGCTTTGCTTGCAGACGAGCAATGAACGTGCCGTCCGCGGTAGCCGTCGCGAAAACAGGTGAGGCGGGAGCGTGATGATACCGAATCTGCCGGCACGGTATGACAAAGCGATGGCGCAGCGTGCTTGTTTTGTCTTTGGCGCCCGGCCAGGGCGGCGCACCGGATCGCATCTGCGCACCCACGCGGGCCGACGACTGGCCGTGGTGAGCCATGACAATGCGAATTGCTGATGGCGAATAGCAGACGAATAACGCAAAACGGCCGCGCGTTTAAAACGCCGGCCGTTTCAGGCATGCAACAGATTATCCGGTCCTTCCCAGACCGAACAGTGTTTGCATTAACCCGACTCGAAAGTCGGGCGAATTACGACTACTGCTTGATGAAGCGATCGTTGGTCCAGAGACCTTGCGTATCGCTATTGGCAGCATTGACGAATTCGACTTCATGTCCGTCCACACGGACGATACGGAAGCTCGCGTTTTCCGGAGTGGACAGGCACTGGAAGCCGGAGAAATATTCCTGCATTTTCTGCTGTTCGCCAGCCTGTGCATGCTGGTTCACGGCATCTAGCTTGTCTTTTGACAGGCAGCCATATGCATTGGCTTTGAACTGGACGGTTTGCTGAGGCTTGATCACGACGTCCTGCGCCATAGCAGCCGATGCGCCGACGAATCCCGCCATCATGAAAAGAACCGCGACTCGCATTTTCATAAAAACCTCCGTGCGGGTTAATACTCAGGTTAGCTATGTATTTAACTTCAGGGGAAGACCCGCACCTCTCACTCTAGAAGAACTTTCAGCTAGCTCAAGCACGACTTGTGTGCGTTCGCAATAGTGGCGGATTGTCGCATCTTCAAATATGCAGTTTGATAGCCGGTGCAATGCCTGACTGAATGCATGTTTTTGGGTTTTAGGGGGGGCGACATAGCGCCACGCGCTTTATCTGACAATGCTCTGCGGTCCTTATTCTCGTAAACGAGAACAAGGAATTAAGTGAATTACTACACACCCATTTGTCATTTGATGCGATGCACACAAAGTCATGCGGAGAAATTGCGAATTCGCACGCTTTAATCAGGTGAATGCAGAACAAGAACAATGCCCGCCATGCGTCGCCGCGGCGCGGTTGTCCCGCCGGGCACGACAAAAAATCGGGTTGCGCTGCTCCAAAGTTCGTGGATAAATCGAGCGATCTATAAAGGAGAATCCTCATGACGCTGGCCCATTGGCTACCCTTCGCGATCGCATCGGCGATTCTGGTCGCGATCCCCGGCCCGACCGTCCTGCTCGTTATTTCGTACGCGCTCGGCCACGGCAGGCGCTACGCAATGGTCACCACCGCCGGCGTCGCGCTCGGCGACCTTACGTCGATGACCGCGTCGATGCTGGGGCTCGGCGTGATCCTCGCCGCTTCTGCGACACTCTTTACCGCGCTGAAATGGGTCGGCGCGGCGTATCTGATCTACCTGGGCATCAAACTGTGGCGCGCGCCGGTCGGCAGCGCCGACACGCCTTCGACGACCGAAACCCGCGCCGGACGCATCTTCGCGCATGCGTACGCGGTGACCGCACTGAACCCGAAGAGCATCGTGTTTTTCGTCGCCTTCGTGCCGCAATTCATCGACACTCAGGTCGCTACCTGGACGCAAATCGCGGTATTCGAGGCCACCTTCGTCGTGCTCGGCATGCTGAACGCACTTGGCTACGCACTGCTCGCCTCGGCGGCGCGCCGTGCGATCCGCAGTCCGGGCGTGCAACTTGCTGTGAATCGCACGGGCGGGACACTACTTATCGGGGCCGGCATGCTCGCGGCGGCCTGGAAGAAAGCCGCTACGTAAGACGTAAGGCGAAACCGGTATCGACCAGCAAAGCATCAGCCGCCGGGGTCTTGGGAGTTCAATGAAAATTGTGCTCGCTGGACCTCACGGCGGTGCACGCAGCGGTAGATCGGACGCCTACAATGAGGTGCGAGTCAACATCGATCCATGGAGGCTACTGTGATCGAGAATCTGATACTAGGCGCGTTTCTGGTCGTCCCGCTGCTAATCGTCGCTTTCCTTTTCTCCGATGAACTGTGGCAGGAGCATCGCCAGCAGATCGAAGACGAGTTCGTCGAATGGCGAATGGACTGGCGGCATCCGATCCGCAGTTTGCTCCACCACTGACACTCCACGGGTCGCATACCTCGAATAGCAAAGCAGTACGCGTTTGCGATGTACCCGGTCCGCCGGGTGTGGGTCGATTTTTAGTAAAAGCTCTGCTTGTGTGGTGCCCGCACCCAGCGGGCGCGCTCGCCGGTGCGCAGCCACCCGTGCAATAGCAGACGCAAAAGCAAAATACCCCTGAAATGCCACTCTGTTCATGCGATTGCTACCCGCCTCGCATGCGTAGTCTTATGCATGCGGCAAACGCGTAACCGGCACCCGCCCTAACGACAAGCCCTACCTATCTGTTTTCGCAGGGGGCCACTTGCGCGGGTGCGCCGCTAAAGTAAATTATCAGACGGATGTATCAGAACGTCGGTTCATAAATCACATCGGGGCGGATATGAACGGGTTGATCGATCGGGAAATCACGCATATCACGCGTGTCATGCGCCCTTCGTTGACGGGCGATCTGGCCGGCTCGATTCTGACCTCGGTTTATTGGCGCAAGCGGCTCCACGAGCTGCTGAATGCTTCGATGCTGACCCGAGCCCAGCTTTGCGCGATCGACAGCCTGCTGGTCGAACTCGACGAATTCGATGCTGGCGGCTACGGCATTGCGTTTCCGCACCCGGTGCACGCGGCCGACGGCACGCGTGAAGTGCAAGGCACGGTGCAGTCTGCGTAGGCGAAAATCGCGGCGGTCGCGCCATCCGTGAAGGTTCATTAGTTCGCGCTCAAGATCGCAGCGCGAGGCCCGCCTTGATCTTGCCTTCCGTGTCCTTGAATCGACCGGCCGGCTCCAGGCTCGGTTCGCCGATCTTCGTCCTCTCCTGGTGCGGGCGATCGCACACCGAAGCACGCACTCACTTGCCGATGCAAAAGCGGCTGAAGATCACGCCAAGCAGATCGTCCGACGTAAATGCGCCGGTGATCGAATTCAATTGATCCTGCGCGAGGCGCAGTTCTTCGGCGAACAGATCGAGCGCCTGCGCGTTTTGCGTGGCGTGTTCGGTTGCCAGCTGCAGATGCTCGTCGGCTGCGCGCAGCGCGATCAGATGGCGCTCGCGGGCCAGATACACGCTTTGCGCATCCGCCTGCCAACCGGCAATGCGCAGCAACTCCGCGCGCAGCAATTCGATGCCGCTGCCGTGCTTGGCCGACAGCCGGACTTCGCTCAGGTCCGCGAAGCGCGGGTCGGCGAGCGGCTGCGCGGCCGGGGCGACTTCGGTGAGGTCGGTTTTGTTGAGCACACGCACTACCGGCACGCCTTGCGGAAAACGCGCGGCGATGGATTCGTCTTCTTGCGTCATGCCGGTCCGGGCATCGAGCAGATGCAGCACGACGTCGGCTTTCTCGATCTCCGTCCAGGTACGCGCGATGCCGATTTTCTCGACCTCGTCTTCTGTTTCGCGCAGGCCGGCCGTATCGATGATGTGAAGCGGGATCCCTTCGATCTGGATGGTTTGGGCCACCTTGTCGCGGGTCGTTCCGGCGACCGGCGTGACGATCGCCAGCTCGGCGCCCGCCAGAGCATTGAGCAGCGACGACTTGCCGACGTTCGGCTGCCCCGCGAGCACTACCGATAGCCCTTCACGCAGCAACGCGCCCTGGCGCGCATCGGCCAGCACCTGGGCCAGCCGCTCGCGGATACGTGCGAGTTTGCCGCGCGCATCCGCGGCTTCGAGAAAGTCGATTTCCTCTTCCGGGAAATCGAGCGTCGCCTCGACCAGCATCCGCAGCGTGATTACTTCTTCGACCAGCGCATGGATGTCGCGCGAGAACGCGCCTTCCAGCGAGCGGCCGGCTGAGCGTGCGGCGGCTTCCGTGCTTGCCTCGATCAGATCCGCGACGGCTTCGGCCTGCGCGAGATCGAGTTTGTCGTTGAGAAACGCGCGGCGGGTGAATTCGCCCGGTTCGGCCAGACGCAGGCCGAACGCCTTGCCCGCGTCGATGCAACGCTGCAGCACCAGTTGCAACACGATCGGGCCACCGTGGCCCTGCAACTCGAGCACGTGCTCGCCGGTGTACGAATGCGGCGCGGGAAAGTACAGCGCGATGCCGCGGTCCAGCGCATGGCCGGCTTCGTCGAGAAAGCCGACGTAGCTCGCGTGGCGCGGCTTCAGTTGCTGACCGGTGAGCGCGAGCATCAGCGGCTGTGCGGCCGCTTCGCCCGCGCGGCCGAACGAGATCCGCACCACGCCGATGCCGCCGCGACCCGCGGCGGTGGCAATGGCAACGATGGCGTCGGAATCGGTCGGAAGCATGGCAACTCGTGTTTGGGAAAATTCGCAAAATTAGACGCGCGCAAGAGCGCGTGAGGGGCGCGACGCATTGTATCGCGAGGCCGCAAGCCCCTTTTGACGTCGCGCCGATGTCTGAAATCGGAGCGATGGATTGCAGACTTATCCTAAGTAGGATATCTTAAAATAAGAATCTTCTGAGATCGATGAGATGCTGTAGTAGCTAAAAGCCTTATCGAATAAGCAAACTCGGAAGTTCATCGGACTTTCTCAGTTAGTCCTATGTTTGCCTGAACCAGGACGGGTTTATCTCAACCGAGATAAATGTAGCGTGCACAGTTGTCTACGCCAGGCGGATGCGATTGCACAATCTCGGCATGCCGACCACTGACGAAAAACTCGCCTTCTCCGAACGCCTGAAACTGGCGTTGCGGCGCGTTCCGGAAAAACCGGAAGGTCCGACTGCGGTCGCGCGGTTTTTCAACTTGCGCTACCTCGGCGAGCCGGTGTCGACGCAAACGGTCGACAAATGGTTGAAGGGCCGCACGATTCCCAAACCCGACAAACTCGAGACGCTGGCGAAGGCGCTCAACGTCGAATTGCACTGGTTGCACTACGGGCCTGGATCGAACGGCTCGAAGACAAAAGTGAAAATGCCGGCGCCGGACGAAAAGTACCCGCCTTCCGCGGAATCGATCGAACTGGCCAACAAGATCGGGTCTTTGACGCCACACAATCGCTACCTCGTAGAGGAACTGGTCGCGCAATTGTATGACGACCCCGACAAGGGGTGATCAACCAAAACCGAGGGCCGTGCACATTCTGGCAAGCCGGCGAAGATCGGCTGCTGTACGGTGTTCACGCGGTAGAAAACCTGTCGCACAAACGAAAAACCCCGCGCTGCGATGAACAGTGCGGGGTTTTCGTTTTGCTTTGCTATGTCTTGCTTCGCGATCCGATAAAGCCGCCCGAAAGTCGCGGCTTTTTCGTTAGGCCCTGAAGGAACGAAGCGCCCCGCTCCCTCAAGGCTTTCCGCGTCAGCGTCAGGCCGGCTTCTTGTTGCCGGCGCCCATCATACGCGTGATGTAGTACTGCTGGGCGATCGACAGCACGTTGTTCACCACGTAGTACAGCACCAGACCGGCCGGGAAGAAGAAGAACATCACCGAGAACGCGAGCGGCATGAACATCATCATCTTGGCTTGAACGGGGTCCGGCGGCGTCGGGTTCAGGCGCGTCTGCAAGAACATCGACACAGCCATCAGCACCGGCAGGATATAGAACGGGTCTTGTTGCGACAGATCGTGAATCCACAGAATCCACGGCGCGCCGCGCATTTCCACCGACGACAGCAGCACCCAGTACAGCGAGATGAACACCGGAATCTGGATCACCACCGGCAGACAGCCGCCGAACGGGTTCACCTTCTCGGTTTTATAGAGCTCCATCAGCGCCGAGTTCATCTTCTGCGGATCGCCCTTGAAGCGTTCGCGCAGCGCCTGCATACGCGGCGTGATCGTCTTCATGCGCGCCATCGACTTGTAGCTGGCCGCCGACAGCGGGAAGAACACCGCCTTGATCAGCAGCGTGAGCAGCACGATCGACCAGCCCCAGTTGCCGACATAGCTGTGGATCTTCTCGAGCAGCCAAAACAGCGGCTTCGCGATGATCGTCACCCAGCCATAGTCCTTCACCAGTTCAAGACCCGGCGCGATACCTTCGAGCATGCGCTCTTCTTCCGGACCGGCGAACAGGCGCGCCGACACATCGTAAGACTGGCCCGGCTGGATCGTCGGCAACTGCTGCGTCACACCGACGCGATACAGCTTCGGATCGATCTTGTTGACGTAGATATCGCGCTTCACGCCATCCGCGGGAATCCACGCCGACGCGAAGTAATGCTGAACCATCGCGATCCAGCCGTTGTTGGCCGACGTCGCGTAATCCTGCTTGTTCTTGTCGACGTCGCTGAACGACAGCTTCTGGAAGTGATGCTCAGCCGTATAAACCGCCGGCCCGATGAACGTATGCGAGAAGCGCGGCGTTTCGACCGGCTGATCGTCGCGCACCAGTTCCATATACGCGGTCGGCGCGATCGGCGTGGTGCCGACGTTCTCGACCTTGGTATCGACGTTGATCACATAGCTGCCGCGCGTGAACGTGTAGGTCTTGACGACCTTCACGCCACCTTTCACCGGCGACTCGAGGCTGATCTTCATCGTGTTCTGGTTGGCCGCGAGGTCATGCGGCTGACCCGGCACTGGCGTGAACACGTCGTTGTGGTTCGGGAAATCGCCGCCGAACAGACCGGTACGCGCCACATACGTGTGATCCGCGGTGTGATCGAACAGCGTGATCACGAGATCCGGCTGCTTGCCACCGTCGCCCTGCTTGACCAGCGTCAGCTTCGACAGCGTGCCGCCGAGGGTATCGATGTCGCCGCTATAGACGTCGGTGCTGAACGGCAGCAACTGAGCCTTCTGGGCAGCCGGCGCGGTATTACCCGGCGCAGCGCCCGGCGCGGTATTCGGCAGATCCGAAGCCTGTGTCCCCGGCGTAGTCGTTCCCGGAGCGGCGGACTTATTAGCAGTTTGCGTCTGCGTCGCGCTCGGGAAGAACATCGACGGGCGTCCATGGGAGCGTTGCCAGTTGTCGAACAGCATGACAACCGATACGAAAAAGATGACCCATAGGACGGTGCGTTTGATATCCATGCGTTGTCTCAGTGTCGATGCGATGGCGCATCAGCGCTTTTCAGAAATGGGAGGCGGGACTAGGTCGACGCCGCCGGCCGAAAACGGGTGGCAGCGGCACAAGCGCCTGGCGGCGAGGTAAGTACCACGCGCGGCGCCATGATACTGGATTGCCTCGCGGGCGTAATCAGAACAGGAAGGATAAAAGCGGCACCGGCTGCCGAGCATGGGGCTCACGGCAACTTTGTAGAAACGCAGTAAAGCGAACAGTACCGTTTGCATGGCTAGTGCGGCCGGAAGGCGCCGCCCAACTGTAAGAGCCGACTGCTACCGGCCGAGGGCATGGGGGTCACGGCTTGCTACGCTCCTCCGGCTTCGCACCTGGCTCGGAATCCACCGGAACCGGAACCGGCATCGCCTCACGTCGTTTGATCTCCCGCGCCACCTTATCCAGCAGCGTTTCGATCTCCCCGCGGGCCAGCGCTTTCAGCGGCAACGACGCCGCACTTGGAAACGCCTTCTTGTCGATGCGCGTATGCAGCCTGAGCAGCACATCCCAGCCACTGAACTCCGCGCGACGCAGTCTAAACGCCTCGCGTGACTGCCGCTTGATCAGATTGCGCGTGGCTGCGCGCGCCGCGAACTTCTTGCCGATCACGAGCCCGAGCCGGGCGTCATTCCCCGTGGGCCGCGCGTAGACAACGAAATGCGGCGTTCGCCGCCACGGGCGCAAACGAAAAACGGATGAGAATTCATCCGTTTTCAGCAGCCTGGCGGCTTTGGGGAAGGCGGCTTGCGCGTGGTGCAACTGAACTGGGTTCTGCTGCGGCGCTACTGCCGACCCCGCCTTGGCTTCGCGGGCTTCCGACACAGCGCGCAACCGCTAGACGACAGAGCCCGCTTAGATCGCGAGGCGCTTACGGCCCTTCGCGCGACGTGCGTTGATGACCTTGCGGCCGCCGACGGTCTTCATGCGAACGCGGAAACCGTGGGTGCGCTTACGACGGGTAACGGAAGGTTGGTAAGTACGTTTCATGTTGCTCTCACTTTCTTGTGAAATAACCGCTCGCGAACGTCACGGAGTGCCTGAAAACGGTACTGCGCGTGTAACGGGCCGAGGGTTCTGGAAATTGGTTCGTGCGGAACCCGCTATTTAAACCGGTTTTCTTTTGGTCGTCAATAGCTTAGCTGCCCGTCAGACGACGGAAGCAGCTCGCATCGAGATGATCGTGCCCTGTGGATAACTCAACTTCACGGGTCGTTTTGGGTTTAGAATCTCGCCTTACATCCCAAGAATCCTGCCTGCCGCTCCACCGCGCTCACTGCCGCAAACCCTTGTGGCACAAGCGTGTGGGGCTGTTTCGTCCGGCTGCTTCGGGTCTCGTCGCGTGTTGGTGACAAGAGCAGCGGCGGATGCGCGGTGCAACCATAACGACAGCGACTTGATGAACGAATTCTGGCAACACTGTTCCGCATTGTTGGAGCGCGAGTTGACGCCCCAGCAGTACGTGACGTGGATCAAACCGTTGGCCCCTGTCGCTTTCGACGCCGACGCGAATACGCTGAGCATCGCGGCGCCGAACCGGTTCAAGCTCGACTGGGTCAAGAGCCAGTTTTCCGGACGCATCACTGATATGGCACGCGATTTCTGGCACTCGCCGATCGACGTGCAGTTCGTTCTCGATCCCAAGGCTTCGATGCGCGGCGCTGCGGCGCCGGCTTCGGCACGTCCGTCGGCGCTGAGCGCAGGCGGCTCGGGCGTAGCAGCGGTTGGCGCGGCGGTCAGCGCCGTGCAGGCGGCCCAGGCCGCGCGCGTCGCGTCGTCGTCGAATGGCGGCGCGGGCGGCGGCATGAGCAACAGCAACGGCGCATCAGCAGGCATGGGCTACGGCCCGAACGGCAACGCAGCCGGCCACGCGCATCAACAAAATCAGCATTCGTCGCAACACAACGGATCGGCGGACGATTCAGCCGACCTCGACCTGCCGAGCCTCGACGCGAACGAAGCCGCCGCCGCGCGCCGCACGTGGCGCCCGGGCCAAGGCGCCGCGGGCAGCAACGGCGAAACCGATTCGATGTACGAGCGCTCGAAGCTGAACCCGGTGCTCACCTTCGACAATTTCGTCACGGGTAAGGCGAACCAGCTGGCGCGCGCCGCGGCGATTCAGGTGGCGGACAACCCGGGCATCTCATACAACCCGCTGTTTCTCTACGGCGGCGTGGGCCTCGGCAAGACGCACCTGATCCACGCGATCGGCAACCAGCTGTTGATGGACAAAGCCGGCGCGCGGATCCGCTACATCCACGCGGAGCAATACGTATCGGACGTCGTGAAGGCCTACCAACGCAAAGCCTTCGACGACTTCAAGCGCTACTACCACTCGCTCGACCTTTTGCTGATCGACGATATCCAGTTTTTCTCGGGCAAATCGCGCACGCAGGAAGAGTTCTTCTACGCGTTCGAAGCGCTGGTGGCGAACAAGGCGCAGGTGATCATCACCAGCGACACGTATCCGAAAGAAATCTCGGGCATCGACGACCGCCTGATCTCACGCTTCGACTCCGGCCTGACGGTGGCGATCGAGCCGCCGGAACTGGAGATGCGCGTCGCGATCCTGATGCGCAAGGCGCAATCGGAAGGCGTGAGCCTAAGCGAAGACGTCGCATTCTTCGTGGCGAAGCATCTTCGCTCGAACGTGCGCGAACTCGAAGGCGCGCTGCGCAAGATTCTGGCGTATTCGAAGTTCCATGGCCGCGAGATCACGATCGAGCTGACGAAGGAAGCGCTGAAAGATCTGCTGACGGTGCAGAACCGCCAGATCTCGGTGGAAAACATCCAGAAAACGGTCGCGGACTTCTACAGCATCAAGGTCGCGGACATGTATTCGAAGAAGCGCCCGGCGAACATCGCGCGGCCGCGGCAGATCGCGATGTACCTGGCGAAGGAGCTGACGCAAAAGAGCCTGCCGGAGATCGGCGAATTGTTTGGCGGCCGCGACCACACAACGGTGCTGCACGCGGTGCGCAAGATCGCCGACGAGCGGAGCAAAGACGCGCAGCTCAACCACGAATTACACGTGCTCGAACAGACGCTCAAGGGCTAACAAAGCGACACCGCAAGCCCGAGCACCTTAACCAGCACGAGCCCCTCAGGGACCCCTCAACGAACCGCCGACAGACCGCCCAAAACGATCTGTTTATTTCGCTGAACGTCCCCAATTTAGGGAAGCGCTACCTTTTTCAGGCACAATATAGGTTTAACCGCCCGCCCGGCCTCTAACGGGAGGGTGGAGAGTAAGACGAGTGACGCCGGACCGGCGCGGTAGGGGCGCCGGCGGGGGGCCGGGGCCATGCGCATCGAAGCGGTCAGGCGATGCGAGCAGGCCGACACATCAACGAAGGAACTCTATGCAACTGGTCAAGACCGAACGCGATAACCTCCTCAGGCCGCTGCAAACCGTGAGTGGCATTGTCGAACGCCGCCATACGTTGCCGATCCTCGCCAATTTGCTGATTACCAAGAACGGCCCTGACGTGTCGTTCCTTTCGACGGACCTCGAGCTCCAGATCACGACGCACGGCGACTTCGGCGTCGGCGGCGAATCGGTCGCGACGACGGTTGCAGCAAGAAAACTCCTCGACATTCTGCGCGCGATGCCCGACGGGCAAGTCACGCTGACGCTGAACGACAAGCGTCTGACGGTGCAGTCCGGCAAGAGCCGCTTCGCGCTGCAGACGCTGGCCGCCGACGAGTTCCCCACCGTATCGCAAGCTAAAGACTTCGGCGCGAACCTCGCGGTTCCCCAAAAGACGTTCCGCCAGCTGCTCGGCATGGTGTATTTCGCGATGGCCCAGCAGGACATCCGCTACTACCTGAACGGCATGCTGCTGGTGGTCGACGGCAACCAGCTGATGGCGGTTGCCACCGACGGCCACCGTCTCGCGTACTCGTCGATGAAGATCGAAGGCTCGTTCGCGCGCCAGGAAGTGATCATCCCGCGTAAGACGATTCTCGAACTGCAGCGTCTGCTCGAAGACATCGACGACGAACTGAAGATCGACATCGCGCCGACCCAGGTGAAATTCCGCTTCGGCCAGGTTGAGCTAGTCTCGAAGCTGGTGGAAGGGAAGTTTCCCGATTTCCAGCGCGTGATTCCGAAGTCGCACAAGAATTCGTTTGTGATCGGCCGCGAAGAACTGCAGCGCTCGCTGCAACGCGCGGCGATTCTGACGTCGGACAAGTTCAAGGGCGTGCGCTGCATTATCGAGCCGGGCCAGCTGAAGATCATGTCGACCAACGCGGACCAGGAAGAAGCGCAGGAAGAACTGGAAATCGCGTATCAAGGCGACAGCGTGGACATCGGCTTTAACGTTACGTATCTGCTGGATGTGCTGGCGAACCTGAAGGTGGACATGTTGCAGGTGAGCCTCGGCGACGCGAGTTCGAGTGCGCTGATTACGATTCCAGAGAACGACGAATTCAAATATGTGGTGATGCCAATGCGCATCTGACGCCACCGACAATAAGAACAGACCAAGGGGCGCATCGCCCCTTTGGCGTTTTTATGGTGTTTTGAAAATACCCCTTGCAGTATCCCAGCAGTACGCAGAACCGGAAGGAACCCATGAGTGAAACGAACCATACCCAACCCGATAACAGCAGCTACGGCGCCTCGTCGATTCAGATCCTTGAGGGTCTGGAGGCGGTGCGCAAGAGACCGGGTATGTACATCGGAGACACGTCAGACGGCACCGGTTTGCACCACCTCGTATTCGAAGTGCTGGACAATTCGATCGACGAAGCGCTGGCCGGCTACTGCGACGATATTAAGGTGATTATCCACGCCGATAATTCGATTTCCGTCACCGACAATGGCCGCGGCATTCCGACGGGCATGAAGATGGACGACAAGCACGATCCGAAGCGCAGCGCCGCGGAAATCGTGATGACGGAACTGCATGCGGGCGGCAAGTTCGATCAGAACAGTTACAAGGTGTCGGGCGGCTTGCACGGCGTGGGTGTGTCGTGCGTGAACGGGCTTTCGTCGTGGCTGCGCCTGACGGTGCGACGCGACGGCAAGAAACACTTCATGGAGTTTCATCGCGGCGTGCCGCAGAACCGCGTGATCGAGGAAGTGAACGGCGAGCGCGTATCGCCGATTCCGGTGGTGGGCGATACGGAGAACCGCGGCACGGAAGTGCACTTCATGGCCGATGACACGATCTTCGGCAACGTCGAATACCACTACGATATTCTCGCCAAGCGGATTCGCGAGTTGTCGTTCCTGAATAACGGCGTGCGGATCCGGTTGACCGATCAGCGCTCGGGTAAGGAAGATGATTTTGCGTTTGGCGGCGGCGTGAAGGGTTTTGTCGAGTACATCAACAAGACCAAGAGCGTGCTGCATCCGACGATTTTTCACGTCGACGCAGAGAAGGATAACGTGCGCGTTGAAGTGGCGATGCAGTGGAACGATAGCTACAACGAAAGCGTGCTGTGCTTTACCAATAACATTCCGCAGCGGGATGGCGGGACGCACCTCACCGGGTTGCGTGCGGCGATGACGCGCGTGATCAATAAGTACATTACCGATCAAGAGATTGCCAAGAAGGCGAAGGTTGAGACTTCGGGTGATGACATGCGTGAAGGGCTTTCGTGCGTGTTGTCGGTGAAGGTGCCGGAGCCGAAGTTCAGTTCGCAGACGAAGGATAAGTTGGTGTCTTCGGAGGTGCGGGCGCCGGTTGAGGAAATTGTGGCTAAGGCGCTTGAGGAGTTTCTGCTTGAGACGCCGACGGATGCCAAGATTATTTGCGGGAAGATTGTTGATGCTGCTCGCGCTCGGGATGCGGCGCGTAAAGCGCGGGAAATGACGCGGCGCAAGGGCGTGCTTGATGGGGTTGGGCTGCCTGGGAAACTGGCTGATTGCCAGGAGAAGGATCCGGCTAAGTCTGAGATTTATATCGTCGAGGGCGACTCTGCAGGTGGGTCGGCTAAGCAAGGGCGTGATCGTAAATTCCAGGCGATTCTGCCGCTGCGCGGTAAGGTGCTTAATGTTGAGAAGGCGCGCTACGACAAGCTGCTGTCTTCTGAGCAGATCGTTACGCTGATTACTGCGCTTGGTTGTGGCATCGGTAAAGAGGATTACAACCTCGATAAGCTGCGGTATCACCGCATCATCATCATGACGGATGCGGACGTTGATGGCGCGCACATCCGGACGCTGCTGTTGACGTTCTTCTATCGGCAAATGCCGGAGATGATCGAGCGTGGGTATATCTATATCGCGCAGCCGCCGCTTTATAAGGTTAAGGCGGGTAAGGATGAGCGGTATCTTAAGGATGGGGCTGAGCTTAATGCGCATATGCTTCGCCTTGCCTTGAATGGTTCGGAACTCATCGCGTCTGAAGGCGCTACGCCTATTGCAGGCGACGCGCTTGGTGAACTCGCTCGTTCGTATTTGCTCGCGCAAGGGGTGGTTGAGCGGCTGAGCAGGCTGTACGACGCGAATGCGCTTGAGGCTGTGATGGATGGGGTTACGATTGACCTGTCTAGCGAGGCTTCGACGGAAGTGTCGGCTAAGGCACTTGAGGCGAAGCTGCGGGATGATGCGCTGAAGCCGGAAGTGCGGGTGTATCCGATGTATGACCCGGTAAGGGAACTGCGGTCGCTGCGGGTTGAGCGGTGGCATCACGGGAATGTGAAGAAGTCTGTGATTGATGAGGAGTTTCAGCTGACGGCGGACTACCAGCAGCTCGTCAATACCGCGAATACGTTCAAGGGGTTGATTGGGGCGGGCGCTGTTATCAAGCGCGGTGAGCGGAGCATGGCTGTTAGCGACTTTAAGAGCGCGATGAAGTGGTTGATCGCGGATGCTGAACGCAATGTTTCGAAGCAGCGCTACAAAGGCCTCGGTGAGATGAATCCCGAGCAGCTTTGGGAGACGACGATGGATCCCAACGTGCGACGCTTGCTGCGTGTGCAGATCGAAGACGCAATCGCTGCCGACGGGATCTTTACTACATTGATGGGCGACGAAGTGGAGCCGCGCAGAGCCTTTATTGAGTCCAATGCGCTACGGGCTGGGAACATTGATGTTTAAAGAAGTCAGTAGACGTAGGGCGCCAGAGTATGTGCGACTGGCGCCACAGTTTTGCGACTGTGGGACTAAGTTTGTGCGACTGACCTATCTGAGCAAGAAAAGTCCTGCCCCGATTGCAGTATGGGTTGGGGGCGTCGGAGTTGAAGGTTGCTTACGGACAGCCGGATAGCATAGCGTCGCGTTCGCAATGCGAAGGTCGTGAGTTCGATCCTCATCCGCTCCACCAAAGAATTCCTTTTAAAACCGGTCGCTTAGGCCGGTTTTTTCATTCGGGCGCTGCTCCGTCGTCGTCTGGTTTGACACCCCGCCGGGTGACATCAGGGTGACAAGCGGGTGCCTGTCTAACGGCAAGAATGACATAGGGTCTGCGGCAGGGTCAATCCTCCGATCGGCATCGCCGCGAAGCGTCCCACGATCCGATCCCTGGCCGGTTGGCAGGGCACTGCTGACGTCGAGGCATTCTTAAAGTCGCTAGCCGACTACGAAGCCCGGGACGTAGGCGTCCCGTGAGAGTAATCCGCGTTGGCGTCCGTTCCGGAAAATCAAATCTGCATCGCGTTACGAAAGTGGGACATCACCGGATTTGAGACGGACGCGGTTATAACGCCCTACAATCTCGTTTCTCTTACCTTGTCCCTTAACGGAAGAACGACGATGGCCACGGGTCCCCGAGTGCACCTTGATCACCTGATCAACCGACAGAGTTTGCGCTATCGAAGCAAAGTCGTGAACGGCCTAGAGCACAGCGGCAGCGTCGCCGGTCGTCGATCTGATAGCAATATCCGCTTTGATGACATTCGGCAAAAGGATGGTTGGTTTGATCGGCTCGTCAAACCCGATTTCCAGCGGGCCACTTGTGCTTGGGATCCGGAGGCATGCGTCACTTTTCTGAGCGCGGTAATTCGCAGGCGGATCATCCCATCAATTATTCTGTGGCGTAGTAGTGAGAATGGATTGGTGTATGTGCTTGACGGAGCGCACCGTCTATCCGTCCTTCGAGCTTGGATGATTGATGACTGGGGCGATAGAGCCGGCGATTTCTACGACAAGAACGAGAACCTACAAGAGATTCAGGCGGCGGCCCAGTCAGCACGACTACTGGTCAATGAGAGGATCGGGCCTTTTTCAGAGTTCGAAGCCGCCCACGTAGAGTGGAAGGGGATTGCTCGCAAAGGGGGGGCGCCTCTTGCGTTAATGCGCCCTCGCGAATTTGACATGGCAATGTTCCACTCCGACATGGTGGACTCCAGCAGGACTTTGCATGCGCAATGGGAAGACGGGGACTATGAGGCTGCAGAGGAATCGTTCCTCGCGATTAATCGACAGGGCGAACCCCTGGACGACGTTGAACAGCTTCTCATTGAGTATCGGAACGGAAGTCTTAGCCGGGTCATCATGAGTATCGCGAGTGCTGGCGCATCCGGCCATTATTGGCCTGAGCCACCCGATGAGCAGCACTTGTCCCAAGGTGTTCGCGACAAGCTTGAGGGGTTCAGTGATCGGTGCAGCGCTTTGCACCATCTGCTGTTCGTCCCGCCGTTCGATGCCAAGATTCTTGATATCAATGTGCCCTTCGTTGTGGCGCCAGGGCATTTCCGCCCACATCAGCACCTCATCGAACTCTTGCCACTCTTGGTGGAGGGCGGTGCCGTGGGTGGCGAGCGCCTTCCGCAATTGT
Organism: Paraburkholderia jirisanensis; assembly: GCF_054782355.1. Classification (NCBI taxonomy): domain Bacteria; kingdom Pseudomonadati; phylum Pseudomonadota; class Betaproteobacteria; order Burkholderiales; family Burkholderiaceae; genus Paraburkholderia; species Paraburkholderia jirisanensis. The sequence goes on along the minus strand of NZ_BAAGSQ010000002.1, from coordinate 8,151 downwards.
TGGCGAAAGATTCGTCAGCAGACGTTGAGGAAATCATCTTCAATGCAGACATGTTGCTGACCCTGCTGGAAAGGAAGCTGGGCCATTTGGGCGGGAAAAACACGGACTCTCGATCGCTGTCCGTGGTGCCGCTGATCTACTGGTACAACCGGAAAGCGACTTTCGTTCGAGGCCTTTTCTATGGCTGGTGCCATTGGCTTTTGTCTGGTGACGATACGCAAATACAAGAACGGAAGATCGCCGTGTCTGCCATTCGGGGCGACCTAGAAGAGGTCCTGATTCGGTTCAAGGATGAAATCGCGGAAGTGCAGCACAGGAGCGGTGCAGGTCTAAAGGCGTTGGGAGCTGTGGCGACAGTGTTGCAGAAACTCGTGGAAGCACTGCTTTCCGAACGGGGCTTGCCTGTTGACGACACCGACGAAAAGATCAGGCAGATTCTCGGAGCCAAATCTATGCCTCGTGTGAGAGCTAGCAATGCCCGTGCGTTTTCCAAAGGAAACCGGATTGAAATCAATGTTCGCGAACTCCTGAACTCGGCAATCAAGTGCGAGATTTGCGGCGGCGTTGTAGACCTCAAACAAGGCCTCCAGTACGATCACAAGCACGAACACGCGAAAGGTGGACTTAGTGTTGCGGAAAACGGTCGCCCGACACATCCGTTTTGCAACTTGTTCCGAGAGCGTATCACTGAAGTGCGCAGCGGTGCCTCCAGCATGCGTTTGCCGAATCTTGTCGATCCCGCAACGGCTAGCCGGACCTACAAGCAACTGACGCTCTGGGACGCTTTCCCTGGAGAATGACGTAGGCTGCATTGCAGAGGCCGCGCCCCGAGAGGCCGATATGGTAGATACCGTGGATCAGGCGACTCGCAGCCAAATAATGGCTCGAGTGCGCAATAAGCACTCGTCCCCTGAAATGCTAGTGCGTAGGCTCTTGCATCATGCGGGCTACCGATATCGACTGCATCGCAAGGACCTCCCCGGGACTCCCGACTTGGTTTTCCCTAGCCGTAAGAAAGTGATTTTCGTTAACGGCTGTTTCTGGCATCGCCATGAACGATGTGCGCTTGCCCGTATCCCCAAGACGAGGGTCGACTTCTGGACGGCGAAACTTAACGGCAACAAGGAAAGGGACGAACGGAAGATCTCAGCGCTAAACAAGCTAGGTTGGGAGACCTTCGTCCTGTGGGAGTGCGAGCTTGGCGATTGCGCCGAGGTGCTTCGTCGAGTCACCAACTTCTTGGGCCATACGAATGCGTCAGGAAGTACCGTTTCTAGTGTGTGGCCATGATAATGGGTAGCATCCGGCTTTCCAGCAACGTAGTCTCAAGAACATCTCCGGCGACCCTATGCACTCGGCGAAATTCGAAATTGACATAATCCACGCTTTATCGTCCCAACTTGAAGCCGCTTTCGATAAATTAACAATCGGAGCGCTTACGACCGTCGCCCTCGATACGTTGGTCGATGACCAAGGCATCTATCATCTTTATCATGCTGGCTTACTGGTATACGTAGGGAAGGCCGACAGTCTTCCGGATCGGTTGCGCGAGCACCGTTTGAAAATTAGCGGACGGCGCGGGATTAACGTCGACGATATTGGTTTCAAGTGTCTTTATGTGCACGAGAACTGGACTACATTGGCGCCTGAAACTTCGATGATTCGCCATCACAAGAAGAAAGGACCGGGTTTATGCGAGTGGAATGGCAACGGTTTCGGTCCGCACGACCCCGGCCGCAATCGTGAACTTACCAACAAGGCACCGGACGGCTTCGACATGCGCTATCCAATCAAGGAGGACTGGCCGTGCACTTGGGTGGCGCCCGGCGAGTGGAAAGTGTTAAATCTGCTGGTCGCGCTCAAGGATCCTAAGAGGTTGCCATATCTCATCCGCTACGAGACTGAACATCTTGGCGGTGACAAATTTGCACATTTCACTAAGGGACATCCAGACCACCGGACAGCGACGGTGATCGTTCCAGCCGCCGATATGCCGGCGGCGGAGCTCGTTAAATTGATTACGCGAGCTCTGCCCGGATGGCAGTCTACGGCGTTCCCGAGCCATATGATCCTGTACAAAGAGCAACGCACGTACAGACACGGCACGCTCATTCACTACGAACCTTAGATCACCGCCTTTGTTTAGGCAGTTTCCGCCTCTTCAACTCATCAAGTTGCAGTCGATCTGGATGCTAAGCGAGAAAGGCGCGGACCGGTCTATGTTTTGCAATCGTAGCCTTTACCGCTGCGTGTCCTAGTACGTCGGCCACGGATCGGGACACAATTTCTGCAAGACGAACCGGAACGGCATTCCCAAGCTGGCGCATAGTTTCCGACCAAGATCCATGAAACCGATATGAATCGGGAAACGTCTGAAGCCGCGCCGCTTCACGGACAGTGAAGTAGCGGACCGAGCCATCGGGATAGGCGACCATGTTCTCGCCCCCTGGAACGCCGTGGACGCCTGCCTTCAATGTTTTTGCTGGCTCATCCAGCGGACTACCCGTGTGTCCGGGATACGTTCTAGCGCCGCCGTTGAAGACGTGATTGTGGAACTTCGCAGCCTCTTTGGTTTGAGGGTCTGGAAGGCCTGCAATTGCGTCACGGACAGTCTGCCAAGGCTGGAGAGTCCACAAGGCACTTCTTGCAGCAAGCTTGGCAATTCGCGATTTCAGCCTATCAGGTGGCAGTGGGCGTTGCCTCTTAGGAACATCATGCTTGTCCCAATAGGTACCAGTCGCATACTTTGCAACCAACAGTTCATCTTCCGAGTGCGTCGGCTCAGGGAATGACCATTCGACACCAAGGTCTGCGCGAATACCCACGATGAAAACACGCTCGCGCTTCTGCGGTACTCCATAGTCAGCGGCGTTGAGCAGTCGGAAAAAAACCTTGTATTTTGGAATGCGCCTTCCGGAACTGTGGATCCGTTCAAGTCGAGCTAAGTGCTCAAGCCACGTCTCGTTCTTCTTGCGAACGACATCCGGATACGTCAACTGCAGAGTGATCGACTCAAAATAGCTCGCGAAACTCTCACGTAACAATCCTTTTACATTCTCAAAAATGAAGGCCTTAGGATTAATGCGTCGGATGGATTCAATGGCAACGGGAAACATGTCCCGAGCGTCAGTATCCCCTCCGTGTTTGCCGCCCATCGAGAATGGCTGGCAAGGTGGGCCCCCGGAGATAACGTCTATCAGGTCCTTGTGCGCATCGTAGTTGTATTTACGCGCGTCGTCGTCGAAAAGCTCGAACGCCTCGCCTTGCCCTGAATAGTGGGCACGATTGTCTCGAATGGTTTGACAGGCATCGGCATCCCATTCGACAACTGCGTCATGGACGAATCCAGCCCTAGTCATCCCCATTGCGAGACCGCCGGCGCCGGCAAAAAGCTCGATGTTATTCATCTACTCACTTCCGTTGTTTTCTAATGGCAGGTCAGTCTGCCTATCGCCGCCGAAGCGTCCCTTGTGTCCCGCGCCTCTTGGCCTTTTTGGCTCAATCCCGACGCGCCGCAAGGGGGGGCGAAAATCAACGCCCCGTTCCGCCAGTTCTGCCATGAGAGTAACGATGACAGCAAGGTGAGACGGTACCTCTCCTCGCATGGCGCAGTTCGTCACGGAATTGCGATTCATCCGTAGCAGTTCCGCGAATTCACGGATAGTAATCCCGGCCTTCCCAAGCTGCCTTTGGAACTCGTCGTAGGTCATGCGGCATTCTAGCCTGCTCTCGTTGACAGTTTACACATCTTTTTGTGGGAAATACACATTATTTAATGTGATTTTTAAGACTTCGATTTCAAACAGTGACGGTTACGCCTATGGAGTCCATTCAAGCGCCGCTCGTGGACGATCTCGCAGAGTGCGGTCCAGAGTTAAACTCAGACAAAACTACCGGGGGGAGTGGAATTGGCAAGCATGTTCCAAGTGACCGACGAAGGCGGCTCGCAACTGGATGCGCGTTTCTCGGTGGACGGCGCGGACATCATCCTGCACAGCCGTGGGGGAGCGAAAGGGCGGCGTGGGGCAGCAAATGCCGACTATGCGAAGGCGCTCCTCCTGCTGACCAGCAGACTCTCGCAGGCCGCTATACCCATCTTGGGCGTATGGGTCGACAGCTCTACCGTCCAGTCACTGCCCCTTGGAGCACGATCGATTTTGGGTGAATCCGAAGGAAGTTTGTCGCCAGAGCGAATTTGCAGCCTGTTGAGCAGTCGCATGAAAGGTGTTCGTGGCGATCCGGATTCCAGCGCGACGGGCGGCAACTCAACGAAGCGCATCAGAATCGAAACCGGCTTCGGTGGGGCGAGTGAGGACTTGGCTACTAGGCTTGGGGGGGAAGCGGTTGAAGGAGACCTCCGGAGCATGGAAAGGCTACCCGCTGAGATGCTGCGCCGCGCAACGCCCGAGTATGTCTTTCGTGCGGTGCAGCAATTCATTGAGGGCAATGCGCAGGATGATGCCTTTGGCCCGTCAACTGACTACGACCTGATCGCTGACGGCGGCCGCCTCCTTCCGCCTAAAGCCGTCTTTGGACTCGCACTTTCGATGGCACTTGATGGCGCACCGATCGAACCGAAACATTTCACTGCTGGGGGGTTGTGTTTCACCCTGTTGCGGGAGGCGGGTTATCAGGTTGTGCGCAAGGGTGAGGCGCATGAGTCTCCCGACAGTGAAATCTACAGCGACCAAGAATGGCGTGAGGGCGGAGTCAGGCTGAGATTTCACATGAAACGGGAACGGAAACCCGGCCTCGCGAGGGCAAAGAAGGCGGAATATCGTCGAACACACAACGGACGGCTTAATTGCGAACGCTGCGGCCTCGACCCAGTGGCGCACTACGAAGCCGAAGAGGCCGAGGCATGCATCGAAGTTCATCATTCTGCCGTTCACGTCAGCGAAATGGCGGAAGGGCACAACACCACTCTCAGCGACCTCCAATGTCTCTGCGCCAACTGTCACAGATTGGTCCATAAGACTCTGAGTAGGCAGAAAAGGAAGTCCTGTTGAATCATCCTCCTGAGGTTCAAACCACCGCCACCGTTCTCTGTTCGCACGCACACAAGCGGAATGATTGAGGCTACGCGAACATCGGCTCGGGAAGGTCTAAAAAGTACCCGGCCCGGCTACGACTGTCGATGCATGTCGTCGTCACAACGCTGCGGTCCCGCCGTGTGGCAACGCTACTGCCTGATATCCTTTGACACGGATGCAATCGTGGCTCGGGAGCATTCAAGATTGGTTTGAATCCACTGCCACGATAGCCCCTTGTCGAGTGACTTGCGGATCGCGGAGCGCTTCTCCGTATCGACCGCGCGGCCCTTGTAGGCGCCTGCGGCCTTGGCTTTCGATATGCCCTCGGCCTGACGGCGGCGACGGTCCAAGTAGTCTTTGCGGGCGACAGCCGCAAGCATGTCCAAAAGCATCCCATTCACAGCGCCCATCATGCGTCGCATGAACTCGCCGGACTCGTCGCGCTTCAGCGGCGTCCACGATGTCGGCAAGTCCTGAGCCACGATCAGCACGCCCCGCGCTTCAATGTCGGCCCGCAGCTTGAGCCAGTCTGCCTCGTTCAGCCGGGAGAGTCGATCAACCTGCTCCAGAAGTAGCACGTCCCCGGCTTCGCAGTCATCCAGTAGTCGGAAGAGTTCTGGGCGTTTCAGACTAGCGCCTGACTCATTTTCCCAATACCAAGCCGCGACCCTGACCCCTTGATCCTTGGCGAACGCCTGCAATGCCCCCTTGGCTCGCTGCGCGTCTTGCTACTGGGTGGATGCTCTCATGTAGGCTCGGATGTGCACGGTGTTAACCACAGTACTGTTAGGGTAATTTAAGAGTACCGGTACTCTTAAAGTTGGTCGAGTTGTTATTGCAGTACCGGATTCGAGCCGTCGCCTTAGATATACGCTAGCGAAACCGGTTTCGAGGGGTATTCGAAAGGTTTTGTCATTTTGAATGAAAACCCTGAAAAGGCCGCCAGCAAAGGAGAGGAGTAGGTATTGAGAGATTTTCTTCGGCTCAGCACTCTTACCAACAGCCGACCTACAGAAAGAGCCGTTTTTCCGCAAAAGTGGAGCAATTGAATACATATTTTTTGAGGCGAAAAATATATATTGGGGCAGGGCGCGGATATCGAGAAATTTCGGGCATTCGGATTCAGCGGCGGACGTTGGTCATGCATGCTGCATTGCGAAAATCAGGCATCGTAGAAATCTGCGGAACATCCGGCGGTTGTCGACCCATTCAGCTATCTCCGTCTCTGTCTTGCAAACGGCCTTTCATCCCGATAAGTTCCTCTGGCACTAAACCAGGCGCTGCACGGCAAGGGCATTGACTTTCTCTGGCGATGTATCTAATCGAGTAACGACCTGTTTCGAAGCGTGTTTTCGTGGGCGTTACTGACCGCGCCCGTGTCGATCACGCGAAGATACTTGTCCTGATCTTTCAGAACGTGGTCTGTTAGCAGTCCGCGTTCGTACAGCGACACATAGAGAGCAGCCGCGTATGCTTGGCAGTTGATTGAGCGCTCGGGGTTGAATGCAATGTCAGAGAACGCGCGGTACGTCAAAACAATTTGAGCGAGTTCGGGCTGCCTGTGCAGAGCGTTGATGTAAAGCCAATCATAGAATGCAGTTCGCGGTTGAAGCGGCCAGTCCTTACCGTACCACTGGAATTTGACCAGTCTGCCGAACTGGGTGAGGCGCGGATCGCGCTTCGCATCAATTGACTTGACATCGAGAAGGTCTTTGAATGGGCCGCCGCGCTCAAAAACCTTGCTGGCTTGATAGGCGCACTCCAAACTGTATTCTCGACGTGGCGTCTTTATCATCAGATTGAAAGCGCTCAGCTTGACGCCGTGCTCGTCCTTGGACTTGCTGGATATTTCTAGCACGCTATCGACGTGCAGTCGTTCCGTCGCCTTCTGATGAAGCGAATCGATCGACTTCTGAGCTTGGCTTTTTGCCATCCCGGGAAACCAATGGAACTCAATAAGCTCGGTCGAGACGAGCAATGGACCGCTCAGGGACGGCGTAAATATCGGGCGTGTGGCCATGTCTATACTTGCGGTTGCGGCCAGTGGGCGTAGTCGTGGCGGTATGAAAAAAACCCTTCGTGTCTCCACACTTGAAGGCCCGGGTACAGTGCCTCAACCTGCGCTTTCATTGTATCGTTCGCCACCACAACGCCCCGGAGGTACGCAGCCGGAACGCCTTCCAGCATCAATACCTCTGCCTGCGGATTGGTCGGCAGGTGGTCTTTCAAATTCAGGTTCGCCCGGATTTTATCGTCGAAGTCGTTGTACATGGCCTGAAACGCAGCTAGCCCGAATCGCTGAATGATGGGGATGGCCGATACGCGGTTGGCCGCTGCGTTCGTGGTGCAGAAGGCACATGGCAACGTCCAGAGAGCCGAGGGATCGATAACAACTACTACCCAGTCCTCCTGTGGATTTTCTCGCCGATAACGGTAGAACATTTTGTAGTTGGGAAAGCCGATTGACACGCATACGGCGTCAGTACCGTCGAGCCGGTATTGATCATTCACTATGCCAGCGACATTCCGTCCGTCCAACCTGCTGCGACGCACCAGCCCGTGTCGAAGGATGGATGCGAGGTTGGATAGTCTGGTGAAATGCAATAGATACGTGATACCTCTTTCGGCCACATACTCTTGTGTTGTGCTTGCCGCCATCGCGCCCCCGGATTTTCTTTGATCTGGTTATTGTCTTCGTCACCTAATATACCCTAGGTGCCGAGCAGATACGCGCAGGCTTCGGACGGAGATCAAGCGGTTCCAAAATTGACCGCGCCAAACGGTTACGCCGCCCGGCGCGCGATGAGCTCAAACGATAGCGAGCCGTTCTGCGCATAAAAGGCCCTGGTGGTCCGGGGCTATTTGTGCAATTGAGGTGATTTGTGTAGCACGCATCAGTGCTTCTGCTTCGCGGCGGCGATATTGCGCTTTGCGGGCGCGCTGCCTCGCGTCGTGTTCCGCCGTTTGCACTGGTTGTTGATTTGCGCGGAACCCTGACCCGGGCTACGCAGTAAGGGGATGCGGACAAAATCCTGGACTACCTGGAGGGTAGTTCATGTATTCATACGCAGACCGCATCCGCGCAGTCAGGCTGTACATCAAACTGGGGCGACGTGTC
>NZ_BAAGSQ010000001.1:0-88850 GCF_054782355.1 Paraburkholderia jirisanensis | reverse complement strand
CGTGACGGTATTGGCGGCCTTGATTTCCGCGCGTTCCACGTTCCATGCCGCGATGCCCTGCAGCAAGGCTTGCTGCTGCAACACCAGCCGCTGCACGACGGCTTGTTGCATTTCGATCAGTTCGCCCCAGGTTTGCAGGTTCATGCCGAATGCAAACAGCCTGGCGGTATCGATACTGCTGGTGCCGGCACGTGCGGCCCAGCCGCCGAGCAGCATGGGCACCTTGATCGCATGCTGCAGCGTCGCCGCATGCATGGCCGGTGCCGTCCGTTCGACTTCGACGACGGCCAGCGCGGTGCTGGCAGCGGACGCTGCCGGTTCCTGCAACACAGGTAAGGGTGCAAGGGTCGTACTTTTCATAGCAGGCTCATCCGGTGAGTGTGGGGGTCAGCCGCCAAGGCGGGTCAACATCGAGTGAAGCGCCTTGATCTGGATCGCGTCGTGCGTGTAGTAGTCCGGCTGTTCCGGATTGGCGCTGGTGTAGCCCCACCAGTCCCAGCAGCCATCCGGGTTTTGCTGGCCACCGTCGTCGGCGCCGGTGGCCTGCGGATACAGCACGATGATGTCGTTGCTGTCCGCCAGTTCGTTGTAGCCGGTGGTCGTCATATAGCGGTTGCCGTACGGCGCCTGATTGCTCACATCGGCGCGGCCGTATACGTAGTTCACGTAGCTATAGCCCTGCTTGCAGCCATGCAGCGCGATATGCACGCGCGCGGGCTTGCCTTCTTCGACGGCGCGCGGCACGTACGCGTAACCGAATTGACCCATGCTGGCCAGCGCGGCGGTACCGAAGAACTCGCGCTGGTCGAAACGCACGAGGCGGCCGCTCAGCTGGGTGGAGGCGGGCTTCAGGTCGCTGTAGATGTGGTGCAGGATGCGGTGCGACTGCATGAACGAGCCTTTATTGATGTACGGCGGCTGATTCGTGGGGAGCGGTGAATCTTCCGGGTTGTCCGTCACGATCGAATGGCCGGCGGGCACGGTGTCGTCGAATGCGATGTCTTGCGATGCGACGCCAAGCAGTTCGTAAAACCGCTGCGTGCATTTGACCACGTCCGAATAGACGACCGTGTCGCGCGAGCCCGTGAACAGGTACACGCGATCGCCCTTCAGGTTCGATACCGGATCGATGCGGCCCGCCTGCGCAGTTTCGCGCGCGAGTTGCGCGAGGCGCGGCGCGCTGGGGCCGGTATGCGCGGTCAGTGGGCTCATGCAGATGAATTCGGCGCCTTGCACGTAGGCGTCTTCTGCCAGCGGCGCCGCGCCGCGAAACGATTCGGCGCAACGAAACGGCCCGCCGGCGATGACGCCGACGCCGGCAAAGCTGGCCGAATGCGCCAGATGCAATTGCACGGTCATGAATGCGCCCGAGGAGAGCCCCGAAATCGAGCTTTCGCCCTTTTTCACGTTGTACGAGCTCAGTTGTTCGATCTTCGAAAAGGTGTCGTCCGCCATCTTCGCAACCCCGCGTGAGATATGTGAACTTGCTTCGTGTTCCGAATGGTGTGCAGCGCAAAAGCGGCCCGCCAGGACCGCTTTCGGTGCATCGGCAATGCGTATTGGCAGCAGCAATGCCGCTTTAATGCAGGCGGAATTTTTTGGCGTGCTGCACTGCGATAGCCGACGAATCGGAAGATAGGGAGATCGGAATAGGCTGGATACCTGCCAGAACGGATAGGGGGTGTAGCGCGAGAATCGTTGACGGGTGTTTTATTTCTGTCATCAACGTTTGCGCTTGTTTTTCACCCCTATCTTCCGCGCGGCCGTCTCGCATACGAGCGGCGGAACACCCACCACCCCGCGAACACCGTGAGCCCGACGACAGTCAGCACCATCACCCAGAAGCCGTGCCGGTTTTCCGCGAGCGGAATGCCGCCGACGTTCATGCCGAACAGCCCCGCGACGATGTTGATCGGCAGCGCCAGCACGGTGACCAGCGTCAGCGTGAACAGCGTACGGTTGGTCTGCTCGTCGAGCCGCGCGCCGATTTCTTCCTGCAGCAGCTTGATGCGTTCGGCAAGACCGGAAAGGTCGCCGAGCACCAGCGAGAATTCTTCGGTCGAATCGCGCAGGTGCTGGACGTCGGCCTCCGACAGCCAGTTGGGCGGCCGCACCAGCAGCCGGAAGATCGAGCCCGGTTCCGGCGCGAGCAGCCGCTGCAGCCGCACCAGCACGCGGCGCATCGCGCCCAGGTCGCGGCGGCTTTCCACTGCCAGCTTCGACAGGAACTGATCTTCGATGCGGTCGATTTCGATGCTGCTGCCGCGTACGATCTGCACCAGCAGATCTGCCTGGTCGCGCAGCAGGTGAATCAGCAGTTCAGCGGGCGTGCTGAAAATCTCGCCTTCGCGTACCGCAGCGCGCAAGCGGTCTACCGAGCGCAACTGCTTCAGCCGCGCGGTGACCATGATGTGCTTGTGTGTGTACACCCACAGCGTCGCGATGTCCGACGGCGTCTGCTCGAAGTCGAAGATCACGTCGTTGACCACCGCCAGCAATGCACCGTGCTGATGCTCGATGCGGGTGGAGTGCGAGCCTTCGCGCAGCGCTTCGAAGTAGCCGTCGGGCAGGTCCAGATGCGCGCGCATCCAGCGCTCGCTGGCCACGTGCGCGAGATTGAAATGCAGCCACACGAATTCGCCGTCGGTGCGCCGCGGGTTCGCTGCGTGATCGGCGAGCCATTCCATCAGGGCGTCGGAATCGATCGGCTGGCCCGCGTGGCCGGACACGAAGTGGAAGCTGCAAACCAGACCCGACTGGTCGGCGCCATATGTGGAAGTCGCCAGATTCAGTTTCATAGGCGGTTGAATGATTGAGCGGGTAAGCCGATGAAGGGGCGAGGTGCGTGCGCGCGCAACCCATGCGTGGCGGACATTTTGACACATCCGTTATGCGCGCTGTGTCGGGCCGCTGGCGTTTATATGACATTTTAAGGCGGCCTCGCGGACAATGCCGCGCGTCGATTGTGATACTTCATCGTTTCGTCACATTCCTGGCCAACAATCGACGCGCCCGGCATACCGGGCCACACACATAAGGCGACGGCGCGCTCCATCGAAGCGTCTGTTGATCGCCAGCTTGACCTCGGGGAATTACAAAATGACTATCCGTCATCGTATTACGCTATTGGTTGTCTTGATGTTCGTCGCCTTGTCGGCAATCGGCGCTTACGCCGTCTACCAGACCAGAGGCAGCGCGGCGGAGGTCAGACAGGTGACGGAAGGCGTGGTGCCCAGCGCACTCGCCTCTGCCGATCTGGTGTCGCAGGTCAAGGACGTGCAGATCGCGACCATGACGCTGGTCTACGCGCCCGATGCGAACATGGTGTCGCAGGCGCAGGAAGTGCTGACGAAAAAGCGCACGACGCTCAAGGACGCACTCGAGCTGCAAGCCAAAAATGCCGCGAGCCATGCGCAAAAGGGGCTCGTTGCGCAGGCGCAGGAAAGCCTCGGTAACTATTTCTCCGCGATCGACGAAACCGCCAAGATGAAACTGGCCGGCAAGAACGAGCTCGCGCAAGCCTACCTGTTCGCGAATGTCGCCGAGTATCGCGACGAGCTCGAGGGCATCGTCGAGACACTGCGTGTCGAGAAGAACCGCGAGAAGGATGCGGCGATCACGACGTTGAACGACCGCCTCGCCACCACGACCACGATGATCGCTGCCGTCACCGGCGCCGCGGTGCTGCTGCTGACTGCGATCGGCGCGCTGCTGTACCGCCAGATCACGCGGCCGTTGTCGGGCATGCAGGCGATGATGAGCGAGATCGCCACCAGCCAGGACTTTACGCGCCGCGTGCCGGTGGGCCGCATGGACGAGATCGGCCATTCGATCGTCGCGTTCAACGGCATGATCGAAAAGATTCAGGAAAACTCGGCGCTGCTCAAGCAAAAGACCGCCGATATTCAGGCGATGCTGCAGAACATGCAGCAGGGCATTCTGACGGTGGTCGACGATGCGGTGATTCACTCCGAGTACTCGGCCTACCTCGAGGCGATCTTCGAAACGAAGGACATCGCGGGCCGCCGGCTGATGGACCTGGTGTTTGCCGATACCGATCTGGGTGCCGACGAACTGTCGCAGATCGACGCGGCCACCTTCGCGTGTCTCGGCGAAGATGCGATCAACTTCGAGTTCAACCAGCATCTGCTGGTCGGCGAGATTGCGAAGCAGATGCCCGACGGCCGCGTGAAAACGCTTGATCTGAGCTGGTCCGCGATCACCGACGAGAACGACGTGATCGTGCGCCTGATGCTGTGCGTGCGCGATGTGACCGAGCTGCGCAAGCTCGCCGCCGAAGCGGGCGAACAGAAACGCCGCCTCGAAATGATCGGCGAGATTCTCGCGGTCAACGAGGAAAAGTTCCATCACTTCATCGATTCGGCCAGCGGCTTTGTCAGCGAGAATGAACGCATCATTCGCAAGCACGATCAGGCCGATCACAGCGCGATTGCGGAACTGTTCCGCAATATGCATACGATCAAGGGCAATGCGCGCACCTACAACCTGCAGCATCTGACCAACGTCGTGCACGAAACTGAACAACGCTACGACGAACTGCGCCGCGCGGAGTCGGAACACCACTGGGACCAGGACGTGCTGATGGACGAGCTTGCGCGCGTGCGCGAAGCGATCGACAGCTACGCGAAGATCAACGAGCTGAGCCTCGGGCGTAAGCGCCTCGCGCGCCGTACCGGCACGGACCGCTATCTGATGGTCGACAAGGAACACATTGCGCATAGCCTGAAGCTGCTCGAAACGGCGAACACCGGCGATATGCACGAACTCGTGACGATGCGCGACGCGCTGCACCGCACGCTGCGCGTGCTCGGCACCGAGAGCGTCGCGGAGACGCTGTCCGGCGTGCTCGATTCGCTGCCGTCGCTCGCGCAGGAACTCGGCAAGGACGTGCCGCACGTGCGTATCGACGACAACGGCTACCGGCTGCGCAGCCAGGCGGGCAACACGATGAAGAACGTGTTCATGCACCTGTTGCGTAACTCGGTCGACCACGGCATCGAAACCGCTGCGCAGCGTATCGCGCATGGCAAGCCGGCTGCGGGCGTGATCGATATCGAAGTGGGTATCGACAATGCGGCGCTGCAGCTCACGTTGAGCGACGACGGCCGCGGCCTTGCGCTGAAGAAGATCCGCGACAACGCAATCGGGCGCGGCTGGATCGATGCGGATACGCAGGTCAGCGATGAAGAGATTGCCGAGTTTATTTTCCGCGCAGGCTTCTCGACTGCGGAGCAGGTCACCGAAGTGTCGGGCCGCGGTGTCGGGATGGATGCGGTGCGCGATTTCCTGAAGCGCGAGCACGGCAGCATCGAGCTGCGCTTTACCGACGACCACAAGGGCGCCGACTTCCGCCAGTTCCAGACCATCGTCTGCCTGCCGGACAGCCTTGCGGTTGATAGCCTTGGCGCCGATGTGCGCGGCGATGTCGCCGACACCTTGCCGGTGGGCGGCCAACTGGCCAGCTGACGCGGCACGCGAGGCGCAAAGCGTGCGCCTCGCTTCATGCAATACAGAAGGATGGTTGTGATTCGATGGTGGTCATTCAACAGTATCTCGTAGCAGTAATCGCCGCCAGCACGGTAACGGCCGTGCTGGCTTTCGTCGTCCATCGGCTGCGCAGCGGTCGCGCGCTGCAGCAGTTGCGCGAAGCCAGCGACGCGCAGATCGCCGCGCTGACCCGCGACGACGACCAGCATGCGCAACTGCTCGCGCAAGCGGAGCAGGACAAGCTGGCGCTGGAAGCAAGCCTCGCGCAACTGCGCGACGAGCTTGCGCGGCAGGCAGCGTTGGTCGACGAAACGCGCGCAGCACTCGCCGTCGCCAATGAAAACCGCGACCAGCTCGCGCGCGACGCGCAGCGCATCTCTGAAGAAGCGCAGCGTCTGAAGGGCCTCGCGGCCACCTTCGAGCGCTGGCACGAGCAGATGATTTCGCTGATGACGCAGAACCAGGACATGCACACGAAGAACCAAGAGTTGTCGTCGATCGTGCGGCACGTGGTGATCGTGTCGCTGAACGCGTCGATCGAGGCAGCACGTGCCGGCAATGCCGGTCGCGGTTTCGCGGTGGTCGCAAGCGAAGTGCGTTCGCTCGCGGCACGTTCGGAAGAGTTGTCGAAGAGCTACCGCGACAGCCTGCATCGCAACGATCTGACCACCACCGCCACGTTCCAGGACATCCAGGCCGGCGGCAAGATGATCACCGCGTCGCTGGCCAGCGTCGAATCGCTCGCCAGCCAGTTTCAGGCCCGGCTTCACTAGGGGCGCGACGTGATCAGCTCTCATGCGAAGCAAAGCTTCGAGCGCATCTTCGACAAGGCAGTGCGCACACGTTTGCCGATGGATGTGAACCACAGCTGCAATATCGTGCCGCTCGCGCAAAGCGGTGCGCAGATGACGGCCGCCGATACGAAAGCGGTGGTGCTGACGATCTCGTCGATCGCGTTCCGGCTGCTGTTGATCCTGCAAGTGAACGAAGATGCGGCCACCGTCGGCTACTTCACCAAAGACAACGGCGAACGGCCTTTCGGCGAAGCGTTCCAGGAAATCTGCAATCTGTGCTGCGGCGCGATCAATCAGGAACTGCTGAACTATTTTCCCGATCTCGGCATGTCGACACCGTACACGCTGAGCGCGCGATGCCTGCCGTATCTAGGCAGCCTCAAGCCCGATCTGCTCGAATCGTTTTCGATCACGATCGACGGCTCCGCGAGCGGCGCGGGCTCTACTGAACTGGCCGCGACACTGTGCGTGTGCGCGCGTGCGCCGGTCGATTTCACCGCGGACGTATCGCAAGCCGAAGATACGAGCGGTGAACTCGAACTGTTTTGAAATACCGAACCTGAATACGCGAAGGCAGGAAGCAGGATGAACGACAACAAACCGGTCAGCAAGGTCCTCGTGCTCGACGACGATCTGCTGCATGCGGACACGATCAAGCGCTTTTGCGACGAGAACAATCTGGTCGGCGTGAAGGTGCGCAAGAGCCGGCTGCTATCGGTGCTGCGCGCGAATATCGATCTGGGTGCGATTCTGCTGCACGAAAGCTATGGCGGTTCGCTCGACGAAGCCGCCGCGACGGCGAACCGGATCTACGCGGTACGCCCGGAATTGCCGATCATCATGCGGCGCGAAGCGCGCGCGACTGTCGACGACTTGCCCGAGAGCCTGCGCCAGATTCTCTGCGCGGTGTACGTGGCCAGCGACATTACGCCGCTGCGCGAGGTGATCGACAAATACATTTTCAGTCTCGACTATCCGAACGCGCTGGTGCGCGGCATTTCGGAAATCAGCGAGACGATGCTAACCACGCTGTTCAAGGAGCTGACGATCACCAGCGAGCGCCCGAGCATTGTGCGCGACCGCATTATTTTCGGCGAGGTGTTCAGTCTGATCGCGCTGGAAAGCACATGGTGCCGCGGCTACATGATGATTCAGGCCGAAGAAGAGCCGTTGCTCGCCTTGCTCGACCAGCGTCGCGGCGGCATCGCATCGACGGCGGCGGCGGCCGATTTCCGCGATCTGAACGACCTGCTCGGCGAATTGACCAACATGATCTGGGGGGCGTTCAAGAACCGCTTCCTCGGTGAAGTCGACCCGACGCGCGCGCAGGTTCAGGTGCCGTTGCTGGTCAATCACAGACAGAAATACATTTCGTTCGGCTCCGACAATCCGCAACTGTGCTTCGTGTACGAGTTGACGGACGAGCAATCGGGCCGTTCGGTGAAGCTGCATCAGCGTTTCGTGTTCAGCCTCAGCTGGTCGCCCGAAGAGTTCAGCGAGATCGCTGAACAACCCGGCGCGAGTGTCGGCGCAGGCGAACTCGATCTCTTCTGATTGGATGTTACGGGGAAAATCAAATGGCAAAGATTCTGGTAGTGGACGATTCAAGCACGGTGCGCGATGAAGTGGCCGGCTTTCTGAAGAAAAACGGCCTCGACGTCGATACGGCGGTGGATGGCAAGGATGGCCTCGCGAAGCTGAAGGCGAGCCCGGGCACCAAGCTCGTGATCAGCGACGTGAACATGCCGAATATGGACGGCCTGACGATGGTCGAAAAGATTCGCAGCGAGCTGGCGAATACGACGGTCAACGTGATCATGCTGACCACCGAGAGCAGCCCGGCGATGAAAGAGCGCGGCAAGGCAGCCGGCGTGAAGGGCTGGATCGTCAAGCCCTTCAAGGGTGAGGCAGTGCTCGAAACGTTCAGGAAGCTGGCCGGCTGAGTGGCCTCTGCTGCTGCGCCGCTTATTCGCTGGCCGGACGGCCCGTTTTCACGGTATCCAGTTCGGATACCGCGGCCAGCAGGCGCTTGACCGGTGCGACTGCGAGCAGCGCGAGACCGGCGCGCAGCAATTCGCTCTTTTTCACCGAGACGCCGGCTTCGAGGCAGCGCTGCTTCAGTTCGGCGATCTTCGCGTAGTCCGACTTCGGCATCGTGAAGCTGTCGCGTACGACCTTGTCTTTCTTCGCGCGGCGTGCTTTTTCGTCCTTCGCTTCTTTTTGCGCGGCAGCGGGTGCGGCGGCCGGTTTTGCCTTCGGCGTCTTGCTTTCGGCGGCCGCGGTGCTCTTCTTCGATGCCGCTTTCTCAGGCGCTGCCTTTTTCGGTGCGGCTTTCTTCGGTGCCGTTTCCTTCGTTGCGGTCTCTTTCAATGCCGCTTTCTTTTCGACCGTTGCGGGGGCCTTCTTCGCGGCGACGGCCTTTTTTGCTTTCGCGGACGGCTTGGCGTCTTGCGTTGCCGGTTCTTCCGCGCTCTTCGGGAAGTGGAAAGTCTTCTTCGTGGGTTGTTTGATTTGCGGTGTGCTCATCTGATCTCCGTGGTGACTGGGCAAACGGTATAAACAGTATATACGGTTTATGAGGCGGCGCGATGCGAGCGGAGCGCGCATCGAGAGTGAGCCTTTCCAGGAGATAGCGAAGGTGAGCCTGTTCGGGAGCCAGTCGTACACTGCTTGCGCCCGAGGGTGAGAAGGTTCGGGAGCCGTCACGCGAAGACGTACCGCTGCTATCCCGACACGATCAGCAATGTGCCGGTGAGCGTCAACGCCGCGCACCACAGCCAATCGAAATTGATCCATCCGCGTCTCAACATGCTGAGCCCGAGATACTCGTACGCGGCGAACGCAATGGCTCCGCCGGTCACGAAAGTGACCAGCGTATGCAGCGCAGTAACTTCGCCTAGCGATTGCAGCGACACGCCAAGCGGCGCAACCGCCGCGCCGGCGCCCGCCGCGCCCGCACTCGCGCCGCATAGCGGCAACAGCGCCGGTATCAGCATCAAGCCCGCGCCATGCATGGTGGCCATCGCAGCCGACCACAACGCCAGACCGACAAAGCCGGCCGTCATCCCCACCCGCACGCGATGACGATGCCCATACAGATGGTGATACACCGCCCACGCAATCAGCGCGGCGCCCATCAACACCCGTAGATGCGACACCTGCGTGAGCGCGCCGAACGCCACCGCCGACGATGTGACCAGCAGCACCGAAGCCGCATGCCCCAGCGCAATCGGCGGCAGCGCGAGCAACATCGCGCGGCGGCTGCCGCGCTGCAAGCCGAGCGCGGCCGCGAACAGCCAGCCCATTGCCGGATTGATGCCATGGAACAACCCGCTGCCGATCACGGTTGCCCAGTTCGGCCCGAAACCGTTCGAAAGCAGGTCGTTCATGATGGCGCACGCGATCGCATCATCGGCTCACGGATAGCAATACGAGTCTGACGAACAATCGCCGCCTTCGAGGCGCACCTGATGCGGGCGATGCGTGCTAGGCCATTGCACGAAGAACTTCGGATCGAATCCGATGCCGCCGCCCGGCGCGGCATCGAGCATCACCATCCAGCCGTTCAGACCATCCGGATAGAACTGGTCGTCGATCACGCCATAGAGCGAGTTCGTGAAGTACACGCGCTTGCCGTCGCGGCTGACTTCGACCATTTGCGGCCCGCCGTTCAGCGGCTGACCGTTCGCGCCCGGATGCGACGCACGCGACACGATGCCGCCGATGCGCACGGTACCCGTCAGTTCCGGATGGAACGGATCGGACACGTCGTACTGACGCAAATCTCCAGTGCCCCAGCATGACACGTACAGGTAACGGTCATCGAGCGACAGGTCGATATCGGTGACGAGCGGCGGCACCGCGCCGAAACCTTTGAGCATCGGCGGCAGCAGATCCGGATCGGCAGGCTCGGCGGGAATTTCGATGATCTTGCGCGCGGCCCACTGGTCACCTTCGCGGTACCACGTCCAGATCGACGCGGACAAATCCTTCAGGCTGATCACCGAATTGACGAAGCCGTGCGCTTTGGTTGGATCGTGCGCGGGCCGCAGTTCGAATACCAGCTGGTTCTCCGCGCCGAAATCGAGCACCTGTTTGTGCTTGCGCGTGTTGATGTCCCAGAAGTGCAGCCGGTGGCCGTACTTGCCGCCCAGCAGCACTTCGGGCACGAGGCCGTTTTCGAAGGTCGCGGGCAGCCCCCATTCGCTCGTCACCACCGTGTCGTAGCCGAGGTGCCACCATGCGTCGTACGCGAGCTCCTGCGGGCCGCGGTCGATTTCCCAGCGGCCGCGGATGTCGAAGGTTTCGTGATCCATCAGGAAGATACCGCCGGGCGCTTCGCCCTGCGCGTTCGCCAGCGCCGCAACGTAGATGCCGGCCGGCCCGCAATGCACGGTGTGCGGACGCGTATAGCCGGCTTTGCTCGCAACTTCGTCCGGTTCCAGCACGCGCACGAGTTTCGGTTGTCTCGGATCGGGCTTGGTATCGAGAATGTGGATGCGCGACGAGCGCAACCCGGGCACCACCAGATAACGCCGCTCCGAGTGCGGATGCGGCGCGTTCGGGCACAGGCACGAACTGCACGCATTCCAGCCGAAGTGATGCAACTCGTCGCCGAGGTTCGGCATCGCGACGCGGTTCACGATCGTGCCGTAGCCCGCCGAGCCGGGATCGACGTCCACCACCGCGAGTTCGTCCGGCACCTGCCGGGCCGGATCGAAGCTCGCGACGTACGCGAGCGTCTCCTTGGGTGCGCCGCCTGCCATGCGGGCCGAGGGGTAGAAGGTAGGATCGGGTTTCCACGTCGCCATGACAGTCCTCCGGGAGTGCTGCGATTGGCCCGCACACGCGTTGCTTGCGGACGTGAGGCGCGCAGGCGGGGTTCGCTGCGCGATCGGTGCTGCTCGATTGCCGGACTGGATGCTGCAGCGCTGCAATCACGCGGCCGGTGACGAACCGCGTGAGTTTTCAATCGTAGGCAATTTATCGGTGAAGTGGGTGAGCTGCGCGACCGAGGTTCGCGAACCGGTACAGCTTGTCGCGGGTGGCTAGCGGGAGCAGGCCGCGCGCCACGGCGCGGCTGAGGTGAGAAGGTTCGGGATTGCCTTGCCTGCTGCGCACCGCTGACCGTATGCGGCCAGCGATGCTTGCGGTGGCCGCAGTCGCGGGCGGCGGTGTTTCAGAGGTCGCTGCGATCGCCGTGGTAGAACACATTGAGCGATGGTTCGGGCAGCACGGGGGGCGGCAACTGCGACTCGGCTGTGGGTGCGCGCGTCGACGCCGCACGCTGCCGGTAGAACTGGACGCTCTCTGGCGCGGCGGTGTAACCGGACTCCGCGAAGGCGCCATTCATGTAGGAGCGCAACGCGGTTCGCATCTGTTGTTCGCTCCCGTAACGAAACACGCCGTTATTCGGGTCGAAGATGGTGTAACCGTTGCCGGCATTGCGTTGCACGAGGATCGCATGTCCGGCCGAGCGGCCCTCCATGACGCCGATCCGGCTGAGTCCGAGGCGCACGACGCCCATATTGCCGTCTGAAGTCAGGTTCTGATGCAGTTGGTCCAGCAGATCCTCGACGCGTTGACCCGGCGGTTGTCCGGTTTGCTCCGTGAAGTAGCGTGGCGGGGACCGCTCGTAGCTGCGAAAGCCGGGGCTGTTGCGGTCGGCCTGAAAGTTGTCGACACGATCGAACAGCTGTCTGGCGCCGCTGCCGCCTTGATTGGCATCCGCGCGCATGTAGGTCACGGCGTCCATCAGGTCCGACGATTCGTTGCGATCGATGCGCCGCATCGCCTCCAGTACAAGACCTTCGCATGAACCGTGGCCGTCGCCACCGTTGCGCGTGCGTCGGTAGTCCATCTGGTCGAATTTCACGTAGTCGTCCGCGGTGGCCTTCAACACGTCGCCGCCTCGATATTCGCGGAATTCCGAGTTCGATTTGAGGCTCCCCAGCACGCCGCCACGCTTCATGCGAATGAGGCTTTGCGTGGTGTCGTCGGCAGCGCTGGCCGCGGTTGTCGTGGTTGTCGTGGTTGTGTCGGTTGCGGTGGGACCGGCCCATGCGTTACCAGATCTGATTTCCATATTCCTAAAGAGTGCCTTCGATGAATTGACTCGCGGCGAGCAATGGCTGGCAATGACCGGTTTCTAGAGTTGACGCCAGCGTTCGGTTCGCGCGAATGAGGCCTCAGTATGCGTTCTGCATAACGACGGGCGGTGCTAGACAGAAACCACTCGGACCCACCAGGCGCGGCGCGGCTCGCGCGTTTGTCGCACCGCGTGGTTCTTTCGGGTCTAGCGCCAGCGCTCCGAGATCGCTGTGGCGAGCGCGAGTTTGCCACGCACCAGTTCCGCCACGCTCGTCGCATCTGCGTCGAGCAGATCGCCGGCATGGCTACGTGTATCGATAAATTTCTGCGCGGCAGCATGCACCGCGCGCATCGAATATCCGTCGATGCCGGCGACGCGTTCGGGCGTGCGCTTGAGTTCGTCGACGAGGTCGCGCGCATCGTCGAAGCGGGGGGCAATGCCGGTGCGCGTCTGGAAATCGGCGGCGGCTTGCGCCGCGTAAGCGCGATCGAGGCCGAGGCGGTCGATATCGAGCACGCTGTCCGTCGCGTCCGGCATGCGCGCCGCGCACAGCGCCCACAGCGCGATGAATGCGCGATAAGCGTTGGTTCCTTCGACGCTGCGTGCGTACTGCTCGCAGACGGCGGCGTAGGCGTCGTCGGAAGTCGGGGCGTCCGGCGGCAGGCGCACCTCGAAAGCCTCGAGCGCGGCCCTGACGAGCGGTTCGTGGCGATTGAGACCCAGCACCCGAAACGGCGCGGCGACGAAGAACGCGTTGCGCCATTCCTGGTGCAGCAGCCAGCCCGACGCGAATTGCGAGGCGGGATTGCGTATGACCGCGACGTGCAGCGCGGCGGGGAAAGCCTGCTTGAGCCACGGCAGCCGCCCGGATGAACGGCAGAACTTGAACACGGGCATCTCGCCCGCGTCGAGCGTGCGCTCGGTCAGCTCTTGCAGATAGGCGTGCAGGGCGGGGAATTCGTTGTCTGGCGCGGTGCCGAAGCGGTCGGTGCTGAAGCGCTTGCGATAGCCCGGCACGCCGCGTGTGCCTTCGCGCATGAACGGGCGGTATTCGTCGTAATACGGTGTTTTTAGAGGCGGATGGCCGGAGTTCCACGTAGGGCGGAGGGTCGGCACGTCGGCGAGTTTCAGGTCGCCGATCACGGTGCTGAGCGGTTCGTAGAACCCGCGCACCTGCGGCAGCGCGCGAAAGCGCGACCACACCCAGGTGCCGGCGCTGCGCCAGCCAGTGTGCAGGAAGATGCCGCGCGCGGGCAGTTCGCCGCGATCGGCGGCAGAGAGCGGAGGATGGCTGGGCTGCGACATCAGTGAGGGTTCCTTGCCGGTCGGTTTTACGCGGCGGCGATTATAGCCGGGTGGGCTGTCGATTCATTGACGAATGCCGGTGCGACTGCGGGTTTTCACGGAAATCATGCAATGCGCATTTTACCGGGGTCTTTTTGATTATGCAGTTTAAATTCGGGATTACCCGGTGACTCGCACCAGATTGAACCGGCGTGACTTGTGATAATGCCGCGCGATATCTGAAACGCGACCGGCAATCCGTTCGACACGCGCGTGCGTTAATTTGCATATCGTGCCAGCTGGCGTTGCTTCGGCGCGCCGATGTTTCATTCTCCGCAAGTATCCACGGGTATCCCGGCTAGCTTCGCGTTAAATGGCGTGGTGCAATCACCCTAAAAGAATTAAGCGGAGAGTTCATAATTTCTGCGATCAAACGTTCGTTTTGGATAATCATTCGGCCGATAAAAAATAAATCGAGGAAAAGCTGAATTTTTAATTCGCCCAGGCCGATATATGTAAAAACACAAACCGGCAACCGAGGGCCGACAATCATGACGTTCAAAAATCTGACCATCCGAACCAGGCTGTTTGCGGGGTTCTTTGCCGTGGCAGCCATCGCCCTGTTTATTTCTGTGTTGTCGCTGTATAGCCTGAGCACGACTACCGACGCGTTCAGCCAGTTCGTGCACGGCGTCAACATGCGTGCGCAACTGGTGGCGCAGGTGCGTGAAGCCGTCGACCGGCGCGCGATCGCTGCGCGCAATCTGGTGCTGGTCACCAAACAGTCCGATCTGGACATCGAAAAGGCAGCCGTCACGCAAGCGCACGCCGACGTCGGCGCGCACCTGAAGGAGCTCAACGACGCGCTCGCGCATGCCACCGACACCAGCGACTCAGCCCGCTCGCTGGTTGCGGAGATGAACCGCGTCGAGCAACTGTACGGGCCGGTCGCACTCGACATCGTCGCGAAGGCGCTGAACAACCAGCACGACGCGGCGATCCAGAAAATGGACGACGAATGCCGGCCGTTGCTCGCGCAACTGATCAAGGCGACCGACGCCTACGCGAACTTCACGAAAACCCGCCAGGAAGAGATCGTCGACCAGTTTGCGCAGCGTTACGTGATGCAGCGCAATCTGATCATCGGCGTGTGCACGATCGCGATTCTGGTGGCGCTGGTCGGCAGTTTCGCGATCGTCGGCTCGATTACGCGGCCGATCGGCAAGGCGGTGCAGATCGCGCGTACGGTCGCCAACGGCGACCTGACCAGCAACATCGTGGTCGACCGTTCGGACGAAACCGGCGAACTGCTGAAGGCGCTGCGCGAGATGAACCAGCGCCTGACCGAAACCGTCGGCCGGGTGCGCTCGAGCAGCACCAGCGTGGCGAGCTCGGCTAACGAAATCGCGGTGGGCAATAGCGATCTGAGCCGGCGCACCGAGGAACAGGCAGCCTCGCTGCAGCAGACCGCCGCGAGCATGGAGCAGCTGACCAGCACGGTCAAACAGAACGTGCATAGCGCGCAACAGGCGAAGTCGCTGGCCTCGAACGCATCGAATGTGTCGCAGCGCGGCAGCGAGACGGTCGGCCGCGTGGTCGCGACGATGGAGGCGATCAGCGCCAGCTCCGGCAAGATCGCGGACATCACCGGCATCATCGAAGGCATTTCGTTTCAGACCAACATCCTCGCGCTGAATGCGGCTGTGGAGGCGGCGCGCGCTGGCGAGCAGGGCCGCGGCTTCGCGGTGGTGGCGAGCGAAGTGCGCAGTCTCGCGCAGCGTTCGGCGAATGCGGCGAAGGAAATCAAGGATCTGATCGCGCATTCGGTCAAGCAGGTGCACGACGGTTCGACGCTCGCCGACGATGCCGGCCGCACGATGTCCGAAGTGACGCAGGCGGTGGCGCGCGTCGCGCAGATCGTCGACGAAATTGCCGCGGCTTCGGAAGAGCAGGGGCAAGGCATCGAGCAGGTCAACCAGGCCATCTCGATGATGGATTCGGTTACGCAGCAGAATGCGACGCTGGTCGAACAGGCGGCGGCTGCGTCGCGCTCGTTGCGGATGCAGGGAGAGGAGCTCGACGAGACGGTGTCGGCGTTCCGGCTCGTGACGGCTTGATGCTTGTGCCCTTGATGCTTACGCCTTGATACGTGCGGCGCGCAACGAGCGGCGGCGCCACCACAGCCATAGGCCGGTCACGGCCATGCCGGCGAGCGTGGTGCCGCTCAGCATCATCAGCGCCTGCAGCGGCACGCCGCCCAGCACGCCGGTGTGCAGCGGATAGACGATCGACACCGCACGCGCGCCCACATCGGCCTGGTTCCAGCGCTGCGCCGCGAGCACCTCGGCGGTGACCGGATCGAGCCACAGCATCGTGCGTCCATTCGGATGAGGGTCGTCGGGTAGATGCAGGCGCACGTGCACCGGCTGGTCCGCTTTGGCGGGCGCCTGCACGAGATAGACCGTGCCCTGCGGGAAGCGGGCGCGCGCGGCGGCAACCAGCGTGTCGAGCGGCAGCCGGTCCGTGCGGCCACGCGAGGCAGCCGGCAGCGCAGGAGCGCGCATCGGCTTGCCGCCGGCCATCGTGCTGACGAAACCGCGCAGCGGCTGCCATGCCATATACGCGCCCGTTGCAACCGACACCGCGATCACGATGCCCAGCGTCGCGCCGGCCACGCGATGCAGATCGAACAGGCTGCGCAAGGTGCCCTTGCGCAGTTCGATGCGCCAGCCCGATTGGCCTTTGCGCGGCCACCATAGAACGAGGCCGCTCGTGAGCAGCAGCAGATAGCACAGCGCGACCAGCGCCAGAATCGCCCGGCCGGTATCGTCGAGCAGCAGCGAACTGTGCAGCTTGAACAGAAAGTTCACGAAGCCTTCGGTCTCGCCGCGCCGGCCGAGTTCGGCGCCGCTATACGGATCGATATAGACGGTGCCTTTCCACGCGCCGCGCACGAGTACCGGCATGCTGTCGTCGGCAGTGTGCGGCGGCTGGAAGGAGAAACTCGCTTTCTTGCCGAATGCCGCACTGAGCTTTGCCTTGACCGCTTCCAGCGGTAGCGCGGCTAGATGCTCATCGTGCATGGCCACCTTGAACAGTTGCGGATGCAACTGTTCGTCGAGCGGCGGCGCGACCACCAGCAGCGCGCCGGTCAGCCCCATCATGCCGAGCAGCCAGCCGAGGCTCAACGCGAACCAGCGGTGCGCGTTGAGCCAGAGGTCACGCGCGCGTCGCAACATGCCGTACTCGCACTCGTATCGGAAAAGTAGCTGTCATCGTATCGATCAGTAGACGAAGTGACCCTGCACGTACACCATGCGCGGCGCGCCGACCATCCGGCCGGCGTTGCCGTCGACGTTGCGCGTGTAGTAGCGCTTATCGGTGAGGTTGTTGATGCCGACCGTGACGTTGCTACCCTTCCAGTGCGGGATTTTCCAGTCGGCCTGCAGATTCCACACGCGGAAGCCCGGCACGCGGCCGGTGCGCGCATCCGGCGTTTCGTTGACGGTGTTCGCGGCGTCGGAGAACTGCGAGCTCTGGTGCGTGGTCGATGCGTCGAAGGTCCATGCGCCGAGCGTGTATTTCAGGCCCATCGTGTCGGTGATGCGCGAGTAGAACGGCACGTCGCGGCCAGCGTTGACGCCGGACTGCTGGATCGCCTTCGTGTACGTGAAGTTCGCGTACGCATCGACGCCGCGCAGCACGCTGTCTTCGCCGAACGCGTAATCGATCGAGGTTTCGATGCCCTGGTGGCGCGTCTCGCCGATGTTCACGAACAGCGGCGGCTGCGTGCCCGCGACCTGCTCGATCTGGTTGTCGAAGTGCAGGTTGAAGGCGGTCACTTCCGCGTGCAGGTTGCGGCTGGTCCAGCGCGCGCCTACTTCGTAGGTTTTTGCCACTTCCGGTTGCAGCGGGTTGGTCGCCGACAGCGAGTTGAGCTGCAGGTTCTGTACCGGCCCGAACGACGTGCTGTAGTCGGAGAACAGCGTGAGCGTCGGTGTCAGCAGATACGCGACACTGATCGCCGGCAGCCCCTTGTTGTTGTTGTTCTGGAAGGCCTGGCTCGATCCGTCGGCTTCGCGCGACGCTTCGATATGCTCGAAGCGGATGCCCGGCGTAATGCGCCAGCGGCCCCACGCGATGCGGTCGTCGATGTACACCGCGTGCGCGTCGGTCGAGTTGTCGAATTTGGCCGAGGGCCCGTTGACGCCGGTCGTGACCGACTGGTTGAAGCTCGCATCGTCGCCGCGTTCGCGGATGTAGCGGTAACCGACCGTCACGTCGTTGGTGGTGGGCCCGAGCGTGAAGCGCTGCGTGAAGCGTGGTTCGATGCCGTACACCGAGTAATTGCGCGGCTGATGCTGCAACTGGGTGCCCGCCGCGTTGATCAGCACGCTATTGCGGTAACTCTCGTTGTAGAAGGTACGGACCTCGAATTCCTGGGTCGACGAAATCGTGTTCAGGTAACCGATGTCGAACGCCTTGCGGTCGCCTTCCCAGAAGTCGGTCGGGCGCGTGTTCTGGAACGGGTCCTGGTTGAATTGCGCGACCGTCAGGCCGCCCGGCGTGCGCGATTTGACGTCGTAGTACGAGAACTTGCCGTAGATCTCGGACGTCGGCGTCAGCTCGTAGCGGTATTTCAGCTGCAGGTCGTTCACGCGCTCGTCGCTGCCTTCGCGCCAGTCGCGGCCCGTCATGCCCGAGTACAGCAGCGCGACGCCGAGACCATTGTCGAGCTGCGTGCCGAGGTACGTGTTGTATTGCGTGTTGCTGCCGCCGCCTTCGGTGTAGATGTTCTCGCGCACCGAGGCGTCCGCGGTCAGCCCGGGCTTGTTCGGAATCGCGCGCGTTTCGAAGTTGATCACGCCGCCGACGTTCTGCGGGCCATAGCGCACCGAACCGCCGCTGCGCACCACGTCGATCGATTCGATGTTGCCGAGGCTGATCGGCGCAAACGACAACTGCGGTTGGCCGTACGGCGCGAACGCGAGCGGAATGCCGTCGAGCAGCACCGTCGAGCGCGGCGTGTAGCGGCCGGTCAGGCCGCGAATGCCGATGTTCAGCGAGACCGCGCTGCCGGCGGTGCCGGAGTTGTCGGTGGACTGCACGCCGGGAATGCGGCGCATCACGTCGCCGATGCTGGTCGCGCCGCTTTGCTCGATCTGCGCCTTGTCGACGATGGTGCGGGCGCCCGCGAAGGTCTTCACGCTGTTCTGCAATCCCGAACCGAGCCAGTCGCCGGAGACCGAAATCGTCTCGAGCGTGGATTTGTCGTCTTTTGCGGTGCTGGAGGTTTCCCTGGCGTCCTTTTGGGGCGCGGCGGCGTCTTCTGCGGACGCGTTGTCGGGTATGCCGAGAAACACGATCGCGGCAGCTGCCGCGTAGTGGGTCAGTTTGCCGATCGGCGCGCGGCGTACTCCAGCTAAAGCCATGATTCGAGGTGTCCTTCGCTCAGCGAATACGGGTCGGGCGCAACGCGCGCGACTGTTACGGAATGTTTCAGGAAAAAGAGTTCGCATTCTAGATGCGAATCATTTTCGTTTGCAACAGTTATTCATTCGTCAGCGAATTGATGGCTGGTGCTCCGAACAAAGTGGCAGCCATATGACGGTATTGGGAGGGAGACAGCGGGTTTTAGGCTGTTACGGACTGAAAGGTGTCCGGCGGACGGAGGGGTGTCCGGAGCGGGTGGTTAGTCTGATGAAAGGTGTGGGCGCGGCCAAAGGGCGCGATCGTCTGGATTTTTCTGGGCCCTTTGTGTTGCCAGTTTTTATGCGGAGAGGCTCGCGCGTTTAAGCAGCGTCACGCATTGACTGCATCGACGATCCGTTTGCACAGCGAGGCGTCCGGATAAGCGCCGAAGCCGGCGCGGACGTTGTCGGCCATGTATTCGGGGCGCCCGGTGCCCGGAATCACGACGGTTACCGCCGGGTGAGCCAGCGCGAACTTCAACAGGATTTGCGCCCAGCTGGCGCAGCCGATTTCCGCCGCCCAGTCGGGCAGCGGCCGCTTGCTGACGCGGGAAATCAGGCCGCCGCCGCCGAACGGCTGGTTGACCACTACGCCGATACCCATGTCGGCGGCAAGCGGCAGGATGCGCTGTTCGGCGTCGCGGTCGTCGGCTGCGTAGTTGATCTGCACGAAGTCGGGCTTCTGGCTGCGCATCACTGCTTCGACTTCGGCAAAGGCGCTCGATGTGTAGTGGGTGATGCCGATGTAGCGGATCCGGCCTTGTGTCTTCCAGTCGCCCAGTGTGGCGATCTGTGTGCGCCAGTCGAGCAGGTTGTGCACCTGCATCAGGTCGATGCGCGGTTGCTGCAGAAGACGCATCGACTGTTCCTTTTGCGCGATGCCCGCGGCGCGGCCCTCGGTCCAGACCTTGGTCGCGACGAAAGCCTTGCTGTGTGCGTCGAGCGTGCTCAGTACCGCGCCGGCCACCGCCTCGGAGGTGCCGTACATCGGCGACGAATCGATCACCGAGCCGCCGGCGTCGAACATCGTTTGCAGTACGCGCGCAAGGCGCGCCTGCGCGTTTGCGTCGTCGCCGACATCGAAGGTGCGGTAGGTGCCGCAGCCGACCACCGGCAGTGGTTCGCCGCTCGACGGAATCGGGCGGCGTGCCATGTGTTGCGGGGTGGGGCTGGGTTGCGCTGGTGCTGGCGTTTGTGATTGCGCTTGAGTCTGCGCGAATGCGAGCGGCTGTAGCGACGCCGCCAGCGGCAAGCCTAGCGCGACGCCGCTGGCGGCGCGCAGGAACTGGCGTCTGCCGGGCTGCGGCGCGTGATGACCGGACGGGTGCGGCATGGCTCGAACGCTCCGTATCGGAAAAGGCGTTTTCGCACGATACGGTATTTGCCGGCGGTGCGTGTGGTGGTGCGTGCGGCGGTGGTGCTTCTTGCGTGGACACGCTGCATCGGCCGCGTGCAGGCCATGTGCCAAGCCGCGCATTGCGCGTGCATCAGACGACGCGTGTCAGTCCACGTATCAGCCGCGCATCAGCCGCACGCCAGTCGACGCATCAACCAACCGCCCATCAAGCCGTGCGCCGCGCGACGAAGTCGATCTCGACCAGCGCGTCGCGTGCGAGCCCCGTCACGCCGATACAGGTGCGCGCGGGCAGCTTGCCGGACGAAAAGTACGCGGCATACACGGCGTTCATCGTTGCGTAATCGCGCTTGAATTCGGTCAGAAACGCGCGTGCGCAGACGACATTCTCGAGGCCGAGGCCGAGGCCCTTCAGCACGATGATCAGGTTGTCCATCACACGCTTGGTTTGGGCGGCGACGCCTTCGGGCAGCGGCGCGGAATCGTCTTCGGGCAGGGTCGGCATCTGGCCGGTGATGAACACCCAGCCGTCGATTTCGGTGGCGTGCGAGAAAGGCGCGACAGGCGTCGGCGCGCCGGGAACCATCAGATACTGGATTGCTGCGGACATAGAACGTAACTCCGAGAAAGCGTGTTGTAGCGGCGAACTGGCATTTTTCGACAGTGCTGCGCACGCGACGAGCGTGCGTCAGACAGCAATCAGCGTGCAATGCGCGCGGCCCGAACCGGTCGTGCAAAGGTACGCAGACGCAGGTGCGCAGACGCCGGGCGCCCGCATCGGGCGCCAGTGCGCAGTGTCTCACTACAAAAAGACGCTTTCCCGCCGCGGCGCGACCGTCACATGTCGACGATCACTTCGAAGCCGCCGTAAATCAGCCGTTTGCCGTCGAACGGCATCGTGATCTGGTCGGGCTGCAGGCGCGGGTCGGCCATGACTGCCGCCATGCCCGTGTCGCGGACGCTGCGCGACGGCCACCGGACCCACGAAAACACGACTGTTTCGTCGTCGTTGCGTTTGACCGCCATCGGGAACGACGTGAGCTTGCCTTCCGGCACGTCGTCGCCCCAGCACTCGACCACTTCCAGCGCGCCGTTCTCCTTGAAGATTGCCGCGGCGATTTCCGCGTGATGGCGGTATGTGTCCCGTTTGGCGGTGGGCACCGCCACGATGAATCCGTCTACATAACTCATCAGAAAGCTCCTTGGGCGTGAGTAGTTCCAGGCCGCGCGGCGCGAGCCGCCGTGTGTGCGCTGTTGCGCAGCCGACGATACGCGCGACGCATGCCGCGCTACTCACACGACGAATGATGCAGTCGCAAATCGACAATCCCACCGGCCGCTTCTTGCCAACCTATGCTTTACCGGAATGGCTGATATCACCGGCACGCGTCTATTTCAGCTGCAGCGAATCCATCAAAGTGACTCCATCGCAAACGCAGTCGTGCACAACCTACGAGGAGCACACAACCATGGACCAACCCGTCGTTCTCATCACCGGCGCGCTCACCGGCATCGGCCGCGCTACTGCCCTGGCTTTCGCCCGTGCGGGCTACCGCGTGGCGGTCAACGGTCGCCGCGACGACGCCGGTCACGCGCTGGCCGCCGAACTGCGTGCGCTGGGCGCCGAGGCAGAGTTCCTGCGCGGCGACGTGCGCGACGAAACGCAGGTGCGCCAGATCGTCGAGCAGACCGTGGCGCGCTTCGGCCGCCTCGACGCCGCGGTCAACAACGCCGGCACCGAGGGCGAAGGCGGTGCGCTGGCCGAGTTGTCGATCGCCAATTATGAAGCGACGTTTTCGGTCAACGTGCTCGGCACGCTGCTGTCGCTGAAGTACGAGATGCGCGCGATGCTCGCGCAGGGCTCGGGCTCGATCATCAATCTGTCGTCGATTGCGGGGCGCATCGGCTTTGCGGGCCAGGCCGTGTATACCGCCAGCAAGCACGCGGTGGAGGGCATTTCGAAGAGCGCCGCGCTGGAAGGCGCCGCGGCCGGTGTACGGGTCAATGCAGTGGCGCCGGGTCCGGTCGCGACCGGCATGCTCGACCGTTTCGTCGGCAACAACGACGACGTGAAAGCCGGCTTTCTCGCCACCGTGCCCGCGCAGCGCGCCGGCGACCCCGACGAAATCGCACAGACCATCCTGTTTCTCGCCAGCGACAAGGCGCGCTATCTGACCGGGCAAATCATCGCGGTCGACGGCGGCTATACGGCGCAGTAACGCGCGCGGCAGATCATCCCGTTTGCATTCAGGTTCACGCTCAAGATTCGCGCTTCAAGTCCGATCATTTCCTCGAGACCGTCATACAACAGCCTCACCGCTGGGGTATGACGGTCTTTCTGCGTATCAAATCGCGCACCGCATTCGCCCACCGCAATTGCACAATGCGCAATGCCCTAATCCACCGTCAGCACGACTTTTTCAGCGATGGTATGTTTGCGCCTTGCTCGCTTTCCGGCAACACGCGCCGCGCCCGGCAAACGCCGCGGGCCACACTCGCGCGCCATCCAGCGGCTCCTGCATCCGGTGCTAATTGTGTCGTAACTCAATTCCGTTAATTTCGACGTCGCGGTTGGACGTAATGCGCGACGCCTCATCTTCGATAAAAACATCGCTGTAACAAGGGCTTTCCCTTCGCTCACGTCGCGAGTCAGACGCAGCACGCCGCTTTGTGATGTGCCGCGCCCGCCACTGGGCAGCTGGACTTTCGCCGATTCAGAAACCTGGAAATAACCCACACCATGATGATGGAAAACCAATCGCCCGCGCGCGCTGCTGCGCCGGCCAATGTCGAGCAGCCTGCCGATGCATCCCCGTTGCGTGCATGGTTGGCGGTCGGCTCGGTGACGATCGGCGCATTCGCGTTCGTGACCACCGAGTTTCTGCCGGTCGGCCTGTTGCCGCAGATCGCGCACGATCTGGGTGTGATGCCCGGCACGGCCGGCCTGATGGTGACCACGCCCGGCGTGATTGCCGCGCTGTCGGCGCCCGGCATGATGCTCGGCGCGGGCCGCATCGACCGGCGCTACATCCTGATCGCGCTGACGGTGATGCTGCTCGCGTCGACGTTGGTGTCTGCGTTCGCATCGAGTTTCGCGGTCATGCTGATCGGCCGCGCGCTGCTTGGCGCCAGCCTCGGCGGATTCTGGACCCTCGCGCTGGCGGCTGCCGGGCGGCTCGTCAAGCCGCACGAATCGGCACGCGCGACGGCGGCGATCCTCGCCGGCGTGACCTGCGCAACGGTGATCGGCGTGCCGCTCGGCACGCTGATTTCGGAACTGGCGTCGTGGCGCATGTCGTTCATCGCAACCGGCGTGCTGGTGGCCGTTGCGCTGGCCGCGCAGGCCTGGCTGGTGCCGTCGCTGCCGTCGAGCGCCGCGCTGCGCTTCTCCGATCTGACCGCGTTGATGCATCGTCCGCATGCGCGCAAGAGCCTGCTGATGGTCGCGCTGGTGTTCGGCGCGCACTTTTCTTCGTACACGTTTGTCGCGCCGTATCTGCTGCACGATGCGAGCTTCGCGACGTCGAGCATTACGTGGGTGTTGCTCGGCTTCGGCATCATCGGGTTCGCGGCGAATTTCGTGGTGTCCGCGACGGTCGAGCGCAGCCTGAAGGGCTCGCTGCTGACGATGGCCACGTTGCTGCTGTTCGCACTGGTGACGTTGCCGCTGCTGAGCCACACCCATCTGCCGATCGCGGTGACGGCGGTGGTGCTGGCGTGGGGCGTAGCGTTCGGCGCGATTCCGCTGTGCATGAGCGTATGGATCCAGCGCGCCACGCCGGACTTGCCCGAAGCGGGTTCGGCGATGTTCATCTGCATCATTCAGGTGGCGATCGCGGCGGGTTCGTCGGTGGGCGGCGCGATCGTCGACCATGTCGGGATTCCGGCCGACTTCCTGTTCGGCAGCGTGCTGGCGGTGCTCGGCATTGCTACGCTTGCAGGTTTGAGCGCCGATGGCCAGAAGGTTGCTGATACGGCTGGCCGTGCAATGCCGGTGGCGATCAAGGAATGTGTCGAAGAGTGTTGAGCGCACGGCGCGCCTGAACGGCGCGCCGACGTCGACTCATACGCCGTTGCCTCGATCCTGCGGCACCGCCGCCGACAACACCGTCACTTCACTGCGCCGCACGAAGCTGTCCACTTCGGCTGAGTCGTGCGCCGCATCGGTGACCAGCGTCCACGCGCGCTCCAGCGGAGTCCAATGCTGCTGGCTCGCGTGGTCGAGTTTGTTCGACGTGACCAGCACGAACACGCTCGCCGCCTGGCGAATCACGCATTCCTTCAGATAAGCCTGCTCGGCGCTCGCCTCGCACAGCCCACGCCCGGCGACTACGCCATCCGCGCCGAGAAACGCCTTGTCGACCGAAATCCGGCTGAGCGCCAGCTGCGCGATCGGCCCGAGCGTACTCATGCTCGATGGCCGCAGATCGCCGCCGATCAGCGTGACCGCGATGTCGCTCGACGCGAGTACGCCGATCGCCAGCAGATTGTTGGTGACCACCCGCAGCTCGCGGCGCCCGGCAAGCAGGCGCGCCATCGCGGCGGTCGTGGTGCCGCCGTCGAGGAAGATCGTGTCGCCGTCGTGTACGTGTTCCGCGGCGGCGCGCGCGATCGCTTCTTTCTGTTCGCGAAAGCTCTGGCGGCGCGTTTCGAGCGATTCCTCCGGCTCGTGCATGCCGACCGGCGCGGCCGCGCCGCCGTACGTCCGCACGATCCGATGCTCGTCGGCGAGCGCGCGCAGGTCGCGCCGCACCGTCGCCTCGGACATGCCGAAGTGCTCGCACAATGCGCCGACGTCGGTCATGCCCGACAACACGGCTTTCAGCATCGCTTCACGGCGGTTGGCTACTTTCATGGAGCTCCGGAAATTAAGGGCGGCGGGGCGGCGGCACGGCTGTTGCGCGCAAAGCGGCATAGTTTAGCCAAAGTCCACGGCGGCCTTTTCGCGCACGGTGCGCGCACAGACTGACCGGTGACAGCTTCATTCTGCACGATTCGATCAAAATTGGGTGCCGAAGCAAGGCCCAACCGAGCCCCGACGAGACCCGCCCGTGCCCGGCAGGCGCTGCAACAAAGCCTTTAACAACAAGGCTCAGCGTAAACCCTCAGTCGCGCAGCCGGTTGCATTGCGCGGCGCGTCGGCTTACACTCCGCGTTGATCGAATCAATCAAAATAATGATCGAATCGGTAAGCATTGGTCAATCTGGAGACAGTGTAATGGCTCAAATTCGTATCAAACGCGGCATCGAGCGCGTGCCCGGCGGGATGATGATCGTCCCGCTGCTGCTAGGCGCGCTGGTCGCGACCTTCGTGCCGGGGATGCCCAAATTCTTCGGTTCGTTCACCAACGCGCTGTTTACCGGCGCGCTGCCGATTCTCGCGGTGTTCTACGTCTGCATGGGCGCAAGCATCGACGTAAAGGCCACGCCGTACATCATCAAGAAGGGCGGCGCGCTGTTCGCGGCAAAAGTGGGCACGGCGATCGTAGTGGGCGTCGTGCTCGGTCACTTTCTCGGCGAGCAGCCGATCTCGTCGGGCCTGTTCGCAGGCTTTTCGACGCTCGCGGTGGTGGCCGCGATGAACGACACCAACGGCGGCCTCTATATGGCGCTGATGGGCCAATATGGCCGCTCGGAAGACGTCGGTGCGTATTCGATCATGTCGCTCGAATCGGGTCCGTTCCTGACCATGGTCACGCTCGGCGTGGCCGGTTTGTCGGCGTTCCCGTGGCAGGCGCTGGTCGGCAGCATTCTGCCGCTCGCGTTCGGCATGCTGCTCGGCAATCTGGATCGCGAAATGCGCGACTTCCTCAGCCGCGCGGTGCCGGTGATGATTCCGTTCTTCGCGCTCGCGCTCGGCGCGGGCCTCGATCTGCACAAGGTCTGGCAAGCGGGGCTGCTCGGCATCGGTCTCGGTATCGCGGTGGTGATCGTGACGGGTATTCCGCTTTACATCATCGATCGCCTGACCGGCGGCACCGGCGTGGCCGGCGTGTCGGCGGCCAATACCGCGGGCAATGCGGCAGCGGTGCCGGCGTTGATCGCGGCGGCGAATCCGGTCTATGAACAAGCCGCGAAAAGCGCGACGCTGCTGGTCGCCTCCTGCGTGGTGGTGACCGCGATCGTGTCGCCGATCCTGACCGCCGCGGTCGCGAAGCGCTTCAGCGCGAACAGCAAGGTCGGCAGCCGGGAGGCCGTGCAGTGAGCCTCGTGATCATCGCCGACGACCTGTCCGGCGCGGCCGATAGCGCGATCGCGTTTGCCAACGCCGGACGCCGCACGCTGGTCGCGCTCGATGCGCATGAGGCGGCGCAAGCCGCTGCAAGCGGCGCCGCGGTAATCGCGCTCGATACCGATTCGCGCCGTCTCGCGCAGCTCGACGCGGGCCGCCGCGCGGCGCAGGCGTGGCAGGCGCTCCGCAGCGACGGCACGCCGCGCAAGCTGTACAAGAAGATCGATTCGACGCTGCGCGGCAACTGGGTGGCCGAAGTGGCGGCACTGCAACCGGCTGCCGGCATGGCACTGGTCGCGCCGGCGTTTCCGGCTACCGGCCGCACGGTGCGCGACGGCCGCGTCTACGTGCGCGGCGTGCCGCTCGGCGAAACCGAGACATGGCAGCTCGAGCATGCGGGCCGCACTGCCGATCTACAACCGATGCTCGAAGAAGCCGGCCTGCGCACCGCGCGGTTGACGGTCGACCAGTTGCGCGGTGTGCCGCATAGGGTCGCGCAAACTCTCGCCCAGACATTGGCTAAACATAGCAGCAACGGCGTGCAGGCCTTGATCGTCGATGCCGAGACGGAAGGCGACCTGAACCTGCTCGCCCGCGCGAGCGTCGCACTCGAGCTTGCGTTTTTCTGGGTCGGCTCCGGTGGCCTCGCGCGCGAACTGGCTGCGCTGCCCGAACTGTTCGATGCTGCCGCGCCGGCTAGCACGGCGCTCGAGCGTCACGACGGCCCGATCCTGACGCTAGTGGGCAGTTTGTCGGCGGTATCGGTGCAGCAATGCGCGCTGCTGCGCGAGCGCACCGGCATGACCGAACTGACGATCCCGCCTGTCGTGTTGCGCGATGGCGCTGACCACCCGGACAGCGCCGCGTGGCAGGCATCGATCGGCGCGCGGCTTGCGGCCGGCGTCGACCTGCTGGTGCGCATCGGCCGCGACGACGCGTTCGATCCGGCCGAAGGCGCGCAGCTTTCCACCGCGCTCGCCGCACTGGTCGAACCGCATCTCGCGCAGCTTGCCGGCCTGATCGCAACCGGCGGCGAAACCGCGCGCGCGATGCTGGCCGCGGCGCGCATCGGTCGTCTCGAACTGCTGTCGGAAGTCGAGCCTGGCGTGGCCGTTGCGCGGCCCGCCGATGCAACCCGACGTTTGACGATTGTCACGAAAGCCGGCGCGTTCGGCAGCGAACATGCGCTATATGGCGCATGGCTGCATCTGCGCGGACAGCATGAGCCGTCCGCGTCCGTCACCGCTGCTGCTGTCGCCGCCGTACAAGAACGAACACTCACTCGAAGCACACAGTCATGAGCCACTACCTCCCTGTAATCGGTATCACGATGGGCGACGCCACCGGCGTGGGCCCCGAGATCGTCGTCAAGAGTCTCGCGCACGACGCCGTCTACCAGCAGTGCCGGCCGCTCGTGATCGGCGACGCGCGCCGGCTCGAGCGCGCCGCGCAGATCGTCGGCAGTGCGGCCAAGGTGCGCCGCATCGAACGCGCCGCCGATGCGCGTTATGAACGCGGCACGATCGATTGCATCGACCTCGGCCTGATCCCCGACGACCTGCCGTTCGGCAAACTGTCGGCGATTGCCGGCGACGCCGCGTATCAATACATCGCGCGTGCCGTCACGCTTGCCGAAGCCAACGAAATCGACGCGATCTGCACCGCGCCGCTCAACAAGGAAGCACTGCATGCGGGCGGCCACAAGTTTCCGGGCCACACCGAAATGCTGGCGCATCTGACCGGCGTCGAAGAAGTGTCGATGATGCTGGTCGCGCCGCAACTGCGCGTGATTCATGTGACGACGCACATCGGCATCATCGATGCGATTCGCAAGATCGAGCCGGGCCTCGTGCAGCGCACGATCGAGCGCGGCCACGCGACGCTCGTGAAAGCCGGTATCGCGAACCCGCGCATCGCCGTGTGCGGCATCAACCCGCACGCCGGTGAAAACGGCCTGTTCGGCTACGGCGAGGAAGCCGAGAAGATCGTGCCGGCGGTGCAGAAGCTGCGCGAACGCGGCTGGAACATCGAAGGCCCGCTGCCGGCCGATACGCTGTTCTTCCGCGCGGGCCGCGGCGATTTCGATCTGGTGGTGGCGATGTATCACGACCAGGGGCATGGCCCGGTGAAGGTGCTCGGCCTCGAAGCCGGCGTGAACGTGACGGTCGGCCTGCAGGTGGTGCGTACCTCGGTCGATCACGGCACCGCATTCGATATCGCCGGCAAGGGCATCGCCGACGAAGGCAGCCTGCTTGAAGCGCTGCGCCAGGGCGCGGAGCTGGCGACGCGGCGCGCTTAAGCGTCGCATCGGTTGATTTGGCTGGCGGCTATCAGCTATTGGTTGCTGGTCACGCAATCGTAAGTGTGGGCCCGCCCGGCGTTTGCCGGACGGGCCCACAGTGTTTGTGGCACAAGCATGGCGCACATGATGCGTTCGCCGTGCACACGGCCGTGAGCGTTTGCCGCTACGTGCGCGCACCATCCAGACAAGCTTTGCGTGTCATGGAATAGCGGGATTCATTCAGGTGTTACTACCCATAGGCCGTCAGCCGACCGCTGCCGGCGTTGGTGTATCCGAATCTGCAACCGCCCGTTGCCGCAGGCCCGCCGCGCTGCTCAGCAACCCTGACTACCGACGATGAATTCTTCCAATTCGCCTGACCTTGCTTTCGCCGCGCCACGCCCGCTGGTGGGCCGCGATCACCGCACACTGATTCTCGCCGCACTCGGCGGCGCGCTCGAGTTTTACGACTTCGTAATCTACGTGTTCTTTGCGACCGCGATCGGTCAATTGTTTTTTCCACAATCGATTCCCGACTGGCTGCGCCTCGTGCAGACTTTCGGCATTTTCGCAGCGGGCTATCTCGCGCGGCCGCTCGGCGGCGTGATCATGGCGCACTTCGGCGACATGATCGGCCGCAAGCGGATGTTCATGCTGAGCGTGCTGCTGATGTCGCTGCCCACGCTGCTGATGGGCCTGCTGCCGACCTACGCCAGCATCGGCGTGGCCGCGCCGGTGCTGCTGCTGTTGTGTCGCGTGCTGCAAGGCGCGGCAGTCGGCGGCGAGGTGCCGGGCGCGTGGGTGTTCGTGTCCGAGCACGTGCCGCAGCGCTACGTCGGCTACGCCTGCGGCGTGCTGACCGGTGGCCTCACCGCCGGGATTCTGCTCGGCTCGCTGATCGCGTCGGCGGTCAATCGCCACTACACGCCGGTCGAGATTACCGCTTACGCATGGCGTCTGCCGTTCGTGATCGGTGGGCTGTTCGGGCTGCTGTCGGCGTTTCTGCGCCGCTGGCTGCAGGAAACGCCGGTGTTTATCGCGATGAAGCAACACAAGTCGCTCGCCGCTGAACTGCCGTTGAAAACCGTGCTGCGCGATCATCGCGGCGCAGTGCTGGCTTCGATGGTGCTCACGTGGACGCTGACCGCGGCCATCGTGGTGGTCGTGCTGATGACGCCGACGCTGATCCAGAAGCGCTTTCACATCGATGCCGCGACCGCGTTGCAGGCCAACTCGATTGCTACGCTGTGCCTGACGATCGGCTGCATCGTCGCGGGCTCGATTGCGGGGCGCATCGGCACCGGGCGCACGATTTTCTTCGGCTGCCTGCTGCTCGGCGCATCGTACTTCTGGATGTTCAGGGAACTGGCGGTCGATCCGTCGGCGCTGCTGCCGCTTTATGCGGTGACCGGCTTTTTCGTCGGCGCGGTCGCGGCGATTCCGGTGGCGATGGTCAACGCGTTTCCGCCGGTCGTGCGCTTCTCCGGCATCTCGTTCTCATACAACGTCGCGTATGCGGTGTTCGGTGGACTGACGCCGGTGTTCGTGTCGCTGATGCTGAAGTCGCATCCGGATGCGCCGGTGCTGTATGTGGGCGCGCTGTGCATCGTCGGCGCGCTGGCCGGGTTTGCGTTGCGCCGCGCGCGACCGGTGGCTGGCTGAGGCAAAGCGCGAGGGTGGGGTGAGCCGCCGCCGTCGCGGCGCCTGCACATCACGCGGGGGTGGCGCCGTCGCGGGTTCGCTGCGGCGCTTGCGTGCTGGTGAGCTTGTGCGTTTGCGGTTTGTGCCGAGCCAAAGTATCAAGCGCTAGTGCCGCCATCCACCTTGATACTCGTGCCGGTGACGAACCCACCCTCAGCGCTTGCGAGCCACGCCGTCATATTGGCGATGTCTTCAGGCTCGCCGTAATGGCCGAGCGCGATCGAGCCGCGCACGCGGTCTGCGATCGGCCCGTCGGCCGGATTCATCGCGGTATCGATGCGGCCCGGCTGCACGTTGTTGATCGTGATGCCGGCGCTGCCGAGGTCGCGTGCCAACGCACGCGTCATGCTGGTAATCGCGCCCTTGGTCGCCGCATAGACCGACACGCCGGGAATCGGCATGTAGTCGCTGCTGACGCTGCCGATGTTGATGATCCTGCCGCCTTTCGGCATGAAACGCAGCGCTTCCTGAATCGCGACGAACGGACCTTTGACATTGATGGCCAACATCCGGTCGAGGTCGTCGAGCGAAAATTCGTCGATCGTGCCGGTACGAAACATAGCCGCGTTGTTGACGAGAATGTCGAGGCCGCCGAATTCCGCGGCGGTGGTGCGCACGGCGTGTTGCAGCGCATGCGCGTCGCCGCTGTCGGCATGAATGGCGAGCGCCTTGCCGCCGCTGTCGTGGATCGCCGCGACGACTTGCCGGGCATCGTCCGCGGACGCCGCGTAAGTGATGGCCACTGCCGCGCCATCGCGCGCGAAACGCTGCGCGATGGCCGCGCCGATGCCGCGCGAGCCGCCGGTGACGAGCGCGACCTTGCCTGCGAGTTTGCCGTTCGATGAAGCCATTGAAATCCCTTTCCGATTCTATTGAGTGCCCAGAAAATTCTAGCGAACCGGGCTTTTCGACTTGTGCCAAACTGGCCGCGGAATTCCGCGCGTTGTGGCAAGAAAAGAGGTTTTCGGGCGCACCGACAGGAAAAACAGCTAATGAAACTGGACAAAACCGATGTAAATATCCTGCATGCGCTGCAGCGCGATGCGCATGTCAAAGCGTCCGAACTGGCGGAGACGTTGTCGATTTCTCCGTCGCCGCTATATCGCCGTATCCGGCTGATGGAAGAGGGCGGCGTCATCAAGCACTACGTGACGCTACTCGACCAGGAAAAGGTCGGCTTGCCGATCACCGCCTATGTGTCGGTCGCCATCGAAAAATCGGCGGACAAGCTGGCCGGTTTCGAGCGCGCGATTCTCGGCTGCGAAGAGGTGATGGAGTGCTACCTGATGACGGGCGCGTTCGACTATATGGTGCGCGTCGTTGCCAGCGACATTCCTGGCATCGAGCGTTTCGTGATGACGCGCCTCGCGACCATCGACGGCGTGCGCGACGTCAGCACGTCGATCACGCTGCGGCGCGTGCAGTACAAGACCGAACTGCCGGTGCGGCCGGGCGACGCCTGAGCGCGATTCGGTACGCAACGGCAAGCTCGACCTAATTGGGAAACGTCACTTCGACCAGCACCGGATGATCGGGCACATCGATCGTCGTTTGCGACACGTTGCGATGCGTGTCGGTCGGCGCGGTACCGCCAAGCGGATCGTACACAGAGACGAGGCTTGCGGTCTTGCCGAAATCGAGTGGCACGCGAATCGGCGGCGAATCGATCGGCTTGCCCTTCTCGCGGTCCCAGAACGGCACTTCGTTCCATAGCACCAGCACGAAGCGTCCATCGGGCTTTTGCATCAGCAGCCGGTGCGCGGATACCGGCCAGTCGGTAAGCGTAAAAGCCATCCGGCCTTGCGCGGACGCATTCACCTTTTGCGCGTCGCCGGCCTTGAGAATCGCGATGAAGTTGCGCAACGCGACGGCCGCCTTCTTCGGGCTGTAGTCGTTACTGAACAGCCCATAATGCATGCCCGCATCGAGATGCTTCGGGTCCGGCTTCTCGTCGAGCAGTTCGTAGATATAGGTGCGCGAAATACCGGTATTGACCGCATCGAGCACACCGTTCAGCGTGCCTTTGGCCTGCGTCGCCTCGTCGACACCGATCACGTTCCAGCCGCTTTGCGGCACCGTGAAATAACCGAACTCGGTCATCACCATCGGCAGCTTGAATTTGCGCAGGTCGCCGAATGCCCAGTCGATCCACACGCTGCCCCACTTGTCGTAGTTCGGCTGCTGGCCGTTTTGCGGATACGCGTGGTTGTTCGCGAAGTCTGCCGAGCCGGTGCGCGAGTTGACGATTTTTGGATCGAAGCCGGTGAGGTCGTAGACCGGCACGTTCGTGAGCCAGGGTTTGCTGCGCACCAGCTGGTACAACGCGCTTTGCCCGGCAAAACCCGCTTGCTGGCCGCTCAAGCCCGCATAGGTGACTGGCCAGTTGTTGATCTCGTTGTACCCTTCGATCGCCGCGATGCTGCCCGGCGCGGCCGCGTCGATCTGCCTGAACAACTCGAGCGAACGCTTGAAATCGCCGTCGGTGATGAACGTGTAGCGCATGCCGAGTTTCGCAAGATGGATGTATGCCGACAGCGGCGCGGACGTGCCCGGCGTGTTGTCGCGCACGTGCTTCACGCCGAGCCATTGCAGGCGCTCGCCGACCTTGCCGACGTCCGCGTAGGCGCCGTCCGTGTAGTTCACGTGGATGTTGATGCCGATCGTGTCGATGAATTTGTCGGTGCCGAGCGCGTCGACGCCGCCGGACGTAGCGGATTCAGCGGCCAGCGCACCCGCACAGGCCGCGCTCAGGCAGAGTGCGATCGCAAGTTTTTTCATCACACGGGTCCCTGGTAAATGTTGCCGGCCACGCACGCGCGCGGCCCCGTGGAAACCCTTGGATTCTTACATCTACATTCGACGGTCTATGCGCGCCAAGGCACGCTGCCGCACAGGTCGCCACGTCCAATCGCAAAATTTTTTTCGAGCGATGGAATAAAGCACCCCCAGCCGGTGTTCCTGCCGATATACGCCCACACGGTGCGGCATGGCTGTCCAACATCCTGGAGCCCGACGATGACCCTGAAAGCCCGCCTCGCGCAACTCGGACTCGAACTGCCGCCGCCGATCCAGCCGCTCGGCTCTTACCGGACGGTATCGGTTTCGGGCAATCAGTTGTATGTGTCGGGTCTCGGCCCGTTCGAACACGGCAAGCCGATCGTCGGCGTGGTCGGCGCCGACCTGACGCTCGAAGCGGCGCAGCGCGCCGCGCAGCTGACGATGCTGATGATTCTCTCCTGCGTCGACGATGCGTACGGTCTTGAGCGGATCGACCGCTGCAGCCGGCTGACGGTCTACGTGCGCGCCGCAGCGTCATTTACGCAGCATCCGCAAGTGGCCAACGGCGCCAGCGACCTGCTGCTCGAACTGTTCGGCCGCGACAAGCTGCCGGCGCGCAGCGCGCTGGGTGTGCATACGCTGCCGATGGGCATTCCGGTCGAGATCGACAGCATCTTTGAACTCAAGCTCTAATTAATTGCAGGGCGGCGCGCTCAAGTTCTTGCGCTGCTTACCGTTAATGCTTTGTAAGGCATGGATACGGGCAACCAGACCGCTCTGGTTTCTGTAACGGGAAGTACGGGCCATGGCCCGCTCAGATTCCGTTGCGCTCTATCTCAATATTGTTATAATTTTTATACCGATGAACCTGAGAGAGATGACTCGGCCGGAACGCGCTGTCCCCTATCGAAAGCTGGACTCCAACCATACGGACAGTCGCGTTCCATCTGACTGGCTCGCATGCTATCCGCTCTTTCAGCAGGCACTCGCACAAGGCAGCACGTGCTTCGGTGCGTTGCCGTTCGCCGTGAAGCTGGCCGCGTTCAGGCGCGTGATCGGCGAGCCGCGCGATTACGAAACGATCGCTCCGCTGCTCAATGACATCGGCGCGTCGTACGTGGAACTGCCTACGCATAGCGTCGAAGCGGTGGTGCGGCACTATCTCGGCGAGCAGGCTGACGGCGCTGCGACGCAGGCCGCGGACCTGACCGCGCAACTCGACGAACTCGCCGCGCAGATATCCGCGCCACGTTACCCGGACGCGCCACGGCCGCCTTGCCTCGTGTCGCCGGGCGGCGCGGTGTTTCTCGACGGGTGGATGCGTTTTTTCACATACCGGTCGCGTGGCGACCTCACAATACCGTTGCTCGCAGTCGATTGGCCGCGTTTCGTCGAGCGCCTGCAGGCACTCGAAGAGCAGCGGCCGTAGTACAGCCACGGCACGCGCGGTACGCTCCGGTTTCAGTCGGGCGCGCCGCGGGTGCGGCGCGCAGTCAGCCCCAGTAGCCCAAGCAGTGCCAGCGCGATCTTCAATGCGTAAAGCACCAGCAGCGTGCCCGACAGGTCGCCGACCAGTATCGCAACGAAGCGCAGGGTGAGGTGATGCATACCGCCGCGCAGCGCAAACCACAGGTAATGCAGCAACGCATTGGCAAACGCATAAGCCAGCGCAAGCGCGAGCAAACGTTTGGCAGTGAGATTCCTGAGCGATGCTTCGAGGCCGTAACGCTCGCGAGCAAGACGATAGACCGCATACGGCGCGGCGGTGGATAGAATGCCGCCGGTAAAAGCCCGCAGCAGATCGTGTGGAAAGAAGTAGCAGCAGTCGACGAGCCAGCTTGCCAGTAGCAAGCCGAGCGCGCCGTCGGCACCGAGCAGCAGCGTAGCGAGCAGGCGAACGCCTGCGGGCAGATAAATCCAGTTCACACCGCGTGCGAACTGCGAGTGACTGAACAGATGCTCGTTCGTCCAGAGTGCAATGACGAACACGACCGCGGTGCCGATTGCCGACCCAACGCGCATACCTAACCTGGACACCAGCGTAAAATCCCGTTTCTTGCGTAGACCTACCACCGCGATGATCGCTCATCCCCTGACGCAGCCCGCGCGCCACCCGACCCTTCTGCAATGACGCGTCCCGCCGACATCTACCTGCGTTTCCTGCAACTGGCCGAAGCTTTGCGCGGCCTGCCTTCGCTGCCGTCGCTCGATCCGCTCGAAGAACGCATCCTCGAACTCGTGGCGCGCGCCGGCCAGAAAAAAGAACGGCTCTCGGTGCGCGACATGATGGGCAAAAGCGAGCTCGGCTCGCCGGCTACCCTGCATGCGCGGCTCA
Source organism: Paraburkholderia jirisanensis (assembly GCF_054782355.1). Classification (NCBI taxonomy): domain Bacteria; kingdom Pseudomonadati; phylum Pseudomonadota; class Betaproteobacteria; order Burkholderiales; family Burkholderiaceae; genus Paraburkholderia; species Paraburkholderia jirisanensis. The sequence goes on along the minus strand of NZ_BAAGSQ010000001.1, from coordinate 53,021 downwards.
AGTCGATGCGCGACAAAGGCTGGATCATGTTGAGCGATACCGAAGACACGCGGCGCAAGCAGATCGAACTGACCCAAGCTGCATTACGGCACTTCGACAAACTTTCTGAATGCCTGATGCGCGCGGTGTCGAAAGAATAGTGTGGTGCGTTGGTAAAGGCGCCTGCACAGGCTCGTGACGAAAGCGCCAAAGCGCCGTAGCATGACGCCGAATCTCCCGGCTTTGGGCGCCTTCCCATGAATACACAATCGATTCCGCTCGTTTCTCCCGCGATCGGCACGCACCGCGAACTGGTGGCCTTTCATTTCGGTCCTGCGGATAGCGAGCAGAAAATTTTCATTCAGGCGTCGCTGCATGCAGACGAGACGCCGGCGATGCTCGCCGCGGTGTTGCTCAAACGCCGCCTGCTGGAGCTGGAAGCGAACCACGCGCTGGCCGCGCGCATCGTGCTGGTGCCTGCCGCCAATCCGATCGGGCTTGCGCAATCTGTGCTCGGACAGTTCGTCGGGCGCTTCGAACTGAACAGCGGCAAGAACTTCAATCGCCATTTTCTGCCGCTCGCGTCGCTGGTCGACCATGCGAAAGACGCGCTCGGCGCCGACCCGCTCGAAAATCGCCGTATCGTGCGGCAACTGATTCGCAACGAACTCGACCGGCATACGCCGCTTACTGAATTCGATTCGCTGCAACTCGAACTGCTGAAGCTGTCATACGATGCCGACATCGTCGTCGATCTGCATTGCTCGCAGGAAGCAGCGATGCATCTGTACACGAGCGAAGCCGGCTGGCCCGAGTTCGAGCCGCTCGCGTGCTATCTCGGCGCCGAAGCTTCGCTGCTGGCGACCGACTCCGGCGGCCAGTCGTTCGACGAAGCGCATAGCTTGTTGTGGTGGCAACTACAGCAGGCGCTGCCGGCAAACCGACCGCTTGCCGCCGGTACCTTCTCGGTGACGGTCGAGTGCCGCGGCCAACGCGACGTGTCGTATGAAATTGCGCAACAGGATGCCGATGCAGTGATCGACTACCTGACCTTGCGCCAGTCGATTCGCGGCACCGCGCGTGCGCTGCCCGAACTGCCGATGCCTGCCACGCCGCTGGCCGGCAGCGAACAACTGTATGCGCCGGCGAGCGGCATTCTCGTGCATCGCGCGCAAGTGGGTGCACGCGTGCGCACCGGCGATCCGCTATTCGATATCGTCGATCCGCTGACCGACCAGACCACCACCATTGTTAGCAAATCCGATGGCGTGTTCTATATGCGGCGCGCGGTGCGCTTCGTCACGGCCGGCGCGGCGCTGGGCCGCGTGACCGGCACGCAACCGGTACGCAGCGGGCCTTTGCTCAGTGCATGAGGCGGTTGCGGATGCATCGGTTTGCGCGGCGCAGCGTTACCCAAATGAAAAGTATCGGGCTTGTGGATAGAACCGATTCGAAATAACGATTTTTCATTTGCTTATATCGCCTCTACGATAAAGCGAAGGTCGCCCGCTATCTGGGACGACGTTCGCCGACGTCAATGAGGCAGGAGCAATGGAACATCACGCCCGTACCCAGAACGAGAAGCTCGAAGTCAAAACCACCACGTGCTACATGTGCGCTTGCCGTTGCGGCATTCGCGTGCACCTGCGCGATGGAGAGGTGCGCTACATCGACGGCAACCCCGAGCACCCGCTTAACCAGGGGGTGATCTGCGCGAAGGGCTCGTCCGGCATCATGAAGCAGTATTCGCCCGCGCGTCTGACGCAGCCGCTGCTGCGCAAGGCGAATGCGGAACGCGGCACCGCGCAGTTCGAACCGGTGTCGTGGGACGTCGCGTTCGACATGCTCGAAAAACGTCTCGCACATTTGCGCGCGACCGACCCGAAGCAGTTCGCGCTGTTCACCGGCCGCGACCAGATGCAGGCGCTGACAGGCCTGTTTGCCAAGCAGTTCGGCACGCCCAATTACGCGGCGCACGGCGGCTTCTGTTCGTCGAATATGGCGGCCGGCATGATCTATACGATCGGCGGCTCGTTCTGGGAATTCGGCGGCCCGGACCTCGACCGCGCAAAGCTGTTCCTGATGATCGGCACCGCCGAAGACCATCATTCGAACCCGCTCAAGATTGCCATTTCGAAGTTCAAGCGCGCGGGCGGACGCTTTATCGCGATCAACCCGATTCGCACCGGCTACGCAGCGATTGCCGATGAGTGGGTGCCGATTCGTCCCGGCACCGATGGCGCGCTGTTCATGGCGCTGATTCATGAGCTGCTCGAAACCGACAGCTTCGATCACGACTTCGTGACGCGCTATACGAATGCCGCTGAGCTGCTCAACATGAACGACAGCAGCAACGAGTTCGGTCTGTTCGTGCGCGACCCGGACGCGGCGGAAAGCAATCCGCTGTTTCCGCAGAATCATCTGTGGTGGGATGCCGAAGCGCAGCGCGCCGTATTGCATCACACGCGTGGCGTGAAGCCGGCGCTGTCGGGTCAATACACGTTAGCGGACGGCACGCCGGTCACGCCTTCGTTTGCGTTGCTGCGCGAGCGCGCGGCCGAATGCACGCCGGAATGGGCCGCGCAGATCACCGGCATCGATGCCGCGACGATTCGCCGTCTCGCCCGTGAAATGGCCGATACCGCGCGCGATCACAAGATCACGCTGCCGATTCAATGGACCGACGCATGGGGCGAAACGCACGAAACGGTGACCGGCAATCCGATCGCGTTTCACGCGATGCGCGGCCTCGCCGCGCATTCGAACGGCTTCCAGTCGATTCGCGCGCTGGCGGTGCTGATGTCGCTACTCGGCACGATCGACCGGCCCGGCGGCTTCCGGCACAAATCGCCGTATCCGCGCGCGGTGCCGCCTTCGGCGAAACCGCCGAACCATCCGAACGACGTGAAGCCGAACACGCCGCTCTCGGCGGGACCGCTCGGCTGGCCCGCGGCGCCGGAAGATCTGTTCGTCGACGATAGCGGCGGACCGGTGCGCATCGACAAGGCATTTTCGTGGGAATACCCGCTCGCCGTGCACGGCCTGATGCATAGCGTGATCACCAACGCGTGGCGTGGCGACCCGTATCCGATCGATACGCTGATGATCTTCATGGCCAACATGGCGTGGAATTCGTCGATGAACACCGTCGAGGTTCGCAAGATGCTCGCGGACAAACGCGAGGACGGGCAGTACAAGATCCCGTTCATCGTCGTATGCGACGCGTTCCAGTCGGAGATGACCGCGTTCGCGGATCTGATCTTGCCGGACACCACGTACCTCGAACGCCACGACGCGATGTCGATGCTCGACCGGCCGATTTCCGAATTCGACGGTCCGGTCGATTCGGTGCGCGTGCCGGTCGTGCCGCCCACCGGCGAATGCAAGCCGTTTCAGGAAGTGCTGATCGAACTGGCGAGCCGCCTGAAATTTCCGGCCTTCACGAAGCCGGACGGCACGCGCAAGTATCGTGGCTATCCGGAGTTCATCGTCAATCACGAAACCGCGCCGGGTTCGGGCGTGGGCTTTCTGATCGGCTGGCGCGGCAAGGATGGCACCGAGGCGCTGGTCGGTGAAGCGAACCCGAACCAGTGGGACCAGTACGCGAAAAACAACTGCGTGTATCACTACACGTTGCCCGAGACGATGCAGTACATGCGCGGCACCAACGGCCCGTATCTGAAGTTTGCGGTCGAGAAGGGCTTCCGCAAATTCGGCGAGCCGATCGTGATCCATCTGTATTCGGACGTGATGCAGAAATTCCGCCTCGCCGCGCAGGGCAAGACCACCGGGCGTCAGCCGCCCGAGCATTTGCGCGAACGTGTGGCACGTTACTTCGATCCGCTGCCGTACTGGTATGAGCCGCTCGAACGCGACAGCACGGATCTCGCGCGCTATCCACTCGCCGCAGTCACGCAGCGGCCGATGGCGATGTATCACTCGTGGGATTCGCAGAACGCGTGGCTGCGGCAGATTCACGGCGAGAACTATCTGTTCATGAATCCGCTGATGGCGCGCGAACAGGGTATCGAGGACGGCGGCTGGATCTACGTCGAATCGCAGTGGGGCAAGGTGCGCTGCATGGCGCGCTACAGCGAAGCGGTCGAGCCGGGCACCGTGTGGACGTGGAACGCGATCGGCAAGGCCGCGGGGGCATGGAACCTCGGGCCGGACGCCAACGAATCGCAGCGCGGCTTCCTGCTGAACCACCTGATCACCGACGAACTGCCCACCACGAATGCGATGGCATCGCGCCAGCCGCGCATGTCGAACTCGGATCCGATCACCGGCCAGGCCGCGTGGTACGACGTACGCGTGCGTATCTATCCAGCCGAAGCGGACGCGGACCATACGCTGCCGCAATTCGCGCCGATGCAGCCGATGCCCGGTTCAGTAGGGGTGGTCCGGCGCATCGTGCAAACCTATTTCGCGGGGCGCGGCGAATTCGCCGCGCGCCTGCGCAACACCGTTAAACGCGATTGACAAGGGAGCATGCAATGACCCAGATGGCGCTCGTGATCGATCTGAACGTCTGCGTGGGATGCCACGCATGCGTGACGAGCTGCAAGGAGTGGAACACGTCGGGTGAGGCAGGCAGTCTGGCCGATGCGCGCCCTTACGACGCCGATCCGTCCGGTACGTTTTTCAACCGTGTGCAGACCTTCGAAGCCGGCGAGTATCCGCTGGCCGATACGATCCACTTTCCGAAGTCGTGTCTGCACTGCGAAGACCCGCCGTGCGTGCCGGTCTGTCCGACCGGCGCCAGCTACAAGCGCAAGGAAGACGGTTTGGTGCTGGTCGATTACGACCGCTGTATCGGCTGCAAGTATTGCGCGTGGGCGTGCCCGTACGGCGCGCGCGAACTCGACGAGACGCGCAAGGAAATGACCAAGTGCACGCTGTGCGTCGACCGCATTAACAACGATGCGCTTGAGGAACGCGACCGCAAGCCGGCCTGCGTACTCGCCTGTCCGACTTCTGCGCGGCTGTTCGGCGATATCCACGATCCGGATTCGGTGGTGTCGCAGGCGATCCGCGAGCGCGGCGGCTATCAGCTGATGCCCGAATGGGGTACGCGGCCCGCGAATCACTATTTGCCGCGCCAGACGACCACCGCCTGCGGCAGCGGTGCGTGCTCGTGCGGATCGTCGCAGGCTGACGCCGCGCTCGATAGCGCTCACGATATGCCACTCGAACACAGCCAGCTCGATCTTGCAGCGCTGGCGACGCGCGTATAAGGGGAGACTCAAAACATGAATCCGGCATTTTCAGTCGTATTTCTGACCACGCTAAGCGGTGCGGGGCAAGGCCTGCTGATTGCGTTGGTGGGCGTCGAATGCGCGGCACAGCTCGGCTTCATCGCGATGCCGCCGCAAGCGTTCTTTATTGCGGGCGCGGTGCTGTCGGTCGTGCTCGGTACGCTCGGGCTGTTCGCGTCGTTTTTTCACCTGGGGCACCCTGAGCGGGCGTGGCGCGCAATCGCGATGTGGCGCACCTCATGGCTGTCGCGTGAGTGCCTCGCGTTGCCGCTGTTTCTGGCATGCGCATTCGCGTACGGCGTTGTGCATGCACTTGGCCTCGCTTATTCGCTTGCAGTCGGCGCGCTCGCGGTGCTGGCGAGTGCGGCGCTGTTTGTCTGCACGTCGATGATCTATGCGTGCCTGCGCTTTCTGCAAGAATGGGCGACACCGCTGACCATGATCAACTTCGTGCTGCTCGGTTGTGCGTCGGGCTGTACTCTGGCCACCGCCAGCGCCGCGTGGTTTGCGCCGTCGCTGTTGCCGGGCCTCGCGGTATGCGCCTGCGTGCTGACGCTGGCTGCGTGTGCGGCACGGCTTGTCTCGTTGCGGCGCAATGCGCGTTTGCGGCCGAAATCGACGGTGCAAAGCGCGACCGGTATTCGCGCCGCGAAGGTCGCGCAGACGTCGCGCGGCTTTACCGCGGGCGCATTCAATCTGCGTGAGTTCTTCCACGGCAAAACGCCGCAGACGCTGCAACGCATCAAGTGGACCTTTCTGATTGCTGCGTTTGCGGTGCCGTTCGTGCTGATTGCGCTGGGCGGCAGCGTGGGATCTTTTGGGGTATCGGTCTGGTTGCTATGCGCGGCGTGCGCGATCCAGTATGCGGGGTTGGTCGCCGAGCGCTGGTTCTTCTTCGCCGAAGCGCGGCATCCGCAAAATCTCTATTACCGGCAGGCTTGAGGGGCGGCGGCGAGCGAAAAAATTTGTTTGGCTCGCCGCAAAAATCTTTGGCTTTCGATCGTTGCGCGCGCATCTTAGACTGGCTTCGCAATCAAGCGAACCCTGAAGGGTCAGGATGCCAACGGCAAGCCCCACAACTTTGCAGGTCGACGTCTGGCGAGGCGCGGACGAAGGCGAATTCCAGCGCTTTCACGTGCCGCGCATGGAGAGCCAGACGGTTCTCGACGTCGTCATTCATATCCAGCGGCATCTCGATGCGACCTTGTCGTATCGCTTTGCATGCCGCGTCGGCATGTGCGGCTCGTGCGCGATGACGGTCAACGGCCGCGCGCGCTGGACCTGCCGCACGCACGTAACCAAAGTGCTCAGGCATGGCGGCGATGTGCTCGAGATCGCACCGCTGAATCATCTGCCGGTGATCAAGGATCTCGCTGCCGATATGTCCGGCTTCTTCGATAAATGGCGCGATGCCAAGGGCTATTTTGCGGGCGCGCATACGCGCCACGAGCCGGCGGCACGTGTTGACCCCGCGTCCGCGGCGCGCAAGGCGGTCGATGCAGGTATCGAATGTATCGGCTGTGGTGTGTGCTATGCGAGTTGCGATGTGGTTGCGTGGAACCCGGATTATCTGGGGCCGGCTGCGCTCAATCGCGCGTGGACGCTCGTCAACGATGTGCGCGATACGCAGCAGCAGGCGCGTGTGGCCGCGGTATCAAACGATGCAGGCTGCCATTCGTGCCATACACTCGGCTCGTGCACCGAGCGCTGCCCGAAGGCCCTTGCGCCGACTGCGAGTATCGCCGGGCTCAAACGGCTGAACGGCAAGGCGCCGCAAGGAGCGCAGGAATGAGGCCCGCGCTGAGCGGTTGGCGCGTGCAGCGCATTTCGGCGATGGTGCTCGCGCTATGCGTGAGCGTGCATCTGGTCACGATGATCATCGTCGTGCATGGTGGCTTGAGTGCGGGCGCGATTCTCGGGCGGCTGCACGGCAATGCGGCGTGGGGCCTGTTTTATGCGGTGTTCGTGCTGGCTGCCGCTGCGCACGTGCCGGTCGGCTTGCGGCGTATCGCGGAGGAATGGCTTGGCTGGCGCGGTGCCAGTGTGTTCGCGGTAAGCGTGCTGATCGGCTTGATGCTTGCGCTGGCCGGTTTGCGCGCGGTCTATGCGCTGATCGGAGGGCCGCTATGAGCGAACTCGACGCCACGCGCAATGCCAGCGTTATCGCGGATGCGCCGCGCAAGACGCCTGGTCGGCGCGCCGATGCGCGTGCGCGCAATCATCCGGCGTGGTGGGCGTTTCTTGTGCACCGGCTGTCCGGTTTGGCATTGGCGATCTTTTTGCCGATGCATTTCTGGGCGCTCGGCACCGCGCTACACGGTGCTGCAGCACTCGATTCGTTTCTCTCAGTCACGCAGCGGCCGGCGTTTGTTTTTGCCGAATGGGGCCTCGTTACACTGCTGGCCGCGCATCTGATCGGCGGCGTGCGAATCTTGCTGATCGAGTACCGGCCGTGGAGCGGTTTGCGCAAAGACCTGATTGCGTTGACCGCAGGCGGAGCGCTGGTGGCGGGGCTCGCGTTTGCGTTGTCGTTGACGTTGTGACGCGCGCGGTAGCGCCGCTCATCCACCGCGCCATGACAAAACGCGAGAAAAACAGGCGCTAAAAAACAGGCGCGCAGGAGACTACTCAATGGACATGCAGCAGATCGAAGAAGTCGCGAAGCAGTTGTATATCCGCGCGCTAAAGCAATTGCCACCCGATGTGAAAGATGGCATTGCCCGGCTCGAGCATACCGAATCCAATGAAACCGCCCGCCGCGTGCTCGGCCTGATGCGCACCAACATCGAAGTTGCGGAGCGCGGCGACAACCTGCTGTGCCAGGACACCGGCCTGCCAATCTACAACGTGACGATCGGCGCGGGCGTCGCGCTCGACGGCGTCGCGCTGAAGCATGCGATCCGCCGCGGCTGCGAACGCGCGACGCGCGAGCATCCGCTGCGTTCGTCGGTCGTGCATCCGCTTACGCGGCAAAACGAGCAGACCTCGTGCGGCCCGCTGATGCCGGCGATTCACATCGATTTCGACTCGAACGCCGAGACGCTCGTGATCGAAATGGTCCCCAAAGGCAGTGGTTCCGAAAACAACTCGTTTCTGAAGATGGCGACGCCAGCTGACGGTGTCGCGGCGATCAAGCGCTTCGTGATCGACTGCGTGGTGGAGGCGGGCGGCAAGACCTGTCCGCCGACAATCGTCGGTGTCGGCGTGGGCGGCACGTCGGATCTGTGCGTGTGGCTTGCCAAACGCGCAGCGACGCGCGCACTCGGCACACGCAACGACGATGCACATGCGGCGGCGCTGGAAGAAGAGCTGTCCGCAGCGGTCAATCAGCTTGGCGTCGGCCCGCAAGGCCTGGGCGGCGACGCGACCGCCTTCGCGGTGCACGTCGAACTGGCGGCGACGCACATCACGATGAACCCGGTCGCGGTGAATATGCAATGCCATTCGGCGCGCCGCGCACGCGCGACGATCACGCGTGGTGGTGTCGAGTACGGTTACTGACCGGCAGCTGCGCAGGTACGAGCACGCGCAGGTATGCACAGGCACGCTTAAGGAACCCCGCACATGACGCACTACACGCTGCAAACCCCGGTGACCGAAGCGCAGATCCGCGCGTTGCGCATCGGCGACATGGTTACGCTGACCGGCACGTTGTTCGGCATTCGCGATGCCACGCAGATCCATATGTTCGATCACGGTCGCACCACACGCTTCGATCTGCATGGCCATGCAGTGATTCACACGGCGCCGAACGTGCGGCGCGTGCCGCCATCGGATGCGCATCCGGCCGGTTACGAGCCGGTCTGTATCGGCACCACCACGTCGATGCGCATGGAGCGCTTTACCGAGCCGTTGATGGCGCAATACGGCGTGCGCATCGTGATCGGTAAAGGCGGCCTCGCGCAGGCTTCGAGCGATGCGTTCGTCACGCACGGCGGCGTGTATCTGGCGATCGTCGGTGGCACCGCGGCGCTCGAGACGACGTGGATCGAGCAGATCGAAGACGTCGACCTCGACGACCTGAATCCGGAGTCGCTGTGGCGTTTTCGCATCGGCGAATTCGGCCCGCTGCTGGTGGCGATGGATAGCCACGGCGGCAGCGTCTACACAGCCGTGCAGCAACACACGAACGCGCAGCGCGACAAGGTGCTGGCATCGCTCGGCATCCGCCCGTAAGCGCGCTGCGCTAAAAAACCGCCTCCGGAGCCGACCCACGATGAAGCAGTTCGATACCGACATCCTGATCCTCGGCAGCGGCGGCGCGGGCCTGTTCGCCGCGCTGCATGCGCATGCAGCCGCGCCGCAGTTGCGCATCACGATTGCCGTGAAGGGGCTATTAGGAAAATGCGGCTGTACGCGCATGGTGCAGGGCGGCTACAACGTCGCGCTCGCGCAGGGCGATTCGATCGAGCGGCATTTCATGGATACGATCGAAGGCGGCAAGTGGCTATCGAACCAGGATCTCGCGTGGACGCTGGTGACGCGCGCGGTCGAGCGCATCCACGAACTGGAAAACGAGCTGGGCTGCTTTTTCGACCGCAATCCGGATGGCACGCTCAAGCAAAAGGCGTTTGCCGGCCAGACCTTCGACCGCACCGTGCATAAGGGCGATCAGACCGGCATCGAGATCATCAACCGGCTGGCGGAACAGGTGTGGGCGCGCGGCATCGGGCGGCTCGAAGAACATCGCGCGGTGGAGTTCGTCGAAACGCGCGAAGGCGGCGCGCTTGCCGGCGTGCTGATGATCGACATGCGCAGCGGCGAGTTCGTGTTCGTGCGTGCCAAGGCAGTGCTGCTTGCCACCGGCGGCGGCCCGACGATGTACAAGTACCACACGCCGAGCGGCGACAAGAGCTGCGACGGCATGGCCATGGCCTTGCGCGCCGGGCTCACACTGCGCGACATGGAGATGGTGCAGTTCCATCCAACCGGCCTGCTGGCCGGCACGCATACGCGGATGACCGGCACCGTGCTCGAAGAAGGCTTGCGCGGTGCGGGCGGCTATCTGCTCGGCGGCGATGGCGAGCGCTTCATGCATCGCTACGACCCGCGCGGCGAACGCGCGACGCGCGATATCGTATCGCGCAGCATTTTTCGCGAACTGCGCGCCGGCAATGCGACGCCGCACGGCGGCGTGTATCTGCGCATGGATCATCTGGGCGCGGATTCGGTACGGCAGCGCTTCAAGGGCATGGTCGAGCGCTGCGCCGATTGCGGCTTCGATCTGGCAGGCGGCCAGGTCGAAGTGGTGCCGACCGCGCATTACATGATGGGCGGTGTGATATTCGAAGCGGATTGCTCGACTACGCTGCCGGGCCTGTTCGTCGCGGGTGAGGATGCGGGCGGCGTGCACGGCGCGAACCGGCTGGGCGGCAATGGCGTCGCGAATTCGACGGTATTCGGCGGCATTGCCGGCGAGACCCTCGCGCAGTGGGTGCCGCGCTACGGGCAGCATGCAGAGCCGGACCGCTTGCAGATCGAGCGCGCGCTCGAGCGTTGTCGCGCGCCGCTCACGCGCAAGGCAGACGGCAGCGAGCTCGAAGCGATTCGCGACACGCTCTACGAGCTGATGTGGAACGACGTTGGTATTTTGCGCGATGCGCAAGGCCTGCAGCGCGCCCGCAGCGCGCTCGTCGAGATCGAGGCGCGGCTCGCGCGGGTCGGCGTGGAGGCGAGCGATTTGCGCTTCAATCTGTCGTGGCACGACTGGATGAATCTGCAGAATCTGACGCTGGTGAGCCGCGCGATCACCGAGGCCGCGGTGCTGCGCGAAAACTCGCGTGGCGCGCATTTCCGTGAGGATTTTCCGGAAGCCGGCGAACTGGAGACGTCGGATTACACGTGCCTGCGCATGCAGGACGGCCAGCTTGAAACCAGCCGCCGCCGCGTGCAATTCACGCGGGTGCGGCCCGGTCAGTCGCTGCTCGACGATGCGCCTGCGCCAGCGGTTGCATCGACGGTTGCCGGATCGTCCGCCTGACCGGTGAAGTGACGCTTCACCGCGTCGGTGAACGCTGCCCGCCCATGCTCGCGGCGTTCGAGCAAACCGACCCGGCGCGGCGCAATGCGTTCAGGCAATTCGGTAACGCGCAGCCCCGCTTCGCGGTTCCAGTTCGCGTTGGCAAGGCGCGGCACCACCGAAACACCGAAGCCGCGCTTCACCATTTCGCAGATCGCTTCGATCGAGTTCAATTCCATGATGTCGCGCACCGATGCATCGAGGCCTTGCAGTGCATCTTCGATCAGCACGCCGGTCCATGTTTGCCGGTCGAAACGAATGAACGGTTGCTGCAGCAACGTATCGACATCGGTGTGCGGATCTTCGGCTGCCGAAATCAGCACCATGGGTTCGCTATAAAGCGCAGTCCATTTGAGCGACGCAGGAAAGCCCACCGGCGATTGCGTGACGATTGCCGCATCGAGCTCGCCGCTTTCGACACGTGTAGCGAAATCGCTCGATAGTCCGGTGAAAAGCTTCAGTTCGAGCCGTGGATAGCGCCGCTTCAGATTGAGCATCGCATCGGCGAACGCGCCCATCAACGACGACACCAGCGCACCGACGCGCACCACGCCGGCCACTTCATCGCGCTCGCCAGCGGCGAGAATCTTGCGATAGTTCGCGACCAGCGTCTCGGCGAGCGGCAGAATCGTGCGGCCCTGTTCGCTCAGCGACACCGAGCGCGGCGTGCGTTCGAACAGCACCATGTCGAGATCGCGTTCCAGCGAACGCATCTGCTGGCTGACTGCGGCCTGGGTCAGACACACTTCTTCGGCAGCGGCGGCGAACGAGCCGTGCCGTGCCACCGACAGAAACGTGACGAAATAGCGAATCGCACTCATCGCGAACACTCCGTATGCTGCATGTCTGCCGTAGATGGCGCGCGCTAGCGCAGCGCGTGCAGCAGCGACGTGCCGAGCAGCGCCGCCCCCGACGCGAACAGCAGCACCAGCAAGATGCGCTTGAACGCGGTATCGGACACGCGCAGATACAGGCGCGAGCCGAGCCACGCGAAGATCAGCGTCGACGGCACCATCCACGCAAACAGCGTCAGCGTCTGCCGGCCGATCAGCCCGGTCAGCGAGTACATCACGAGCGTTTGCGCCTGCATCGCAATGAAGAAGCTCTGGCAGATCGCGCGCTGCAGATCCTTGCTGTGGCCGCGCAACATGCACCAGATGGTCGGCGCCGGGCCGACCAGGCCCGCGATGCCGCCCAGAATGCCGCCCACTACGCCGACACCGCCATCAGCCCATGCGCCTCCCGCCGTCACTGTCGGCAGATTCTTCGCGGCCAGCATCACGCCGCAATAGACGATCAGCAGGATACCCACGCCGATGCGAAACGCGGTGGCATCCAGATGCGGCAGCAGCGCCGCGCCGATCGGTACACCGACGAAGCCGCCGGCGATAAACGGCGCGATGGTCCTGATGCGAATCTGGCCGCGCACCGTGTGCACCGTCAGCAACTGGCCGGCCAGCGAGCCGACTACCAGCATCGGGCCGATTGCTTGCGGCGGCAGCGTCCATGCCCAGAACACCATTGCCACGAGGCCGAACGCGAAGCCTGCGAGACCCGACACGAAGCCCGCGATGGCACTGCCGCCGATCACCAGCAACGCGAGCTGCAGCGTCAACGGCGCTGCTCCGCAGCGCGGATGCCTCGGCCGCTCAGTGCGACTCGTAGCTCTGCGGCACGTGTCACGGCTGCATACCCCAGCGCTGCACCGTATGACGTTCGAGTGTGCGGAAAATCAGGTTCTCGACTGCAAGCCCGATCAGGATCACGGTGAACAGCCCGGCGAACACATTGGCGATATCCAGCAGATTCTTGTTCTCGTAGATGAACCAGCCCAACCCGCCCGAACCGGAACTGACGCCGAACACCAGTTCCGCGGCGATCAAGGTGCGCCATGCGAAAGCCCAGCCGATCTTCAGGCCGGTCAGGATGCTCGGAAATGTCGCAGGCACCAGAATCGCCGCGACGTAGCGGCCGCCGCGCAGCCCGTAGTTGCGGCCGACCATCTTCAGCGTATTGCTGACCGACAGAAACCCTGAGTGCGTATTGAGCGCGACCGACCACGTGACCGAATGCACCAGCACGAAAATCAGGCTGCCGTTGCCGAGACCGAACCAGATCAGTGCGAGCGGCAGCAGCGCAATGGCGGGCAGCGGGTTCAGCATCGACGTCATGGTTTCGAGAAAATCGGTGCCGATGCGCGATGTGATTGCCGCTGCTGTCAACAATGCCGCGAGCGCTACGCCGCAGCCGTAGCCAAGCAGCAGCACGTGAATCGACGCCCATGCCTTGCCGGGCAATTCGCCGCTCGCGATACTCTTCGCAAAGGCTTCCACCGTTGCACTGAAGGTCGGAAACAGCAGCGCATTGTCGAGCATGCGCCCATACACTTCCCAGATAATCGCGAGAAACGCGAGGATCACGAGCTTGCGCAGCCAACTCTGGTTGTACAGACGCTCGAATGTAGACAGCGGTTTTTCGACGACGCTGAACTGCTGCGTGTCGCTGGTTTCGCGAACGATTTCGGCACGCGGCGCGAGCGCCAGTGCAGCGATTTCCGGCGGCGTGCCCGGGGCCGGCGATGCGGTGCCGCGAACGGTAGCGTCAGACATTCTCGGCCTCTTCGATCTCGTCTTCGAACAGCATGTGCTGGATGCGCTTTTCGAGCGCAACCGCGGCTTCACCCGATACGGAGGTGTTCAGTTCGGCCTTCACCTGGCCCGGATGCGGCGACAGCAGCAGAATCCGGCTGCCCACCTTGATCGCCTCCGGTATCGAGTGCGTGACGAACAGCACGGTGAAGCGTGTTTCCTGCCACAGCATCAGCAGTTCATCCTGCATCTTGCGGCGGGTCAGCGCATCGAGCGCGGCGAACGGCTCGTCCATCAGCAGGATGTCCGGCTCCATCGCCATGCCGCGCGCAATCGCGACGCGCTGCTTCATGCCGCCGGACAGCGTGTGCGGATAGCTGTCGGCGAATTTGGTCAGATTCACCTTGTCGATGTAGTGCATCGCGCGCTGTTCCGCCTCGCGTGCGGCCAGCCGGCGCGACGACAGCAGCGGGAACATCACGTTCTGTTTGACGGTTTTCCACGGCAGCAGCTGGTCGAATTCCTGGAACACCATCATGCGGTCCGGGCCGGGCTTCGTGATGTGCTTGCCCTTCAGCGTGATCGAGCCTTCGGTAGGCAGCAGATAACCGCCGACGCTCTTCAGCAGCGTCGACTTGCCGCAGCCCGACGGGCCGAGCAGCACGAAGCGGTCGCCCTGAAACACCTTGAAGTCGACCCGGTAAGTCGCCATCACGAGGTGTTTGCGGGTTTTGTATTGCAGCGTCACGCCGCTGACGTCGAGTAGCGGCGCGCCGCCCGATTCGCGCGCGGAAGAGGCCGACGCGCCATGGCTGTTACTGCTACGCATCGAATGCATGGTCAGCTCCCTTGCAGCGACTGTGCGGTCGGAAAGAACAGGTCCTTCCATGACGCCGGTTTCGCTTTGATCAGCCCGGTGCGGGCCATGAAGTCCGCGTATTTCACGGTGTTTTGCGGCACCGTGGTGAACTGCACTTCGGGGGCCGAAATCATCTTCTCGATTTCGTCGACGCTGCTCTTGTCCTTGCTGATGCGCAGATAGGCGAGCGCCGCCGCATGCTTGTCCTTGTTGATCGACGCTTCGGCTTCGTCGAGCGCGGCGATGAACGCCTGCACGAGCTTCGGGTTGCCCTTATAGAAGTTCGACGTACACCACACCAGATTGAAGCTCGACTTGCCGCCGAGCACGTCGTACGAATTTACGACCGTATGCACGTTCGGGCGCGCCAGTTCCTGTTCCTGAAACGGCGGCGAGCCGAAATGCGCGGTCACCTCGCTCTTGCCTGACAACAAGGCCTGTTGCGCGTCGGGGTGCGCGAGCGATACGGTGTACTTGTCGAGCTGGCCCTGGTTGCCGGCACCGAAGGCCTTTTCCGCGGCCATTTGCAGCGTAATCGCCTGAATCGACACCTTGGCCGCGGGCAACGCGATCTTGTCCTTCTCGCTGAAGTCCTTGACGGTCTTGACCGCGGGGTTCGTCGTATTGAGCAGCAGCGGCATCGAATTGATGGCCGCCAGCGCCTTCACCTCGAGCGGCGTGCCATGCGTGCGCGACCACAGCAGCACCAATGGCGCCACGCCGCCGGAAGCGATCTGCAGCGAATCGGACAGCAGCGCGTCGTTCATCACGTTGCCGCCGGCGAATTCGACCCACGACACCTTCAGATTCGGCATGCCCAGTTGTGCCGCGTGTTTTTCGAGCAACTTCTGATCCTGCATCAGCATCAGCGGCAGATAGCTGACGCCGTACTGCCGCGCGATCCGGATATCGGTCAGCTCGGCGCGTGCTGTAGTGCTGATCAACGCCGCGCTGAGCGCGACGACGGCGGAAAGTACGGCGGCGACCTTGCGAAAGCTCATTGCTCGACACTCCTTGCGAGAGGAACGGCACGGCAAATCAACAGAGAGGAATCCTGGGGATGGAGCGGCGCAGTATGAGTCGCCAATATTAAGGATTTTTGGCGGCCGGGTCTGCGCGCATGGCGCGGGCCGCACAGCTGGCAGGGCGTGGATGGCGAAACGGCAGAGCGTGCATCGTGAGGGTCTCCGGTTGCCGGCCTGCCGGCGCGATGCGCCGTGCGGCCGATCCTGATTGCAGCTGACTCTTTTGCCTGCTTTTTATGACAGCTGGTGATGGCTGCAGCGACTTTTGCTACGGTGATGCTTGTGTCTGGCGCTTGATGATTTACATCATCTGTATGAGTGCGAGTGTAGGTGATCGCCTAAGCGATTGCAAATTGACGAAACCCCTGAGTTCGCATGCTGCGGATTCATGATGTTTCGTCAGTCGATGCATGGGCTCCCACATATTCATAGCGGTCGGTGTTGACGTGCGAGATGCGCACTTCGACCGGCACATGATGATACGAGTAAGCGATGCGTCGCACTTCGAGCAGCGGTGTGCCGGGTTCCACGTCAAGCAAACTGCTTTCCACCTTGTCGGCAAGTGCGACGCGCACGCGTTCATCCGTGCCGACCACGTTGATGTTGAAGGCGTCCTGGTAGAAGTTGTACAGCGTGCTTGGCCGCTCGCGCAGCGCGGCCTCCGTGAGCCCCGGAAAACGTGCTTCCGGCACGGTGATGTTGTCGACCATCACATTCTCGTTGTGCAGCGCGAGACGATTCGTAAAGCTGAAGACGCGCGCGCCGGTCTCGATGTCGAGCAGCGGCGCGATCTCGCGCGTCGCGCGCGCCTTGCGAAACGACATCAGGCTGACGCTCGGGTAGGTCTTGTCGCCGTCCTGGCGCACCACGCGAAAGAAACGGAAGAAATGCCGGTCGCGTTGATGCTGCGCCACAAAAGTGCCGAGCCCCTGATGACGCACGAGGATGTTGTCCGCGACGAGTTCGTCGATCGCCTTGCGCAGTGTGCCGATCGATACGCCGAAGCGTTCCGCGAGGCGCTTTTCCGACGGAATCGTTTCGCCACCCTTCCATTCGTGCGCCGCCAGCGCTGCGAGCATCGCATTCTTCACTTCCTTGTAACGCGTACCGCCGATGGCCGGCGGCGTGATCGTCAGCGTATTCATGGCTGTTACCCCTTTGTTGCACAGCATCCCTGGTCGGGAATTCTACTTCATGCGGTTGATAGAACACATATAGATGATATGGTTGACATACGCAAACCTGCCACCTAAGATGCTTCGCACGGAGAACGAATCGAACCGTACCCACAATGGAGACATTCAATGGATCGCAAAACGATTCACATCGTGTTGCATGAAGCGAAAGACACGGTCGGCGTCGCAGTGGTGGAAGGGATCAAGGCCGGCACGCAGCTCAACGCATGGATCATGGACGACGACGAAATCATCACGGTGTCGGCCAGGCAGGACATTCCGATTGGCCACAAGGTGGCGCTAAAAGACATGGCCGTGGGCGACACGGTGTTCAAGTACGGCGTCGATATCGGCAAGGTGGTCGCGCCGATCAGCGCGGGTGAACACGCTCACGTTCACAACATCAAGACCAAGCGTTGGTAACAGCAGCCGCGGCCGCAGCTGTCGATGCGCAGATACGTAGCGCATTTGCATCGCTGCCGGCCCGCCGCGTCCCAATAGCCCTGTCCTAACACCAAGCCAAGCGAGACACCCCATGAGCGTGATTGACCAGAACACCACTTTCCGCGGCTTTCGTCGCGACAATGGCCGCGTCGGCGTGCGCAACCATGTGATCATCCTGCCGGTCGACGATCTTTCGAACGCGGCGGCGCTAGCAGTCGAAAACAACATCAAAGGCACGATGGCGCTGCCGCATCCGTATGGGCGGCTGCAGTTCGGCGCGGATCTGGACCTGCACTTTCGCACGCTGATCGGCGCGGGGTGCAATCCGAATGTCGCGGCGGTGGTCGTGATCGGCATCGAAGAAGGCTGGACCAAGCGCGTGGTGGACGGCATCGCGAAGTCCGGCAAGCCGGTAATGGGCTTCGGCATCGAACTGCACGGCGATCACGATACGATCATGCGGGCATCGAAGGCCGCGCGGGAAATGGTGCAGTACGCTACGTCGCTCGATCGCGTCGAGTGCCCGATCGCCGATCTGTGGGTGTCGACCAAGTGCGGCGAATCGGATACCACGTCAGGCTGCGGCGCGAACCCGACGGTCGGCAATGCGTTCGACAAGCTGTATGGGCTCGGCACCACGCTGGTGTTCGGCGAGACCTCGGAGCTGACCGGCGGCGAGCAGATCGTGGCCGCACGCTGCGCGAACGATCAGGTGCGCGAACGCTTCCAGTTCATGTTCGACCGCTATCAGGACATGATCAACCGCTGGAAAACCGACGACCTGTCCGAATCGCAGCCGACTAAAGGCAATATCGCCGGCGGCCTGACGACCATCGAAGAGAAGGCGCTCGGCAACATCCAGAAGATCGGCAAGAAGTGCATGGTCGATGGTGTGCTCGACAAGGCGGAAGATCCGACGCACGCGGGCCTGTGGTTTATGGATTCGTCTTCGGCGGCGGCCGAAATGGTCACGCTGTGCGCGGCGTCGGGTTTTGCGGTGCACTTCTTCCCGACCGGCCAGGGCAACGTGATCGGCAATCCGATCGTGCCGGTCATCAAGATCTGCGCGAATCCGCGTACGGTGCGCACGATGGGCGAGCATGTCGACGTCGACGTATCGGGCCTGTTGCAGCGCGAGCAGAACCTCGATCAGGCTGGCGACAAGCTGCTCGAATCGATGATGGCCACCATCAATGGCCGCTGGACAGCGGCCGAAGTGCTCGGCCATCGCGAGTTCGTGCTGACGCGTCTGTTCGAAAGCGCGTAACGCGCAACCTGATGCGCCGCGCAGTGGATGCGCGGCGCAATGCGGCTTGCCGGATCTATCGAATGACGGCAAGCCAGCAACCACCTTGGCCGCTTCGGCCCGCATCAATCAGCCACAGCGCGCGTCACGCGTCGTTCCTCACACTTACAAGGGCCAGCCAGGCCAGGCCAGGCCCGGCACGCGTCGCGTCACGCTGTCCGTTTCTTGTGTCAGCAGCAGCGAGTGGAGGAGACACCATCTTGCGCGTGCTAAAACATCTCTACGTGCAGGTCCTGATCGGACTTGCGGCCGGCATTCTGCTCGGCCACTTCGCGCCGGACTTCGGCGTACAAATGAAACCGCTCGGCGATACGTTTATCCGCCTGATCAAGATGTTGATCACGCTGGTGATCTTCTGCACCGTGTCGGTCGGCATCGCGCGGATGGAAAACCTGAAACAGGTTGGGCGCGTCGGTCTGAAGACGATCGTCTATTTCGAAGCGATGACGACGATCGCGCTGGTCATCGGCCTCGTGGTGGCGAATCTGATGCATCCGGGTGCGGGTCTGAACATCGATCCGCAAACGCTCGATCCGCATGCGGTCAATCAGTATGTCAGCGAAGTGCACCACCAGGCGTCGACCAGTTTCCTCGAACAGATCGTGCCGAACTCGGTAGTCGGTGCGTTCGCGCGCGGCGATCTGCTGCAGGTGCTGCTGTTTTCGGTGCTGTTCGGCATCGCGCTTTCGCTGACCTCGCAGCGCAGCCGTTTTCTCGCACGCGTGATCGAGCAAAGCGGCGACGCGCTGATGCGCATCGTCGAGATGATCATGCGGCTCGCGCCGCTCGGCGCATTCGGCGCAATGGCGTTTACGGTCGGCAAGTACGGCATCGCGACGCTGCAGCAACTGGGCCTGCTGATCGCATGCTTCTACCTGACAAGCATCCTGTTCATCGTGATCGTGCTCGGTTCGGTGTGCCGCTGGGCCGGCATCGGGTTGTGGCCGCTGCTCAAGTATCTGCGCGAGGAATTGCTGATCGTGCTCGGCACGTCGACCACCGAATCGGTGTTGCCGCGTCTGATGGAAAAGCTCGAACGACTCGGCTGCCCGAAGACGGTGGTCGGTCTGGTGCTGCCGACCGGCTACTCGTTCAATCTCGACGGCGCGGCCATCTATCTGACAATGACCTCGCTATTCATCGCGCAGGCCACGAATACGCACCTGACGCTGCTGCAGCAACTCGGGCTGCTGGCGGTGCTGATGATCACATCGAAGGGCGGTGCCGGAGTGGCAGGCGCCGCGCTGGTCGCGTTGACCGCTACACTATCGACGCACAACATCATTCCGGTGGCCGGCATCACGCTGATTCTCGGCATCGATCGCGTGTTGAACGAGATTCGTGCGATCGTCAACATGATCGGCAATGCGGTCGCGACCATCGTGGTGGCGCGCTGGGAAGGGGCGTTCGATGCGCGCGCCGCGCGGGAGTTTCTCGCGGCGCCGCCCAAAGACGTGCCGGATGAAGATGAGCCGCAAGCGCAGGCCGGCGAACTCGAGCGTGGTACGCCACCCGCATTTGCACGAGAGCAATCGCATTGACCGGGCAAACGACTGCATTGGCCGCGCCCGGCCGTAACCGAACAAGGAAAGCTTTGTAATGACGCGTGTATTGCCCGATGAACTGCTTGCGCTCGCAACCAACGCGATAAAGCGCGCCGGCGCGCTGGATGAAACGGCGCATGCCACCGCGCGCGCACTGATCTATGCGGACGTGTGCGGCCTGTCGTCGCATGGCGTCGCGCGCCTGCCGATGTATCTCGCGCAATTGCGCAACGGCCGCGTCGATCCGCAGGCGCGGCCCGCGGTGGTTGCGTCGCGCAATGCTGCGGTGCTCGTCGATGCGGCCGATGGGCTAGCATTTCCGGCTTGCGCGCTGGCGGTCGAAACGATCATCGGCCGGGCGCGCGAGCATGGCAGCGCGGTGGCGAGCGTGACGCGCAGCCATCATTTCGGCGTCGGCGCGTACCACCTCGAAGCGATCGGCGCGGCCGGCATGGTCGGCCTTGCGTTCAGCAACGCGCCGGCCGCGATGCCTGCATGGGGCGGACGGCACGCGTTGTTCGGCACCAATCCGATCGCAGCCGTGTTCCCGCGCCGCGATGCCGAGCCGCTGCTGATCGACCTGTCGCTGTCGCAAGTGGCGCGCGGCAAGGTGATGGTGGCGGCACGCGAGGGCAAGCCGATTCCAGAGGGCTGGGCCACCACGCGCGACGGCGCGCCGACCACCGATGCAAAAGCCGCGCTCGACGGCATGATGCTGCCGTTCGGCGGTGCGAAGGGCGCGATGCTGGCACTGATGGTCGAGTTGCTGGCGGCCGCGCTGGCCGGCGCGAATTTCGGTTACGAAGCCGGTTCGTTCCTGACCGAAGAAGGCGAGCGTTCGCGCATCGGCCATCTGTTCTGGGCAATCGACCCGGGTGCACTGGCGGGCAACGACATGTATCTGGCGCGTATCGAGGCGCTGGTCGAATGCATGCTGCAGGATGCCGAGGTGCGGCTGCCGGGGCAACGCCGGCGTGCGCTCGCCGAGGCCGCGAGCCGCGACGGCATCGAGATTCCCGATTCGTTGTTCGAGCAACTGAAAGCGCTGGCGGGCTAGCGCGGCGCGCGTAGCGTAGATCTGAGGCAATCAGGTGGGCCCAGCGCCCCTTGAGATGCTCTGAAGTACTCGGAAGCTGACAGGAACCGCAGACGAAAAAGCCGGCCATCGCCGGGCCCTCTCAACCGCAGGGCGCCGCGATGGCCGGCTCGCTTCGCTTCGCTTTGCGTCGGTGCGCGCTAGTACCGCGTACCGACGCCGCTCGCGCATACCGCTTGCGTTACGCCACACTCTTCACGTGAAAGCGTTCCGCCGGCTCGCTGCGCGACAGGTTCGGCATCAGCGCCTTGCGCGCCGCTTCGAACCGGTTCCAGTCCTCGACGTCCGGCAGCGCCGGGATCGTGATCGTTTCGCCCTGATCGAAGCCCGCGAGCGCGGCGTCGACCATGTCGGCGGCTTCCATCACGATCTGTTCCGGCAGATTCTTGACCGGTTGGCCGGCGATGTCCCAGAACTCGGTGCGCGTCGCGCCCGGCAGTACGGCTTGCGCGCGGATGCCCTTGTCGGCGAGTTCATGGCGCAGCGATTGGGTCAGGGCGACCACGAACGACTTGGTGCCGCCATACACGCCGTTCAGAATTTCCGGCGCCACACCCGCGATCGACGCGATGTTGATGATCGTGCCGCCGCCGCGCGCCACCAGAGCTGGCACCACCGCATAGGTGAGGCGGGTCACCGCGACCACGTTCACCTTGATCATTTCTTCCATCGTATCGACGTCCGAGTTCAGCAGCGGCAGCGCGGCGCCGAAGCCGGCGTTGTTGACCAGCGCGGTGATGCTCGCGTCGGTGCGCAGCACGGCTTCGACGCGGCGAAGGTCTTCGTCCTTGCCGAGGTCGGCGGTGACGATTTCGACCGAGCGGCCGGTTTCGTCGGTGATGCGGCGAGCCAGGTCTTCGAGGCGTCCGCGGTTGCGCGCCACGACGATCAGGTCATAGCCGCGTTGCGCGAGACGTTGCGCGTAAATCGCGCCGATGCCGGTGGATGCGCCGGTGATGACAGCGGTTCCGAGGGCGCCTTGGGAAGTTGCGTTCGACATGTGATTCTCCTAATCGGGTCAGTGAGCTTCGGTGTGTAAGGGGTGAGACGCGACTGCATGACCCGAAGATTAGGTGCATACTCACATGGCGGCAATGTCGTATATGCCACCTTTTAGGACATCAACGGAGAGTTTCCATGTTGCGCTTGGGGATCGTGTTGTTTCCCGGCTTCCAGATGATGAATCTGGCGATGCTGACGGTATTCGAGTTCGCCAACAAAGTGGCGGACACGCCGCTGTACGAACCCGTGCTGCTTTCTGAGCACGGCGGGCCGGTGGTGGGGTCGTCCGGCTTCGGGGTGGCGACGCTGCCGTTCGACGAAAGTGGGTTCGATACGCTGCTGGTGGTCGGCGACAACGACGCGCAGTTGTCCACGCCCGGCCTGATCGACTATCTGCGGCGTATGGGGCCGCGCGTGCGGCGGGTCGGCTCGACCTGTACCGGTGCGTTCAACCTCGCCGCAGCGGGCCTGCTAGGCGGTCGCCGCGCCACCACGCACTGGGCCTTCGCGAGCAAGATGCGGCACGACTATCCCGACATCAAAGTGGAAGAAGACCGGATCTTCATCAGCGACGAGAACGTCTGGACCTCGGCGGGCATGAGTGCGTGTATCGATCTCGCGCTGGCGATGGTCGAGAAGGATGCGGGGTTGGAGGTCGCGCGCCAGGTGGCGCGTCTGCTGGTGCTGTATCACCGGCGCGCGGGCGGGCAGTCGCAGTTCTCGGCGCTGCTCGAGCTGGAGCCGAAGTCGGACCGGATCCAGACGGCGCTGGATTACGCGAAGCAGAATCTGAAGGCGGAGTTGTCGGTCGAGGAACTGGCGAATGCCGCGCATCTGAGCCCGCGGCAATTCACGCGCGCGTTTCGCGCGGAGACCGGACAGACGCCGGCCAAAGCGGTCGAGCAGTTGCGCGTGGAGGCGGCGCGGCTGATGCTCGAAACCGGCCGGCACGGCATCGATGCGGTGGCACGCGATACCGGCTTCGGCGACCGCGAGCGGATGCGGCGCGCATTTTTGCGCGCGTTCAGACAACCGCCGCAGGCGATCGTCCGCACCACACGCAGCATCACCTGATTGAAACGTTTGCGCGTGTATGACACTAATTTTTAAGAAGAAAAATAGTTTATGCGATTAAAGATTCCGAGGAGCGCGACGTAAACGAGCAAGGCCGGCCAGCGTGCGATGCACAGCGCATGCGACGGAAAACGGGCAAATGAGCCGGCTTGATTGCGTTACACACCATCGCGCTTCATCACAGGGAATCTCAAAATGAACAGGCTGTTGGCCGCCTGCCTCGCAGGGCTGGCCGCGTTGTCGGCGCCCGCGTTGGCACAGGCGCATGAAATTTACGGGCAGGTGGGTACGGAAGGCGTCGGCATGGGTTTCGGGGAGCCGCTCGGCACGCACTTCACGGGGCGTGGCGAAGTCAACGGGATTGCGTTTTCGCATAGCTTTTCGACCGACGATCTGAATTACGACGCGAAGGCCAAGCTGCTGCACGGCGGCATTTATTTCGACTTCTTTCCGGCGCCGCAAAGCGTGCCGTTCCGGCTGACGGCTGGGGTGCTGCTCGGCAGCGACACGATCGACGCCGACGCGACCAGCGCCAGCGGCACGTATACGATCAACGGCGTGCAGGTGTCGACGCTTGGAGAATCGATCCACGCGAAGGCGCGTTTCCCGGCGGTGCGGCCGTATATCGGCATCGGCTTCGGGCATACGCCGGTCGCGACGAAGGGCTTCTCGATGTTCTTCGACGCGGGCGTGGCGTACGGCCGGCCGAAGGTGGACTTCGACGTGCCGGCGAACATCGTCGCCGAAGCGGGGCAGGAAAACGTCGACGCGGAAGAGAAGCAATTGCAGGACAAGGCGGATAAGCTGCGGTTTTATCCGATCGTCAAGGTCGGGGTGACTTACCGGTTTTGAGGATGGCGGCCGTTGCTGTATATTAGACAGCGGCTGCTGTTTAATATACAGCAACACCATGGTTACCCATTTTGATTGCTTTTGGAGGTTTGGAGTTTGCCGTGCGATAGAGTTTGCTGTTTATTAGACAGCGCCCGCTGTACAATGCACAGCACCACGATTTCTCTGGCTCATAGGGCGAGCGTAGACCGAATGGTTTGCCCGTATCCGTCATGAACGACAGAATGTTCGCGGAATTGTTCGGCGGCGGGGGGCGCTACAGAGCACTTCGCTACCTGTTCGAGCACGCCGGCGAGGAGTTCAGCTCGCGGGAGCTCGCTGCTGCGGCGCACACCGATCGTGGCAACACGCATCGCTGGCTCAAGCGCTGGGAAGAAGCCGGCCTGGTTGTGAAAGGCGCGGTGTCTGCCACAAACTTTGTCGCCGCCGGCGATCCGGCTTTGGCTCCACTAGTCGCCCTGTTCCGGCAAAGCAGCGATCTGGTCGCGGAACTGCACGATACGCTGGCCGCGATCGAGGGCGTCACTACGGCCATTATTTTCGGCTCGTTCGCTCGCAACGAAGAAAAGGCAGATAGCGATATCGATGTGCTGATTCTCGGCGACGTGTCGGAGTTGAAGGCCAACGCGTTGCTCCGCCCACTGTCGCGAAAGTATGGCCGGGCGTTTAACGCATCGGTCTTCCCGGTCGAACAATTTCGGCATCTGATCGAGCAAGGCGACGGCTTTGCCAGCGAAGTCATGGCGCAACCGCGTTTGACATTGCTGGGAGATCTTGATGCTGAAATTGCTCGATGAGTTTCTTGCCGTGCTAGCCAGCCAGGGAGTCCGTGTGACTTCGCGTCCTGGGCACCATGAGGTTGCGCTTGAAGCGACTGCTGCGCTGATGTCTCTGCCGGTATCGTTGGCCGATGAGGCGGACGCACTGCGCGAATGGCGTAACCGCAAGTACCAAGGGTTTTTTACGGCTAGTGAGCGCGATGTAGCTGATGCTGTCGAGACCGCCCGAAAATATATGGAGGCGACGGGTGCGTGGCTCGAGCAAACAGAGCCGCATTTGCTCAAATAGCGCTCACAATCACCCGCTCGCCTTCACCTCCTGCTCGCCGTATGCTGTGCAGCCGTCGCTGTTATGTACAGCGACGGCCACATCGACGCAGTGCGGTTCTGATCAGATCCTGTAAAGGCTGGCAGTGCTCCCGCACTGTCACGATGATTGAAACGGCTCAAGTCCGAATTGCGAAATTTGCAGCAAGCACGTGGGATCTCCCCGTCAGCGCTTCTCAAAACAACGCCTCAAACCACCCCCATCACCGCCTTCGGCTCCAGATAAGCCTCGAGCCCCTGCGTGCCGTACTCCCGTCCGATTCCCGACTGCTTGAACCCGCCGAACGGCACCGCCGGATCGTGCGTGAGCCCGTTGATCATCACGCGGCCCGCATCGATGCGCGATGCCACCTCACGCGCCCGTGCATAGTTCGCCGACACCACATAGGCTTGCAGCCCATACGACGTGTCGTTCGCGATCGCGATCGCTTCTTCCAGATCGCGGTACGCGATGATCGACAGCACCGGCCCGAAGATTTCTTCGCGCGCGATCGTCATGTCGTTGCGCACGTCGCTGAACACGGTCGGCCGCACGAACCAGCCGGACGCCAGGCCATCCGGCCGGCCTTCGCCGCCGGTCAACAGCCGCGCGCCTTCGTCGATGCCGATGCGGATGTAGCGCTGCACGCGTTGCCATTGTTTTTCGCTGACCATCGGCCCGATCACGGTGGCCGGATCGCGCGGCGCGCCCGACTGCGTGCGCTCGACCAGTTCGCGCATGCGGGCTTCGAATTCGGCAAGCCGCGTCTGCGGCACCAGAATCCGCGTGCCCGCGATACACGCCTGACCGTTATTCATGAAGCCGGCCTGCAGCGCAAGCGGCACCGCTTCCGCGAAATCCGCGTCGTCGAGCACGATGAACGGCGACTTGCCACCGAGTTCCAGCGTGATGCGCTTGAGCGTCTCCGCGCCCGCGCGCAGGATCGACTTGCCGACCGCAGTCGATCCCGTGAACGAGATCTTCGCGACATCCGGATGCGCGCTGATCATGGCGCCAACCGGATCGCCGCGCCCGGTCACGATGTTGAACACGCCGTTCGGCACGCCGGCCGCGTGCAGCGCCTCGGTCATGATCTGCGTCTGGATCGCGCTCATCTCACTGGGTTTGATCACCGCCGTGCAGCCGGCGGCCATCGCCGTCGCGAGCTTGTTGCTGATGAAATGCGCGTTCGCGTTCCACGGCGTGATCAGTCCGGCCACGCCGATCGGCTGCATCACCACCTCGCTGCTGTTGATGCGGCGCGTGAACTCGTATTGCCGCAGCACTTTCGCGGCTTCCCGGATCGAGCTCGAAGCATATTTCGCCATCCAGCGCGCGCGCGAAACCGGCGAACCATATTCGTCGATGATCGCTTCGTACAGGTCGTCTTCGCGCGCTTCGACTGCGCTCGCCATGCTCTCCAGCAGATCGAGCCGTTCGCTCTTGCCGGTGCGCGCATACGACGCGAACGCGCGCTTTGCAGCGGCGATGGCTCGCTGCGCGTCCTGCTCGTCGGCGAGCCGAACCTGGCCGATCACCTGCTCGGTGGCGGGATTGAACAGGTCGAACATTTCCGTGCCGTGCGGCGTCGCAAACGCGCCGTCGATGTAAATCTGGTCGATTCGTTGCATCGTTGCTCCTGAAAACTGCATTGCCTGCCACCTTAGCCGTCGGGTGTTGGATTGACTAGCCGTATAATCCAAGACGACTTGGTGAGCAATTTGGGACAATGGAAACTTCCGGTCTGAGCGAGCTTGAAGCCGTGCTGGCGGTCGCGCGGCAGCGCAGCTTTCGCGCCGCGGCAACCGAGCTGGGCGTATCGAAGTCGGCGTTGAGCCACGCGATCGCTGCGCTCGAGGCGCGCATCGGCGTGCGGCTGTTCAATCGCACGACGCGCAGCGTCGCGCTGACCGAAGCCGGCGCACAGTTCGTCGACAGCATTGCGCCGGCGCTGTCGTCGATCCGTGCCGCGCTCGAACAGGCGGGCAGCTATCGCGACAAACCGTCAGGCACGCTGCGCATCAATACGTCGGTGGGCGCCGCGCGCAACGCGATGCCGGTCTTCATCGAATTCGCGCAGCGCTATCCGGACGTCAAGCTCGACATCGTCACCGAAGGGCGGCTGATCGACATCGTCGTCGAAGGCTTCGATGCCGGGATCCGGCTGGCCGAAAGCGTGCCGCAAGACATGATTGCGGTGCCGTTCGGCGGTTCGTCGCGCTTTGCGGTGGTGGGCAGCCCCGCGTATTTCGCACAGCATCCGGTGCCGCGCACGCCAGGCGATCTGAAGGCGCATCGATGCATTCGCACGCGGATGCCGAGCGGCATGCTGTATCAATGGGAGTTTGCGCGGCACGGCGAGTCGCTGAGCGTGGACGTGCAGGGCCCGCTGACGCTCGACGAATCGTCGCTGATGCTCAACGCCGCGCGCGCCGGGATCGGCTTGACCTATCTGAGCGAGTGGACTGTCAATCCCGATCTGCAGGCCGGCACGCTGCAGCGCGTGCTGGCCGACTGGACGCCGGCGTTTCCGGGGCTGTGCCTCTACTATCCGGGCCGGCGACATGTGCCGCCGGCGTTGCGTGCGTTGATCGAACTGTTGCGAGAGATGGCTGGCGGTGCGTAGCGGCGTGTTGCAGGGGCAGCGGAATTGCGGCGGAGGTGCGGTCAACCGAAGCGAGCCTGCGCTTAAGGCTGTGCGGGACCCGCCGCTGGTGCCGAAGCCGGCGTTGCCGCGGCGGCGCGTTGCGCGAGTGCGTCCAGCGCGTCATCCGGTGTGGGGGCTGCTGCCGGGTTGGTTGGCTGGGCCGCGGGTGTGGGCATTGTCACCGGCGTCGGCGTCGGCATCGGCGCAGCGGCGGGCATGATCGCCACCGGCGCGGGCCCGGCCGCCGCACGAGCCTGCGCCGTGGCCGGCACGGGCACCGGCGCCACCACCTGGGCGGGCGCCAGCGGCGCGACCGGCAGCGGCTTCACGTCGACCGTGTCGCCCGGCACCGGCACGCTGCGCACGGAGGTCTGCAGATAGCGCCCGACGAGCTCGAAGAAGCGGTCATAAAACTTGCCGGCCTGGATCGTTTCGCTCGAAATCTTTACCATCGCATCGCTGTTCGAGCGGATCGGCAGCGATAGCGAGCCGAGCACGCTTAAGCCCACGCTGGCCGACGTATCGCTCTTCTTCAGCGCATAGCCGTTTTGCACCGCATTGGCATACACGACGCTGGTATTGGTGACATCGTCGCCGGCGGTGCACACCACGTGAAATTCGACCACGAAGTGCGAATCGCTCGCCGGTTGAAAATTCTTCGACGCATCGATCGTATCGGGCCGCGCAAGCGTCGTCATGTAGCCCTGGCTCAACAGCGCGCGCCGTGCCGATTCGCACGCTTCGGTGCTGGGCACGTCGAAGTTGTGCATGTAGGGGCTGGCTTCGTTGCTGAACAGCTCGTCCTGGAACCGGGTTTTCGGCGTCGTCGAGGTGCACGCGGCGAGTGCGACGAGGCCGGGCAGCAGCAGCGCGAGCGCGATTCGGGATGAGCGGATAAGCATGGTGGAAGCGAACAGGCTACGCGACACGTGACGAAATACCGGACGTCGGACGGCAAGCATTGTAGTGCGGTTCGCTCCCGCGAGGTAAAAGCTGTGGCTTTGGCTTCAGTTTCAGCGTTAGCGGCCGGCGCGGGGCAGTTCGATCGTGAAAACGGTGCCCTGTTGCGGGTCGGATTGCGCGCACACCGTGCCGCCATGCATCTGCGCGATCGTGCGCACGATATGCAGGCCGAGGCCGAGCCCTTCGCGCGCTTGCTGGCGCGCGCTGTTCGCACTGAACGCTTCGAACAGATGCGGCAGCACGTCCGGCGCGATCGTGCCGCGATTGCCGATCGCCAGCGTCACGCGCGTGGCCTGACTGCCGTCGATGCCGAGCGTCACCTTGCCGTCCGGCTCGCCGTGATGCAGCGCATTGCTGATCAGGTTCGAGATCGCCTGCCACAGCAGGTCATGGTCCCACTCGCCGCTGCAGGCGCCGCGCACGTCGAGCGCGATCCGCTCGACGCCTTCATGAGTCGCGAACTCCTCGATCACCGCGCGGCACAGCATGCCCAGATCGGTGGTGCGCGGCGCGAGCCGGATCCGTCCACCCTGCAGCCGCGCGAGGTTCAGCAACTGATGCACCATCCGCGCCATGCGCAGCGAACTGTTCTTGATGCGGTTCGCCACCACGCCCGCCTGCTCGTCGGCCGCATTGCGCACCAGATATTCGGCCGACGCCAGCACGGTGCCCAGAGGCGTGCGCAGGTCGTGGCCGAGCACGGCCATCAGCATTTCGTTGGCTTCGAGCAATTGCCGCGTGGTCAGCAACTGGTCGGCGAGCTGCCGCTTGTGTTGTTCGAGCTGCACGAACACGTCGACTTTCGAGCGCAGGATGCGCGGATCGAACGGTTTGTGCAGGAAATCGACCGCGCCTGCTTCATAGCCGCGGAACGTGCGCGACACGTCTTCGGCGGTGGCGGTCAGAAAGATGATCGGCACGTGCGACGTGCGCGGGCTGCCGCGCATCAGCGAAGCGAGCTCGAAGCCGTTCATGCCCGGCATGTTGACGTCGAGAATCGCCAGCGCGGCTTCGTGCTTGAGCAGCAGATCGAGCGCCGCAGTGCCCGAGTTCGCGACCAGCAGTTCGACCCCCGGCCGCGCCAGCAACGCCTGCAATGCAGTGATGTTGTGCGCGATGTCGTCGACGATCAGGATATTGACTGAGGGATTCGCCATGGCGTCGAATCAGAAAGAGGGCAACGCGGCGAGCCGCTGCGCCATCAGGGTTGGAGAAAGAATATCGTCGGCGGCGCCGCGCTCGATCGCGGCGCGCGGCATCGTCGCGGACAGCGCGGTGGCCGGTTCCTGCACCCACGCGACGCCGTCCATCGCGCGGATCGTTGCGAGTCCTGCCGCGCCGTCCTCGTTGGCGCCCGACAGCAGGATGCCGAGCAGCCGCGCGCGGTACGCGTACGCGGCCGATTCGAACAACACGTCGATCGACGGCCGCGAGTAGCGTACCGACGAATCCACCGACAGCGCGATCGTGCCGTCGTCGGCCACCATCATGTGATAGTTGGGCGGCGCGACGTGCACGCGTCCGGGCGCGATGCGCTCGCCCGCGTCCGGCTCGATGACCGGCAGCGCGCAGCGGTAGCGCAAGGTTTCGAGCAGATAGCTCGGAATATCGGCCGGCAGATGCGTGACCACCAGCAGTGCCGGTGCGAAGGTGGACGGCAGCGCGGCGAGCAGCACGTTGAGCACCTCGATGCCGCCCGCCGAGCCGCCGAGCGCGACAGCGTCGAACGTGCGCGTGACGTGCGGCACGTTGGGCGGGATATCGGTAGCGTGGCTGGGTTGCATGTCAGGTTCGTGGCACTCAGGTGGCGGGCGCCTGCGGTTGCAAATCTGGTTGAAATCCGGTTAAAAACAGCGCGATCCGGCTGGCATCGTGCGGCCGGTTAGCGCTTCTGGTAAATCCGTTCGCGTTCGCGGAATTCCTCGAACCCATCGTAATGCTTCGAAAAGCGCAGGCTCTCCTTGCTGCCGAGGCCGAGAAAACCGCGCCGAACCAGCGAATGCTCGAACAGCCCGAGCGCGCGTTCCTGCAGGCCGCGGTCGAAATAGATCAGCACGTTGCGGCACGACACCAGATGCGCTTCGAGAAACACCTCGTCGGTCGACAGGCTGTGGTCCGCGAACACCACACGATCTTTCAGCGAGCTTGCAAAACGCGCGCCGCCATACGCCGCATGATAGTAGTCAGACAGCGAATGCTTGCCGCCGGCCGCCAGATAATTGCGCGTAAAGCCGGCAATGCGTTCGAGCGCATAAATGCCGGCTTCGGCGCGCTCGAGCGCATCCGGGTTGATATCGGTCGCATAGAACAGCGTGCGTTCGGTCAAACCGGCTTCGTCGAACAGGATTTTCAGCGACCATAATTCCTCGCCGGTGCTGCAGCCCGCGACCCACACCTTGATCGACGGGTAGGTCTGCAGCAGCGGCAGCACATGCTCGCGCAGCGCGAGATAGTACTGCGGGTCGCGAAACATGTCGCTGACTTGCACCGTCAGATACTCGAACAGCCGCGCAAAATCCGTCTCGCTGCGCAGAATGCGGTCTTGCAGCTGCGACAGCGTCGGCAGTCCGAATTCCTCCAGCGCCTGCGCGAGCCGGCGCCGCAGCGACGTCATCGCGTAGTGGCGAAAATCGTGCTGGTATTTCAGGTAGATCGCTTCGAGCAGCAGCTTCAGCTCGATGTCGAAATCCTGCAGCCGCTGCGGCGACATGTCGGACGGGTGACGGCTCATGCTGGGGCGCTCCCTCCTGCTATCGCTGATGCAGCCATACGCGGCACAGCGAGATCAGCTTGTCGACGTCGATCGGCTTCGAAATATAGTCGTCGGCGCCGGCTTCAAGACAGCGTTCCCGGTCGTGTGCCATTGCCTTCGCGGTTAGTGCGATGACCGGCAGGTGCGCGAAGCGCGGATTCGCGCGAATCCGCGCGGTGGCGGTCAGGCCATCCATCTCCGGCATCATCACGTCCATCAGCACGAGGTCGACATGCACGCCGCTCTCCAGCAGATCGAGTGCTTCGCGGCCGTTGCGCGCGATTTCGAGGCGCGCGCCGAGCGGTTCGATCACGTGCGACAACGCGAAGATGTTGCGCACGTCGTCTTCGGCCAAAAGGATCGAGCGGCCTTCGAAGGCGTTGTCGCGTTGACGCACCGTGCGCAGCATGCGCTGCTGCTCCGGCGCGAGCGACGATTCGACGCTGTGCAGAAACAGCGTCACTTCGTCGAGCAGCCGCTCAGGCGACTTCGCGCCCTTGATGATGATCGACTTCGAATAGCGGCGTAGCCGGTGTTCTTCGTCGCCGGACAGCATGCGGCCGGTGTAGACGATCACCGGCAGCGTCTGGTGCGTCGGGTTGGCCGCCATCTGTTCGAGCAGGTCGTAGCCCGTGCCGTCGGGCAGCGCGAGATCGGTCACCACACAGTCGAAGCGGTGCGCGGCCAGTTGCTCGAGCGCTTCGGCGAGCGTGGCGACCGCGACGATCTCGGTGCTGTTGCTGCGCAACAGCGCGCGAATGCTTTCGCGCATCGCGTGGTCGTCTTCGATCACCAGCACGCGCTTCATCTGCTGCTGCAGACGCGTCTCGAGGCGGCGGATCGCGGCTTCGAGCGTGGTGCGCGCGGTCGGCTTCAGCGTGTAGCCGACGGCGCCCAGATGCAGCGCTTTTTCCGCGTGATCGGTGGCCGACACGATGTGGATCGGAATGTGCCGCGTAGCCGGGTCGTTCTTCAGCCATTCGAGCACGGTCAGGCCGGAGCGGTCCGGCAGGCCGACGTCGAGCAGCACCGCGGTCGGCTGCAGGTCGCGCACCAGGGTGACGCCGCTCGCGCCATCGGTGGCGTGCACGAAGTCGAATTGCAGTTCGTGCGCGAGGTCGCGCAGGATCTCGGCGAACGCGAGGTCGTCTTCGATGGCCAGGATCAGGCGGTTTTCGTGCTTGCGCTGATGGCGGTCGTCGTCGATCGGGTTGGCGTCTGTGGCGGCGCCAGTCAGTGCCGACAACGGTCGCGGCGGCAGTGTGGCGCGACCGGAGCCGCTGTCCGCGGCATGCAGTGCGGTGCGCGGCACGAGCGTGCCGGTCGTGCTTGCGCTCACGTCAGACGTGCCAGACGGGGCAGATGCGCTCGCGCCTTGTGCCGGCACCTGCAGCCCTTGCGCGCCGATGCCGTCCGCCTGCATGGAAGCCGGCGCGGCGCCGGCTTGCGCCGAGAACTCGCTCGGCAGCCACAGCGTGAATACGCTGCCGCGCCCCGGCTCGCTGACCACGCTAATGCGCCCGCCCAACAGCCGCGCGAACTCGCGCGAGATCGATAGCCCCAGGCCGCTACCGCCGTATTGCCGGCTGGTCGAACCGTCCGCCTGCTGGAACGCTTCGAAGATCATTTCGAGCTTGTCGGCGGCGATGCCGATGCCCGAGTCGCGCACGTCGATACGCAGCGTGCCCGGCTCGGCGAGCGCGACGTCGAGCGCGACTTCGCCGTGTTCGGTGAACTTCAGCGCATTCGACAGCAGATTGCGCAGGATCTGCGTGACGCGCTGGCTGTCCGACACGATCGTCTGTGGAACACCCGGCGCGCGCGCCGTCGAGAATTGCAGATGCTTCGCGGCGGCCATCGGCTCGAAGGTTTCGCGCAGCGACTGCAGCAGCGCGTCGATCGATACGACGCTCGATTCGATCGTGATCTGGCCGGCCTCGACCTTCGACAGATCGAGAATGTCGTTGATCAGCACCAGCAGGTCGCTGTTCGACGCGTGGATGGTTTCCGCATAGCGCACCTGTTCGTCGCTCAGGTTGCCGGTGCGGTTCTCCTGCAACAGCCGCGCGAGAATCAGTGAACTGTTCAGCGGCGTGCGCAGTTCGTGCGACATGTTGGCGAGGAACTCGGACTTGTAGCGGCTCGACTGTTCGAGGCGCGCTGCATTGGCGGACAGTTCCTGCTGCGCGCCGAGCAGATCCGATTTCTGGCGTTCGAGGCGCTGCGCGTACTCTTCGAGCTGCACATTGGTCTGTTCGAGCTCGGCCTGTTGTTCTTCAAGCCGCGCCGCCGATTCGACCAGCGCGCGGCCGCGTTCCTCGAGCCCCTCGTTCGACACGCGCAGCTCTTCCTGCTGCACCTGCAATTCTTCGTTCAGCTGCTGCGTTTCAGCGAGCGCGTCCTGCAGCCGCTCGCGGTACAGGGCCGCTTCGATGAAATCGCCGATGCTGTTCTGCACCAGCTGCAGCAGTTCTTCGTCGCGCGGGGTGACCGGCCGCATGAAGCCCAGTTCGATGATGCCGTTCACGACGCCGTCGTTTTCGATCGGCTGCACGATCACGCTGCGCGGCGGGCTGATACCGGTGCCCGATACGACCTTCACATAGTTGTCCGGCACTTCGCGCAGCACGATCGGCCGATGCGACGCGGCGGCCTGGCCGACCAGACTCTCGGCGTCGTGAAAATTGCGCGTGCCCTGTTCGCTTTCGGCGCTGAAACCGTAGGTTGCGATGCGGCGCAACTCGCCATTGATCTTGTCGCGCACGTACAGGGCGCCGACCACCACGTCGATGTACTGCGCAACCGATTCGAGAATCGCGCGCCCGACCAGCGGCGCCGTCGACTGCCCGACCACTTTCTCGGCCAGCAGGCGCTGACCCGAGCGCAGCCATACCTGGCGCTGCAGCGCCTCCGTATGCTCGACCTGCCGCTTGAGCACCGAATCGTAGTTCTCGGACAGATTCATCAGATCGCGCCGGCCGCGGAACGCGAGCAGCGCGCTGATGCACAGGCTGAATGCGATGAAGATGCCGACGACGGTGCCCGTCAGGCTGCGCGCGGCGCTCGAGCGCTGCTGCCGCAGGCCTTGCTCGACATCGAGAAACTGCGTGAACAGGCGCCGCGTTTCGTCGAACTCGGTCTTGCCGCGGCCGCTCGCAATCACGGTTGCGACGTCCAGCTGCCGGCGCTTCAGGTCGATCATCTGCTGGGCAAACGCATTCCAGCGTTCCTGCACGGCCTGGATGCGCTTGAGCTGCTCGACCTGCGGCGGGTTGTCGGCTACCTGGCCGATCAGGTCGGACAGTTCGGCCTGGAAGCGCGGCTCGCCCAGCTGGTAGGGCGCGAGAAAGGTCTCGTTGCCGGTGATCAGGAAGCCGCGCAACGCCGTTTCGCGGTCGACGGCAAGGCGCAGCATTTCGTTCGCATCGCCGATCACCCGTTCCGAATGCTCGACCCAGTTCATCGTCGAGACGAGGTAGGCGATCAGCGCGACGAACACCGCGACCGTGGCCAGTCCGACCGAAAGCGGCAGCGCGATGTTGCGCCGGATGATGCGCCGGAAGTTCGCCTGGTCGATGGTGGCGACTGGTGTCATGTTTTCGGTCTTCCCGTCCATTTGTTCTAGTCGAGTCGGCATTTTTGACTGGCATGCGCTTGAGGTTTCACGCAATTGTCGCCGCTTGCGGCAGGCGGCCGCAATCCGCGTGAACTGCCGGCCCGCGGCGCCAAGCGTCCGAAGTATCACATAGACGCCTTGCCTGTGTGTGCGCGGCGGGCGTCTGGTGCTGCGCGAGCGGGCCGTTGCGAGGCAAGGGTGCGGTTGTCTGGCGTGGCGTTCGGCAGGTGGTTCGGTCGATGCCCACGCCGGTTCGCGTTGCGCGCCGCTTTACGCACCGTGTTTTACACGTGGCTTTTCGACACCCTTCAAATGCGCTCGGCGGCAGCCCGCCAAGCGGGCTGCCGCCGAGTCTGACGCAACGGTACGGGCCAGCGCGACCGCTATCCGGTGGCTGCCTGCCCGCGTCCGTTACTGGCCGATGCCGGCCTTCTTCTGCGCGTTTTGCAGGTCGGTCGGGTAGTTCGGGTCGTTGCGCGACGGCGAGTAGCCCGCGTCTTCCAGCTTCTTCAGTTCCGCATTGCGCTTGGCGCGTGCTTCCTTGCGCGCCTGCTTGCGTGCGGCCTTCTTTTGCGCCTTGGTCTGGCTGGCCGGGGCCGGTGCGGCATTCGGCTGGGTTGCGGCGGCGCCCGGGTCGGTGGCTGCCGCATTGTTCTGTGCCAGCGCAGGCGCGGCGGCGCCGGCTGCGAAGGCAGCGCAGGTGAGCAGGGCGGCGAGATGGCGGATGGTCGAGAGCTTCATGTACTTTCTCCTGTGGAACGCTGTTGTTAAAAGGCTGGTTATAGCGCCGGCCGGCCGGGCCTGGTCCGTACGCACCGTTTGCACGGCCGCGTGACAAGCCCAGGTCGGTTTCGTGAACTGCGCCGGCGTGACCCGTTGCGCCGGGACGCGTGCTGTACCGCCCGCGTCCCGGTGCGCCGGCCATCGATATCTTGCCGCAACTCGGTCAAATGAGCAGATAACAAGTGGGCGCGGCCAGCCGGCGGTGCCGGGGTACGCGCCGCGCTGCGGCGACTGCGGCTACTTGCTGTTGCCGGACTTGAACATCTTCTTGCACGGCGGCGACAGCTGATCGTAGTGCTGCTTCATGCACGCTTCGATTTTCTGCTTGTTCGGAATGTCGGATGAGCAGAGCCGGAACGCATCGCTTTTGCAGGCCTTTTCCTGATCGTCTTGCGTATCGGCAAAGGCAGCGCTACTTGCTGCGGCGAGCAACATCAGCAGGAGGGCGCAGGATTGGCGTTTCATCTTCGTGACCTCGCAAATGAATGGCGGATCCGCCGTCGAATTGCGCTCAGCAAGAACCGAACCCGATGGGCAGGTAACGCGTGCAGACGCACAGTAGCGTGTCTGCGCGAGCCTTTCTACATGCTATGCTTGCACAGCCCCGGCGGGCAGCCAGCCGCGGGTTTCGACGCGCAAATACACCGCGGCACACGCGGGCACCGCGGGAGACGCGGTTTCGAACATTAGACGGCAATGGACTATCGGCACCTCCAGCAACGCAAAAGCCTGCACGCCCGCATCGTGCAGGAACTCGGCATCGAGATCGTCAGTGGCCGGCTGGCTCCAGGTGCACGGCTACCGGCCGAAGCCACGCTGTGCGAATCATATGGAGTGAGCCGCCCGGTGCTGCGCGAAGCGACGCGCGTGCTGGTCGCAAAAGGGCTGGTGGTGTCGAAGCCGCGTGTGGGCAGCGTGGTGCGGCCGCGCGAAGAGTGGCACATGCTCGATCCGGACGTGCTGTACTGGACGCTCAACAGCATTCCCGAAGGCGAATTCTTCAACTCGCTGATGACGGTGCGGCGCATCATCGAACCGGCCGCGGCTGCGCTGGCCGCGAGCGCAGCCACCGAAGAAGACCTTGCGCGCATCGGCAGCGCTTACGACCAGATGGCGCACGCGACGAATTCCGCTGGGCTGCTGGCGCCGGACCTCGAATTTCACCGCGCGATCATGGCGGCCACGCATAACGATATGCTGGCCTTTATCGGTAACATGCTGTCGCTGGCGTTATCCGAATCGATCAAGCTGACGAGCCGGCATCCGGATACGCATGCGCTGTCGCTGCCGCGGCATAAGGCGATTCTCACGGCGATTCAGAGTCGGGACGCGTTGGGCGCGCGTCAGGCTAGCCTCGTGCAACTGGAACATGCGCGCGCGGATGCGGATTCGATTTTGGGGCTGGCGGCGCGCGGATTGGAGTGAGCGGCGTCACGGCAGCAACATGCTGCCGCCGCTTTTTCGGTAACCCGCGCGTTTCGCGCAACCGCTTGCCGGCGCAACCTTCGCGCCGGCTTTCCTGCTGAGCAGTCCAGCAACCGCTCAGCGTCTCAGTGCCTCAGTGCCTCAATGTGAATGCGGCGGCACTTCGGCGCCGCGGCAGCCGACGAGGAAGTCGAAGTCGCAACCTTCGTCGGCCTGCAGCACGTGCTCGATATACAGGTTCCGATAACCGCTTGCATCGGCCGGATTGTGCTTCTGCGTTTCCTTCCACACGGCGAGGCGCGCGGTCATTTCCTTCTCGTCGATGTCCACGTGCAACCGGCCTGCGTCGCAATCGAGCTCGATCCAGTCGCCGTTGCGCACCACCGCGAGCGGGCCGCCGGCGCGCGCTTCCGGCGCGACGTGCAGCACCACCGTGCCGTACGCGGTGCCGCTCATCCGCGCATCGGACACGCGCACCATATCGGTCACGCCTTGCGCCAGCAGCTTCGGCGGCAGGCCCATGTTGCCGACCTCAGCCATGCCGGGGTAACCCTTCGGGCCGGCGTTCTTCAGCACCAGCACGGAATCGGCGGTCACATCCAGATCCGGATCGGCGATGCGTGCCTTGTAGTCGTCGAAATTCTCGAACACCACCGCGCGGCCGCGATGCTTGAGCAACGCAGGCGTGGCCGCTGATGGCTTGAGCACCGCGCCGTTCGGGGCGAGGTTGCCGCGCAGCACACACAGGCCACCGTCCGCGACCAGCGGCTTGTCGAGCGGGCGAATCACTTCGTCGTTGTAGTTCGGCGCTTCCTTTACGTTGTCCCACAGCGAGTGGCCGTTTGCGGTCAGCGCGTCCGGATGCGGCAGCAGGCCGGCTTCGCCGAGGCGGCGCAGCACCGCAGGCAGACCGCCCGCGTAATAGAACTCTTCCATCAGGAAGCGGCCGGACGGCTGCAGGTCGACCAGCGTCGGCGTGCCGCGGCCGACGCGGGTCCAGTCGTCGAGTGCGAGGTCGACGCCGATGCGGCCTGCGATCGCCTTCAGGTGAATCGCCGCATTGGTCGAGCCGCCGATCGCCGCATTCGCACGGATCGCGTTTTCAAATGCTTCGCGCGTCAGCAGTTTCGACAGACGCACGTCCTGCAACGCCATCTCGACGATGCGCATGCCGGACAAATGCGCGAGCACATAACGGCGCGAGTCGACCGCCGGAATCGCCGCGTTGTGCGGCAGCGTGACGCCGAGTGCTTCGGCCATGCAAGCCATCGTCGACGCGGTGCCCATCGTGTTGCAGGTTCCCGCCGAACGCGACATGCCCGCTTCGGCGGACATGAACTCATGAATCGAAATCTTGCCGGCCTTCACCTGCTCGCTCAGCTGCCACACGACGGTGCCCGAACCGATGTCGCGCCCGTGATGCTTGCCGTTCAGCATCGGCCCGCCGCTGACCATGATGGCGGGCACGTCGCAGCTCGCCGCGCCCATCAGCAACGCGGGCGTGGTCTTGTCGCAGCCGGCCAGCAGCACGACGGCGTCGAGCGGATTGCCGCGGATCGATTCCTCGACGTCCATGCTGGCGAGGTTGCGCGTGAACATCGCCGTCGGGCGCAGGTTCGACTCGCCGTTCGAGAACACCGGAAACTCAACCGGAAAGCCACCTGCTTCGAACACCCCGCGCTTCACGTGCTCGGCGAGCTTGCGGAAGTGCGCGTTGCACGGCGTGAGCTCCGAGAACGTATTGCAGATACCGATGATCGGCTTGCCGGCGAATTCGTGATCGGGGATGCCCTGATTCTTCATCCAGCTGCGGTACATAAAGCCGTTCTTGTCGGCGGTGCCGAACCACTGTGCGGAGCGAAGCTTGCGAGGTTGGTCAGTCATGTTGTTCCGTTCGAATTTGGTCAATATAGTAAGACTATATGGGGGATCGATTTGCTGCGCTATAGGGACTTGTAGCAAGACTTTTGGTCGGAGCCAATACAGGAGGCACACGACGATGACAGCAATGCTACGGGACGCATAACGAGAATTTACCCGGAGTGGCGAACAAATAGAATGACTTTTTATGCGCCGAGAATGGGGGAAAACACCAATCACTAGACGGATTGCCTACGCATATAGTTTGGCTATTCAAAAAATGCGCGGTTGCGCGCTGCACAGGATCAAGGAGTCTCAAATAGTGGCTACTTCGCCCCGTTTTTCCGGTTTGTTTCCGGTTGCGCCGACGCCGTTCACCGCGTCGGGCGAGCTCGACCTCGACGGCCAGCGCCGCGTGATCGACTGCATGGTCGATCAGAAGGTAGATGGCATCTGCATTCTTGCGAACTACTCCGAGCAGTTCGTGCTGACCGACGCGGAGCGCGACACGCTGGTCGACCTGTGCCTGTCGCACACCGCAGGCCGCGTGCCGGTGATGGCAACCTGCAGCCACTTCAGCACGCAGATCGCGAGCGAGCGCGCGAAGCGCGCGGTGGCGGCCGGTGCCGGCATCGTGATGCTGATGCCGCCGTATCACGGCGCGACGCTGCGGGTCGACGAGAACGCGATGTTCGAGCATTTCGCGCGCGTGGCGGAAGCGGCTGGCGTGCCGGTGATGATCCAGGACGCGCCGTTGAGCGGCGTTGGTTTGAGCGTGCCGTTCCTTGCGCGCATCGCGCGCGAACTGCCGCTGGTGCGCTACTTCAAGATTGAAGTGCCGGGCGCCGCGGCCAAGCTGCGCGCATTGATCGCAGCCGGCGGCGACGCGATCGAAGGCCCGTTCGACGGCGAAGAAGCGATCACGCTGATGCCCGATCTCGATGCCGGCGCAACCGGCACGATGTCGAGCGCGCTGCTGCCGGACCTGATCCGTCCGGTATTCGACGCATTCCGCGCTGGACGACGCGACGAAGCGCGCGCCGGCTACGCGAAGATCCTGCCGCTGATCAACTACGAAAACCGCCAGTGCGGCCTGCGCGCGACCAAGACCGTGATGATGGAAGGCGGGGTGATCAAGAGCGACGCGGTGCGTCATCCGCTCGAGGCGCTGTCGGGCGCGACGCGCGCCGAACTGCTGGAACTGGCGCGCGAAGCGAATCCGCTTGCACTGCGCTGGGGCCACTAAGCAAAGCTACTAGCGAACCGGCAAGCCGTTGAGCACGCAACCTATATGAACAAGAAACTGACTATCGGTATCGTCGGCGTCGGCAAGATCGCGCGCGACCAGCATCTGCCGGCTATCGCCGGTCTCGATCGCTTCGAGCTGATCGCTTGCGCAAGCCGCAACGCGCAAGTGGACGGCGTACGCAACTACACGACCATCGAAGCGATGCTCGAAGCCGAGCCCGAACTCGATGCGATCTCGCTGTGCGCGACGCCGCACGTGCGCTTCGATCAGGCGCGCGCGGCACTCGCCGCCGGCAAGCACGTAATGCTCGAGAAGCCGCCGGGCGCCAGCGTGCACGAAGTGGAAGTGCTGCGCGAGATGGCCCGCGCTGCCGGCCGCACGCTGTTCGCGACGTGGCATTCGCGCTATTCGCCGGCCGTCGAACCGGCGCGCGAATGGCTCGCGAATCGCGCCATCAAGAATGTCGAAGTGCGCTGGAAAGAAGACGTGCGCCGCTGGCATCCGGGCCAGGAATGGATCTGGACGCCGGGTGGCCTTGGCGTGTTCGATCCGGGCATCAATGCGCTGTCGATCGTCACGCGCATGCTGCCGCGCGAAGTCGTGCTGAAGTCCGCGACGCTGTCGGTGCCGGCCAACCGGCAAACGCCGATTGCCGCCGAACTCGACTTCAACGATGAAATCGGCGTACCGGTGCACGCATCGTTCGACTGGCGCTATGGCCCGGTCGAACAGTGGGAAATCGAAGTGACGACCGCGGATGGCACGCTGCTGCTGACCGAAGGCGGCAAGAAACTGAGTCTCGCCGGCAAGCCGGTGGATCTCGGGCCGGAGCGCGAATATCCGGCGCTTTACGAGCGCTTCCAGTGGCTGATCGAGCACGGCGAGCAGGACGTCGACGTGCGGCCGCTGCGCCTCGTGGCCGATGCGTTCCTGCTGGGCAGCCATCAAGCGGTCGAGCCCTTCGAGGATTGAGCCGCTCGGTTCAATGCACGCAGCAAAGCGAAATATCAAAGCGCAACAGGGGATGTAACTCTTAAACCACGCGAAGGCAAAGCGCGCCGCTGGGCGCGCTTGAGCCCGCAAGATAGTAACCGCACCTACCGGGTCGGCAACGACTTATCCATGGAGACACGCATGACCAACCAGTTTCGTCGTCTGACTTTGTCGGCACTCGTCGCGACGCTGTGCGCCGCGCCGTTCGCGCTGCAGATGACCGCACGCGCCGACACGCCGCTGAAAATCGGCATGCTCGTGAAGATGCCCGAGCAGGCATGGTTCATCAACGAGCAGAAAGCCGCGACCGCGCTCGGCGCGAAGGAAGGCTTCTCGGTGGTCAACATCGGCACGCCGGACGGCGAGAAAGTGCTGGCCGCAATCGACAATCTCGGCGCGCAAGGCGCGCAGGGCTTCGTGATCTGCCCGCCGGACGTGCGTCTCGGACCGGCCATTCAGGCACGCGCCAAGCGCTACAACATGAAGTTCGTGACGGTCGACGATCAACTGGTCGATTCGACCGGCAAGCCGCTCGCAGGCGTGCCGCACCTTGGCATGTCGGCGTTGAAGATCGGCAACCAGGTTGGCACGGCGATTACCGATGAAATGAAGAAGCGCGGCTGGAAGCCGGAAGAAGTGGGCGCGATCCGCATCACCGACTACGAACTGCCGACCGCCAAGCTGCGCACCGACGGCGCGACGGAATCGCTGCTCGCCAACGGCTTCAAGAAGGACAACATTTTCGACGCGCCGCAAAAGACCACCGACGACGAAGGCGGCTTCAACGCAGCTTCGCCGGTGCTGTCGAAGCACCCGAACATCAAGAAGTGGGTGATCTTCGCGCTGAACGAAGAAACCGTGCTGGGCGGCGTGCGGGCTACCGAGCAGCTGCATATCCCGGGTTCGGACGTGATCGGCGTCGGCATCAACGGCGCGGGCGAAGCGTTCGCCGAGTTCCAGAAGAAGGAACCGACCGGCTTCTACGGCACGATCGCGGTGAGCTCGACGAACCACGGCAAGCAGAGCACGCAGAACCTGGTCGACTGGATCAAGAGCGGCAAGCAGCCGGCCGCCGATACGCAGACCACCGGCAAGCTGATGACGCGCGACAACTGGAAGGACGTGCGTACCGAACTCGGTATTTAAGCGGTAGGGCGGTACCTATAGCAGGTGTTTAGCAGGATCGGGATGCAACACGGGAAACATGCACGATGACGGTCAATGAAATGAGTGCCGCCCAAGCGACGCAAACGCAAGCGCAGACGGCGCGCGCCGGGTCCGGCACGCGCCTGGAACTCGACGGGATTTCCGTCGCGTTTCCGGGCGTGCTGGCGCTCGATAACGTGTCGTTCGAAGTGCGCGGCGGTGAAGTGCACGGCCTGATGGGCGAGAACGGCGCGGGCAAATCGACGCTGCTGAAGGTGCTGTCGGGCGTGAACCAGCCGGCTTCGGGCGCGTTGCGCCTCGCCGGTGTGGAACACAAGTTCACGACCACCAAGGCGGCGATCGAGGCCGGCATCGCGATCATCTACCAGGAGTTGCATCTCGTCCCGGAACTGACGGTTGCCGAGAATCTGATGCTCGGGCAATTGCCGAACCGTTTCGGCGTGCTCGACGAAAAGGCAATGGTGAAACGGGCGATCGACGAGCTCGAGCGGCTTGGCGAATCGATCGACCCGAACATGCAGGTGAAGCGGCTGTCGATCGGACAGCGGCAGATGATCGAAATCGGCAAGGCGCTGATGCGCGATGCGCGCGTGATTGCGTTCGACGAGCCGACCAGTTCATTGTCCGCGCGCGAGACGGAACAGCTGTTCAAGATCATCAATGCGTTGCGCGCGCAGGGC
The DNA here is from genome assembly GCF_054782355.1 of Paraburkholderia jirisanensis. NCBI lineage: Bacteria > Pseudomonadati > Pseudomonadota > Betaproteobacteria > Burkholderiales > Burkholderiaceae > Paraburkholderia > Paraburkholderia jirisanensis. The sequence continues at coordinate 9,579 of NZ_BAAGSQ010000001.1, read as the reverse complement.
CGCGCGGTGATTTACGTGACGCACCGGATGGATGAAGTGTACGAACTATGCGACCGCGTGACGGTGTTCCGTGACGGGCGGCGCATCGAAACGTTCGACTCGGTTGCCGACCTCGACCGCGACCGGCTGATCAGTTGCATGGTCGGCCGGTCGATTCGGGATGTGTATGGCTATCGCACGCGGCAGACCGGCGACGTGCAGCTCGAAGTGAAGGGGCTGCTCGGTCCGGGGCTGTCCGCGCCGGTGTCGTTTGCTGCGCGCAAAGGCGAGATCGTTGGCTTCTTCGGGCTGGTGGGCGCGGGGCGCTCGGAGCTGATGAAGCTGATCTACGGCGCGGTGATGCCAAGCGAAGGCCATATCGAACTGAACGGCAAGCGCATGAAGTTCACGACGCCGCGCGATGCAGTGCGCGCCGGCATTGCGCTATGCCCGGAAGACCGCAAGCAGGAAGGCATCGTGGCGATCGCCTCGGTTGCCGACAATCTGAATATCAGCGCGCGGCGCCATTTCAGCGCGGCGCGCTTTCTGTTGAACGCGCGGCGCGAGCGCGACCTCGCGCGCGAGTACATCGACAAGCTGTCGATCAAGACGCGCAACACCGAAACGGCGATCGGCACGCTGTCGGGCGGCAACCAGCAGAAGGTGATCCTGTCGCGCTGGCTGGCCGAACGCATTGACGTGTTCCTGCTCGACGAACCGACTCGCGGCATTGACGTCGGTGCGCGTTCGGAAATTTACGAACTGCTGTACGAGCTCGCGGAAGCGGGACGCACGGTGGTGGTCGTATCGAGCGATCTGGCCGAGGTGATCGGCATCGCCGACCGCATATTGGTGATGAAGGAAGGACGCATCGTCGGCGATTTGCCGAAGGCGCAGGCCACCCCCGACCAACTGATCAAACTGGCTCTGCCGCAGTGAGCCGCCGACAAGCAATCGCGCGCGGTTAAGCGCGCACTGGATGAGAAAGACCATGCAAACTCCAACCACTTCTGCTCAGCGTGCCGCATCGCCGGTCGCTGCGTCGCACGCGGCGCGGACCTGGGATCTGATCAACAAGTCCGGCATCGTGATGGTGTTCGTGATCCTGTTCGCGGTGCTGTCGTTTGCCGTGCCGGATTTTCTGACTAGCCGAAATATGCAGGGGTTGTTGCTGTCGGTTACGTTGATCGGGTCGATCTCGGTGACGATGATGTTCGTGCTGGCGTTGGGGGAAGTTGACCTTTCGGTGGCGTCGATTGTCGCGTTTGCTGGGGTTGCGGCTTCGACGGTGATTACGGCGACGCATAGTGTGACGCTTGGGGTTGCGACCGGTGTGCTGGCGGGTGGGTTTGTTGGGCTGGTGAATGGTGTGCTGGTGGCGCGCTACAAGATCAACTCGCTGATCGTTACGCTGGCGATGATGGAAGTGGTGCGCGGGCTTGCGTATATCACGTCGAATGGCGACGCGGTGATGATCTCGGAAGAGAGCTTCTTTGATCTTGGTGGTGGCTCGTTCCTCGGGATTTCGTTTCCGATCTGGAGCAACATTGTTGGGTTTGTGTTGTTCGGGTTTCTGCTGCGTAAGACGGTGTTTGGCAAGAATGTGCTGGCCGTTGGCGGTAATGGTGAGGCGGCGCTGCTGGCGGGTTTGCCGGTGACGCGTATCAAGATTACGGTGTTCGTGCTGCAAGGGTTGGTGACTGGCTTTGCGGGTGTGATGCTCGCATCGCGGATGAGCCTTGGCGATCCGAAGACGTCGGTGGGGCTTGAGCTTGGTGTTATTTCGGCTTGCGTGCTGGGTGGTGTGTCGCTGACCGGCGGTGTGGCGACGATCTCCGGTGTGCTGGTTGGTGTGCTGATCATGGGCTCGGTGCAGGATGCGATGAGCCTGCTGAATGTGCCGACGTTTTATCAGTATCTGATTCGTGGTGGGATTCTGTTGCTGGCGGTGCTGTTCGATCAGTTCCGGCGGAGCAAGCGGAAGGTTTGAGGGTTTCACTTGCCCTGTGAAGGGTAAGGTGAGGGTTTTCGGGAACGGGGGCTTAGGCTCCCGTTTTTTGTTTGAGCGTGCGATTGGTGCTGCAGTGGGAATGTGAAGGATGGGCGAATCTACCTTGTTTTCCAGTAGGTTCCCGCTTTGTTTGGATTGGGATCTCGATCAGGCCGCGCTTCTCAAAGGCGCTTTCGTGCGTTCAAGGTGAGAACATTCGGGAGGCGCCGCTCGCTGAGTGCTTTTGCGGCTGATGAACAGTTCTGTCAGAGCGTTCCGCACTGGATCGTAGCGATATCGGCCTATCAAATAGCGAGGCTGACTGCCGTGTAGCGCCCATGCTCACACGTCAACGGCACTTAGCTCGCTCATCAGCGTTTTTCAGAATTTGCTTATAGCGGCACGTTTCCGTGTTCACAGAGGATTGCGATCCGGGCGATATTTATCTCGCCCATCGCGTTGCTGGTCGCGTTACTGGCCGGCAGTTTTCGCTACCTCAGGAACCGGAAAATGTCGAAACAACCAGAAAGCAAAAACTTCCATCCTTTCGCCACGGTCGGTGCGCGCACCGAATACGGTGGTCGCGTGACAAGTGGCTCAGGCTTCGTGATCTGCGGTCTGCCGGTTGCGTGCGTTGGCGATATCGTCACCTATGCGGATGGAAGCGAGGCCGTCATCACGGACGGCGCGGGTGCTGCGTCGCTTTTGAAGAATCGGCCCGCCGCACTCGTTGGAAGTCGCCTGAGCAATGGCGACAAGATCATCCGCACTCCGTGGTCCAATTTACTCTTTGGCATCCCTGTCGTTGAAGGCCAAAGCATTCCAGGGCTATTCGACGCAAATTGGGTTGCACCGACTCCATGTGATCCGGATTTCCGCCTTGCAGTGTTCGGGGCAACAACTGCGCGGGGCGGAGTTCTTCTCAAATCTACCGGCAACTGGATTGTGCCGGGAGCGAATCGCAATGCGGCAAGCGTAGGCGATTTCGTGCAATACCGTGACGGCAGTCGCGCGCGCATCGTCACCGGCATAGGCATGGCGGACAACCCAAAAGTCGCGTACGCGATCGTTGGCAGCCGGCTGGATAACGGGGATGTCATCACCGATAGTCCACACCGCGAACCGCGCAGTTCGACGCTGTTCGTTCCCGTTGATGAACATGGCACGGTGATCGCCGGCATCGAATCGACACGTCCGTGCCGGGCAGTGTCATGAGGAACAATACGCGACGCTCGACAAAGAGGGCGGCGCTAAAGGCCGTCACCTTCGCGGAGCTTTGGGCCAAATATCCGCGTGGCAATCCATACGACAACCCCGGCTACGAAAATCAATGCGCAATCCGGATGAGCGTGACGCTTCATCGTGTCGGGATTGAGATGACGTCATTTTCGGCAAGACTGATCAAGCCCATGTCGGGTCAACCAGGCATTGGACGTATCTTGCTCGACGGGAAGGCGACAGCAACGCGTGCCGACGAAATGGGGCAATGGTTGAAACTGCAACCGTTCGCCGGGTTGCCGACGCCGGAGAACGTCACCGGTGCGGATTGGCAGAGCAAGATTCAGGGACGTACTGGGATCATTCAATTCTCGAGCTATTGGACGAGTGACGGCGAAAGCCGAGGCAATGCCAGCGGCGGTCATATTGATCTTTGGAACAAGGACATTCTTATGCCGTCGACGGAGTCGTTCTTGCGCTTTCGTCTCGGCTTTTCAGAGATTTCCCACCCGTTGTCGTGGCTCAGAGGGCGGTCGGACAATCTTTACTCTGATCTTGGCACGTCAGAGCAAATCTTGTTCTGGGAGGTCAGGTGAAGCGGATTAGGGTTGCGATGACGTGGGGCGTTGCACTTCGCGCTTCTTTGCTGTGAGCGTTTTGGTGTTTCTGTTCTATCTCATTGGTTACGCTCGGAGATGACGAGTCGCCCTCGAATTTTTTCGAGGGCGACTCGATTTGATTCCCTGCTTTCGATATACTTTCGAGGTCCCGGAAACACCGGGACCGGGTTTGGCGACTCGATGAGATACAGGCGGACATCCGCCGATTTGGCGGCTTTTTTTTGTCCGTTTGCTGGTGTACGTCTTCAATGGGCGGGCGCTGGTGGGGATACCTTCGGGTATGCCGGGTTCCTGTATCTCCGGTTCGCCAACCCTGCTATGCGTCCCGCTCACCCATTTGGCGATGGGAGCGAGACTGAATCGCTGATACAGGAGGCTGCACCATGCGTTCTATTTCGGCTCGTCCAGAGCAAACACCATTTCCTTGTGCTGATAAGGCCTCGCCCGCTTCGCGCGAAGCGGGGCCGCTTGAATCCGAGCGCGAAGGTCTCGTTTGCGCGCTCGCGGCAGCCGAGCGGTCTGTCAGAACGTTCCGCGCAGGATCGTACGAGCATGAGAGAAGTAAAGCGCGTGTGACGCGTCTTCAGAATGAACTGCGTGCGATCAAAGGAAGAATGAGCGTTGCCAAGCGATATGGCAATCTGGCCGATGTAATTGTCGAGGTCGTTAAGGAGCGGGCGAGTGAAGTTGAGTGGGGGCAACTCGTTGCAGAAGCGAAACGGCGACGCGATGCGCAAGGGCTGTGAAGCGTCATTCCCTCAAGCAGGTCGCAGCGTATCAGCGCTGCGACCTATGTTTAGCGAGAACCAAGGTCTTGTTCCGATCCGATGATCGACAGTTTGTTCAGCGTGTAACGCAAGTCTGAGCGATCCGTCCGGGACGGACGTGTCGCAAGGAAGGCGTTGCAGTTGAGTCGGCCGTTCAAGCCCAACTCAAACGATTTGACTTCCTCTCGCCTCAGTACCGGCTGCACTTCAAATTCAAGTGTTACGCCTACGAGTAGCTGCAAAAGACGGGTCAGCGCAGACGAGCGTCTGGACCTGGGCAAAAATTCTTCGTACTCGTCTGCCGACAGTGGGCCAATGACAAGACGGACGCGAGCATGACGCAGCCAGACATGCGCACCGACGATTGCCGTCGAACCCAGCGCCATATGGGCACTTCCGGTGCTGGATTGCTGGCTCGGCGGAACCACGTACTTCTTGCTGATGAACTGCTCGACGCGGATGGGCACGCCAAAGTAATCGGACAAGACTCGCTGCAGGTACACGGCTGACATCGCGCGATGACGGACCGCTGCGCTATACCCGGCCACTGCGTCATCCGCGAGCGCGCCGGGTTCCTCGTGCAGCGCCTTGTTCGAGCTATGGTCTGCGACGCCAGCCAACGCATGGAGTATTGGGCGATACCGGTTGTTGCGATCGAGCTCGTAATGCAAGGGCAGACGGTACTTCTTCCACGCTGCGTAAAACAGCGCGGTCGCGCGATTCGAAAAGATATCGAAGAAAGCTTGCGATGCGCGGTCGCGGTAAAGGTGCACATCGGTGGCGACCTGCTCAGTGTATCGCAGCGGCAAGGCTCCCTGACTGCCAAGCAAGCCGAAGAGCGCTGGTGTTACGGTGGCTCGTGAAATCTCGCTTGCTACGATGGCATGCAATTGGGCCGCTTTATCGTTAAGGTCCTTGCCTTCTTTATCGATCGGCGACGCGTGCTCGATTTCGCTCGGAGGGAAGGCTGTGGCCAGCGTAGTGCGGAAATCGATGTGATGAGGTACGGCATTGCGCGGCCGCGCGCCTCCATGCGTAGCGAACCAGTTTTCGAGCAGTCGCACCGCCTGGAAGAAGCCAAAGCGGTACGGTTCGTCGAACAAGCGCGCGAGAACGGGGGGATTTTGAAGTCGGGGGGACATTTGGGGGCCGTTTGATGTCAACCCACCGAGCATCCGGCGTCAGGGCTAGCCTGAACATGGTTCCTGCCGCAGGGGCACTGTACGGGATCGCCATCCAGTACACAGGCGCGGCCATCTTCGTTCATGTCCGTTCCCGTTCCGTGGATTGGATGCTCGCCAGGGCAATTTCCACACGTCGCTGTTTCCTGATCGAGCGCGATGCGGCGACCATCGTCGAACATGGTTGATGCAGCTGCGATCACCTTGCCACCTGTGGTGGTTGGGTCGTCGTGGCAGACTGGTGCTTTGGTCATTTTAGTGGAATCCAAAATTCATTTTGTGGTTGTGGCGGTTTTGGCCGCGCAATATAACTTTTCAAACAAAGTCGGATAAGTACCATTGCAGAAAAATCATCGTGAAAGCGATCTTTCAGGCGCCGTGATTGCTTGTGTTAGCTGAAGTATGTATTTTTTCGGCTAAAGAAATATTTTAAATCTCTAACCTGTGAGTCATTGGGCGCCGTGCTGGGGGGCGATGAGTGAGATCTCGTGCAATAAGCTCGGAATTTGATCGCTTTCCTTTCTTTTGAGCCGAATTTTTTCGATCTCGTAAGAAAAGCATGCTAATCCATTCATATTGGGGCACACAAAAAAGTAATCTGGAATTACCAGTTTTGTCTGATCACATGAAACTGAATTTACGTACGCGATAGTTCCCGTCCATCCATTCCCTTGATATCTTTTTTGCCACACGATATTGCGAGCATATCTACCTCCTGAGTCTTCGAGTGTGATTTCGTCCGCGGCGGTTGTTTTCTCAGCGGCGTCCTGCGGCAGGTCAGTCAGCCCGCGCTTCAGGCAACTGAACGAGAGCTTGCCTTGAATAGCCCTACGAATGGGTGTGAGGCTGATATAGAAATTCACAAATATTGAATTGTCGTCAATTTCGGAAAATGACTTCGACGCTCGCATGAGTAAATTTTTATCCAACGAATATCCACATTGATTTTCGAGAAGCATATTATTCAATTGCAAATCGTGGGCTTGGTGATTTTTCACCTCCGCGTGTGTCTTTCCATAAAAAAATAAAAAATATGAGACAGATTGAAGTTACATTTTTCATTAAATCTCCCTCCTTGAGAAATTTTCTGACCTTGCTGGATTTTGACAATTTATTTAATTTTGACTTTAAGTGTCTTTAAATACAATTAATGCGTTTGAAAATAAAGTTAATCAATATGCCGAGTAATTAATATTTTATGGATTATGACCTGTGGTGCTAGGGTAAGACCTCCTGGAGATTAATGGTAAGATCGCATTTCATTTTTTCGAGAACATTGGAAATGGATTGACGAGATCAGTTGAATGAATCCAACCGGTGGTAACCCTTCCAAATGTCTTTGCGTCTGCGCGCGCATCTACAAAGCGCACGTAAGAAAAATTACCTTGGATTTTTATTTGAATAACGCCATCCCATTTTGTTAGGTAGTCTCTTCTGATCACATATTTTCCATTTTTATAGTTGTAAAGAGATGATTTTTTCTTTACAAGTCGAATACCAATCGCCGGAATCTCGTCGGCGATTGTATAGGTCCTAGCACTGAGACTATGGCGGTCGAACGTGAACACTCCCGCCGACGTCTCGCAGCCCGCCTGTGCGGTTGCGGTCTTTATAATCCAATGCCTGTCTTTATCATACAACTTTCCGGGTATATCAAATATTTTGTCTCTATCCTCAAATAAAAACGACTTTTCATTTGGGCCAAATGTCATTATTTTTGTTTCGGAAAATCCATCTTCGTGTATTGTGCTTGGTACAGATTTATCTTCAAAAAAGAAGAATATGCATGAAAATCTTCCATTTTCCATTGCATGCATACCAGAAATTTCATTATTCTCTCTATATCCAGTCAAGCCAGGCCTATCGAAAATAATGGCCTCCCCGGCCCATGCCCACGTGCAGTGAAAAATCATCGCTGCTGCGCATAGTTTAGTTAAATTTGTCATAATATTTTCTCAGATTGATAGCGTAATTGGGATTTGCATTCCTCCAATTTTGTCCGTTATAGGATCCTGCCACAGCCTCCCATTCTCGATTTCTCAATGCACGAACTGCCTCCGGTTTCATATTCCTCATGAATTCGATAAATATCTCAATCTGTCCTGGTGTACCTGACATGGATTTGTTGACGAATTCATGGATTGTTGAGCAGTTGCATTGCGAAAAATACTCACCGAGGATTTGAAATCCTCCCCATGAGCACGCCTGCAAAGCGACCTCAGAATCGAGTTTCGTTGCATGAATTAATTTCTCGTATTGATGCAGCCCGGCTGGACCATAGGTTCCCGGTTTCGGGAAACACAGATCGGGATGTCCTGGATATGGGTTCTCAATACCGTGCGCCTTTGGGAGTTTTTCGTTTTTTCCTACGTGTTGGTGAGCAGCTGACTTGTTCAAGGCAACCTGCTTTTTCATTGCAAGGTCGTAAAAGTGTGTTCTCTCGTAGAGAATTGGAGGTAGACCATTTTCTAGAAAGGGATGTCCTTTCGATTCTTGCTGAACGATAGCTTTGATGGCTGCAACTTCGACATCAAGTTGCTTTGCCATATTTTTAAATTGGTCTTCTGAAAAACTCTCGGACGATGGGTAGTTCAACCGGGAGCCAAGTATATTGAATAAAATAGTTCTGGGCTTCCCTTGGTCGATCACCCGGTAATGATGCTCAACCGTGATGTGAGTTTTCTTTTTATGGTTTTGTGGATTCTCAATTGTTTCTTTGCGCTTGACAGGAAAGTCCTTTATAACCTGACCTTGCTCGGTCACCTTATGTGACCATCCCACATAAGGACCAAAGTCCTTTAAAAACCGCTCAATCGTCATCACCTCCCCGTGCTTTACCAAAGGAAGATCAAGGTTCTGCTCCAGCGCTTCCTTTGAATCGAGCCTTGTCGTTGCTTCAATGTGGTATTCCGGGCTGACGATCGTGAACGCACTAATATCCTTTTGCGGCGTGACCGTCGCCTTCCAGACGTATTCTCCGCGCCGATTCTTCACCAGCACATCAACAGGCTGGCCACGTGCGGCATTCTGAATCGTCGTCGCGACACCATCCTTGTCGGTGGTGACCTCAACGATATTCTGATTGGAAGGAGACGCGTTATCAGACACCCGCACTACAGCGCCCGGATCTGCGATGTCTGAAGGGTTCACATCTGTGATGATCCACGCGACGGCAGCCTGCGTCCCAGCACTCGGCTTTATTTGAACAGCGAGTCCTTCGATAGGCTTCTGCAGCACATCTCGAAAAAGGAAGGTTGCTTTTACGAAAGGATTTTTCGGCGCTGGTGGTGAATGCTTGGAGGAGGCGTTCATGTTCGCTCTTCGTTAATGGCTAAGTTCTCTGGGGTTGCAGCTAATTCATGTATCGCATCGTCTTGATCAACTTCATCGTGATCAAACGCGTCTTCCATGGCGCTCCAGTCGCCATCCCCAATTTCGCACCTGGCCTTGACTGATTGTTCCGTGTGGACAGGAACCGTCGCTCCGTCAGCCAGCATGCCTTGTTGGTGGATCGAACCGTCAGGCAGATATATCCGGTACGGCCGACCGTCCAGTACCGCGCCCGTCGCCCTGTTTCCAATCACCGTACTTACGTCAAAGGTTTGGCTATACAGATGGTTCGGCTGCTGATCCATCGGTGCCAGTGGCATGACAGGCAGCGGCAAACGTGCCGTGGTGGCAGTGGATTTACTCCACTGCGGCGTCTTCTCTACGATCGGGCCCGACGACCCGTTGATGATCCCGTTCGCGTTGATCTGGATATAGGAGCCGCCCGCGCCAATCCAGACTTCCTTAGCCGCATTGAGAATGACCTTGCCATCCGA